>NZ_CP014989.1:0-1200000 GCF_001685415.1 Serinicoccus hydrothermalis | reverse complement strand
CTCGACCCCGCCCCGGCGGGGCTCACCGACCGGATCGCCTTCGCCCTGACCGTGCACGCGCTGCAGGCCGAGGTCGCCGAGCTCACCCGGCGACCGATGGCGCTCACCCGGGGCGAGGAGGCCCACGACGAGCCGGACCAGGCGATGACCGTGACCTTCAGCACCGAGAGCGTGAGCATCATGGTCACGGTGAGCCCGCTGGGCGACGGTACGGCGCGGGTCGACGGCTGGCTCACCTGCGAGGTGCCCGAGGTCGAGCTGGCCCGCCCGGACGGGCGCGGCGAGCGCGCCGAGGTCCAGGAGGGGCGCTTCGTCTTCGCCGCGGTGAGCACGGGCCCGGCCTACCTCGTGGTGCACCCGGTGGGTCACCGCACCGTCCTGACCCCCACGTTCACCATCTGACGTGGATCGCCAGGCCCCGGCACGGGCGTCGCCGTCGGCGGCGGCGCGCTACGACGCGGGCCGACAGGCCAACCTCGCCGGGCGGCCCGCGGAGGGGGAGCGGCTGCTGCGCAGCGCCCTGCGCTCGCTGGACCACCACGAGGGACCGGTGCCGGGGCTGGAGTCGGTGCGCGGGGGCGTGGCCGGGGCGCCCGAGGCGCGGGTCCGGGTCCTGCTGTCGCTGAGCACCTCCCTGGTGCAGCGGCACGGTGCCGGGCCCGCGCTCGAGGTCGCGACGAGCGCGCTGCACCTGGCCGAGGGGCCGCTGCTCGGACGGGAGGAGCAGGCGCTGCTCGTGACGAAGTGCCGGCTCCAGCTGGCGATGATCCACGGTCGGACCGGCCAGACCGACGCGGCGCTGGCCCACCTGGACCGGGCGATGTCCTCCTTCGACCGGCTGGAGCCCCGGGACCGCTTCGCGCTGCTCCTGTCCCGCGGCGCGGCGCGCACCGACAGCCACGACCCCCGCCGGGCCGAGGCGGACTTCACCCGCGCCGCCGACCTCGCCCACGAGCAGGGTCTGGCGACCGAGGAGTTCATGGCGCGGCACAACCTCGCCCAGGCCGTCGCCCTGCAGGGGGACCTGCCGCGGGCGCTGCGTCTCTTCCGCGACATCGAGCGGCTGGGTGGCGGGATGTCCGCCTCCGCGGCGGTCGCCCTGCACGGCCGCGCCCTGACCCTCCTGGACGCCGGGCTCGTCGCCGAGGCACGGGAGATGCTGCAGCGAGCGGCGACCGAGGCGGGGCGGACGGGCGAGCGGCTGGTCGAGGGCGAGATCCGGGCCGACCTCGCCCTCGCGGAGCTCGTCGACGGGGACGACGTGGCGGCGGCGCGCACCGCGGTGGGGGCGCGCCGGTCGCTCGCGGGCCGCGCACCAGGCGTCCGCCGGCGCGCGGAGCTGGTGCTCCTGGACGCCCACCGGCGACGCGGCCGGCGGCTCGCGGAGGTGGTCCGCCGCGGCCAGGGCCTGGTCGCCGCCTTCGACCGCGACGGCGACCACGTGGCGGCCGACCTCGCCCGGCTGGTGGTGGCCGAGACGGAGGTGGACCGGCAGCGGGCGGGAGAGGCCGTGCGGCTCCTGCGGGCGACCGCCGACCTCACCCACGTGGGCTCGCTGAGCACCCGGCTGCGCGCCCGCGGGGTCCTCGCCGCCGCGGCCCGGGCGGAGCAGGACCACCCGACGGCACGACGGCACCTGCGCGCGGCGCTCGCCGACCTGACCCGGACCGTGGCCGGCAGCTCCAGCCTGGAGCTGCGGGCCGCCACCCACCACTACGCCCAGGGCCTGGCGTCGCTGGACCTGGCGGTCGCACCGGACCGCTCCCGGGACCGCCTGCTGGCGGTCGAGCGCTGGCGCGAGGCGGCGAGCCGGTCACCGGCGCTCCGGCCGCCCGCCGACCCGGAGCTCGCCCGCCGGACCACGGTGCTGCGGCACCTGCGCCAGCAGGTCCGGGACGACCCCGACCGCGCCGACCGGCTGCGTCCACGGCTGCGCGAGCTCGAGCGGTCGGTGGCGGCGCTGTCGTGGTCTGCGCCCGGCGGCGAGGCCGGGCGCGAGGTCGTCACCCGGGAGCAGCTGGGCCGGTCCCTCGGGACCCTGCGCGAGCGGGACACCTCCCTCGTCTACGTCGTCGAGGCGTCCGGCACGCTCTTCGCCGAGGTCAGCGTGCAGGGGCGGATGCGCACGGTCGAGCTCGGCCCCGCGACCCCCGTCCAGGAGCTGGCCCGGCGGCTGGCGGCGGACCTCGAGACCGGAGCGCGGTCCCACGGCGGACCGATGGAGGAGCTGCTCCAGCGCTCGCTGCGGCGCACCGCCCAGCTCCTCGACGAGGCCACCCTCGCGCCGCTGGGGCTGGACGGGAGGGTGCTGGTCGTGCCGACGCCGGGCCTGGCGGCGGTGCCGTGGGGCGTGCTGCCGAGCCGGTCCGGCCGGCCGACCCCGGTCGCGCCGAGCCTCACGGCCTGGGCGAGACCGGCCACCACCGTCGAGGGTCGCCGCGTCGTGGCCCTGGCCGGACCGGAGCTGGCCCGGGCCCAGGACGAGGTCGCGCGCGTGGCCGACGCCTGGGGCGGCACCCGGGCGACCTCCCTGGGGGAGGCCGGCGCCGCGGACCTGGCGGCCGCGCTGGGCGGGGCCGACGTCGTCCACGTCGCGGCGCACGGGCGGCACCGGGACGACAGCCCGCTCTTCTCCTCCCTGTGGCTCGCCGACGGTCCCTACTTCCTCGCCGACCTGGAGCGCGAGAGCCGGCGCGCCAGCCACGTCGTGCTCTCCGCCTGCGACTCCGGACGCTCGCGCCACCGGGGCGGCTCGGCCGCCCTCGGCCTCGCGGCCGGCCTGCTCTGGCTGGGCGCCTCCAGCGTGGTCGCCGCGCCGTGCCGCGTGCCGGACGAGGTCGCCGCGGAGCACCTGCCGCGCTACCACCGGCTGCTCGCGGAGGGCATACCGGCGGACGAGGCGCTGAGCCGCGCCGCCGCGCAGGGCCACCCGCTGGCCGGGGCGTTCGTCGCCTGGGGGGCGCCGTGGAGCGCCGCACCGGGCGACCGGTGACGCTGCGTACGATGCCGGGGTGAGCAACGAGGGCGGCCGGCGACCACGCGGGTCCTCGCTGCTCGGCCGGGACCTCGCCGTCGACCTCGGCACCGCCACCACCCAGGTGCACGTGCAGGGGCGCGGGGTGGTGCTCGACGAGCCGACCCTCGTCGCGGTCGACACCGGCACCGGCCGCCTCGTCGCGGCCGGGGCGAGCGCGCACGAGATGCTCGGGCGCACCCCCCAGCACGTCCTCGCCCTGCGCCCCCTCTCCGACGGCGTCATCACCGACGGTGACCTCGCCGAGCAGCTGCTGCGCCACTTCCTGGAGCGGGTGCGCCCCACCCGGCTGGTGCGCCCCCGGACCGTCGTCTGCCTGCCGAGCGGGATCACCGCCGTCGAGCGCCGGGCCCTCGAGGACGCCGCCATGCGGTGCGGCGCCCGACGCGTCTACGCCGTGGAGGAGGCGATGGCGGCCGCCGTCGGTGCGGGCCTCCCGGTCGAGAGCGGCGCGGCCAACATGGTGGTGGACCTCGGCGGGGGGACCACCGACGTGGCGGTGATCAGCTTCGGCGGCGTCGTCAACGCGCGCAGCCTGCGCGTCGGGGGAGAGGAGGTCGACGAGGCGCTGGCCGAGGGGGTGCGCCGGGAGCACGACCTGCTGCTGGGGGAGCGGTCCGCCGAGCAGATCAAGCACCAGGTGGGCTCGGTGTGGCCGGTGGCCGAGAAGCTCACCACCCGGGTGCGGGGCCGGGACCTCAGCACCGGCCTGCCGCGGACGATCGAGCTCGGGAGCGAGGAGGTGCGCCGCATGATCGAGCCCGTCACCGCGCAGGTCGTCGAGGTGGTGCGCTCGGTCCTCGACGTGTGCCCGCCGGAGCTCTCCGGGGACCTGCTCGACACCGGGATCACGCTCACCGGGGGCGGCGCGCTGCTGCGGGGCTGGACCGAGCGGCTCCGGCACGAGCTCGGGGTCCCGGTGCGGTTGGCGCAGGACCCGCAGCTGTCGGTCATCCGTGGGGCGGGTGCCTGCGTGGACGACATGGGCGCGCTGCGCCAGGTCCTCACGCGCCGCCCCGCGATGCAGGCCTGATGCAGCGCCTCACCCTGGTCTCGGTCCTGCTGACGGGGGCGACCGCGGCGGCGCTCGTCGTCGACCTCGCCCGACCGGGCCTCGCCGAGCCGGTGCGGGAGGTGGTGGCGGTGGCCGCCGCCCCGGCGCAACGGGCGCTCGCCGGGTGGGACGACGGAGAGCTGGCGCGGCTGAGCGAGGAGCGCAACGCCCTCGCCGCGGAGGTGGAGCGCCTCGAGGCCCGCGAGCGCGACGTCGTCGAGCTCGAGGCGCTCGCCCGCTCCAGCACGGTGTCCGCGGTGGACCGTCAGCTCCTCCCGGCGCGGGTCGTCGCCTTCGCCCCGGGCAGCTCACCGGTGGGGAGCCGTACGGTCACCCTCGACGTGGGCAGCGAGGACGGGGTGGCGCCGGACCAGACCGTCGTGAGCGTCGACGGCCTGGTGGGGAGGGTGCTGCGCGTCGCCCCCCGCAGCGCGGACGTGCTGCTCCTCGGGGACGCCCAGGTCGTCGTCGGTGTGCGCTTCGGGGCCGAGGGGGCGCTGGGGGACGTGCAGGCCGGCACCCCGCCGGAGCTGCCCCGTCGCGGTCACGGCGAGCTGACGCTCACCGCGCTCGGGGACAGCGAGATCACGGTGGGCGACGAGGTGACCACGCTCGGCAGCCCGGACGACGTCCCGTATGCCGCGGGCATACCGCTCGGGACGGTGACCGCCGTCGACCCCGACCGGGGCCAGCTCGGGCGGACGGCCGTGGTCCGGCCGTACGTCGACACCGACACCCTCGACCTCGTGGCCGTCGTCCTGGGGGAGGGGCGGTGATCCGCCTCCTGGGCCCGACGGTGCGCGCGGTGCTGCTGGTCGTCGCCGTCCTGCTGCCGAGCGCCTGGCCGGCCGGGCTGGCGCGCCCCGACCTCGTCCTGCTCGTCGTCGCGGCCGCCGCGCTGCTGCACCGCCCGCAGGTGGGCCTGCTCGTCGGGCTGGCCGGGGGCTGGCTCGTCGACCTCGTCCCGCCCGGCGGGGAGCCGCTGGGGGCCAGCGCGCTCAGCTACGCCGCCGTTGGCCTCGGCCTCGGGTGGGCGCGGCGCGCCCTCGTGGTCTCCCCACTCCTGCCGTGGGTGGCGACCGGGGTCGCCGTCGCCCTCGTGCTCGGGGTCCGCGGGGTGAGCGCGGCCGCCGGGCTCGGGCGGGCGCTGCCGGCGGAGCTGGCCTGGTCGTGGGTGGTCACCATGCTCGTCGCCGTGCTCGTGCTGCCGGTGCTCATGTCCCTGGAGCGCTGGATGTCGGTCCGGGGGTGGGCATGAGCACGCCCGGTCCCCGCCGGGGCCGCCCCGGCACCGTGCGGGTGCCCCGGCCCACGGTCACGCCGCCCCGGGTCCGTCGTCGCCGCTCGACGAGGCCGCTGTGGGCCGCGGTCGTCGTCGTGCTCCTGCTCGGCGGGGTCCTCGTCGGACGCCTCGGGCAGGTCCAGCTGGCCCGGCACGAGCAGCTCGCGACCCAGGCCGCGGAGGTGAGCACCCGGGAGATCCTCACCCCCGCCCTGCGCGGCCGCGTCCTGGCCGCGGACGGCACCCCGGTCGTGGGCAACACCGCCAGCTCGGTCGTGACCGTCGACCCCCAGGTGCTGCTCGAGGCCGAGGACGGCGGGCGGGCGCTCGTCGCCTCCGTCGCCGCCGCGCTCCGGCTCCCGGAGGAGGAGCTGTGGGGCCGCACCCGGCTGTGCGGCACGCAGGACGCCCCCGCGGTGCCCTTCTGCTTCAGCGGGTCGCCCTACCTGCCGGTCCCCCTGGTCTATGACGTCGACCCGGTCGACGCGCTCGCCCTGCTGGAGCGGCCCGAGCGCTACCCCGGCGTGCAGGTGGACAGCGTCCCGGTGCGCGCCTACCCCGGCCCCGAGGGCATCAACGCCGCGCACCTCGTCGGCTACCTGGGACGGGTCACCGCGGAGGAGCTCGAGCAGGCGGACGGCGACCTGGACGCCGAGGCGTGGCTGGGCCGCGCGGGCCTGGAGGCGGTCTACGACGAGGGCCTGCGGGGCACGCCGGGACGGACCACAGTGACCGTCGACCCCCGCGGGGTGGTCACCGGCACCCTCGACCGCACCGACCCGGTGCAGGGGGCCGACCTGCGGACCCACCTCGACGTCGAGGTCCAGGCCGCGAGCGAGACCGCCCTCGTCGAGGCGGTGCGGGCGGCGCGCCGGGCCGGCGCGCCCGCCACGAGCGGGGCCGCGGTCGTGCTCCGCCCGGACACCGGCGCCGTCGTCGCCGCGGCCAGCTTCCCCACCTACGACCCGGGGATCTGGACGCGCGGGGTCAGCGCCGGGGAGTACGAGCGGCTGCTCGACCCCGACCGCGGGGCGCCGCTGGTCGACCGGGTCATCGGCGAGACCTTCCCGCCCGCCTCGACCTTCAAGGTGGTCAGCCTCCCGGCGGCGCTGCAGACCGGCATCGACCCCGAGGGCGAGTATGCCTGCCCCGGCGCGGTCTCCATCGCCGGCCAGCGCTTCACCAACTACGAGTCCGAGGCCTACGGCGAGATCGACCTGCCGCGCATCCTCGAGGTCTCCTGCGACACGACGTTCTACCGGTGGGCCTACGACCAGTGGCGCTCTTTAGGCGGGCTGGACGGCGGCGTGGAGGCCGACTCCCGGGACCGTTTCCTCGCGGTGGCCCGCGGCTTCGGGCTGGGGCAGCGCACCGGGGTGGACCTACCCGGGGAGGAGGCAGGCACGCTGCCCTCGCGGGCCTGGAAGCAGGAGTACTGGGAGTCCACCCGCGAGGAGACCTGCCGCCGCGCGGACGAGGGCTACCCGGGGGTGGAGGACGAGGAGCGCCGCGAGTTCCTCGAGCAGCTCGCCCGGGAGAACTGCGTGGACGGTGGCCAGTGGCGCCCGGGGGACGCCGCCAACTTCTCCATCGGGCAGGGCGACGTGGCGACCACCCCGCTGCAGATGGCCGTCGTCTACGCCGCGGTCGCCAACGGCGGCCGCCTGGTCACCCCGCAGCTGGCCGACGCGCTGGTGCGGGCCGACGGCACCGTCGTGGAGGACCTGGAGCTGCCCGACCAGGGCAGCGTGTCCCTCGACGACGAGACCTGGCAGATCCTGCACTCCGGGCTGGAGGCCGTCACGACGGGCGGCACCGCCGCCGGTGCCTTCGCGGGCTGGCCGATGGAGGCCTACCCGGTCGCCGGCAAGACCGGTTCGGCCGAGTCCTTCGGCCAGGATCCGACGTCGTGGTTCGCCTCCTACGGGCCGGTGGAGGACCCGGAGTACGTCGTGCTCGTCGTCGTCGAGCAGGGCGGCATCGGCTCCGACGTCGCGGCGCCCGCGGCCCGCGCCATCTGGGAGACGCTGCGTGCGCAGGAGGAACGATGAGCTGGTCAGCACCGGAGCGGGTCACGGTCCGCGACGCCGAGGCCCGCGACGCGGCGGGGTGCGCGGCGATCTACGCCCCCTACGTCCGCGAGACCGCGCTCACCTTCGAGACCGACCCGCCGGACGGCGCCGAGCTCGCCCGCCGCATCGCCGCCGCCCAGCAGCGGCACGCGTGGCTGGTCGCCGAGCGGGACGGGTCGCTGCTGGGGTATGCCTACGCCGGCTCCTACCGGCCGCGCCGCGCCTACGCACGGACCGCCGAGACCAGCGTCTACCTCGCGCACGGGCTGGGCGGCCAGGGGATCGGCGCCCACCTCTACCGCGCGCTGCTGGACCGGCTGCGCGAGCTCGGCTACGGCACGGCGGTGGCCGGGTTGACGCCGCCCAACCCCGGCAGCGCCGCCCTGCACCGCTCCCTCGGCTTCGCGCAGGTGGGCTCCTTCACCCGGGTGGGCCGCAAGTTCGGCCGGTGGCACGGGTGCGACTGGTGGGAGCTGGCGCTGGCCGAGGAGGTCGCGGAGCCCTGATCGGGTTCGGGGCGGGGTCCAGGTTGCCGTAGGGTCGGGACGTGAGCGATGCGACGTCCACCGACCCCATCAGCCCCGAGCTCCGCGCCGACGTCCGGCGGGTCTCCACCCTCCTCGGCCAGGCCCTCGTCCGGCACCACGGCCAGGACCTCCTGGACACCGTCGAGGAGGTGCGGCTCACCGCCAAGGCCAGCAAGGAGGGGGACGAGCAGGCCGCCGCCGACGTCCGCCGGGTGCTCTCCGGGCTCCCCCTGGACCAGGCGACCGACCTGGTCCGGGCGTTCTCGGCATACTTCCACCTCGCGAACGCCGCCGAGCAGGTCCACCGCGTGCGCACCCACGCCGCCCGCCCCGAGGAGGAGGGCTGGCTGACCTCCGCGGTGCGTGACGTCGTCGAGCACGGCGGCCCCGAGCTGCTCGCGAGCAGCGTCGCCGAGCTGGACATGCGCCCGGTCTTCACCGCGCACCCGACCGAGGCGTCACGGCGCAGCGTGCTGACCAAGATCCGGCACCTGTCCGACCTGCTCGCCACGACCACCGAGCCCGACACGCAGGCCCGGCGCCGCCAGGACCGGGAGCTCGGCGAGCTGGTCGACCTCATCTGGCAGACCGACGAGCTGCGGCAGAACCGCCCGACCCCGCTCGACGAGGCGCGCAACGCGATGTACTACCTGGACGAGGTGCTCACCACCACCATGCCCGCGCTGCTGGGCCACCTGTCCGACCTGCTCGCCGAGCAGGACGTGCGCATGGACGCCTCCCGACCGCCGCTGCGCTTCGGCAGCTGGATCGGCGGGGACCGGGACGGCAACCCGTTCGTCACGCCAGCGGTGACCCGCGAGGTGCTCAGGCTGCAGGGGTCGCACGCCATCAAGGTGGCGCTGGCCCTCGTCGACGTGCTCATCTCCCAGGTCTCCTCCTCCACCCTCGTCGTCGACGTCGAGCAGGAGCTGCTGGACTCGGTGCAGGAGGACCTCGCGCACCTGCCCGGGCTGGACAAGCGGGTGCTGGAGCTCAACGCCCAGGAGCCCTACCGGCTCAAGCTCACCTGCGTGCGGGCCAAGCTGCTCAACACCCGCCGTCGCCTCGAGGGCGGCACCCCGCACGAGGAGGGTCGCGACTACGCCTCGACGGACGAGATCGTCGCCGACCTGCAGGTGGTCGCCGACTCGCTGCGCCGGCACGGCGGGGAGCTCGTCGCGGACGGGCGCCTGGCGCACGCGACCCAGACCATCGCCGCGACCGGGCTGCACCTCGCGACGCTCGACGTGCGCGAGCACTCCGAGAAGCACCACGAGGCGCTCGCGCCCATGCTCGACGCGGCCGGTGCCGCGGGCGAGGCGGGCTACGACGCGCTGGACCGGGAGGCCCGGCTGGAGCTGCTGGGCGACGAGCTCGGCTCGCGCCGCCCGCTGCTCACCCGCGCCGCCCCCCGGGAGCAGACGCTGGCGGTCTTCGACGAGCTCCGGGAGGCCGTGGCGACCTACGGCGAGGACGTCGTCGAGACCTACATCATCTCCATGACCCAGGGACCGGACGACGTGCTCGCCGCCGCCGTGCTGGCGCGCGAGGCCGGGCTGGTCGACCTGCACGGGGACTCCGGTGGCGAGGGGGCCTTCGCGCTCGTCGGGTTCGCCCCCCTGCTCGAGACCATCGACGAGCTGCGTGGTGCCGCCGCGCTGGTCGACTCGATGCTGTCCACCCCGGCATACCGCGAGCTGGTGCGCCTGCGCGGGGACGTGCAGGAGGTCATGCTCGGCTACTCCGACTCCAACAAGCAGGCCGGGGTGCTCACCAGCCAGTGGGGCATCCACCAGGCGCAGCGGGCGCTGCGCGACGTGGCCGCCAAGCACGGGGTGCGGCTGCGGCTCTTCCACGGCCGCGGCGGGTCGGTCGGCCGCGGCGGCGGGCCGACCTACGACGCGATCCTGGCCCAGCCCAACGGCGTGCTCGAGGGAGAGATCAAGTTCACCGAGCAGGGCGAGGTCATCTCCGACAAGTACTCCCTGCCCGCGCTCGCGCAGGAGAACCTCGAGCTGTCCCTGGCCGCGGTGCTCCGGGCCTCCGCGCTGCACCGCGACCCGCGGACCACGGCCGAGGAGCGGGAGCGCTACGACACGGTCATGGACGTCACCAGCGACGCCGCCTTCGCGGCGTACCGGAGCCTCATCGACGACGAGGACCTGCCGGCCTACTTCGTCGCGGCGACCCCGGTCGACCAGCTCGGCGCGCTCAACATCGGCAGCCGGCCCAGCAAGCGACCGGACACCGGCAAGGGGCTGGAGGGGCTGCGCGCCATCCCGTGGGTCTTCGGGTGGACGCAGACGCGGCAGATCGTCCCCGGCTGGTTCGGCGTGGGGTCGGGGCTGCGGGCGGCGCGCGAGGCCGGGCACGGCGAGGCGCTGCACGACATGCTGGAGCACTGGCACTTCTTCCGCTCGGTCATCTCCAACGTCGAGATGACCGTGGCCAAGACCGACCTGGGGATCGCGGCGCACTACGTCGACACGCTCGTGCCGACCGAGCTGCGGCACGTCTTCGACACGATCCGTGCGGAGTTCGAGCTCACCGTCGCCGAGCTCAAGGAGCTCACCGGCGAGGAGCACCTGCTCGACGACCAGCCGACGCTCAAGCGGACGCTGGCGGTGCGGGACAACTACCTCGACCCGATCTCCTACCTCCAGGTGGAGCTGCTGCGGCGGCTGCGCGACCGCCCGGAGGAGGACGAGGGCGAGGAGGCTGCGGCGGGTGCCGACGAGGAGGAGGTCGACGAGCTGCAGCGGGCGCTGCTCGTCACGGTCAACGGCGTCGCGGCAGGTCTGCGCAACACCGGCTGATCATGAGAGAGCTCTCATGAGAAGGCCCCTCATCCGGGGCCTCCACACTGGGAGCATGAACACCTCACGAGCACACCGACGGGGCGCGCTGGCGCTCGCGCTGACCATGACCATCGCCCTGTCCGCCTGCGGCGGCGGGGACACCGCCACCGACACCGACGGCGGGGCCTCCGTGCAGGAGGAGAGCCCCGAGGAGACCACCGACGCCGCGACCGAGGAGATGACCGAGGAGGCGACGACCGAGATGACCGAGGAGGAGACCGAGACCTCCGCCACGGACACCTCGGCCACGGAGTCCTCGTCGGAGGCCGCCGGCCAGGACGGCGGCGACGCGGACCTCGTGGCCGCCGCGCTCGCGGCGATCACGGCGGCCGAGCAGGAGACCGGCGGGACCGCCTACGGCCTCGACGACGCCGACGGCAACGGCGCCTGGGAGGTGGACGTGCGGGTGGACGACCGCTCCGTGGAGGTCCAGGTCGGACCCGACGGCACGGTCGGCCGCACCGAGGACGACGACCTCGACGGTGACGACGCCGCCGGGCTCGACGCGGCGCAGATCAGCCTCGGCGAGGCGGTCGAGGCCGCCCTGGCGGAGGTCGACGGCCGGCTCGACGACGCCTCGCTCGAGGAGGAGGACGGCGAGCACTTCTTCGAGGTGTCGGTCGACCGCACCTCCTCCGGCGACGACGTGGACGTCCTCGTCGACGTGCAGAACGGGGACGTCGTCCGCACCGACAGCTGAGGGTGAGACCATCCGGGTATGCCCGAGGGTCACACTCTGCACCGCCTGGCCGGTGCCCTGGACCGCGCCTTCGCCGGGACCGAGCCGTCCGTGAGCAGCCCGCAGGGGCGCTTCGCGGACGGCGCGGCCGTGCTCGACGGCACGACCGTGGAGCGCTCCTGGGCGCACGGCAAGCTGCTCTTCGTCGACTTCGCGCAGGGGCGCACGCTCTACGTCCACCTCGGGCTGATCGGGAAGTGGTTCGTGCTGCCGGTCGTGCCCGTGGGCTCGGAGCCGCCGGCCACCGGGGCGGTGCGGCTGCGGGTGCTGTCCGACGAGCACGTCGCCGACCTGCGCGGGCCGATGGCCTGCCAGGTCGTGGACGAGGCCGAGGTCGACCGCCTCGTCCGGCGGCAGGGACCGGACCCGCTGCAGCCGGTGAGCGAGCTCAACGACCCGGAGCAGGCCTACGCCTCGATCCGGCGGTCGGGCAAGAGCGTGGCCGAGCTGCTCATGGACCAGACGGTGCTCGCCGGGGTCGGCAACATCTACCGCTGCGAGGTGCTGTGGCGGCACCGGCTGCACCCGCTGCGGCCGGGGCGCTCGCTCAAGGCCGCGTCGTGGCAGCTCGTCTGGGACGACCTCGTGCGGCTCATGCCGTACGGCGTGCGGACCGGCACGATCATCACCCTCGACGACGTGCTCGAGGACACCGAGGCGGCGCTGCAGCGGGGTGAGCTGCCCGAGGTCCCGCGGGAGTTCGCCGTCTACCAGCGCACCGGTCTGCCGTGCCTGCGCTGCGGCGCGACCGTCCGGCACAAGGTCGTCGCCGGCCGCAACCTCTTCTGGTGCGGCAACTGCCAGCGCCGCACGTAGGGGGCGCCTACCCTCAGCGGGGCCAGACCTGGGCGGCCCAGCGGTAGCGGCTGGGCGTGTCGCCGTCGTCGGTCTCGCCCTCGCCGGCCCCGAGGATCGTGCCGAGCAGCTCGCGCGGGGTCGGGTAGTCCGCGCCGAGGGCGCCGAGGTACTCCCGGTGCGCCTCCAGCGAGGCCACCGCGGCCTCGAAGGTGTCGGTGACGTCGACCTCGTGCGTGGGGGTGTGGCCGGCCGAGGACGCGATCCAGCGCACCCCGTCCCACGGCTCGTGGCCCTCGGTCACCAGCTCGGGGAAGATCCACCGGTTGCCGGCCGCCGCGACCGCGTCGACGACGCTCAGCCCGACGGCGCGGTGGTCGGCCTGGTTGAGCCCGCCGTTGGGGAAGGTCTCGGCGTGCGTGATGGTCGTCACGACCTCCGGCCGCACCTCGCGGATGACCCGGGCCAGCTCGCGCCGCAGCCGCAGGTCGGCCTCCACCACCCCGTCGGAGAAGCCCTCCAGGAAGCGCACGTCCTCGACGCCGACCTTCCGGGCACCGTCGCGCTCCTCCTGCTCCCGCAGCGGACCGGCCTCCTCCGGCGGCATCGTCGCGATGCCCGCCTCTCCCCGCGTCACGAGCAGGTAGGTGACCTCCTTGCCCTCGCCCGTCCACCGGGCGACCGCGGCCGCGGTGCCGTACTCCAGGTCGTCGGGGTGGGCCACGACGCACAGGGCGCGCTGCCAGTCGGTCGGGAAGGTCTCGAGGCTCATGACAGCATCTCTAGCACGGCGCGCTCGAGGTCGCGGGTCCGGGCAGCGGGGGAGCGGTGCCGCCGGCGGGCCGCCTCCGCGATCGTCGTGCCGTGCTCGTAGAGGTCGATGACGCGCGGGTCGATGTAGGAGGAGCGGGCGACGGTCGGCGTGTTGCCCAGGTATGCCGCCACCTCCTCCACGGCGGCCTTCACCGCCCGCTTCCGGGAGGCCTGGGTGTCGCCCGCCTCCTCCGAGAGCGCCAGGGACGTGGCCGCGAGCACGGTCGCGTGCCAGGTCCGGAAGTCCTTGGCCGTGAGCTCGCCGCCGAGCAGCTCGTCGAGGTAGACGTTGACCGCCGCGGCGTCGAGGTCGATCCAGCGGCGCCCGTCCTGGTAGGCCAGCAGCCGTGCCCCCGACCGACGCCGGCGCATCCGGTCCAGGGCGGCGATGACGTCGGCGTCGTCGATCTCCACGGTGTGCTCGACCCCGGACTTGCCCACGAAGCGGAAGACGAGGACGTCGCCCCGGGCCCGGACGTGGCGGCGCTCCAGCGTGGTCAGCCCGAAGCTGCCGTGCGCATCGGTGTAGACGTCGCTGCCGATCCGGAAGTAGCCCAGGTCCAGCAGCCGCACCGCCACCGCCTCGGCCCGCTCCACCGGCATACCCTCCTGCGCCAGGTCGCGGATCACCCGGCGTCGCGCCGCGGGCAGCCGCTCGGCCGCCGCGAGCACCCGGTCGAACTTCATCTTGTCGCGCTTCTCCCGCCAGGCCGGGTGGTAGAGGTACTGCCGCCGCCCGGCGTCGTCGGTGCCGACGGCCTGGATGTGACCCCGCGGGTGCGGGCAGATCCACACGTCCTCCCACGCCGGAGGGATGACCAGGGCCTTGATCCGCTCCACCTCCTCCTCGGGCAGGCGCTCGCCGGAGGAGTCCAGATAGGTGAAGCCGCGCCCGGATCGCCGACGGGTCCAGCCGGGGGAGGCGGGGGAGACGGTGCGCAAGCGGGGCATACCGCGCAGATTAGGGCCGGATGCGACCCGCTGATAACCTGAACAGTGCCGTCATGACGGCCGCGGATCGAGAGTGCCCCGGTGAACAGGCCCGGGTTGGCGCCGCGCAACAACACGAAGGAGTCGCCCATGGCGATCGACACTGCCGCCAAGCAGGACATCATCAAGGAGTACGCCACGACCGAGGGCGACACCGGGTCCCCCGAGGTCCAGGTCGCGCTGCTGACCGCCCGCATCAAGGAGCTCACCGAGCACGCGCGCGAGCACAAGCACGACCACCACAGCCGCCGCGGCCTGCTGCTGCTGGTCGGCAAGCGCAAGCGGCTGCTGCGCTACCTCGAGGAGATCGACATCGAGCGCTACCGGTCGCTGATCAAGCGCCTCGGCCTGCGCCGCTGAGTCTCGCAGGGAGCGGTTCCCAGGACTGGGGACCGCTTCTTCGCGTCTGGAGGGGTCCACCCTCCACCTGCACGACCAGCGGGCACAACGACGATGCCCGCTGCAGATGAGAGTGAAGAGAAAAGGAGGGCCCATGGAGGGTCCAGAGATCACCGCCGCCGAAGCCACGATCGACAACGGCAGCTTCGGCACCCGCACCGTCCGGTTCGAGACCGGGCGCCTGGCCAAGCAGGCCGGCGGCTCCGTCACCGCCTACCTCGACGACGAGACGATGCTGCTGTCCACCACCACGGCCAGCAAGCACCCCAAGGACCACTTCGACTTCTTCCCGCTGACGGTGGACGTCGAGGAGAAGATGTATGCCCTCGGCAAGATCCCGGGCAGCTTCTTCCGCCGTGAGGGTCGCCCGTCCACGGACGCCATCCTCACCTGCCGGCTGATCGACCGCCCGCTGCGCCCGACCTTCGCCAAGGGCCTGCGCAACGAGGTCCAGGTCGTCATCACCGTGCTGTCGCTCGACCCGGACCACCAGTACGACGTGCTCGCGATCAACGCCGCGTCCGCCTCCACCCAGATCTCCGGCCTGCCCTTCAGCGGTCCGATCGGTGGCGTGCGGATGTCGCTCGTCGACGGCCAGTGGGTCGCCTTCCCGAACTTCTCCGACGCCGAGCGCTCGACCTTCGACATGGTCGTCGCGGGTCGCGTGGTCGAGGACGACGTCGCCATCATGATGGTCGAGGCCGAGTCCACCGAGTCCACCTGGGACCTCGTCAACAGCGAGGGCAAGCAGGCCCCGACCGAGGAGGTCGTCGCCCAGGGCCTGGAGGCGTCCAAGACGTTCATCAAGGTCCTCTGCGAGGCGCAGGCCGAGCTGGCCACCGCCGCCGCCAAGGAGGTGGAGGAGTTCCCGCGCTTCCTCGACTACGAGGACGACGCCTACACCGCCGTCGAGGAGGCCGTCACCGGTGACCTCACCGCGGCGCTGCAGATCGCGGGCAAGGCCGAGCGCGAGGACCGCCTCGACGAGATCAAGGTCGCGATGAAGGAGAAGCTGCTCGGCCTGCACTGGGACGCGGCCGGCGACTCCGACGACCGCGAGGACGCTCCCTTCCACGGGCGCGACAAGGAGCTGGACGCGGCATACCGCGCCGTGCAGAAGAAGCTCATCCGCGAGCGCATCCTGCGCGACGAGGTCCGCATCGACGGCCGTGGCCTCAAGGACATCCGCGCGCTCTCCGCCGAGGTGGAGGTCATCCCGCGGGCGCACGGCTCGGCGATCTTCGAGCGCGGCGAGACCCAGATCATGGGCGTCACCACGCTCAACATGCTGCGCATGGAGCAGCAGCTCGACACCCTCTCCCCGGTGTCGCGCAAGCGCTACATGCACAACTACAACTTCCCGCCCTACTCGACCGGTGAGACCGGCCGCGTCGGCTCCCCGAAGCGCCGCGAGATCGGCCACGGGGCGCTCGCCGAGCGTGCCCTCATGCCGGTCCTGCCGACCCGCGAGGAGTTCCCCTACGCGATCCGGCAGGTCTCCGAGGCGCTCGGCTCCAACGGGTCGACCTCGATGGGCTCGGTCTGCGCGTCCACGATGTCGCTGCTCAACGCTGGTGTGCCGCTGCGCGCGCCGGTCGCGGGCATCGCGATGGGCCTGGTCTCGGCGCAGGTCGACGGGCAGACGCAGTATGCCGCCCTCACCGACATCCTCGGCGCCGAGGACGCCTTCGGCGACATGGACTTCAAGGTCGCCGGCACCCGGGAGTTCGTCACCGCGATCCAGCTGGACACCAAGCTGGACGGCATCCCCGCCGACGTCCTGGCCGGGGCGCTGACCCAGGCCCGCGACGCCCGGATGCACATCCTGGACGTCATGAACGAGGCGATCGACGCCCCGGACGAGATGAGCCCCTACGCCCCGCGCGTCATCTCGGTCCGCGTGCCCACCGACAAGATCGGTGAGGTCATCGGCCCGAAGGGCAAGATGATCAACCAGATCCAGGAGGACACCGGCGCCGACATCTCGATCGAGGACGACGGCACGGTCTACATCGGTGCGACCGACGGCCCGTCGGCCGAGGCCGCCCGGGCCGCGATCAACGCGATCGCCAACCCGCAGATGCCGGAGATCGGCGAGCGCTTCCTCGGGACTGTGGTCAAGACCACGACCTTCGGGGCGTTCGTGTCGCTGCTGCCGGGCAAGGACGGCCTGCTGCACATCTCCGAGATCCGCAAGCTCGTCGGCGGCAAGCGCATCGACGCGGTCGAGGACGTGCTGGGCGTGGGCCAGAAGGTCCAGGTCGAGCTCAAGGAGATCGACCCGCGCGGCAAGCTCTCGCTGGCCGCCGTCGTGGCGCAGGAGCAGGGCGGCGAGGCGCAGCCGGCCGGTGACGCCGCCGACGCCGGTGAGCCCAGCCGGGCCGACGCCGCCGAGGCGCCGGAGGTGGCCGAGCGGGCCCCGCAGACCGAGCAGGGCGAGTCCACGGACGACGCCGGCGACCAGGGCGCTGACGAGGGCGGCGAGCGCCCGCGTCGTCAGCGCCGCCGACGCGGTGGCCGCGGTCGCGGTGGCAACGGTGGCGGCAACGGCACCGAGTCGGGGGACTCCGCCGACTGACCGGTGGCGGTGACGCCGCACCACGCATGAGGAAGGGCGGGCCCGTTCGGGCCCGCCCTTCCTGCGTCTGTCGTGTCCGGTTGCCCCTCAGGCAGCAGCCTTGCGGCGGATACGTGGTGCGGGCGCGCCGACGTGCCAGCGCATCTCCATGCGGGTGCGGCCGGTGGCGTCGGTGACCGGGACCCAGGTGAGGGTCCGGGTCGCGCGCGTGGGGTCGGTCCGCAGCGGGCGAACGGTCGCCATGGGGTCCACCTCCTCCGGGAGAGCCAGTCTCCTCAGTCGTTCATCTTCCGTTCACCTAAGGTAGCGCAAAGTTCACCGCAAGGTGAACACGAAGTGAACGGGTGTCGTCAGCGTGGTGAGGATGGGGCGCCTGGGGCGGAAGTGGGGCGGATCGAGCTGACCACCCCACCGACCAGCGCCTCCAGCGGGCCGCGCCGGTGGCCCGCGACGAGCGCCGCCCCGACCAGCAGCGCGACGAGGCTGTGCGCCAGCAGCCCGGTCGAGGTGTGCCGCGCGAAGACCCCCTCGTCACCGAGCGGCGTGGCCAGCAGGATCACGTGCGCGGAGTAGAGGGTGAGGGTCGCCCGACCGGCCCCCGCGAGCAGCGGCCAGGGGAGTGCGGTGAGTGTGCGCACCAGGACCAGGCAGCACCCGAGCACCAGCAGCGCGCTGCCCGTGGTGTGCGCCAGGTCGACGACGCTGCCGCTGTGCGGGGCCCACACGCCCAGCCACCACGCGCTGCCCTCGGGGAAGACCCCGTAGAACCCGAGGCGCCGCTCGTGGTCGAGCAGCGCCCAGTCTCCGGGGCCCAGGCCGACGCTCGCGAGCAGCGAGGTGCGGACCTGCTCGGTCCGGGTGAGCAGCGCCGAGGCCGCGAGGGCGAGGACGGCGAGGCCACCTCCGGCCAGGACGAGGGGCCGGGTGACCCGGGCCCCGTCGCCACGTGCCTGCAGGACCCGGCCCACCGCCATACCGGCGAAGAGGTAGGTCGCCCAGGTGAGGACCGGGTAGTAGCCGGTGACGAGGAGCTCGCCCAGGAGCTGCACCGGCTGGGTGAGCAGCGTCGTGAGCGAGGGCACGGCGAGCGTCGGATCCGGCAGGAGCGGGCGCAGCAGCAGGCTGGCCACCGGGCTCGCGACCCCCCAGGCGAGGGCGAGCAGGGCCAGCGGTCGGGCCCGCCACGACAGCACGGGCAGGGCGCTGCAGAAGAGCACGCCGTAGTAGGTGAGGATGACGGCGATCCCGGAGCTCGGCGTCCCCAGCACGAGCCCGAGGCCGCCGACGAGAGACGACCGGACCAGGATCCGGCGCCGGTATGCCCCGGGGTCGGCCAGGACCGCCTCGCGGGGGGCGGCCAGCACCAGGCTCACGCCGGCCAGCACGGCGAAGAGCGCGGAGGAGCGCCCCGCGACGACCTGGAACAGCGGGCTCACCCCGCCCGGGCCGGCCCCCTCCTGCTCGGCCAGGTGCGCGGCGAACATCCCGAGCAGCGCGAGCGTGCGGGCCAGGTCCACCCCCACCAGCCGGCCGTTCACGTCAGGTCACCGGGGTCCGTCTCGCGGGCTCAGGTCCACGCGACGAGGCGGACCTCGCGGACGGTGCGGCCGTCGTCGGCGACGACCCGGTCGCGGTAGGCGCCGTCGGGCTCGAAGCCGGCGGCCTGCAGGAAGCCGCGGGTCACCTCGGCCTCGCCCAGCACCCAGGCGCCCACCGCGTGCAGCTCCTCGTGGGCGGCCCGCAGGGTGTCGACCGCCGCGTTGAGCAGCCGCGAGCCGTGGCCGGCGCGGCGGGCCTCGGGGTGCACACCGCCGTCGAGCAGCAGCGCCGAGGACCCCTCGGGGAGCCCCGGCTCGTCCTCCGCGGGGCCGACGGCGACGTACCCCGTGACCTGCGGCCCGGCGCAGGCGACCAGCAGCCGGTGCCGCGGCGAGGGCGGCTGCTCGAGGGACTGCCGCCAGACCGAGGCGAAGCGTGGGCCGGTGAGGGCGTCCAGGACCTCGGGGTCCAGGACGCCGGCATACTCCTGCTGCCAGACGAAGGCCTGCACCAGCCCGACGGCGGGGGCGTCGTTGGGGCGCGCGGTGCGGACGCTGGCGTCGGCCGACGGGGCCTGCTCGTGCGGATGGCTCACCACCCCAGTCTCGCACCCAAGGTTTGTTACATCTCGACCGTCGAATGACGTGAGTTGCGTTATACAAAGTCGCGGATCTCTGGCACACTGGGGACATGTACGGCAACGACTTCGGCCAGCCCGGCACCGACACCGCCACGCGCCCCTCGCCGCTCAACGCGGCCGAGACGGAGGACTACACCGAGGCGCTCGCCGCCTACTTCGACGGGCTCGTCGAGGACGACCAGCGGGTCGAGCCGCGCGACGCCATGCCCGAGGCCTACCGCACGACGCTCATCCGGCAGATGGCGCAGCACGCGCACTCCGAGATCATCGGGATGCAGCCGGAGGCCAACTGGATCTCGCGTGCGCCGAGCCTGCGGCGCAAGGCGATCCTCATGGCCAAGGTGCAGGACGAGGCCGGCCACGGGCTCTACCTCTACTCCGCCGCCGAGACCCTCGGCGTGGACCGCTCCGAGCTGCTCGACAAGCTGCACCAGGGCAAGCAGAAGTACTCCTCGATCTTCAACTACCCGACCCTCACCTGGGCGGACGCGGGCGCGATCGGCTGGCTCGTCGACGGTGCCGCGATCATGAACCAGGTGCCGCTGTGCCGCTGCTCCTACGGCCCCTACGCCCGCGCGATGATCCGCGTGTGCAAGGAGGAGTCCTTCCACCAGCGCCAGGGCTTCGAGATCCTCTGGACGCTCGCCCGCGGCACCGAGGAGCAGAAGGCCATGGCGCAGGACGCCGCCGACCGGTGGTGGTGGCCGGCGCTCATGATGTTCGGCCCCCCGGACTCGGGCGAGGCCGCCAGCAACGGGCATACCGCGCAGAGCATGGCGTGGGGGATCAAGCGGTTCTCCAACGACGACCTGCGGCAGAAGTTCATCGACATGACCGTCCCGCAGGCCCAGAAGCTGGGGATCACGCTGCCCGACCCGGACCTCAGATGGAACGAGGAGCGCGGGCACTGGGACTTCGGCGACATCGACTGGGACGAGTTCTGGCGCGTCCTCAAGGGCGACGGGCCCTGCAACGAGCAGCGGATCCGCACCCGGGTCGAGGCGCACGAGGACGGCGCGTGGGTGCGCGAGGCCGCGGCGGCGTATGCCGACAAGCAGGCCGCGCAGGAGGTCGCATGACGACCGCCGGCTGGCCGCTCTGGGAGGTCTTCGTGCGCGCCAAGCGCGGGCTGTCGCACGTGCACGCGGGATCGCTGCACGCACCGGACGCCCAGATGGCGCTGCGCAACGCGCGCGACCTCTACACCCGGCGTCAGGAGGGCGTGTCGATCTGGGTCGTCGCCTCCAGCGACATCACCGCCTCGAGCCCGGACGAGCGCGACAGCTTCTTCGACCCGGCCGCGGACAAGGTCTACCGCCACCCCACGTTCTACGACGTGCCGGAGGACGTGGAGTACCTGTGAGCGACCAGCACCACGTCGACTACCTCCTCGGGCTCGGCGACGACGCGCTCATCTATGCCCAGCGGCTCGGTGGCTGGCTCACCCATGCCCCGCAGATCGAGGAGGACATGGCCCTCGGCAACGTCGGGCTGGACCTCATCGGGCAGGCCCGGGCGCTGCTCACCCGCGCCGGCGAGGTCGAGGCGGCCGACCCGGTCCGGGACGAGGACGACCTGGCGATGCTGCGCGACGAGCGCGAGTTCCGCAACGTGCAGCTCGTCGAGCAGCCGCGCGGCGACTTCGCGCACGAGATGGCGCGCCTGCTGTGGTTCTCCTCCTACCAGTGCGAGCTGTATGCCGCCCTGCTCACCTCGGGCGACGAGACGCTCGCCGCGATCGCGGCGAAGGCGGTCAAGGAGGTGGAGTACCACCGCGACCACGCGACGCAGTGGGTGCTGCGCCTCGGTGACGGCACGCCGGAGAGCCACGAGCGCATGCAGCAGGGCCTGGTCGCCGTGCACCCCTTCGTCGCCGAGCTCGGCGAGGACCACGACGCCGCCCGCTGGGCGAGCGAGCAGGGGATCGGGGTGCTGCCCTCGACGCTGACCGAGGCCGTCAACGCCTCGGTCGGCCAGGTGCTCGAGCGGGCGACGCTCACCATGCCCGACCCGCCCCGCTGGTATGCCCGTGGCGGGCGCGAGGGGATCCACTCCGAGGTCATGGGCTACCTGCTGGCCGAGATGCAGCACCTGGCCCGCAGCCACCCGGGGGCGACGTGGTGATGCTCTCCTTGCGCGACACCGAGCTCGAGGACGCCGAGCGGGCGATCCGGGGCGTCGCCGACCCCGAGATCCCGGTCATCACCATCGACGACCTCGGCGTCATCCGGGACGTCGAGCGGGCCGACGTCGACGGGCGTCCCGGGCTGCGGGTGACCATCACCCCGACCTACTCCGGCTGCCCCGCCATGCACGCCATGGAGGAGGGGGTGCGGGAGGCGGCCGAGCGGCACGGCATACCGGTCGACGTCGTCACCCGGCTCTCACCGGCCTGGACGACCGAGTGGATGAGCGAGGAGGGGCGCACCAAGCTGCGCCGCTTCGGGATCGCCCCGCCCACCGGTGACCGCGCCCACGGGCCGGTGCCGGTAGGGCTGCAGATGCGCGTGGTCAGGTGCCCGCACTGCGGCTCCGACGACACCGAGGAGGTCGCGCGCTTCGGGTCCACCGCCTGCAAGGCGCTGCGCCGGTGCCGTGAGTGCCGCGAGCCCTTCGACGAGTTCAAGACGATCTGATCGCCCGGGGGCTCCGCCCCCGGGTCCCCCCGCAGCTGGGGCTGCGCCCCAGACCCCCGACAGGAGCGATTCGTTGAGCCTGATCCAGCAGCCGACCCGCCGTCGGGCGAGGTTCCACGACCTCACCGTGAGCCGGGTGGACCGCCTCACCGACCAGGCGGTCGCCATCAGCTTCGAGATCCCCGAGGAGCTGCGCGAGGAGTTCGAGTTCGAGCCCGGCCAGCACCTCACCGTGCGCGCCACCATCGACGGCCAGGACGCCCGGCGCTCCTACTCCTGCTGCATCTCCCGCGCGCAGTCGCGCGAGCGCGGCGAGGTGCGCGTGGCCACCGCGACGGTGCCCGGCGGGCTCATGTCGACCTGGCTCAACGAGCAGGCGCGGCCCGGGGACACGATGCAGGTGATGAGCCCCATGGGCTCCTTCACCTGCCCGACCCAACCGACCGCGACGCGGCACCACGTGGGCATCGCCGCGGGGTCCGGGATCACCCCGGTGCTCTCGCTGCTCACGACCGCCCTGGAGGAGGAGCCGCACTCGCGGGTCACCCTCGTCTTCGGCAACCGGCGCACCGACTCCGTCATGTTCCTCGAGGAGCTGATGGACCTCAAGAACCGGTTCCCTGGTCGCTTCACCCTGCTCAACGTGCTCTCGCGCGAGCCGCAGGAGGCCGAGCTGCTCACCGGTCGTATCGACCGCGAGAAGGTCGAGCAGCTCATGGCCACCTTCATCCCCGAGGACCAGGTCGACGAGTGGTACCTCTGCGGCCCCTTCGGGATGGTGGAGACGGTGCAGGAGGTCCTCGCCGAGCGTGGCGTCGACGCCGAGCACGTCCACCACGAGATCTTCCACGTCGACGGGGAGGGGGCACCGGTGACCGAGCCGGTCCCCGCCGAGCCGGCCGACCCCGGTGCGCCGCCGGAGGCGGTCGCCACCGTGACCCTGGACGGGCGGACCACCACCGTGCCGATGCCCAGCGCCGCCGAGACCATCCTGGCGGCGACGCTGCGCGAGCGGCCGGACGCGCCCTTCTCCTGCACGGGCGGGGTGTGCGGCACCTGCCGGGCGAAGGTGACCGACGGCGAGGTGCGGATGGACCGCAACTACGCCCTCGAGCCGGACGAGGTGGACCGGGGCTACCGGCTCATGTGCCAGTCGCACCCGGTGACCGAGGCGGTCACCATCGACTACGACGCCTGACCGCCCCGGTCAGGACACCTGGGCCTCAGGCACCTCGGTCTCAGCCCTCGCCGAACGTCACCTCGGTGACGGCGTGCTCGCCGCCGACGGAGGCGATGGACAGGTCCACGGTGAGGTCCAGCGTGCGTCCGTCCTCGTCGTTGACGTAGCTCGCGTGCAGCGAGCCTGCCCCGGCCTCGCCCCCGTCGTAGGACCAGTGGGCATCACCCGGCGTGCTCCTGCCCGCCTGCAGCGCGTCGGTGGAGCTGAGGTTCTCCAGGGTGGCGTCGTCGCCGCGGCCCCAGGCGCGGACCCAGGCGTCGGCGTAGGCCTCGGCGTCGGTGGGGATGACCTGGTCGGCGCCGGTGAGCTCGAGGTCGCGCACGGCGTGCTCCTCGCCCGCGGTGGCTGCGGCGAGGTCGACGGCCAGGGTGAGGTGGCGTCCGTCCTGGGAGTTGGTGTAGGTCGCGTGGTAGGTGCCTGCGCCGGAGTCGGCGTGGTCGAAGTCCCAGTGGCTGTCGCCGGGGTTGTCCTTCGCCTGCTGCAGCGCGTCGGTGGAGCTGAGGGTCTCCAGGGTGGCGTCGTCGCCGCGGCCCCAGGCGCGGACCCAGGTGTTGGCGTAGGCCTCGGCGTCCGTCGGCACGGCGGCCGTGTCCGGATCAGGATCTCCCTGCGTCGTGCCGGCGCTGGTGCTGCTCGTGCTGGTGCTGCTCGTGCTCGCGTCCGCCGCCGGCGTGGGTGCAGGCAGCGGTCCCTGTCGCGAGGGTGAGCGCGGCCAGGAGGGTCGCGCCTCGGTAGGTCGTGCGGTTCATGTCGCCGTCCTTCCGTCGGATGTTCGGGTCGGTCGACCCACTTACAACGTTTCACCCCGACCTGGGAGAAGCGTGTGAGCCGGGTCACATCCGCGGGTCACACCGTGAGGTCACGCGGTCAGGTCGTGCCAGGCGACGTCGAGCTGACCCAGGAGCTCGCGCAGCATCGGCAGGCTCACGCCGACGACGGCGTGGTAGTCGCCCTCGATGCCGGTGACGTAGGGCCCGCCGAGCCCGTCGACCGTGAAGCCTCCCGCGACGTGCAGCGGCTCGCCGGTGGCGACGTAGTGGGCGATCTCGGCGTCGCTGAGGTCGGCGAAGTGCACCGTGGTCGAGGCGGTCGCGCCGAGCGTCGCCCCGGTCCCCTCGCTGCGGTCGTCGATGACCCAGTGCCCGGTGTGCAGGACGCCGGAGCGGCCCCTCATCCGCTGCCACCGCTCGATCGCCACCTGGGAGGAGTGCGGCTTGCCGAAGATCTCGTCCTCGAGCTCGAGGACCGAGTCGCAGCCGAGGACGAGGGCGTCGAGATCGTGGTCGGCGCTGACCTGCTCCGCCTTCGCCCGGGCCAGGGTCAGCGCCACGTCCGCGGCGCCCAGCTCGCCGTGCCGCTCCTGCGCGGCCGCGATCGCGGCGTCCTCGTCGACGCCGGAGACGATGACCTCGGGTCTCACCCCGGCCCGGGTGAGGGTGGTCAGACGGGCCGGGGACGCGGACGCGAGGACGAAGGGGATCACGGATCAACCCTAGAGCCGCCGGGTGCGCGCCCGTGGGTCGGCGCCCCGGGCCTCAGAAGGGGCGGTGGGTCGTCGGGTCGGGTGCGCCACCCACCGCCTGCCGCGTCGCCCCGCCGTTCCTCGCCGAGGTCCGAGCCCCCGTCCGGGTCCGTCTCCTCGCCAGGGTTCGTCTCCTCGCCCGGGTTCGTCTCCTCGCCTGGTCCCGGTTCTTCGTCCACCGGTATGCCCAGCACCTCCTCCGGGGTCGGCACCGGCTCCCCGCCAACGCGGCGAGCCACGCCGGCCCATCCGGTGAGGGGAGTCCCGTCGTCGGCGTCGTCGTCCAGGTCAGAGAGGAAGGCGTCGGCGCCGCGGTGCACGAGGGCGGAGTAGAGCGCCTGGCAGGCGAGGTCGCGCCGGGCGTCGTGCCTGTCCGCGGCGTCGCACCTGTCTGCGGTGTCGCGCATGCCCCCGATGTCGTGGGTGCCGTCCTCGCCGGACGGCTCCCCGGGAGGTGGAGGCGGCGGGATCGCCCGGTCGAGGTACTGGCGGTAGTCGTGCACCCGCGTCGTGGCGCTCTGGCCGAGCAGGGTGGACCAGGTCAGGTCCCGGCGCCGGTTGATGGCCACGCTCCAGGCTCGTGCGGTCTTGAACTGATGCGTCCGGACGTCGAGCGAGGCCAGGTTGAGCTCGCCGGTCACCCCGCCCGGTGTGCCGTGGGGCAGCACGTGGTCCAGCTCGCACCGGGACGCCGGGACCCGCGTGAGCGGGGACCTCGAGTGGACGTCGGCGGCGACCACCTGACGGCGCATGTCGGCGTCGGGGCGGTACCGAGCGATGGTGCGCTCGATCAGCCTGCCGTCCGCCGGGTCGACGAGGAGGCGAGACAGGGTCGTCCCCGGGAGCAGGGCCAGCTCTCGGGCGTGCCCGGGGGAGATGAAGGCAGGGTGGTGCCCGAGGACGTGGCCGATCGACCCGAGTCGGCGGTCACACCGGGCTGTCTCGGATGGCTGTGGATCTTCGGCGGCCCGCGCCGTCGCCGGCGCCTGCCCCGTGAAGGCCTCCCACGGCACGACGACCTGCAGGTCGACACGTGGCTGGGCCGCGATGATCCGGCTGATCGCCTCCAGGTCGGAGACCGTGAGGTCGTCCTCACCGGCCCGCTCCAGCAGCGGCAGCTCGCCGTAGAGGAGCAGTGCCGCAGGGACGTCGCTGCGTAGCTGGTCCAGGGTCCGCTCGTCGCCGGCCTTGCGCAGCGCCCGCACCGCGCGCTCGATCCGGGCGTGGACGGCGGCCATGGTGGTGAGCGGGCCGGTGATGCTCATCGTCGCGGTCCCGTCGTCGTGGACCGACATCCACGAGCGCCGCCGCCGATAGGCCGCGCGACGCCGCTCGCGCTCGGCCTGCACGTCCTCGCCCTCGGCCCGGACGGCCTCCCGCTCCAGGGTGGCCCAGTAGTCCGCGTGCTGCCACGGCTCGGTCCGCAGGTGGCCGTCGGCGTCGAGGCGTTCCGGAGCCGCCGTGGCCGGGTCGGTGCCGAAGAGGACCTCGGCGACCAGCCCCGCCCGCTCCGCGGGCAACGAGCCGCAGCGGTCCCAGAAGCCGCGGACCAGGCCCCAGGTGACCTCTCCACGGTCAAGCGCCCCGAGGACCTGGTCGCGCACGTCGACCGGCGCGCAGGCCAGCCCCGTCATCGCCCGGGCCTCGCGCTCGCCGACGCCGAGCCGCAGCCGGATCTCGGCGACGCAGAGCCGCTTCGCCTCCGCCCGCCACCGGCGACGCTCCGCCGCCGTGAGCTCCTCGACGCTGGAGAAGCCCTTCTGCCCGAGCAGGGTCTCACCGGTGGCCGCCACGAGCTCGCGGGCGACCTCGAGCAGGCGGCGCTCGGTCCGGGAGCGCTGCACGGCGACGTCCCCGAGCTCGGCGAGCAGGGCGCCACCGCGGTCGTGCGGGCCTCCATCACTCCGCTCGCCATCCCCCTCACCAGGCTCGTGCCTCATTGCTGGATCTGCCATCGTGCGTCACCCCCTCCCCGGGCTCGCGACGCCTCGTCCATGAGGCGCCCGCTCTTTCGAACAAGTGTATGACTCAGCGCTGACAGGCCTGTCCGCTCGGCGGGTCTGGTGGCAGGATCGCGACGTGGCCACCTACGTCGCCTTCCTGCGCGCCATCAACCTCGGCGCCCGCCGGAAGTTCCCCAAGGCCGACATCCAGCGGGTGACCGAGGACACGGGCTTCGACGGCGTCGCCACGTACATCAACACCGGCAACGTGCGCCTCGACACCAGGATGCGCTCGCGGGCCCGGGTCGAGGCGGCGCTGGAGGCGGCCTACCTCGCCGATCGCGGTTTCGAGGTCCCCACCATCGCGTATGCCGCGCCCGAGCTCCGCGCCCTCGTCGCCGACATCGAGGAGTTGGGGGAGGGGCATACCGGACAGCACCACGTCGTCCTGCTCAAGGACGAGCCCGTCCCCGCGGCCGTCCGGGCGGCCGCAGCTCTGGGCGGCGACGGCGAACGCCTCGTCCTGCGCGGCCGCGCGGCTCACCTGCTGATCGGGACGAGCTTCCACGCCAGCACCCTGGGCAACGCCCAGGTCGAGAAGGTGCTCGGCGGGACCGTCGGCACGACCCGCAGCGCCACGGTCCTGCGCACCCTCAGCGAGCGGTGGTGCTGACCCGCCACTCCTGCTCGGTGAGGGCGTGGAAGAGGTGCCGCACCAGCTGGGGGTATGCCGCCGCGTCCACCCTGGGGTGGTCGAAGTCACGGGCGGGGTCGCGCACCAGGCCGATCTTGTCCATGACCCGCAGCGAGGCCGTGTTGCCGGCGGCGGTGAAGGAGACGATCTCCTCCAGACCCACCTCGGTGAAGCCGAACCGCAGCGCCTCGCGGGCGGCCTCCGGTGCATACCCGTGGCCCCACGCCGGCCGCGCGAGCCGCCACCCCACCTCGACCGACGGCCCGTCCGGCAGGAAGTCGGCGGGCCACAGGCCGGTGTAGCCGACGAACTCGCCCGTGTCGCGCCGCTCCAGCGCCCACAGGCCCCAGCCGCGCTCGGACCAGCAGGCGGCGATGCGGTCGACGAAGGCGTCCGAGCGCTCGCGGCTCAGTGGTCCCTGGAGGTGGCGGGTCACCTCGGGGTCGGCGTTGAGCGCGGCGAAGGGCTCACGGTCGGCGTCGGTGAAGCCGCGCAGCACGAGCCTGCGGGTGACCCGCTCCGGCACCCCCGACGTCCCGCTCACAGCTCGCCGAGCACCGCCGCCCGCAGCGTGTCCAGCCCGACACCCCCGATGTCCAGCGCCCGCCGGTGGAAGGCCTTGAGGTCGAAGTCGTCGCCCTCCCGGCGCCGGCACTCGTCCCGCAGCTCCAGCCACAGCCGCTCGCCGATCTTGTAGCTCGGGGCCTGCCCGGGCCAGCCGAGGTAGCGGTCCAGCTCGAAGCGCACGAAGCCCTCGTCCATGTTGACGTGGTTGTTGAGGAACTCCCACGCCTTGTCGTAGGTCCACTCCCCGCCGCCGACCTCCTCCGGCGCCTCGAAGCCGCAGTGCACCCCGATGTCGAGCACCACCCGCGCCGCGCGCAGCGACTGGCCGTCCAGCAGCCCCATCCGGTTGCCCGGGTCGTCCATGTAGCCCAGGTCGGCCATGAGCCACTCCGCGTAGAGCGCCCACCCCTCGCCGTGGCCCGAGGTCCAGGACGCCAGCCGGCGCCACCGGTTGAGCAGCTCGGAGCGGTAGACCGTCTGCCCGATCTGCAGGTGGTGGCCCGGGACACCCTCGTGGTAGACCGTGGTCAGCTCGCGCCAGGTGGAGAACCGGGTGACCCCCTTGGGCACCGACCACCACATCCGCCCGGGCCGGGAGAAGTCCTCGCTGGGACCGGTGTAGTAGATCCCGCCGGTCTGGCTCGGCGCGATCATGCACTCGATCGCCCGCACCGGCTCCGGCACGTCGAACTGCGTGTCGGTCAGCTCGGCGACCGCCCGGTCGGCGGTGACCTGCATCCACTCGCGCAGCGCCTCGGTGCCCTCCAGGGCATACCCGGGGTCCTCGTCGAGCAGCGCCACCGCCTCCTTGACCGAGGCGCCCGGGCGGATCTGCTCGGCGGTCTCCTCCATCATCGCG
This sequence comes from Serinicoccus hydrothermalis, assembly GCF_001685415.1. Classification (NCBI taxonomy): domain Bacteria; kingdom Bacillati; phylum Actinomycetota; class Actinomycetes; order Micrococcales; family Ornithinimicrobiaceae; genus Serinicoccus; species Serinicoccus hydrothermalis. The sequence goes on along the minus strand of NZ_CP014989.1, from coordinate 1,171,219 downwards.
GTGATCCGCGCGAGCTCCTCCTGGCCCCAGCGGTAGGTCTCCTCGAGGTCGATCTCGGCGCCGAGGAAGCTTCGCGAGTGCAGCCGGTAGAGCTCGGTGCCGCAGGCGTCGGACTCCGGCGCCCGGGGCGCCAGCTCGTCCTCGAGGTATGCCGCGAGCTCGCCGAAGGCGGCCTTGGCGACGGTGATCGCCTCGACCAGGTCGGCGCGGATCGCCTCGGGCTGGCCGCTCGCCTCACCGGTCAGGGCGTCGAAGCTGCTCGCCTCGTCGCCGGCCTGGTCCCGGCACTGCCCCGCGACGGCGCGCACCTGGCGCAGCGGCGGCACCTGGCCCTGCCCGGCGCACCAGCGCAGCGCCGAGACGAACTGCTCCAGGGACGCGGGCACCGCGTGCAGCCGGGCCACGACCGTCGACCAGTGCGCCTCGGTGTCCTTGCCCATGAGGTCGAAGACGTCGCGGACCGCGAGCGGGGCGGCGGTGAGGACGTTGAACTCGACCGGGGTGCGACCCTCCAGCACGAGGTCGTGCAGCTCCAGCTCCAGGCCCAGCCGCTCGCGCAGGGCGGCGCGGGTGACCCGGTCGGTGTCGTCGGCCGGCTCCACCCCCTCCAGCCGCTCCAGCGTGCTCGCGACCTGGTCCCGGCGCGCGCGCAGACCCTCGATCGACAGGTCGTCGATCTCGGCGTCGCGGCCGGGGACACCCAGGTAGGTCGCCTCCAGCGGGCTCAGCGCCACCGTGGCGTCGAGGTGCTCCTCGGCGAGGCGGTCGATCTCGGTGGGCGTGCGGGTCGGTGTCGGCGTCGTCACGAGAACCCAACCTACCCGGCATACCCTGGCCCCGTGCCCAGACGTCGCGAGCCCGCCGATCCCCGTCGTGAGACCGAGCGCTGGTTCCTCGCCAACGGGCTGGCCTACTTCGTCCCGGCCGAGCGCGCCGCCGCGCGCGCCGCCCTGCGGCCCCGCCACCTGATACCCCTCGCCGCCCTCGTGCTGCTCGGCACCGCGGCGCTGGGCGGTGCCCTCGGCTGGGTGTCGCAGCAGGTCAGCGCTGCCCCGGCGGTCTGGCTGACGCTGCTGCTCCTCGCGGGCCTCTGGTATGCCTCGACCGCACTGCACGCGCGCACGATCCTCACCTTCGCGCTGCGGCGCACGGTGCGCAGCGTGCCCCTGCTCGTCGGCACGGCGATGCGGGCGCTACCCCTGCTGCTGCTCTTCGTGGCCTTCCTCTTCATCAACGCCGAGGCGTGGGAGATGAGCGCCAGCCTGCCCTTCGCCACGCACTGGCTGGTCGTGCTGCTCCTGCTCGGCGTCGGTGTGGTCTTCCAGCTCATCCGGCTGCCGGAGGAGGTCGACAAGGCCGACGACGCCGTGGACGAGGCCTTCCTGGAACGCGCCTGCCGCGGCACGCCGATGCAAACCACCCAGGCGCGCCTCGCCGCCGACCCGGGGACCGATGCGGCGTCCTACGCCCGGGTGACGGGCTTCGAGCGCTGGAACCTCATCATCGCGCTGCTGGTGATCCAGCTGGTCCAGGTCGTGGCGCTCATCGTCGCCGTCTTCGTCTTCCTGCTGGTCTTCGGGTCGATCATCATGCAGCAGCAGACGCAGCTGAACTGGACCGGGCTGGAGACGACGCACCACGTCCCCTACCTCGGCAGCGTCTCGGCCGAGCTGGTCAAGGTCTCGCTCTTCCTCGCCTCCTTCTCCGGGCTCTACTTCATCGTCAGCGCGGTCACCGACGACACCTACCGGCACCAGTTCTTCTCCGTCGTCACCCAGGAGCTGGAGCGGGCGGTGGGGGTCCGGGCCGTCTACCGGGCGTTGCGGGCGCAGGACGCCACGGGTGACGAGCGGGGCCAGGAGGACCCGTGACCTGGGACCCGTCGCACTACGGCCGGTATGCCGCGGAGCGCGACCGCCCCTTCGTCGAGCTCCTGGCGCGCGTGCCCGAGATGGACCCCACGCGGGTCGTCGACCTCGGTTGCTGAGCCGGTCGACCTGCTCGTCACCACCGCCACGCTGCAGTGGGTGCCCGGACACCTCGACCTGCTCCCCGCGCTCGTCGCCCGGGTGCGGCCCGGCGGCGTGCTCGCGCTGACGGTCCCGGGTAACTTCGGCGAGCCGAGCCATACGCTGCGGCGGGAGATCGCCGGACAGCCGCGGTATGCCGCGCACCTGGAGGGCATCGCCTCACCGTCCTCGCACGACCCCGGCGACTACCTGCGGGTGCTCACCGGTGCGGGCTGCGTCGTGGACGCCTGGGAGACGACCTACCTGCACGTCCTCGACCCGGACGGCGAGGACACGGACCCGGTCTTCACCTGGGTGTCCGCGACCGGCGCGCGCCCGACGCTCCAGGCGCTGCCGGAGGGGCTGCGCGAGGACTTCGCCGCCGAGTTCCGGGCCACGCTGCGGGAGGCCTACCCGCGCACGGGCGCCGGCGTGGTGCTGCCCTTCCGCCGGGTCTTCGCGGTGGCGCGGCGGGCGCAGGACGAGGGCGAGCGCATACCGTGAGGGCATGATCCCCCGCGTCCGGTCGACCAACCTGGCCAAGCCCAAGCCCGACCCGGGCACCCCGCGCGTGACCGGCATCGACAAGCAGCCGGTGGGCGGGATCGACGTCGTCGCCCCGGGGCCTGACCACGGGGACGGCTCCGGCGCGAACGGCGACCACATCGGCGACGCGCGGCACCACGGCGGGGCGGACAAGGCGCTGTATGCCGTGGCGCGCGAGGAGTTGGACCGGTGGGAGTCCGAGCTGGGCCGGGTGCTGCGCGACGGCATCTTCGGGGAGAACCTCACGACCGCGGACCTGGACGTCGACGGGCTGGAGCTGGGCCAGCGGCTCCGAGTCGGGTCCAGCGTGCTCGAGGTGTCTGTCCCGCGGCAGCCGTGCGCCACCTTCGCCCGGCACATGGGGGAGGAGCGCTGGGTGAGCCGCTTCACCGAGCACGGGGCGAGCGGGGCCTACCTGCGCGTGGTCGAGCCGGGGCGGATCGAGCCCGGCGACGGGATCGAGCTCGACGCACCCCCGGGCCACGGGGTGAGCGTGCGCACCGCCTTCGCCGCGGCCATGGGCGACGACGCCGCGGCGCGCGAGGTGGTGGCGGCCGGCTGCCTGCCGCCGCGCTACCACGAGCCGATGGAACGCCGCCTGGCGCGGCGTCAGGGGGCAGCCGGCGGCTGACCTCAGCGCGGCATCGAGGAGGCCCGCCAGCCACCCGGGCCGACCGAGGGCCGGGGCCGGGCCGTCCACAGGCTGCCCGGGGAGCCGTCCGTCGCACCGCGCCCGGTGCCCTCGCCGGAGCCGCCGCCCGCCGCGCCGGCGAGCACGGCCGTGAGCGCGGCGACCTGGACCGGCGTGGGGTGACCCCGCACGACCCGGATGACCGGTGCCGGGGTCTGCTCGACGTCCTCCGGCGCGCTCACAGCGGGATGTTCCCGTGCTTGCGCGGGGCGCGGTTGACCCGCTTGGTGCGCAGGTGGCGCAGCGCGCGGGCGACCTCGACCCGCGTCCGGGAGGGCGCGATGACGGCGTCGACGTAGCCGCGCTCGGCCGCGAGGTAGGGGGTCGCGACGGTGTCCTCGTAGTCGCGCACGAGGCGGGCGCGCTCGGCGTCGACGTCGCCGCCGTCGGCCTTGACCTGCGCCAGCTCGCGGCGGTGCAGGATGCTGGCCGCCCCCTGCGCCCCGGTCACCGCGATCTGGGCGGTGGGCCAGGCGAGGTTGACGTCGGCACCCAGGTGCTTGGACCCCATGACGTCGTAGGCGCCGCCGATGGCCTTGCGGGTGATGACCGTGACCAACGGCACGGTGGCCTCGGCGTAGGCGTAGAGCAGCTTGGCGCCGCGGCGCACCATGCCCCCGAGCTCCTGGTCCGTGCCGGGCAGGAAGCCGGGCGCGTCCACGAGGGTGAGGACGGGGATGTTGAAGGCGTCGCAGGTGCGCACGAAGCGGGCGGCCTTCTCCGAGGCGTCGATGTCCAGGGTCCCGGCGAGGTGCATCGGCTGGTTGGCGACGACGCCCACCGAGCGGCCCTCGACCCGGCCCAGGCCCACGACGACGTTGGGGGCGAACTGCTCGGCCACCTGCAGGAAGTCGCCCTCGTCGACGACGGCGCGCACCGCCTCGACGATGTCGTAGGAGGCGCCCGCGGCGTCCGGGACGAGGACGTCCAGCGCCTCGTCCGCCTCGTCGATCTCGGTGTCCGGCTCCTCGTCGTAGGCCGGCGGGTCCTCCAGGTTGTTCTGCGGGAGGTGCCCCAGGAGCTCCTTGGCGTAGTCGAGCGCGTCCTCCTCGTCGCTGGCGACGTAGTGGGCCAGGCCGCTGGTCGTGCCGTGGGTCTGCGCCCCGGCCAGCTCCTCGAGGGTGACGTCCTCGCCGGTCACCGTCTGGATGACGTCCGGGCCGGTGAGGAAGAGGTGCGAGGTCTGGTCGACCATGACGACGAAGTCGGAGAGGGCGGGGGAGTATGCCGCCCCGCCCGGGCAGGGGCCCATGACCAGCGAGATCTGCGGGATCACCCCGGAGGCCTGCACCTGGCGGCGGAAGATCTCGGCGGTGATCCCGAGCGAGGCGACGCCCTCCTGGATGCGCGAGCCGCCGGAGTCGTGGATGCCGACCACCGGGCAGCCGATCTTCATCGCGAGGTCCAGCACCTTGACGATCTTCTCGCCGAAGACCTCGCCCACCGAGCCGCCGAGCACGGTGTAGTCGTGCGCGAAGACGGCGACCGTCCGGCCCTCCACCGTGCCGTAGCCGGTCACCACGCCGTCGCCGTAGGGGCGGTGCTGCTCCTGGCCGTAGGCGGTGCTGCGGTGCCGGGTGAAGGCGTCCATCTCGGTGAAGCTGCCCTCGTCGAGCAGGGCCTCGACGCGCGCCCGCGCGGTGCCCTTGCCCTTGCCGCGCTGCTTGTCCAGCGCCTTCGCGGAGGCGGCGTGCCCGGCCTCCTCGGCACGGGCGCGGAAGTCGGCCAGGCGGCCCGCGGTCGTGCGCAGGTCCGGCCCGTCCTCGTCCTGGCTGTCGGCGCGCGGCGTGTCCGTCATGATCCCAACTTAGCCTTGCCGCATGACCTCACTGCGCTGGGCCGCGCCGGAGCGGCACGAGTCGCTGCCCTCGACGAACCTCGCGGCGCTCGCCGACCCGCGCCCGGGACGGGTGGTCGTCGCCGACCACCAGAGCGCCGGCCTGGGTCGCCGTGGACGGTCCTGGACCTCGCCCCCCGGCGCCGCCCTGGCGGTCAGCGCGGTGCTCCCGCCGCTCCCGGCAGACCTGGCGGGCTGGCTCCCGCTCGCCGCGGGCGTCGCCGTCGTCGACGCGCTGGCCTCGAGCCGCTGGCCGGTCGAGGCGCGGCTGAAGTGGCCCAACGACGCCCTTGTCCCCGCCGGGCCCGCCCCGGGCAAGATCAGCGGTGTCCTCACCCAGGTGGCCGACGGCGGCGCGCTCGTCGTCGGGACCGGGCTCAACGTCGACCACGACCGGTCCCGGCTGCCGGTGCCGACCGCGACCTCGTGGCGGCTGGTGCGCGGCGGGTCGCCGCTCCCGCCCGGCGCCCGGGAGGGCTTCCTCGAGGACTACCTCGGTCGGCTGCGCGAGCTGCACGCGGCGCTGGTCGAGGGCGACGTCGACCGGGTGCACCGCGCCTACGAGGCGCGGTGCGCGACCCTGGGCCGCGACGTCGTGCTCCACCGCCCTGGCGGTGGCCGGGTCCGGGGCCGGGCCGTGCGCGTGGACGCGCGCGGGGCGCTGGTCCTCGCCACCTCCCCGACCGCCGGCGTCGAGAGCGTCCACGACGCCGGTGACGTCGAGCACCTGCGCGACCAGTAACGTCGGTCGCATGGATGCACCGACGATGCTGCAGCTCACCCGGCACGGCGACCACGTCGTCGAGCTGAGCCTCGACCGGCCCGAGGCGATGAACGCCATCTCCACCGCGTTCTCCGAGCAGATCACCGCCGCGACCGCCGACCTGGCCCGGGACGACTCCGTGCGCGCCGTCGTCGTCACGAGCACCCACCCGCGCGCCTTCTGCGTCGGCGCCGACCTCAAGGAGCGCAACGGCTTCACCGACGCCGAGATGATGGACCACCGGCTGGTCTCCAAGCTCGCCTACCGCGGCGTGCTCGACCTGCCGATGCCGGCGGTCGCCGCGGTCGAGGGGTATGCCCTGGGCGGCGGCATGGAGATCGCGCTGTCCTGCGACCTGCTCGTCGCCGGCCGCGAGGCCACCCTGGCGCTGCCCGAGGTCGGGGTGGGCGTCATCCCCGGCGGCGGCGGCACCCAGCTCGTCACCCGCCGGGTCGGCTGGTCCCGGGCCGCGTCGATGATCTTCACCGCCCGCCGGTTCACCGGCGAGGAGGGCCGCGAGCTGGGGCTCGTGGACGAGCTGGTCGAGGCCGGAGGCGCCCGCGACCGGGCCCTGGAGCTGGCGGCGTCCATCGCCGCGAACAGCCCGGTCGCCGTGCGCAACGCCAAGAAGGCCATGCGGCTGGGCATGGGCACCGACCTGGCCGCCGGCCTGGAGATCGAGGACGGCTGCTGGCGGGCCACCGCCTTCAGCCGGGACCGCGCGGAGGGCGTGGCCGCCTTCGCCGAGAAGAGGACGCCGCAGTGGCCCGGACGATGACCCACCACGCATACTGGCACCCCGCCCGCCATGAGGAGACGACGTGACCCGAGTGCTGCTGGCCGAAGACGACCCGACGATCTCCGAGCCGCTCGCCCGCGCGCTGCGCCGCGAGGGCTACGAGGTCACGCTGGCCCCCAACGGCCGCCAGGCCCTCGCCGAGGCGACCGGTGACCTCCCTCACGACCTGCTCGTCCTGGACCTCGGGCTGCCCCAGCTGGACGGGGTCGAGGTGTGCCGGTCCCTGCGCGACGCCGGGGTGCGGATGCCGGTGCTCATGCTCACCGCCCGCAGCGAGGAGGTGGACACGGTCGTGGGGCTGGACGCCGGCGCCGACGACTACGTCACCAAGCCGTTCCGGCTCGGCGAGCTCCTGGCGCGGGTCCGCGCGCTGCTGCGCCGGGGACCGGGGTCGGCGCCGAACCCCACCGGCTCGGCGCTGCGCATGGACGTCGAGGCCCGCCGCGTCTTCCTGCACGACCGCGAGGTGCGGCTGACCACCAAGGAGTTCGACCTGCTCCGCGTCCTCATGCGCGAGGAGGGTCGCGTGGTCTCCCGCGAGGTGCTCATGCGCGAGGTGTGGGACACGTGGTTCGGCTCCACCAAGACCCTCGACATGCACGTGTCCGTGCTGCGCCGCAAGATCGGCGACGACGCCCACGACCCGCGGCACATCGTCACCGTGCGCGGCGTGGGCTTCCGCTTCCAGAACGACCCGGACGGGGACGACGCCGAGGCGACGGACTGACCCGTGCGCCGGATCCTGCGCGAGCTGGCGTGGCGGATCGTCCTCCTCGTCGTGGGTGGCGGCGTGGTGCTCGCGATCTTCGTCGCCTGGCTGCTGCCGCAGCTGAGGTCGAGCGCCTGGCCGGGAGGGCAGGGCAGCGTGCCCGACTGGGTGCTACCGGCGATCCTCGTGCTCTGCGGGCTGCTCGTGCTGGCGGTCGGGATCCCGGTCGCCCGCCGGTTCGCCGACCGGACCGCCGAGACGGCGGCAGGCCCGCTGCGCCAGCTCGCGCAGCGGACCGACGAGCTGGCCTCGGGCGGCTTCGCGCTCGACCCGGAGGCGCGGCCGGGTCGGCTCGTCGAGCCCGAGCCGTTTCGCTCCGGGATCGCCGAGATCGACGCCGTGGCGCGGGTCGTGGACCGGCACCACACCACCTTCGCCAAGGCCCTCGTCTTCGAGCGCTCCTTCGCCGCCGACGCCTCGCACCAGCTGCGCACGCCGCTGGCGGCGCTGCTGCTGCGGCTGGAGGAGATCGCCCAGTCCGACGACGCGGCGGTGGCGCGCTCCGAGGCCGAGATCGCCATCGGTCAGGTGGAGCGCCTCACCGGGGTCGTGGACGACCTGCTCCAGCGCACCCGGGCCGGGCACGCCAGCGGCGGAGCGGTGACCGCGGCCGACGCGGTCGTCGCCGGGATCGACGAGGAGTGGACGCCGGCCTTCGAGGAGCGCGGCCGCGCCGTCGAGCTGACCCTCGAGCGCGGCGTCATCGTCGAGGCCAGCGCCTCGGTGGTGTCCCAGGTCCTCAACACCCTCGTCGAGAACTCGCTCGTCCACGGCAAGGGGGACGTGCGGGTCCACGTCTACCGCTCCGGGCCCTCGGCCGTGTTCACGGTGTCCGACCAGGGCCCCGGCATACCCCGGCACCTCGCGCGCACGATCTTCGACCGCGGGATCACCACCGGCGCGGGGACCGGGCTGGGGCTGGCGGTCGCGCGGGAGACGGCCGAGTCGATCGGCGGACGGGTCGAGCTCGTCACCACCTTCCCGCCCGTCTTCGCCTGCTACCTGCCCCTGGCCACCACGCCCTGACCCTCGCCCTCCAGGCTCAGCTCGCCGCGGAAGACGAAGGTGCGGTAGGCCCAGAATCGGAACAGCGTGCCGAGCACCAGCCCGACCCCGTTGCCGGAGATGTTGTCGGCGAGCTGGCTGTCCAGCCCGAGGACGTAGCGGGAGAAGCCCAGGCAGCCGAGCGCGATGAGCAGCCCGAGCGCGTTGAAGAGGACGAAGAGCGCGAACTCGTGGGTCACCGGCTCGCTGCGCCGGTGCCGGAAGGTCCACAGCCGGTTGCCGACCCAGGAGAAGACCGTCGCGACGCTCGTCGCGACCACCTTTCCCCAGAGCGGCGATCCGGCCATGGGGCCGTCCCCGACCCCGGGCACCCCGAACACCAGGACGTTGTAGAGCGCCGTGTCCAGGACGAAGGCGAGGGCGCCGACCGTCCCGAACTTCGCGAGCTCGGCGACCAGGACCTGGTAGGTCGCACGGACGCGGGCCAGCAGGCCGGGGGAGGCGGGGGTCACGGGGCCGCAGTGTAGGCGCGCCCGCTGGGTAGGGTGGCCAGGTGACGTCTCCCAGCCCTGCCCTTGCCGAGGGCGGCTTCCCCGTGGTCGGCATCGTCGGCGGCGGCCAGCTCGCCCGGATGTGCCAGCCGCCGGCGGTCAACCTGGCCCTGACGCTGTCGGTCCTCGCGGAGTCCCCGACCGCGAGCGCCGCGCTCGTCGTCCCGCACAGCCCCGTGGGCGAGCACACCGACCTCGCGGCGGTGCGCGCCCTGGCCCGGGACTGCGACGTCGTGACCTTCGACCACGAGCACGTGCCGCAGGAGGTGCTGCTCGCGCTGCAGGAGGAGGGCGTGGCCCTGCACCCGAGCCCGCAGGCCCTCGTCTTCGCGCAGGACAAGCTGGCGATGCGGCGCCGGCTCACCGAGCTGGGCCTGCCCTGCCCGCGGTGGGCGCAGGCGCGCGATGCCGCCGACGTCGAGGCCTTCGCGGCGCAGGTCGGATGGCCGCTCGTGGCCAAGGCCCCGCGCGGGGGCTACGACGGCAAGGGGGTCCTGGTATGCCGTTCGCTCGCCGATCTCGAGCCCTGGCTCGCCGGGGTGGGCGAGGGCGGCCTGGCCGACGGGATCCTGCTGGAAGAGGCCGTGGACTTCTCCCGCGAGCTGTCGATCATGGTCGGCCGCAGCCCCTCGGGGCAGGCCGCCGCCTGGCCCGTCGTGGAGACCGTGCAGGAGGGCGGGATCAACACCGAGGTGCTCGCACCCGCCCCGTCGCTCGACCCCGACCTCGCCGCCGCGCTCACCGAGGGCGCCCTGCGGATCGCCGGCGAGCTGGGGGTGACCGGGGTGATGGCGGTCGAGGCCTTCGAGGTGCGCGACCCGGGGACGGGGGCACCGGCATACCTCGTCAACGAGCTGGCGATGCGCCCGCACAACAGCGGCCACTGGAGCATCGACGGCGCGGTCACCAGCCAGTTCGAGCAGCACCTGCGTGCGGTGCTGGACCTGCCGCTCGGCGACCCCTCGACGCGTGCGCCGTGGACCGCGTCCGCCAACGTGCTGGGCGGGGACTACCCCGAGCTCTACGCCACCTACAAGCACCTCATGGCCCGCGACCCCGGGCTCAAGATCCACCTCTACGGCAAGGGGGTGCGGCCCGGGCGCAAGCTCGGGCACGTGACCGTCACCGGCGGGCGCGAGGGCGACCTGGGCTCGCTCGAGGAGCTGCGGGAGCGGACCCGGCACGCGGCGGACTACCTGCAGGGAGTGGTGACGGAGTGAGCACGGACGGACAGGCCCCGCTCGTCGGCCTGGTCATGGGCAGCGACAGCGACTGGCCGGTGATGGAGGCGGCCGCCCAGGTGCTGGAGGAGTTCGGCGTGCCCTACGAGGCGGACGTCGTCTCCGCGCACCGGATGCCGACCGAGATGATCGACTACGGCCGGACGGCCGCCGACCGGGGCCTGCGCGTGATCGTCGCGGGCGCCGGGGGAGCCGCCCACCTGCCGGGGATGCTCGCCTCGGTCACGCCGCTGCCGGTCGTCGGCGTCCCGGTGCCGCTCAAGCACCTGGACGGGATGGACTCGCTGCTCTCGATCGTGCAGATGCCGGCCGGGATCCCGGTCGCCACGGTCTCGGTGGCGGGGGCGCGCAACGCCGGCCTGCTCGCGGTGCGGATGCTGGGTGCGGGCGAGGGGGAGCGGGCCGCCGCGCTGCGCGAGCGGCTGACCGCCTTCGCCGCGGACCTGCGGGACCAGGCCTACGCCAAGGGGGAGAAGCTGCGGGAGCGCCGGGCGGCACGCTGAAGCGCCGGGCGGCACGCTGAGCGGCCCGCGGTTGACGTCCGCGTTAGGCTGCCGCCATGAGCGAGTTCGACCTCTTCCGGATCAGCGAGGACCACGAGGCGCTGCGGGAGGCGGTCCGCGAGATCGCGGACGAGCAGATCGCCCCGCACGCCGCTGCGGTCGACGAGGAGGGACGCTTCCCCGACGAGGCGCTCAAGGCCCTCGTCGCCACCGACTTCCACGCCCCGCACGTCCCGGAGGACTACGACGGCGCGGGCGCTGACGCCCTGGCGACGTGCATCGTCATCGAGGAGGTGGCCCGGGCCTGCGCCAGCAGCTCGCTCATCCCCGCGGTCAACAAGCTCGGCACGATGCCGCTGATCCTGGCGGCCTCCGAGGAGGTCAAGGCTCGCTACCTGCCGCCGGTCGCCCGGGGCGAGGCGATGTTCTCCTACGGCCTGTCCGAGGCGGGCGCCGGCTCGGACACCGCGGGCATGACGTGCAAGGCGATCGAGCAGCCGGACGGGTCCTTCGTCCTCAACGGGCAGAAGTCGTGGATCACCAACGCCGGCGTCAGTGAGTTCTACACCGTCATGGCCGTCACCGACCCCGACGGGCCGCGCGGCCGCAACGTCACCGCCTTCGTCGTGGAGAAGGACGACGAGGGCTTCACCTTCGGAGCGCCGGAGAAGAAGCTCGGCATCAAGGGCAGCCCCACCCGCGAGCTGCACTTCGAGGACTGCCGGATCCCCGGCGACCGGATGGTCGGGGGCCTCGGGGAGGGTCTGAAGATCGCGCTGCGCACGCTGGACCACACCCGGGTCACCATCGGCGCCCAGGCCGTCGGCATCGCCCAGGGGGCGCTGGACTTCGCGCTCGGCTACGTCAAGGAGCGCAAGCAGTTCGGCCAGGCCGTCGCCGACTTCCAGGGCATCCAGTTCATGCTCGCCGACATGGGGATGAAGCTGGAGGCGGCCCGGCAGCTCGTCTACGTCGCCGCCTCCAAGTCCGAGCGCGGCGACGCGGACCTGCCGTTCTTCGGGGCGGCGGCCAAGTGCTACGCCTCCGACGTCGCGATGGAGGTCACCACCGACGCGGTGCAGCTGCTCGGCGGCTACGGCTACACCAAGGACTTCCCGGTGGAGCGGATGATGCGCGACGCCAAGATCACCCAGATCTACGAGGGCACCAACCAGGTGCAGCGCGTGGTCATGGCCCGCCAGCTGCTCAAGGGCTGACGGTCCCCTCCTCGGCGTCCCCGTCCGGGGCCTCCGCGTCGTCCTCGTCCTCCTCCTGCTGCACGGGTGTGTTCTGCACCTCGACGGCGTTGCGCACCGCGATGACCGGCCCGTCGTCACCGCGGACGACGGTCAGCGTCTCCTCCTGCTCGATGACGGCCACGTCGTAGGTGTAGGTCACCAGGCCGGTGACGGTCGCGCTGCCGTCCCCCTGCTCCTGCGCCGACAGGTCCCCCACCGAGAGGGACTGCAGCCCCTCCTCGATGTCGGGGGCGACGTAGGCGTCCGGCAGGGTCAGCTGGCGTGCCGCCTGGAGGCCGTCACCGCCGAGCGTGTCGTAGAACCGCTGCGCCAGGTCGCGCGCCTCGTCGGCGCTGACGGCCTCGGTCCCGGCCTCCGCGGACTCCGACGCCCCCGGGTCCTGGTTCGCGGTGCCGCCCATGCCCTCGGAGCCGGTGGCGATGGTCCACACGAGCCAGCCGAGGAGCAGCGCGAGCGGCACGATGAGCAGCCAGCTCAACCAGACCCCGCGACGGGGGCTGCTGCGCTGGGCCGGACGTGGGGCGGGCCGGGCATACGTCTGCTCGCGCTGGGGAGTGGCGACCGGGGCCTTCGCCCGCGACGCCGCCGCAGGTGGGGACGTGCGCGCGAAGGTCCGCGTCTGGTCGACCTGCGGGACCCGCTCGGTGCGGTCCGCGACGCCGGTCGCACCCGCCGCACCCGCCGCGGCGGCGGCAGCGGGCGGTATGCCCGGTCGCGCCTCGGTCGTGCCGCCGCGCGCCACCCGCGCGAGCTCGCGGGCCGCGCGCTCGGCGCTCCACCGGGCGGCGGGGTCCGGGTCGAGCATCCCGGCGAGCACCGGGGTGAGGTCCCCGGCCTGCTCGGGCGGACGGGGGGCGTCACGGGCGATGGTGTGCAGCTGCGCCACGGCGTTGGCGCGCTCGGCGAACGGGCGGCGCCCCTCGACCGCGGCATACAGGGTGGCGCCCAGGGCCCACACGTCGGAGGCCGTGCTGGGCTCCTCGCCCCGCGCCAGCTCGGGGGAGAAGTAGGCGGCGGTGCCGGAGACGAAGCCGGTGCGGGTGAGTTGCGGGTCCTCGTCGGCACGGGCGATGCCGAAGTCGGTGAGCTTGGCGTCGTGCCCGGCGCCGCCGGTCAGCAGCACGTTGGCCGGCTTGACGTCCCGGTGCAGGATGCCGGCCTTGTGCGCCGCCGCCAGCGCGGTGGCCATCTGCGCGCCGATCGCCGCGACCTGGTCCGGGGGCAGGCGGCGCCCGTCCGCGATGAGCTCGGCGAGCGAGGGACCCTCGACGTACTCCATGACGATCCACGGGGAGTCGTCGTGCTCGAAGGCGTCGTAGACCCGCACGACGTGCTGGTGCGCGAGCGTCGCGCTGGTGCGGGCCTCGCGGAAGCCACGGCTGAGCAGCAGGTCGGTGTCGGTCTCCCCGGCCACCTGCTTGAGCGCGACCTGCCGGCCGAGGTTCTCGTCGGTGGCGAGCCAGACCTGGCCGCCGCCACCCTTGCCGAGCGTGCGGACGATGCGGTAGCGGCCCGCGACCAGCGTCGGGTCCTGGTCGGCGGGGGCCGGTGCCGTCGTCTCGGCGTCGTGGTCTGCGTCGTGCGGATCCGTCATGTCACCTCCGGTCAGCGCAAGGGTAGCCCGAGCGGCCTCACGGCTCGACGGTGATGTCCTGGCCCTGGCGCAGGGCGGTGAAGAGCTGCGCCGCCCGCTCCTCGTCCCACAGGACCGCGCTGCCCACCTCGGTCTGGTAGTTGGGCTCGGCGACCGGGACGGTGACCGAGTTGCCCTCGCCCGAGGCCACCTGGCGCATCGCCCACGCCATGCGGCCGGCCTCGATCATCGAGGTGTCGTCGCCCAGGCTGATGGCCGAGCCCGTGGCGGTGCCCACCTCGTGCAGCCGCCAGGGCACGAGCACGGTGCTCGGCCGGGCCATCTTGTCCACGAGCGCGGAGAGGAACTCGCGCTGCCGCTCGACCCGGCCGATGTCGCCGCGGGGGTCGCTGTAGCGCATGCGGACGTAGCCCAGGGCCTGCTCGCCGGTGAGCTCCTGGCAGCCGGCCGGCAGGTCCACGTGCGCCTTCTCGTCCGCGACCGGCTCGTCCAGGCACATGTCCACGCCGCCGACGCCGTCCACGACGCTGACGAAGCCGCCGAAGCCGATCTCCATGTAGCCGTCGACCGGCAGGCCCGTGCTGCGCTCGACGGTGTCGACCAGCATCTCCGGCCCGCCGTTGGAGTGGGCGGCGTTGAGCTTGTTCCAGCCGAGGTCGCGGATCTCGACGTAGCTGTCGCGCGGCAGGCTCACGAGCGTGGGCGTGCCGAAGGTCGGGACGTGCAGCAGCATGACGGTGTCGGCCCGGTGCCCCTCGGTGAAGCCGGTGCCGAACTCGCCCCGCTGCTCCTCCGTGAGCTGCTCCCGGCTGTCGGTGCCGACGAGCAGGTAGTTCTCGCCGGCCGCTGCGGCCGGGCGGTCGGACACGTCGGGCGTGGCGTCGATGCGGTTGACGCTGCCCCACACCATCGCGACGACGACCACCATGACGACGAGGTAGGCGACGACCGCGAGCACGAGCAGGGCCAGGAACCGGCGGACGCCGTAGCGCGGGCGGCGGCTGCGCGGCGGGCGCCCCGCGGGGCGGCGGGGCGCGGCATACCGCTCCTGCTCGTAGCGCTCCTCGCCGTACCCCTCGTCGTAGCGCCCCTGCTCGTAGCCCTCCTCCGGGTACCCCTGCCGGTCGTCGTAGCGGTCGTCGTACCGCGGGTCCCGCGGCGGCGGCGTGCTGGCCCGGGGGATGCGCTCCGTGGGGTCGGGGTCGCGACGTGGTCCGTTGCGCGGGGTCCGCGGCATCGGACGGGTCCAGTCGTCCTCGGGGTGGTGGGGCACGGGAGGCAACACTACGTGGTGGACCTTGCCACGTCCTGGGAGCGCCGCGCCTCGCGCGTCGGGTGCCGGGGTAGCCTCGCGGCGTGAGCTCCGCCGACTCTCCCGCCCACGCGCACCACCCTCCCGTGTCGATCATCATGACCGTCCTCGACGAGGAACCGCACCTGGCCCACGCCGTGCGCTCGGTGCTCTCGCAGGACTACCCGGGCGAGATGGAGGTCGTCGTGGCGGTCGGTCCGAGCCGGGACCGGACCCGCGAGGTGGCCGAGCGGCTGGCGGCCGACGACCCGCGCGTCGTCGTCGTCGACAACCCCTCGGGCCGCACCCCGGACGGGTTGAACGCCGCGGTGGGGGCCTCGCGGCACGACGTCGTCGTGCGCATGGACGGCCACGGGGAGCTGAGCGAGGGGTATGTCCGTCGCGCCGTCGAGCTGCTGGAGCAGACCGGCGCGGCCAACGTCGGCGGCATCATGCTGGCCGAGGGGAGCGGTCCGGTGCAGGAGACCGTCGCCCTGGCCATGCGCTCGCCGCTGGGCATGGGCAGCGAGCGCTTCCACACCGGGGGGGCCGAGGGGCCGGCCGACACCGTCTTCCTCGGCGTCTTCCGCCGCGCGTGGCTGGAGCGGGTCGGCGGCTACGACCCGGCCTACACCCGGGCCCAGGACTGGGAGCTCAACCACCGCATCCGGGCCGCCGGCGGCACCATCTGGTTCACGCCGGAGCTCACCGTCACCTACCGCCCCCGGTCCACGTTCCGCGCCCTGGCGCGCCAGTTCTACACCAGCGGCCAGTGGCGCCGGCAGGTGGTGCGCCAGCACCCGGACTCGGTCAACGCCCGCTACCTCGCGCCGCCGGTCGCGCTCTGCGCGGTGGCCGCCGGCGCGGTCGGGGGCCTCGCCTGGCGGCCGCTGTGGGTGCTGCCCCTGGGGTATGCCGCCGCCGTCACCCTCGGCGGTGCGTGGATCGCCCGCGGGCGGGGTGCCGGGGTCGTGGCTCGTATGCCCGCCGTCCTGGCGACCATGCACCTCACCTGGGGTGCCGGTTTCCTGCGCGGCCCGCGGGCCTGAGCGAGGGGGCCGCTCAGCCCTCGTCGGGCGGGCTCGCCTCCGGGGTCGGCTCGTCCACGGCGACCCGCAGCGGGGGCTGGGTCTTGGCGACGACCTCGTCGACGGACACCCCGGGCGCGAGCTCGCGGAGCACGAGGCCGTCGTCGGTGACGTCGATGACGGCGAGGTCGGTGATGATCCGCTGGACGACGTGCAGCCCGGTGATGGGCAGGTCACACTCGTCCACGATCTTGGCCGAGCCGTCCTTGGCCACGTGGTCCATGAGGACGACGACCTTCTTGGCCCCCATGACGAGGTCCATCGCCCCGCCCATGCCCTTGACCATCTTGCCGGGGATCATCCAGTTGGCGATGTCGCCGGCGGCGGAGACCTGCATGGCCCCGAGGATCGCCGCGTCGACCTTGCCGCCGCGGATCATGCCGAAGCTCGTGGCCGAGTCGAAGAAGCTCGCGCCGGGCCGGACCGTGACGGTCTCCTTGCCGGCGTTGATGAGGTCGGCCTCCTCCTCGCCCTCGTAGGGGTAGGGGCCGACCCCGAGGATGCCGTTCTCGGACTGCAGCACCAGCTCCACGTCGTCGGGGACGTAGTTGGGCACGAGCGTGGGCATCCCGATGCCCAGGTTGACGTAGTCGCCGTCGCGCAGCTCGGCGGCGGCGCGCGCCGCCATCTCCTCGCGGGTCAGGGCCATGGGTCTCAGTCCTTCTCGGCGTCGTCGGCGTCGGGGCGGGGGCGGGTGGTGTGCTTCTCGATGTCCTTGTCCGCCGCCTGCTCCGGGGTGAGGGGGAGCACCCGCTGGACGTAGATGCCCGGCAGGTGGACGTCGTCCGGGTCGATCTCGCCGGGCTCGACGAGCTCCTCGACCTCGGCGACCGCGACCTGGGCCGACATGGCGCACAGCGGGTTGAAGTTGCGCGCCGACTTGTTGAAGACGAGGTTGCCGTGCCGGTCGCCCTTGGCCGCCCGGACGAAGGCGAAGTCGGCGAAGATCGCGTGCTCGAGCACGTGGTCGCGGGCGTGGTCGCGGACGGTGAACTCGCGGGTCTCCTTGGCGGGGGACTCCTTGACCACCGCGCCCTCGCTGTCGTAGCGCCAGGGCATACCGCCCTCGGAGATCTGCGACCCCACCCCGGTGGGCGTGAAGAAGGCCGGTATGCCCGCGCCCCCGGCGCGCAGCTTCTCCGCCAGCGTGCCCTGCGGCGTGAGCTCGACCTCGAGCTCGCCGGAGAGGTACTGGCGCGCGAACTCCTTGTTCTCCCCGACGTAGGAGGCGATGACCCGGCGGATCCGTCCCTCGGCGAGGAGCAGGCCCAGCCCGGCGCCGTCGACGCCGCAGTTGTTGGAGACGATCTCCAGCTCGGCGGTGCCCTGCTCCAGGGCCTGGTGGATGAGCACGGTGGGGATGCCGGAGAGCCCGAAGCCGCCCACCGCGACGGTCATCCCGTCGGTGAGCCCCTCGAGCGCGTCCGATGCGGAGGCGACGACCTTGTCCATGGCGCCGAGGCTACCGGTCGCGGTGCTCGGTCCCGACGCCGGTGCCGACGTCGGCCGTGCGCTCCACGCCCTCCGCCTGCCAGCGGGGGTCGCCGCCCTCCGCGGGGGCGCCGAGCACGAGCACGGCGGACCCGTCGCCGTCCAGGAGCTGGAGCACCTGGCGGACGAAGAGCCCCCGGTCGGTCGTCGCGACGAGGGCGCGCGCCCCGTCCGGCAACGGCGGCAGGTCCGCGAGCAGGTCGGCATACGTCACCCGCTCACCACCGCTGACCAGCGCGGTGTCCTCCTCCTCCGCCTCGTCCCACGCCGTGAAGTCGTCGGCGTAGCTCGCCAGCTCGGCGGCCTCGTCCATGACGCCGGAGCGCAGCTCGGCGCCGAAGTCACGCGCGAGGGCGGGCAGGGCGACCGCCACGACCTCGTCGCAGTCGCCGGCCACGTCGCTGTCCGGGTCGGCGGTGACGAGCACGTCCGCCCCCTCGTGCCCGTCCAGCGTCAGCGTGGCGCCCACCGACCACACCGCGAGGGCCCAGTAGGCCAGGCGCCAGTGGGGGGCGGGCAGGTCCACGAGCACGACCGACCCGGGCTGGACGTCCAGGCCCTCCTGCAGCGCGTTCGCCGCCTTCGCCACCCAGGTGCGCAGCACCCGGCGGGAGATCTCGATGCGCTCGCCCGGGCCTCCCGGGGTGTCGTCGTAGAAGGTGAGGGCCGGTCGGGTCGCGTCGGCGTCGACGGCCCGCGACAGGATCTGGGAGGGGTACGGCACGGGGCCACGCTAGCCGGTGCTGTTGCGCGACGGGGGACGAGCGGGGCAGGGTGCACCGGTGTGAGCACCGCCCGGCACCGCGTGTGGCGTCCGTCGCGCCCGCTCGACGTCGGTGCGACCTGGGGCACCCTGCGCCGCGGGGCGGGGGACCCGTGCTGGCGGGTCGTCGACGGGACGCTGTGGCGCGGGCTGCGCGTCCCGACCGGTGCGGTGACCCTGCGGCTGCCCCCTCGGGGGGCGGAGGACCCGGTCGCCGCGCAGGCCTGGGGCCCCGGGGCGGAGTGGCTGCTGGACGCGCTGCCCCGGATGCTCGGCGAGGAGGACGACGACCGCGGCTTCACCCCGGTGCACGAGCGGGTCGCGCTCGCGGCCCGGCGCCGCCCCGGGTGGCGGGTCCCCCGGACCGGGCTGGTCATGGAGGCGCTGGTGCCCGCTGTCATCGAGCAGAAGGTCACCGGCCAGGAGGCCTTCTCCGGCTGGCGCCGCGTGGTCCGGCGCTTCGGCGAGCCCGCGCCCGGACCGGGGGCCACCGACGGGCTCCGCCTGCGCGTGCCGCCCTCGGTGACGACGCTGGCGGGTATGCCCTCCTGGGAGTGGCTGCGCGCCGGGGTCAGCCCGCAGCGCGCCGACACGGTGGCGCGCGTGGTGCAGGTCGCCGCCCGGCTGGAGGAGTGCGTCGACCTGTCGCCGCAGCAGGCGCGTCGGCGGCTGACCGCCGTGCCGGGCGTGGGCGTGTGGACCGCCGCCGAGACGGCGCAGCGGGCGCTCGGGGACGCCGACGCCGTGTCCTTCGGCGACTACCACGTCGCGGCCAACATCGGCTGGGCGCTCACCGGCACGCCGGTCGACGACCACGGCCTCGTCGAGCTGCTCGCCCCGTACGCCGGCCACCGCTACCGGGTGCAGCGGCTGCTGGAGCTCTCCGGGGCGGGCCGGCCGCGGCGTGGCCCGCGCATGGCGCCGCGCGGCCACCTGCCGGTCAGCCGGCCGGGGGGCGGCTGAGCACGCTCACCCCGGCGTGCAGGTCCTCGGCCACCAGGGCCACCTCGAGGCGGGCGGCGACCCGCCCGGCCAGCACCGGGTCCGGCGCCGTGACGGAGAGGCCGTCGGCGAGGTCGTCGGGCAGGCATACCTCGACGTCGTCCTCGGGCTGCCCCACCAGCGCCAGCCGGACCGCCCGGGCCGCGCGCTGCCGCTCGTCCTCCGGCACGACCGAGGGGAGCCCGACCCGGCGCGCGGCGGGGGTCCCCGGCGGGGCGCCGAGCGCCGAGCGCAGCGCCTCGCGGTGCCCCAGCGCGAACCAGTCGCCGGGGCCGGTCCGGACCAGGGCCCGGGCACCGGTCGGTCCCTCGGGCCCCGACCCGGCGTCCGGGGTGCCGAGCACGAGGTCGGGCAGCCCCCGGACGAGCGCGGCCCCGGTGCCCGAGGCCTTGCCCTTGACGAGGTCGGCGGCGGCGGCGAGCTCGTCGGCGACGGCCCGGCTGGTCACCGCGAGGGGTCGACCGTCGCCGTCGCGGCCACCCCGCAGGTCGTCCAGCACCCGCAGCCCGCTGGCGCCGAGGGCGAGGTCGGTCTGCCCGTCCCGCCACGGCCGCCCGGCGGTGTCGGTGAGCAGCAGCGCGGCGCGGACCGGTGCCCCGAGCGTCCGCACGACCCCGTCGTGCAGCTCCCGGGCGGCGGCGTCCGGGTCCGGGGGCAGCAGCAGCAGCCCGCCCTCGGGGCCGGTGTTGCTGGCGTCGACCCCGCCGGCGGCCAGGACCGGCCCGGCCACGGACTCGACCACCTGAGTGAGGCCGGCCGGGGTCAGCCGCTCGGCCACCACCCGGACGCTCTGGTCGGCCACGACGCGCTCCCGGTCCACCGGCTCGGGCACCCGCAGGCCGAGCGCCTTGGAGACGAGCTTGCTCGACACGACGAGGACGTCCCCGTCGCGCAGCCCCCCGGCCGCCTCCAGGGACAGCGCCAGTGCGGCAGCGAGGTCGGTGCCGGCCGTGATCTCCGGCAGGCCGGGCAGCGGGAGGACCTGCACCGCGCCGGGCACGTGCGCGTCGGTCACCGTGGGCCCCGGGTGCCGGCGCCCACGGGGGAGAGCTCCCGGCCCAGGTCGAGCGCGGCACCGGCCAGCCGCGCGGCGCCCTCCGTGTCGCGCATGAGCAGATCCATCGAGCGGACCTGCGCCCCTGCCGGGTAGCGCAGCCCCGCGTCGGCGTCGTCCACGAGCCAGCCGTCCAGGAAGTCGGCGTAGAGACCGGCCACCCCGGCCGCGCTCACCTCGACCCCGAGCGGGGCGAGGCACGCGTCGGCGTGCCCGCGGACCGGACGGCCGCCCAGCAGCGGGCTGACGCCCACGACGGGGGCGCGGGTGCCGCGCAGGGCCTCCCGGACACCGGGGACGCCGAGGATGATGCCGATGGACACGACCGGGTTGCTCGGGGGGAACAGCACCACGTCGGCCGTGCGGAGGGCGTCGAGCACGTGCGGGGCGGCCTTCGCCTCGCCCAGGCCCGCGACCGTGAAGCGCCGAGCGGGCAGCGAGGCCCCGTGCCGGACCCACCACTCCTGGAAGTGGATGGCCCGCTCGCCGCCCTCGCCGTCGTCGACCACCACGTGGGTCTCGATCGGGGTGTCCGTCGCGGGCAGCAGCCGCACGCCGCGATCGGGCAGGCCCCACCGCTGCGCGAGGCGTGCGGTCACCTCGCTCAGCGTCAGACCCTGCGCGAGCCACCGGCTGCGGGCCAGGTGGGTGGCGAGGTCGAGATCGCCGAGGGTGAACCAGTCGGGGCCGACGCCCAGGGTGGCGAGCTCCCCGGCGACCCGGGTGCTCTCCTGCGCCCGGCCCCAGCCCTGCCCCTCGTCCACGCCGTCGCCCAGGGTGTAGAGCAGGGTGTCCAGGTCGGGGCAGACACGCAGCCCCACCAGAGTGATGTCGTCCCCCGTGTTGCCGACGACGGTCACCGAGGTCTGCTCCGCGTCGTCCCTGGTCCGCAGGTGCGACAGGAGGCCTCGGACGAAGCGGGCGCCGCCGACGCCACCGGCGAGAACGGTGATCTGCATGGCCCTATTGTCGGTGCCGGGGCAGGTTGTAGCAGATCCGGGGTTGACTCTGACGGATGACACGCGTGTAATTCAGGTGTTGCGATCTGCGGCCGGGGCGAGTCGGCGCGGGTCCGCGGCCGGCGAGAAGTGTGTAGGCGAGAGGTCGAGGAGGAGCCATGCACGAGCTGGAGCTCATGTCGTTGATGCACGGTATCGATGACACCGAGGAGTCGTCCTGGCAGGAGCGGGCGCTGTGCGCGCAGACCGATCCCGAGGCGTTCTTCCCCGAGAAGGGTGGGTCCACCCGCGAGGCGAAGAAGGTCTGCGTCGGGTGCGAGGTGCGGGCCGAGTGCCTGGAGTATGCCCTCGCCCACGACGAGCGGTTCGGGATCTGGGGCGGGCTGTCCGAGCGTGAGCGGCGCAAGCTGAAGAAGCGGGCGGTCTGAGCGCCGACGACAGCTCTGGCAGCGGCGGTCGGGCCCGCGTCGACGACGTCTCGGTGGTGCTCCTGCCGGTGGAGCTGCCGGCGGAGGAACTGTCGGCGGCCGAGGGCGAGGATGACCTCGACGCGGCGCTGAGCACCGAGCTCGCGCAGGCGCTGCGGGCCGTGGCGGCGGGGCGACGCCGACCGCAGCGGGCGCTGCTGCTCCACCCCGACCCCTCAGGGCGGTCCGCCCACCTGCTGGGCGACCTGGCCCACGAGCTGGGCCTGCCGCTCCTGGTCCGCGAGCTCCCCCGACCGGACCGGGTCGCCGCCGTCCGCACCGCGCTGGAGACCCTGCCGGACGGCCCCGGGCACTGGATCTGGTTCCTCGCCGCCGACGCCCGGCCCGAGACCGGTGCCCTGACCGCCCTCACCACCGCCGCCCGGCGCAGCAGCCGGGTCGGGCTGGTGGGGCCCAAGCTGGTCCGGGCCGACCAGCCCCGCCTGCTGCGCTCCCTGGGGCACCACCTCACGCCGGCCGGTCGCGTCGTCGACCCCACCCGGGCCGCCCTGGTCGACCAGGGCCAGCTCGACCTGCGGCAGGACGTCCTGGGGGTGCCACTGAGCGGCTCCCTCGTCGCGTCGTCCGTGCTGGAGCAGGTGGGTGGGATCGACCCGGCCTTCGCGCAGGACGGCGTCGACGGCCTGGACCTGGGGTGGCGCGCCCACCTGGCCGGGCAGCGCGTCGTCGTGGCCCCGGACGCCGTCGTGCGCCAGGGGGAGGCCGGCCTCGGTGTCGTCGACCCGCTGCTGACCCGGGTCCGGGTGCGCCAGCTGGCGCTGGCCCGGGGCTCGGCCTGGGCGGCTCCCTGGCGGGCGCTGGGGGTCCTCGTCACGAGCCTGGCCGCGGCGCTGGTGCTGCTGCTCGTCAAGCGCCCTGCCGACGCCGCGGGGGAGTGGGCCGACGTGCGGGCGGTGCTGCGCCCCGGGCGCGGGTGGTCCGCCCGGCGGCGCTTCCGGCGCCGCCGGACCGTGGCACCGCGGGACCTGGAGGGTCTGCACGAGCCGAGGGGGACGGGCTGGCGGGCCACCCTGGACACGGTCGGTGACGCCCTCGACCCGCGCCAGCGGCGATCCGGCTCCGCGGCGGGGTCGCGGACCGGCGCCCTGCGCAGCGGTCCGGTGTCGGACGACTTCGACGACCTGTCCGGTGGCGGCCGTCGACCGGGCCGGTGGAGCTGGCCGCTGGCGCTCGCCCTCCTGCTCGCGGCGGCCGCGACCCTCTGGACCGGGCGCGGCGTCCTCGCCGGCCTGGACCCGGCGGGGACGGGGCTGACCGGGGGGCAGCTCGGGACGGCCACGACGGACGCCGCCGGCCTCTGGTCCTCGACGGTCGACGCGTGGCGGGGCGGCGGTCTCGGGCACGACGACCCGCCCCCGGCCTGGTTGCCGCAGGCCGCGGCCCTGTCCTGGCTCGTCGGCCTGGCGCCCGGTGCCGGGCGGGGCGCCGCCGGGCCGGCCCTGGCCTGGCTGCTGGCCGCGGCCCCGGTCCTGAGCGTCCTCACGGCATACCTCGCGCTGCGGCGCAGCACCCTGCGACGCTGGCTGCGGGCAGCGCTCGCGCTCGGCTGGGCCCTCGCCCCGTCCCTCACCGTCGCGGTCGCGCAGGGCAGGGTCGGCCCGGCGGTGGTGCACGTCCTCGCCCCGCTGCTCGTGGCCGGTCTCCTCGTCGTCAGCGACCGGGGGCCAGGGGTGCGCCGCGCGGCCGCGGCCTTCGGCAGCGTGCTCGGGCTCGCGATCGCGGCGCAGTGGGTACCCCTCGTGCTCGTGCCGGGCACCCTGGCCGGGCTCCTGGTCCTGGCCCTGGGGCGGGGAAGCGCCCGGTGGCGCGGGGCGGTCGTCGCGGTGCTGCCCTGGCTCCTGCTGCTCCCGTGGTGGCCGAGCCTGCTCGCCGGGCCGGTCCAGCTCCTCGGAGGGGCCGGCGCGACCTCGGCCTCACCCGCGCTGCCGGCCGACCCCTCGCCCTGGCAGCTCCTCCTGCTGCACCCGGGAGGGGTGGGCCCCGGGGGGCTCGACGGCCTCGTGCTGTGGCTCCAGGTCCCGGTCTGGCTCGCGGCGCTGGCCGCCCTGCTCCGTCCTGCGGACCGGGGGCGCCGCGCCGTCGTGGCCGTGACCGTCGCCGTCGTGGCCCTGACCCTGGCGCAGGTCGCGGTGCGCACCTCGCTGGGCGTGCTCCCCGAGGGCCACGCGGAGGCCGGGTCGCTGGTGACCGTGTGGCCCGGGACGCTGCTCTCGCTCGCGGGCGCCGGGCTGGTCCTGGCGGCCGCCGCGCTGGTCGACGAGCTGCTGGGGAGGCGCCGCCCGGTCCTGCGCCTGCCCGCCCGCGCCCTGGGTATGGGGGCCGCCGCTCTCGTCGTCGCGGCCCCGGTCGCGGTCGCCGCGGGCGCGGCGGTGGCCGGCCGCGTCGACCCCGGCCTGACCGTGGCCGCGGACCCGTTGCCGCCGGTCGCCTCCGAGCAGGCCCGCGGTCCCGCGGCGGTCCGGACCCTGCTGCTGGAGCCGGAGCAGGACGGGCTGCTGGTCGACCTGCAGGGGGCCGAGCCTGAGCCGACCCGCATCCTGCGCGACCGGACCGTCGACCTCGCCCGCGGCGTGCCGGAGCAGACGGTCGTCGAGCAAGCCGTCTCCGCCCTCGTGGGGGGCGCCTCGGCGGACCAGGCCCAGGGGGAGCTGCTCGACCTCGGCGTGGGCTACGTCCAGCTCGCGGCGGCGGACACCCACCCCGTGGTCGACGACCTCGACCGGGTCTCCGGCCTGACCCGGGTGTCCAGCCCGCAGGACACGGTCCTGTGGCGGATGGTCGAGGGCGACCCGGCCCGCACGCGCGTCGTCGAGGACGGCGTCATCGACGGCGCCGGCGACGGCGGCGGTGACGGCGACGGGGGCACGGTGGCCGTCCTCCCCGCGACCGGTCCGCACGGGCAGGCCCGCGGCACCGTCGAGGTGCCGGAGCCGGCCTCGTTACGCGTCGCCGAGGGGACCGGGTGGTCCGACGTCGCACGCGTCACCGTCGACGGCGAGGAGCTGGACCTCGAGGCGCCCGGGGCGATGTCGCTGCTGGCCGGTCGGCATACCGTCGAGGTGACGCTGCCCACGCCCGGTCTGCCCTGGCAGCTGGTCGCGCTCGCGCTCGCGGCGGTCACCGCCTTCCTCGCCCTGCCGGTGGGGCGCACCGACCCCGGCCCCAGCGTCCCGGCCGGC
Source organism: Serinicoccus hydrothermalis (assembly GCF_001685415.1). Classification (NCBI taxonomy): domain Bacteria; kingdom Bacillati; phylum Actinomycetota; class Actinomycetes; order Micrococcales; family Ornithinimicrobiaceae; genus Serinicoccus; species Serinicoccus hydrothermalis. The sequence continues at coordinate 1,146,337 of NZ_CP014989.1, read as the reverse complement.
GACACCGACCAGGACCACGACACCGCGGAGGAAGCATGAGCGGGCAGCCCGACACCCCACGACCCGGCCGAGCGGCCTGGACGCGGCTGGGGGCCGGGGTCCTCGCGGTCGGCCTGCTGACCTGGGGGAGCCTGGAGGCCGGTGGCTGGGGCCCGGGGAGCGACGGCGGGGCGGAGGCGGCCGCGCGGTCGGCCGGCGGGCCGGGCGACGACGCGGGGTCCGCGACCCCCGACGCGCCCGTCCTGGTGGAGGAGGCCCGGCTCGGCTGCACCGGGGCGAGCGGGCTGCAGAGCACCGTGGCCTTCGAGCTGGCGCCCCAGCAGCTGCTCGGCGGCGAACCGGCGGAGTCACGCCCGGCATCCCTCGTCCCGGTGGGCGAGCGGGACGCGACGCCGCAGCTCGAGGGCGACGTCGAGGGCGGCCTGGTGTCGGTGGAGGAGACGGGGGCCGCGCTGCTGACGGGTACCGGGGAGGGTGCACCCGGCCTCGTGGGAGGGGTGCTGTCGGTCGGGACGGGGACCGACGAGGGCTCCCGGGGCGCGGCGCTCGTGGGCTGCGCCGCGCCGGCGGCGGAGCACTGGCTGCTGGGCGGCGACGCCGCCGCCGGGCGGACCGAACAGGTCGTGCTGACCAACCCGGGCGCGGACCCTGTCCAGGTCGACCTCGAGGTAAACGGGGCCGAGGGTCCTGTCGAGACCACGGGGGGCTCGGGGCTGGTCGTGCCCGCCGGCGGGCAGCTCGTCCGCGCGCTGGACGCCCTGGCTCCCGGCACGGCGGCACCGGCCGTCCGGGTCCACGCCGAGGGCGGCCCGGTCGTCGCGCACCTCGTCGACGCCTCCCGCGAGGGCACCACCGACCTCGGCCTCGACGTGACCGGCCCGAGCGCGCCGGCCGCCCGGGACCTCGTCATCCCCCCGCTGCCGGGGGCGGATGAGGGTGAGGAGGTCGTCCTGCGGCTGCTCGCGCCCGAGGCCGACGCCGTCGTCGAGCTCGGCGCGCTCACCGAGGACGGGGCGGCGACGCCGGGCATCCCGGCCGTCCGCCTCACCGCGGGCGCGACCACCGACGTGCCGCTCGAGGAGCTGCCGGACGGGGCGGTCGGGCTCCGGCTGCGCTCGGACCAGCCGGTCGCGGCGGCCCTGCAGATCCGCGTCGCCCCCTCCGGGGAGGAGCCGCTCGAGCAGACGGAGCAGCCCGGGGACGGGGCCGGCGCCACGGAGCAGCCCGGGGACGAGGCCGACGCCACGGAGGAGCCCGGGGACGAGGACGGCGCCACCGCGACCGCCGAGCCGGACGAGCAGGACCAGCCCCTCGTCCGCCCCGCGGGCGAGCTCGCCTGGCTCCCGGCGGTGGCCGCCAGCACCGACCCGGTCGGGATCGCCGTCCCCGAGACCGCAGCGGTGCCGGACGCCGAGCTGGTGCTGTCCGTCGGGGTGCTGGACGCGACGGAGGTGGAGGTCCTGCTGCGCGCCGCGGACGGCAGCACCCGGGGCGAGACGCTGGACCTGGACAACGACTCGACCTCGCTGCTCGCCGTGCCCGCGGACGTGCGGGGCATCTGGGTCCGCCCGGTGCAGCAGGGCGGGACCGGGGTCGTGGCGGCCGTGCACCTCACCGGGCGCGACGAGCTCGGTGCCTACCGGGCGGCGGCGGACCTGGCTCCCGTCCCGTGGTCCCGCGAGGTGACCCGGATCAGCGCCGTGGTGCCCTGACCGGGTGCGTCAGACCAGGTCCTCGGGGTCGCGGCCCAGCATCCGCGCCACCTGCTCCACGACGACCTCGGTGACGAGCTCACCCAGCTCCGCCTCGTCGGCGGCCCGGTGCAGCACCGGACGGCGGTAGACCACGAGGCGTGCGGGCATACCTGCCTCGGAGGGGAAGAGGCGGCCGAGCGCGACGTCGTGCTCCCAGGGCGCGGGGTCGGACGGCGGGACCTCCTCCACCGCGAGCTCCAGCCCGAGCGGCGTGCCCAGGCGGTGCTCCAGACCCTCGGCGGCGTCGAGGACCAGCTCGTCGAAACGGTCGCGCCGGGTGGTCATGACGGGCACGCGCGGCCAGGCGAGGGGGCCACGGACCCCCCGGTCCCGGCGGTCCCGACGCGTGCCCATGGCGCGACGATAGAGCACCCGGGCGCGCGCCCGGTCGGGGTGGCACCACGGGATCGTCGGGGCGGGCGCCTAGAGTGTCGGGCGTGACCCTGACTCGCCAGTGCTCGAAGACGGCGTGCGTCCGCCCCGCCACGTCGACGCTCACCTACGTCTACGCGGAGCAGACCGCCGTGCTGGGGCCGCTGGCGACGTATGCCGAACCGCACAGCTACGACCTGTGCGAGGAGCACGCGACCCGGCTCACCGCCCCGCGCGGCTGGGACGTGGTGCGGCTCGAGCTGCCCGAGGGGGAGCCGCGACCGCCCGTCGACGACCTCGCCGCGCTGGCCGACGCGGTCCGGGAGCACCGCGGCACCATCGTCCGGGTGGACTCCGCGCAGAGCCCGCACGAGGGCGCGACCGTGACCGAGATCGCCCGGCGCGGCCACCTGCGGGTGCTGCGCGACCGCTGAGCGCGAGCATGCGGCTGGCCGAGGTCGTCAAGGCCTACGACGTGCGTGGCCTCGTGCCGGAGCAGCTCGACGCGACGGTGGCGCGGGCCCTGGGCTCGGCCTTCGCGCAGGTGGTGGTGCGACCCGAGGGGCAGACCGGGATCGTGCTGGGCCGCGACATGCGCGAGTCCTCCCCGGAGCTGGCTGCGGCCTTCGCCGACGGCGTGCTCGCCCAGGGCGTCGACGTGACCGACATCGGGCTGTGCTCGACCGACGGGCTCTACCACGCGAGCGGCACCCGGTCCCTGCCCGGGGCGATGGTCACGGCCAGCCACAACGCGGCGGGCTACAACGGGATCAAGCTGTGCCGCGCGGGTGCCGCCCCGGTCGGGCACGACTCGGGTCTGGCCGAGGTCCGCGACCTGGCCCAGTGGCTCCTGGACCGCGGCGAGATGCACCGGCTCTCCGCACCGTCGCCGGGACGACGGCAGGAGACCGACCTGCTCCACGAGTACGCCGCCCACCTGCACTCCCTCGTCGACGTCTCCGGGATCCGGCCCCTGCACGTCGTCGTGGACGCGGGCAACGGGATGGCCGGGCACACCGTGCCCGTCGTGCTGGGCGTCGACGGGCTGCCGCTGCGGGTGGACCCGCTCCACTTCGAGCTGGACGGCACCTTCCCGCACCACGACGCGAACCCGTTGGACCCGGCCAACCAGCGCGAGCTGCAGGACGCCGTGCTCGCCCGCGGCGCCGACCTGGGCCTGGCCTTCGACGGCGACGCAGACCGCGTCTTCGTCGTGGACGAGCGCGGCCACCAGGTGCCCGCGGGTGCCCTCACCTGTCTGCTCGTCCCACGCCTCGTCGCCCGCGCCGTGGCCGCCGGGCAGGACCCGGCGGACGTGACGGTCGTCCACGGGTCGATCCTGCCGCGCGCGGTCGAGGAGGGGGTGGCCGCGAGCGGCGCCCGGCTGGTGACCTGCCGGGTGGGGCACACCTTCGTCAAGGCGGCGATGGCGCGGCACGGTGCGGTCTTCGGGGCCGAGCACTCGGGCCACTACTACTTCCGCGACTTCTGGTCCGCGGACAGCGGGCTGCTCGCCGTGCTCCACCTCCTGGCCACCGTGGGGGAGCAGGACCTGCCCGTCTCGCAGCTGCTGGGCGCGCTCGATCCCTATGCCGCCTCCGGGGAGATCAGCTCGGCGGTGCGGGACGTCGCCGCGGTCGCCGGGCGGGTCCGGCGCTGGGCGCTGGACCAGGGCGCCGTCGCCGACGACACGGATGGCATGCTCATGCGCTGGGCCGACGGCACCGGCGCGTTCTGGTGGTTCTCGCTGCGGGCCAGCAACACCGAGCCGCTGCTGCGGCTCACCGTCGAGGCGCTCGACGGTGCGACGATGGAGCAGGTCCGGGACGCCGTCCTGGCCCTGCTGGAGGAGGACTGAGGGATGGCTCGACCGGAGTTCGACCCGTGGGTGCGCGGCATCCTGCGCTGCCCGATAGGACGGCACGAGCTGATCGACGTGACCGACGAGCAGGGGGAGCCCGCCCTGCAGTGCGCCGAGGACTGCGAGGGGCCCGGGCGGCGCCGCCGCTACCCGTGGCGCGGGGGCATACCCGTCCTGCTCGCCGACGACGCCGTGGTCGTCACGGTCGCCGACTGAGGACACCAGGAGAGAGCGGTATGCCCTACATCGACGAAGCGCTCCTCGACGACCCGGAGGAGCTGCAGCGCAAGGACTCGCGGGACACCCTGCGCGCCCTGGCCAGCGCCGGGGCGCAGGTGCGGGAGGCCATGACGCTGGCCGAGGAGGCCGGCATCGACCGCCTCGCGAGCACCGACCGCCCGCGCTCGGTGCTCGTGGCGGCGATCGGGGGTTCCTCGATCGTGGCCGACGTGCTCGAGCTGCTCGCCGAGCCCGGGTCGCCGGTGCCGGTGCAGGCGCGCCGCAACCTCCCGCTGCCCGGCTGGGTCGGCCCGATGGACCTCGTCGTCGCCGTCTCGCTGTCCGGTCGCGCACCCGGGCCGCTCGCCGTCGCGGCCGAGGCCGCGCGGCGCGGGGCCATGCTCCTCACCGTCGGCGCCGACGACTCGCCGCTGGCGCAGGTGTGCCGCAGCGCGCGGGGCGTCCACGTCGGCGTGGGGGCCGGTGGGCGCACCAGCTCGCGCACGGCGCTGTGGACCCTGCTCGCCCCGGTCCTCCTCGGGGCGGACCGGCTGGGCCTGCTGGACGCACCGGTCGACGTCCTCCACGCGGTCGCGGAGCGGCTGGACCTGCGGGCCGAGCAGTTCCGGCCCTCCTCGGACGCCTTCGTCAACCCGGCGAAGATCCTCGCCGTCCAGCTCGCCGAGACGGTGCCGGTCGTGCTGGGTGACGGGCCGCTCGGCGGGGTCGCCGCGGCGCGGGCGGCCTCGATGCTGGCCCGGACCGCCCGCATCCCGGCGACCTTCGGCGAGCTGCCGGACGCCGCGAGCGGGATCGTCGCCTGCTTCGACGGCCCCTACACGGCGATCGGGGGGCGGCGCGCCGGGACCTACGACGACGCGCGCATCCGGCTGGGCGACATCGACACCTCCGGCTGGGAGCCGCACCACTTCGCCGAGCCCGAGGGCGAGCTCATGGAGCGGCCGCGGGGCCCGGAGTCCGGGCCGGGCCGCGGCGACGACATCTTCGCCGATCCCTACCTCGACGGGCCGGCGCCACCGCGGCTCGGCCTGCTCATGCTCCGCGACGCCGCGGTCTCCCCGGCGACGCCGGAGTCGGTGCAGGCGGAGGCGCTCACCGACGCCGTGCTCACCACGGCCCGGGAGGCCGGCGCCCGGGTCATGGAGGTGCAGGCCGAGGAGGGCGCACCGATCGTCCGGCTCGCCGACCACGTCGCCGCCCTGGACTTCGCGGCCACCTACCTGGCGATCGGGCTCGGGCTGGACCCCTCGGTGTCCCCGCACGTCGCGGACCTGCGCGACCGGACGCGGTGAGCGGGATGCCGAGCAGCGACGCCCGGTCCGGGGCCGACCTCGACCCGGTCACCCGGCATACCCGGTCCCGGCGCGACCTCGAGCAGGGCATCGAGCAGGACTTCGGGCAGAACCTGTCCTACGGGGCCTACCTCGACCTGCCGACGCTGCTCTCGGCGCAGCACCCCCGCGCGACGCCGCCGCAGCACGACGAGCTGCTCTTCATCATCCAGCACCAGACGACCGAGCTCTGGCTGCGCCTGGTCATCCACGAGCTGACCAGCGCGCGGGCGCTGCTCGCCGCCGACGACCACCGTCAGGCGCTCAAGCGGATCGCCCGGGTCAAACACATCCAGGCCTCGATGACCGAGCAGTGGTCGGTGCTGGCCACCCTCACCCCGAGCGAGTACGCGCAGTTCCGCGCCTTCCTCGCCACCGGGTCCGGGTTCCAGAGCTGGCAGTACCGCGCCGTGGAGTTCATGCTCGGCAACAAGAACGCGGGCATGCTGCCGGTCTTCGCCCACGACGAGGAACAGCACGCCGAGCTGGAGCGGCTGCTGCACGAGCCCAGCCTCTACGACGAGGTGCTCGCCTGGCTGGCCCGGCGCGGGCACCCCATCCCGCAGGAGGTGCTGGACCGCGACGTGTCGCAGCCCTACGAGGCGCACGAGGGTGTCGTCGCTGCGCTCAGCCGGATCTACGCCGACCCGCAGGAGCACTGGGCGGAGTACGAGACGGCCGAAGAGCTCGTGGACCTCGAGGACAACTTCCAGGTATGGCGCTTCCGTCACCTCAAGACCGTGGAGCGCATCATCGGGAGCAAGCGGGGCAGCGGTGGGTCCAGCGGCGTCCCGTTCCTGAGGCGCGCGCTGGAGCTGACCTTCTTCCCCGAGCTCTACGACGTGCGCTCGGCCATCCAGGACGTGACGCCGGAGGGCTACCACGGGGGCGACGGACGTGGCTGAGCAGTCCCCGTCGCGGGAGTCCGCGGCGGCGCTGGACGAGCAGGACGCGCTGGCGCCCTTCGCCGGGCGCTTCGAGCGCGCCGAGGGCGTCGTGGCCTACTTCGACGGCAACTCCCTGGGTCGTCCGGTGGCCGGGGCCGCGGAGGAGATGGCCTCCTTCGTCCGGCAGGAGTGGGGGACCCGGCTCGCCCGGTCCTGGGACGAGGGGTGGATGGGGTGGCCCGAGCAGGTCGGGGACCTGCTGGGGTCCGCCGCGCTCGGGGCGGCGCCGGGACAGACGGTCGTCGCCGACTCGACGACGGTCCTGCTCTACAAGGTCCTGCGGGCCCTGGTCGACCACCAGCTCCGGGTCGACCCCTCACGCACGGAGCTGGTGCTCGACACCGACAACTTCCCGACTGACCGCTACGTGGCCGAGGGGATCGCCGCCGAGCGCGGCCTCGTGCTGCGCTGGATCGAGGTGGACACCGCGACCGGGGTCCGCGAGGACCAGGTGCGAGCCGTCATGGGGGAGCGCACCGGCGTGGTCCTGCTCTCGCACGTGGCCTACCGCTCCGGGTTCGTCGCCGATGCCGAGGCCATCACGCGCGCGGTGCACGACGCCGGGGCGCTGGTGCTGTGGGACACGTGCCACAGCGCGGGGTCGGTCCCGGTGCACGCCGACGCCTGGGACTGGGACGCGGCGGTGGGCTGCGACTACAAGTACCTCAACGGCGGTCCCGGTGCGCCGGCGCACGCCTACCTCGCACGGCGGCACCATGACCTGCCCACCCTGCAGCAGCCGATCCAGGGGTGGATGGGGCGCCGGGACCCCTTCCTCATGGAGCAGGGCTACCAGCCGGCCGCGGGGGTCCGCGCGCTGGTCAGCGGCACCCCGCCGATCGTGGGGATGGTGCCGGTGCGGCTCGGCGTGCAGATGCTGGCTGAGGCAGGCATCGACGCGGTCCGGGAGAAGTCCCTGGCCCTCACCGACTTCGCCTGGTCGGTCGTCGAGACCTGGCCGCAGGAGCTGGGTGTGGTGGTCGCCAGCCCGCGCGAGCACGCGCGACGTGGGGGACACCTGACGCTGCGCCATCCGGCCTTCGAGGAGATCTACCCCGGGCTGTGGGACCGCGGGGTGATCCCCGACTTCCGGTCCCCGGACGGGCTCCGGCTCGGGCTGTCACCGCTCTCCACCACCTTCGTCGAGGTGTGGGACGGGCTCGCGGCGATCCTGGAGGAGTTGCAGCGCTGAGCGAGCCGCGCCCCCTGCTGCTCAGAAGGGTGGGGGTTCGTGGTCGCGGGGTCGGGGGTGCTGCTCCCGACGAGGTGTGCGTGGTGACTGGTGTGGGTCGGCGCGGCGTTCGTTCTTGGTGATGAACATCCAGCGGGACAGGGGTCCGCCGTGGTCTCCGGTGCCGGGGTGGTCGTCGTGGTCGGTGAGCAGGGCGTCGGGTCCGCGTTCGGAGAGGAGGGTGTAGAGGGCGCGGTTGAGCAGGTCGCGCTGGTCGTCGGGGTCCCGGTCCTCGTGGGGCTGAGGCTGCTGGTGGGCAGAGTCCTCCCCTTCGTTTCGGGTGGGTGGTGCGGGCGTCTGGTAGTGGCGGTAGTCGTGGGTGCGGGTGGTGGTGGTGTGGCCGAGCAGGGTGGTCCAGGTCAGGTCGCGCAGGTGGTTGATGGTGGCGGTGGCGATGCCGAGGGTCTTGAGCTGGTGGTGGCGTTTGTCGAGGGTGACCAGGTTGGTCTCGGTGGTGGTGCCGCCGGGGGCTTGGCCGGTGGTGGGGTCGGGTGGTCCGGTCCAGGGGGTGACGTGGTCGAGCTCGCAGCTGGTGGCGGGGTGGCCGGTGCCGGGGGCGCGGGAGTGGACGTCGGCGGCGTGGATCTGGGTGCGCATGGCGGCGTCGGGCCGGTAGGTGCTCTGGGTGCGTTCGATCAGGCGCCCGTCGGCGGGGTCGGTCAGCAGCCGGGACAGGGTGGTGCCCGGGGCCAGGGCGAGCTCGCGGGCGTGCCCGGGGGTCAGGTAGGCCGGGTACCCGACCAGGTGGCCCACCCCCCGGCCGGGGGGTTCACGATCTGCATCCCCGTGCCCGCCGTGCCGGTGCTGGGTGTGGGTGCAGGCGGGGGTTGCGGTGAGGGTGTCCCAGGGGATGATGACCTGCAGCTGGATCGCGGGCATCCCGGTCACGACGCGGGCGATGGCTTCCAGGTCCGGGGTCTGCAGGTCCCGCCACACCGCCTCGGCATCCCTGACATCTTCGTCCCTGGCCTGTGTGTCGCCGGTCGTGGTGTCCCCGGCCTGGGTGCTCCCGTCGCTGTCCCCGGTGTGGGGCAGGGGGAGGTGTCCGTGGATGAGCAGGGTGGCGGCGATGTCGGCGCGCAGCTGGTCCAGGGTGCGGGTGTCGCCGTGCTTGCGGAGGAGGCGGGCGGCGCGTTCGATACGGGTGTGGGCGGCGGCCATGGCGATCAGTGGTCCGGTGATGGACAGGGTGGCGGTGCCGTCCTCGCCGACGGTCATGGTGGCGCGGCGGGCCTGGTAGGCCGCGCGGCGGCGTTCTCTTTCTGCTTGGGCGTCGGTGCCCTCGGCGCGGGTGGCCTCCCGTTCCAGCGCGGCCTTGTAGTCGGCGGCGTGCCACGGTGTGCCGCGCAGGTCACCGCCGGGGGTGAGAAGCTCACGGGCGGCGGTCGCGGGATCGGTCCCGAAGAGGGCCTCGGCGACCAGGGCGCCCTGGTCGACCGGGAGCCGGGCGCAGCGGGCCCAGAAGTCGCGGACCATGGCCCAGGTCGCCTCCCCGGCGTCCAACGCGGCCAGGACCGGTCCGCGGATGGTGGCCGGTGCGCAGGCGATCCCGACCAGGTGCCGGGTCTCCCCGACGCCCATGCCGAGGGTGGCCTCGATCTCGGCGCACGCGGCCCGTTTGGCCTCGGCGCGCCACATCTTGCGGCGCGTCTTGGAGAGCTCGTCGACGCTGGTGAAGCCCTTGTCCGCGAGCAGCACCGCCCCGGTCGTGGCGACCACCACCCGGGCGGCCTCGATCAGCCTGGCCTCCAGGCCACCCCGGGCGGTCGCGATCACCCCCAACGCCCCCAGCACCGCCACCTGCGGACCCTCCCGTCCCGGCTCGACCACCGTGACCGCCATGACACCCACCTCCCCCGAGGACCCTGCGACACCCACCACCGTAGTGGGCTGGTACGACCAGCATACTCGAACATGTGTACGAATGCAAGGGGTTGTTCTGATGTTTTCTGCTCGGCCATCGACACGCTCCTGGCCCTTCACCTGTGGTCTCAGAGGCTGGGGCTCCCGGGAGGGGTCGAGTGACGCCGTTCCTCCGACCGACCTACGCTGGCACGGTGAGCGAGACCACCCATTACGACCTGATCATCATCGGCACCGGCTCGGGCAACTCGCTCGTGACCCCCGAGCTCGAGGAGCGCCGGATCGCGGTCGTCGAGGAGGGCGTCTTCGGCGGCACCTGCCTCAACGTGGGGTGCATCCCCACCAAGATGTTCGTGTATGCCGCCGAGGTCGCCGGGACGATCCGCGACGCCGCGCGCTTCGGCGTCGACGCGTCGCTGGACCAGGTGCGCTGGGCCGACATCAGGGACCGGATCTTCGGGCGCATCGACCCGATCAGCGACGGCGGTCGCGACTACCGCGTCGAGGGCGAGCACACCGACGCCTATCTCGGACACGCCCGCTTCGTCGACGACCACGAGCTCGAGGTGCTCATCACCCGTGAGGGCGGCGAGCACACCGTCGGGACCCAGCACCGGATCACCGGCGAGGAGATCGTCATCGCCACCGGGGCCAGCCCCGTGGTGCCGGACGTGATCCGCTCCTCCGCCGTGCCCTTCCACACCTCCGACACCATCATGCGCATGGAGGAGCTGCCCTCCCGCCTCGTCATCCTCGGTGGAGGCGTCATCGCCGCAGAGTTCGCGCACATCTTCTCCGCGCTCGGCGTCGCGGTGACCATCGTCAACCGCAGCGACGGGCTGCTGCGGATGCTGGACCGGGAGGTGGCCGCGGCCTTCACCGACCTCGCCCGCGCCCAGTGGGACGTGCGCACCGGCGTCGACGCGGTCGGGGCGAGGACGCGCGACGGGGAGGTCGAGCTCTCCCTCTCCGACGGCTCGGTCGTGAGCGGCGAGACCCTCCTGGTCGCCACCGGCCGCGCGCCGAACACCAGCGCCCTGGGCCTGGAGCACACCGGCGTGCAGACCCACGAGGACGGGAGGGTCGTCGTCGACCGTTTCGGCCGCACCGACGTGCCGGGTGTGTGGTCGCTCGGCGACGCCTCCTCGCCGTGGCAGCTCAAGCACGTCGCCAACCAGGAGGCGCGGACGGTCGCGCACAACCTGGCCCACCCGGACGACCTGCGGCCCTTCGACCACCGCTTCGTGCCCGCGGCCATCTTCACCCACCCGCAGATCGCGACGGTGGGGCTGACCGAGGACGAGGCGCGGGACCAGGGCTACGACGTGAGCACCAAGCTCCAGCGCTACGGCGACACCGCCTACGGCTGGGCGATGGAGGACACGACCGGCGTCCTCAAGGCGGTCGGCGACGCCGCCACCGGCCGGCTGCTCGGCGTCCACTGCCTCGGGGCCCACGCGAGCACCCTCGTCCAGCCCGCCATCCAGGCCCTCAGCCTGGGCCCCGACGTCACCGCGCACGAGCTGGCGCGGGGGCAGTACTGGATCCACCCCGCGCTCTCCGAGGTCCTCGAGAACGCGCTGCTCGGCCTCACCGTCCCCGGCGACGTCGGGGACGCCACGTAGCATGGCGGGCATGCCCGACACCATGACCACCGAGGCGACGCAGCTGCAGCACCAGGTCCGCGACCTGTCGCTCGCCGAGCAGGGACGCCACCAGATCCGCCTGGCCGAGCACGAGATGCCGGGGCTGATGGCGCTGCGCGAGCGCTTCGCCGGGGAGCAGCCTCTGGCCGGGGCCCGGATCGCGGGCTCGCTGCACATGACGGTGCAGACCGCGGTCCTCATCGAGACCCTCGTCGCGCTGGGCGCCGAGGTGCGGTGGGCCTCCTGCAACATCTTCTCGACCCAGGACGAGGCGGCCGCCGCGGTCGTCGTGGGGCCGGAGGGCACGCCCGAGGACCCCCAGGGCGTCCCGGTCTTCGCCTGGAAGGGCGAGACGCTGGAGGAGTACTGGTGGTGCACCACGCAGATCATGGACTGGCCCGACGGCGCCGGCCCCAGCCTCATCCTCGACGACGGTGGCGACGCGACGCTGCTCGTGCTCAAGGGCCGCGAGTGGGAGCGCCAGGGAGCGGTGCCGAGCGCGCAGGACGAGGACCCGGAGGAGTGGAAGGTCATCCTGGAGACCGCGCGCTCCTCGATGGCTCAGGACCCCACGCGGTGGACCCGCGTCGCCGAGGGCATCGGCGGCGTGTCGGAGGAGACGACCACCGGCGTGCACCGGCTCTACCAGCTGCACGAGGCCGGTGAGCTGCTCTTCCCGGCGATCAACGTCAACGACTCGGTCACCAAGAGCAAGTTCGACAACACCTACGGTTGCCGGCACAGCCTCGTCGACGGCCTCAACCGGGCCACCGACGTGCTCATCGGCGGCAAGGTCGCGGTCGTCTGCGGCTACGGCGACGTCGGCAAGGGCTGTGCCGAGGCGCTGCGCGGCCAGGGCGCGCGGGTCATCGTCACCGAGATCGACCCGATCTGCGCGCTGCAGGCGGCGATGGACGGCTTCCAGGTGGCGCGGCTGGACGACGTCGTCGGCGGCGCCGACTTCGTCATCACCGCCACCGGCTGCAAGGGCGTCGTCACCGTCGAGCACATGCTGGCGATGAAGGATAAGGCCGTCCTCGGCAACATCGGGCACTTCGACAACGAGATCGACATGGCTGGCCTGGCCCGGGTGCCCGACGTCCGACGGGTCGAGATCAAGCCGCAGGTGCACGAGTGGACCACGGGCGAGGACCGCTCGATCATCGTCCTGTCCGAGGGGCGGCTGCTCAACCTCGGCAACGCGACCGGGCACCCCAGCTTCGTCATGTCCACGAGCTTCGCCAACCAGGTGCTCGCGCAGATCGAGCTGCACACCCGGATCGAGGACTACCCGCTCGGCGTGCACACGCTGCGCAAGGAGCTGGACGAGGAGGTGGCGCGGCTGCACCTGGAGTCGGTCGCCGCCGACCTGACCGAGCTGACCAAGGAGCAGGCCGCCTACCTCGGCGTCGACGTGGCCGGCCCCTTCAAGCCGGAGCACTACCGCTACTGATCCCCGCGCAGGGCAGGGAGGCAGGAGGAACCCGTGAGCGCTCGAGTACTCGTGGTCGACGACGACCAGGCGCTGGCCGAGATGCTCGGCATCGTGCTGCGCAAGGAGGGCTACGAGGTGGCGACCTGCGGGGACGGGGGCCGGGCGATGCCGATGTTCCGCGAGTTCCGCCCCGACCTCGTGCTGCTGGACGTCATGCTCCCGTCCAAGGACGGCATCGAGGTATGCCAGGAGCTGCGCGGCGAGTCCATGGTGCCGGTGGTGATGCTCACCGCGCGCACCGACACCAAGGACGTCGTGCTCGGGCTGGAGGCCGGTGCGGACGACTACGTCGTCAAGCCGTTCAAGCCGCAGGAGCTGCTCGCCCGCATCCGGGCCCGGCTGCGCCGGTCCGAGACCGGGGACGACACCCGGCTGCAGGTGGGCGACGTGCTCATCGACGTCGCGGGCCACGAGGTGACCCGCGGGGGTGAGCAGATCCCGCTCACCCCGCTGGAGTTCGACCTGCTCGTGGCGCTGGCCACCAAGCCCAGCCAGGTCTTCGACCGCGAGTCCCTGCTGGAGCAGGTGTGGGGCTACCGCCACGCGGGGGACACCCGGTTGGTCAACGTGCACGTCCAGCGGCTGCGCAGCAAGATCGAGAAGGACCCGGAGAACCCGCAGATCGTGGTGACGGTGCGTGGCGTCGGATACAAGGCCGGACACCCCTGACGCCCCGCCGCCGGCGCAGCGACTGCTGCGGTGGTGGCGCGGTTCCTTGCGTGCGCGGGTCGTCACCTCGACCGTCCTGCTCGGCTCGCTGCTCGCGATGCTGCTGGGGAGCGTGCTCTACCAGTCGGTGGCCCAAGGGCTCGTGGACCAGGCGATCGCCAGCGCCCAGCGGGACGCCTCCCAGCAGGTGTCGACCGCGCAGAGCGCCTTCGACTCGACCGACCGGCGCGACGACAGCGGGCTGCGGGGGCTGGCCGAGGAGCAGATCCAGTCGATGAGCGGGCCGTCGGCCGAGGACGGCCGCCGGGTGCAGCTGCTCCCGGCCCTCGGCAACGACCAGGGGGTCGTCGAGCGGATGACGACGGGGGTGGCCACCGAGGACATCTCGGTCTCGCTGCAGGAGGCGATCGACTCGGACCCGGCCAACCAGCAGGTCGTCGTGGTGCCGGTCTCCCTGGGGGACGGGGAGGAACGCGTGCCCGCGGTCGTCGTCGGCTCGCGGGTGTCGTTGCTGCGCGCGGGGCCCTACGACCTGGTGCTCGTCTACCCGCTGCTGCGCGAGCAGGAGACGCTCGACCTCGTGCGGCAGCTCTTCCTGCTCGGCGGGTTCGGTCTGGTCGCCCTGGTCGTGGGCCTCGCGCTGCTCGCGACCCGGATGGTCACCCGGCCGGTCGAGGAGGTGGCCAAGGCCTCGCACGAGGTGGCGCTCGGGCACCTCGACGAGCGCCTGCCGGTGGTCGGCAACGACGAGATCGCCCAGCTCGCGACCTCCTTCAACACGATGGCCGACTCCATCCAGCACCAGATCCGTGAGCTCCGCTCGCTGTCCCAGCTGCAGCAGCGCTTCGTCTCCGACGTCTCGCACGAGCTGCGGACGCCGCTGACGACCATGCGGATGGCCGGCGACGTGCTGCACGCCTCGCGCGAGGACTTCACCGCCCCGGTCGCCCGGTCGGCCGAGCTCCTGGACCAGGAGATGGACCGGTTCGAGGGGCTGCTCGCCGAGCTGCTCGAGATCAGCAGGTTCGACTCCGGGGCCGCCACCATCGAGCGGCACGAGGAGGACATCGTGCCCAGCGTCCGCGCGGCCGTGGACGGGGTGGAGGCGCTGGCGGCCAACGTCGGCTCGGTGCTGCGGCTCCACCTCCCGGAGGGCCGGGTCGAGGTATGCATGGACGGCCGCCGGATCTCCCGGGTGCTGCGCAACCTGCTCACCAACGCCGTGGAGCACGGCGAGGGCCGCCCCGTCGACGTCACCGTGGCCGCGACCTCGCAGGTCGCCGCTGTCAGCGTGCGCGACCACGGCATCGGGCTCGACGAGGACCAGCAGCACCAGGTCTTCGACCGGTTCTGGCGTGCCGACCCGGCCCGGACCCGCACCACCGGCGGGACCGGCCTCGGGCTGGCCATCGCCATGGAGGACGCGCGGATGCACGGCGGCTGGCTGCAGGTCGGCAGCGAGCCCGGTGGCGGTGCGTGCTTCCGGCTGCTCCTGCCCCGCACGCATACCCACGTCATCGCCGAGGAACCGCCGCCGGTCCCGCCCACGTCCGGGGCCGACGCAGAGGTCCCGACCGTGGTGCTGGCCCTGGACACGAGGGAGGACGACTCATGACCTGGCGAACCCGGCTCCTGCCGGCAGCCCTGGTGCTCGTCCTGGCCGGATGCTCCGGCCAGCTGCCGATCACCCCGGACCCGCGCCCCGGCCTCGCGGTGTCCCAGCAGTCCGAGCGGGAGGTGGAGCGGATCTTGCCCCCGGCGCGGCCCGGCGACACCGAGCTGGAGATCGTCCAGGGCTTCCTGCGTGCCGGCGAGGGCTTCGCGGGCGACAACGACGTCGCCCGCACCTACCTCACGAGCGCGCTCGCCAGCGACTGGGTGCCCACGGCGAACGTCACCGTCTACGACGGCGGGGAGGGTCTGACCCTCACCCGCAGCGCGGACGACGAGGTGAGCGTGGAGATGGTGGCCGTGGGTCGGGTGGACGCGGACGGTCGCCTGACCGAGCAGACCCCCCGCACGACGACGGTGACCTTCGGCCTGGCGAGGGTCGACGGCGAGCCCCGGATCAGCCAGTTCCCGGACGACGCCGGGCTGTGGCTGTCCGACACCGAGTTCGCGCGCGCCTTCCGCCCCACGACGATCTCCTACCTCAACACCGAGCAGGACGTCTTCGTCCCCGAGCTGCGCTGGCTGCCGGACAGCGAGGGCTTGCCGACCGCCGTCACCCGGGCCCAGCTCGCGCCGCTGCCCGCCTACCTCGAGGGAGCCGTCCGCACGGGGGCCTCCGAGGGGCTCCGGCTCGCCACGCCGGCCGTGCCCGTCGACCCGTCCTCGCTCGTCGCCACCGTCAACCTCCAGGGCGCCACGCTGGCGCAGGACGACGCCCTGGCCAGCGACCTCAGCAGCCAGCTGGCGCACAGCCTGCTGGGGCTCACCACCGTGGCGGGGGTCGAGGTCCAGGTGGCCGGGCAGCCGCTGCCCCTCGACGGGGTCGAGGGCCCGATCACCGGGGCGACGCAGCTGCCCTACACCGATCTCGAGCAGCAGGTCGACGAGGTGCTGCTCCGGGTCGGGGAGGAGCTCACCGCCGTCGACCCGACGCAGTACGCCCTGCGGGACCTGCCCACCGACGAGGGCGAGCGGCTCCCGACGATCGGGCTGGACTGGAGCGGGATCGCCGCGTCGGCGGACCTGGAGGACCTCGCCGGGGTCTCGACCGACGGGACGTCCTTCCGCCGCTGGCGCGGGGAGGAGGTGTCGACCAACACCGGCATCGGCGACGAGCTGACGGCACCGGCCGTCGACGGGGACGACGCCTTCTGGCTGGGCGGGATCACCCGCAGCAGCGGGACGCCCCGGATCTGGGCCGTGGAGACCGACGACCTCGACGCCGTGGCCCGCCCCGTGGAGGCCGACTGGCTCGCCGAGGACGAGCGGGTCGACGGCCTGTCGATCTCGCCCGACGGCAGCCGCGCCCTCGTCGTCGTCGGCCAGGTCGCCGCCGAGGACGAGCCGCAGACGCACCGGGTGGTCCTCAGCGGCATCGTGCGCGACGGTCAGGGCCGCCCGACCGGGCTCGCCGACCCCGCGCCCGTGGCCCCGCACCTGCAGGACGTCACCTCGGCCCGCTGGAGCGGCGTCGGCGAGGTCCTCATCGTCGGGCAGCGGGCGGGCGACGCGGCGCCGCAACCCTTCCGCCTGCTCCTGGGCGGGTGGCTGGAGCCCCTGGGTGAGCTCCCTGACCTGGTCGACGCCGTGCCGGTGCCGACCACCCTCGGCGTCGACGTCGTCGCGCGCACCCAGGACGGTGGGGTCTACGTGCCCGAGGGGCAGAGCGGGTGGCAGCCGGTGCGCAACGCCGACCAGGTCGTGGTGCCCGGCGGCTGACCCTGTGGACGGCCGTTCAAGGCTCTCGGCCCGTGCCACGCTGCGGGTATGCCGTGGCGCCCGGGGGCCGACCTGAGCGCCCTGCTCGACCTGCTCGCCCCCAGCGCCTGCGCGGGGTGCGGCGCCCCGGCCTCGTCGTGGTGCGCCGTGTGCGCCGCGCAGCTCGGGGCCGGCCCGCGGCCCTGGCGGCCCACGCCGTGCCCACCGGGCTTCCCCCCGACGTGGACCGGCCCGGACTACTCCGGCGTCGTGCGCGCGGGCCTGGTGGCCTGGAAGGAGCACGACCGGGTCGGGCTGACCGCCGCGCTGGCCGCGGTCGTGGGCCGAGCGCTCAGCGCGGCGGTGAGCGCCTCCGACGAGCACCGGAGCGCGGTGGAGGCCGGGCGGCCGGTGGCCGTCCTGCCGGCGCCCTCGGCGCGGCGCAGCACCCGGGTCCGCGGTCGCTCGCCCGTGCTCGACCTGGCCCGCGCCGCCGTGGGGCCGGGGGCGGTCGTGCCCGGACTCGTGCTGGGTCGGCCGGTGCGCGACCAGGCAGGCCTGTCGGCGGCCGACCGGGCCGGCAACCTCGCCGGTGCGCTCGCCCTGGGCCCACGGGCCGCGGCACGGCTGGCCGGCGTGCCCTGCGTCGTGGTCGACGACATCGTCACGACCGGCGCCACGCTGACCGAGTGCGCGCGGGTGCTCCGCGCCGCCGGCGCCGGCCCGGTCGTCGCCGCCACGGTGGCCGCGACGAGTCGTCATCGGGCCGACGGGGAGGCCGCGCCACGCCCCCTACCGTGAGCGCGTGCGGCGGACTAGTGTGGGTGCATGAAGCACCTCGCGAGTCGACGTGAGGGGGTGAGGCCGGACGAGAGCAGGCGCCGCAGCCGACGCCATACCCCACATCACACCGTCTTGCATGGAGGACTTTGATGGAACTCACCGTGACCGGTCGCAAGAGAGACGTCCCGGAGCGCTTCCGCCGCCACATCGAGGACAAGCTCGACAAGATCCCGCAGCTGGCCCCCCGGGTCCGGCGCACCGAGGTGGTGCTCACGCACGAGTCGAACCCGCGCCAGGCCAAGGAGGCCGAGCGCTGCGAGATCACCTGCTACGTGCACCGGACCGTGGTCCGCGCCGAGGCGGCGGCCGACGAGGAGTATGCCGCCCTGGACCTGGCCATGGGCAAGCTCACCGAGCGCCTGCGCCGGATCGGCGACAAGCGGCGGGTCTCGCACACCGGCAAGCACCGGCTGCCGTCCGTGGCCGAGGCGACCTTCGGGCTCCCGACGGAGCCGCTGAGCGACCGGGCCGACGGCTCGAGCGCACCCGAGGCTCCCCGCGACACCGAGGAGGCCGTGGACGAGGCGCTGCAGACCCGGGGCAACTCCCCGATCGAGATCCGGGAGAAGGTGCACTCCTCGCCACCGATGACCGTGGGGGAGGCGCTGTCCCAGATGGAGCTCGTCGGCCACGAGTTCTTCCTCTTCCACGACGCCGACGCCGACCGCCCGAGCGTGGTCTACCGCCGCCGCGGCTGGTCCTACGGCGTGCTGCGGCTGGACCACGCGGACGCGGAGCCGACCGACACCGCCGAGCGGGCCTCCGCCGAGGCCTTCGCCTCCTGACCGACCGGTCGCCGCGCGTGCGCGGCAGCCTCCACCGGCCCGGGTCGCCCGACGACCCGGGCCGGTGGTGTCGGTGCCCCGTGGCAGGGTGGGTGGCGTGCTGACCCTCTCCCCGGCCCAGGCCCGGCGCATCGCGCTCGCCGCGCAGGGCTTCGGGCGCCCCCGCCCGGCCGAGCCCGGGACCCGGCAGCTCGGTGCGGTGCTGGACCGTCTGGCCGTCGTCCAGATCGACAGCGTCAACGTCCTCACCCGCAGCCACTACCTGCCCTTCTTCTCCCGGCTCGGGCCCTACGACCCGGGCCTGCTCGACCGGCTGCGGGACGGCTCGGGGGTGCGCGGGCGGGCCAAGGCCGGTCGGCGGATGGTCGAGTACTGGGCGCACGAGGCCTCCCTGCTCCCGCTGGAGACGTGGCCCCACCTCGGGTTCCGCATGCGGCGCCCGCGTACCCTCGCCTGGCGGGCCGACCTGGAGCGGCAGCACCCCGGGCTGCTCGACGCGGTGCAGGAGGTGGTCGCGGCGCACGGGCCGGTCACCGCCCGCGGGGTCGAGGTCCACCTGCCGCACGGCGCCGCCCGGCGCAACGACCACTGGGGATGGAACTGGTCGGCGGTCAAGACCGCGCTGGAGTGCCTCTTCGACTCCGGCGCGGTCACCAGCGCCGGCCGCACCAGCCAGTTCGAGCGGTGGTATGCCGAGCCGGACCGGGTCCTGCCGCCGGAGGTCCTGCGCCGGGCACCCGGCGAGCCCGACGCCCCCGGGGAGCTGGACTCGGTGACCGAGCTGCTGCGGCTGTCCCTGCGGGCGCACGGGCTGGGGAGCCAGCGGTGCCTGGCCGACTACTTCCGGGTCCGGGGCCCGCTCGTCGCGACCGCGCTGGAGCAGCTGGAGCGGGCGGGGGAGGCCGAGCGCGTCCAGGTCCGCGGCTGGGACCGGCCGGTGTGGCTGGACCCCCAGGCCCGCCGGCCGCGCCGGGTCGAGGGGGCGGCGCTGCTCAGCCCGTTCGACTCCCTCGTGTGGCAGCGCGAGCGGGTGGAGCAGCTGTGGGGCTTCCGCTACCGGCTGGAGATCTACGTCCCCGCACCGAGACGGGTGCACGGCTACTACGTGCTGCCCTTCCTCCTGGACGAGCAGCTCGTCGGCCGGGTCGACCTCAAGGCGGACCGGGAGGCGGGGGTTCTGCTCGCCCGGGCCGTGCACTGGGAGCCGGGCACGGACGTCGCGCGCGCCGCGCCCCGGCTGCTGGCCGAGCTGGAGGAGATGGCCCGGTGGTTGGGGCTGGGCCGGGTGGACCTGCCGGTGGCCTGAGCGGTGTCCGTCGGGCGGTCCCGGCGGTCCCCTCAGCCGGGGCCGGTCAGGGAGGCGTCGTCGTCCGTGCGCTCGTCGTCGTCCTCGGCCAGCCGGTCGAAGCGCACCATGTCCTCGACGGTGCCGTCCCGCAGGGTCTCGCCGAGGCGGTCCCTGCCCACCTCGCGCAGGCCTGCCGCGCGCGCGACACGCTGGCTCGCGACGTTGCTCGCGCCCGCCCGCAGGAAGACCCTTCGCAGTCCGACGCCCTGGTCCCCCTCGGGTGTCAGGGCGTGCTGCACCACCGCGCGGACCGCGCGCGACACGACCCCCTGGCCGCGGGCGTGCGGGTGTGCCCAGTAGCCGATCTCCCCGGTGCGCGCGCGGGAGTCCAGACTGCCCAGGGTGACCGTGGCCAGCGGCACGTCGGTGCCCTCCTGCGCCACGCACCACACGAGCGCCTCACGGCGACGCGCCTGCAGCAGGGCCCGCTCGACGAAGGAGAGCGCGTCGGCGGTCGTGTAGGGATGGGGCAGCTCGGGCAGGTATTGGTGCGACACCGGGTCGGTCACCGCCTCGACGATCCGCTCCGCCTCGGCCGGCTCCGGGCGCCACGGACGGAGCACCAGACCCTCGGTGCGCAGCGTGGGGATGCCGCCGACGCCGTCGCACTGGCCGTCCTGGCCGTCCTGGTCGGCGTGCTCGCCCACCGCGGCCGGGGGACCGGGCAGCGGAGCCCGCTGCACCTCCCGGTCGGCGAGCAGCTCGAAGCGGACGTTGTCCTGCCGCGGCCCGTCCTGGGTGTAGACGCAGGCCTCCGCCTCGGTGGCGACCCAGCGGAAGCCGGCGCGCAGCAGCGCCCGGTGCGAGGCGCCGTTGCGCGCGTCGGTGTCCGCCATGAGGCGGTGCACGCCGAGCTCGGCGAAGGCATACCGGCTCGCGAGCGACAGCGCCTCGGTGACCGCGCCGCGGCCCCGGCCGGAGGGGAGCAGCCAGTAACCCACCGTCCCGCACCCGCGCTCGAACGGGCGGCCCAGGCCGAAGACCCCCAGGTGGCCCAGTGCGGCGTCGTCCTGCGCGTCGGCGATGCACCACCGCAGCCCGGTCCCGGCGGCGGCTCCCTCGTCCCGGTCGGCCAGCCACCCCGCGAGGCCCTCCTGGCCCGCTGCAGGCAGCATGGGGCCGACGAAGCCGCGCGCGAGGTCGTCCACCGACCTCAGCGCCGCCGCGTCGTCGGCGTCGTCCCGCCAGGGCCGCAGGACGATCCGCTCGCCGGTGAGGACCGGCGTCCCGAGCCAGGGGTATGCCGGTTCGCGCGGCTCGTCGCGGGCCAGCGTCGCGACCCAGCCGTCCCGCGGGGCGGTGTCCTGCCCCCACCCGGGAAGGAGGCCGCGCACCCGCTGCGGGGAGGAGAAGCCGAGCCGCCAGGCCACCCGGCGCGAGGCCCAGTTGCCGACCTCGGCCCGCCACCGGGCGAGCGCCAGGTCGTCCTCCTCGAAGGCATACCCGAGGGCGAGGTCGAGCCCGGCCCGGGCCACCCCGCGGCCCCGGTGGTCGGGGTGCACGGCGTAGCCCACCTCGGCGGCCCCGTGCCCGTCCGGGCGGTACTCTACGGTGCCGGCGCCACGCCATACCCTGTCCGCGCCGCGGGTCTCGACGACCCAGCGGCGCGGCGTCCACGGGTGCCGGTCGGACCAGCCCTGCCGGGCCACGTCGACGAACGCGCGGGCCCCCGTCCCGTCGCGCACGGGGACGGCGTCGCCCCAGCGGCGCACCTCCTCGTCCTGCCCGAGCGAGAGGAGCAGCGGGACGTGGTCCGGGGACGGTGGCACGAGCCTGACGCCGTCCCCCCCGCGCACCGGCCCCACCGTCGATGCGGCATCCTCAGCCATGCCGGTTAGCCTAGACGGGTGCCGAACCTGTTCGAGAAGATCCTGCGCGCCGGGGAGAAGTCCGCGCTGCGCCGCCTGGAGACCGTCGCCAAGCAGGTCAACGCGCTCGAGGACGACTTCGAGGGGCTGACCGACGCCGAGCTGCGGGAGGAGACCGAGCGGTTCAAGGCCCGTCTCGCCGACGGCCAGACCCTCGACCAGCTCCTGCCGGAGGCCTTCGCCGCCGTCCGCGAGGCGAGCAAGCGGACGATCGGCAAGCGCCACTTCGACGTGCAGCTCATGGGTGGCGCGGCCATGCACCAGGGCAACGTCGCGGAGATGCGCACCGGTGAGGGCAAGACCCTCGTCGCGACGCTGCCCTCCTACCTCAACGCGCTCACCGGCAAGGGCGTCCACGTCATCACGACCAACGACTACCTCGCGCAGTACCAGTCCGAGCTCATGGGGCGCGTCCACCGCGCCCTCGGCCTCGAGACCGGCTGCATCCTGTCGTCCATGACGCCCGCACAGCGGCGCGAGCAGTACGCCATGGACATCACCTACGGCACGAACAACGAGTTCGGCTTCGACTACCTGCGCGACAACATGGCCACCTCGCTCAAGGACCTGGTGCAGCGCGAGCACCACTTCGCGATCGTGGACGAGGTCGACTCGATCCTCATCGACGAGGCCCGCACCCCGCTCATCATCTCCGGCCCGGCCGACCAGGCCACCAAGTGGTACACCGAGTTCTCCAAGGTCGTGCGGCGCCTGGAGCGCGGCGAGGCCGCGGACCCGCTGCGGGGGATCGAGTCCACCGGCGACTACGAGGTGGACGAGAAGAAGAAGACCGTCGGCGTGCTCGAGCGGGGGATCGAGAAGGTCGAGGACTACCTGGGGATCGACAACCTCTACGAGTCGGCCAACACCCCGCTCATCGGCTACCTCAACAACGCCATCAAGGCGCGCGAGCTCTTCACCCGTGACAAGGACTACGTCGTCATGGACGGCTCGGTGATGATCGTCGACGAGCACACCGGCCGCATCCTGCCCGGCCGCCGCTACAACGAGGGCATGCACCAGGCGATCGAGGCCAAGGAGGGGGTGGAGATCAAGAACGAGAACCAGACCCTGGCCACGGTGACCCTCCAGAACTACTTCCGCATGTACGACAAGCTGGCCGGGATGACGGGCACCGCGCAGACCGAGGCCGCCGAGCTGCACCAGATCTACAAGGTGGGCGTGCTCTCGATCCCCACCAACATGCCGATGATCCGCGCGGACCGCTCCGACCTCGTCTACCGCACCGAGGAGGCGAAGTTCGCCGCCGTCGTCGACGACATCGTCGAGCGGCACCGGGCCGGGCAGCCGGTCCTCGTCGGCACCACCTCGGTCGCGAAGTCGGAGTACCTCTCCGACCAGCTGCGCCGGCGCGGGGTCAAGCACGAGGTGCTCAACGCCAAGCACCACGAGCGGGAGGCCTCGATCGTCGCCGAGGCGGGGCGCAAGGGTGCGGTCACCGTATCCACCAACATGGCGGGGCGCGGCACCGACATCATGCTGGGCGGCAACTCCGAGTTCCGCGCCGTCGCGGCCCTGCAGTCCCGAGGGCTGGACCCGCACGAGACGCCGGAGGAGTACGAGGCGGCCTGGGACACCACGCTGCAGCAGGCCGAGTCCTCGGTGCAGGCCGAGCACGAGGAGGTCGTCGAGCTCGGCGGGCTCTACGTCCTGGGCACCGAGCGGCACGAGTCCCGCCGCATCGACAATCAGCTGCGCGGTCGTGCCGGACGCCAGGGCGACCCCGGCGAGTCCCGCTTCTACCTCTCGCTCCAGGACGACCTCATGCGGATGTTCAACGCCGGCATGGTGGACCGGGTGATGTCGACGTCGGGGATGCAGGACGACGTGCCCATCGAGTCCAGGATCGTCTCCCGCTCCATCGCCAGTGCCCAGAGCCAGGTCGAGGCCCAGCACTTCGAGACCCGCAAGAACGTCCTCAAGTACGACGACGTCCTCAACCGGCAGCGCGAGGTCATCTACGCCGAGCGGCGCCGGGTGCTCGAGGGGGAGGACCTGCACGAGCAGGTGCGCCACTTCGTCAACGACGTCGTCTCCGACTACGTCACCAGCGCGGGCGGGAGCGGCCTGGCCGACGGCCTGGACCTGGAGGGCCTGTGGTCCGACCTGGGCCAGGTCTACCCGGTGGGCCTGGTCATCGAGGACGTCGTGGAGCGTGCCGGTGGCCGCGCCGCGGTCACCGCCGACCTGCTGGTCGAGGAGTTCACCAGCGACGCGCAGCACGCCTACGACGCCCGGGAGGCCGAGCTCGGCGAGGACGTGATGCGCGACCTGGAGCGTCGGGTCGTGCTGCAGGTGCTGGACCGCAAGTGGCGCGAGCACCTCTACGAGATGGACTACCTCAAGGAGGGCATCGGCCTGCGCGCCATGGCGCAGCGTGAGCCCCTCGTGGAGTACCAGCGCGAGGGATACCAGCTGTTTCAGGCGGTCATGGAGGCGATCAAGGAGGACTCGGTCCGCTACCTCTTCTTCGCCGAGGTCTCGGGGAGCGGAGAGCAGCAGTCCCAGAAGCCCCAGTCGCTGACCTTCCAGGCGCCGACCGAGGGCGGCGAGGCGCAGACGAGCAACGTGCGCGCCGACGGCAGCCACCGGGAGCAGCCGAACGGTGCCGGGGCGAGGGCAGGCGACGCGCAGGGCAACCGTGCCCAGCGGCGCCGCGCCGAGCAGGCACGACGCCGCTGAGGCAGCCCCGCCTCACCCGAGCTCGAGCGCGGTGATGACCCACCGGCCGTCCACCCCGCTCATGCGCACCGCCAGGGCGCGCACCCGGCCGT
The DNA here is from genome assembly GCF_001685415.1 of Serinicoccus hydrothermalis. NCBI lineage: Bacteria > Bacillati > Actinomycetota > Actinomycetes > Micrococcales > Ornithinimicrobiaceae > Serinicoccus > Serinicoccus hydrothermalis. The sequence goes on along the minus strand of NZ_CP014989.1, from coordinate 1,121,920 downwards.
CCAGCACGACCACCGCCGACAGCTCGCACACGCCGTCGGCGGGGTGGCAGGTGAGCAGGGCACGGACCCGGGGCGGACGGTGCCGCACGGTGCGGCGCCGCGCCAGCTGCGCGCGCCGAGCGACCCGGTCCCGCACGTCGCCGGACATCCAGCGGGACAGCTGCTCGACCGGGCGGCTGCCCGCGCAGACCTCCAGCACCGCCCGCAGCATGCGGTCCGCCCACGGCCCGGCCTCGGGCAGCTCGGCGGTGCTCGTGGCCTGGGGCCCGAAGAAGCTGTCGTAGGCGTCCTGCCGGAAGTCGACCGCCAGGGAGCCCTGCACGTAGTCCTCGGGGACGACCCCGTCCGCCCGCCCCCGGCGCCAGTCGCTGCCCTCGGCCTCGGGCTCGGGCGCGACGACCGGGGTGAGGTGGAGCACCCCGGGCACGTCGCCCGCGCGGCTCATCGGTCCGCTCCTGCCGTGCCGGGCACCACGAGCTCCTGCCCGGGCAGCAGCAGGTCCGGGTCCGGTCCGATGATCTCGAGGTTGGCGGCATACCACCGGGGCCACTCCTGCGCGACCTGCGCGGGGGTGGCGTCCGGGCCCAGGTGCCGCTCGGCGAGGTCCCACAACGTGTCGCCGCGGCGGACGACGTGGCGCTCCGGCAGGAGCTCGGCGACCCGCCCGCTCACCAGGGTCACGTCGGCGCAGGCCCCGTGGACGGCGCCGGGCGTCGGGGTCCACCCGGGGACCGGGAGGGGTGAGGGTGCGTCCAGGGTGTCCCGGTCCGGCGCCGGCGTCACGAGCACCGCCGCGTGCTGGGCCGCCGGGGGAGCGGCGCCCGCCCCTGCGACCACGGTGACGGAGGCCGAGACCGAGAGGAGCAGCGCGCTGGCGAGCCGGACCGGGGTCGGCAGCCACGCCGGAGTGGGACGGTCCTCCTCGAGGGCGCCCGGCCGCACCTGCCAGGCCGCGGCCGCCAGGACGACGCCGATCCCCACCAGCAGCGCCGAGGCCAGGACCAGCATCGCGCTGAGCAAGGCCGGACCGGGCGGCACCGGCGCCTGCCCGGGCCAGGTCGCGAGCGCGTGCGCGAGCAGACCCGCGCCGGTCCCGCCCGCCCCGGTCGTGCCGACCACCCCGCACAAGCAGGGGCCCCATCGCCGCGCCCGCGTCCTGCTCCTCCTCGGACCCATCGTCCCTCCCCGGTTCTCGGACGACAGTGGCCTGATGCGTCCGTTTGCGTCCGTTTGTGTCTGACAACGGCACGCTAGGACGACAGCCGGTCCGCGTCAAGGGGGTGTGGACGACGCATGCCCGCGTCGCCGCACCGGTGGCACCATGGGCCGCATGCGGTGGGACCAGCTCTTCGAGGACCTCGAGGCGCAGCAGCAGGAGTGGGTGCGGCGCGAGGTGGAGGCCGAGGCGGCCGAGCACACCCGGGCCGAGCGCGCCCGGGTCCAGCTCGCCGACCGGCTGGCGGCGCACGTAGGCCGACCGGTGCGGGTGCGCGTCGGCGGGGTGGGGCCGGTCGCGGGCACGCTGGTGGACGTCGGCCCGGACTGGGTCCTGCTGCACGACCCGCAGCGCCGGGAGCACCAGGAGAGCCTCGTGCTCATCGGTGCCCTGCGCTCCGTGGAGGGGCTGGGGGGCGGGGTGGACGAGCGGCCGCGGCGCCGGTCGCTGCGACAGGTCCTGCGGGCGGTGAGCCGGGACCGGGCGCGGGTGAGGGTTCACGACCTCGAGGGGGACCACGTCAGCGGGACCATCGACCGGGTGCTGGCCGACCATCTCGACCTCGCCCGGCACGCGGACGACGAGCCGCGGCGGCCCGGAGCGGTGCGGGGGACCGTCTCGGTGCCCTACACCGCGATGGCGATGCTGCGCCGGCTGTGAGCCGGGAGCCTCAGCGCGGCTCCTCGCCCTGGTGCAGGGACTCCCGGGTCCGGGCATACATGCGCTGGATGTAGGCCTCGAGCTCGGTGGCCTCCACCCGCCAGACGCCGCGCCCGCCGAGCTTGATGCCGGGCAGCTCCCCCGAGCGCACCAAGGCCTTGACCTGCGACAACGACACGTTCAGGGTGTCCGCCACGTCGGGCAGGGTCAGAAATCGCGGCCCGGGCACACCGGCTCCTCTCCTCGGTCGTCCGCCCCGATCCTACGGTCGCGCCGACGGCTGCGGCCCGCAGCTTGTGGACAACCCCTGCCGGAGGGGGGCCCACCCGGGATATCGTGCGGGCGGGCAGGACGACGAAGGGGGTCGGGATGGGACCGACAGGGCAGGCGAGCGAGCCGCGCACGGTGCGCCGGTTGCGGGCGCCTGGGTGGCGCGACCTGCGGCTGGTCGTGGGGCTGCTGCTCGTGGTGCTCGCGGTGGCCGGCGGGGCACGGCTCGTCGCCGGGCTCGACGACACCCGGCCGGTGTATGCCGCCACCCGCGACCTCGTGCCCGGCCAGCCGGTCGAGGAGGGCGACCTCGTCGCGGTCCAGGTCCGGCTCGGGGAGGGCGCGGCGCACTACCTGGACGGGGCCACCCCGGTCGCGGACGGGACCTACCTGCTGCGCGGCGTGCAGGAGGGCGAGCTCGTCCCGGTCACCGCGCTCGGCACCGAGCGCGAGGCCCTCGACAAGACGGTGAACGTGCCGGTGGACGCCACCGCCGTCTCCGGCCTCACGCCGGGCACGCCGGTCGACGTGTGGGTGAGCCGCCGGGACACCGAGGCGGTCGGCGAGGCCTACCTCGACCCGGAGCTGCTGCTGGCCGGGGCCGTGGTCGACCGGGTCGCGGAGGAGTCCGGCGGGCTGGGTGCCCAGCTCGGGAGCTCCTCGGTGGCGCTCGTGGTGCCGGCGGACCGGGTCGGTGACGTCATCGGTGCCGTCGACCAGGACTCCCGGCTGACGCTCGTGCCGGCCCCGCGGACCCAGGTGGGGTCGGACGGGTGAGCCGCTCGCTCGTCACGGCGGTCGCACCCCGCTGGGAGAGCCAGGTCGCGACCCTCCTGGACGGGTCGCGGGAGGCGCACCTCGTGCGCCGCTGCGCCGATCTCGCCGAGCTGCTCGGCGTCTGCCGGGCGGGCCTGGCGCAGGTCGCCCTCGTCACCTGGGACGTGCGCGGGCTGGACCGGGAGATGGTGCGCGGGCTCCTCGACGCCGGTGCGCAGGTCCTCGGGCTGCACCCGCAGGACGACGAGGAGGCCGCCCGGCTGCTGCGACGCTGGGGGGCGCACGCCGCGCTGGGTCTGGACAGCTCGACCTCCGCCCTCGACGAGGTGCTCGCCGACCTGGAGCGGGGGACGGGCGACGCCGCGGGCGACCTCCCGGTGGGCGATGACGCCGGCGACCTCCCGACGGGCGGGACCGGGTCCACGGCGACGCGGGTGCGCGCGACGCGGCCGGAGACGGCCGAGGCGGAAGGGACCGGGGAGCCCTCCGTGGGGGACGCGGGCGAACCCCCGCCGCCCGCCCCGCAGGAGGAGCGCAGCGAGGGCGAGGTGGTGGTCGTCTGGGGCCCGCACGGCAGCACCGGCCGGACCACGGTCGCGGTCAACCTCGCCGCCGAGCTCGCGGACCCGACCCGGCCGGTGGTGCTCATCGACGCCGACACCTACGGCGCCACCGTCGCGCAGGCGCTCGCGGTGCTCGACGAGTCCCCGGGCGTCGCCGCCGCGGCCCGCGCCGCGGACCAGGGCACCTTGGACGACCAGGCCCTGCTGCGGCTGGCGCCCCAGGTCCGCCCCGGGCTGCGGCTGCTCACCGGCCTGCCGCGGGCCGACCGCTGGACCGAGCTGCGCGAGGCCGCGCTCTCGGAGGTGATCCAGCAGGCCCGGCAGGTCGCGCGCTGGGTCGTCGTGGACGTCGCGCCGACGGTCGAGCAGGACGAGGAGCTGTCCTTCGACACCGGGGCGCCGCGGCGCAACGGCGCCGCCCTCTGCGCGCTGCAGGAGGCCGACCGGGTGCTCGTGGTGGGCACGGGCGACCCCGTGGGGCTGCAGCGGCTGGTCCGCGCGCTGGACCAGCTGCCCGGGCTGACCGCGGCCCGGTCGCAGGTCGTCGTCACCCGCGTGCGGCCGGGGCCGGTCGGGCCCGAGCCCGGACGACGGATCACCGAGACGCTGCGCCGCTTCGCGCGGACCGACCAGGTGCGCCTCGTGCCCGAGGACCGGGAGACCCTCGACGCGGCCCTGCTGCACGGGCATACCCTCGCCGAGACCCGACCGGGCAGCGCCGCGCGCATCTCGCTCCAGCAGCTGGCGCGCGAGCTGGACGGCTCGCAGGCGGCCACGCCCCGCCGTCGCTGGAGGAGGGCACGCGCCCGCGGCCGCTGAGGATCTGACACCATGGCGGCGTCGGCACGTCCCGCTGCGGGGCGTGAGGAGGAGCGGTGACGAGGAGGACACATGGCGACGGTGCGCTGCTACCTGCCGCTGAGCGCGCAGAGCCTCGCGCTCCTGCGCGACGAGCGACGCCTGCCGGGCCCGCTGCGCGCCACGGCGGTGACCGACGACGCCCGGGCGACCGACACTGCGGCGGACCAGGACGAGCTGGAGTATGCCGCCGCCCAGGTCGCGGCGTCCTCCCTCGCCGACGACGGGGCCCCGGTGGTGGTCGCGGCCGCGGACGCGCAGGACCGTGACGTGCGCGCCGACCAGGGATGGTGGGTGCAGGTCGACGGGGTCGAGCTGGCCCGGGTGGCCTCCCTGCACCTCGGGGACGACGTCGTCTCCGGGGACCCTGGCGCCCTGGCCGCAGCCGGCGGCGCCGACCTCGAGCTGTCCTGGTTCGACACCACCGAGCTCGACCACGTGCTGGACCTGACCGAGCGCCTCGCGCGCACCGAGACCACCGGCTGAGCGCCGGTACGACACCTGAGGAGAGCCTGCCGATGGATGGCATCGTCGACGTCCCCACCCCGCTGAACGAGCCGGTGCTCGACTACGCGCCGGGCAGCGCCGAGCGCGCGGCCCTGGAGGTCGCGCTCGCCGAGATCGCGGCGAGCCCGGTCGACCTGCCCCACGTCATCGGGGGCAAGGAGGTGACCGGCGGGGGCAAGGCCATCGACGTCGTGCAGCCGCACGCCCACGCCGAGGTGTTGGGCACGCTGCGCGACGGCACCAAGAAGGACGCCACCGCCGCGGTCGACGCGGCGCTCGAGGCAGGGCCCGCCTGGCGCGCCATGTCCTTCGAGGAGCGGGCCTCGATCTTCCTCAAGGCCGCGGACCTGCTGACCGGCCCGTTCCGGGCGCGGATCAACGCCGCCACCATGCTCGGGCAGAGCAAGACCCCGCTGCAGGCCGAGATCGAGGCCGCCTGCGAGCTCGCCGACTTCTGGCGCTTCAACGTGCACTACGCGCGGCAGCTGCTGACCGAGCAGCCGCTGCGCAACCCCCGAGGCTCGTGGAACCGCATCGACCAGCGCCCGCTGGAAGGCTTCGTCTACGCGGTCACGCCCTTCAACTTCACCGCGATCGCGGGCAACCTGCCCACCGCACCGGCGCTCATGGGCAACACCGTGGTGTGGAAGCCGGCCATCACCCAGCAGCGCGCCTCCAGCGTGATCATGGAGATCCTGCAGGCGGCCGGGCTGCCCGACGGCGTGGTCAACATGGTGACCGGGACCGGCCCGGACATCTCCGAGGTGACCCTGGCCCACCCCGACCTCGCCGGGATCCACTTCACCGGCTCGACCGCGGTCTTCAACTCGTTCTGGCACCAGATCGGCAGCAACCTGTCGACCTACCGCTCCTACCCCCGGATCGTGGGGGAGACCGGCGGCAAGGACTTCATCGTCGCGCACCCCAGCGCCGACCTCGACGTGCTCCGGACCGCGATGATCCGCGGGGCCTTCGAGTTCCAGGGCCAGAAGTGCTCGGCCGCCTCCCGGGCCTACGTGCCCGCCTCGGTGTGGGCGCGGCTGCGGGACGACCTCGTGCAGACGACCGAGGGCATACCCATGGGCGACGTGCGGGACCTGTCCAACTTCATGGGCGCGGTCATCGACGCCAAGGCCTTCGCCAAGCACAAGGACGTCATCGACCGGGCCCACGCCGACGACGGCGTCGAGATCGTCGCGGGCGGGACCTACGACGACTCGGTGGGCTGGTTCGTGCGGCCGACCATCGCGGTCGTGGAGGACCCCGACCACGAGATGATGACGACCGAGTACTTCGGCCCGATCCTCGCGGTGCACGTCTACCCCGACGACGGCTGGGACGCCATGCTGGACCAGATGGAGTCGGCGACCCCCTACGCCCTCACCGGTGCCGTCATCGCCCAGGACCGCGCCGCGGTCGGCGACGCGGTGCAGCGGCTCCGCTTCGCCGCCGGCAACTTCTACATCAACGACAAGCCGACCGGCGCGGTCGTGGGGCAGCAGCCCTTCGGCGGGGCGAGGGCCTCGGGCACCAACGACAAGGCGGGCTCGGCGGCCAACCTGCAGCGGTGGATCAACACCCGGGTCATCAAGGAGACCTTCGTGCCGCCGACGGACTACCGCTACCCGCACATGGGCTGAGGCGAGCGGGGCGGGTGACTAGGCCTCGCCCCGGTCGCGGTCCAGCCACTCGCGGGCCACGCCCTCCTCGAGGTGCACGAACTCCTTGACCCGCGCGGCCACCTCGCGCTCGATGCGGTTGCCGAGGAAGGGGATGCGGGCCTCGAGGTCGCCGTCGACGACGTGGTCGGTCCTCGCCTCGTCCCCGGCGGCGCGGCGCAGGTGGATGCCCCCGGTGAAGGACACGGGCAGACCGGGCAGCTCCAGGCTCATCGCGCCCTCCCGCTCCCCGTCCGCGTCGGGTGAGCCCCACCGCACCGTCTCCACGACGAGCAGCTGCGGGCCGACGAGGGTCTTGGCGATGTCGGGTATGCCGTCGTTCGGCAGGTGCCGGCGCGTGGTCACCGTGGTGCTCCCGTCCGCCTCCGGCTCGATCTGGACGGTCTGGTCAAGCGCGCCCGAGCGCTCGCAGCGCAGCACCTGGTAGCCGTGGTCGGTCAGCATCTCGAAGGTGCGCTGCGGGTCGGCGGCGTGCGAGATCGTCTCGGTGATCCTCATGCGCTCACGGTACGGCCTGCGGGTCCTCCGGGGGCAGCGTGTCGCGCAGGCGCTGCTGGCTGCGGTGCAGCCGGCGGAGCACCACACCCTTGTCGCTGCGCCCCAGCGCGCCCCGGCGGGTCCGGTCGGCCACCTGGTCCAGCAGGTCCGCGAGGTCGTCCAGCACGCCGGCGGCGGTGGCGACCCAGGGGCGGGGGTGGTCGGCCAGGGTCGGGGCGTGCGCGCGCAGCCGCGCCGCGGCCGCCCGGCACCCCGCGTGGTCCGGGGTCCGGTCGGCGCCGCCGATGGCCCCGACGACGAGCGGCTGCGGCCTGGGCGCGTCCCGCCCGGACGCGGCATCGGCGAGCAGGTGCGACACGGAGTCGAGCAGCCCCTCGGCCATGCCGCTGGCCTCCGCCCAGCCGAGGTCCGGGGCCAGCCCGCTGATCTCCTCGGCGGCGCGCAGGAGCGCCGACGGGCCGTCGGCACGGGTGTGCTGGACATCGGGGTCCGCGGCGCCGGAGGGGACCCTGGGCACGGACATGGGACCACTCTAGGCACCGGCCGGGTCCCGTGCGCCCGTCGTCCCCAGGCGAGTACCCTGACCGGGGGCGCACACCGTCGTGCGCCTGTGGCATGACCACGCGACCGACAGGAGTGCACGTACCCGATGACGTCCACCGACACGCTCACCGAGAGGTTCTTCCAGCACCTGGCCCCGTCCGGGCAGGTGGGAGGGGACGAGGAGCAACGGTCCGCGGTCGCGGCGGCGATGGCGCGGCTGTCGGAGGAGCGGGGGGAGGACCGCGCCGCGGTGCGCGTCCTCAACCCCACGATGGACGACGGCGGGTGGACCAGCCGGCAGACGGTGGTCCAGGTCGTCACCGACGACATGCCCTTCCTCGTGGACTCGGTGCTGGGGGAGGTCGGCAGGCACGGTCTGGGCGTGCACCAGCTCGTGCACCCGCAGCTGGTGGTCGACGACTCCGGCGAGGTGCTCGACGCCGACCCCAAGGACGCCGGCGACGGGCAGCGGGTCGAGTCGTGGATCTACGTCGAGGTGGACCGCGTCCCGGATACGGACCGGCGCGAGGCGCTGCAGCAGGACCTCGAGCGGGTGCTCGCCGACGTGCGCCGCGCCTGCCGCGACTGGGGGGCGATGCGGCAGCAGGCCCGGGCCATCGTCGCCGAGCTCGAGATCGGTCCGCCGAAGACCGTGCCGGCCGACGAGATCGACCCGGTCGTGGACTTCCTCAAGTGGATCGACGACCACCACTTCACCTACCTGGGCTACCGCAGCTACGACCTCGTGGACACCGACGACGGCCTCGCGCTGCAGGCGGTCGCCGGCAGCGGACTGGGCATCCTGCGGGAGACCGACGACACCTCCGCCGACCCCACCGTCCTGCGCACCGAGGCGGCGCGGACCGCACGTGACCCGCAGCTGCTCACCGTCACCAAGGCCAACACCCGCGCCACGGTCCACCGGACCGTCCCGCTGGACTACCTGGGGATCCGCCGCTTCGACGACAAGGGGGAGGTCGTCGGCGAGCACCGGTTCCTGGGCCTGTTCACCCAGAGCGCCTATGCCGAGTCCACCCAGCGGCTGCCGATCGTCGGGGCCAAGGTCAAGCAGGTGCTGGCCCAGTCCGGCTTCGCCCCGGACAGCCACAGCGGCAAGGACCTGCTCAGCATCCTGGAGGCCTACCCCCGGGACGAGCTCTTCCAGGCCTCGGTGGAGCAGCTGGCCGGCACGGCGGGTGCCGTGGTCCGGCTGCTCGAGCGGCCCGCCGCCCGGGTCTTCACCCGCCCGGACGAGTTCGGTCGCTTCGTCAGCGCCCTGGTCTACCTGCCGCGGGACCGCTACAACACCGCCAACCGGCTCCGGGTGCAGCGCCTGCTGGAGGAGGTCTACGGCGGTGAGCTCGCGGACTACGCGACGCGGGTGGGGGACGGCCCGCTGGCCCAGCTGCACTTCGTCATCTCCGTGCCCAAGGACAGCGACCTGCCGGACGTCGACCAGGCCGAGCTGCAGCAGCGGCTGGCCGCCGCGACCCGGACCTGGGTGGAGGGGCTGTCCGACGCCGTCGCGGCCCACGTCGAGGACGAGGGCGCGACGGGTGACCTCGTGGCGCGCTTCGCCGACGCCTTCCCCGAGGCGTACAAGGAGGACTTCGACGGCGAGGCCGCCTACCTGGACCTGCAGCGGATGGGTGAGCTGCACAGCAGCGACGCCTCGGCCCGCCCGCACGTCTACCGGGGCGAGGGCGACGCGCCGACCGAGCGGCGGCTCAAGGTCTACCGCTCCGACCCCATGACGCTCACGCACGTCCTGCCGGTCTTCGCCGACCTCGGGCTCGAGGTCACCGTCCAGCGCCCCTACGAGCTGGACGGCAGCAACGAGGACGGCTCGTCCGACTTCATCTACGACTTCGGTCTGCGGGCCCGCGAGGAGTCGGTGTGGACCGGGGGGGAGCACCGGACCGAGGAGGAGGCGGCGCACGCCTTCGAGGACGCTTTCACCGCGATCTGGGGCGGGGCGAGCGAGTCCGACACCCTCAACTCGCTGGTGCTGACGGCCGGGCTGGACTGGCGCCGCGTCGTCATCCTCCGCACCCTGGTGCGCTACCTGCGGCAGGTCGGCACCTTCAGCCTCGACTACCTCGAGGAGGCGCTCGTCGCCAACCCGGAGATCGCGCGGCTGCTCATCGACCTCTTCGCCGCGCGCTTCGACCCGGGCGCCGAGGGCGGCGAGGAGGCGCGCGAGCAGCGCGTCGCCGACGTCTCCGAGGAGCTCTACCGGTCCCTGGACGAGGTCGCCAGCCTGGACCAGGACCGCATCCTGCGCAGCCTCGCGGACGTCGTCCGCGCGACCCTGCGCACCAACTTCTACCAGCACGACGAGGACGGCCGGCCCAAGGCCTGGGTGAGCCTCAAGCTGCTGCCGCGCGAGCTGGGCGACCTGCTCCCCGAGCCGCGTCCCGCCTTCGAGATCTGGGTGTATGCCCCGCGCGTCGAGGGCAGCCACCTGCGCTTCGGGCCGGTGGCCCGCGGCGGGCTGCGCTGGAGCGACCGCCGCGAGGACTTCCGCACCGAGGTGCTCGGCCTGGTCAAGGCGCAGATGGTCAAGAACGCCGTCATCGTCCCGACCGGGTCCAAGGGCGCCTTCTTCCCCAAGCTGCTGCCGGACCCGGCGGTGGACCGCGAGGCCTGGATGGAGGAGGGGCGGTCGGCATACCGCACCTTCATCAGCGGGATGCTGGACATCACCGACAACCGGCTGGGCGGCGAGGTCCAGCCGCCGGAGCAGGTGGTGCGCCACGACGGCGACGACCCCTACCTCGTCGTGGCCGCCGACAAGGGGACGGCGACCTTCTCCGACATCGCCAACGGCGTGGCCCGGGACTACGGCTTCTGGCTCGACGACGCCTTCGCCTCCGGCGGGTCGGCGGGCTACGACCACAAGGGCATGGGCATCACCGCACGCGGCGCCTGGGAGTCGGTGAAGCGGCACTTCCGCGAGCTCGGGCTGGACACCCAGTCCGAGGAGTTCACCGTCGTCGGTGTCGGCGACATGAGCGGTGACGTCTTCGGCAACGGCATGCTGCTCTCCGAGCACATCCTGCTCGTCGCCGCCTTCGACCACCGGCACATCTTCCTGGACCCGGACCCGGACGCCGAGACCTCCTTCGCCGAGCGGCAGCGGCTCTTCGAGCTGCCGCGGTCCAGCTGGGCGGACTACGACACCTCGCTGCTCAGCGAGGGGGGCGGGATCTACCCGCGGAGCCAGAAGTCCATCCCGGTCAGCGACCAGGTGCGGGCCCGGCTCGGGATCGCCGACGAGGTGACCTCGATGACGCCGCACGAGATGCTGCGGGCCATCCTCGGCGCCCCGGTCGACCTCCTCTGGAACGGAGGGATCGGCACCTACGTCAAGGCGCAGGCCGAGACGGACGCCCAGATCGGGGACCGTGCCAACGACCCGATCCGGGTCGACGGCAAGGACCTGCGGGTGCGGGTCGTGGGCGAGGGCGGCAACCTCGGGCTGTCCCAGCGGGGCCGCATCGAGGCGGCCGAGCACGGGGTCCACGTCAACACCGACGCCATCGACAACTCCGCCGGTGTCGACACCTCCGACCACGAGGTCAACATCAAGATCGCCCTGGCCCCCCTCGTGCAGGGAGGGGAGATGACGATGGAGGAGCGCGACGAGCTGCTCGCCTCGATGACCGAAGAGGTGGCGCGCAAGGTGCTGCGGCACAACTACGACCAGAACGTCCTCATCGGCAACGGCCGGCACCAGCGCGAGGTCATGGCGACCGTCCACCAGCGGCTCATCCGCTACCTCGGGGAGCACGCCGGGCTCGACCCCGAGCTGGAGTTCCTGCCCGACGAGCTGAAGTGGGAGCGGCGCGAGAGCGAGGGCCACGGCCTGACCAGCCCGGAGTTCTCGGTCGTCGTCGCCTACGCCAAGCTCGGGCTCAAGGCCGCGCTCATCGAGACCGAGCTGCCGGACGACCCGGCGCTGGCCGACTCGCTGCTGACCTACTTCCCCGAGCCGCTGCGCGAGGTCGCCGGGGAGGAGATCCACGAGCACCCGCTGCGCCGGCAGATAGTGGTCAACGAGATCGCCAACGCCATGGTCAACCGCGGCGGGGTCTCCTTCGCCTTCCGGGCGGAGGAGGAGACCGGTGCCACGATCGCCCAGATCACCCGCGCCTTCCACGTCGTCCGCTCCGTCTTCGGGCTGGCCGACTTCACGGCGGCCGTCGAGGAGCTGGACAACCAGGTCACGACCGAGGTCCAGACCGAGCTCTACCTCGAGTTCCGCCGGCTCCTGGACCGCGCCACCCGGTGGTTCCTCAACAACCGCTCGCTGTCCGCGGGGATGGACGAGGAGATCGCCCGGTTCGAGGAGGTGCGCCGCCTCGTCCCGGCCCTGCCCGAGCTGCTCCAGGGCCACGAGCGCGAGCGCTGGCAGGAGCGTGCCGAGTGGGCCCGGTCCAACGGCATACCCGAGGAGCTGGCCGACGTCTTCGCCTCCCTGCTGGACAGCTACTCGCTGCTGGACGTGGTCGAGCTCGCGCGGGAGATGGACCGGGACGTCGACGAGGTCGCGCAGGTCTACTTCGGGGTGTCCGAGGCCTTCCGGATCGACGACCTGCTCACGCACGTCTCGCACCTGCCGCGGGAGGACCGCTGGTCCTCGCTCGCCCGCGGTGCGCTGCGGGACGACCTCTACGGCGTCATGCGGGGCCTCACCCGCACTGTCGTCGAGCGCACCGACGGTGACGGCTCGGACGAGGCGCTGGAGCGGGTGCGGGAGTGGATGGCCGAGAACCGGGAGGCGCTGGTGCGCACCAGCCAGGTGCTGCGCACGGTGAGCACGATGGAGGAGCCCGACCTCGCACCGCTCTCGGTCGCGCTGCGCACGCTGCGCGGCCTGGTCCGGCAGGGATCCGCCGACTGACCTTTGCGACAATCTCCCCGTGGCTGTTCTGCGGGAGACCCTGTCGCGTTCCTCGATGTCCGGTGCGGACATCGACTGGGTGCACCGGTTGGTGGGCGACTGGCAGATGCTGGCCGACCTCGCCTTCGCCGACCTGACGCTGTGGCTGCCGGTCCAGCGGGACGACGCGGCGGACCCGCACGTGTCGCCGTGGTTCCTCGCGGCGCACGCGCGGCCCTCCACGGGGCCCAACTTCTACCACGACGACGTCATCGGGGAGACGCCCGGCGAGAGCCGGCAGCGGCTGCTCGCGCAGGTCATGGAGAGCGGGCGCCCGGTGACCCCGGACGAGGTCGGCTTCGTGCGGGAGCAGTACGTCCCGGTGGTGCGCACGGGCCGCCCCATCGCGGTGCTGGTCCGGCACACCGACCTGCAGAGCATGAGGCAGCAGGGCGGCCTGGAGGTCAACTACCTCCAGATCAGCCAGCAGCTGTTCTCGATGATCGCCGAGGGCGCCTTCCCCATGGATAACGCCGCGACCGGGGTGGGCCGCGGGACCCCGCGGGTCGGGGACGGGGTGCTCCGCCTCACGGCCGACGGCGTCATCGACTACGCCAGCCCCAACGCGGTCTCGGCGCTGCGCCGGCTCGGGCACACCGACCAGGTCAACGGTGCCGACCTGGCGCAGATCGTCACCGCCCGGCTCGCCCGTGGGTCCACCGTCGATGAGACGGTGCCGCTGGTCCTCACCGGGCGGGCACCGTGGGGGACCGAGATCGAGACCGGTGCCATGAACCTCACGCTGCGCTCGGTGCCGCTGACCCGCGGCGGGGAGCGGGTGGGCGCCCTGCTGCTCATGCGCGACGTCAGCGAGATCCGGCGGCGCGAGCGCGAGCTGCTGAGCAAGGAGGCCACGATCCGGGAGATCCACCACCGGGTCAAGAACAACCTGCAGACGGTGGCGGCGCTGCTGCGGCTGCAGTCACGACGGCTGGACGACCCCAAGGCGCAGGAGGCGCTGGCCGAGGCCGGGCGACGCCTGTCGACGGTCGCGCTCGTCCACGACACGCTGAGCCAGGGCTTCTCCGAGCGCGTCGACTTCGACGACGTGGCCACGCGGACCCTGCGGGCGACGGTCGAGGTGGCCTCGACCCGGTCGGTGGTGGAGGCCGAGCTGGAGGGCTCCTTCGGCTGGCTCCCGCCGGACGACGCCACCCACCTGGCGATGATCCTGGCCGAGCTGGTGCACAACGCGGTGGAGCACGGCTTCGAGGAGGGGGATCAGCGCGGGGACGCCCCGCGCGTGGTCGTGCGGGCGCACCGCACCCGGGACGCGGAGGCCGACGAGGACCTGCTCGAGGTCGAGGTGGCGGACAACGGCAGCGGGTATGCCCCCGCGAGCGCCGCCCGGCAGGGTCTGGGTACCCAGATCGTCGAGGCGCTCATCAGCGACCTGAGGGGTCGCATCAGCTGGGAGACGGCGAAGCCGCACGGGACCGTCGTGCGGTTCACCGTGCGGCTTCGGGGGTCCGTCTCCGGCTGAGGGTCACGGTCTCGGCCGGGGACGGAGCGTGCGGCTGCTTCTCGCTCAGCTGGCGCGGCGCGCCCGGGCCTTGCGCCGCTTGAGCGCGCGGCGCTCGTCCTCGGAGAGACCGCCCCACACGCCCGCGTCCTGGCCGGTCTCGAGCGCCCACTTCAGGCAGGTGTCGATCACCGGGCAGGTGCGGCAGACGGCCTTGGCCTCCTCGATCTGCTGCAGCGCCGGGCCGGTGTTGCCGATCGGGAAGAAGAGTTCGGGGTCTTCCTCGAGGCACGCCGCGCGGTTGCGCCAGTCCATCAGTGTCTGCTCCTTGGTCGGTGCCCCTGTCGGGGCGGGGTTCTGGTCGTCGCCCGCAGCCGGATCAGGGGTGCACCGGGCAGCGACGACACCTCGTTGTCCGTCTTCATGGGCGGTGCCAGGGTCGGGGTTCGACACCGCTATCACTGCTCGGGTCAACGCCAGAACCCGGGGCAGTGTTCCCATCCTCCCATTGCGACACGCCGTAGCACAAGGGTCGACCCGCGTCATCCGGCGGATGACGGTGAGGCGTCAATCACACTCGGTGAGCCCCTGCGTAGGGTGGAGGGCACGTCATCCCACCCCAGCGAAGGAGTTCTTGTCGTGAACAGCAGCCCGGTCCTGGCCGTCGTCGGCGCCCGCGTCGTCCCCGTCGAGGGTGAGGTGATCGAGGACGGCACGGTGCTCGTCCGGGAGGGTCGGATCGCGGCGGTAGGTCCCCGTGCGGAGGTGGACGTCCCTGCCGAGGCCGAGGTCGTGGACGCGGCCGGCGGGTGGCTCCTGCCCGGCCTCATCGACGCCCACGTCCACCTCGGCGTGTGGGAGGAGGGCGAGGGCTGGGCCGGTGTCGACGGCAACGAGGCGACCGACCCGGTCATGGCTGCGGCCCGCGCCATCGACGGGATCAACCCGCGGGAGCAAGGCTTCGACGACGCGCTCGGCGCCGGGGTCACGACGGTCAACGTCAACCCGGGGTCGGCCAACCCGATCGGTGGTCAGGCGGTCGCGCTCAAGACCTACGGCCGCTCCGTCGACGAGATGGTGCTGCGCAACCCCTCGGGGGTGAAGGCGGCGCTGGGGGAGAACCCCAAGAGGGTCTACGGCGACCAGCAGAAGACCCCCTCGACCCGGATGGGGGTCGCCCTGGTGATGCGCAAGGCCTTCGCGGCGGCGCGCAGCTACCAGGCCAAGCAGGCCGCGTCCGACTCCCCGGTCGACACCGACCTCGTGAGCGAGACCCTGGTCAAGGTGCTGGAGCGGGAGATCCCGTGGCGCCAGCACTGCCACCGCGCCGACGACATCGCCACCGCGATCCGGCTGTCCGAGGAGTTCGGCTACCGCCTGGTGCTGGACCACGGCACCGAGGCCTACTTGCTGGCGGACCTCGTGGCGGAGCACGAGATCCCCGTCCTCTACGGCCCGATGATCGTCAGCCGGTCCAAGGTCGAGGTCCGCAACCGGTCGCCCAAGGCCCCCGGGATCCTGGACCGGGCCGGGGTGCAGGTCTCGATCATCACCGACCACCCGGTCGTGCCGATCGACCACCTCGTCACCCAGGTCGCCCTCGCGGTGCGCGAGGGCATGGACCGCGACGCGGCGCTGCGCTCGGTGACCATCAACCCGGCCCGGGTGCTCGGGGTCGAGGACCGCGTCGGCTCGCTCGCCGTCGGCAAGGACGCCGACCTCGCGTGGTGGTCGGGCGACCCGCTCGACAACCAGTCCCGCGTGCTGCGGACCTGGATCGACGGCGCCGAGGTCTACTCCTACGACGCCGGCACGGGCACGGGCACCGTCCGGCCCCGCTGACCCACCGGGCGACCCGCGCCGTCCCGCCTCAGTGACCCGGCGTCACGAGGTCGGGGCGGTGCTCGGCGCGCACGCAGTCCGGGCACAGCCCGTGCTGGGGCAGTCGGTCGAAGAGGCAGCACCCGTGCCGGAGGAAGGCCTCCCGCGGGCGCTCCATCGCCCCGCCGACGCCCTCGGGCAGGCCTGCACGCTCGCGCACCCGGCCGCCCCGCGCCAGCCCGGGGTGCTCGAGCACGGCGCGGGCCAGGGCCCAGGCGGAGGGGCGGTCCTCCGGGCGCTGCGTGCCCAGCACCCGGGCGGCCCCGACCAGGCTGGAGGCCGAGTTGGAGCGCAGCACCTGGGAGGACGTCGGCCCGACCCGGGCGCACGCCGCGTCGAGGGCGGCCAGGCTGTCCTCGACGACGACGCCGCCCAGGACCCGGGCGCTCTCGGGCGTGCCGCGGACGGCATACCCGCGCGAGGGGTCCGCCAGCGCCAGCGGCACGGGTCCGCCGTGCCCGGGGCTCGCCACGAGGTTGTCCGACCCGAGGTCGGGGACCCAGCGGTGCAGCACCGCGCCGGCCATCGCCACCGACCACAGGCGTGAGGCGAGCCCGACCTGCAGCGCGGAGACCGCCACCTTGGTGTCGACGTCCTCCAGCGGTATGCCGCTGGACCGGGCCAGCGCCGCACGCACCGTCGCGGTCCGGGCGAGGAGCGCGTCGTGCGCGAGCACCTCGGACCAGGGCACCGCGTCGCTGCCCTCCGCGGGTCGGGTGAGCTCGAAGAAGCCGCCGAGCCCGGCCAGCGCGGGCAGCAGACCCTCCGGCGCGCGCTCGCTCATCGCGGTCGCCCCTCAGCCGTCGGTGCGCACCTCGGCGCCCTCCCGCTGGCTCAGCACGGCGCGGGCGGCCGAGAAGCGCGCGATGGGCACGCGGTAGGGCGAGCAGGAGACGTAGCTGAGGCCGAGCTCCTCGAAGAGACCGATCGAGGCCGGGTCGCCGCCGTGCTCGCCGCAGACGCCGAGCTTGAGCTCGGGCTTCGTGCTGCGGCCGCGCTCGGCACCGAGCCGGACCAGCCCGCCGACGCCGTCGCGGTCGATCGACTCGAACGGGTTGTAGGGGATGACCTCGTCGCGCACGTAGGCGCCGAGGAAGCCGCCCTCCGCGTCGTCCCGGGAGATGCCGATGCCGGTCTGGGTGAGGTCGTTGGTGCCGAAGGAGAAGAAGTCGGCGTGCTCGGCGATCTGGTCGGCGACCACGGCGGCCCGCGGCAGCTCGATCATCGTGCCGACGGTGACGTCGAGGTCGGTCCCGGCGCTCTCGAGCTCCTCGGCGACCGCGCGCTCGACCACCGCGCGCTGCGCCTCGAGCTCGGCGGAGTAGGCCACGAGCGGGATCATGATCTCCACGCCCGCGGTCTCGCCCTCGCGCTCGCGGACCGCCAGGGCGGCGCGCACGATCGCGCGGGTCTGCATCTCCGGGATCTCGGGGTAGAGCATGGCCAGCCGGCACCCACGGGTGCCGAGCATGGGGTTCTGCTCGTGGAGGCGCTTGACCTGGGCCAGGAGCGTCCTGGCGCGGGCCAGCTCGTCGGCGTCGCCGTCGGTGAGCTCCAGGCGCTGCACGAGCAGCGACTGCTCGACGAGGTCGGGGAGGAACTCGTGCAGCGGCGGGTCGAGGAGCCGCACGGTGACGGGCAGGCCCTTCATCGCGGTGAAGATCGCCTCGAAGTCCTCCTGCTGCATCGGCAGGATCTCCTCCAGCGCCGCGGCCCGCTCCTCCTCGGTGTCGGCGAGGATCATCCGCCGGACGGCCGGCAGCCGGTCGCTGGCCATGAACATGTGCTCGGTGCGGCACAGCCCGATGCCCTCGGCGCCGAGCTCGCGGGCCTTCGCCGCGTCCTCGCCGGTGTCGGCGTTCGCGCGTACCCCGAGCCTGCGCACCTCGTCGGCCCAGGTGACGATCGCCTCGAAGTCCTCGTTGATCTGCGGGGGCACGAGCTCGAGCGCCTCGCCGTAGACCTCGCCGGTGGAGCCGTCCAGCGTGATCTGGTCGCCCTCGGAGAAGGTCCGGTCGCCGACGGTCAGCGTCTTCTCGGCGGTGTTGATGCGGATGCCGCTCGCGCCGGCGACGCACGGCTTGCCCATGCCGCGGGCGACGACGGCGGCGTGCGAGGTCATACCGCCGTGGGCGGTGAGCACACCCTGGGCGACGATGACGCCGTGGATGTCGTCCGGCGTCGTCTCGTAGCGCACGAGGACGACCGGGTCGCCCGCACCGCCGCGCTGGGCCGCGGTGTCGGCGTCGAAGACGATCTCGCCGACGGCCGCGCCGGGGGAGGCGGGCAGGCCCTTGACCAGCGGTTCCTTGCCGTGCTCGGGGTCGATCGCCGGGTGGAGCAGCTGGTCCAGCTGGCTCGGCTCGACCCGCTCCAGCGCCTCCTCCTGGGTCAGCACGCCCTCGGAGACCATGTCGCGCGCGACGCGCAGCGCCGCCGCGGCGGTGCGCTTGCCGTTGCGGGTCTGGAGCAGGTAGAGCGTGCCGTCCTCGACGGTGAACTCGATGTCCTGCATGTCCTTGTAGTGCGCCTCGAGGTCGCGCATGGTCTGCAGCAGCTGCTCGTAGGCCTCGGGCAGCACCTGCTCCATCTCGGCCAGCGACTTGGGCGTCCGGATGCCGGCGACGACGTCCTCGCCCTGGGCGTTGAGCAGGAACTCGCCGTAGAGCTCCTTGCCGCCGGTGGAGGGGTTGCGGGTGAAGCACACGCCGGTGGCGGAGGTGTCGCCGCGGTTGCCGAAGACCATCTGCATGACGTTGACCGCCGTGCCGAGGTCGTCGGGGATGTCGTTGGCGCGCCGGTAGACGCGGGCGCGGGGGGTGTCCCACGAGTCGAAGACGGCGGAGATCGCGCCCCGGAGCTGGTCGCGGGGGTCGGTCGGCAGGTCCCGGCCGAGCTCGCGGCGGGAGACGTCCTTGAAGGTCTCGACGAGCTCCTTCAGGTCCTCGGTGGACAGCTCGGTGTCCTGCTCCACGCCGCGGCGGGACTTCAGCGCGGTGAGCTCGTCCTCGTAGGCGTGCGGGGCGACCCCCTCGACCACCTCGCCGTACATCTGCAGGAAGCGGCGGTAGGAGTCCCACGCGAAGCGGGGGTTGTCGGCCTCGGCGCCGAGCGCCTCGACCGTGTCGTCGCCGATCCCGAGGTTGAGGATGGTGTCCATCATCCCGGGCATCGAGACGACGGCGCCGGAGCGGACCGACAGGAGCAGCGGGTTGCGGCCCTCGGCGTCGCCGCCGAGCGAGCGGCCGGTGCGCTCCTCGAGCCGCTCCAGCGAGGACAGCACGTCCTCCCAGAGGTTCTCCGGCCACTCACCGCCGGACTCCATCGTGGCGATGCAGGCGGCGGTGCTCACGGTGAAGCCGTCCGGGACGGGTATGCCCAGGCGCTTCATCTCCGCCAGGTTGGCGCCCTTGCCGCCGAGGAGGGAGCGCATCTGCGCGTTGCCCTCGGACATGTCGTAGAGGTAGGTCTGTTCCTGCCCGGCCATCGTCGATCGGTCTCCTCGCGGTCTCGGCGGGGCCGCGCTGCCCCGGAGCTTGGTGCCTCGGAGCCTACCGCCCGTCGCGCCCTCCGCCGGAGGCAGCCTCACGGCGACGCTGCACCACCTCGATGACGCGCCCCGCCGCCTCCTCGAGCGCCAGGTCGGTCGTCTCGATGACGGGGCAGCCGAGGCTGCGCTGGAGCTGGGCGACCTCGTCCAGCTCGTCGAAGATCTTCACCAGGTCGGTGTAGCCGTCGCGCTGGCCCTGGGTGCTGCTGCCCATCGCCCGAACCCGGCGGCCCCGGATCTGCTGCAGCCGCTCGGGGTCGATGGTGAGCCCGACGATCTTCCACCGCTGGACGTCGAAGAGCTGCTCGGGCGGGGCGATCCCCGGGACGAGCGGGATGTTGGCGGTGCGGTAGCCCAGGTAGCCGAGGTACATCGACAGGGGCGTCTTGCCGGTGCGGCTCACCCCGATGAGGACGATGTCGGCCTCGCGCAGGTGGTTGGACAGGTTGCCGTCGTCGTTGGCGATGGCGAACTCCATCGCCGCGACCCGCTTGAAGTAGTCCTCGCCCACCCCCACGGGCCGCACCACCCGCTCGGGGTCCTGGCCGGTCACCGAGGTCAGCGCCGAGACGGCCGTCTCGAGCAGGTCCGCGTGCGGCACGCCCTGCTCCTCGCACAGCTGGGTCACGCGCTGCCGCAGGGACTCGTCGACGACGGTGGAGAAGACGACGGTGCGCACCTGGTCCGGCCGCATCCGGGCGAAGGAGTCGTGCAGCCCGTCCAGCGAGGTCTGCCGCGGGTGGCGCACGATGCGGATGTCGTGCTCGTGGAACTGCGCGGAGGCCGCGCGGGCCACGCGGGCGGCGGTGTCGCCGGTGGAGTCGGCGATGATGTGCAGCTCGATCGGTGGGCGCGCCATGACCGCAGGGTATGCCCTGGCCCGCCTCAGACGGGGTCGTTGCGCTCGCCGGGCGCGGGCTCGGCCGAGATGCCCTCCACGTCGCCCTCGTCCACGTCCTCCTGCGGCGCGTCGTCCGGCCCAGGGACGGTCTCCGGCTCGTCCTCGTGGCCGAAGGTGCCCCGACGAAGGTGCCCTGCTGGTCGTCCGGTTGCTGGCTCATGGCCTCACCCTGCACCCGCCCCGCGCGGGCGGCAACCGCGGGGAGCGGTCAGAGCGTGCCGCGGTGGTGCACGTCATCGGAGAGCCGGATGACCGCGTAGTAGAGCTCCAGGCTCATCCGGGCGAAGGCGAGGTAGACCAGGCCGATCACCGGCGAGGCGATGATGAGGAGCAGGCCGAGGATGATCCCGGCGCCGCCCTGGAACATCGTGGTGAGCCCGCTGATGGCGATGCCGACCGTGAGGATCGCCACGAGGACGGTCACGATCATGTAGACGATCTTGACGATGACCGGCGTGACGAAGGTGTCGAAGTTGAAGTCGAAGAGGGCGCTGAGACCCGCTGCGGTCTTCGGGGGCTGGGGCTGGTTCGGCGTGCCGTCCGGCTGCTGGGAGGTCATGGGCCAAGCCTAGCGGTGGAGGTGCCGTCGCGTCAGCGTTCCACGCTGCCAGACTTGCGGGTATGCACCAGCCGACCGCCGACCGGGACCCCGCCGCGTCGCCCGTGGTGGCGGTGGTGGGTGCGACGGCGACCGGGAAGTCGGACCTCGGGGTGCGGCTGGCGCTCGCGCTGGACGGCGAGGTCGTCTCGGCCGATGCCTCGCAGCTCTACCGCGGGATGGACGTCGGCACCGCCAAGCTCACGGTGGGTGAGCGCCAGGGGGTGCCGCACCACCAGCTCGACGTGCTCGACGTGCGCGAGGAGGCGAGCGTGGCGGCATACCAGCAGGCGGCCCGCGCCGACCTCGCCGCCATCCGGGCGCGCGGACGGGTGCCCGTGGTCGTCGGCGGCTCCGGGCTCTACGTGCGGGCCCTGCTGGACCGGCTCGAGATCCCCCCGACCGACCCGCGCGTCCGGGCGGCCTGGGAGGCCGAGCTGGGGGCGAGGGGGGCCGAGGCGCTGCACGCGCTGCTGGCCGGGCGCGACCCGGAGGCGGCCGCCCGGATCGAGCCGCGCAACGGCCGGCGGGTGGTGCGGGCGCTGGAGGTGATCGAGCTCACCGGGCGACCGTTCAGCGCCACCCTGCCGACGCGCGAGCTGGTCGAGCCGACGGTGATCCTCGGGCTGCGGGCGGACCGGGAGGTCCTGGACGCGAGGATCGCGCGGCGCGCGGCGCGGATGTGGGAGGACGGGCTGCTCGAGGAGGTGCGCCGGCTCGAGCGGGACGGGCTGCGGGAGGGGCGGACCGCGTCCCGGGCGGTGGGGTATGCCCAGGCGCTGCGCCAGCTCGACGGCGAGCTGTCACAGGCCGAGGCGGTCGAGGACACCGCGGCCGCCACCCGCCGGCTGGCCCGCCGGCAGCAGTCGTGGTTCGGCCCCGATCCCCGGGTGACGTGGCTCGAGCACGACGCGCCCGACCTGCTCGACCGGGCGCTCGCGGTCGTCGCCGCTGGGTGAGACGGCGGGTCAGGCGCGGGCGACGCGCAGGACCCGGAACCCCTTGCTGCTCGCCTCGCGGGTGACCTGGACCGGGCCCATCGCCGGAGGGAGGCTGGTCCGCAGCCAGGTCTGCAGCGAGTCGGCGCCGAGGTTCTTCTGGACGACGAGGTAGGCCGCCGCGTCGTCGTGCTCGGCGAGCCGGGGGAGCCAGGTGAGCAGCAGCTCGTGCAGCGCCTGCTTGCCGACCCGGATCGGGGGGTTGGACCAGATGAGGTCGAAACGGACCTCCGGGTCCACGTCGTCGGGGCGGTCGACCCGGACCTTGCCGCAGCCGAGCGAGGCGGCGTTGCGGCGGGCGAGGTCGAGGGCGCGTTCGTTGACGTCCACGGCGTGCACCCGGGCCTCGGGTGACTCCAGCGCCAGGGTGAGCGCGAGCGGACCCCAGCCGCAGCCGAGGTCGAGGAAGGTGCCGTCGGGTGGCGGGGCGGGAACCTGGTCGAGCAGCACGCGGGTGCCCTTGTCGATCCCGTCGGGGGAGAAGATGCCGGCGGCCGTCACCACCTCGACGTCACGGCCCGCCAGGCGGGTCCGCACGTGCCGCAGGCCGTCGTCGGAGGCCGGCTGGGCGGAGAAGTAGTGGTCGGTCGGCATCGGCAGCAGTCTTCCACCTCGCCCCGCGGGTCGTCCCCACCCCCGCGGGGCGCCACCACCCCCGCGGGTCGCTCCCACCCCCGCGGATCCTCGGTCGGCCCCACGCCTACGACGGCGGGACCCGCGACGAAGCGCGGGGCCGCCCTCGAAGGGTGGGGGTGGAGGCCCACGTCGCGGTCCCGGACGACTGTCGGTGGCCGGGCCTAGGGTGCGGGACATGAAGACGTTCGACGAGGGTGCGGCCCGGGCCTTCCTGGCGGAGCCGCACGTGGGGGTGCTGGCGGTGGCCGCCGACGGCGGGCCTCCTGCGGCGACACCGCTCTGGTACGTCGCCGAGGACGACGGCACGGTGTGGCTGGTGACCTCGCCGACGACGCGCAAGGCCAGACTGCTGCCCGGCTCGGGGGCGGCGACGCTCGTCGTGCACACCGTCAGCCCGCGGACCCGGTTCGTGTCGGTCGACCTGGAGCTCACGGACCGGTCTCCGGCCACGGCGCAGGAGTCACGGGCGATCGCCTCGCGCTACCTCAGCGGTGACGCCCTGGAGGGCTATCTGCAGTTCGCCCAGGACCATCTCGGGGAGGAGGAGCGCTTCACGTTCACGCCGACGCGCTACCGCTTCGCGGACCTGACGATGTGAGCCCGCGGGGTCGCGGGCAACAAATCTCTGGCTCCTGGCGTTGCACCAGTGAGAGGCTGCGGTGAGACCACCCAGCCGGGACGACGTGAGCCGGCGCGCGGGCATACCTGTCCAGCACCGGACCAGAAGGAGATCATGGCCCAGCCGCACGACGACACCACCGCCCAGCGCCGCCAGCTGCTCGACCGCCGCGCCGAGGCGCTCGGCGAGGACAGCGACATCGACCTGCGCGAGGCGGACTGGGGGTCCTGGGGGGAGGAGACCGCGCGGGACGGCGACCAGCTCGACCGCGAGGAGCGCGCCGCGCTGCGCCGCGTCGCCGGGCTGTCGACCGAGCTCGAGGACGTCACCGAGGTCGAGTACCGCCAGCTCCGGCTGGAGCGGGTCGTGCTCGCCTCCGTCTGGGAGGACAACGGGCAGACGACGCTCGCCGACGCGGAGAACTCGCTGCGCGAGCTCGCGGCGCTCGCCGAGACCGCGGGGTCGACCGTCCTCGAGGGCGTGATCCAGCGACGGCAGAAGCCGGACCCGGCGACCTACCTCGGCAGCGGCAAGGCTGCCGAGCTGCGGGAGATCGTCGCCGCCGAGGGCGCTGACACCGTCGTCTGCGACGGCGAGCTCGGCCCCTCCCAGCGGCGTGCCCTGGAGGACGTCGTCAAGGTCAAGGTCATCGACCGCACCGCGCTGATCCTCGACATCTTCGCCCAGCACGCGAAGAGCAAGGAGGGCCGTGCCCAGGTCGAGCTGGCGCAGCTGCAGTACCTCCTGCCGCGCCTGCGCGGCTGGGGCGAGTCCATGTCCCGGCAGGCCGGTGGCCGGGTCGCCGGCGGTGAGGGCATCGGCTCCCGCGGCCCGGGCGAGACCAAGATCGAGCTTGACCGGCGCCGGATCAACACCCGCATCGCCCGGCTCCGCCGTGAGATCACGGGCATGAAGACGGTGCGTGACACCAAGCGCTCCTCGCGCCGCAGCAACCGGGTGCCCAGCGTGGCGATCGTCGGCTACACCAACGCCGGCAAGTCCTCGCTGCTCAACCGGCTCACCGGCGCGGGCGTCCTGGTGCAGAACCAGCTCTTCGCGACGCTGGACCCGACCGTCCGGCGCACCGAGAGCGAGGAGGGGCGCAGCTACACGCTCTCCGACACCGTCGGCTTCGTGAAGCGGCTGCCGCACCAGCTCGTCGAGGCCTTCCGGTCCACGCTGGAGGAGGCCGCCGACGCCGACGTGCTCCTGCACGTCGTCGACGGCTCGCACCCGGACCCCGAGGGCCAGGTGGACGCGGTGCATTCGGTGCTGGCCGAGATCGACGAGGGTGCCGCCCTGAAGATCCCCGAGATCGTCGCGGTCAACAAGGCCGACCTCGCCGACCCGGAGGCGCTGGACCGGCTGCGCCGGGCATACCCTCGCGTGGTCATCGTCTCGGCGAAGACCGGTGCCGGCGTCCCCGAGCTGCTGGAGGCGGTCGAGGCGGCGCTGCCGCGCCCGGAGATCCTCGTGGACGTGCTGCTGCCCTACGACCGCGGCGACCTCGTGGCCCGGCTCTACGACGAGGGCGAGATCCTGCGCGAGGAGCACACCGCCGAGGGCACCCGGGTCGAGGCCAAGGTCGACCCTGACCTGCACGGCCAGCTCGGCGCCTACGCCGTCTGACCCACCGGGGTTCCGGCTGTCTGAACCACCGGAATTCGACCTCTGGAAACGTCGCCATGGCGACGAATTCAGAGGTCGAATTCGTGCAGGGGGCTCACACGGTCCCGGTATGCCGCCAGCCGTCCCCGTCCCGCTCCAGGGCGATGCCCGCGGTGGGCGACAGGTCGGCGGCGAGGTCCGGCCGCCCCAGCGAGGCCAGCGCCGCCGCGATCGCGTTGCCCTGACCGACCACCACCACGGTCTCGCCCCGGTGGAGGTCGGCCAGGTCGTCGAGCACCGCCAGGAGGTCTGCGGCGTCACCATGCACGGGAGATGGGCCGGCCACGGTGAGACGGGTGCTGCCCACCCCGAGCGTGGAGGCCAGGAGATCGGCGGCGCCGCCCGCAGCCGCCCCCGACGAGCCGTAGACGTGCAGGATCCGTTCCGGGACCAGCCGGGTCACGTGGTCGAGGCCCTCGGGCAGCAGCAGGATCCGGGCCGGGCACTGCAGGTCGCTCATCAGGCCAGCTCCACGACCTCGGCGGCGCAGCCCCAGCTGAGGGTCATGCCGGCGCCGCCGTGGCCGTAGCAGTGGATGACGTCGCCGACGCGCTCCACCCGCACCTGCGGGCGCACCGGGCGCAGGCCGACGGCGTGCCGAAGCACCCGCGCGCCGGCGAGCGCAGGCACCAGCGCCTTGGCCCGCGCGAGGATGTCCTCGGCGACGGCGGGGTCGGGGGTGCGGTCGCGCTCGCCGGGCTGGTCGGTGCCGCCGAGCACGATGTCGCGGCTGCGGGGGACGACGTAGGTCGGGCCACCGGTCGCACCGGGGTCCAGCCACCACTGCTCCAGGCCGACCTGCTCGACGACGACCACCTGGCCCCGCACCGGTGACATCGTCGGGTCCTCGGCCAGCCCCTCCGCGCCGAGCCCCGAGGCGTTGACCACGAGGTCCTCGCCCTCGGGCAGCCGGTCGAGCCGCGTCCGGGTGAGGGTCCCCCCGAGCTGCTCCAGCCGACGCGCCAGCCACGCCAGGTGCACCTGCATCTCGGCGACCGGGGCGGTGAAGCGCCAGCCACCGGCATACCCGGGCAGGTCGGTGGCGTGGGTCAGGTCGGGGACGGCCCCGGCCCACCAGGGGTCCGGCTGGGACTCTCGCAGCAGCTCGGTGCCGGTGCGCATCGCGACGCCGGTCGCCGGGTCCTGGGCGAGCTCGCGGAAGACGTCATAGCTGGCGGCGGACCAGGCGGTGACGCGGTCCTGGGGGAGGGCCCGGTAGGGGTACCAGAGCGCGGCGGCCACCGACGAGGTCGTCTCAACCGGCATCTCTGCGGCCACGACGTCGACCCGGTGCCCCGCCTCCACCAGGCGGATCGCGCACGTCAGCCCGATGACCCCGGCCCCGACCACCAGCACGCGTCGCATCGACGCAGTGTGGCACGCCCCCCCGGGTATGCCCGTCAGCCGCCGAAGTCGTCCGACCCGAGGTCTGAGGCGTCCTCGCCGATCGCCTGCACCACGCGCTCGGCGACCTCGTCCGGCTCCAGGCCGTCCGGCAGCTTCGGCGCCTCGCCGTGGATGGCGCGGTCGACCAGGCCGGTCTCGGTGTGCGGCGGGCGCACGTCGAGCACCCGCACCTTGGCCCGGCGCAGCTCGCTCGCCAGGGCCTTGTCGAGCGCGGTGAGCGCGGCCTTGCTGGCGGAGTAGGCGCCCATACCGGCCATCGGCCGCTCGGCGAGGACCGCGCTGAGGTTGACCACGAAGCCCTGCGACTCCTGCAGCAGCGGCAGCAGCCGGCGCAGGAGGAAGGCCGGGCCGAGGACGTTGGTGGCGAAGACCTCCTCGATCACCTCATCCGGGGTGTCCGCGAGGGCGCCGAAGGCTGCCACCCCCGCGGCGTTGACGACGCCGTCCAGCCCGCCCAGGTGCTCCTGGGCCGCCTCGACGACACGGTCCCCGGCCGCGGCGTCCACGAGGTCCGCCACGACGAGCGGGGCGTCCAGCCCGGTGTCGCGCAGCCGTTGCTCGTCCCGCCCGACGAGCAGCACCCGGGCACCCTGGTCCGCGAGCTGGTGGGCGATGCGCGAGCCGAGGGCGCCGCTGGCGCCGACGACGGCCACGCGCTGGCCGGAGAGGTCTCGTGCAGGCATACCTCAACGCTAGGCGGGGTCGCGCGGACCGTCCTGTCGGGAGGGCACCCTGCGGGCGCCCGGCGTGTGGCACCCTGGCCGCCGTGAGCACCGCTGAGCACGACCGCCTCGCCGACTCCGAGGACTCGCGCGCCGCCTGGCGGCACTGGGGCCCCTACGTCTCGGCGCGGCAGTGGGGGACGGTCCGGGAGGACTACTCCGCCGACGGCGACGCCTGGGCGCACCTGCCCTTCGACCACGCCCACCTGCGCGCCTACCGCTGGGGCGAGGACGGGCTGGCCGGGCTGTGCGACGTCGACGGCTTCCTCAACCTGGGGCTGGCGCTGTGGAACGGACGGGACGACCGGCTCAAGGAACGGCTCTTCGGGCTGACCAACCCGCAGGGCAACCACGGCGAGGACGTCAAGGAGTACTGGTGGGCGCTGGAGGGGACACCGACCCACAGCTACGCCTCGTGGCTCTACCGCTACCCGCAGGCCGCTTTTCCCTACGAGGAGCTGGTGGCTGTCAACGGGCAGCGCGGTGTGGAGGACGAGGAGTACGAGCTCGCCGACACCGGGGTGCTCGACGGCGACCGCTTCTTCGACGTCCAGGTCACGCACGCCAAGGCCAGCCCCAGCGACATCTGCGTCGAGATCACCGCCACCAACCACGGCCCGGACGCGGCGCCGCTGCACCTCGTGCCGCAGCTGTGGTTCCGCAACACATGGAGCTGGGGGCTGGACGACCGGCGCCCGCGGCTGTGGGCCGGCGAGCAGGGGCAGGGGTATGCCGAGGTGCTGGCGCAGCACCGGGTGCTCGGCCGGATGCGGCTCACCGCGGAGGGCGGCAGAGGATCGTCGGCCGAGGGGATCGCGCCGACCCTGCTCTTCTGCGACAACGAGACCGACGCCGCCGCGCTCTACGGTGACGACGCGGTGCGCGACGGGGCGAGCGCATACCCCAAGGGCGCGGTCGACCGCGCGGTCGTGCACGGGCAGGCGGACGCCACCAACCCGGAGCGGACCGGCACCAAGGTCGGGCTGTGGTGGGACCTCGGCGAGATCGCCCCCGGCGCGAGCGTGACCGTGCGCCTGCGGCTCACCGACGCCGACGGCGACCCGGCCGCCGCGGCGGGCTTCGACGAGGTGCTCGCCGCCCGCGCCCAGGAGTGCGAGGAGTTCTACGCCGCGGTGATCCCCGCCGGGACCACCGAGGAGGACGCGCTCATCGCGCGCCGCGCCTTCGCCGGGCTGCAGTGGGGCAAGCAGCTCTACCTCTACGACATCCCGCGCTGGATCGAGGGCGACCCGGCCGGTCCGCCCCCGCCGCCGCAGCGGCATACGCGGACCAGCGGGCGCAACACGCGCTGGCGGCACGTCAACCTGGCCGAGGTCATCTCGATGCCGGACGAGTGGGAGTACCCGTGGTTCGCCACCTGGGACCTGGCCTTCCACTGCGTCGCGATCGCGCACGTCGACCCGTTCTTCGCCAAGTGGCAGCTGCTGCTCATGTGCCGCGAGTGGGTGATGAACCCCAACGGTCAGCTCGCCGCCTACGAGTGGAACTTCTCCGACGTCAACCCGCCGGTCCACCCGTGGGCCGCCTGGCAGGTCTACTCGATCGACGGCGGGCGGGACCGCGACTTCCTGCAGCGGATCGTGCTCAAGATGCTGCTCAACTTCCCCTGGTGGGTGAACCGCAAGGACTCCGAGGGGTCCAACGTCTTCGAGGGCGGCTTCCTCGGGATGGACAACGTCGGGCTCTTCGACCGCAGCGAGGCACTGCCCGGCGGGCAGCGGCTGGAGCAGGCCGACGCGACGGCGTGGATGGGGATGTTCTGCCTCAAGATGCTGCGGATGTCGGCCGAGCTGGCGCGCGAGGACCACGCCTGGGACGAGGTGTCGACGAAGTTCCTCGTGCACTTCCTCTCGATCGCGGAGGCGCTGGACGACTTCGGCACCTCCCACACCTCGCTGTGGGACGACGAGGACGAGTTCTTCCACGACGTGCTCGTCGGCGAGGACGGCACGGCATACCGGATGCCGGTGCGCTCGATGGTCGGCCTGCTGCCGCTCACCGGCATCTCGATCGTGCCGAACTGGGTGGCGAGCGAGCTGCCCGACCTCACCGACTTCTTCCAGGGGTGGACCGAACGTCGCCCCGAGCTCGCGGACGCGCTCATCCACACCAACCACCGGGGGTATGCCCTGCGCACCCTCTCGCTCATCTCCCGCGACCAGTGGCGGGCGCTGCTGACGCCGCTGCTCGACGAGGGCGAGTTCCTGTCCCCGCACGGGATCCGGTCGCTGTCGGCGGCGCACCGGGACGGGGTGGGGGTCGAGGTCGAGGGTGCCCACCTGTCGCTGCGCTACGTGCCGGGCGAGTCCGACTCGGGGATGTTCGGCGGCAACTCCAACTGGCGCGGGCCGGTGTGGCTGCCGGTCAACGCGCTGCTGCTGGACGCGCTGCGGATCTACGGCCGCGGCGCCGGGGCGGGCGTGGAGGTGGAGTACCCCACCGGCTCGGGCCGGACGATGGGGATGGAGCAGGTCGCGCACGAGGTCGAGGAGCGGATCGTCTCGCTCTTCCGGCCCGGGCCGGACGGGCGCCGGCCGAGCACGCCGCGGCACCACCCGTCCGGACCGCTCTGGGACGCGCACCCGACCTTCAGCGAGTACTTCCACGGCGACGACGGGCGTGGCCTCGGCGCCTCGCACCAGACCGGCTGGACCGCGCTGGTGGCGCACTTCGTCTGCGCGCCGGACGGCATACCGAACCGGTAGGGGTCGCCGGAAGCGGTCCGGGGCCTCCTGGACCGGGCCCTGCACGATTTCGACATCTGGAAACGTCGCCATGGCGACGATTCGAGAGGTCGAAATCCGGTGGTGGGCAGGTGGGAGAGGCTGCCCGAGGGTCGGGATACCGTGGGGGTATGGCGAGGGTCACCCAGCGACGTCGCGTGCGGCGGCTCCGGGCGGACGGCGGTGCCCGGGACCGGGCCGACGTGGTGGCGGGGGAGGAGCCGCTCGAGGTCCGGGTCGACGGCCGGTCGTTCTCGGTGACGATGCGGACCCCGGGTGACGACTTCGACCTCGCCGTGGGGTTCCTGCACGGCGAGGGCGTCGTGACGTCCTGGGCCGACGTGGCGCAGATCGACTACCGCTCCGGCATCGGCATGGACGGGCTGCGCGACTACAACGTCGTCGACGTGCAGCTGGCCGAGGGGGTCGCTCCGCCGGACCCGTCGCTGGAGCGGCACGTCTACACCTCCTCCTCGTGCGGCGTCTGCGGCACGGCGTCGATCGAGTCGGTGCGGCGCACCGGGACCCATGACCTCGGAGCGGATCCCGCGACCTTCCCGCTCGCCGAGCTGCTCGCCCTGCCGGACCGGCTGCGGGAGGCGCAGGCCGTCTTCGACCGGACGGGCGGGGTGCACGCGGCCGGTCTGTTCGTGCCCGACGAGGACGGTCCCGGTCTGCGCCTGGCCTGCCTGCGGGAGGACGTCGGGCGGCACAACGCCGTGGACAAGGTCGTCGGCTGGGCCCTGCGCGAGCGGGGTATGCCGCTGCTCGGCTCGGTCCTCCAGGTGTCCGGGCGAGCCTCGTTCGAGCTGGTGCAGAAGGCGGCGCTCGCGGGCATACCGCTGCTGTCCGCGGTCTCCGCCCCCTCCTCGCTGGCGGTCGAGCTCGCCGAGGAGACGGGGATGACCCTCGTCGGCTTCAACCGTGGGGAGAGCCTCAACGTCTACACCGGCGCGGAGCGCATCCCCACCTGACGGTCCCGCCGCCCGCCCCACCCCGGGAGTGCGGTCACCTTCCAGCAACCTCCATCACCCTGTAGGGCGATGGAGGTTGCAGCTTGGTGACCGCAGTCGGGCCGAGGCGCCGGGCTGTGGACGGCCGCGGCAGGCCCGGGCGGCACGGCATACCCTGGGCCCCATGCCTGCGACCGCCGACCTCGAGGACCTCGTCCGGGCGGCCGTCGGAGGTGTCGGCGGGAGCGACCGGCCGGGCCAGCTGCAGATGGCGAAGGCCGTCGAGCGGGCGGTCGAGCGCGAGGAGCACCTGCTGGTCCAGGCCGGCACGGGCACCGGCAAGTCCCTCGCCTACCTCGTGCCCGCGATCGCGCACGCCGTGCGCACCGGCAAGCCGGCCGTCGTCGCCACCGCCACCCTCGCGCTCCAGGCGCAGATCGTCGACCGCGACCTGCCCCGGATCGCCGAGGCCCTGGAGCCGCTGCTCGGCCGTCGCCCGACGTTCGGGCTGGTCAAAGGCCGCTCCAACTACCTGTGCCAGCACAAGCTCGTCGGCGGCTTCCCCGACGACGACGAGGACGCGCTGCTCGCGATGGGCCAGGTCGACCGGGAACGCTCGCGGCTCGGGGACGAGGTGACCCGGCTGCGCGAGTGGGCCGAGGTCACCGAGTCGGGCGACCGGGACGAGCTGGTGCCCGGCGTGACCAACCGGGCGTGGCGGCAGGTGTCGGTGACGGCGCACGAGTGCCTCGGGAGCCGCTGCCCGGTCTTCGCCGACTGCTTCGTGGAGCGCTCGCGGGCGGCCGCGGCCGAGGTCGACATCATCGTCACCAACCACAGCTTCATGGCGATCGACGCCGTCGAGGGCCGCTTCATGCTGCCCGAGCACGACCTGCTCGTCATCGACGAGGCGCACGAGCTCACCGACCGGGTCACCTCGACGATCACCGACGAGCTCACCTCCTCCACCGTGTCGGCGGCCGCGCGCCGGGCCGGCAAGGGCGACGCCGCCGAGCGGCTGGCCGAGACCACCGAGCTGCTGGACGACGCGCTCGCCGACCTGCCCGAGGGCAAGCTGGGCCGGCTGCCCGAGCGGCTGGTCACCGCGCTGCAGCTGGTCCGCGACGCCGCCCGCGCGACGCTGTCCGAGCTCAAGCCGGAGAAGGGCGCCGAGCCGGACGGCGGCACCCAGGTCGCGCTCGCGGCGGTCCAGGACGTCTTCGACACCAGCGAGCGGGTGCTCGGGGAGGCCGAGCTCGACGTCGTGTGGATCAGCCACGACCAGCGCCGGGGGAGCGTGCTGCGGGTGGCGCCGATGAGCGTGGCGATGATGGTGCGCGACAAGATCTTCGACGAGCGCACCGTCGTCCTCACCTCCGCCACCCTCGAGCTGGGCGGGACCTTCGACGCCGTCGCCGGCACGATCGGCCTGCGCGGTGCCGGGTCTCCGGCGTGGGAGGGCCTCGACGTCGGCTCCCCGTTCGACTACCCGCAGCAGGCGATCGCGTATGTCGCGCAGCACCTGCCGCCGCCCGGTCGCGACGGCGCGGGCTCGGTCGTCTTCGACGAGATCGAGGCGCTGGTGCGGGCGGCCGGCGGGCGCACGCTGGGGCTCTTCAGCTCGCGGCGCGCCGCGGAGGCGGCCACCGAGGAGCTGCGCGCCCGCCTGTCCGACACCGACATCACCGTCCGCTGCCAGGGCGAGGACCAGCTGCCCACGCTGGTGCGCGAGTTCGCGGGGGAGGCCCGCACCTGCCTCTTCGGCACGCTGTCGCTGTGGCAGGGCGTGGACGTGCCCGGCTCCGCCTGCCAGCTCGTCATCGTCGACCGGATCCCCTTCCCCCGCCCCGACGACCCGCTCACCTCGGCGCGCACCGAGGCCATCGGCCGCATGGGCGGCAACGGCTTCATGGCGGTCTCCGCCACGCACGCGGCGCTCCGCCTGGCCCAGGGCGCCGGGCGGCTCATCCGCCGCGGCGACGACCGCGGCGTCGTCGCCTTCCTCGACTCGCGGATGATGACGGCGCGGTATGCCGGATTCCTCCAGCGATCCCTCCCGCCCTTCTGGCCGACCACCGACACCGAGCTCGTGCTGGGCGCCCTGCAGCGGCTCGACGAGACGGCTCCCGACCCGGTCCCGGTCGCCGAGCCCGGCGCCCGCGGGCTCGGCGGCGCGCCGCTGGTCACCGCCGGGGCCGTGCCGGTGGCACGCTCCCCGCGCACGGCCGTGACCGGCGGCCATGCCTGGTCCGAGGAGCAGGACGAGGAGCTGCGCGACGGGATCGAGGCCGGGGTCGAGCTCCCCGAGCTGGCCGAGCACCTCGACCTGGCGCTCGACCTCGTCACCGCCCGGGTCAACCAGCTCGGGCTGGAGCTGCCCGCGTGAGGCACCGGCGGTGTCGGTGCCGCGTGGCAGGCTGGGGGGCATGAGCAGCGAGCAGGCAGCCGAGCGCGAGACCGAGGCCGCCGACAGTCCCGCCCTGTGGCACCTCGCCGAGCGGGAGCACTGGGAGGCGGCGCTGGCCGCCGGCCGCTACGACCGGTCCACCCGGGGCGCCTCCCTGGCCGACGTCGGCTTCGTCCACGCCAGCCGGCCCGAGCAGCTGCCCGGCGTGGCCCGCGCCCTCTACTCCGGGGTGGACGAGGAGCTCGTCGTGCTCGAGATCGACCCGGCGGTCCTCGCCGAGCACGGCGTCGAGGTGAAGGTCGAGCCGGGCGATCCCTCCGACCCCGGCTCCGAGCACTTCCCGCACCTCTACGGCGCCGTCCCGGTGGCAGCCGTCGCCCGCGTGCGCCCGGCCCGCGTGGACCGGGGCTGGCTGGAGCTCGGCCCCTGGGAGCCGGTCGCGACGGGGCCGACCTCGTGAGCACGGCACCCCCGACACTGGCGCTGGTCACCGGCCCGGAGGAGCTGCGCGCCGAGCGCGCGGTCGACTCCGTGGTCGAGGCGGTGCGCGCGAGCGAGGCCGACGCGGAGGTCGTGCGGGTCCACCCCGCGACCTACCAGGCCGGCGAGCTCATGGTGCACGCGAGCCCCAGCCTCTTCGGCGGGTGGACGGTGATCGTCGTGCACGACCTGGACGAGGCGGACGACGCCCTCGTGCAGGACCTGGGGACCTACCTCGAGCAGCCGGCCGACGGGGTCACCCTCGTGGTGCTGCACAAGTCCGGCAACCGCGGCAAGCGGGTCCTCGACGCGCTCCGCAAGGGCGGCGCGCGGGTGGTCGAGGCCAAGGCGGTCAAGACCGAGCGCGACAAGCACGAGTTCGTCATGGGCGAGTTCAAGCAGGCCCGGCGCAAGATCACCGCCGACGCGGCCGGTGCCCTCGTGCTGGCGGTGGGCAAGGACCTGCGCGAGCTCGCCTCCGCCTGCGAGCAGCTCATCCGCGACGTGGAGGGGATGGTCGAGACCGAGGACGTCACGACCTACTACGGCGAGAAGGTCGAGACGACCGGGTTCCGCGTTGCCGACGCGGCGCTCTCCGGCGACGAGGCGACCGCGATGGCGCTGCTGCGGCACGCCATGCTGGGCGGCCTGGACCCGGTGCCGATCGTCGCGGTGCTGGCCATGCAGCTGCGCCAGGTGGGCAAGGTGGCGACCGCCGGACGCGGGTCGTCCGCGCAGCTGGCCCGCGACCTCGGCATGGCGCCGTGGCAGGTCGACGCCGCCCGTCGCTCCAGCCAGTCCTGGGACGGCGCGCGGCTGGGGGCGGCGATCCAGGCGGTCGCCCAGGCCGACGTCGACGTCAAGGGCGGCATCCGCACCGAGGCGGCCGTCCGCAGCCCGGAGCACGCCGTCGAGCGGGCGGTGCTCGAGGTCTGTCGCCTGGCCCGCGGCTGAGGTCTGGGGGCAGGATGGTGGCATGGAGCGGCCACCGGGCTACCTCGCCGCGGTCGAGCAGGCGCGGTCACGGTATGCCGCGCTGCCCGCCGACCGGCCGGTGCGCCTGGCCAAGCGCACCAGCAACCTCTTCCGCCCCCGGACCGGGGAGGTCGCCCACCTCGACCTCAGCCCCTTCACCGGGGTCCTCGCCCGTCGGCCCGCGTCGTCGCAGGAGCCCGGCACGGCGCTGGTGGGTGGCCTCACCACCTACGAGCAGCTGACCGGGGAGCTGCTCCACGGCGGTCCCGGGGAGGGCCCGGCGATCCCGCTGGTCGTGCCGCAGCTGCGCACCATCACCCTGGGCGGGGCCGTCGTCGGGCTCGGCATCGAGTCCTCCTCCTTCCGCTCCGGCCTGCCGCACGAGTCGGTGCTCGAGGCCGACGTCCTCACCGGGTCCGGCGAGGTCGTCACCGCCCGCCCCGAGGGCGAGCACGCCGACCTCTTCCACGCGCTGGCCAACTCCTACGGCACCCTCGGCTACTGCCTCGGCCTCGTGGTCGAGCTGGAGGCCGCGCAGCCCTTCGTCGCCCTGCGCCACGAGCGGTTCACCGACCTCGACGCCGCCCTGGACGCGGTCGGCGAGGTCATGGCCGCCGGCGCGTATGCCGGGGAGGGGGTCGACTTCCTCGACGGGGTCGTCTTCTCCGGCACGGAGAGCTACCTCACCCTCGGCCGCTGGGTGAGCGCCGAGGAGGCCCTCGGCAGCGTCCCCGGGGGACCGAGCGACTACACCGGCCAGCAGATCTACTACCGCTCCGTGCAGCACCGGCGCCGCGACCTGCTGCGCGCCGAGGACTACCTGTGGCGCTGGGACACCGACTGGTTCTGGTGCTCCCGGGCCCTCGGCGTGCAGCACCCCGCCGTCCGGCGGGTGTGGCCGGCCCGCTGGCGGCGCAGCGACGTCTACCGGCGCATCATCGGCCTCGAGGAGAGGTACGCCCCGCAGGCCCGGCTGCGACGGCTGCGCGGCCTGCCCGACCAGGAGCGGGTCGTGCAGGACGTCGAGATCCCGCTGGAGCGGACCGCCGAGTTCCTGCGCTGGTTCCTGCGCACCGTGCCCGTCGAGCCGCTCTGGCTCTGCCCGGTCCGGCTGCGCGACACCTCCGAGCCCCGCCCGTGGCCGCTCTACCCCATGGAGGCCGGTCGTGACTACGTCAACGTCGGCTTCTGGTCGGCCGTCGACATCGCCCCCGGCGGCCGGGACGGCGACGTCAACCGGGCCATCGAGGACAAGGTCACCGAGCTCGGCGGTCACAAGGGCCTCTACTCCACCGCGACCTACGACCGGCAGACCTTCGACGAGCTCTACGGCGGGGACACCTACGCGCGGGTCAAGGCGCGCTACGACCCGGACGGCCGACTCCCCTCTCTCTACGACAAGGCGGTGGGATCACGATGAGCCCTCTCTCCGGTGCCCAGATGTTCGAGGCCCTCGTCGGGCCGGTGCCCGGCCTGGCGGTGGCCGCCTGGGACGGCTCCCACGGCGGCGACCCGCAGGGCAGGGTGCTCCACCTCGACTCCCGGCGGGCGCTGGAGCACCTGGTCACCTCGCCCAGCAGCGAGCTCGGCCTGGCCCGGGCCTACCTCTCCGGCGACCTGCGCATCGAGGGGATGGTCGAGGGCGACCCCTACCCCGAGATGGTGCTGCTGCGGGACCTGGTCACGACCAAGCGGCGCTCGCCGGCCGAGCTGCCGCACCTGGCCTCCGCTCTCGCCCAGCTGCGTCCCCGGCCGCCAGCGCTCCCGCCGGAGGAGACGCCCACCCGCGTCCGCCGCCTCGCCGACGGGCTCCGGCACGGCCGCCGCCGCGACGCCGCCGCCATCGCCCACCACTACGACGTCTCCAACCGGTTCTACGAGCTCGTGCTCGGCCCGTCGATGACCTACACGTGCGCGGCATACCCGCAGGACGACGCGACCCTGGAGGAGGCGCAGGCGCACAAGCACGACCTGGTCTGCCGCAAGCTGGGGCTGGAGCCGGGGATGCGCCTGCTCGACGTGGGCTGCGGCTGGGGCCAGATGGTCCGGCACGCGGTGGAGCACTACGGCGTGACCGCCCTCGGCGTGACGCTCTCGCGCCAGCAGGCATCCTGGGGCCAGCAGATGCTGGAGCGGCAGGGGCTCGCCGACCGCGCCGAGATCCGCTACGGCGACTACCGCGACGTCACCGAGCGGGGCTTCGACGCCGTCTCCTCGATCGGGCTGACCGAGCACATCGGGGTGCGCCGCTACCCGGCCTACTTTGCCTTCCTGCGCGACCGGCTGCGCGACGAGGGCCGGCTGCTCAACCACTGCATCACCTGGGCCGACAACCAGCGGGCGCCGATGGCGAAGCAGGCCTTCGTCGAGCGCTACGTCTTCCCCGACGGCGAGCTCGCCGGGTCGGGCACGATCGTCTCCCGGATCGAGGACGCCGGGCTCGAGGTCCGCCACCACGAGAACTTGCGCGAGCACTACGCCCGGACCTGCGGTGCCTGGTGCGCCAACCTCACCGAGCACTGGGAGGAGTGCGTCGCCGAGGCGGGTCTGGGCCGCGCGCGGGTCTGGGGCCTCTACCTGGCCGGGTCGCGGATGAACTTCGAGCGGCGGGGGATGGAGCTGCACCAGGTGCTCGCCGTCCGCACCGACGCGGGCGGACGCTCCGGGATGGGGCTGCGTCGCGTCCAGGTATGACCGGGGGCCGGTCACGCCTGCGTTCCCGGCCGCGACTTGGGCGAGGCGCGCAGGCGCTGCTAACGTGGACCTTTGCGTGCGCGCTCGGTCGTGCGCGCTCGTGGATCTCCAGCGGAGATCATTCGCACCACCCCCGTGCACCGGACATCGCCAGGCATCCCCACGCCAGTTCGCCGGAGCGCGGGCGTCGCCCTCACGACACCAGACCAACGACTGACCAGGAAGTTCTCAGTGGCAAACATCAAGAGCCAGATCAAGCGCGTCAAGACCAACGCCGCGCGCACCGAGCGCAACCGCGCCCACAAGTCGGAGCTGCGCACCTTCATCCGCCGCTTCCGCGAGGCCGTGGACAGCGGGGACACGGGCAAGGCCGAGCAGGCCCTGCACGCCGCGTCGCGCAAGCTGGACAAGGCCGTCTCCAAGGGCGTCATCCACAAGAACCAGGCCGCCAACAAGAAGTCGGCCATGGCCAAGCGCTTCAACTCGCTCGGCGCCTGAGCGACCGGCGAGCCTGACGCAGCGGGCGTCCACCCCCGGGCGGGGTGGGCGCCCGCTGCGCTACCATGGGCGGCACCATGGCGACCCGCTGCGAGCTCCTCCTTGTCGGGCCGCGCTAGGCAGGACGCATAACCTGCGAGCGCGGCCGGCCCCTCCTGCGTGAGGGGCTTTCGTATGCACGGAGCACGAGCACACCCGCAGCGAGAACGAGACGAGAGACAGGCATGAGCGAGCGCATCCCGCAGCACCGCTACACCGCCGAGCTGGCCGGCCGGATCGAGCGCCGCTGGCAGGACCGGTGGGAGAGCGAGGACACCTTCGCCTCGGCCAACCCGGCCGGACCCTGGGCCGCGCCGGACGACCCCCGCCTCGGTGAGGGGCGCGGGCACCGGGTGATCATGGACATGTTCCCCTACCCCTCCGGCGCGGGGATGCACGTCGGGCACCCGCTGGGCTACGTCGCCACCGACGTCCACACCCGCTACCTGCGCACGACCGGCGCCAACGTCATGTATGCCATGGGCTTCGACGCCTTCGGCCTGCCCGCCGAGCACTACGCCGTGCAGACCGGCCAGCACCCTCGGGTGACCACAGAGGAGGCCATGGCGACCTACCGGCGGCAGATGCGGATGATCGGTCTGTCGCACGAGCCGCGCCGCACCTTCGCCACCATCGACCCCGACTACGTGCGCTGGACGCAGTGGATCTTCCAGCGCATCCACGACTCCTGGTACGACCCGGACGCCGCGCCGCGCGAGGGCTCGGGCCAGGCCGGCACCGGCCGGGCCCGGCCGATCGCCGAGCTGGTCGAGCAGCTCGCGAACGGTGAGCGGGCCACCCCGGACGGCCGGGACTGGGCAGAGTTGTCGGCGGCCGAGCAGGCCGAGGTCCTGGACGGCTACCGCCTGGCCTACGTCTCCGCCGCACCGGTCAACTGGTGCCCGGGCCTGGGCACCGTCCTGGCCAACGAGGAGGTCACCGCCGACGGCCGGTCCGAGCGGGGTGACTTCCCGGTCTTCAAGCGCAACCTGTCGCAGTGGATGATGCGGATCACGGCGTATGCCGACCGCCTCACCGACGACCTGGACCGCCTGGACTGGCCCGAACGTGTCCGGCTGATGCAGCGCAACTGGATCGGGCGCTCCACCGGTGCGCAGGTCGCCTTCCCGGTGGCCACCGCCGCCGGCGAGGAGGGACAGCTGGAGGTCTTCACGACCCGGCCCGACACCCTCTTCGGTGCGACCTTCATGGTCGTCGCGCCCGAGCACCCGCTGGTCGAGCAGATCGTCCCCGACGCCTGGCCGGAGGGGACGAAGGACGCGTGGACCGGGAGTGCCACGACCCCGCGCGAGGCGGTGACGGCATACCAGCGGGCGGCCTCGACCAAGAGCGACGTGGAGCGCCAGACCGAGGGCAAGGACAAGACCGGTGTCTTCACCGGTGCCTTCGCCACCAACCCGGTGACCGGGGCACAGGTCCCCGTCTTCGTCGCCGACTACGTGCTCATGGGCTACGGCACCGGCGCGATCATGGCGGTGCCGGGCCAGGACGAGCGCGACTGGGCCTTCGCCACCGCCTTCGACCTGCCCATCGTCCGGACGGTGGAGCCGACCCCGGACCACCCGCAGGACGAGGCCTTCACCGGCGAGGGGCCGGCGATCAACTCCGCCAACGACGAGATCAGCCTGGACGGGCTCGGGGTCGCCGAGGCCAAGGAGCGCATCATCGCCTGGCTGGAGCAGACCGGTCGCGGGCGCGCGACGGTGACCTACCGGCTGCGCGACTGGCTGTTCAGCCGGCAGCGCTACTGGGGCGAGCCCTTCCCGATCGTCTGGGACGAGGACGGTGTCGCCCACGCGGTGCCCGACGACGAGCTGCCGGTGACCCTGCCGGACGTGCCCGACTACGCGCCCCGGACCTTCGAGGCCGACGACGCGGACTCCGAGCCCGAGGCGCCGCTGGCGCGCGCGCAGGAGTGGGTCGAGACGACGATGGACCTGGGCGACGGGCGCGGCCCGGTGCCGGTCCGGCGGGAGACCAACACGATGCCCAACTGGGCCGGGTCGTGCTGGTACTACCTGCGCTACCTGGACCCGGCCAACGAGGACGCCCCGGTCGACCCGCAGGTCGAGGAGTACTGGATCGGGCCGCGGGAGCAGACCGTCCCCGGCGCGAGGCAGGGCGCCGTCGACCCTGGCGGGGTGGACCTGTACGTCGGCGGGGTCGAGCACGCCGTGCTGCACCTGCTGTATGCCCGATTCTGGCACAAGGTGCTGTTCGACCTGGGCCACGTGAGCAGCGAGGAGCCGTTCCGGCGGCTCATCAACCAGGGCATGATCGAGGCCTACGTCTACCGCGACGCGCGCGGCTTCCCCGTGCCCGCGGCCGAGGTGGAGGAGCACACCTCCTCCGACGGCGGGCCCTCGACCTACACCTGGAACGGACAGCCGGTCACCCAGGAGTACGGCAAGATGGGCAAGTCGCTGAAGAACGTCGTGACCCCGGACGAGATGGTCGAGCAGTTCGGCGCCGACACCTTCCGGGTCTACGAGATGAGCATGGGCCCGCTCGAGCAGTACCGCCCCTGGGAGACCCGGGCCGTCGTCGGCAGCCAGCGCTTCCTGCAGCGGCTGTGGCGCAACGTCGTCGACGAGGACACCGGTGAGGTCACCGTCGTGGAGGAGGAGCTCAGCCCGGAGCTGGCGACCGCGCTGCACCGGACCATCGACGCCGTGGGCTCGGACTACGCCGCGCTGCGGACCAACACCGCCATCGCCCGGATGATCGAGCTCAACAACCTGCTCACCAAGCTGGACCGGGTGCCGCGGGCGGCGGTGGAGCCGCTGGTGCAGATGGTCGCGCCGGTCGCGCCGCACCTGGGCGCCGAGCTGTGGGAACGGCTCGGGCACGAGGACCTCACGTACGCCCCCTTCCCGGAGGCGGACCCGGCCCTGCTCGTGGACGACGCGGTGACCGCGGTGGTCCAGGTCAAGGGCAAGGTCCGGGACCGGCTCGAGGTCGCGGCCGACATCAGCGAGGCCGACCTGGAGGCGCTGGCGCTGGGCAGCGAGAAGGTGCAGCGCTTCCTCGACGGGGCGCCCGTGCGCAAGGTGATCGTCCGGGCCCCGAGCCTGGTCAACATCGTCGTCTGAGCCCGCCCAGGCATACCCGGCCCTCATGGACGTCGCCCTCCTCACCGACAGCGCGAGCTGCCTGCCGCCCGGGCAGCAGGCCGGTGCGCCGCTGCGGGTGCTGCCGCTGCACGTCATGGTGGAGGGGCGTCGCGGCGACTCCCGCGAGGTGACGCAGGCCGAGGTGGTCGACGTGCTCCGCGCCGGGCGCGAGCGCATCTCGACGAGCCGGGTCTCCCCGGGCGAGTTCGTCGCGGGCTACCGCGAGCTGGTCGCGGAGACGGGGTGCCGCCGGATCGTCTCGGTGCACCTGTCGGGCCGGCTCAGCGGGACCGTGGAGGCGGCCGGGCTCGCCGCCCAGGAGGTGGCCGACGAGGTCGAGGTGCGGGTGGTCGACTCCCGCACCGTCGGGCTGCCGCTCGGGTGGGCGGCGCTCGACGCCGCCGCGCTGGCGCGGGCCGGGGCGACCGTGGAGGAGGTGGAGCGTCTTGTCCGGGAACGGGCGGGTGGGGCGCGCGCGTGGTTCTACGTCGACAGCCTGGAGCACCTGCGGCGGGGCGGTCGGCTGGGCCGGGCGCAGGCCGTCCTCGGCTCCGCGCTCGCGATCAAGCCGCTGCTGGGTGTGGACGACGGCGAGGTGGTGCTCGCCGAGCGGGTGCGCACCCGCGGCCGTGCGCTGGCCCGGTTGGCCGACCTCGCGGTGGAGGCGGCCGAGCAGGTGCGTGCGGCCGGCGGTGGGCCCCGGGTCGGGGTGCATGAGCTGGGCGCAGAGGAGGCCGCCGCGGAGCTCGCGGCCGGGCTGGGCGAGCGGGTCGGGGTCGAGGTGCAGGTGGCGCCGCTCGACCCGGGGATCGGCGTGCACACCGGTCCGGGCACGCTGGGCGTCGTGGTGGCCGCCGGCGGCTGAGCTGTCGTCCACATCCCGCGCCGGACGGCCGGGTCGTCCACAGATCTGAGACAGGCCCTCCCGCGATGGGGCGGACCTGCCTAGCGTGCGGGTCATGGGGGACGAGGACGCGCACGCAGGGCGCCACCGGACGGGCCGTCTGCCGACGGCCGAGGAGCCCGCCGGGCAGGCGGAGCAGGCTGACCTCCTGCTGGGCCGGCTCGTCGCCGTTCCCGGGGCGGGCCGGATGGCCCAGATCGGTGTCGGGGCCCGGGCGGTCGGCGGCATGGTGCTCGTCGCGGCGCTGGTGCTGGCCGTGCTCGGCGGGCGCTGGTGGTGGGTCGAGCAGCGCGCGACGGCCGTGCCCATGGCCACGGGGGCCGCGGAGGTGGCGTCCGCGACCGTCGCGCCGACGGCAGGTGCGGCATCGCTCGGCGCGACGGGAGAGGTGCCGCAGCCGGGCGACGGGCAGCCGGGCGAGGGGCAGCCCGGCGAGGCGAAGGCCGCGCAGGTCGGTGAGACCGGCGCACCCGCGACGGAGGGGCCGCTGCTCGTGCACGTCATCGGCGAGGTCGCCGCCCCCGGGGTGGTGGAGGTGGAGGCCGGCTCGCGGGTGGTGGACGCGGTGGACGCCGCCGGCGGGCTCACGAGCGAGGCCGACCCGGGCTCGGTCAACCTGGCTCGCGCCGTCGTCGACGGGGAGCAGGTGTGGATCGGGGCGCCGGGGGAGGAACCTCCGCCGGGCTGGGTGGCGGGCGTTCCCGTCACCGGGACCGGCGCCCTCGGGTCGAGCGGGACGGGCGGCGCACCGGGGTCGGGGACGGGCCAGGAGCAGTCGTCGACACCGGTCGTCGACCTCAACGCCGCGACCCAGGCCGAGCTCGAAGAACTGCCCGGGATCGGCCCGGTCACCGCCGGGCGCATCCTGGAGTGGCGCGAGGAGCACGGTCGTTTCACCGCGGTCGCCGAGCTGCTGGAGGTGAGCGGCATCGGCGACCGCACGCTGGAGGACCTCGAGCCGCACGTCACCGTCGGATGAGGGGTGGCCGTACGGACGGTGCCCCAGAGAGGGCGGCGGAGACGGAGCCCGCCTCGGGGCCGGAGACCGAGCCCGAGCCTGACTCGGAGCCGGGGCCGGAGTCGGGGCCGGAGCCGGAGACCGAGCCGGAGCCGGACTCGGAGCTGGACCCCGAGCCGCCGCACGACCTGCGGCTGTTGCTGCCCGCGCTGGCCGCCTGGGCCGTGCTGGTGGCCGTCCTCGTCGGCCCACGGTGGGTGCCGCCGCTCGTCGCCGTGGTGTCGCTGGTCGCCGCGCTGCTCCTCGGTCTCCTCGCGGGCCGCCCGTCCGGCCGGACGGGCCGGCGACCGTCCGGGTGGCGCCAACAGCTCGCCCTGTCGGCCGCCGCGATCGCGCTGGTCGTCGGTGCGACAAGCCTGCACACGGCGGTGGCGCGGGCGGGCCCGGTCGCCGGCTGGGCGCAGGACAGAGCGGTCACCACCGCCCGGGTGCTGGTCACCACCGAGCCCCGGCTGATCGCGCGGGCCGACGAGCGCGATCCCCTCGTCGTGCTGGAGGGACGCGTGGTGCAGGCCTCCGCCCGCGGCGAGACCACCCGACCGGCCACGCCGGTGGTCGTCATGGCCACCGCCGGGCAGGGGTGGACCGACGGGGCGGTGGCCTGGCGCAGCGTGGTGGAGGTCTCGGGCCGGTGGGGGCCCGGACGACCGGGCGAGCGCGCGGTCGCCGTGCTCGTGCAGCGCGGTCCGCCCACCGTCGTCAGCCCGCCCCCGGCGCTGCTGCGAGGGGTGGACCACGTGCGGGCGAGCTTCCGCGAGGCCGTCGACCCGCTGCCGACCGATGCCCGGGGCCTCGTGCCCGGGCTCGTCATCGGCGACAGCTCGCTCACGCCACCCGACCTGACCCAGGCCATGCGCGACACCGGCATGACGCACCTCTCCGCCGTGAGCGGCAGCAATGTGGCGATCGTCGTGGGCGGCGTGGCCCTGCTCGTCGTGCGCGCCGGGTTGCCGCGCCGGTGGCGGCTTCCGGTCGTCCTGGCCGGGCTCGTCTGCTTCGTCCTGCTGTGCCGGCCCGAGCCGTCGGTCCTGCGGGCCGGGGTGATGGGAGCGATCGCCCTGGTGGCGCTCGCCGGTGGACGCCGCCGGACGAGCCTGCCGCTGCTCGGGGGAGCCGTGCTCGTGCTGCTGTGCCTCGACCCCTGGCTGGCCCGGTCCTACGGCTTC
This sequence comes from Serinicoccus hydrothermalis, assembly GCF_001685415.1. NCBI lineage: Bacteria > Bacillati > Actinomycetota > Actinomycetes > Micrococcales > Ornithinimicrobiaceae > Serinicoccus > Serinicoccus hydrothermalis. The sequence goes on along the minus strand of NZ_CP014989.1, from coordinate 1,077,950 downwards.
GCACTCTCGACCCTGGCCACGCTCGGGCTGGTGCTCTGGGCGCGTCCCTGGGGCCTGGCCATGGCGGCCGTCCTCCCGGGGTGGGCGGGGCTGGCGGCGCGGGCCGCGGCGGTGCCGCTGGCGGCGCAGGTGATCTGCGCCCCGGTCATCGTGCTGCTGCAGGGAGACATCACGACCGTCGCCGTCCTCGCCAACCTGCTGGCGGCCCCGCTGGTCCCGCCCACGACCATCCTCGGGCTGCTCGCGGCGGTGCTGGCGCCCGTCTCGACCGTGCTGGGCAGCGCCGTCGCCTGGGCAGCGGCGGTGCCCGCCTGGGCCATCGGCCGGATCGCCCGGGTCTGCGCCCGTGCGCCCCTGGGCAGCCTCGAGTGGTGGGACGGCGCGCTGGGGGCGTGGGCCCTCGCCGTCCTCACCGTCCTGCTCCTGGTCACCGGCCGGCGCTGGCTCCGTCTCGGCAGGCGCCGCCCGTGGGCAGCGGTGGCCCTGGCTGCCGTCGTACTCGCCTCGGCGCTTCCCGTGCCCGGTCTGCGCGGCTGGCCCCCACCGGGATGGGTGGTGGCCGGGTGCGACGTCGGCCAGGGGGACGCCTTCGTCGTCCGCACCGCACCCGGGCACGCCCTGCTGGTGGACACCGGTCCGGACCCCACGGCGGTGAGGACCTGCCTGCACGACCTCGAGGTCGGGACGGTCGACCTGCTGGTCCTCACCCACTTCCACACCGACCACGTCGCGGGGCTCCCCGGGGTGCTCGGCGGGACCCAGGTCGAGCAGGTCCTGGTCACGCCGGTGCGGGACCCACCCGAGGTGGCCGCGGCGACCCTGGGGCTGCTGGCGGCGGAGGGCATACCCGTGCACCAGGCCCGGGTGGGGGACCGGTGGGACGTCGGCGCCGCCCGGGCGACGGTGCTCTGGCCCTCGGCGACGCCACCGGTCGCCGGGTCGGCCGCCAACAACGCCAGCATCGTCCTGGACGTCGACGTCGGGGGCACCGCGCTGCTGCTCACCGGCGACCTGGAGCCGGAGAGCGCCCGGCAGGTGCGCGAGTCCACGCAGGGGCGGGACTACGACGTGCTCAAGGTCGCGCACCACGGGTCGGCGGCCCAGGACGAGCGGCTGGTCCTGGGTGCGGATCCCGAGGTCGCCCTCATCGGTGTCGGGGCGGACAACGACTTCGGGCACCCGAGCCCGAGCGCGCTCAGCCTCCTGTCGCAGGCCGGGGCGGTGGTGCTGCGCACCGACCTGCACGGCGACGTCGCGGTGGTCCGCGACACCCGCAGCCGGCTGGTGCCGCACGCCCGGGAGTGAGGACGACCTGCGCATGGTGGAGGGATGGATGAGAGGCTGGCCAGCATGCGCCTGGTGGTCTTCGGCAGCAGCGGCCCCACGGGCCGCCACGTGGACCAGCAGGCCCTCGACGCCGGCCACCAGGTCACCGCTGTCACGCGGCGACCGGAGCACTTCCCGGTCGGTGACCACGACGGCGAGGCCGTGCGGGTGGTCGGCGCCGACGTGGCCGACGCCGAAGCAGTGACTGACGCGGTCGAGGGTGGTGATGCGGTGATCTCGACCTACGGGGTGCCGTACTCGCGCCGGCGGGTCACGGTCTACTCCACCGGGGCACGCCACATCCTCGCCGCGATGTCCCGGCACGGCGTCGACCGACTTGTGTGCGTCAGCAGCACCACCGTCGCGGACCGCCCGGTGCCCGGCGAGACGTGGGCCTGGCGCAGGGTGGTCGAGCCGCTCCTGCTGCGGCGGGTGCTCGGGCGCACGCTCTACGACGACATGGAGCGGATGGAGCGACTCGTCCGCGACAGCCCGGTGCGGTGGACGATCGTCCGTCCCGCGGGTCTCTACGACGCCGACGGGCCGGGCGAGTTCGAGGTCGGGCCTCCGCGGCTGCAGGGGCGATTCACCTCGCGTGCCGACCTCGCCCGGACCCTGGTGACCGAGGCCACGGGCGACGAGCACCCCCGGGCCACGGTCGACGTCGTCAGCCGCGGCACGCCGCCCTCGCCGCTGAACTTCCTGCGTGAGGTCACCAAGATCGGTCGCCAGGGCGGAGGGAGCCAGGGCGGCAGCAGGCTGGGCTGAGGAGAGGGCCTGCTCAGGCGCGGGCGACGATGTGCGCGCACGGCGAGCCACCCAGCTCGCGGGCGCTGTGGCACAGCGCATCGAGGGTCGCGGCCACCGCGGGGACACGCTGCAGGTCCGGTGTCGTGACGACCTGCACGGTGCGCCGGGAGGGCGGGGACACCGGCCGGATGACGACCTCCGGGTGCGAGACCGTCGAGAGGATGAGCTGCGGGACCAGGGCCACACCGAGCCCGGCGGCCACGAGGCCGAGCACCGCGACGTAGTCCTCGGTCTCGAAGGTGACGTCCGGGCTGAAGCCGGCGTGGTCGGCGAGCGTCAGCAGGTGGCCCCGGCACCGGGGGCAGCCCGCGATCCAGCGGTCGGCCGACAGGTCGGCCAGGTGCACCTCGTCCTGTCCCGCGAGCGGGTGGTCAGCCGGCAGGACGAGCATCACCGGGTCGTCGAGCACGTCCATGACCACCAGACCGTCAAGGTCGTCCTCGCCCCGCCCGGCGTCGGTGCCCTCGTAGGCGAAGGCCACCGCGAGGTCCACGGCACCGGCCCGCACGGCGGTCAGCGACTCCGGCGGCTCCGCCTCGCTGAACTGCACCGTCACCGCGGGGTGGCTGCGCCGCAGCTCGGCCAGGGCGCGCGGCACGAGGGTCGCGGACGAGGAGGGGAAGGCCATGAGCCGCACCCGGCCCGCCTTGAGCCCGGCGATGGCGATGACCTCGGCCTCGGCCTCGTCGATGCGGTCCAGGATCTCCGCGGCCCGGGTCGCGAGCAGCTGGCCGGCCTCGGTGAGCCGCACGGTGCGGCCGATGCGCTCCACCAGCGCCGTGCCCGCGCGCTGCTCGAGGCGGCGGACCATCTGGGAGACCGCCGGCTGGGTGTAGCCCAGGGAGGCCGCGGCGGCCGTGAAGGACCCCTCGTCGGCGATGGCCCGCATCACGCGCAGCCCTGCGGCGTCGAACATGGCCCCGATCATAGTTGGCTCGCCGTTCGTCATCTGCCGGACGCCGACACCGGCGGCGTCGTTCACGCCCGCGTCACCCGGCGCAGGTCTGCTGGTCCCGTGCTCCCCGCGCACCTGCACCCGCACCCCGGGCCACCGCCCGGCGACCCGGCGCTGGCCCAGCTGGAGGCGGCCCGGGCCACGGCCCACCACGGGCCGTCGGCGCGGCGCCCGAGGCGGGGCGCTGCCCTGTGCCTGTCCGGCGGGGGCTTCCGGGCCTCGCTGTTCCACCTCGGCGCCGTCCGGCGGCTCGACGAGCTGGGGGTCCTCGGGTCGCTGCGCACCATCAGCGCGGTCTCCGGCGGCGCGGTGCTCGCCAACCTGCTGCTCCACCCCGAGCTGGAGTGGCCCGACGCCGACGCCGGCGGCGGGCGCGTCGGTGGGCTGGAGGAGCTCGTCGCCCAGCCGCTGCTCGCGCTGACCCGCCGCAACCTGCGCACCCCCGCGCTGCTGTCCAAGGTCCGGCCGAGCGGCTGGGGCCGCCCCGACGCGAGCGTGCACGTGCTCGCCGACGAGCTCGAACGGGCGATCCCCTGGTGGGGCACCGACCTGCGCGAGCACCGCCGCACGGGCGGCCCGGTGGTGCTCACCGGGGCCACCGAGATCGGCTACGGCGTCTCCTGGCTCTTCGCCGACCCGCACTCGGTCGGGCCGCGGGGACGGGTCGGAGACCACCGGCTCGGGCACGCCGCCCCGCCCCCGGGGCTGCGGCTGGTGGACGCGGTGGCCGCCTCCTGCGCATACCCGCCCTTCTTGGGCCCGCTCGAGCTCGACGGTGCCGACCTCGGTCTCACCGGTGGTTCCGCCGAGCCGGACGAGCCGGAGGAGGTCCGCGCCGCGATCCGGCGCCGGATCCAGCTCGTGGACGGCGGGGTCTACGACAACCTGGCCCTGGAACCGGTCTGGACCGACCACGCGACGGTGCTGGTCAGCGACGGGGGAGCGGTCTTCCGCGGGCAGGCCGCCGGGTCGGTGCTCGCCCGGCTGTGGCGGCTGCTGTCCATCGCCTCGAGCGGCGGCCAGACGGCGCGGCTGCGCTGGCTGCGCGCGAGCTTCGCGGCAGGCACGGTGGCCGGCGCGACGTGGTCGCTGGAGTCGCCCGCCGACCTGCGTCGCGGCACCGGTGCCCCGTCCGGCCCGGTGCTCGACGGGTATGCCCCGGAGGTGCTCGGGGCGATCCACCGGGTGCGCACGGACCTGGACGCCTTCAGCGCGCAGGAGCAGATGGTGCTGTGCCGGTACGGCTACCTCGTGGCCGACGCCTCGATCCGTCGGCACAGCCCCCAGGCGATCCGCCTCGACGCCCCGCTGCGACCGCCGCACCCGCAGGTCGCCGCTGCCTCGGACGTCATGACCGCGCTGCGGGACTCCGGCCGCATCACCGCCCTCGGGCGACGGTGAGGACGAGGTCGCACAGCGGACGCACAGCCGGCACCTAGACGACGCACGGGGTGGCAGGGTGTGATGGCACCATGAAGCCCGCCCCGACCCTCGCCCGCCTCGACGGGACACCCGTGCGGGTCCTCGTCGTCGACGACGAGGAGCACCTGACCGAGCTGCTGTCGATGGCCCTGCGCTACGAGGGCTGGGAGGTGCGGACCGCCGGCACCGGGATGGACGCGGTGCGCGTCGCCCGCGAGCTGGCCCCCGACGCCGTGGTGCTCGACATGATGCTGCCCGACTTCGACGGCCTGGAGGTGCTGCGGCGGATGCGGGCGGTCGAGCCCGACGTCCCCGTGCTCTTCCTCACGGCCAAGGACGCCGTGGAGGACCGGGTGGCCGGTCTGACGGCCGGGGGCGACGACTACGTCACGAAGCCGTTCAGCCTCGAGGAGGTGGTCGCGCGGGTGCGCGCGCTCATCCGGCGCACCGCCGTCGTCGCCCAGGAGCCCAGCTCGGTGCTCGCCGTCGGGGATCTCACCCTCGACGAGGACAGCCACGAGGTCGTCCGGGCCGGGACCGAGATCTCGCTGACGGCCACCGAGTTCGAGCTGCTGCGCTTCCTCATGCGCAACCCGCGCCGGGTGCTGTCCAAGGCGCAGATCCTGGACCGGGTGTGGAACTACGACTTCGGCGGGCAGGCCAACATCGTCGAGCTCTACATCTCCTACCTGCGCAAGAAGATCGACCACGACCGCGAGCCGATGATCCACACCATGCGGGGCGCCGGCTACGTCCTCAAGCCGGCCGCGGGCTCCTGACGGTGGCGGGTCGCAGCAGGTCCCTGCGCGCGAAGATCGTCACCTCCGTGGTGGCGATCTTCGCCTGCGTGCTGCTGCTCTCCGGCGTCGCCACGGTCCTGGCGCTGCGGCATACCCTCATCGGCCAGCTCGACGAGGACCTGCGCCTGTCCAGCGAGCGGGTCGGCGGCCAGGTCGAGGGCGGCTTCGAGCAGCCGCCCCTGGGCGGACCGGGCGAGGACCTGCGCGGCCCCGGCCGTCCCCCGGGCGGGGGCGACCGCTCGCTCACCGTGGTCCGGGAGGGCGACCAGGTGGTCGTCAACTCCGTGGTCACGACGGACAACGAGTTCGGGTCGCTGGACGAGGCGCAGCTGACCGTGCTCACCGAGGCGGCGCAGGAGGCCGAGGCCGCCGCGGCGGGGGCCGAGCCGTTCTCCGTGGACCTGGGCGCCGGGGTGGGGGACTATCGGGTGGTGGTGGACCAGAGCCCGGACGGCAGCACGACCCTGATCACCGGTCTGCCCCTGGCCGGGGTCACGGACACGACCCGGCAGGCCGTGGCCATCCTCGTGCCGGCGGCGCTGCTCTCCCTGCTCGCGGCGGGCGCGGGGTCGGCGTGGCTGGTGCGGCGCGACCTCGCGCCCCTGGACCGGGTGGCGGCCACCGCGCGCCGGGTCTCCCAGCAGCGGCTGGAGCGCGGCGAGGTGGCGGTCGCGGACCGGGTGGCGGCGGCGGACACCGATCCCGGGACCGAGGTGGGCCAGGTCGGGCAGGCGCTCAACGAGCTGCTGGAGACGATGGAGTCGGCCCTGTCGGTGCGCCACGCCAGCGAGCAGCGTGTCCGGCAGTTCGTCGCCGACGCCTCGCACGAGCTGCGGACCCCGCTCGCCTCGATCCGGGGGTATGCCGAGCTCTCCCGGCGCGAGAGCGAGCCGGTCCCCGCCGGCGTCCGGCACGCCCTGGACCGGGTGGAGGCCGAGTCGCTGCGGATGCAGGGGCTCGTCGAGGACCTGCTGCTGCTCGCCCGCCTGGACGCCGGGCGCCCGCTGGAGCGGGCGCGGGTGGACCTGACCCTGGTCTGCCTGGACACGGTGAGCGACGCCCGCGCCGCCGGGCAGGACCACACCTGGGTGCTCGACCTGCCGGAGGAGCCGGTGGAGCTGGTCGGCGACGAGGCCCGGCTGCGGCAGGTGCTGGTCAACCTGCTCGCCAACGCCCGGACCCACACCCCGCCCGGGACGACCGTCACCACCGGGCTGCGGACCGTGGGCGAGGAGGTGGAGGTGGTCGTCGCGGACGACGGGCCGGGCATACCGGAGCAGCTGCAGGAGACCGTCTTCGAGCGCTTCGCCCGGGGCGAGACCTCGCGGTCGCGCGCCGCGGGCAGCACCGGGCTCGGCCTCTCCATCGTCGCCGCCGTGGCACGGGCCCACGGCGGCCGGGTCGAGGTCGACTCCCGGCCTGGCCGCACCCGTTTCGTGCTGACGCTGCCTCGGAAGGGATCGCCATGAGCGCGGTCGGCCCGCTCGACGCAGCGCTGACCGTGCCCGCCCCGGCGGTGGTGGAGCCGGGGGCGTATGCCCGGCTCCGGGAGCTCGTGGCGGGTGGGGGTGCGGTGGCGCTCACCGGGGCGGGGATGTCGACGGCCAGCGGCATCCCGGACTACCGGGGGCCGGACGGCACCCGGCGGGTCCAGCCGATGCAGCACGGCGAGTTCGTCGGCTCCGCCGCCGCCCGGCAGCGCTACTGGGCGCGGGCCTACGTCGGCTGGACGCGCTTCGCCTCCGCCCGGCCCAACCCCGCCCACCGTGCCGTCGCCGACCTGGAGCGGCTGGGCCTGGTCCGCCACGTCATCACGCAGAACGTCGACGGGCTGCACCAGCAGGCGGGGAGCCACCGGGTGCTCGAGTTGCACGGCACGCTGGACCGCGTGGTCTGCCTGGACTGCGGGGAGGTGACGACGCGGGACCAGGTGCAGGAGTGGCTCGCCGACGCCAACCCCGGCTTCCTGGTCGCGGTGGACGCCACCTCGCCGGTCCGGCCGGACGGCGACGTCGCGCTGCCCGAGGCCCAGGTGCAGGCCTTCCGGCCCCCGCTGTGCCTCGTCTGCGGACGCGACCGGCTCAAGCCGGACGTCGTCTTCTTCGGGGGGTCGGTGGACAAGGGCGTCGTCGAGCGGGCCTACACCTTCGTGGAGCAGGCCCGGGTCCTGCTGGTGCTCGGCTCCTCGCTGCAGGTGATGAGCGGCTACCGGTTCGTGCGGCGGGCGGCGCGCGAGGGCATACCCGTCGCCGTCGTCACCCGGGGTGGCACACGCGGGGACGCCGAGACGACCGTGGGTGTCGACGCGCTCGTGGGGGACGTGCTTCCCGCGCTGGTCGCGGACCTGCGTGGTTAAGTGGGGGAGGACGGCCCGCCCGGGCCGCGTGCGAGGAGGTCGCTGTGGTCACCTACGAGCAGCTGGGTGAGATGTACGACGCCGAGGTCGTCGACCAGGACGGGCACAAGGTCGGCGGGATGGACCAGGTCTATCTCGACAACGGGACGGGCAACCCCGCGTGGGTGTCGATCCGGGCCGGCTGGTTCGGGGGCCGGAAGATCCTGTGCCCGGTGTCGAACGCCACGATCCAGGGGGGCCGGATCCAGGTGCCCTACCCCCTCGCCATGATCAAGGACGCACCGGACATCCCGTGCGACGGTCACCTGACCGAGGACGAGGAGGAGCAGCTCTACGACTACTACTCCGTGGACCAGGGGCCTGCGCCCTCGGCCTGAGCGGGAGTCGCGGCGCCGGCCCCCGGAGAGGATGGAGGGGCCGGGGACCGACGCCGCGGTCGGTGGGGGCGCGTGCCGCGCCCGGCATGGGGACGGACCGGGGTCAGACCCGGCGCAGGACCGCCGTGACCTTGCCCAGGATGACCGCGTGGTCGCCGTCGATCGGCTCGTAGGCGGGGTTGTGGGGGATGAGCCAGGTCTTGCCGTCGCGGTGGCGGTAGGTCTTGACCGTGGCCTCGTTGTCGAGCATGGCGGCGACGATCTCGCCGTTGACGGCCGTGGGCTGGCGCCGGACGACGACCCAGTCGCCGTCGCAGATGGCGGCGTCGATCATCGAGTCGCCGACGACCTTGAGCAGGAACAGCTCGCCGTCACCGACGATCTGGCGGGGGAGGGGGAAGACGTCCTCCACGGCCTCCTCGGCCAGGATCGGGCCACCGGCCGCGATCCGGCCCACCATGGGGACGTAGGAGGGCTGCGGCCGGGAGTCGCCGATGCCCGTCTCGTCGTGCACCTGGTCGGGGGCGCCGCCGGCCTCGGCGTCGCCGCGCCGGTAGCCGGAGCCCTCGCTGCCGGGGTGCACGACCTCGATCGCCCGCGGGCGGTGCGGGTCGCGGCGCAGGTAGCCCTTGCGCTCGAGCATCTTGAGCTGGTGGGCGACCGAGCTCGGTGAGGTGAGACCGACCGCGTCGCCGATCTCGCGCAGGCTCGGCGGGTAGCCGCGGTGGTCGACCGAGTCGCGGATGACGTCGAGGACGCGCCGCTGCCGGTTGGTCAGCCCGGCGCCGCCGTCGCGATCCGGCATCTCGTGAATCGTGGCCATGGTCTCCATCCCCTCGTGCGGGTCCCAACCCTCGTCCCGTCCGCGGCCTCCGCGCTGCGGACTTGTGGGCATCATGCCTGGTCAGAGGGTATGTCAGTGGTGGGTGCTTGAGTTTCTGACATGAACACAGACTACGCCGGGCCCAGGACGAAGGCAAACACCTGTTCGGTCCGCGTGTCGACAGAGTCCGACGTGTGTGCTATCAATAGGACAGACGTGCGATCGGACGTATGTCCGTCCCGCACCGCCACGAGGAAGGTGAAGAGCATGAGCACCGCCATCGCGCACGACATCCTGAGTCCCCTCCCGGTCACCGCCCCCCGCGAGGTCACCCGCCGGCACCTGCGGCTGGTGCCGACGCCGACGCCGGGTATGCCTGTCGCCCGGGCCACCCCGGCGCGGGCCCTGCGGCTGACGCGTCGTGGGCGGCTGGCGCTGACCACCACGACGAGCATCGTCGTCGCACTGGTGGCGTGGTCCATGCTCGGCCTGCTCGGTCCGGCGGACGCCACGTCCTCCGTCGTGGTGGAGCGGGGCACCACGCTGTCGCAGATCGCGGCGCAGGAGCTGCCCGACGTCCCGCTGAGTCAGGCCGTCACGAGCATCCAGCGGGCCAACAGCCTCAGCACCACCTCGGTGGCGGCCGGTCAGGAGCTCGTCATCCCCGGACGCTGAGCGTCAGGCCTGGTGGACGGCGTCCCAGACGACGCCGAGCTGGTCGGTGGGGATGAAGTAGCCGGACAGGTGCGGGTCGAACATCAGGCCCGCGATCTCGGCCTCCTGGTAGGCCTCGGCAGTGTCCACGAGCTCCTGGGGGGACAGGGCGATCGCCCGGAGGTCCTCCTCGGGGGCGACCATCTCGTTCTGCACCGCGAAGTGCCGGGCACGCTCGGCGCTGGTGTAGGTGAGGAGCATGAGCTGCCCGTCGATCTTGGCCGCGGCGGGTGACTCCATCCCCGGGTCGCCCACCGCGATGAACCACCAGTAGGGCAGGTCCATGGTGGCCCGCCACAGGTCGGCCATGCCCTCGTGGTCCTCCGGCCCGGCGACGCGGGCGGCCAGCACGTCGGTCTCGGTCTCCTCCGGCTCGGCCAGCTGACCGAGCCGGGTCGTCACCGGGGCCCCGTCCACGGCGGCGGCCGGTCGTTCACCCTGGTAGATCGACTCCGAGGGTCGATCCTCGCCCTGGAAGGGCATGTCGGTCGGGTCAGTCATCCCGACAGTCGACCACAGCACGCCACGCAGGGCCAATCACAACGCCTCGCGGGGAGGGGAGGCGGTGGACTCCCACTCCTCCTCCGGCCAGCTGTGCGGGACCACCGCCGCGGGGCGTGCGGGACCGTCCGGGGACCGGTCGGTGGGGATGCTGGCGGTGCCGGCGTGCGCGCTCGGCGAGCCTGCCAGTCGTGGGCCCTGGTCCGCGAGCGGGACGGTGACCTCGTCCCCGTCGACGTGGACCTGCTCGCCGCGGACCTGGAGGCTGACCGGCTCCCCGACCTCGACCGCCAGCCGCACCTGTTCCGGCTCCACCGTGATCCGCACCCGGGAGCCGTGCCAGCGCATCCTCCAGGTGAGCCCCGGCCAGCCCTGGGGCAGCCGAGGGTCCAGGGTGAGGATGCCGCCGTGGTCCCGCATCCCCCCGAAACCGGCCACCAGTGCGCTCCACACGCCACCGGTCGAGGCGACGTGCACCCCGTCGCTGGCGTTGCCGTGACGGTCGGCGAGGTCGACGAACAGACCGGCGTAGAAGTAGCGCAGGGCGAGCTCGTGGTAGCCGACCTCCGCCGCCACGATCGACTGCACCACGGCCGACAGCGTCGAGTCCCCGGTGGTGATGGGGTCGTAGTAGGCGAAGTCCGCGAGCTTCTCCTCGGCGGAGAAGGCGTTGCCCGCGAGATAGAGGGCCAGGACGACGTCGGCCTGCTTGAGCACCTGGTAGCGGTAGATGACCAGCGGGTGGTAGTTGAGCAGCAGCGGCCGCTTGTCCGGGGGCGTGGCGTCCAGGTCCCACACCTCGCGCTCCAGGAAGTGGCTGTCCTGCGGGTGGACCCCCACCTCATCGTCGAACGGGATGTGCATCCCGTCGGCCGCCCGGGACCAGGCCTCCACCTCGTGGTCGGCGAGGTCGAGGCGCGTCACGGCGCGGGCGAACTGGGTGGGGTCCGAGGCCCGCAGCTCGCGGACCGCCTCGACCGCCGCCCGCAGGTTGATCTGCGCCATGACGTTGGTGAAGAGGTTGTCGTTGACGATCGTCGTGTACTCGTCCGGTCCGGTGACGGCGTGGATGTGGAACTCGCGGTTGCCGTTGGTCTGCCAGAAGCCGAGGTCTGCCCACAGGCGCGCGGTCTCGACAAGGATGTCGACGCCCTGGTCGAGGAGGAACTGGTCGTCGCCGGTGGCCCGGGCATACTTCATCAGCGCGTAGGCCACGTCGGCGTTGATGTGGTACTGCGCCGTCCCCGCCGCGAAGTATGCCGAGGCCTCCTCGCCGTTGATCGTGCGCCAGGGGAAGAGCGCGCCGTACTGCGCCATCTCGGCCGCGCGTCGCCGGGCCGCCTCGAGCATCCCGTGCCGGAAGCGGAGCGCGTTGCGGGCGGCCTGCGGGTGGGTGTAGACGAGGAAGGGCAGGACGTAGCACTCGGTGTCCCAGAAGTAGTGCCCGCCGTAGCCGGAGCCGGTCAGGCCCTTGGCCGCGATCCCGTGCGAGCCGGACCGCAGCGAGGCCTGACCGAGCTGGAAGAGGTTCCACCGCACGGCCTGCCGCAGCTCGGGCTGGCCCGGCAGCTCGACGTCGGACTCCTCCCAGAAGCGCGCCCAGATGACCGCCTGCTCCTCCTGCAGGGCGCTCACGCCGCGATGCAGAGCCCGGTCCAGGGTCCGCGAGCAGCGGTCGGCGAGCTCGCGCGGCGGCACGCCCCGGGAGGTGTGCACGGCGACGAGCTTCTCCAGCCGCACCGGGCGGCCCTCCTGCGCCTCGACCCGGATGACGTGCTTGGCGAGGTCGTCGCTCACCGACGTCTGCGCGGTCCACGGGTTGTCCGTCTCGACGGCGTGGTGGACCATCGTGGCCAGCGTCATACCGGAGTTGTGGCAGCGGTAGCCCAGGAGCAGGCGCCCGTCGCGCGGCTCGGCGAGCACCGGGTCGAGCACGCGGTGCTCGAAGGACTCGGCCTTGCGCGGGTCGACGCCCTCGCCCATCGCGGCGCTGGTCACGTGGTACTCGTCCGAGCCGTCCTGCCGGTTGAGGATCTGGCTGGAGATGTCGAGCGCCGCGTGCCCGTCGAGCATCTCGACCTCGAAGGTCATGACCGCCAGGTGGCGCTCGACGACGCTGGCCATCCGCGAGGAGGTGATCTTGACCCGCTTGCCCGAGCTGGTGCGCCAGACCACCGAGCGGCGCAGCAGCCCGGCGCGGAAGTCCAGCGTCCGCTCGTAGTGCTCCAGGTCAGCGGTCGACAGCAGCAGCGGCTCGTCGTCGACGTAGAGCTTGATCGTCTTGGGGTCGGGGACGTTGACGATGGTCTGGCCCACGCGGGCCAGCCCGAAGGCCTCCTCGGCGTGCCGGATCGGCCAGGTCTCGTGGAAGCCGTTGACGAAGGTGCCGTGGGCGAAGGTGTCCCGGCCCTCCTCGACGTTGCCGCGCAGCCCGAGGTAGCCGTTGGACACGGCGAAGAGGGTCTCGGTCACGCCGAGGTCGGAGTCCTCGTAGGCGGTCTCCGCCAGCTCCCAGGGGCGGGCGGGGAAGCGGGTCCGGTCCAACGGGTCGACCGGTGCGGGCGGGCGGTGGTGCGACATGGCAGCCATCGGTGACGTTCCTCTCGGCAGGGGACGGAGGGTCAGATGAGGTCGGCGAGGTCGGAGACGACCTCGTCGGCGCCGGCCTCGAGCAGGGTGCCGTGCCCGGCGCCCCGGTCCACGCCCACGACCCGGGCGAAGCCCCCGGCCGCGCCGGCCCGCACGCCCGAGACGGCGTCCTCGACCACCACGCAGCCGGACGGGTCCCGGTCCAGCCGGCGGGCGGCATACAGGAAGGTGTCGGGGGCCGGCTTGCCCGGCAGCTGCTCGCGGGCGGCGACCGACCCGTCGACGACGACCGGGAAGCGGTCGGCGATCCCCGCCGTGGCGAGGACCGACGGGGCGTTCTTGGAGGAGGAGACGACGGCCATCGCGATGCCCCGCTGCTCCAGCGCGTCGAGCAGCCGGAGCGAGCCCGGGTAGGGGGCGATGCCCTCCTCGGCGAGCACCTCGTTGAAGATCTCGTTCTTGCGGTTGCCCAGCCCGCACACGGTCATGAGCTCCGGCGGGTCGGTCGGCTCGCCCGTCGGCAGGTCGATGCCGCGCGCGTCGAGGAAGTCCTGGACCCCCTCGTAGCGCGGCTTGCCGTCGATGTAGGCGAAGTAGTCCTGGTCGGTGTAGGGCTCCTGGGTGGTGGGCTGCTGCTCCAGGACCCGGGTGAACATCACCTCCCACGCGCGCATGTGCACCTCGGCGGTCGGCGTCAGCACGCCGTCCAGGTCGAAGAGGACTGCGGTCACGGGATCCCAGTTCACGGCAGACACCCTAGTGGCGTGGGGTGTCGGAGGTGAGCACTACGGTCGAGGTATGCCGGATGTGATGCAGGAGACGACCTCGCTGGCCGAGGGTGCCCGCGCCGCGCTGCGGCGGCTCGTGGGGCGGGAGGACGCGGACTTCCGGGACGGGCAGCTCGAGGCGGTGCGCGCCCTCGTCGAGGACCGCGCCCGGGTGCTGGTGGTGCAGCGGACCGGGTGGGGCAAGTCGGCGGTCTACTTCGTGGCCACCGCGCTGCGGCGGCAGCAGGGCGCCGGGCCGACGGTCATCGTGTCGCCGCTGCTGGCTCTGATGCGCGACCAGATCGCGGCGGCCGGGCGAGCCGGCGTGCGCGCCGTGACGATGAACTCGGCCAACGCCACCGAGTGGGACGACGTTCGGTCCGCGCTCGCCGCCGACGAGGTGGACGTGCTGCTCGTGAGCCCGGAGCGGCTCAACAACCCGCGCTTCCGGGAGGAGCAGCTGCCCGACCTGGCCGCACGCTGCGGGCTGCTCGTCGTGGACGAGGCGCACTGCATCAGCGACTGGGGTCACGACTTCCGGCCGGACTACCGGCGCATCCGCAACCTGCTCGACGCGCTGCCCGAGGGCACGCCCGTGCTGGCGACCACGGCGACCGCCAACGAGCGGGTGGTCGACGACGTCGTCGAGCAGCTGGGGGTCGGCGGTGCCACGGTCCGGACCATCCGGGGGCCGTTGGCGCGCGCCTCGCTGCGGCTCGGCGTGCTGCCGCGGCTGGCCCCCGACCAGCGGCTGGGCTGGCTGCTGGCCCACCTGGGAACGCTCCCGGGCAGCGGCATCATCTACTGCCTCACGGTGTCGGCGGCGCAGGACGTCGCGGAGGCGCTGCGCGCCGCCGGGCACGAGGTCGCGGCATACACGGGGCGGACCGACACCGAGGACCGCGAGAGGCTCGAGGCGGCGCTGCGGGACAACCAGGTCAAGGCGCTCGTGGCGACCAGCGCGCTCGGGATGGGCTTCGACAAGCCCGACCTCGGGTTCGTCGTCCACCTGGGTGCGCCGAGCTCGCCGGTGGCCTACTACCAGCAGGTGGGACGCGCGGGCCGCGCGACCGAGCGGGCCGACGTGCTGCTGCTGCCCGGCTCGGAGGACCGGGACATCTGGAACTACTTCGCCACGGTGTCGATGCCGCGGCAGGACCAGGCGGACGCGGTGCTGACCGCGCTCGCCGAGAGCGACCGGCCGCTGTCCACGCCAGCGCTGGAGACGATCGTCGACGTGCGACGCACCCGGCTGGAGCTGCTGCTCAAGGTGCTCGACGTCGACGGGGCCGTGGGGAAGGTCCCCGGCGGCTGGACGGCGACGGGACGTCCGTGGGTCTACGACAAGGAGCGCTACACCCGGGTCGCGGAGGCGCGCGTGCGCGAGGCCGAGCTCATGGTGGCCTACCAGCAGACCGAGGGCTGCCGCATGGCGTTCCTGCAGGAGTGCCTGGACGACGCGACGGCGCAGCCGTGCGGCCGCTGCGACCGGTGCGCGGGCGCGTGGTTCCCCGAGGAGATCCCGCAGGAGGCGGTCGGGTCGGCGCGCGAGCGGCTCGGCGCGGTCGGGGTGCCGATCGACCCGCGTGCGCAGTGGCCGACCGGTATGCCCCGCCTCGGGGTCGAGGTGAAGGGCAAGATCCCAACCGAGGAGCAGGCGGCCGAGGGGCGGGCGCTCACGCGGCTCTCCGACCTCGGGTGGGGGCAACGGTTGCGCGCGGTGCTCGAGGCAGGGACGTCGCGAGTCTCGGACGACCCGGACGGGGAGACGACGGTGGGATCGCCGGTGCCGGAGGAGGTCACCCGCGCGGTGGTGCAGGTGCTGTCCGGCTGGGGCTGGGCGCAGCGCCCCGAGGGGGTGGTCGCGATGCCGTCGCGGCGCCGGCCGGCGGTGGTGGGGTCGCTCGCCGAGCAGATCAGCCAGATCGGCCGGCTGCCGCTGCTCGGCACGCTCGACCTGGCGCACGGTGGACCAGTGGGCGAGCCCGGCGGCAACAGCGCCTTCCGGCTGGCCAACGTCTGGGACCGCGTCGTCGTCGGTCCGGAGCTGCGGGAGGCGTTGTCCGGGGTGCGCGGGCCGGTGCTGCTCGTCGACGACGTCGTGGACTCCCGCTGGACGATGACGGTCGCGGCCCGGGCGCTGCGGCGGGCCGGGGTGGAGGCGGTGCTTCCGCTCGCGCTGGCGATCGAGGGCTGAGCCCCGCGCCGGGCCGCGCGGGGGTCGGGACGGGCGAGCTCAGTAGAGGAAGAACGGGAAGATGCTGCGGTCGTGCGCGTGGACGATCGCGAGGAAGACGACCGCGTCGAAGAGCAGGTGGATGATCACGACGTAGGTGAGCGACTTGGTGCGGGTGAAGATGTAGCCCTGCAGCAGCGCGAACGGGATGGTCAGCAGCGGCCCCCAGGACCGGTAGCCGAGCTCCCACAGGAACGAGACGAAGATCGTCGCCTGCAGCACGTTGGCGGTCCACAGCGGGAAGTGGCGGCGCAGCAGGGCGAAGCAGATGCAGATGAAGAACAGCTCGTCCCACAGACCCACGGCGTTGACGCCGACGAAGAAGCGCCCGAACTCGCTGGCGGTCTGGATGGGTGGCCAGTTCTGGTAGCTGCCGGAGTGGATGAAGTAGGCGGGGAGGATGAGGTAGCCCAGCACGGGCACGGCCACGACGTAGGCCCACTGGAGCCTGGTCCAGCGGCGTCCGGTGATCCACGGGAAGGTGATCGCGCCGCGCCGGTAGACGAAGCGGTCGACGAGCACCGGGGCCAGCACGGCGGCGGTGAGGACAGCGCCGAGCAGGAAGAACATGTCCCAGCTGATGTCGGCCTCGACCGAGGTGGTCGACACGATGCCGATGCCCAGGGCGATGAGCAGCAGGTCGAGGAAGAGCTCGCGGTGCAGGACGAAGGCGGCCACGAGGCTGGCGAGGAGGAGGGCATACCCGGCCCACGGCAGGTGCACCCCGAAGAGCAGCAGCGCCGAGACCGACACCCCCGCGGCGGGGAGCAGTGTGCGCAGGCTCGTCGTCGGCTCGGTGTCGGGGGAGGGCACGACACCATTGTGCGGGGTCGCCCGCTCAGCCCCACTCCTCCTCGCGGCCGACCGTCACGGCGAGGTCCACCTCGTTGCCCTCGGGGTCGGCGACCGTCCACCAGAACGGCGCGGCGTCGCGCACCACGGTGCCGCCCGCGGCGACGGCGGTCTCGACCCGGGTCGCGGCCACGTCGTGGGGCAGGTAGACGTCGACGTGCAGGCGGTTGCGCTGCGCCCGTCGCTGCTCGTCCTGCTCATCGATCGGCTGGAAGAAGAGGACTGGGCCCAGACCTCGCGGGTCGACGATGTCGGTGACGTTGTCGCGCGGGTCGGGCTCGTAGCCGAGAGCGGCCTGCCAGAAGGTGCTGACCGCCGGGATGTCGGCCGCGTCCAGGCCGATCTGCACGAAGCGGGCACGACCGGGGTCGGCGGTGAGGTCCAGCGACCGGGCGAGCTGCTGCACCTGGCGGGCCAGGTCGAGGTAGCCCTCGTCCATCTCCCAACGGTCCTTCGCGGTATGCACGGTCACCAGCGCGAGGCGGTGTGTCCCTGCGTCTGCGTCCGGGGCTGTCGTGCCGGGCGCGGGCAGGGGCCGCACGTCGATGCCGAGCGGGAGCCCGGCCCCGTCCGCGAGGTCGGCGGCCCCGGTCACCAGCGCGAGCAGGTCGTCGACGGAGCGCACCGGGTAGGCGGCGACGGCCGCGAAGACCAGGCGCCAGTCCTCGGTGCCCTCCTCCCAGAGGCAGGCGCCCTCGGGCAGCGGCAGGACGTCGACCTCGTTGCCCTCCGGGTCGGCCACGGTGGCGTAGTAGCCGTGGCGGGCGACCCCTGCCCCCGCGGCCTCGAGCCGGTCCACGGTGGCTGCGGCGACGGGCTGGGAGGTGACCGAGTCGAGGTGGAGGCGGCTGCGCAGCGGACGGGCCGCGTCCATGTCCTGGAACCACAGCGGCGGGTGGCGGCGGCCGGCGTCGACGACGTCCTCCTCGCCCTGGCGCTCGTAGCCCAGGGCGGTCTCCCAGAAGTCCATGACCGCCCCGGGGTCCTGGGTGTCCACCGCCAGCTGGACCTCCTGCACGACCTCCGGCTGCGCGGTGAGACCGAGATCGCGGGCCGAGGCGGAGATCGCGCGGGCGAGCTCGACCGTCTGCGTCGTGAACCCCTCGCCCGACGCGGCCAGGCGCATCCGGAGCCCGGTCGCGCGCAGGTCGAGGTCGGGAAGCCCGGTGCCGAGGTCGCCGCACGTCGACACGACGCTGCGCACGAGCGCTGCCCCGTCGGCGTGGGACCCGGTGGCGAACCAGGCGTGCGCGCCACGACCCAACCCGCGCCAGTCCTCGGTCCCCTCCGCGGCCTGGAACTCCTGTGTGGTCAGCCGGCCTGCTCGTGCGTCCATGCCCGGCATCCTGGCAGCGCAGGACCTGCGGGCGCCCGGTCTGGCGGCCCGGTCTGGTGGGATCGAGGTCAGGCGCTGACCGCGACCCGCTCGTCGGCAGGCATACCCGTGCCCCAGGCCTCGGCGAGCATGCGGTAGCTGCGTCGGCGCATCTCGGGGTCGAAGGTGTAGGTGGTGACGATGAGCTCGTCCAGGTCGTGGGCGTCGACGAACGCCTCGAGCTTGTCGACGACGGTGTCGGGGGTGCCGACCATCTTCACCGACTGGTGCGCGTCGGCCAGCGGCAGCAGCTCGGTCGGCACGACGGCGGCGAGGCTCTCGACCGGCGGGTCCAGCGGTGCCGGCTGTCCGGAGCGGATCCGGATCGCCATGAGCTGTGCCGTCGTGAAGAGGTGGTCGGCCTCCTCCTGGGTGGGGGCCACGAGCACGTTGACCCCGGCCATCGTCGTCGGCCGGTCCACCTGGGCGGTCTCGGCGTCGGCCCGAAAACGGTCGCGGTAGAGACTCAGCGCCTCGTCCAGCTGGTCCGGGGCGAAGTGGGAGGCGAAGGAGAAGGGCAGCCCCAGCGCCGCGGCGACCTGGGCGCCGCCGGTGGACGAGCCGAGCATCCACAGCGGCACCTTCGTGCCCTCGCCGGGCAGCGCCCGCACCCGGCGGCCGGCCTGCGGCTCGCCCAGGTAGCGCTGGAGGTCGGCGACCTCGGCGGCGAAGTCGGGGAGGTGACCGCTGGAGCGGGACAGCGCCGCCGCGGTCATGGGGTCGGTCCCCGGCGCACGCCCGAGGCCGAGGTCGAAGCGGTCGCCGTGGATCGTCGCGAGGGTCCCGTAGTACTCCGCCACCATGAGCGGGGAGTGGTTGGGCAGCATGACTCCGCCCGACCCGAGCCGGATCCGGTCCGTCGCGTGCGCCACGTGACCGAGCAGCAGCGAGGTCGCGGAGGACATGAACGCCTCCGAGCCGTGGTGCTCGGCCATCCAGAAGCGGTGGTAGCCGAGCTCGTCGACCTCGCGGGCGAGGGCCACGGACTCCTCGATCGCCGTGGCCGGCGTCATCCCCTGCGAGCGGGGGACCAGGTCGAGGACGGACAGCGGGACGCGCGTGGATGCCATGCCAGGGCCAACGCCGCCGCACCATCGTGTATGCCTGCCGCCGGACATGCCTCGTCACGGGGCGGTCTCCGCACCTGGGAGCCGGCGTCGGGCATGCCTCAGCGGCCGGTCCCCTCGGGGCCGACCGCGGGGCGCGGTCCTCAGACGTGCCAGGTGACGGTGCCGCCGCTCACCGTGGCGGTCAGGTCGCGCTGGTGGACGTGGGTGTGGTGGCGGCCGCAGAGCAGGGCCATCCGGTCGACGTCGGTGCTGCCGCCACGGGCCCAGTGGTCGAGGTGGTGGCTGTCGCACCACTGCGGCAGCGCCGAGCAGCCGGGGAAGGAGCAGCCGCCGTCACGCACGGCCAGGGCCTTCCACTGCGCAGGAGAGGCGAAGCGCGCGTCCTGGCCCAGCGCGAGCGGCTCGCCGTCGGCCGTGAGCCACACCGGGGTGACGTCGCCGCTGCACGCCAGCTCCGCGGCCTGCCGGGGCGGCACGTAGTCGCCCTCCATCGTGCTCGCGGCCCCGGCGGGCGTGCCGCGCTCGGGGTCGAAGGGGATGGTCAGCAGGACCGTGGCCCTGGCGGTGGACGGCGGGGCGCCCGGGTTGCCGACGCCGCGCCGGATGACGGTCATGAGCGCGTCGTAGCGCCGCTGTCCCGGCAGCCGCGTGTCCGGCTCGATGCTGCCGCCACCCGACCCGCCCGCCCCACCCGACCCCTCACCGTCGCCCTCGCCCTCGTCGCCCTGGGCCTTGCTCTCCGGGGCAGGCGCCGCCAGGGCCGAGGTGAGCACCCCGGAGATGATCGCGGCGTCCCCGTCCGGCGCGTCGATGGTGAACCGGGTCAGCCCCGACGCCACCCTGCGCCGCGTGACGGTGCGCAGCTCGATGGCCGTCCGCTCCCGCCCCTCCGGCTCGGTCTCCTCCAGCAGGTCCTCGAGCAGCCGGTGACACACGCGCCCCAGGTCGCGGTCGGACAGGTCGGTCCGCGCGGCCGCCGCGGTGGCGATCCGCGCGTAGTCCTCCTGCTGCTCCGGGGTCAGCGAGGACTTCAGCCGGGTCATCGTGCGCGCGACCGTGGCCGCCCGGTGCACGGGGACGCTGCCGTCGGCGACCGCCTCACCGATCATCGCCGTCGTGGGTGTCTGCGAGACGGTCACGACCGCGCTGATCTGGGCGGCGTCCTGGATGCTGAGCCAGGGGCAGCGCACCCGCAGCCAGTCGACCAGCGACATCGCCACGTCCTGGTGCAGCCCGCGCACCGCCGCCTCGCGCGCCAAGGTGAAGCCGACCGCGCCCAGCTGGGTCTGCAGCTCACCCACCGACTCCAGCGCGCCCGCCAGGTCGGCGTCGAGCACCGTGGCAGCCTCCTCGGCGCTCACCGTGGCGCAGCGCATACCCCGTCGCGCCGTCTCCAGCCCGTCGGCCACCCGCTCGGAAGCCGGCCGCGCGGCCAGCTCCGCATCGGCAGCCTCGCCCAGCGCTGCGGAGAGCTCGTCCATGAACGCCCGGTAGTCCTCTGCGCTCAGGGCGTCGATCTCGGCCAGCGGGCTCTCCGGATCGGGCGGGGACCACTCCTCCGCCCGGTCCGCATGCACCTCCGCTGCCGACGCCATACCTCACCCAAGCACCCGCCTCCGACAGACCCGGTGAACTGCGAGGATCCGGTGACAGACGTCACTGCCCCCACGGCCCCCGTGCTGGCAGAGTGGTCCGCATGAGTCCCACGCAGAGGCCCGCAGACGCCTGGTCGCGGTGGGGCTGGCTCTTCGGCGGCATCTGGCTGGTCTTCTTCATCTTCCCGCTGATCCACATCTGGACCACGCCTTACACCCCCGCTCACCGGCTGGTCGCCACCGCGCTCGTCGCGGCCTTCATGGTTGCCTACGTCCTGACCGTGCGCCGCGCCGTGCGTCGCGTCGGTGGCGGGCAGTATGCCTCGGCCGCCCGTGGCGGCCTGCTGGGGCTCGGCGCGATGGTCGCCGTCGCCATCGTCCTGGCCACGATGATCGGCCCGAACGCGCTGACCGCCATGCCGTTCATCGTGGGCGTGCCGGTCTTCTTCCTGCCCTGGCGCGGGGTCTGGACGATCTCGCTCGGCCTCCTCGGCCTCGGGATGCTCACCAGCGCCCTCATCTGGGGGGTGTGGCCGACGATCATGTTCTGGGGCATCTCGGCCCTGGTGCTGACGATCAGCGTGCTCAGCCGCTACCTCGAGGAGCAGCAGGAGTCGGCCCTGGAGACCGAGAGCCAGCTGGCGCTCACCGAGGAGCGCGAGCGCGTCGCCCGGGACGTCCACGACGTGCTCGGGCACTCGCTCACCGTCGTCACCGTCAAGACCGAGCTTGCCCGGCGTCTCGTGGACGCCGACCCCGAGCGCGCGAAGCAGGAGATGGGGGAGGTGCAGGACATCGCCCGCCAGGCGCTCGCCGAGATCCGCGCCACCGTCGGTGGCCTGCGCGTGGCCCGGCTGGCCGACGAGGTCGAGGCGGCGGACGTGGCGCTGCGCGGCGCGGGCATCGACGCCCGGCTCCCCGACGACGTCCTCCTCGTCGACCCCCGCCACCGCATCACGCTCGCGTGGGTGCTGCGCGAGGCGGTGACCAACGTCGTCCGCCACAGCCATGCCGACACCTGCGTCGTCGAGCTGGGCGACCACTGGCTGCGGGTCAGCGACGACGGCAGGGGAGTGGACGGCACCCGCGAGGGCAACGGCATACGCGGCCTGCGCGAGCGCGTCGAACAGGCCGGCGGCTCCCTGACGCTGGGCCCCGGACCGGACGGGGCCGGCACCACCGTGGAGGTGAAGCTGTGATCAAGGTGCTGCTGGCCGACGACCAGGCGCTGGTCCGCGGCGCGCTCGCCGCGCTGCTCGACCTCGAGCGCGACATCGAGGTGGTCGCCCAGGTCGGGCGGGGCGACGCGGTCCTCGACGCGGTGCAGCGCGCCCAGCCGCAGGTATGCCTGCTCGACATCGAGATGCCCGGCCTCGACGGCATCGAGGTGCTGGAGCAGCTGCGCGAGCAGGGGGCGCGCACACGCTGCCTCATGGTGACCACCTTCGGTCGGCCCGGCTACCTGCGCCGCGCGATGGACGCCGGAGCGTGCGGCTTCGTCGTCAAGGACACCCCGGCCCCCGAGCTCGCCGAGGCGGTGCGCCGGGTCGATGCCGGGCTGCGGGTCGTCGATCCGGCGCTCGCCACGGAATCGCTCATCGGCGGCCCCAACCCGCTCACCGACCGCGAGCGCGAGGTTCTGCGCCAGGCGCTGGACGGCTCGCCGGTGCAGTCGATCGCCGGTCAGCTCTTCCTCTCGCCGGGGACGGTGCGCAACTACCTGTCCTCCGCGATCGGCAAGACCGGCACCGCCACCCGCGTGGAGGCGGCACGGTATGCCGAGGAGCGCGGCTGGCTCTAGCGGCCGCTCACCTCATGGCCTCCCGCCGGGCCAGCAGCAGCGCCCCGATCCGCTCGGCCCGGACCCCGTGCTGCGCCGGCACGACCTGCAGCGCGCTGGCGATGGCCGGCTGGGCGTCGCGGTCGATCGCCTCCCGCACCCCCTTGCCGAAGGCCTCGGCGTGCACCGCCCCGAGCCCGCCCCCGGTCACGACGAGGGCTGGGTTGAGAGCGTTGCAGATCGGCGCGAGCGTGGACCCGACGGCCCGCCCCGCATCGGTGACGACCCGGGACACCACGGGGTCGCCGACCCCCTCCGCGGTGAGCGCGGCCTCGGTGTAGGGGTGGGGGAGCTCGGCCAGCACGCGCTCCAGCCCGGCCACGGTCTCGAGGCACCCGAGGTTGCCGCACCGGCAGCGGATCGCCCCGTCGCCGACCCGGGTATGCCCGAACTCGCCGGCCAGCCCGCCGCTGCCGCGGTAGATCTGCCCGCCGAGCACGAGCGCGCACCCGACCCCGTGCGAGGCCTTGACGAAGATGACGTCGTCGACGCCCATCGCCGCCCCGCTGCGCAGCTCGCCGACCGCACCCAGCACGGTGTCCGTGGTGACGGGCACGGGCATACCGAGGACGCGGGAGAGCCGGCGTCCGGGGTCGCGCATCTGGCCCTGACCCAGCATCGAGGGGACCGAGAGCACCCCGGCGTGGCTCATCGGCCCCGGCAGCCCGGCGACCGCGGCCGCCACGTCGGACAGGCTCGAGCCCTCCCGCGCCAGGACCTCCAGCGCCAGGTCGCGGGTGAGGTCGATGGTGGCGTCCGGATCCCGGTCGAGGTCGGCGTCGACGGTGACCTCCTGCAGCACCGCGGCGGAGGCGTCGCCGAGCGCCACGGTGACGTGGTTGTGCCCGAGGTCCAGCCCGAGCAGCAGCCCTTGCGGGTCGGCGCGGCGTACCAGCTGAGCCGGGCGCCCCCGGCCACCCGGCTGCTGCGTGGCCTCGGTCAGGTCACCGCTCTCGAGGAGGCGCGTGACCAGGTCGGCGACGGTGCTGCGCGACAGACCGGTATGCCGCGCGATCTCCTGGCGCGTGACCTCGTCCCGGTCGCTGACCACCCGGAGCACGGCCGCCGCGTTGCCGCGGTGACGTGGACCGCGACCGCCCGAGACCACCCTCCTTTGATCCATGTCCCGGAAAATAACACAGTGATAACTATCGTTGACAAGACTTAACCCTCGTGATTAGCCTCTCGATCACCCGTGACTGGTGCGATCTCCGGTCCGTGACGACGACGTGCGAAGGGACGAGCGATGAGTCAGAACAAGAAGGTGGGCCGTCTCTCGGCCCTGGCAGTGGTGCTCTCCGGGGCGCTGGTCCTGTCGGCCTGCGGTGGGGGAGACTCCGGTGGCTCCGGCGGCTCGGGCGACGGTGGCTCGGCCGAGGGCGGCGACGCCAGCGAGGTCCAGGTCATGACCTGGTGGGCGCAGGGCTCGGAGAAGGCCGGCCTGGACGCGCTGGTCGAGGTCTTCGGCGAGCAGCACCCGGACACCGAGTTCATCAACGCCGCGCTCGCCGGTGGTGCGGGCTCGCAGGCCAAGCAGAAGCTGCAGGCCGACCTGCAGGCAGGCAACCCGCCGGACACCTTCCAGGCGCACACCGGTGCCGAGCTGCAGGACTACATCGACGCCGGCCAGATCGAGGACGTCTCGGGTCTGTACGACGAGTTCGGCCTCACCGACGTCTTCCCGGAGAGCCTCATCGAGCAGCTCACGGTCGATGACCAGATCTACTCCATCCCCTCCAACGTGCACCGCTCCAACATGGTCTGGGTCAACCCGGCCGTCCTGGAGGAGGCCGGCATCGACCCGGAGACGCCCCCGGAGGACCTGGACGCGTGGATGGCCGACATGGAGAAGGTCGAGGCCATCGGCAAGACCCCGGTCACCCTCGGCATGGACTGGACCCAGACCCAGCTCCTGGAGAACGTCCTGCTCTCCGAGCTCGGGCCCGAGGCATACAACGGGCTGTGGGACGGCAGCACCGACTGGGCCGGCGACGACGTCAACACCGCGCTGACGAAGTGGGCGCAGATCGTCGAGTGGTCCAACACCGACCGCGACGGGCTCGACTGGGAGCCGGCGCTGCAGCCGGTCATGGCGGGCGACGCGGCCTACAACGTCATGGGTGACTGGGCCGTCGCGGCCTACGACGCCCAGGACATGACCGCCCCCGAGGACTACACCTACTGGCCGGTGCCCGGGACCGACGGGGTCTTCAACTACCTCGCCGACTCGTTCACGATGCCCGTGGGCGCCGCGCACGCCGGCGGCACCAAGGCGTGGCTGGAGACGATCTCCTCGAGCGAGGGCCAGCTGGCCTTCAACACCGTCAAGGGCTCGATCCCGGCGCGCACCGACATCGACGCGGCCGAGTTCCCGGAGTACCAGCAGTCGGCGATGGAGGACTTCGAGAACGACACGATCGTCAGCTCGCTGGCGCACGGCGCGGCCGCCCCGGTCGCGGTCTCGACCGCGGTCAACCAGGCCGTCGTGAAGTTCAGCCAGGGTGCGTCCGACGTCGACACGCTGCAGCAGGAGCTGGTCGCCGCCACGGAGTCACTGTCGCAGTGACCAGGGTCAGGTCCTGGCTGCCGGGGCTGCTCCTCATCAGCCCGTCCCTGCTGCTGCTGGGTGTCTTCGTCTACGGCTTCATCGGGCTGAGCTTCCGGGAGTCGCTGACGGACAAGCACACGGCGGCGCAGGCGACGGGCCGGGACCCGGTCGGCTTCGTGGGGTTCAGCAACTACACCGAGCTGCTCGCGAGCCCCGCCTTCCAGCACTCGCTGCGCAACCTGGTGATCTTCACGGTGGTCTTCCTGCTCGGCACCCTGGTCATCGGCTTCTGCTGGGCCTGGGTGCTCGAGCGGCCGATCAAGGGCGAGGGGATCTTCCGCTCGGTCTACCTCTTCCCGATGGCGGTGAGCTTCGTCGCCTCGGGTGTCGTCTGGAAGTGGCTGCTCAACTCCAACGTGGGCGAGCAGGCCTCCGGGCTCAACCGGCTCTTCCAGATGACCGGGCTCGGCTTCCTGCAGAACGAGTGGTGGACCAACCCGCGCTACGGCATCCTCGCGATCGCGCTGCCGGCAATCTGGCAGCTGTCGGGCTACGTCATGGCGCTCTTCCTGGCCGGCTTCCGCGGCATACCGGACGAGCTGCGGGAGGCGGCGCGGGTCGACGGGGCGAGCGAGATGCAGCTCTACCGGCACGTCGTCTTCCCGCAGCTGTCGCCGGTGGCGCTGTCGGCGCTCATCATCATCGGCCACATGTCGCTGAAGTCGTTCGACCTCATCATGTCGATCGCGAACCAGTCGGCGTACTCGACCAAGGTCCCGGCGATCGACATGTACAACTTCGCGACCGTCTACGACTACGCCAACTCGGCGGCGGTCGGGGTCATCCTGCTGGTCATCGTGGCGCTCGCCGTCGTGCCGTACCTCTGGTACGACGCGCGGGCCAGGAAGCGGGGCTGAGCCATGGCCACTGTTACCACCCCCGCACCGGAGACGCAACAGGTCACGGGCACGAGGCCGAGCTCGGGCAAACCGTCGCGGCGCACCGGGAGCCCGGGCTGGCGGATCTTCCGGTATGCCGTCCTCCTCGCCTCCCTGTTGCTCGTGCTCATCCCGGTCTACGTGCTCTTCGTCACGAGCTTCAAGGGCATCGGCGACGCGAGCCCGTCGCGCACGTGGTTCTTCCCGCAGACGTGGACGGGGCAGAACTGGGCTGATGCCTGGGAGGCGCTGTCGCCGGCGCTCATGCGGACCTTCGCCATGGTCATCCCGGCCGCGGTGCTGTCCTCGCTGCTGGGCTCGATGAACGGTTTCGTGCTCTCGCGCTGGAGGTTCCCGCACGCCAACCTTGTCTTCACGCTGATCCTCTTCGGGATGTTCATCCCCTACCAGGCGGTGATGATCCCGCTGGTGCAGCTGATGATCGACATCAACGTGCCCAACGGCATCCCGTCGCTGATCCTGCTGCACGTCGTCTACGGCATCCCGATCTGCACGCTGATCTTCCGCAACTACTACGAGACCGTGCCGATGGAGCTCATCGAGTCGGCTCGCGTGGACGGTGCGGGGATGCTGCGGACGTACTTCTCGGTCGTGCTGCCGATCTCGATCCCGAGCTTCGTGGTCGTGCTGCTGTGGCAGTTCACATCGGCGTGGAACGACTTCCTCTTCGCGGTCTTCTTCTCCACGGCCAACAACGGGCCGGTGACGATGGCGCTCAACAACCTGGCCAACGGCGCCATGCTGTCGAACTACGGGGTGTCGATGGCCGGTGCGCTCATCGCCAGCCTGCCGACGCTGCTCGTGTATATCCTGCTCGGCCGCTACTTCGTCGGCGGGTTGATGGCCGGTTCCGTCAAGGGCTGAGAGTCTTTCAGTTCGAGTAGAGGCGGTTCTTGGACGTCAGGACCTCGAGCGGGTTCGTCGGGCCGTCGATGACCACGGTGCTCGGGATCTCGCTCCAGTCGCCGCCGTCCACGCTGACCTCGCCGCCGTACTCGACCGAGATGTAGGGCGCGACCTCGGCCGCGTCGGTGTATTCGTGGGTGATGTCGCCGTCGGGGTAGGGGCCGCCCGTGCTCTCGGTCGGTCCGATGCTGCCGCCGTCGCCGGTGAGATAGGTGATGCCGACCAAGGTCGGCCGGATCCGCACCTCGTACCCGATGATCGTCGTGGTGTCGATCTCCTGCGGCTCGAAGCCCGCTTCGGGCCAGGCGAGCTGGAAGTACACCGGCAGGTTGACCAGCGTCCGCCCGTCTGGGGGGCTGGATGACGGCCCCTGGGAGCGCAAAGTCGGTCTGGTGGAACTGCTCGACAATCATGGCTTCTGTGAGCTCCTCCGCGGCCTCGCCGGACCGGCTGGGAACAGAGTTGCTGAAGCAGGTTGTTCCGTCGCGTTCCCACGCGCCTTCCGAACCATCCGCAGATACAACGCGACGGAAAATCACGGTAAGTGCAAACGATGGCTCTGGTTGTCCCGCGCAGGCGTCCAATGCGCTCTGGCAGATGTCTAGCCGTGGCTCGTCCACAGTGTTGGGCGGCATGCAGTCAATGACAGCGCGGTACTCGTACCAGGACGTTGGCGAACTCGGGCTGCTTCCTGGTGGCCAAGCATTCGCCTTGGCCCTCGTCTCATTAACAGTGAGCCCCACCTCAGCTCCTCCGCCCTCTCTGATCTTCTTCTTGAAGCCACCGGGAGGGGGATCGGTGCCAGGCGAGTCTTGACTAAAGCTGGCCCCCGAGACACAGAGGGTGGCTGCCAGCCCCAGCACCCACCCAGAGGCGACTTTCCTGTGGAGACTCATTTGTCACTCCACAATGGTTATCTCGTCGACGATCCAAGCGTCCTGGCTGGGCGTCAGTCGCACGACAATGTCCGCTTCCCCCGCGCCCGGCCCAGTCAACTGGTTGATAGTGACCTCGACCCGAGCCCCATCACTCGATAGCGTTGCTGCCGTTTGCTCGGTTTCGACGTAATCGCCTTCGGTCTGGTACTCCTCGGCCTCCGCAATGAGTCCGGCACAAGACTGGCATTCTGGGTCGCTCAACTCCTGTGCGGCCTCAGTTTCGCCCGTCATGTACGCCCAATTGAGCGTAGATATGTAGTGCTCCGCGAATGCCTCTGCCCCCGCCTCCGTCTGCTCGGTCGCCTCGTCCGGCATCTCGGGTGCCCCGTCGGCGTCCGGCTCCTCGGTGGTCGCCTCCTCGGACGTCTCGGCCGGCTCCGAGGTGGCCGCGGTGTCCTCCGACGGCTCCTCGGTCGGCGTGGTGAGCGCGTCCTGCGAGGTCGGGGGAGCGGAGGGCTCGGTCGAGCTGTCGCAGCCGGCCAGCAGCACGAGCCCGGCCACGGCGGCGACGACGGTGGTGCGGCTCACGGCATACCCCTCCTCGATCTCCCGGCCGCGGATCCACCCGCGGCCGTTCCGTCCACCCCCAGTCTGCCCCAGCGCGGGGCTGCTGAACGCTCGTCCACAGTATTGATTCCGCCCCGATCTGACCACCCCCACGATGTGGACGACACACCCCGACAGGCCCAGATCCGCGTCGTTCCGGGCCTCTCGAGCCCCCGACACGCAACACGCGACGGACCCCTTGCATCTAGTAGCGGGGTCGCCTAAGATCCCCATATCTAGTAGTTACAGGGGTGTGGTTCGTCCACATCTTGTTCACAACCGGACCGGCTGTTACCCACAACCCGTCCACAGACCGTCCCCAGATCCACCCACAGAGCATCTGCCCGGCAGGTGCTCGCGCCGCGCTGCCACGACCGACGAAGGAGAGTGACATGCACTGCCCGTTCTGCCGTCACACCGACTCCAAGGTCGTCGACAGCCGCGTCCAGGAGGATGGGACGGTCATCCGCCGCCGCCGCCAGTGCCCCGAGTGCGGGCGCCGCTTCGGCACGGTGGAGTCCGCCACGCTCTCGGTCATCAAGCGCAGCGGCGCGACCGAGCCGTTCAGCCGGGACAAGGTGATCACCGGCGCCCGCAAGGCCTGCCAGGGTCGCCCCGTCACGGACGCACAGCTCCAGCTGCTCGCGCAGCAGGTCGAGGAGTCGATCCGCTCGCTCGGGCAGGCCGAGGTCGACGCGCACGAGGTCGGCCTGGCCATCCTCGAGCCGCTCAAGGCGCTGGACGAGGTGGCCTACCTCCGCTTCGCGTCGGTCTACCAGGCCTTCGACAACCTCGACGACTTCGAGTCGGCGATCGTGCTGCTGCGCACCGAGCGCGACGCCACCTCCGAGACCACCGAACCCACCCCCACCACCTGAACGACCCGGGTATGTCGGTGCCCTCTGGTGCACTGGCATACACGGACGAAACGCACGCAAGTCCCAACCAAGGAGAGCTAGTCATGACCGAGACGACCGGGTCGAAGACGCGCACGCGCCGCAACGGCAAGGGCCTGACCATCGAGCGCATCTTCACCACGCCGGGCGTGCACCCCTACGACCAGGTCACCTGGGAGAGCCGGGACGTCGTCCAGACCAACTGGAAGACCGGCGACACGATCTTCGAGCAGCGCGGCGTGGAGTTCCCGGACTTCTGGTCGGCCAACGCCTCCACCATCGTCACGACGAAGTACTTCCGTGGCGCCGTCGGCACCGACGCCCGCGAGACCGGCCTCAAGCAGCTGGTCGACCGCGTCGTCCTCACCTACGTGAAGGCGGGCAAGGAGCACGGCTACTTCGCGACCGACGAGGACGCGGAGATCTTCGAGCACGAGCTGACGTATGCCCTCGTGCACCAGATCTTCTCCTTCAACTCCCCGGTGTGGTTCAACGTCGGCACCCAGAGCCCGCAGCAGGTCAGCGCGTGCTTCATCCTCTCGGTGGACGACTCGATGGACTCGATCCTCAACTGGTACAAGGAGGAGGGCTTCATCTTCAAGGGCGGCTCGGGCGCCGGCCTCAACCTCTCCCGCATCCGCTCCTCCAAGGAGCTGCTCTCCTCCGGCGGCACCGCCTCCGGCCCGGTCTCCTTCATGCGCGGCGCCGACGCCTCCGCGGGCACCATCAAGTCCGGTGGCGCCACCCGCCGCGCGGCCAAGATGGTCGTCCTCGACGTCGACCACCCCGACATCGAGGAGTTCATCGACACCAAGGCGCGCGAGGAGGACAAGATCCGCGCCCTGCGCGACGCCGGCTTCGACATGGACCTCGGCGGCAACGACATCGTCTCGGTGCAGTACCAGAACGCCAACAACTCCGTCCGCGTCTCCGACGAGTTCATGCGCGCGGTGGAGGAGGAGGCCGAGTTCGGCCTTACCTCCCGCAAGGACGGCTCGGTCGTCACCACCGTCGACGCCAAGCACCTCTTCACCAAGATGGCGCAGGCTGCGTGGGAGTGCGCTGACCCCGGCATCCAGTACGACGGCACCATCAACGACTGGCACACCAACCCCGAGACCGGCCGGATCACCGCGTCCAACCCCTGCTCGGAGTACATGTCGCTGGACAACTCCAGCTGCAACCTCGCCTCGCTCAACCTGCTCAAGTTCCTGCGCGAGGACGACACCTTCGACGTGGAGACCTACCAGAAGGTCGCCGAGCTGGTCATCACCGCGATGGACATCTCGATCTGCTTCGCGGACTTCCCGACCGACCCGATCGGCGAGACCACCCGCAACTACCGCCAGCTCGGCATCGGCTACGCCAACCTCGGCGCGCTGCTCATGGCGACCGGGCACGGCTACGACTCCGAGGGCGGCCGCGCGCTCGCCGCGTCGCTCACCTCGCTGCTCACCGGCGCCGCCTACAAGCGCTCCGCCGAGCTCGCCGGGGTCGTCGGTCCCTACAACGGGTATGCCCGCAACGCCGACGCGCACAAGCGCGTCATGCGCAAGCACCAGGCGGCGAACGACGAGATCCGCACGCTGCACACCATGGACTCCTCTGTCCACAAGGCCGCGACCAAGGCCTGGGACGCCGTCGTCAAGACGGGGGAGAAGAACGGCTACCGCAACGCGCAGGCGTCGGTGCTGGCCCCCACCGGCACCATCGGCTTCATGATGGACTGCGACACCACCGGCATCGAGCCTGACTTCTCGCTGGTGAAGTTCAAGAAGCTCGTCGGTGGCGGCTCGATGCAGATCGTCAACCAGACCATCCCGCGGGCGCTCAACCGCCTGGGGTATGCCGACGAGACCATCGAGGCGATCGTCGAGTTCATCGCCGAGAACGGCCACGTCATCGACGCCCCGGGCCTCAAGCCGGAGCACTACGAGGTCTTCGACTGCGCCATGGGTGCGCGGGCGATCCGCCCGATGGGCCACGTGCGGATGATGGCCGCGGTGCAGCCGTTCCTCTCCGGCGCGATCTCCAAGACCGTCAACCTGCCGGAGTCGGCCACGGTGGAGGACATCGCCGAGGTCTACCTGCAGGGCTGGAAGCTCGGCCTCAAGGCGCTCGCGGTCTACCGCGACAACTGCAAGGTCGGCCAGCCGCTGTCCGACGGCAAGGCGGACAAGGAGAAGAAGGCCGACGAGGTAGAGGCTCCGGTCGAGAAGGTCGTGGAGTACCGCCCCGTCCGCAAGCGGCTCCCGAAGCGCCGGGCCAGCCAGACCACGAGCTTCGCAGTGGGCGGCGCGGAGGGCTACCTCACCGCCGGCACCTACGAGAGCGGTGACCTGGGCGAGCTGTTCCTCAAGTTCGGCAAGCAGGGCTCGACCCTGGCCGGCGTCATGGACGCCTTCTCGATCGCCGTGTCGATCGGCCTGCAGTACGGCGTGCCGCTGGAGACCTTCGTCGAGAAGTTCACCAACCTGCGCTTCGAGCCGGCCGGTATGACTGACGACCCGGACGTGCGCATGGCGCAGTCGATCATGGATTACGTCTTCCGCCGCCTGGCGCTGGACTACCTGGACTTCGAGACCCGCTCGTTCATGGGCATTCACACCGCCGAGGAGCGGGCCCGCCAGCTGGAGACCGGGTCGTATGCCCCGCTCGAGTCCTCCAGCGACGACGAGGACTACGAGGACGAGTTGGAGAACTACAGCCAGAGCGCGGCCACCACTCCGGCCAAGAAGGCGGAGAAGAAGGAGGAGATCGCCGACCAGTCCGGTGCCGGCGCCGCTGACGCCCGCAAGGCTGACGCGGAGATCCACTCCTCTGCCGAGCTGCTCGAGCAGTTCCAGGGCAAGGTCGCCGACGCGCCGATCTGCATGACCTGCGGGACGAAGATGCGTCCGGCTGGCTCCTGCTACGTCTGCGAGGGTTGCGGCAGCACCAGCGGCTGCAGCTGAGAACTCAAGAGAGTCGGGCCCGGCGTTGCACCGCCGGGCCCGACGAGCAGTGGGTGTCCACTGGCTCCCTGTCGAACAGGAGCCTCCATCATGGCGCACCCCTGCTCGATCGCCAAGTGATCGAGCGGCCAAGGAGGTGATGATCATGGCCAAGAACACTGGACGCGGTTACCGTCGCGGCCCCGTGCGCTCCCGAAGCGAGTTCCGCCACCCCAACGGAACTTGGGTGAAGAGAGACAGCAACACGGGGCGGATCCTCAACGTGAGCGATAAGCCTCACAAGGGAGTGCGCGACGAGTAATGGTTGGCGCTGTCTCGCGCTCTCAGGCGAGACAGCGCCGCCAGCGGCACGGGGGGTCGTAGGCGGTTGTTGCATGGGCTCACTCCGAAAATCGCAGGTAGACGACTCGCGCCTCAGGGCGATCTGGGCGCCGTGCATTCTGTCGACACACTCGACGTTTTCATGGGCTCGCCCCGCAGCGCGGTCTGACAAGCTAAAGCCATGCATGAGGGGATCTATGAGCGTCTGGTGACGCGTCTCCTTGCAGGCGAGCTTCATGACGAGGCTTTGGTTGCGGCCCGGATGCAGCCAGTTGAGGACGCGGAGCAGGCGGACGTTCTTGCTCGCCACGTGGCCGACGTCATACGCGATGTGCTGCGTGGTGTACGTGAGGACGCGCGGGTCGATCTGGTCAATCGTGTTGTCGATCAGCTAGCGAGCGAGCGGACGGTGCATCCACCGGTTCGCAACCTCGTGAGCGTGCAGGCTACTAGCGACGGGCCGGAGCTTCCCCGCCCCGCAACACCTCTCAGCAACGCCGCCCTCCTGACCAATGTCAAGGGGGAGCCAAGCCTCGGTGCCGAAATCCGGGCCGAGCTTGCATCTGCCGACCAGGTGGATCTGTTGTGCGCCTTCGTGAAGTGGCACGGACTCCGGGTGATTGAGGACGACCTACGAGCGCTCAGAGATCGCGGCGCTCAGCTGCGAGTCATCACCACGACATACATGGGGGCGACCGAACGTCGTGCCGTGGACCGCCTCGTCCAGGACTTCGGTGCAGAAGTTCGCATCCACTTCGACGAAGCCAAGACACGGCTGCACGCCAAGGCATGGATGTTCCACCGCAAGACCGGCTACGACACGGCATACGTCGGCTCGTCGAACCTCTCGCGTAGTGCTCTCCTGGATGGGCTGGAGTGGAACGTGCGACTGTCCCGGGTCGCGACACCTCACCTCCTCGAGAAGTTCTCGGGCACGTTCGAGACCTACTGGAATGACCCGAGCTTCGTGCCCTACGACCCGAACGACGTCGCAGACCGAGACCGCCTCGATGATGCGCTGGCAGTTGCCGGTGGCAAGGTCCGCCCCGACACAGGGTGGACGCTGTCCGGCCTCGACGTGCGGCCCTACGCCTATCAACAACACATCCTTGATGCGCTCGAGGCCGAGCGACAACTGCACGGGAGACACCGCAACCTCGTTGTTGCGGCGACAGGTACAGGGAAGACGATCATCGCGGCGTTGGACTACCGCCGACTCGCCGACCCATCCATCAAGCGCTACCCCGCGCTTCTCTTCGTGGCTCACCGCAAGGAGATCCTGGAGCAGTCGCGACGCGCCTACCAAGAGGTGCTCGCGGATGCTTCCTTCGGTGAGCTCTATGTCGACGGCGCGCGTCCTGAGCGCTGGCAGCACGTCTTCGCGAGCGTGCAGTCGCTCAACTCCTACGGCGTGGGAAACCTCGATCCGCGCCACTTCGAGGTCGTCGTCATCGATGAGTTCCACCACGCCGCAGCGAAGAGCTACCAGGACATCCTCAGCCAGCTGCAGCCACGTGAGCTCCTGGCGCTGACCGCCACTCCCGAGCGGACCGACGGCTTCGACGTCCGTGCCTACTTCGACGGCCGCACTGCCGCCGAGCTGCGCCTCTGGGAGGCGCTTCAGGCCGGCATCCTCTGCCCGTTCCACTACTTCATGGCGTCGGATGGCACCGACCTCAGTGACGTCAGCTGGGTGAGGGGCCGCTACGACGAAGAACAGCTCGGTCAGCTCTACACCGGTAATGAGGCGCGGGCCCGCATCATCTTGCGAGAGCTGGGCGACAAGGTCCTCGATGTGCACGGTATGCGGGCGCTCGGCTTCTGCGTGGGTGTTCAGCACGCCGCCTACATGGCCAAGGTCTTCACCGAGGCAGGAATCCCAGCTCGGTCAGTGAGTGGCACGACGCCAGGAGCAGAGCGTGAGGCCGCCCTCAGTGACCTGCGAGCTGGCCGACTCAGCATTCTCTTCACCGCCGACCTCTTCAACGAGGGTGTGGACATCCCTGACGTCGACACGCTCCTCTTCCTGCGGCCAACGGACAGCGCCACAGTCTTTCTGCAGCAGTTGGGTCGAGGCCTGCGGCAGCGTCCCGACAAGCCGGTTCTCACCGTGCTCGACTTCGTCGGCAACCAGCGCACAGAGTTCCGGTTCGACGCGAAGCTCGCCGCCCTGACCGGTCGACCTCGTCGCCGACTAACCCGCGACCTGGAGGACGGCTTCCCCTACCTGCCTTCGGGCTGCCAGATCGTGCTGGACCGCCGCGCGCAGGAGACTGTGCTCCGCAGCCTCAAGACACAGCTCAGCGCGAGATGGGCGCATCTGGTTAACCAGCTGCGAGCGAGTGGCAAGGACACGACGCTGGGCGCCTTCGTCGACGAGTCGGGCTACAACCTCTGTGACATCCTGCGCAAGGGCACGAAGTCGTGGACCGAGCTGCGCCGCGATGCGGGTCACCTGGATGATGAGCCGAGCGAGATCGAGCGTGTCTTGGCGAAGCGGGTGCGTGCGCTCGCCCACGTTGACGATCCTGTGCGTCGCGAGGGGTATGCCGCACTGCTGGCTGAGCCTGGACGCGCGGGACTGTCGGTGGCCGAGGAGAAGCTTGCGCAGATGCTCTTCTTCACGCTCTGGCCCGATGGGGGAGGGCACGAGTCTGTCGAGGCTGGGCTGTCAGAGCTGCAGCAGACACCCGACATGGTGGACGAGATGAGGGCCGTCATCGAGCTCGCCTTCGATGAGGCGGAGCGCCCTGTGGGACCTACCCCTTGGCCCCTTGCCGACTTGCCACTTCAGGTGCACGCGCGTTACCAGCGCGAGGAGGTCCTGGCGGCGCTGGGCTACGCGTCGTTCAACCGCAAGCCCAACTCGTTTCGCGAGGGCGTCCTTCATGTGCCGGAGCTCAACGTCGACGCGTTCTTCATCACCCTGCGTAAGACGGAAGAGCGGTTCTCGCCGACGACCATGTATCAGGACTACCCCATCAGCCGAGAGCTCTTTCACTGGGAGAGTCAGTCGACGACGACCGAGCGGTCCAAGACTGGGCAGCGTTACATCAACGGCACGAGCACTGTGTTGCTCTTCGTGCGGGAGGAGCAGAAGGACGAGTTCGGAACGAGCCCCTACCTGTACCTCGGCCCAGCGACCTACATATCCCACCGAGGCGAGCGCCCCATCGCGGTCACGTGGAAACTAGCCCAGCCCATGCCTGCGGACCTATTCGCGTCCGCGACAGTAGCAGCGGGGTAGGAGCGCGCCCGGAAAGGCTGCCATCACCTTGCCTCGTCTCGAGTTCTGCCAGGTGTGTCAGTGCTCGATGATGTCATCGCCTTGTCACTGGACGCCGTGGACAAGGAAGGGCATGTTGATGCTGGTCGAACTCTGGATTCACGCCGGAAAGTTGGCTTCTATTCTCCTGCTAGCTCTCTTCCTCCTGTTGCTTTGGGCGACGTCTCGCGCGTACGTAGCGACGGAGTGGGAGCGCGTACCTGACCTGTTGTGGAAAGCGCTGGAGCAGCGCAAGTGGCGTGAGCGTAGCCTTCCGTTCTGGGCAGACGAGGTTGCAGACCTGTACCCGAAGCCCAACTCCGGAACCAGTCCTCTGAGCGACGGCGAGAGACTGGCGCTCATGGCCTGGGGGCTGGGGGAGGTAACGCAACGCGAGCTAGTGCGGAGCCAGGCGATCACACGGCGTTCAGTTGACCGCCTGGAAGCTTGGGTCTCCATACCCCAGCGTGGCGTGGAAATTCTCCTGCTGGGGTGGTGGCTCAAGGTCCTCGGTGAGCGCTGCGCGCTGGCTCTGACCGGGTGGAGGAGAATTACTGCCCCATTCTGGCGTCGCCTGGCGCTCGAGTTCGCCCGCTTTGGCAAGATAGTTGCGATGCCTGCCGCCTTGATGGCGTTCTTCTCGAACGCAACGGTCGGAACCGCATTTATTCCCGATGCTGGGCTGCCCTGGTGGATAGGCTTTTGGGCGGCGCTAGGCACATTCGCGTCGTTCGTGAGCGCAGTCGTCAAGGAAATCCGAGGGTTGTTGCCATTGGTGGGTTTCAAGTTTCCTTCGCGTGGGATGGTTGTTGTCTATTGCATCTCCCTTGCTTCAATTCTCGTCGCGATCTACTCCATGCATTTCTGGGCGCCTCCCATGCAGTCGGGGGTTCAGAGGATTCTTGGGCAAGTGGCTTGGCCCTCCTGGGGCTCGGCGGCAGTTGGATTTATTGTGTTTGCTGCCTTTCTCTCGGTGGGCTTGTTTGTGCAGATTCGAACGGTTTTCGACGGGCGGCGCTCGCTCAAGGAGCGCAACGACGCTGGGCTCATGGTCGTTGGTGCGGCGTGGTTGCTGCTCGCGATGGTAGTAGTTCTTGCGCCTAGCCCGATCCTGCCTCCTTCGGGTCAAATGCGAACCACGTTGCTCTTGGTGCTGGCGTTGGTGTGTGGCGTTGGGGTGTGCCTACACATGTGTATCGAGAAATGGCTCTTTAGACGTCGTTTGGCGTTGGTTGTGAATCGAGGAATGGTTGTTTCCACGCGCTTTCATTGGGGTGTCGTGGCCGGTTCTCTTGGTGCAATCATCGGCAGTATGTTTTTGCTGGGTTCCGACTTGGTTAATCTGATGCCTCTTCCACATGCGTTGTTGGTATTAATGGCTGCGCCATTGGCATTCGCGGTGTTGGTGTGGCAAGTTTGCGAGAGGAAACTCTGGGCTCGAAAGGTAGACCGGGCATTCTCGGAGGTCAGTGCCACTAGGGAAGCGCTGGACGAATGACCAGAACCGGGCGGTCTCCCCATGCGCGGCCTAGGCAAGGTTGAGGCTGGCCGCCTCGATCGCTTCCGGCGACAGAACATGCTCTGCGGCCATCGTGGCCGCCCCGAGCACGCCAGCCTGAGCCCCAGCTTTCGAGGCCACGATCCGCAGATGCTCGGTGGCCAGCGGCAGCGATCGCTGGTAGACCACTTCCCGGATTCCCGCCAGCAGGTGCTCGCCGGCATCGGCGAGGCGGCCGCCGATCACCACCACCGACGGGTTCATGAGGTTGACCATCGTCGCCAGCACCTCGCCGATGTCGCGGCCCGCGCGGCGCACCTCCTGCACGGCTGAGCCGTTTCCGGCGCGCACCAGCTTCACCACCCCCGCAGTCGAGTCGACCGCCACGCCGCCGCCAGCCAGCGCCCCCGCCAGCGCGGGCCCGGCCGCGATCGCCTCGAGGCACCCCTCGTTGCCACACCGGCACATGACGCTCTTGCCGCTGCTGACCCGCACGTGCCCCAGGTCACCCGCCGTCCCCTGGGCCCCCCGCTGCAGCCGTGACCCCGAGATGATGCCAGCGCCGATGCCGGTCGCCACCTTGACGAAGATCAGGTCGTCCACGTCGGGCAGGAAGGCGCCCCGCTCGCCGAGCGCCATGATGTTGACGTCGTTGTCGACGAGGACGGGCACGGCATACGTGCGCTGCAGGTGGGCAGGCACGTCATACCGGTCCCACCCCGGCATGATCGGCGGGTTGATCGGCCGCCCGGTCGAGTGCTCGACCGGCCCGGGCAGCCCGAGCCCGATCGCCGCCAGGTCAGCGACGGGCCGCCGCGCCTCGACCAGCAGCTCGCCGACCACGGCGGTCACCCAGCCGAGCACGACCTCCGGCCCGTCGGCCACGTCCAGCTCCGCCCGGCGCTCGCCGAGCACCGTCCCGCCGAGGTCCGTCAGGGCCGCCACGGCGTGCGTCGCACCCACGTCGACCCCGGCGACGACGCGCGCCGCGGGGTTGAGCGCGATGAGCGATGGCGGCCGACCGCCGGTCGACCGCGCACCTCCGACCGGTGCCACGAGCCCCATGCGCAGCAGCGTGTCGACGCGCGCCGCGACGGTCGACCGGGCCATCCCGGTCTCCTCCGCGAGCTGCGCCCGGGTCCGGGGTCGGCCGTCCCGCAGGAGCTCGAAGACGTCGCTGGTCCGCACGACTGGAAGTAGACCACGGGCCCTTCTGCATGAGCAAGAGACAACTTTTGCCGAACTCTCGACAAAAGCGTCGAACCCGTGCCATAGTCGCTCCCGTGACGTCCAACGACGCCGTCGCACCGACGGACAGCACACCGCCGCGCCAACCCGTGCTGCGCGCCAGCGGGCTGACCAAGCGCTTCTTCGGCAACGCCGTCCTCGAGGACGTGACCCTCGAGCTGCACCCCGGCCAGGTCCACGGCCTCGTGGGGGAGAACGGCGCCGGCAAGTCCACCCTCATGAAGGTCCTCGCCGGCGTGCACCAGCCCGACGAGGGCACCGTCGAGATCGACGGCCAGGCCCAGCACTTCACCCACCCGGTCCAGGCACAGCAGGCAGGCCTCTCGACGGTCTTCCAGGAGTTCAACCTCCTGCCCGACCGCACCGTGGCGGAGAACATCTACCTCGGTCGTGAGCCGCGCCGAGGCCCGTTGGTCGACACCGCGGCCATGACCCGGCATACCGCCGAGCTGCTCGACGGGCTCGGCGTCACCGGCCTCGACCCCGCCCGCACCGTCCGCTCCCTCTCGGTCGCCGAGCAGCAGATCGTCGAGATCGCCAAGGCGGTGAGCTACGACGCACGCATCATCTCCATGGACGAGCCGACCGCCGCCCTCGCCGACCACGAGGTCGAGCTGCTCTACGCCATCATCCGCCGCCTCCTCGAGCGCGACGTCGCGATCCTCTACGTCTCGCACCGGCTCAAGGAGATCTTCGACCTCTGCGACACCATCACCGTCCTCAAGGACGGCCAGCAGGTCACCACCCAGCCCGCGTCCGAGCTCGACGAGTCCGCCCTCGTCCGCCTCATGGTCGGCCGCGAGATGTCCGGCTACTTCCCCGCGAGATCGGAGGGCGCCGAGGTGGGCGAACCGGTGCTCACCCTCTCCGGCTCCGGCAACGGGTATGTCGACGGCATCGACCTCGAGCTGCGCGCCGGGGAGATCGTCGGTCTCGCCGGGCTCCAGGGCTCGGGCCGTACCGAGCTCGTCGAGTCCGTCTTCGGCGTCACCCCGCTCACCCGCGGCACCATGACGCTCGCCGGCACGACGACGCGCACCACCTCGCCCCGCCAGGCGATCCGCCGCGGCCTCGCGCTCATCACCGAGGACCGCAAGGCAAAGGGTCTGGCCCTCGGCCAGTCGATCCTCGACAACGCCCTCGGCGTCGTCCGCTCGGTCTTCCCCGGCCGCACCCCCCAGGCCCGCGCCGGTATGCCCGGCGTCTTCTCCTCCCTCGAGGTCTCGGCCCGCGCGATGGACCAGGAGGTGCAGTTCCTCTCCGGCGGCAACCAGCAGAAGGTCGTCCTCGCGCGCTGGCTGTCGACCGACCCGCAGGTCATGCTCATGGACGAGCCCACCCGCGGCATCGACGTCGGCGCCAAGCACGGCATCTACGAGCTCATGCGCGGCCTGGCCGCCGACGGCGTCGGCATCCTCATGGTCTCCAGCGAGCTGCCCGAGGTCATCGGCATGTCCGACCGCATCCTCGTCATGCGCGACGGCCGACTGGCGGGCAAGCTGCCCGCCGGCGCCTCCGAGGAGGACGTCCTGGCCCTGGCCACCGGCGCCCACGAGGCCGAGGAGGGCGCCGCATGAGGTTCCTTCCCACCCGCCTCACCAGCACCGGGATCGTCTACCTCGTCCTCGTGCTCGTCGTCGTCCTCGGCGCGGTCATCACCGGCGTCGAGGGCCGCAACTTCTTCTCCGGCGGCAACATCTCGGCCATCCTCACCGGCACCTCGATCCTCGGCTTCATCGCCATCGGCCAGACCCTGGTCATCCTCGGCGGCAGCCTCGACCTCTCGGTGCCCTACGTCACCAGCCTCGCCAGCCTCGTCGGCGGCGTCATCATGGCCGGCCAGACCTCCAACGTCCCGCTCGCCGTCGCCGCCGCCCTCGGCGTCTCCGCGCTCATCGGCCTGGTCAACGGCCTGGTCGTGACCTACCTGCACGTCCATGGCTTCATCGCCACGCTCGGCATGGGCCTCATCCTCGCGGGCTACCTCGGCACCAACTACCGCGGCTCGGCCGGCTCCGCGCCGCGCGACTTCCGCCTCATCGGCGCCCTCAACATCGGCCCGGTCCCGCTCTCCACGCTCATCATGCTCGGCTGCGCCGTCCTCGTGATCCTGCTCCTGCGCCGCACCCGCATCGGCCACCACCTGTATGCCGTCGGCGGGCAGCGCGAGGTCGCGCGCCTCTCCGGCGTCCGCACCCAGCCGCCGCTCATCCTCGCGCACGTGCTCTGCTCGGTGCTCGCCGGCATGGCCGGGCTGCTGCTGCTCGCCCGTCTCTCCGTCGGCAGCCCCACCATCGGCTCCCAGGGCGGCTACGACCTCATGTCCATCGCGGCGGTCGTCCTCGGCGGCACCGTCCTCGCCGGCGGCAAGGGCAACATCCTCGGCACCCTCGGCGGCGTCGCGATCTTCGCCGTCCTCGACAACGTCATGGGCGTCATGGAGCTCAACGCCTTCCTGCGCGACATCGTCCGCGGCCTGGTCATCGTCGTCGCCGTCGCCGTGTATGCCCGCCGCTCCACCGACACCCGGCCACCCCGCTTCGCGCACCCGCCCGACGACGGCGGCGGACGGCATACCCTCGCCCCCACGACCGCGGGAGCGACCCGATGACCGCCGCCACCTCCACCACCCGCGGCACCGCCCGCCCCGAGCTCCCGTGGCACCAGGGCGGCACCGCCGGGCGTGCGCTGCGCTCCCTGCGCACCCCCGGCGGCGCCGTCTTCGTCCTCGTCGCGGTCCTGCTCATCGCGGTCATCGCCGCCAACCCCAGCTTCGGCGAGCCCGGCTCGCTCATCCGCTTCATCGGCCGCACCGCACCGGTCGCGATCGCCGCGATGGGGCAGTACTTCGTCATCGTCTCCGGTGAGTTCGACCTCTCGATGGCCGCCGTCGTCTCCATGCAGGTCGTCATCGCTGGCAACTTCATCGGGCAGGACGAGGCGCGGATCCTGCCCGGCCTGCTGCTCATGCTCGCGCTCGGCGCTCTCGTCGGCGTCGTCAACGGGCTGGCCACGACGATCCTGCGGGTCCCCAGCTTCATCGTCACCCTCGGCACGATGCT
Source organism: Serinicoccus hydrothermalis (assembly GCF_001685415.1). Taxonomy (NCBI): domain Bacteria; kingdom Bacillati; phylum Actinomycetota; class Actinomycetes; order Micrococcales; family Ornithinimicrobiaceae; genus Serinicoccus; species Serinicoccus hydrothermalis. The sequence continues at coordinate 1,036,401 of NZ_CP014989.1, read as the reverse complement.
CGCCCTGTCCGGGCTGGTCTTCTACCTCACCGGCGGCGCCGCCACCGGCAACCCGGTCGACACCTTCCGGCAGATCGGCCGCGGCGGCATCGAGGGCGTCCCGGTGCTCGAGGTCATCCCCTATCCCGCGATCATCCTGCTCGTCCTGGCGCTCGCCGCGCTGTGGCTCATGCGCCGCCCCTTCGGCCGCACCCTCGTCGCCGTCGGCGACAACCCCGAGGCGGTGCGCCTGTCCGGCTCGGCCACGTGGTGGCTCAAGACCCGCGCCTTCATCCTGTCCTCGCTCGCCGCGACCATCTCGGGGATCATCCTCGTCGGGTATGCCGGCGTCCACCCCTCCGTAGGGCAGGGCTACGAGTTCACCGCCATCACCGCCGTCGTCGTCGGCGGCGTGGTCCTCGGCGGCGGGCGCGGCTGGGTGCTCTCGGCCGCCGCCGGGGCCTTCGCCCTCGAGCTGCTCTTCACCCTCCTCAACTTCGTCGGCGTCGCCTCCACCTGGAGGGACACCGTCCAGGGCGTGATCATCATCGTCGCCGTCGCCGCCGGGGCCCGCGCCTGGGCCGCCGGCCAGCGGCAGCGCACCCGCCCCACCCCGCAGACCCCGAAAGCCGACAACCCCACCCAAGGAGATGCATGATGCGCACCACCCGAGCGGGCGGCACCGTCGCCGCCCTCAGCGCGCTGGCCCTGCTGGCGGCGTGCTCCACCGACTCCTCCCTCGACGACCCGGCCGTGACCGAGTCCGCCGAGGACGACGCCGCCGCCGAGGAGGGCGGCGACGAGGGCGACGCCGGGGGAGAGGAGGAGAGCAGCGACGAGTGGTTCGTCCAGGCCGACTACGACACCCAGGACGAGCAGCGCTCCGCGACCTTCGAGGGCGACCCCGAGCAGCCCTACCTGCAGTACATCGACGGCGAGATGACCGACACCTCCGAGTTCGCCTCCGAGGGAGCCAAGAAGGTCTGCTTCGCCAACGCCTCGATCTCCAACCCCTGGCGCCAGACCGGCTGGATCACCATGAACGAGCAGCTCGGCGTGCTCCAGGAGTCCGGCGTCATCTCCGAGATGGAGACCCGCGACGCCCAGGACGACGACAACACCCAGATCGCGGACATCGACTACTTCATCGCCGAGGGCAACTGCGACGCCTTCGTCATCTCGCCGAACTCGACGGCCGCCATCACCCCGGCGGTCGAGCGGGCCTGCGACACCGGCAAGCCGGTCGTCGTCTTCGACCGCGGCGTCGAGACCGACTGCCCGACCACCTTCATCCACCCCATCGGCGGGTATGCCTGGGGCATCGACACCGCCGAGTTCCTCTCGGAGAACCTCTCCGAGGGCGACAAGGTCGTCGCGCTGCGCATCCTGCCCGGCGTCGACGTGCTGGAGAACCGCTGGGCCGCCGCCGAGCGGATCTTCGAGGAGAACGGCATCGAGGCGGTCGACTTCTTCACCGGCGCCGACCCGGCCGAGATCAAGAGCATCCTCTCCGACGAGCTCGCCACCGGCGAGGTCCAGGGCGTGTGGATGGACGCCGGGGACGGCGCCGTCGCCGCGATCGAGGCCTTCGAGGACGCCGGCCAGGACTACCCGGTCATGACCGGCGAGGACGAGATGAGCTTCCTGCGCAAGTGGGAGGACACCGGCCTCACCGGCCTTGCCCCGGTCTACTCCAACTTCCAGTGGCGCACCCCGCTGCTGGCCACGGAGATGATCTTCGCCGGCGAGGAGGTGCCCACCGAGTGGGTGCTCCCGCAGGTGCCGATCACCGAGGAGGAGCGCGGCGACTTCCTGGCCGCCAACGAGGGCATGCCCGACGGGCACTACGCCAAGTTCGGCGGCGAGGACCTGCCCGGCTACCCGCAGGTCTGGCAGGACCGCGTCATCCCGTGAGGCCGATCGGCGTCAACACCTGGGTCTGGACGTCGCCGCTGCGCGACGCCCAGGCCCGGGAGGTGCTCGACCGCGTCGCGGCCCTCGGCTTCGACGCGGTCGAGCTCCCGCTGGAGCAGCCCGGCGACCTCACCGTCGCCGCCACCCGGGCGGCGCTGGAGGAGACCGGGCTCCGGGCATACGTCGTGGGCGCGATGGCTCCGGGTCGCGACCTGGTCGAGGCCGACGCCTCGACCGTCGCCGCCACCCAGGACTACCTGCGCGCCTGCATCGACCTCGCGCACGGCATCGGGGCGCCCGCGGTCTGCGGCCCGTTCTACGCCGCCACCGGCCGGGTGTGGCGGATGTCGCCGGCCCAGCGGGAGAGCGCCTACGCCCAGTGGCGCGACAACCTCGCGCCCGTGGTCGAGCACGCCGCTGCGGCGGACGTGCGGATCGGCATTGAGCCGCTCAACCGCTACGAGACCTCGCTGGTCAACACGGTCGACCAGGCGCTCGAGGGACTGAGCGGCCTCCTGGGCACGCACCTCGGGCTGGCGCTGGACACCTACCACCTGGGCATCGAGGAGCGGGACTCCGCCGACGCGATCCGCCGGGCGGGCGAGCACCTCGTGCACGTGCAGGTCTGCGGCAACGACCGCGGCGCCCCCGGTGGCGACCAGACCGACTGGGTCGCGCTGCTCCGGGCGCTGGACGAGGTCGGGTATGCCGGCCCGCTCGACATCGAGAGCTTCACCGCCGACAACGACACCATCGCCACCGCCGCCTCCATCTGGCGGCCGCTGGCCCCGACCCAGGACGCCCTGGCCGCCGACGGCCTGGCCTTCTTGCGGTCCCTGACCGGAGGGGACGATCTATGACCGAGCAGTCCTGGGGTAGCCCCCACGCCGCGACCGGACAGGCTTTGCGTCCGGCCACCGGACAGGCCCTCGGGGTGGCCGTCATCGGCTACTCCTTCATGGGCCGCGCGCACTCCAACGCCTGGCGCAACGTCGGGGCGTTCTACCCCGACGTGCCCGCGGTGCGGATGGACACGCTCGTGGGCCGGGACGAGGCGGCCCTCGAGGCGGCCGCCGCCGAGCTCGGCTGGGCCCGGACCGCGACCGACTGGCGCGAGGTGGTGGAGCGCAACGACATCGACGTCGTCGACGTCTGCACCCCCGGCCACCTGCACGCCGAGGTGGCGCTCGCCGCGCTCGCCGCGGGCAAGCACGTGCTCGTGGAGAAGCCGCTGGCCAACACGGTCGCCGACTGCGAACGGCTCGTGGCCGCCGCGTCCGCGCCCGGCGCCGGGCGCTCGATGCTCGGGCACAACTACCGCAGGGTCCCCGCGCTGGCGCTCGCCCGCGACCTCATCGCGCGGGGACGGATCGGCGACGTGCGGCAGGTCCGCCTCGCCTACCTGCAGGACTGGCTCGCCGACGCGGACGCGCCGATGACCTGGCGGCTGCGCAAGGAGACCGCCGGCTCCGGGGTGCTCGGCGACCTCGGCTCGCACGCCGTCGACCAGCTGCACTTCCTGCTTGGCGAGCCGGTGAGCGCGGTGCGCGGCGAGCTGCGCACCTTCGTCACCGAGCGCCCGGGGGAGGACGGTGACGCGAGCGGCGAGCTCGAGCAGGTGACCGTCGACGACGCGGCCTGGGCCACCCTGCACACCCCCTCCGGCGTGGTCGCCAGCCTCGAGGTGAGCCGGATGGCCACCGGCCGCAAGAACTCGCTGATGATCGAGGTCTACGGCACCACCGGCTCGATCCGCTTCGACCTGGAGCGGCTCAACGAGCTCGAGGTCTGCGAGGTCGGCGAGGGCCCGGTGCAGGGACCCACGCGCGTCCTGGTCACCGAGGCGGACCAGCCCTACGCCGGCGCCTGGTGGCCGCCCGGCCACGTCCTCGGCTGGGACTCGACCTTCACCTCCCAGGCCGCCGACCTCCTGCGCGCCATCGGCACCGGCGAGCAGATCCACCCCAGCTTCGCCGACGGGCTCGCCGTGCAGCGGGTCCTCGAGGCGATCGAGACGAGCAGCGCGCGCGGCGGTATACCGCTCGACGTGGCACCGTGACCGACGAGAGCGACAAGGAGCACGACATGGCACGCACGTTCACCCTCTTCACCGGGCAGTGGGCCGACCTCACCCTGGAGGAGGTGGCCGAGCTCGCCGCCGGGTGGGGCTACGACGGGCTCGAGATCGCGGTCTCCGGCGAGCACCTGGACGCCTGGCGCTGGGACGACGAGGAGTATGTCGAGGGTCGGCTGGAGATCCTGCGCCGCCACGGCCTGGAGTGCTGGGCGATCTCCAACCACCTCAAGGGGCAGGCGGTCTGCGACGACCCCATCGACGAGCGGCACCAGGCGATCGTCGGGCAGAAGGTGTGGGGCGACGGGGACCCCGAGGGGGTCCGGCAGCGGGCCGCCGAGGAGCTGAAGCTCACCGCGCGGCTGGCGCAGCGGATGGGCGTGGACACCGTCGTCGGCTTCACCGGCTCCTCGGTCTGGCAGTACGTCGCGATGTTCCCGCCGGTCCCGGCCGAGCGGATCGAGGCCGGCTACCAGGACTTCGCGGACCGGTGGAACCCGATCCTCGACGTCTTCGACGAGTGCGGCGTGCGCTTCGCCCACGAGGTGCACCCCAGCGAGATCGCCTACGACTACTGGACCACCGTGCGCACCCTCGAGGCGATCGGGCACCGCGAGGCCTTCGGGCTCAACTGGGACCCCAGCCACATGATGTGGCAGGACATCGACCCGGTGGGCTTCATCACCGACTTCGCGGACCGGATCTACCACGTGGACTGCAAGGACACCCGGATGCGGATCGGCAACGGGCGCAACGGGCGGCTGGGCAGCCACCTGCCCTGGGGCGACCAGCGGCGCGGCTGGGACTTCGTCTCCACCGGCCGCGGCGACGTCCCCTGGGAGGACTGCTTCCGCGCGCTCGCCGGCGCCGGGTATACCGGTCCCATCTCGGTGGAGTGGGAGGACGCCGGCATGGACCGGCTGCACGGTGCGAAGGAGGCGCTGGACTTCCTCCGGGCCTTGGACTACCCGCCCTCCACGGCGTCCTTCGACGCCGCCTTCAGCCAGGGCTGACCCGCTCCCGCCCGCCCTCCTGCACGAATTCGACTACTGGTTTGTCTGCCATGGCGAGCAGACCAGTAGTCGAATTCCGGCGGTGAGGCGGGAATCTGTGCGCCCGGCGGGCGGTTGGACAGACTGAGAGCCGCGACGTCCGTCGCGGCTTCGCTGTTCACCGAACCCCACCGAGGAGCATCAGTGACGACCACCACTCCAGCACTCGCCGCCGCATCGGCCGACGCCGGCTTCGAGCGTGTCCAGATCGACCGCCGCGACCTGCGCGCTGACGACGTGCGCATCGACATCCGCTGGGCGGGCATCTGCCACAGCGACATCCACATGAAGCGTGGCGAGTGGGGCGAGGCGCTCTACCCGCTCACCCCCGGTCACGAGATCCTCGGCACCGTCCTCGAGGTCGGCTCCGACGTGATCGACCACAAGGTCGGAGACGTCGTCGGCGTCGGCTGCCTCGTCGACTCGTGCGGCGAGTGCGCCGCCTGCAAGGACGGCGAGGAGCAGTACTGCGCCAAGGGCGCCGTCCAGACCTACGGCGCGGAGGACTACCACGGCGAGACCACCAAGGGCGGCTACAGCGGTGAGGTCGTCGTCCGCGACGACTTCGTCGTCAAGGTCCCCGACTCCTACGACGAGTCCGACTACGCCGGGGTGACGCCGCTGCTGTGCGCCGGCATCACGACCTACCACCCGCTCAAGGAGAACGGTGTGGGCCCGGGCTCCCGCGTCGGCGTCATCGGCATGGGCGGCCTCGGCCACGTCGCGGTGAAGATCGCCTCCGCCATGGGCGCCGACGTGACCGTCCTGAGCCGCACGGACAGCAAGAAGCAGGACGGTATGTCGTTCGGCGCCAAGGACTTCCGTCCCACCGAGGACGGCACCGCCTTCGAGGAGCTCGCCGGCAGCTTCGACCTGCTGGTCAACACCGTGGGCTCGGGCATCCCGCTGGACTCCTACATGGGTCTGCTCGACCGCGGCGGGGTCCTGGCCAACGTCGGCGCCCCGGAGGACTCGCTGGAGGTCAGCGCCTTCTCGATGCTCACCAACCGCCGGTCGATCAAGGGCAACATGATCGGCGGCCTCCCGGAGACTCAGGAGATGCTCGACTTCTGCGGCGAGCACGGCATCACCGCGACGGTCGAGGTCATCGACGCCGGCCAGGTCGACGACTACTACGACAAGGTCGTCTCCGGTGACGTGCGCTACCGCGCCGTCATCGACACCGAGACGCTGACCGGCTGACCCGGCCCACGGCATACCCCGGGCGCCCGCACCGAACGGTGCGGGCGCTCGCTGCGTCTGTCGGAGGGGCGGGGCAGAATTCAGGCATGGCCCAGAAGACCGACCACCTCACCTTCGACGACCCGACGACCCGCCACCCGCGCGTCTCCCCACCCGAGCAGGACCAGCCCATGCCCGGGCTCGACGCCGAGCTGGACCCCCCGGCCGACCGGGGCGAGACGTCCTACCGCGGCACCGGCCGGCTGCAGGGGCGCCGCGCGCTCATCACCGGCGGCGACTCCGGCATCGGCGGCGCCGTGGCGATCGCCTACGCCCGCGAGGGAGCCGACGTCGCCATCAACTACCTGCCGGACGAGCAGGAGGACGCCGATCGGATCCGCGAGCTCGTCGAGGCGGAGGGACGCACCTGCGTGCAGCTGCCCGGTGACGTGACCAACAAGGAGACCTGCGAGCGCCTCGTGGAGCAGGCCGTCGAGCGGCTCGGCGGGCTCGACGCCCTCGTCGTCAACGCCGGCAAGCAGGTGACCAGCCCGTCGATCGAGGAGATCAGCGACGAGCAGTTCGACCTCACCGTGAAGACCAACGTCTACGCGATGTTCTGGATCTGCCGGGCCGCGGTCAAGCACCTGGGGGCGGGCTCGACGATCGTCCTGTCCAGCTCGGTCCAGGCCTACAGCCCCAGCGAGCACCTGCTCGACTACGCCATGACCAAGAGCGCGATGAACACCTTCGGCAAGGGGCTGGCCAAGCAGCTCGCCCCGAGGGGTGTGCGGGTCAACGTCGTGGCCCCGGGCCCGGTCTGGACCCCGCTGCAGGTGGTGCAGGGCCAGCCCAAGGAGGCGATCCCCGAGTTCGGCCTCGGACAGCCCCTGGGTCGCGCGGGCCAGCCGGTCGAGCTGGCTCCCGCCTACGTCTTCCTGGCCTCGCCGGAGAGCAGCTACGTCGTGGGTGAGACGCTCAACGTCAACGGCGGTGCCGACAGCCCCTGACCTCCGGCAGCGACCGAGGGGCCTACCAGTCGGTCGGCTTCTCCGGGGTGTGCAGCCACACCTCGAAGAAGGTGTCCAGGTCCTGGCCCGACACCTGCGCGGCCAACGCCTCGTACTCCGCCGTCGAGATGCTGCTCCCGGCGTAGTCGTCGACGACCGTGCGGGTCAGCGCCCAGAAGGCGTCCTCCCCGATCTCGGCGCGCAGCGCGTGGAGCATGGCGGCGGAGCGGCTGTAGATCGCCGGGTGGAAGAGGTTGAGCGGCCCCGGGTCACCGATCTCCAGCGCCCAGAAGCTGTCGTCGGCGGGGATCGCCATGACCGACTCGAAACGCTCCTGCGCCGTGCGTCCGCCCTGCTCCTCGGTCCACAGCCAGCTGCCGTAGGTCGCCCAGCCCTCGTTGTGCCAGATGTCGGCCCACCGGTAGACGGAGACGTCGTCGCCGATCCACTGGTGCACGAGCTCATGGGCGACCGTGCTCTCCCGCGCCGCGCGGGAGAAGAACGAGCGGGTCTGCGTCTCCAGGGCATACCCCACCGAGTCGTCGTCGACGATGGCGCCGTAGGCCACGAAGGGGTAGTCGCCGAAGAGACCCTCGTAGAACGTCATCATCTCGCCGGTGAGGGCCAGGTCCGCCGACGCCGACGGCGGGAGGTCGGCGTCGACGGCGTCGATGATCGGGACGCCGCTGGGCGTCGTGGAGGTGCTCAGCTCGAAGTCGCCCACCGACGCCGTCGCCAGGTATGCCGCCATCGGGTCGGGCGCGTCCCACGTCCAGGTGGTCCGTCCCCGGCGCGTCTCGGACCCCTCCAGGGTCCCGTTCGCCACCGCCACCAGGCCCTCCGGCACGGTGATCTCGAAGCTGTAGCTCGCCTTGTCGGTGGGGTGGTCGCTCACCGGGAACCACGTCGCCGACCCGTCCGGCTGGCTCACGACCATGGCACCGTCGCGGGTGGTGACCCAGCCGTAGAGCGCCCCCTCTAGGTCGGTCGGGCGCCCGGTCGTGCCGCCGTAGGTCACGACGACGTCGACCGTCCTGCCCTTCTTGAGCTTGGGCCGCGGGGAGATGACCAGCTCGTTGTCGCCCTCGGTCTGGAAGCGGGCCCGCTTGCCCGCCACGGTGACCGACGAGGCCTCGAGACCGCGCAGGTCGAGGTTAAAGGAGTCGAGGTCCTTCGTCGCGGTGAGCGTCAGGGTGGCGACACCCTCGAGCTCGCCCTCCAGCGGCCCGTCCGCCGCAGGGTTGGTGTAGGTGAGGTCCAGGTCGTAGTGCTCGACGTCGATCCCACCGTTGCCGGCCAGCGGCAGGTAGGGGTCGCCGGCTCCCGCCGCACCCTCGGTGTACCGAGGCTCACCCGGGCGGCCGGGTGCCGCGTCGGCGGCCAACGGGGTGGCGACCAGCGCCCCCAGGACCATGGCGGACGGGACGATCCGACGCATACCTCTGCGGTGCACGGTGGGGCTCCTTCGCTCGGCGACCCGTTCACCCTCGCCCCCGCAGGCCGCGGCGTCAACCGGGACCGCCCGCTCAGAAGCTGGAGGAGCTGCCGGCGCCGCTGAAGCCGCCCGCGGAGTAGCCCGAGGTCGCGCCGCCGCCCGAGGCGGAGGCGATCTGCTGGGTGCCGTCGGACACGCCGGTGCTCATCGCCGCGACCGGGAAGAAGGTCCACCCGGGATAGGCGGTCCCGATGATCGAGGGGTCGGGGCGGGCGCCGGAGCGCTGCTCGGCGAGCGCCGAGCGCAGCGTCTTGCGCTGCGAGTCGTCCTTGCCGACCACCTGCACGACCTCGTCGGAGAGCCCCTCGAGGTGCCTGGTGAGCTCGTCCCGGACCTCGCGCACGACGTCGAGCGCGTCGTCGGGGGAGACCTCGCCACGCACGAGACCGGTCTGGACCTCGTCCAGCCTGCCGAGCGCCAGCAGGGCGAAGTCCCGCAGCGCCGCGCCCTCGGGCAGCTCGCGGGCCTCCTCCGGCAGCTCCTCGCTCAGCAGCGGCGCGACCCGCGTCAGGTCGCCGCGCAACGGCTCAACCTGCCGCCCCCACGCCTGGCGCCAGTCCGGGTCCTGGTTGAGGAAGATCGCGGTGTCGGCGATGGCGTCGTCGAGGTGGTCCAGCTCGACCGCCTTCTCCTGGTATGCCGTCAGCCGGCTCACCGTCGACTTCTGGTTGTAGGCCGCGGCCGGCACCTGGGCCGCCTCCTCGGCCAGCAGCTCCAGCTCGCGGACCCCGCGCCGGTAGTCGTCGAAGCGGCGCAGCACCTCGAAGCCGTAGCGCGACTCCTCGGGGATCCGCTTGGCGTGCCGCTCGGTCGCGGCGGCGTCCTCGCGCACGTCCGCGAGTCGTCGGTCCGCGTCCTCCTTGAGCCGCCGGCTGGAGGAGGACCGGGACAGGCCCACCCCGAGCCAGGTCCCGCCCGCGGCGAGGATGCCCGCGCTGCCGGCGATGCCGAGCGCGAGGCCCGCGCCGTTGCGCGCGAGCGGGGCGTCGATCCGCTCGGCGCCCTCCTCGATGCCGACGATCACCCCCTCGGTCCAGCGGCCGGCCCGGAAGTCGTCCTTGGTCGCCTCCTGGATGTCCGCCTGCGCGTCCTCGCCCACCGCGCGGTCGTCGCCGAAGTAGGTGCCGACGAGCCGTCCCTCTGGGTCGACCGCCACGATGTAGAGCCCGTCGGCCCAGGTCTGCCCGTCCTCGCTCAGCCACTCGGGCCGCGACTCCCGCGCGTGCGCGAGGACCGCGTCGTTGAGGGCCTGGTCGTTCGTGTCGCCCGGGTCACCCGGGTGGGTGAGCACGGCGACCTGCGTGGGGGCGTAGAACGACAGGTCAGCCACGGCGTCGTCCACCTGCTCGACGTCGAGGACCTGCGCCTCGTCGTCGACGACGACGCCGGTCGCCTCCTGCTCCGGTGCCGTGGCGGCATACGACCCCACGCCGACCCCGATCACCCCCAGCAGGGCGGCACCACCGACGAGCGCACGATAGGCGTTGCGCAATGTTCCCCTCCTCGCGTCGCGGTCAGGAGCCGGGGAGCCGCGAGAGCACCCGCTCCTCGGCGTCCGGTCCACCGGCCACCGACGGTACCCGAAGGAGCAGGACGACCCCCAGCAGCCACCACAGCCCGAAGAGCACCCACGGCTCGATCGGCAGGGAGGAGGGCATACCGGGCAGGTAGAGCGTCGCCAGCCCGGCGGTGAGCACGAGCGCGACGACCCCGATGCCGACCCCGGCGCCCCCCGCGCCACCGATGCGCAGCGGCCGGTCCATGTCCGGCTCGCGGCGGCGCAGCACGAGGAAGGCCACGGTGACCAGGAGGTAGCCGAGCACGATCGAGGGCGAGCCGGAGTCGACCAGCCAGCCGAGCGCGTCCGCCCCCAGCCAGGGCGCCGCCGCCGACAGCACCCCGATGAAGAGCAGCGCCGCGGTGGGGGTACGGAACCGCGGGTGGAGCTTGCCGAAGACCGCCGGCAGCATCCCCGAGCGGCCGAGGGCGTACAGGAGCCGCGAGCCGCCGATGAGGAAGGCGTTCCACGAGGTGAGGATGCCGGCGATGCCCCCGGCGACGAGCACCGTCCCGAACGCGTCCGAGCCCCACAGCGCCGCCATCGCGTCGGCCGTCGCGAGGTCGGAGTCGACGAGCGTCTCGCGGTCCATCGCCAGCCCGGAGGCCCCGACGATGATGATGTAGAACAGCGCGGCCAGCGAGACCGACAGCACGATCATCTTGCCGATCATGGGGAAGGGCAGGTCGATCTCCTCCGCGGACTGCGGGATGACGTCGAAGCCGACGAAGAGGAAGGGCACGACGACCAGCACCGTCGCGAAGCCGCCGAAACCCCCGGTGAACAGCGGCTGCGCGAACTCCAATGAGCCGCCCACCCCGGCGCCGACGACCATGAGCCCGGCGATGATGACGAGGAAGAGCACGATGAAGGTCTGGATCATCGACGCCGGCCGGATGCCGATGATGTTGATCGCGGTGAGCACCACGGCCGCCAGCGTCCCGACCAGGCCCCACCCGAGGTAGACCGGGGAGCCCGCCACCGACCACAGCTGCACCGACTCCAGCGACGGGAAGAGGTATGCCGCGGTGCGCGGCAGCGCGACCGCCTCGAAGGCGGCGATGGTGACGTAGCCGCCGACGAGGGCCCAGGACGCGACGAACGCCCAGCGCGACCCCATCGCCCGCATGACGTAGTTGTGCTCGCCCCCGGCGTGCGGCATCGCGGCGACGAGCTCGGCATACGTCAGCCCGATGAGGGCCATGATGACGCCGCCGACGACGAAGGCCAGGACCGCACCCAGGGTGCCGGCGCCGACGAGCCACTCCCCGGTGAGCACGACCCAGCCGAAGCCGATCATCGCGCCGACCCCGATCGCCAGGGCGTCCCAGCGCCCGAGCTGCCGGACGAATCCTGTGCTGCTGTCCTCGGCCATGGGCCGAACCTACGACATGTCGACCCGGCGGCGCCGGGCATACGCCACGCCACGCCGCCACGGTGCTTGACGTAACGTCCGGCGCCCGGTGCGCAAGGGTGGGCGCATGTTCACCGAAGGCCAGCAGAGCGTCCTCGCCGTCACCACGGTGGTCTACTTCCTCCTCCTGCTGGGGGTGTCGGTGTGGATCGGCACCCGGCAGATCCGGACGTACGACGACTACAACGTCGCCTCCCGCAACGTCTCGCTCTTCCCGCTGATCCTCACCTACGTCGGCACCGCCATCGGCGGCTCGCTGCTGCTCGGGATCATGACGAACGGCTACGTCTCCGGGATGGGGCAGCAGTGGTTCAACATCGCGATCCTCGTGGTGAGCGTGCTCATGGCGGTCTTCGTCATGAAGCGGGTCCGGCAGATGGGGGAGCGGCACCACTACGTCACGATCGGTGACTTCTCGGCGCACCGCTTCGGGACCGCCGCGCGGCTGCCGACCACGTTGTCGGTGCTCACCGCCTACTGCGCCGTGACCGGTATGCAGTTCGTCTCGATCGCGCTCGTGCTCGACCTGGTCGCGGGCATACCCCTCACCCAGGGCATCGTCATCTCCTGGCTCATGCTCACCCTCAAGACGGTCTTCGGCGGGCTCAAGGCGGTCATCTGGCAGGACGCCGTGCACGGGACGCTGCAGACGGTGGCGATCTTCGGGCTGTTCGTGCTCGTGCTGGTCGTCGTCGGCGACGTCTCGACGGTGACCGACAACGCGCGGGCCGCCGGCGAGGGGCAGATGGTGAGCCTGTTCGGCATCGGCGCGGCCGAGGTGGCGGTGTATGCCCTGACGGTCGGGGCATACCAGATCGTGCGGCAGGACCTGTGGCAGCGGGCCTGGGCCGGGCGCGACCTCAAGACCGTCATGACCGGCTACTGGATCTCGGTCGTGCTCATGACCGTCACCATCGTCATGGTCGTGTGGATCGGGGTGTGGGCGCGCTTCGGGCTGCAGATCGAGTCGGCGGACCCGGCGCTCATCTACTACGAGGTGATCGGCGAGCTGCTGCCCTTCCCGCTGGTCGTCGTGCTCATCGTGGCGCTCATGGCGACGGTGATCTCCTGCGCCGACTCGTTCTTCATGTGCGGCGCGTCCTCGATCGTCAACGACATCATCCGGCCGCGGCTGGCGCGGGACGTCTCCCAGCGCTCGCTGCTGTGGTGGAGCAGGGCGGCGGTGATCATCACCTCGATCATCGCCCTGGTGCTGGCGCTCGCCGTGCCGCGGCTCGTCGAGCTCTGGGTGACCGGGACCGCGATGCTCGTCTCCGGGCTGCTCTTCCCGACGCTCATGGCGCTCTACCTGCCGCGCGTCTCCGGTCGCGCCGGCGTGGTCTCGATGTGGGCCGGGCTGGGGGTCGCGGTCGCGTGGGCGGTCCTCGGCGGGTCCACGGGCATACACCCGGTGTTCCTGGGGTTCCCGGTGAGCGTGGTCACCTATCTCGTGCTGCACGCGGTCGACGCCCGAAGCGGCGCGCTCGTGGGGTATGCCGGCCGCCCGCCGGAGCAGGACCCCGCCACCTCCGCTGACCCTGCCGCGGCCGGTGACCCCGACGCGGCCGCTGATCCTGATGGGCGGGTGTCCGCCGACGCCCGCTAGCCGGAATTCGACCTCTCGAATGTTCGCCATGGCGACGCAACGAGTGGTCGAAAACGGGGCAGCGCCCCGTACGGTGTGACCATCGACCGCAACCCCGACCGAAGGAGTGCCCCATGGTGACCGACAACGGCCCTCAGCCCAACGCCCTCGACATCGAGACCGAGACCCGCGCCAACGACACCTACCGCACCGTCGCCTGGACCGGGAAGTACCTCCAGGTCACCCTCATGTCGATCCCGCCGGGGCAGTCCATCGGCCTCGAGGCGCACCCGGAGACCGACCAGTTCCTGCGGCTCGACTCCGGCCAGGGCCGCTGCGTCATGGGCCCGGCCGAGGACGACCTCAGCTTCACCCAGGACGTCAGCGACGGGTGGGCGATCCAGGTGCCGGCGGGCACGTGGCACGACGTCATCAACACCGGCGAGGAGCCGATGCGGCTCTATGCCGTGTATGCCCCCTCGCACCACGCCCAGGGCATCGTCCAGGACACGGCCGACGCGGCCGAGGCGGACGAGGACTCCGGCAAGGACACCCCGCCGGAGTGGACCGTCCAGCCCGGCGAGGGCGAGGACGACCTCAAGGGCTGACCGCGAGGCCACGCACCCTGGTGCAAGAACGGTGCGTCACATCCGTTGCTCCGGCGACGGATGTGACGCACCGCTTCTGCACAGGTATGCCGTCAGTCCCGGCGGACCCTCAGTCGCGTCGGTACGGGTCTCGCGGGTCCTCGTTGGCCGGGGGAGGCGGCGGGGGCGGGTAGCTGCCGGACTGCCCCTGGCCCTGTGACGGCTGGCCGTAGCCCTGCTTCGGCTGCTGCCCGTAATTCTGGGGCTGCTGGCCATAACCCTGCTGGCCGTAGCCCTGCTGGTAGCCGTAGCCATACCCGTCCTGCGGCTGCTGCGGCGGGCGCTTGTCCCGGCTGCGGCCGACGAGCCACATGATGAGCCCGACGACGGTGAGCAGGACCAGGGGGATGAGGGCCAGCACGGCCAGCGCGGCGAGCGCGATGGCGACGAAGGCGCCGGTGTCGATGTTGGGGGTGAGCAGTGTCGAGTCACCGTCGCAGGTGAAGGTGTGGTCCCCGGAGGTGGTGGCGGTATAGCTCCCCACGACCTCGGCCTGCATCTCCGGGTCCTGCGCGCCGAGGTCCTGCCCCGAGGACAGCGGCTGCTCGGAGCCGTCAGGGAGGGTGACGGTGCATGACGCGGAGCCGCCCGAGGTCTCGGTGAGCACCAGCCGGAAGTCCCCTTCCTCCATGGCCACCGTCGCCTGGCCGCCCTCCATCGACAGGCCGTCCTCCTGGCTCATCTCCCCGAAGGTGCGGGCGCCCACGATCGCCCCCCACGCCACGACTGCCCCCGCGATGAGCGACAGCACCAGGCCGATGATGAACATCCACTTGCCGGCCTTGGTCAGGCCGCTGCGCCGTGCCGGCGCACTCGCATACGTCATGGGAGCACCCTAGCCGGGGTGCCGCTGTCGGTGGCCGAGCTACCGGCCAGGCTGGTCCTCGCCGCCGTCCTCGTCCTCGACGAAGACCAGCTGGCCGGAGGCGACCAGCTCGGCGATCTCCTCCTCGGAGAGCGCGGCGAGCTCCTCGTCGGTGAGGTCGACGTAGTCGTCGTCCTGCTCGGGCGAGGCCGCGTCCTCGTCGGCGCCCCCGGCACCCTCGCTGCCCGACGCACCCTCGTCGACGGCACCGTCCTCGCCGGCGTCCCCGCGCGTGTCGGCCTCGTCCTCCCACCACTCGTCGGCGCCCTCCTCCGGCGGGGCGTCGTCGACGACCTCCTCGCCACCGTCCTCGCCCGGCCGGACGAGGAGCAGCAGCACCCCGCCGATGAGGAGCATGGAGAGCCCGACGAAGGTGCCCAGGCTTCCCAGTCCCAGCGCCCCGAGGCGCAGCAGCGCGTTCGCAGGGCCGACCTCGGGAGCCACCACGACGCCCAGCCCCTCGCAGTCGATCCGGTGCTCGCCGGCCTGCTCCGCGGTGAACTCACCGATGACCTGGAAGCGGGCAAGCGCGGTGTCGATGCCGACCTGCCGGCCCTGCTCGGCAAGGGTCGTGAACGGCACCTCTCCGCCGGGCCCGGTGATGGTGCAGGTGATCTGGTCGACCGAGGTGGGCACGATCTCGCCGGGGGCGATGAGGCCACCGGTGACGTAGAGCGTGCGCTCGGTCCCCTCGACCAGCGAGACGGTGGCGGTGCCGTCCACCAGCTCTGCGGAGTTGGACTGCAGGTGGTCGAGCAGCGAGCGTGTCGCCCAGCCACCGACGAGGGTGATGACCAGCGCCACGACGGCCAGCAGCCCGCCGAACCGGACCAGGTGGCGGCCGGACCGGCGCAGCCGCGCCCGGCTGGAGCGGGTCGTCGGGGCGTCGGAGGGCATGGGTGAACTCTAGGCCGCGCCCGGGACCTGATGCCGGGTACGGCACGCCGTCACGCTCACCCTGATCACCCCGTACCCCGCCGCTCTGACTCGGTCGCCTGGCGCAGCACCAGCCGGGTCCAGGCCCCGACGTAGATCCGGTCGTCCCGGTCGATCTCCACCCGCCGCCCGGGGGTCAGCGCCGTGGTCGGCAGCGGCTCCCCGACGGTGCCGACATAGGTGCCGTTGCTGCTGCCGAGGTCCTCGATCCACCACCGCCGGCCGTCGCTGGTCAACTGCGCGTGCCGCCGCGAGACGGCGCTGTCCGCGCCCGCGTCCACCTCGGGTCGGACCCCCAGGCTGCCGGACGGCCGGCCGACGAGCACGACCGAGCGCTGCACGGCGACGACGTCCGGCACCCCGGCGCTCGGGCACGCCTCCGCGGTCTGCTGCACGGCATACCAGTCCGGGTCGACCCACACCTCGACCACCCAGGTGTCGGCGAGGTCGCGCGACGGAGGGGTATGCCGCGGCCGCGCGTGCGCAGCCACCTCGCCGGTCCGCTCGGGCTCGGGAGTCGGGTCTGCCTCCGGATCGGGGACCGTCTCCGGTGCAAGCTCGGACGCGGGCTCCGGCTCTGGCTCTGGCTCCGGCTCCGGCTCGGACCTCTCCTGCTCACCGGACGTCCGGTCTGGCGCTTCCGGGTTTGCCGCCGGCTCTGGCTCTAGCTCGGACCTCTCCTGCTCACCGGACGTCCGGTCTGGTGCCTCCCGCGCCGTCCCGGGCTCTTCGTCCGGCTCCGACTCCTCGCGTGCCTCCAACCCCTCGCGTCCGTCCGGCTCCTCCGCCACAACGGGTGCCTCTCGGTCCTCCTCCGCACCGGACGTCGGGTCTGGTTGCTCCGGCGACGCCTCCGGCTCCTCCGCCTTGACCGTCTCCCCTGCCTCGTCCGGCTTCACGTCGGGCTCCTCGCCCAGCGGCGCGGCACCGGTGGTGAAGTCGTAGCCGCACGCCTCGCAGAAGAGCGCGTCCGCGACGTTGAGCGCCCCGCAGTGCGGGCAGGTCTGGGTGGGGGCCGCGACCGGCTCACCCAGGTCGAGCACCGAGCCCGGCTGCTCGGCGGCGGGGGCCTGCTCGATCGGGGAGCCGCAGGTGTCGCAGTAGTCGGTGGCCTCGCTCTCGTGGCCCTCCGGGCAGCGCACCATCAGCCGGGCCGGACGCGGGTGGTCTTGGTCGAGGCGGTGTCGAGCTCCATCTCGTCCAGCCGGTCGACGTTGCGACGCAGGCGCACCCGGCCGGTGGCGGCGTCGTCGATGTCGACCACGCGCGACAGGCGGGAGGTCGCCCCGTCGTCCCCGGTCGCCTGCGCGAGCTGGACCGCACGCCCGAGGCGGGAGGTCGCGGTGACGTCGTCGCCCATGGCCTTGGCCCGCAGCCCCTCCTGGATGGCCGAGGCGAGCTCGGTCTGCCCGGTGTAGTGCG
The DNA here is from genome assembly GCF_001685415.1 of Serinicoccus hydrothermalis. Taxonomy (NCBI): domain Bacteria; kingdom Bacillati; phylum Actinomycetota; class Actinomycetes; order Micrococcales; family Ornithinimicrobiaceae; genus Serinicoccus; species Serinicoccus hydrothermalis. The sequence continues at coordinate 1,019,268 of NZ_CP014989.1, read as the reverse complement.
CCACCTCGGGGCTGATCTGCGCGGTGAGGACGTCGTCGGCGGACCAGGCGGCCTTGACCAGGCCCTGCGTCTGCACCTCGCCGCCCACGGCGAGCTGCACCCGGGAGGCCAGCTGCTCCTGCCCGATGCCCTTGGGGGAGAGGCGCACGGCGACGTGGTAGTCACGCGTCTCGTCGCCCCAGGCCCCGGTGTCGTAGCCGCCGGTGAGGGGGTTGACCTCCACCCGTCGCCCGGAGAGGTCCTCCAGGGTGGGGCTGACCTGCTTGACGAAGAGCACCTCCGCCCCCTGCGGCGCCCACACCCGCAGCTGAGCGTCGCTGACCCCCTTGCTCATCGAGGAGCTCATGAGCGCGGCGAAGTCCTCGCTCAGCCCGTCCCAGGTGCGGATGAGGTCGACCCCGCCGAGCAGCGCCTCGGCGATCCGGCGCACCTCGGCGACCTGCCAGGCCGCGCCGAGGCCGCGGCAGTCGGCCTGGAAGCGGCCGCGCACCTGCTCCAGCGCCCACGTCAGCTCCTGAGGCGTCTCGTGCTGGTTGGCGCCGTCGGTGAGCAGGATCGCGTGCCGCTTGGACAGCGAGGGCACGGTCCCGAAGAGCTGGCCCGCGGCCAGCAGCCAGCGGCCCATCGCGGTCCCGCCGCCGGGCACCAGGCGCTGCAGGGAGCGCTTGGCCTCGAGCCGGGTCTGCGCCGACATCCGCGCCATCGCGGCCGACGTGCCGGTGGGGTAGCACAGCGCGGCCTCGTGGTTGCCGGCGACGATCGCGAACCAGACGCCGTCGACGATCTGGTCGAGCGCGGCGGAGGCGGCGTAGGCGGCCGCCTGCACGCCCTGCACGTCCATGGACCCGGAGACGTCGACGATGATGACCTCGCCCGCCTCGCCGCCGGAGCTGCTCGTCGCCCTCGGCGCCACCGCACCGGCATCGGTGCAGGTCACCGACACGATCGCGTGGACATCCGTGCCGCCGTCGGGCAGGAACTCGTTCTGGTGCACGGTCGAGGAGAACTCAGCCATGCCCACCATCCTGCCTCGTGCCCCCGCAGCGGGCGAGGGCGACCGTGATGTTGTCGGCGCCGCCCTGCTCGTTGGCCCACCCGACCAGCGCCTCGGCGAGCGCCAGCGGCTCCTGGCCGGCCTCGCGCGCCTGCGCGGCCAGGACCTCGGCGAGGGCGGCCGGCTCGGAGGCGTAGTTCCACAGGCCGTCGCTGCACACCAGCAGCCAGCCCGGCGCGGTGACGTCCTGCTCGGTCACCTCCGGCTCCACGTCCGGGGCGTCCGGACCGATCCACCGCGTGATGGTATGCCCGAGCGGACCCGCCTCGGCGTCCGCGCGGCTGATGCCCGCGCGGACCTGCTCCTCGGCCATCGAGTCGTCGGTGCTCAGCCGCAGCGGCTCGCCGTCGTCCGGCACCCAGTAGGCCCGGCTGTCCCCGATCGACCCGACGGAGACCCGGCCGCCCTCGACGACGGCCGCGACGTAGGTGCACGACGGGGCCGTCCCGGTGAACTGCGCCGCGACCTCGTCCACCGCCGCAGCAGCGGCCGCCGCGGCCTGCGGGTGACGCTCGTGCGGGGTGGTGCCGCCGGTGAGCACGCCGAGCGCGGCCCCGGCCGCCGCCTCGCTCGCCTCGGCGGACCGCGGGGCGCTCGAGACGCCGTCGCAGACGACGAGCACCGCCCGACCGGGCAGCTCGTCGTCGGCCCAGACCGCCATCGCGTCCTCGTTGTCGCTGTGCCGCCTGCCCTTGTCGCAGACCGCGGCGACTGCGGCGGAGGGCGCGGCGCTCGTGTGGTGCCGGGGGTCGGGCTTGCGCTCCCCGCACTGCTGGCACCACCCGTCCTCGTCGTAGGCCCCGCCGCACGCCTCGCACGTCCCGTGGTCGACGGTCGGCTCCGGCTCCGAGGGACGTACCGGCGCCAGGTCGCCGTCCAGGACGAGCATGGGCTCGGGCAGCGGGGGAGGTCCCTCGCTGAAGGGTTCGGGCTCGGCCTCCTCCCCGGGGGTCTGCTCCCCGGGGGTCTGCTCCCCGGGGGCCCGCTGGGCGGCCTCCTGCCCAGGGGCCTGCTCACCGGCGTCCGGCTCGAGCTTCTCCGGTGCGGCGGCGTCCGCGGGGCGCGGCTCCTCGGCCTCGGGGGGCCCGGGGGTCTGCTGCGTCATGTCCAGCTCCAGGGACGGACCGCGTTGGCGCGGTCGATGAGCCCGGCCCGCTCCTGCGGGTCGGGGGTGTAGTCGGCCAGCACGCGGTACTCCTTCTCCAGCGCACGCTGCAGCGCGTCCCGTGTGAGCGGGACCTCGCCGACCCGCCAGTCGGGCTTGGGGCCCTGCCGGGTCACCTGGTCCAGCGCCTGCTCGAAGAGCACCGCGTTGAACTGCGCCCGCTGCCGCGGGTCCAGGGTCAGCCGGCTCACCGAGTGCATGGACTCGCGCAGGTCCGCCAGGCTGCCGCGGCGGCGCAGCAGCTCGGCCCGCAGCCACCGCGCCCGGGGGTGCGCGCGGCTGCTCGGCGGCACCGAGTCCAGCGCGGTGATCGCGCCCTCGACGTCGTCCCGCCCCAGCCGCACCCGGTGCAGGCCGAAGGCGGCGGGGGCGACGTAGGCCGCGTCCGTGCGCCAGGCGCGCAGGTAGTCCAGCTCAGCCGCCTTGCCGTAGCCGGCGAGCTCGGTGGCGAGCGCCAACGCCATACGCGGTGCGATCTCCCCGGGCAGGGCGTCCCGGACCGCGGCGAAGTGGCCGCCGGCCTCCTGCGCGCGCTGCTCGGCGTGCTCCCCCTCGGCCTGCGAGATCGCCCAGAGCCCGCGCAACCACGACCCGCGCCAGTCCCACGGGTCCTCGGCGAGCAGCCCGCGCACCGCGTCGTCCACCCACGCCTGCTGACCCATGCGTATGCCGGCCCGCGCCCGGGCGAGGAAGACCTCGGGGGTCTCCTCGGGGGCGGCGCGCAGCGCCTCGAAGGTGGCGCTCGGGTCGTTGCCGGACTGGCTCGCGATCCAGTCGAGCATGGGGTCGGCCTCGTCCCGCTTGAGCTCCGGCAGCTCCCACCACGACAGCGTCTCGCCGGTGGTGACCGGCGGCTCGAAGGCGGGGCTGTGCGCCGAGAGCGTGGCGGCACGTTCCGGCCCGGTCGCCGCCACGACCTGGCGCAGCACCCCGACGAGCTGGCTGCGCAGCTCCTCGACCGAGGTGAAGCGGTCGTTGGGGTCCGGTGCGCAGCACCGCGCCACGACGCGGTAGAAGGCATCGTGCTCGGTGAAGGCGGGGACGCGCGACATCGGGGGGAAGGAGTGCTCGTACTCGCTCTGGTAGCCGCGGAACTCGAAGGTGAGCACGCACAGGGTGCGCCCGATGGTGTAGACGTCGGAGGCGACCGAGGGACCGACCTCGGCGACCTCGGGCGCCTGGTATCCGACGGTGCCGTAGATCGGCGACTCCAGGTCGTCCTGGCGCCGCACGCCGCCGAGGTCGATGAGCTTGATGCCGTCGCCCTCGTGGATGAGGTTGTCCGGCTTGAAGTCGCAGTAGAGCAGCCCCAGGTCGTGCAGGTGGGTGAAGGCCGGCAGCGACTCGATGACGTAGGCCAGCGCCTGGTCCACCGGGAAGGGGGTGTAGCGCCCGGCCTCGCGCATCCGGTCCTGGAGGAGCTGCTTGAGCGAGCGCCCGCCGACGTACTCCATGACCGTGTAGGCGTCGCCGTCGTGCTGGACGGTGTTGTAGATCTCGACGATGAGCGGGTGCTTGACCTGCGCGAGGAACTGCTGCTCGGCGACCGCGGCGTCGAGCGCGTCGTCGTCGCCGGTGTTGAGCAGCCCCTTGAGCACGACGAAGCGGTCGGAGACGTTCTTGTCGCGGCCGAGGTAGATCCAGCCCATCCCGCCGTGCGCGAGGGCGCCGACGTTCTCGTACTGTCCGGCGACCAGCTCGCCCGGCTCCAGCTTGGGGGTGAAGGAGTAGGGCGCCCGGCACTGCGGGCAGAAACCCTGCTGCCGGCCCTCGCCCTCGCCGGCGGCCCGGCCGACGTCTGCGCCGCATGCGGGGCAGACGCGTCTGTCCTCCGGCACCCGCGGGTCGACCATGAGCTTCTCGGTCGGGTCGCCCTCGGGCACGTCCGGGACCGTGGTCAGGCCCAGGCCGAGCCGGGAGCGGCGGCCGGCGACGTCGGCCCGCTGCCGGCGCACCCGGGCCGCGCGCACGGCCTGCCGGGTCTGCCCGGGGGCCGGGGTCGCCACCACGTGGCCGGAGCCGGCGGCCGGGTCGGCGTCCCCGTCGCCACCGCCTGCCGCGGAGTCGGGGGAGCCCTCGCCCGGGTCGGCCTCGGGCTGCGCGGTGTCGGGTGCCAGGCCGACCGGCGTCGCCTCGATCGGGGCCTGCCGGGGCTCGGGAGAGCCGCAGACGTTGCACCAGCCGTCCTCGTAGGTCCCGGTGCAGCCGGGCTCCTGGCAGGGTGCCGCGCTCACGGCGTCACCCCCATCGTCCGGGCGAAGCTCTCCTGTGCCTGCACCAGTGCCTCCAGTCGGGTCAGGTCGGTGGGCCGGGTCCGCAGCAGCGTGTCGGTCTGCTCGGCGAGGGCGAGCACCGCGGGCTCGTCGGCCAACGCCTCGCGCACCGTCGTGGCGCGCTCGGTGAGGTCCTCCAGGCGGTCGAGGGCGGCGGCATACTCCGAGTGCGCGACGCCCAGCGCGCGCTCCACACGACCCAGCCGCTCCCGGTATGCCGTGAGCTCGGCCGGCGCGGTCGGCACCTCGCCGAGCGCGGAGACGTCGGGGACGCCGAGCCGCGGGGCGGGGGAGACCGTGGCTCGGGCGCGGTGGGCCAGGGAGAGCACCGCCTGCCCCCGGGCGGTCAGCTCGGCGACCTCCCGGGTCGCCTGCGCGTGGTCGGCCTTGGCGTGCGCCCGGGCCGAGGCGGCCACGATGAGGTCGCGCTCGACGGTCGCCGCCCGGGACTCCAGCGGCGCCAGCAGACCGCCGACGTCGGCCCCGCGCGCGGCCCGGTCGGTGACGTCGGAGAGACGCTGGTCGAGCTCGCCGTGCGCGACCTCCGCGGAGGAGCGCCGCGAGTCGGGGATGAGCGCGACCTGGTCCGCGATCCGCTCGACCTGCTGCCGCAGCGAGCGCAGCCGGCCGGTGAGGTCGGGGTCCGCGCCGTCGAGCCGCAGCCGGGAGCGCAGCGAGGAGGCCAGCGAGTCCGAGAGGCGGCAGGCCTCGGGCAGCGACACGGCGAGGGACTGCGCGCCCCGGGTGCCGGGCTGCTCCAGGGTGCCCCACACCAGGGTGGTGATCCGGCGGCGCTCCTGCTCGCCGACCCGGCCGCTGTCCCAGGTCGCCTGGATGAGGGCGAGTCGGTCCGCGACCGCCTGCCACAGGGTCATCGACAGCGTGACGTCGGGGGTCAGCGCGGCGCGCTCGGCGGGCTCGGCCACCTCCAGGGACGCCTGGTCCAGCGCGGCGAGCTCGCTGCGCCGCTGGTCCTTCCAGCGCAGCATCGCGTCGAGGTAGGCGAGCAGCTCGGTGTCGGGGACGTCGCCGCCCAGCGAGCCGGGCGCGGCGGGCGCCTGCGCGTAGCCGGCGCTCATGCCTGCTCCTCCCGACGTCGCCGGGCCTCCACGGCGACGCCTGCCCACGGCAGCAGGACGACGCCGGCGAGGGTCGGCCACAGCAGGGCCGGGGGCGGTGCCTGCGTGGAGCCCTCCACGACGGCCTGCCGCGCCTCGACGACCTCGGCCTCTGGGCCCTGGCGCGCGGCATCTGCCGCAGTGACCATGGCGAGGGTGGCGGTGCGCAGGTCCTCCGGGGAGGGGTCGCCTGCGAGGGTGGCGCCGAGCTCCTCGCGGGACCGGGCCCAGTCGCCGTCCTCTTCGCCGAGCGCCTCCAGCCGGTAGTCCGCGGCCCACCAGGAGAAGTCGCCCTCCTGCTCGCTCGGGTCGAGCGAGCGCAGGCCGAGGACGACCTCGATGTCGTCGGCGACCAGGTCGAGCACGTCGTCGGCGCGGCGGTCCGCGTCCTCGTGGGCCTCGCCGAGCCCGCCGAGGCGGTCCAGGGCGGGGTCCTGCGCGAGGAGCACGACCGCACCCACCAGGGCCAGCCCGGTGAGGGCGGCACCCACCCGCGCCCCCTGGCGCAGCAGGAGCAGGGCGCAGATCAGCAGCAGGACGGCGCCGCCGACGAGCAGGACCGTGCCCCAGGTCGACCCGGGCAGCATCGCCTCACGCGCATCGTCGACCTCGTAGCCGGGCACGGAGTAGCCCAGCGCGTCGCGGCCGTCCCGCCACACCGTCGCCGCCCGCACGTCGCCGACCTGCGTCGTGGACAGCGTCGGGCTGACCTGGGCGATGTCGTCGGCGTAGAACGACGGGGCCGTCTCGACCCCCTGTAGCGCCTGGTTCGCCAGCGCGACGCTGGGCAGGTCCCCCTGCGCGTCGACCGGCTGCGGGTCGCCCGTGGCCTGGTCGATCATCTCGGCGTCCAGCACCGGGATCACCGCCCGCAGCTCGGCACGCACCTGGTCCAGCTGCTCGAAGACGGCGACCTGCGCGTGGTCCGCACGGTCCGAGGTCAGCACGGTGCCGATCGTCACGGCGAGGCTCGCGCCGACGAGGAGTGACAGCGGCAGGCGCGTCCGGGGCGACGAGCCGGAGGTCCCCAGGCGGCGCAGGAGGGAGCTGCGGCCCGTGCCTCGGGCGCCGGTGTGCGAGGTGGACACGCGCGGCACGCTGCCGGCCTGGCCGACCCGCTGGGCCTGCTTGCGCAGGCGGCGCTCCGTGCGGACCAGCTGGCGCTCGGTCTCGTCGAGGGCCCGCTGCCGCGCGGCCAGCTGCTTCTCGGCCTCCCGACGGTCGTCGGCCAGCTGCTCCTGGGCACGCTCGCGGTCGCGCTCGGCCTGCGCGGCGAGCTCACGACGTCGCCGCTCCAGCGCGGCCTCCTGCTCGCGCAGCTCCTCCAGCGTCGTGTCCTCGACGTCCGGGAGGTCCTCGCCGAGCAGCAGCATGGGCCGGTCCTGCTCGACGTCGTCACCGCGGTGGTCGTCTCCACGTCGGGGCGTCATCGGTCCTTCCTCCGTCCCGGGAGGGCGAAGGCGGCCCCGGCGAGGGCGGCGGCTCCGAGCCCGGCGGCGGCGACCGGGGCGGAGGCGCTCTGCTGCTGCGCGAGCGCGCCCAGCATGTCGTCGCGCTCGTCGGCCACCTGCGTGGCCACCTCCTCGAAGCGCTCGCTGCCCTCGCGGGCCAGGTCGAGAGCGGCCGACGGGTCCGTCTGCGGACCGTCGAGCAGGGCGGACACCTCCTCGTGCAGGCCGGTCGTGATGTCCGTGAGCTCGACCTGGGCCGCCCGGTGCTCGGCCGCGGCGTCGGCATACGACGGCGCGGTCTGCGCGTCGACCTGCACGAGGGTGACGAGCGTGAGGACCACGGCCCCGCCCGCGGCGGCCGCCTGCCAGCCCGCCCGACGACGCAGGGCGACGACCAGCGTCACCACGAGGCCCGCGCCACCCAGCGCGAGGAGGCCGACGGCCAGCCGGTCGGGCCGGATGCTCTCGTGGAAGAGGTCCGCGACGGCGTCCTGGCGCACCACGCCCAGAGAGAGCGTGTGCACCTCGGTCCAGGCGGCGGTGGCGGCGGAGGACCCCGGCTCCGCGGTCATACCCTCGAAGGAGGCGGTCATGACCTGCTGGTGCAGGGGGATACCTCCCTCGATGTCGCTCGCCTCCTCCGCGAGCGAGACGGTGTCGCCGGGCCGGCCGCTGTCGAGGGTGAGGTCCTCGCCGGAGGCGGTCAGCGCCCACGCCTCGTCGGCCGCCACCGCGACCCGCAGCCACGCGACCCGGACCTCGTCGGTGGTGCCGAGGGCCTCGCGGTCCGCGGGGTCGGTGTCCGGGCCGCTGGAGATCACGCCGAGGACGAGCAGGGCCACCCCGAGACCCCAGGCCCACACGGCCACCCGGGAGCCGCGGATCCCCGAGCGCTGCTCCTGCTCCGCCAGGTCCAGCTCGCGCTGGACCGAGGAGCGTCCGTGGCGCTGGGCCAGCCGGCGTTCGGCGCGGTCCAGCACCGCCTGCCGGGACCGCAGCTCGCGCTCGGCCGTGTCCCGCCGCGCGGCGAGCTCGGCCTCGGCCTCCTCCTGCCGCCGGGCCAGCTCCTCGACGGTCGTGTCCTCGACGTCGGGCCGGTCCTCGCCGATGATCGGCATCGGCCGGCGGGACGGGCCGCGGCCCCGGCCGCCCACGCTCACCGGTAGTCCCGCAGCCGCTGGGTGACGCCGGCCCACGCCAGCCCTGCTCCCAGGAGCCCGAGCAGCAGCGCCCCGGCGGCCGTGAGCACCGCGGGGCTGCTGACGTCGGGGTCGACGTTGGACAGGTCGTCGGAGACCTGGGCGGACAGGCTCTCGGTGACCCGGTCGTAGGCGTCGGCGGAGTCCTGCACCGCGCCGTCCCCCACCCCCGCGTCGCGGACCTGCTGCCAGTCGTCCTCGAGGTCGGCGTCGCCCAGGGCCTCCACCGCGTCGGTGGTCGCGTCCGCCTGGGTCTCCCAGTCGGTGTCGATGCCGGCCGCGGCGGCGAGCTGGGCCTGACGCGCCTGGAAGACCTGCTGCAGGGCGGTCGTGGACGCCTGGGTCTCCTCGACGTGCATGTCGTAGTTGAGCGGCAGCGCCGTGGGGTTGACCGAGAGCCAGGCCAGGCCGCCGGTGATGACGGTGGCGAGGGCCAGCGGCACGTTGAGGATGCGGCGGGTCCGCAGCGCCAGCCAGACCATCACCCCGAGGAGCACGAGGACGCCGAGGGTCCCGACCACCGTGGTCAGCATGGAGCGGGAGCCGGTCAGCAGGTCCTGCGCGTGCTGGGCTGCGACGTCGTCGACCCGGGCGGTGGCGTCGCGCGCCGACCGGGAGGCGTCGGCATACGCCTGACCCGGTGCGTCGGCCGCACCGGCGCGCTCCACGCCGGTGACGAAGGTGCTCCAGTCGCCTGCGGCCTGCCCGGAGCCGTCCGCCATCCGGCTCAGGTCCGAGCCGACCGCCCGCAGCACCTCGTCGTAGGCCTCGAGCGCCTGCGCGTCGGCCGGGTCTTCCCCGATGACGCGCTCGGCAGCCAGCAGGTCCGCCTGCGCCATGTCGACGCCCGCCTGCTCGGCCGCGGCCCACTGGTCCGCGATGACGTTGGGGGTGGAGTTGATCCCGTCGGTCGAGAAGGTGCCGGTCGCGACCACCCCGGTGAGGAGGGCGGCCGCGGCGGCCGCACCGCGGGCCAGGCGCAGCAGCCGGGGGGTCCTCGAGACCCCGTCACCGGCTCCCGCACCACGGGTCTGCCGAGGTGCGGCGGGGGCGGGCGCCCCGGCCGGGGCGGTCTGCTGGGCCGCGGCGCTCTGCGGGGAGGCGGCGGTGGTGGTCTGTGGCGAGGCAGCAGCCTGTGGCGAGGCGGGGGAGGACGCCGGGCCCGGCGTCGGCGTGCTCACCGGTCCTCCCGGGGTGCGTCGTCCTGGTGGGGGTCGTCCGCGACCTCGCCAGAGGCGCCGTCCGCGGCCTCGTCGGAGGCCTCGTCCGCGACCTCACCGGGGGCCTCGTCCGCGACCTCGTCGACGGCCTCCTCCGCGCCAGGCGCCAACGTGGACAGGTCCACGGCGTCCCGGTCCTCGAAGTCCTCACGCTGCAGGGTGCGCAGCTGGTCGACGTCCACGTCGGGGGCGTCCCGCAGCCGCCAGGCGTGGCGCCCGATCGCGGCCTCCAGGAGGTTGCGGGCGAAGCGGGCGTTGCCGAAGCTGGGCCCGCGCGGCGTCGCCGCGAGGATCTCGCCGAAGCGCTCGGTCGCCTCCGGCGCGACGTCGTAGTCCATCTGCCCGGCCAGGTGCTGCTGGATCGCCAGGAGCTCCTCGTCGGTGTAGTCCTCGAACTCGATGATGGTGCGGAAGCGGCTCTCCAGGCCCGGGTTGGTGGCGATGAAGTCCGCCATGGGGTCGGGGTAGCCGGCCACGATGACCACCAGGTCCTCGCGGTGGTCCTCCATCTCCTTGACGAGGGTGTCGATGGCCTCCTTGCCGTACTGGTCGCCGCCGAGGCTGTAGGCCTCGTCGATGAAGATGACGCCTCCGTGCGCGCTGCCCACGACCTCGGCGGTCTTCGCGGCGGTCTGCCCGAGGTAGCCGGCGACGAGCTCGCTGCGGTCGACCTCGACCAGCTGGCCCTTGCTCAGCAGCCCGAGGGCGCGGTAGATCCCGCCCACGAGCCGGGCGACGGTCGTCTTGCCCGTGCCCGGGTTGCCGACGAAGACGAGGTGCCGGGTGAGGGTCGCGACCTTGAGGCCGGCCTCCTGGCGCCGGGCGTCCATCTTGAGGACCGCGACCTGCCGGTGGATCTCTGCCTTGACCCGCTCCAGGCCGATGAGCTCGTCCAGCTCGGCCAGCAGCTCCTCGACGCTGCGCTCCGGCTGCGCCTCCTCCTCCGGCTCCGCCTCGGCGCCGTCGCCCGGTGGCGACTGCGTCTGCGTCCGCGGTGCCTGCGGGTCCGCGCCCCCGGTCGCCTCCTCCCCACCGGACGTCCGGTATGGCGCCTCATCCCCACCGGACGTCCGGTATGGCGGCTCGGCCCCCCCGGCGTCCGGTGCAGCACCCTCCGGGGCGGGCGGCTGTGTCGGTGCCGGCTGGTAGGTCTGGCTGCCTGCGGAGAGGGAGGTGAGCATGTCGCGGACCCGGGCACTCTGCTCCTGCGCCCGGCGCAGCAGGTCGGCGGACAGCGACGACGCTCCCGCCGCGCCGCCCGGCAGGGCCCCCGGCGTCACAGACGGTCCGGCGTCGGGAGGCGTGAGGCCCGCGGTCGGGGAGCCCGCTCCGTGGGCGGGAGCCACGCCGGCCGTGGCCAGCTGCGCCCGGGCCACGGACGCCGCCTTGCCGACGCTGAGCGAGCCCGCCCCGGACACGGTGCACGCCGCGGTCGCGACGTCCGCCAGCGCCTGGGCGTACCCCGCCGCCCGCGGGCTGCGCTCGGCGACGAGGGTCGAGAGCAGCGGGGTGGGGATCGAGGCATACCTGCGGCCCTTGGGGACCGCGCCGAAGAAATCGCTGGCGGGGCGCCCGAAGGCCTGTGCCCACAGCGTGTGCGCCTCCCCGGGCCCGGGCTGCTCCAGGACGGCCGCCGCGAGGTGCTGGCCCTCGACGCGTGCGGCCTGCTCGTCCAGTCCCGCCTCGCGACCGACCCGCGCGAGCAGGTCGACGGCCTCGGTGAGCTGGTTCACCGGTCCACCCCCTGCGGCGGCGCCAACGGGTTCAGCCCGGTCGGGTCGTCCTGCGCCGCCCCGGTCTCTGTCTCGTCCACCGCGGCCGTCGCGTCGGCCTGCTCGGTCCCGGTCGGGGGCGCTGCGGGGACGGGCGCGTGGTCCGCCTCGTGCACGCGCAGCGATCCTCCGGCGCCGGCGGACCCGAACTTCTCCGCGATGAAGCGGCCCTGGGCGACCAGCTCGCGGGCGTCCTGGCGGTAGACCGCGTCGAAGACCTTGTCCATCGTCAGCCCCAGCAGGTCCAGCTGGTCCACGAGGACCATGAGCGAGGTCTTGGCGCCGTCGACCGGGCGGGTGTCGGCATACCGCCGCGGCAGCCGCTGGTAGGCCCCGACCGCCTCCGGCAGGTAGTCGGTGGCCGTCGCGATGACGGTGTAGCCGAGGTCGCTGCCGCTGAGCTTCTCCAGCCGCGGCACGGTGTCCCGGACCGTGTCGATGACGCGTCGCCCGCGGGCGATGACGACCGAGGGGAGCGCGGCGGAGGTGAGCAGTTCCTCGGTCGAGGTCAGGGCCTGGTTGACGTCCTCGGCGGTCGGCGGCGCGGGCAGGGTCATCCGGTCGTCCGCGGCGGCCGGCCGGCCGAGCATCCGGTCCAGCAGGTCGGAGAAGCCCACGTCAGGCCCGGCGCGAGGAGCCGCCCGCGCCCTCGATGTCGAGCTGGCCGGAGGCGAGGCGCACGTCGGTGCGCTTGGCCCGGTCGAGGTACTCGCGCGACTTCTCGACCTCGCCCTCGAGGACGCCGATGGTCTGCGACATGCCGTCCAGCGCCTGGACCCGGAACTCGTCGATCGCGTCCATGGTGGCGTAGATGTTGGTGAAGGCCGCCTGCAGCTGGTCCAGCCCCAGCGTCGAGGAGGCGGCCTGCTCCTGGATCGCCACGGAGTTGTCGCGCAGCAGCTCGCTCGTGCTCTGGATCATCTGCGAGGTGGTCTGGTTGAGCGCGGTGATCTGGTCCAGGACGAGCTTCTGGTTGTTGAGCGCCTGCGCGACGAGCACCGCGGTGCGCAGCGCCGAGACCGTGGTCGTGGAGGCCCGGTCGACGCCCTTGATCAGCTCGATGTTGTTCTTCATGACGATGTCGATCGCCAGGTAGTTCTGGATCGACACGGCGAGCTGGGTGAGCAGGTCCTGGTGCTTCTGCCGGACGTAGAACAGCACGTCCTCGCGCAGCGCCTTGGCGCGCTCGGGGTCGCTGCTGTCCAGCTCGGCGATGGTGGCCGCGACCTTGGCGTCGAGCTGCTCGGCGATGTAGACGTACTGGTTGAGCCGCCCCATCGACTCCCACAGCTGCTGCTTCTCCATGTTGAGCGCGGCGTTGTCCTTGGACAGCTCGTCCTGCCCGCTCTTGAGCGCGTGCAGGATGGCGTCGAGGTGCTTCTCCGCGGACTCGTACTTCTGGAAGTACTTCGTCAGCCGGTCCGAGAAGGGCAGCCGCTCGAACCACTTCTTCACGCCGGTCGCCTGCGCCGGGTCGAGGTCCTCGACGGTGTGCCGCAGCTCGGTGAGGGTCTGGGCGACCTTGGACTCCTTGGACACCCCGCCGGACTGGATCGCGCGGACCGGCGACTTGAGCAGCCGGTTGGACGTCTCCGCCGCCGCCCGGATGTCGGCGTCACCCATGGTGCGCACGTCGGCCGCGCGCTGCGCGAACTCGGGGGACTTGGTCTCGGTCTGCGTCAGCCCGGCGAGGTAGGTCTCGACCTTGGCGTCCAGGGCGGGCATCGCCTCCGGGTCGACCTGCGGCGCCATCTTCGGGGCGGCCGTCTGGGCGACCGGCTCGGTGGCGGCGGGCGCGGTGAGCACCAACGACTCGCCCTCGGGCTCGGGTGCGGCGAGCGGCTGCGGCTGGTCGGTCATCGTCTCTCCTCAGGTGGCCTGGCGTCGTGCTCCCGCCCCCCGTCTGGATGCGAGGCACACGCTGTGACGTGCCTATTGTGTCCTGCGTTCCACCTTGGCACACGGGGGATACCTCCCGGCGTGGCATCTGTCACGCTCAGCCGCTCCGGATGGTGAGCGCGACGCGCACTGTGTCGCCCAGCTCGATCCCCTCGGCATGCCGCACGGCGTCCTTGAGCGGGACGTAGAACGAGCCCTTCCTCGGCCACAACGAGGTGGTGAAGTCGGTCCCGCCCACGCGGCCGGTCACGGGCACCATGCCCCAGCCGTAGGTCACCTCGCGCATCACCTCGGTCAGCCAGGCGCACTCCTCCTTTGGCACGACGAGGAAGTGGAAGGGCGCCGGCCCGCGCCACTCGACGACCTCGCCGGTGAACTCCAGGTCGGGGGCGGGTTCGTCCTCGCCTGCCGCGCCGTCCTCCGGTCCGCCCGTAGCCGCGGTATGCCGTGCCGCCGGCAGGTCGTCGTCGTCCCACTCGAAGGCGGGCCGGGTCGGCGGGGAGTCGGGCATACCTCACCGTAGTGGCCGGCGTCGACGGCCGGGGAGGCTCAGGAGGTCGACCGCAGCGCACCGACCGGCAGGTCGAACCAACGCAGCTCCTCGACGTCCTCGGTGAGAGCGGGGCCACCGGGCCGCTCGTCGGTCGGCGCGGGCGTGGCGGACGCGAGGATCTCCCGGGCCTGCGCGAGGTGCTCCTCGAGCAGCTCCTCGCCGCCGGTCGGCCCCGGCGGGGGCATACCGACCGACCCGTCCGCGCCGAAGGTGATGTCCGCCAGCCGCACCGGCGGCTCGACGACGCCGTCGCGGTGCCGCCAGAGTCCGCGCTCGACGTCGAAGGTGTAGTCGCCGAGCAGCCGCCACCCGTCCCGGGCGACGAGGCGGACCGCCTCGATGACGTAGTCCGCGGTCGCGTCCGAGACGAAGTAGTTGAAGTTGACCCGCACCCAGCCGGGCTTGATGCCCTCGCACCCGCCGGTGATCTCCCGCTCGAAGGCGTGCGAGCGCTCGGTGTCGATGCCGAGCAGCCGGTGGCCGTAGGGGCCGGCGCACGAGCACCCGCCGCGTGCCTGGATGCCGAAGAGGTCGTTGAGCAGTGCCACGACGTAGTTGTGGTGCAGGTAGGCGCGGTCCCGCCCTCGCACCACGAAGGACAGGATCGAGAGCCGTTCGGCGTCGAGGTTGCCGAGGATCTCCAGGCCCGACTCGGGCGACCAGGCCCGCACCGCCCGCTGCAGCAGCTCGTCCTCGCGCGCCCGGATGGTCGCGACGCCGACCGCTTCCTTGAGCCGGAAGACCAGGCCCGCCCGGACCGACTCGACGATGGCCGGGGTCCCGCCCTCCTCCCGGTGGGCCGGGTCGGCGAGGTAGGAGTGCTCGGCCGGGTTGACGTAGGCGACCGTCCCGCCGCCGGGGACGTCGGGCACCCGGTTGGTGAAGAGCTGCCGCCGCGCGACGAGGACCCCCGGCGTCGAGGGGCCGCCGATGAACTTGTGCGGGGAGAGGAAGACCGCGTCCTTGTATGCCTGCGGCCGCCCGGGCGGGTTCATCTCGATGTCGACGTAGGGCCCGGCCGCGGCGAAGTCCCAGAAGGCCAGCGCCCCGTGCTCGTGCAGCACCTCGGTGATCGTGTGCGTGTCCGAGATGATGCCGGTGACGTTGGACGCGGCGGAGAAGGAGCCGATGACGAGGGGGCGGTCGGCATACCGGACGAGCTGCTCGCGCAGGTCGTCGGTGCAGACGTGGCCGTCGGCGTCCATCTCGACCTCGACGACGTCGGCGATGCTCTCCCGCCAGGGGATCTCGTTGCTGTGGTGCTCGAAGGGCCCGATGAGCACGACCGGGCGCTGGTCGGCGGGCAGGTGCGCGGAGAGGTGGTGCGCGTCCTCCAGCGCCGAGGGGATGCGCAGCCCGAGGACCCCGACGAGCTTGGCGATCGCCCCGGTGCAGCCCGAGCCGGCGAAGAGCACCACCGTGTCCTCGTCGCCGCCCACGGCGTCGTGGATCGCGGCGCGGGCGTCCTCGCGCAGCCGGGTGGTCTGCAGCCCGGTGCCGCTGGACTCGGTGTGCGTGTTGGCGTAGCTGGGCAGGACGACCTCGCGGATGGCGTCCTCGATGAAGGTGAGCGCGCGGCCGGAGGCGGTGTAGTCGGCATACGTCACGCGGCGGGCGCCGTAGGGCGTGGTCATGACGTGGTCCTCGCCGATGACCGACTCGCGGATGCGGCGCAGCAGCGGGTGGTCCGCGTGGCTCGGCGCAGCGGTGGACGAGGGCGTGGCGGTCATGCCGAGCAGCGTGACCGATGGCGGGGCGGCGGCACAACGGGCCGGGCGGGTCGCCACCCATAACCCGGCGCAATAGCTGCAGGTGAGGCGCTCAGCCGCCCTGGCCGGTGACGGGTCGGTGGCGCAGGAGCACGATCCCGGAGCGGAAGCTCTTCGCCTCGAGGAGCTCCAGGCGGGGCACCTGGTAGCCGTCGGGGAAGAGGCGTCGTCCGGCGCCCTGGACGACCGGGTAGACGAAGAGCCGGTACTCGTCCACGAGACCGGCCGGCACGATCGCGTGGACCAGCTCGATGCTGCCGGTGCAGACGATGTCCTGCCCCTCGGTCTCCTTCAGCGCCCGGACCTCCTCGACCGGATCGCCGGCGAGCACGACCGACCGGTCCCAGCCCGGGTCATCCATCGTGGAGCTGACGACGTACTTCGTCACCCGGTTCAGGGTGTCGGTGGCCCCGGTCCGGTCGTCGGTCTGCTGCGGCCAGTAGCCGCGCATGTCCTCGAAGGTCCGCCGGCCGAAGAGCACCGCGTCGTTCGTCGCGTCCTGCCGGGCCACCTCCTCGATGAGGTCGTCCTGGTCCTGCTCCGCCTCCGGCGAGAACCAGTCGGTGCCCTCGAGCATCTCGATCGAGCCGTCCAGGGTGATGTTCTGCGTGACGATCAGCTGTCGCATGGTCGAGCTCCTCACAGTTGGGTTAACGGCGTTCAGTTGCTAGCCTAACGCTGTGAAGGTAGAGGTCAAGAGGAAGGACGGGCGTGGTGGAGCCGAGGCGACCCGGTGACCCCCGGGTCAAGATCACCCAGGAGTCCATCGCGGATGCCGCGCTCGCGATGATCTGCGAGGCCGGTGTCGAGTCCCTGACCATGCGAGCGCTGGCGGCACGTCTGGGGGTGAGTGCTCCCGCGCTGTACCACCACGTCGCCGGGCGCGAGGCGCTGCTCGACCTCGTGGCGCGCCGGGTCCCGATCGACTTCGACGACGCCGGGGAGACCTCGCTGGCAGGGGTCACCAGCTTCGAGGAGTATGTCGCGCTGTCCCGCCCGGATGCGCTGGCGATGCGCGACTACTACCTGGCACGCCCCGGGCTCGCCCGGGTCATGCTGGACCGGGTCGGTGGCCGCGGCGCCGGGAGCGTCGACGACCGGGACGAACGCACGGCACCCGATGTCGCCGCCCTGGTCCGGGCCGGGCTGGACCCGGACGAGGCGCAGAGGACCTTCGACACCATGGCCCGTTGGGTGCTGGCCGCCATCGCTGCCGAGCACGGGTCCAGGCCCACCCGCCGTGCTGACGAGGCCTTCGAGCACGGGCTGGATCTCCTGCTGGCCGGCCTCACCACGACGGCTCCGCAGGGCTCTCGGCGCGACGGTCCGGAGGGTTCCCGACCGCCCAGGACCTGACCGTCGACGGGCCCCGGTGGTCACCGACTCCCGGCCACGAGCGTGGCGAGGTGGTCCAGGGAGCTGGCCAGGTGGTCCGGCGGGAACGGCGGGAAGTCGAGGTATGCACGCGGCCCTGGGCCGACCGCCGACCAGTCGTAGGTGTGCACGACGCGGGTGCGGCCGGCCCGACCTCCTGCAGGTCGTAGCGCCACACCCAGCCGCCGAACTCGAGCCCGCCGGTGTCACCGACGTAGCCGGGACGCCAGGAGACGACGTGCGGCGCCTCGAGGTCGAGGACCTCGTTGACGATGTCGTCGTACCCGTCCGGGTGGTCGCGGTGGTACATCCGCATGCGGAACAGCTGACCCGGCTCGCGCAGCGGCGCCTCCTGCAACGACCCGTCCACCCAGCCGGTGCCGTCGATGGCTGCGTGCGTGCGTGGGTCCGTGAGCACGGCGAAGACCGCGTCAGCGGGAGCGTGGATGGTCAGGGCCGCGTCGACCCGTTCCTCGGTCATGGCTCCCATCCTGCTCCCATGTGGGCGGAATAGGGTGGTCGACGAGGGTGGTTGATCACTGAGCCGCGCCGACGGCATACCCGCAGGAGGAACTCGTGGAGAGCACCGTGATGCGCCAGGACGACGCGTCGCGTCGTGCCGGGCTGCGTCAGATGCGGATCGTCGCGACCGGGCTGCTCGTGCTCATGGCGGTGATCTACGTGCTCACGCACGAGCGCGAGGGCTTCTGGGGCTACGTCAACGCGGGCGCCGAGGCGGGCATGATCGGCGCGATCGCCGACTGGTTCGCCGTGACCGCGCTGTTCCGGCACCCGCTCGGGCTGCCGATCCCGCACACCGCCCTCGTGCGTCGCCGCAAGGACGACCTCGGGGCGAGCCTGGAGCAGTTCGTCGGCGACAACTTCCTCACCCCGCAGGTGCTGCGGGACAAGCTGCTGGACGCGCGGGTCGTGCTGCGCGTCGGGGAGTGGCTGCGCGGGCCGGAGCACGCCGAGCGCGTGGTCTCCGAGGCCGCGCCCTTCCTGCGCAGCGCGGTGGAGCGGCTGGACGAGGAGGAGATCCGCGTCTTCGTCGACGACGTGATCCTGCCGCGGGTGCGCCAGGAGCCGCTGTCGCCGGTCGCCGGTCACCTGCTCGAGCGCGTGGTGGAGGACGGCTCGCACCGCGGCCTGGTCGACCTCGCGGCCCGCGAGCTGCACGCCTGGCTGGCGCTGCACCAGGACCAGGTCGAGGACATCGTGCGCTCTCGGGCGCCCGCCTGGGCGCCGGCCTGGGTCAACGACCAGGTCACCCGGCGGGTCTACACCGAGGTGCTGCGGTGGGCCCGCGACGTCAAGGACGACCCGGAGCACAGCGTGCGCTACGCCCTCGACGCCTACCTCACCGAGCTGGGCCGCGACCTGCAGCACGACGACCGGACCCAGGAGCGCTTCGAGTCGCTCAAGGAGCGGGTGCTGGAGCACCCTCAGGTCAGCGCGACCGGGGTCGCGCTCGGGGAGACCCTGCGCACGTCGGTGCTCGACGCGCTGGACGACCCGCAGGGGACGCTGCGCACGCGGATGAGCACGGGGCTGGAGGAGCTGGGCCGTCGGCTCGTCGAGGACGAGCGGCTGCAGGCGCGACTCGACGCGTGGACCGCGGACACCGTGGTCTCGCTGGTGCAGCGCTACGGCACCGAGCTCACCTCGGTCATCTCCGGCACCATTGCGCGCTGGGACGCCCGGGAGGCCTCGGACAAGATCGAGCTCCACGTCGGCCGTGACCTGCAGTTCATCCGGCTCAACGGCACCATCGTCGGTGCCCTCGTGGGCCTGGCCATCCACGCGCTCTCGCAGCTGCTCTGAGGGGTGCGCGGGGGCATACCCGCCCCTGCGCCGACCGGGCATACCCTCCGTCCGCTGGTTCGAGGTATGCCGGGGGCTGTGGACAACTTCTGCGCGGGCGGGGGCGTTCGCGGCAGGGTGGCGACCATGAGTTTCGAGAACCTTCCTGATGACTGGCCCGCCCGACCGCTCGACGACCCTGTGCTGGCCGCCGACGTCGTCGACCTGGTGGTGAGCGACGCGGACCGCCGCGCCGGCGCCCTCGGCTTCCTGCTCCTGCGGCCCGGTGGCGCCCTGGCCCAGCCCGTCGTGGTGGGGGAGGTGCAGCAGGAGGACCCGGTCGGGGTGGTGGCCCGGATGATCGCGGTCATCGCCGACCTGCCGGACACGCCGGGCTTCGTGCTGGCGATCGCCCGGCCGCGCGGCGGGGTCACCGACATCGACCGCGCGCTGCACCAGTACGCCCTCGACGCCTGCGACGCCGCGGGGCTGCGGCTGTGGGGGACCTACCTGGCCACCCACGCCGGGGTGACCCACCTGCCGGTGGCCGCCGGGCTGGTGCCGCGCACCGGCGCCGCCTGAGCCGGGCCACGTGAGCCGGGCCGCCCGGGGCGGCCGAGGGCGGAAACGGGTGGCAGCCGCTCGTTAGAGTGGAGGGCGTGCCTGGGCCAGATCGACGTGACCGCAAGGACGGCACCGGTCGTCGGCGCGGCAGGCGGGGGCAGAGCCGGTCGCCGAGGGGCACCGACGCCGCCGCGGCGGCCGCGGCGCGTCGGGAGGCGCAGCCCAAGCCCGGCTCGCTGCACTACCCGCCCGAGCTGCCCGTCTCCGAGCGCCGCGAGGACCTGCTGCGCGCGGTCGCCGACCACCAGGTGGTCGTCGTCGCGGGGGAGACCGGCTCTGGTAAGACCACCCAGCTGCCGAAGATCTGCCTGGAGCTGGGACGCGGCGTCGAGGGCATGATCGGGCATACCCAGCCGCGCCGGATCGCCGCCCGGTCGGTGGCCGAGCGGGTGAGCGAGGAGCTGGGCGCCGAGCTGGGCACCGTCGTGGGCTACCAGGTGCGCTTCACCGACGTCTCCCGCGCCGACACCCTCGTCAAGGTCATGACCGACGGCATCCTGCTCTCCGAGCTGCAGCGGGACCGGGACCTGCGCCGCTACGACACCCTCATCATCGACGAGGCGCACGAGCGCAGCCTCAACATCGACTTCATCCTGGGCTACCTGCGCCGGCTGCTGCCGCGCCGGCCAGACCTCAAGGTCATCATCACCTCGGCCACCATCGACGTCGAGCGCTTCGCGGCCTTCTTCGCCGACGAGCAGGGGCGGCCGGCACCGGTCATCGAGGTCTCCGGGCGCACCTACCCGGTCGAGGTCCGCTACCGGCCGCTCACCCGTGAGGAGCCCGGCAGGCGCGGCGGGGCCGACGCCGAGCCCCGGGAGGTCGAGATCGACCAGGTCACCGGCGTCGTCGAGGCGGTCGAGGAGCTGTGGACCGAGGACACCGGGCGCGACGGCCTCGGCGAGGACGTGCTCGTCTTCTGCTCCGGCGAGCGGGAGATCCGCGACGTGTGCGACGCGCTCGGCGGGCTGGACCTTCCCGGCACCGAGGTCCTGCCGCTCTACGGCCGGCTCTCCGCGGCCGAGCAGCACCGGGTCTTCTCGCGGCATACCGGGCGCCGCATCGTCGTGTCGACCAACGTCGCCGAGACCTCGCTCACCGTCCCCGGGATCCGGTATGTCGTGGACACCGGCACCGCGCGGATCAGCCGCTACAGCCAGCGGCTCAAGGTGCAACGGCTGCCGATCGAGCCGATCAGCCAGGCGTCGGCGAATCAGCGGGCCGGGCGCTGCGGGCGCCTCGCCGACGGCATCGCGATCCGGCTCTACAGCGAGGAGGACTTCGCGGGCCGGCCCGAGTTCACCGACCCCGAGATCCTGCGGACCAACCTGGCCAGCGTCATCCTGCAGATGACCAACCTGGGCCTGGGGGAGATCGAGAAGTTCGGCTTCCTCGAGCCGCCGGACTCGCGGCAGGTCGCCGACGGCGTCCGGCTGCTCACCGAGCTGCAGGCCATCGACCCCAAGGCGCCCGCGCACCTGCCACGCAAGCGCCTCACCCCCTACGGCCGGGCCATCGTCGGCCTGCCGGTCGACCCCCGGCTCGCCCGGATGCTCATCGAGGCCGAGCGGCAGGGGGCGCTCAAGGAGGTGCTCGTCGTCGTCGCGGCGCTGTCCATGCAGGACGTCCGCGAGCGTCCGTCCGACCGGCAGCAGCAGGCCGACCAGGCGCACGCCCGCTTCCGCCGCACCGGTGGGGCCCAGGGCCCGCCGAACCCCCACCGGCCGGCACCGGACGACAAGGGCGACAAGGACGTCGTCGACAGCGACTTCCTCGTCATCCTCAACCTCTGGCGCTACCTCCAGCGGCAGCAGAAGCAGCTCTCCGGCAGCGCCTTCCGGCGCATGTGCAAGGCCGAGTTCCTGCACTACCTGCGGGTGCGGGAGTGGCAGGACCTGCACACGCAGCTGCGGCGGGCGGTCAAGCAGCTCGGGATGGAGCTCAACCAGCACCCGGCGAACAGCGACCAGGTGCACTCCTCCCTGCTCACCGGGCTGCTGTCCAACGTGGGGATGTGGGAGCGGGAGGCACGGGCATACCTCGGCGCCCGCAACGCCCGCTTCGTCATCCAGCCCGGCTCGGTGCTGCACCGCAAGAACCCCGACTGGGTCATGAGCGCCGAGCTCGTCGAGACCACCCGGCTGTGGGCCCGCACCAACGCCGTCATCGACCCGGCCGAGGTGGAGCGGGCCGCCGCGCACCTCGTCAAGCGGTCCTACAGCGAGCCCCGCTGGTCGCGCTCGGCCGGGTCGGCGGTCGCGGACGAGCGGGTGACGCTCTACGGCATACCCCTCGTCGCGGGACGTGCGGTGCCGCTGGGGCGGATCGACCCGGAGACCGCGCGTGACCTCTTCATCCGGCAGGGGCTGGTCGAGGAGGACTGGGAGACGCGGCACGAGTTCTTCCACGCCAACCGGCGGCTGGTGCGCGAGCTGGGCCAGCTCGAGGAGCGCGCGCGGCGCCGCGACATCCTCGTCGACGACGAGACGCTCGTGGAGTTCTACTCCGCGCGGATCCCGGCCGAGGTGGTGTCCGGCACGCACTTCGACACCTGGTGGAAGACCGCGCGGCGCGAGGACCCGCAGCTGCTGACCTTCACCGAGGACCTGCTCGTGGGCGACGCCGGCGACCGGGTGAGCGGGCTCACCGACGACTTCCCGACGCAGTGGCGCCAGGGCGAGCTGACCTTCGGGCTGACCTACCAGTTCGAGCCGGGCGCGGACGCCGACGGGGTGACCGCGCACCTGCCCGTCGAGGTGCTCAACCAGGTGCAGGAGGACGGCTTCGACTGGCTCGTGCCCGGGATGCACGAGGAGCTGGTCACGGCGCTGGTCAAGGCGCTGCCCAAGGACGTGCGCCGCAACTTCGTGCCGGCGCCGGACCACGCGCGCGCCGCGCTGCGGGGTATGCGCGAGGCCGGGGTCGTCGGCCGGGTGCCGGTCCGGGAGGCGCTGGCGGACGAGCTCACCGGCCGCGGTCTGGCGCGGGTGGACCCGGGGGACATGGCCTGGGAGCGGGTGCCGGACCACCTGCGGATGACCTTCCGGGTGGAGCGCGCCGCCCGGCCGGGCAAGGGCCGGAACCGACGTCGCGGCCGCGCCGAGGTGCTGGGCGAGGGCAAGGACCTCGCCTCGCTGCAGGAGGAGCTGGCACCCGCGGTGCGCAGCTCGATGGCCGCCGCGGCCTCGGGGGTGGAGCGGACCGGGCTGACGGCGTGGCCCGCCGACCTGGACCCGCTGCCCGAGACGTTCAGCCGCCAGGTCGGGCCGCGTGAGGTCCAGGGCTACCCGGCGCTGGTCGACACCGGTGACGCGGTGGACGTGCGCGTGCTGGCGACCCGCTCCGAGGCGGACCGGGAGACGCGGCGCGGGGTGCGGCGGCTGCTGCTGCTCGGCACGACGCCGCCGTGGAAGCGGCTGCTGGCGCTGCTGTCCAACCAGCAGAAGCTGTCGCTGGGCCACAACCCGCACGGCTCGGTGCCCGCGCTGCTCGAGGACGCGCTGGCTGCGGCGGTCGACTCGGTCGTGGCGGAGCAGCCGGGGGCCACGGTCCGCACACCCTCGCAGTTCGAGGCGGCCCTGGTCGGGGTCCGCCAGCAGACCGTGCCGCGGGTGCTGGAGATCGTGGAGTCGCTCGTGCCGATCCTCGACACGGCGCGCGAGGTGTCGCTGCGGCTGCAGCGGCTGGACGCGCCGGCCGCCGCGGACCTCGCCACCGACCTGCGGCGCCAGCTGGACGCGCTCGTGCGGCCCGGCTTCGTTACCGACGTCGGGTATGCCCGGCTCCCGCGGATGGTGGTGTGGCTGCGCGGGATGGCCGAGCGGCTGGACAAGGGCGTGGAGGACCTGAACCGCGACCGGCAGCGCAGGGAGGACGTCGGTGTCGTCGAGTCCGAGCTCGCGTCCTTCCTCGACGGGCTGCCGCCGCACCGCCGGGGCGACCCGGACGTCCGGGACGTCGTGTGGTCCCTGCAGGAGCTGCGGGTCTCCCTCTTCGCCCAGCGCCTCGGCACGCCTGCCCCGGTCTCGCCCAAGCGGATCTACGCCGCGATGGACCGCGCCGAGGCGGCCGGGTGACGGGCAGTGGACCCGGGTGTACGAGCACCAGGTCGAGGTGACGGTGCCGTGCATCCGCGAGCTGGGATATGAGGTAGCCGATCCGCCGACGCTGCAGACGTATCTGGACACCGGGCCGGAGTCCCGGTGGAACCCGGTGGCGGAGGTGGAGCAGCAGGTCACCGAGGACGCTCTGTCGACCGGTCGATGGGACTCATTCGAGGAGTTCTTGGATGCGTGCCCGCCCTCGCCTCCAGCCGATGAGCTCCGGGGCGGCGGGTGAGGCTCGGCGGTGGGTCACGGGCTAGACACAGGCACCTTGTCTTCCACCTGAGGGCTCCCTGCTCGCCCGCCTGGCCCCCCAGGACCGCGCGGCGCGGCGAGAAATGTCAGCCTTCGCGGTCCAGCACCAGGGACGACACGGTCTGGTCGAACCTCGCGGGCACGACAAGGAACGACGGGATTCGCGAGTGACCAGACCAGCCTCCCGGTAGGTACCTAGCGACCAAGACTCCGCCACAGGCAGTACGGGAGGAGTGCCCCTCGTCATCCCTCACGAGAAGAGGTACCCCTTCCGCAACTACAAGGTCCGCTTGGATCGGGGGAACGTCACCTCGCGGCGCAGAAAGTACCCCAAACACCGTTGCCGAAGTCCTTGTACCTGATCTTCGACTTCGACCAGGCGCCATTGGAGCTGTACCACCCAGTGTAGTGGGGGGAGTACCGGTAGGTGGTCGCGTTGCTTGTGCTCTTGTACCCGTGCGCCTGCATGCCAGGATCCATCTGCGTCGTGAGGCTCAAGATCTTCCCGCTAGAACACTGCGGCCAGTTGCGGCTCCAGTTTGTCTACCCCCGGCCGCTTGAGCGAGGACTGCCGTTCCCAATGCGAGGGCAGCTGCGGCTGAACCACAGGTCAGCCATTTCCACTGCCTAGAGCATGCTGGGTTCCCTCCTTCCGGCATAGCCGAAGATGGCAGCAGGGAGTACGGCCCGTTCACGGAGGCTCAGGATGAAGATTTCATACGTGCAGATGAAGTTTGCCGAGCACAGTACCCATTAGAGTTCGACTACGCCCGCGATGCAAATCCCGATGACTGGGCCAGGGTTTATGAACACCAGAAGTCATCGTGGATCCCGTGCATGCGAGAACAGTTTGGCATCGATTTGGGGGAGATTCCGTCAAAAGAAGCATTTATAGCAAATCCAAATTGGGTCAATGTTGAAAGATTCAATCTTGAACTGCAGCAGTCGGTGGACGAAGGATCGTTGGAACACATGAACGCTTGGGTTACACAGTGTCCAGATCTGCCGGAAACAGCGGCTAACGAAACAACGGAATAGACAGAAGTGCGCCGAATCGTAGGGATCCTATTAGTCCTGCTGTTGGTTTCAGGCACTGGAAGTGCGGCTTGGTGGGCGTCGCGGGCGACGTTGCCGGACAGCTCGGTGGGCGAGTCGAGCTCGCCGGCCGCCGGTGAGGTGGTGTGGGGTGAGGTGGTGCCGGGGTCGGTGGGGCGGTCGTTGCCGTTGTCGACCACAGTGCGTCAGCCGGTGGGGGTGGTGGCGGTGAACGGGTTGTCTGGGGTGGTGACCTCGACGTCGCCGGGCCGGGTGGAGTCCGGTGGTGTGGTGTATGTGGTGGGGCGGACACCGGTGAGGGTGGTGCAGGCGCAGGAACCGTTCTGGCGGGAGCTGTCGCGGGGTGTGCGCGGTGAGGACGTGGCCGCGTTGCAGGAGCTGCTCGCCGCTGGGGGGTACCTGGACGCTGAGGCCGATGGTGATTTCGGTCAGGCGACTGAGGATGCGGTGGAGGCGTGGCAGGAGGAGCAGGGGTTGCCGGAGTCTGGGGTGGTGGGCTTGGGGGAGCTGGTCGCGGTGCCGGACCTGCCGGTCACGGTCACGGTCGGTGAGGCGATCAGCGTGGGGGCCCAGGTGTCGGGTGGTGAGGACGCGGTGCTGGCGCCGACGGGGGAACGGGACTTCGTGCTGGTGGTGACCGCGGAGCAGGCCCGGTTGATCCCGGCCGAGGCGACCGTGGAGATGAGCTTCGAGGACCAGCAGTGGACGGGTGAGAATGACAAGTCCATTTGGCCCCACTGTGCTGTTCTGATTTGGCCCCACCCTCGGGGGGGGGGGGGGGGGCTGAGGGCGTGTCGATGGTGCTCGGTCTCCCCGGAGGGGGTCAGCGTGGTGGGGTCACCTCCTGGCGGGTGCGGGTGGTAGCGAGTCGGTAGGACTGGGTGCCGGTGTTGATGATGTGGGCGTTGAAGGTGAGCCGGTCGACGACGGCGGCGGCCAGTCGGGGGTCGGTGAAGGTGGTGCCCCACTCGCTGAACGGGGCGTTGGACGCGCAGGCGATGGAGGCTCGTTCCTCGCGGGCGGTGATGATCTGGAAGAGCAGCTCGGCCCCGCGGGGGTCGAGGTGGACGTAGCCGATCTCGTCCAGGCACAGCAGGTCCAGTCGGGCGTACCGGTTGACCACGCGGGTGAGCTGCTTGTCGTCGGCGGCCTCGGTCAGCTCGTTGACCAGGGCCGCGGTGGTGATGTAGCGGACCCGGTGACCCTGCTCGGCCGCGGCCATGCCCAGGGCGATGAGTAGGTGCGTCTTGCCGGTTCCGGAGTCGCCGAGCAGCACCAGCGGTTGCCCGGCCTCGATCCACGCGCCGGTGCCCAGGTGGGCCAGGGTCGCGGCGGGCAGGTCGGGCAGGCGGGCGGTGTCGAAGTCGGACAGGCGCTTGTGGCGGGGGAACTTGGCCTCGTTGATCCGACGTTGTCGGCGCCGGTGCTCACGGTCGTCGCACTCGGCGGAGAGCACCTCGGCCAGGAATGCCAGGTGGGTCAGGCGGGCCTTGGCCGCCGCGGCCGCGTACCGGGCGGCTTCCTCCCGCACGGTCGGCAGCCCCAGGGCCTTGGCGGCGGCGGTGACCGCGGCCTGGGCGGCGTCGGCACCGAGCGCGGTGACCGCTGGCGTGGCCGCGCTCATGCTCCGGCCCCGGTGAGCAGCTGGTCGTAGGAACCCAGGCAGGGCGCCGGGCGGTGGACCAGGGCCGCTGGTGGTGCACCCTCGGGCACGGGCACCGGTGGCGGGCTGGGCGTCGCGTGCAGGAGCCGGCGGGCGGTCATGGCGATGACGTCGGCGTCGAAGACCCCGGCTGTCGTGGCCTCGGTGATCCCGGTCAGCACCGCGTGGGTGGGCAGGGTGCGGTGCAGCAGCAGCGCCTCGATCAACGCCCTGGTGCCGCCGCTGTCGCCCAGGCGGGCACGGGCGGCCCTCCAGTACGCCTCGTGGACCGGGGTGAACGTCCGGTTCGCCCGGGCGGTCGCCAACGCGCTCGAGCCGGCCAGGGCGCCGGGTTTGCGGGTCAGGACCTCCAGGTAGTGGTCCAGCACCAGGTCCTGGGAGCCCTTGTGCAGGGAGCGGACGTGCTCGGCGATCACCGTGCCGCGGTCCAGCACCCGCACGGTCGTGGCGCCGAGCGCGACGTCCAGGCGGGTCCCGGCGTAGCGGGCCGGGACCGAGTAGTACGACTGGCGCACGCACACTCGCGCCTTGGCGTCCACCCGCACCGACAGTGCCGCCGAAGCGTCGAAGGGGACTGGTGGCAACGCCAGCAGCAGCGGGGCCTCGTCCGCGAACATGGCTCCGACGGTGACCCGGCGGGCGCCGATGCGGCGGGCGTCGTCGCGGGCGTCGGCGGCGGCCATCGCCTCGTTCAGCGCGGCCAGGGAGCCCACGTGCGGGACCGGGGTCAGGTGCCGGCGACGGAACCGGCCGATCTCTCCTTCGACCCCGCCTTTCTCGTGCGCGCCCTCGATCCCGGGCTGGCAGTAGAAAGAGTCGAAGCCGTAGTGCGACCGCAGGGCAACGAAGCGTGGGTGTTCGAACCGTTCCCTGCCCAACGCGCACCGGATGACCGCGGGCTTGAGGTTGTCGTAGCGGATCATCCCGGTCGGTGTCCCGCCGAACGCGGCGAACGCGCGCACGTGCCCGTCCAGGAAAGACTCCTGGGACTGGTTGGCGTAGGCGTAGTGGAACGCCCGGCCCGAGTGCGACAGGCGCATGCAGAACATCCACAGCCGCAGCACGACGCCGCCGATGCTGGCGCGGAACTCACCGAAGTCGACCTCGGCCTCCTCACCCGGCGGGTGCTCCTGGACGATCATCACCTGGGTCTGTGACCCGGCGACCTCGGCGCGTAGGCCGGCCACGAGGTTGCGCACCGTGGACTCGGCCACGACCGCTCCTTCCTCCTCGATCAGCCGCTGCCAGACCCGGCGGGCGGTGTGCCGCTGCTTGCGGGGCGCGTCCAGGTCCTGCGTCAACCAGGACCGCACGAGTTCCACGTGCGCACCCGTGACAGGTGCCTCACGCTCGGGCACCTTCCGTGGCGGTGGGACCGCGTCGGCCAACGCCGCACGGACCGTGCGCCGGTGCACACGGTGCTTCCTGGCGAGCTCTCTGATCGACAGGCCTTCATCGCGCCGGTCGCGTCGGATACGTTCGAACTGCTCCACTCTCGATCTCTCCTTCACCCTCCACCTCCGTGATCGCCTTGGCAGACGATCCGGACAGTAGAGGGAAGTTCGGGGTCGAGGGTGGGGCCACTTCAGACCAGCACTACACCTCCAAGTGGGGCCACTTCAGACTGGCACACTCAGACGGGGGTGATCGCCGGGTCGGAGGTGGACGAGTCGGGGTCGACGGTGTTCGAGCTGACCGCGCCGGACGGTGGGCCGGTGTGCGGGGACGAGTGTGGGGTGCTGCCGGGGGATGAGCAGGTCACGTTGCGCTCTGAGGTCGTCATCACGCCGCGGGTCGAGGGTGCCAGTGTCCCGGCAGCGGCGGTGCGCACCCGGGCCGACGGGACGGCATATCTCGTCACCGGGCAGGGGGAGGTGGATGTCGAGGTCATCGGTTCGGGTCAGGGGATCGCGATCGTGGACGGCGACGGCATCGAGCCCGGCATGCCGGTCCTGGTCACCGGCGAGCCGGCTGCTGTCTCGGGCGAGGGCGCGGATACCACCGAGGGCGGGTGAGACGTTGCTGGCGGTGAAGGACCTGTCGTTCGCCTACCGGCGGGGTGCGGAGGAACTGTTCGGGGGGTTGTCCCACGCGTTCACGCCGGGGGTGGTGACGGCGGTGACGGGCCCGTCGGGGCGGGGCAAGTCGACGTTGCTGTACGTGCTGGGGTTGATGTTGACCCCGTCGCAGGGGCGGGTGCTGCTGGACGGTGAGGCGGTCTCGGCCGCGCCGGATGCGGCGCGGGTGCGGGTGCGGGCGCACCGGATCGGGTTCGTGTTCCAGGATGCGGCGTTGGACCCGACCCGGACCGTGCTGGACTCGGTCATCGAGCCTGCGTTGTATGCCGGGTGGCGGCTGGGTGATGCCCGGGCCAGCGGCTCGGGGTTGCTGGAGCAGATGGGGGTCTCGGCGCGGGCGGGTCACCGGCCGGGAGAGATCAGCGGTGGGCAGGCGCAACGGGTGGCGGTGTGCCGTGCCCTGGTGACCGACCCGGTGGTCGTGCTGGCCGATGAGCCGACGGGCAACCTGGACCGGGACAATGCCGCCGGGGTGCTGGCAGCGCTGTCCGCAGCCGCCGGCGGCCCCGATCAGGCGGCAGAGAATCCGGGGAAGGGGGCGGGCGAGGCGCCCGCAGGGGGTGGGTCTGGGGGGCGGACGGTGGTGATCGCCACGCACGACCCGTTCGTGCTGGACCATGCGGATGAGGTGCTGGCCCTATGAGGTGGGTGCTGGTGTTGCGGGAGGCGGCCGCGACGGCGTGGGCGTCCAAGGTGCCCTCGGCGTTGGTCGGGTTGCTGGTCGCGGTGATGTGCGCGGCCACGATCGCCACCGTGGGCCGCACCGCCGCCGCGGAGCAACAGCTGACGGACCGGTTGGACGAGGCCGGGTCCCGGGTGTTGGCCGTTGCCGACGCACGTGGTGAGGGTCTGCTGCCGGCGACGGTGGTGGACCAGGCGAGCACCCTGTCGACCGTGGAGCGTGGGGTGGGGACCCTGATCCCGGTCGATGTCGTCAACGGGGTCATCGGGCAGGGCGGGACCCGGGTGCCCGCGTGGGGGGTGCATGGTGACCTGGCCGCGGTCGCCGACCTCACGGCGGGGCGCTGGCCCGGCCCGGGCGAGGCGATCGTCACCGACACCGCGATGACACAGCTCGGGATGGCCGACCCGGTCGGGTGGGTCGCGTTGGCCTCGACCAGCGAGGTCGACGACTGGTCCGTGGTCGGGACGTTCACCCCCAGGGACCCGTTCGGTGACTACGCCGCTGGGGTGTTGTACGTCGCGCCCAGCCACCAGCCGATGGACACCCTGCAGGTGGTGCTGACCGACGCATCGGCCGCGCAGGCCACCCAGGCCAGTGTCCTGGCTCTGGTCGACCCGCCCACCCCGGACGCGGTCACCATCACCTCCCCCGTCTCGTTGGCCGACCTGCAGGGCCAGGTCACCGGCGACCTTGCCGCGTTCGGTGCGACCTTGCTGCTCGGGGTGCTCGGCGGCGGTGCCCTGCTCGTGGCGATCGTCGTCCTGGCCGATGTCCTCGTCCGCCGCAAGGACCTCGGCCGCCGCCGCGCCCTGGGCGCTACCAGGGCCACGATCATCACCCTCGTGATCGGCCGCACCCTGACCCCCGCCATCCTCGGCGCCGCCCTCGGGGTCGCAGCAGGGCTGGCCCTGGCCGCCCGCCTCGGCCCGGACACCGTCCCCCCGGCCGACTTCACCACCGGCACCGCCACCCTCGCCCTCATCGCCGCGACCACCGCCGCCATACCCCCCGCCCTGTACGCCGCCACCCGAGACCCCGTCCGCATCCTCCGAACTCCGTAAGACTCGACCGCGTGACGAACGTCTTCCTGTTCACCTCTGGCTTCGCAACTGATTCAGATGGGAGTCTTGACTGCCTTGATTAGGGGAGGTACCATTATCGCCCAAGCTGGGGCAGGCGGCACTGCAACGCTGGCCTATGCGATACTGCAGACACGGGGTCGAAGTTCTGCGCGACTGGTCAGAACGCGGCTAGTCGAGGTTACCGCGCAGGATATCAGAATCATCGCATCTACGGATTCCGAGGGGATGTTGTGAAGTTCAGGCAGCTCCCGTATTCAATAAGTATGAAATCTACAGGGCGACAAGTAAAGCAGGGCTGTCAGAGCCCCACCGGATGGCAAACGCTTGAGGGTATGCTTCCAAGAGCCTGGGGTCAGTAGGTTCGTTCTTCACCTCGTACTAGCCAACTAGGATTAAAACTTGATGAGGAATAGCCGACTTTCGTCGATGGGTGCAGTTGCGGCATTTATTTCGGTAACAGTTAGTGGGTGCGCTTCAAGTAACTCCGACAACAGTGATGATGCTGGCAGCACTGGATCGCCAGAAAGAGAAAACGAACTAAAAGACTACGCCGAAGTTCTCGGCGTAGATGATCCACCGGATGTTACAGTTGTCCGAGAGGTTTCCCCTGAGGACCAAATGGTCGCTGTTCGAGACTGTATGGCCGAATCAGGATTCACGGTGTCCGACCCAGACTCGTTGAACCTGGAGTGGGAAGTTCCGGAGGGGCAAGGTGAGGCATTCTCGCTGGCAATTTATACTTGCAATGCTCAATATCCAATCGCTCAAGAATTTCGCGGCGCCTTGGACGCCGATGGGCGAGGGGTCTTGTATGACCACTGGGTAGATGACACGATTCCGTGCTTGGAATCCCTGGGATACTCAGTTGATACTCCTCCATCTCGGGAGGCTTTCATGGCCGGGGCAGTCTGGGACCCGAGAGCTTCCACTATGGAACAGGTTCTTGCGGATGTTGACCAAGGACGTTGGAGTACCGAGGAATCCGTCTACGGTGAAGAGTGTCCCACCGAGCCTGAGTGACGTCGACGTGGACCCTTCTTCTCGGGTATCCACCGGCTACTCACTATTGAGGCCCTTTCGCAGACCCTCCTCAGAGTCCACCGCTTGCGCCGCGGGCGAGGGCGCCCCTCCGGCGACCAGCTCCTCCTCGACACAATTTCGCAGTGTCGCCTGATTCAAGTCCAGCAGCGACCCGACACGCCGCCGGGCCCCCACCTTCGACTCCTTGCCCTCGGCCAACCGATCCCGGTACGCTCAGCGTCGCTCGCTCCTGGAACTCCCTGTCGTACTTCCTCGGTGCTGCTGCCATGCAGAACCAGTCTCCCTTGCTAGATCAGCACCCTCCGGGAGACTCAAGACGGTTCAGGACCGCCTCACTGACTGAGGCTCACGAGTTCTAACTGGTGAGCTGGCGGGCCCTACTTGGTGCCCTGGTTGGGGATGTCGTAGGTCCACACCTCGTTCACCTGCGCCCCGGTCGGAAAACTAGCCCGGGGGTTGACGGCTTCTAAGAAGGGGTGCAATTTCCGAGAAAGGAGAAGGGTACTGAGTCCCTTGGACTGGAGTTTTCCATGAGTACATCACGGAAGGTTGCGGCTCCTCTGCTGGCGTCGTTGCTCGTTGTTGGACCGGGAGCTGTGGCAGCCTTCGCCGCAGGCCAGTACGTTCCATCGACGGGCCAGGTCACATTCTACTACGATGTCCCATCTGGCTCGGGCAACAGTTACAGGGTGTGGGGCTCGGGCAGCAATGACAGGATGTGCATGGATGCACCCGGGTCCAGTTCGTATGCCACGTTCGTCGGAAATGTGAAGTGGCACAGAACATGCCAGGCTGACCCGAATCAGGCCTCGGCGTCGCGGCAGTACCGCGCTTCGGCTTACGCTTCTGGTCAGTACTCCTCGTACACTTCACGAGAATATTACGCCCGCTCGACCTGGAACTACTCAGGAAATCTGACTGGTAAGCCGAGCGGATACGTGCAGATTTGCTACTGAAGGTCGAGGGCGTCTACCACACCTATCGACGCTCTGGTCAGGGCCTCTCTGGCGTCTCATTTGAGTCGGCCGGCAAATGTCTGGCGCTGCTGGGTCCCAACGGGGCTGGCAAGTCAACACTCTTGGGGTTGGTCACCGGTGCGCTGAAGCTGCAGCAAGGAACTATAGAGGCAGCCGACGTCAGAGGTCTGGTCGGTTACGTTCCCCAGGACCTCCAGATCGACGGAGGTCTGACGTGCCACCAGTTTCTCAACTACTGCGCCTGGCTCAAGCGTCTGTCACCACGACTCTGGGCCGATGAGGTGAGAAGGGTTCTGGGTATCGTGGGGCTGGTGGGGAAGGCCTCCGACAAGGTGGGATCCCTTTCTGGCGGGATGCGCCGCCGGCTCGCCGTGGCTCAGGCGCTCCTTGGGGACCCGGGCTTGATCGTGCTCGATGAGCCGACCAACGCACTGGATCCGACTCAGCGACGAAGCCTCCTGCAGACGATCCGGGGCATGTCGGAGACCACCGGAGTCCTCATGTCGACCCATCTGGTGGAGGATGCTGCCGCGGTAGCCGATGACGTCGTCATACTGAACGGGGGCAGAGTCGCCTGGTCCGGGCTCAAGCCGCCCGCCGGACCATCGGCTCAGGAGAGCTCGAGCCAGAAGCTCGAGTCACTGTTCATCCAGGTTCTGCATGATCGAGATGGGCATGTTCCCGATCATCCGTGACAGGGCCACCTCTGGCTTCCCTCTTGCCGGCGGCTTCGTCCTGCTCGTGGCTGCCCTCATCATCGGTTGGTCCCTCGGGCCGTTACCAGATGGAGCTGATGGCGCCAACGCCGCGAACATGGCGCTGACCAGTGTATTCTTCCTCGGACCAGTCGCAGCCGGCGTAGCGACCGCTCAGGCGAGCAAGGATGGCCGAGCCAACGTCAGCGAGCTGGTCAGAGCTACCCCGCGCGGCCAGTTCGGCAGTGGTTGTGTGCTGGTCGTTGCCGTCATGATCTGGGCTGTGCTCGCCTACCTCGGGATTCTGGTGGCTGGTCTGCAGCGCGGTTCCACAGGAATCTTCAGGTGGTCTGATCTGTCCTTGGTAGCTGCGGCGCTCTCCCTCATCCTGCTGTGCACAACGGTGGGAACGGCCGTGGGATACCGATGGAGTTCGACCAAGTCTGCTCTGATGGTAGCTGTGCTGTCCTTCGCCCTCCTGTACGGCGGCGGCTACATCGAACTCTGGTCCGCGCGCTGGGCCACGGTCTATCCCGGGACTGCCTTTCCGATCTTCCTCCAGCCTAACGTCGGCCTTAACAGCGGAAAAGCGCTAATAGCGGCGGGGCTGAGTGTCCTTCTGGCGGCCACGCTCATGGCGCGATGGCGCGTGCGCGCCGTGGGCGTAGGGTTCCTCGGTCTCGTCGCCGGGCTCGCGATCGTGTCGACTTCCCCGAACTGGCCGGCGGTGCAGGCGCGCACCGACGATCCGACCTGTCGTTCTCTCAATAGCTACACCGTATGTACATGGCCGCAACAGGCCGAGAGGATTCCCGCAGCGATCGACGCCCTCCAACAAGTCGACATGCTGGTGGGTGACGTTTATACCCTTCCCTCGACCTATCGCCAGATCGGTGCCGGCACGCCTGATGCTGAGGATGTCCACATCGGCTCGCTGCCACAGGAGGATGGTCAGGAGGTGCGTGAGCGGACCATGGCAGATCTTGCGGTGCGCTCCCTGCCGGCCGGCTCGTGCCCCGATCCTGAAGCCGAGGCGGCACGCAACGACCTGTCCGCGTGGCTCCAGGCAGTCGCACAAAATATGGCGCCCTTGGGAGGGGAGGTGCCCCGGGCGACGGTGGCCGGCTGGGTCGCGAGCGTGCAGCGGTGCGAGTCTTGAACATTCGCCACTGGGGGAGCTGGTGGAACGTCCGACTCGCCGTCTTGCTCGCCATCCTGGCCGTGCTCGCGCCTGTGCTCCTGGGCCCGCTGTTCACCACACCCCAGCTCAACGCAGTGGGAGTCGTGGTGCAGGGTCCGAGCGCCATCCTGAGCGGCCTCGTGGGCGCCTTCGCCGTCACACTCCTTCTCAAGGAGCCGGTGACCGTCCTGCCCTGGGTGGGACCGCGCGACATCAGGATATGGCGGATGCTTCGGGTGGCTTTGCTCATGGCGTCGATAGTGGTGGCCATGGTCTTGCTCGGCGGGGGTCAGGCTTCAGGTCCGGTGCTGGTGTGCTTGCTCAGCCTGAGCGGGGAGGCTCTTCTCGCGGCCGCCGTCCTGTGGGAGGAGATCGCATGGGCCCTCCCCGTGATCCATGCGGGAATGACGTTGACCTTCGGTACCGACGTCTTTGGGACGCCCTTGTCGTGGGCCTGGATCCTCCAACGTGAACCCACGATGGGTCACGTCGCCTTCTCTACCGTGCTCTTCGCGATCGGACTGCTCACTTGGGCTCGTCGACGGCCACGCGTCCACTGAAGCTGCTAGCGGACATGCCAATCTCCCTGTAGGCGGACAGGTACTTCACTGCTGACGGACAGTTGATCTCCCTGTCCGTGGGCCGACTAGGTGAGTA
Organism: Serinicoccus hydrothermalis; assembly: GCF_001685415.1. Taxonomy (NCBI): domain Bacteria; kingdom Bacillati; phylum Actinomycetota; class Actinomycetes; order Micrococcales; family Ornithinimicrobiaceae; genus Serinicoccus; species Serinicoccus hydrothermalis. Next base: position 984,522 of record NZ_CP014989.1, on the reverse strand, counting down.
AGTCCAAGGGGGTGTTGCTGGTGTGGCGTGTGTGAATCGGGGTGACGGTGCGAGCTGCTCGGCTGAGAGCCCGCGTTCATTTCTTGATCGGCTGTTCTCGGGAGCTGGACAGGCACCTGGTGGTGGGCAGTTGGTGGAGCGTCCCTCCGGCCGGCTGACAGGCCCCGCGGGGAGCGGCAGAACCCCGTGCACGTACCTGAGTTGGCTTAGTGCCTTGCAGTCGTCTGTTTGAGGTCATCGCCCGGCACCGCCACCCCCTCCCTGCGAGCAGCCGCGCCCAGCCCGACCGACTACCCCACTGGATCAGTTGTCCACAGGGGGGTACCACCCCTGAGCAGAGGGCATACACTTGGATATGCCCACCCTCGCCCCCGGCACCAGGTCACGGAGATCGACGAGCTCTCCGACGCGCTCGACGTCGCCCAGGCGAGATGGCCCGACCTCAGCCGCGGTCAGCTCATCACCCGCCTGGCTCTCGAGGGCCATCGACTGATCGTGAGCCAGCAGCGTGACGAGCACGCCGACCGGCTCACGGCGTTGCGTCGGCACCGGGGGACCCTGACCGGGGTCTACCCGACGTACCACCTGGAGCAGCTGCGCGAGGACTGGCCGAGGTGATCGTGCTCGATGCCAGCGTCCTCATCGGCGATCTCGACGGTGACGACGCCCACCACGGCGCGGCGCTCGCCCTGCTCACCCGGGAGTCCGCAGACACCTTCGCGGTCGACGTGCTCACGCACGCCGAGATCCTCGTGGCGCCGACCCGGGTCGGCCGCGGCGAGGACGTCGAGCTGCTCATGCAGGACCTGCAGATCGAGACGCTGCCCCTGCCGGTCGAGAGCGCCGGGGCCCTCGCCGACCTTCGTGTCACGACCGCGCTGAGGATGCCGGACTGCTGCGTCGCCATCAGCGCGCAGCAGCACCGGGCCCGGCTCGCGACCTTCGACCGGGGGCTGGGGCGCGTTGCCCGAAAGCTCGGTATCGAGGTCGTCAGCTAGGCATACCGCGCGGCTGGTGGACGCAGACCGTGCGGCCGGTCGGCGCATACCGTGCGGCCGGTGGTCGCAAACCGTGCGGCCGGTCGGGATCTGGCAGAGTCGCGGTATGTCCTCCCAGACGCTCACCGACCACGCCCTGTCCACCGATCCCGAGCTCGCCGACTGGCGGGTGCTGCGCGGGCGGCTGCACGCCCGCTTCGCGACGGGAGACTTCGCGGCCGGGGCGCGCCTGGTGGCGCGGATCGCCGAGCTGGCCGACGAGGTGGACCACCACCCGGACGTCGACCTGCGCTACCCGCACGTCACCGTCTCGACGGTCAGCCACGACGTCGGCGCGCTCACCACCCGTGACCGTGCCCTGGCGGTCGCGGTCAGCGCCGCCGCGGCCGAGCTCGGGCTGGAGGCGAGGCCGCACGAGGTCTCCGAGCTCGAGGTCGCCCTCGACGTGATGGACGCCCCCTCGGTCGAGCCGTTCTGGGCCGCGGTCCTGGGGTATGCCGAGACCGAGGAGGACCACCTCGAGGACCCGGCCGGCCGGCTGGCGCCGATGTGGTTCCAGCAGATGGACGAGGCCCGTACCCAGCGGGGCCGCTTCCACCTCGACCTCGACGTGCCGCACGACCTCGCGCAGGAGCGGGTCGTGGCCGCGCTCGCGGCCGGCGGCCACCTGGTCACCGACGAGTTCGCCCCGTCCTGGTGGGTCCTCGCGGACGCCGAGGGCAACGAGGTCTGCGTCTGCACCTGGCAGGGACGCGAGGGCAGCGGAGAGACGCCGGCATGACGTTGCGCGTCGGGCTCTCCGGCGGCATCGGGTCGGGCAAGTCCACCGTGTCGGCCCGGCTGGCCGAGCTCGGTGCGGTCGTCGTGGACGCCGACGCGGTGGCGCGCGAGGTGGTCGAGCCCGGTATGCCGGCGCTGGAGCAGATCGCCGAGCGCTTCGGTCCCGACGTGCTGGCCGCCGACGGGTCCCTGGACCGGCCGGCGCTGGGCCGGGTCGTCTTCGCGAACGAGCAGGCCCGGCGTGACCTGGAGGCCATCACGCACCCGCAGATCCGGCGCCGCTCCGCCGAGCTCATGGACGCCGCGCCGGACGACGCGGTCGTCGTCCACGACATCCCGCTGCTCGTGGAGATGGGTCTGGCCGCCGACTACGCGCTCACCGTCATCGTCGACGTGCCCGAGGAGGAGCGGTTGCGCCGTCTGGTGGAACTTCGCGGCATGGACGAGCAGGCGGCGCGCTCCCGGATCACCGCCCAGGCCGACGACGCCGCCCGCGCCGCGGCCGCCGACGTGCTGCTCGACAACTCCGGCACCGTGGAGGAGCTCCACGAGCAGGTCGACCGCCTCTGGCAGGACCGGCTGCTGCCCTTCGAGCGGTGGCTGCGCGCGGGGGAGGCGGCGAGGGCCCCGGAGGAGCTCGTCGTGGTCCCGCCCGACCCGACCTGGCCCGCCCAGGCGGAGCGGCTCCTGGCCCGGTTGCGCGCCGCCGTCCCCGCAGCCGCCCTCGTGCGCGCCGACCACATCGGCAGCACGAGCGTCCCGGGGCTGGCCGCGAAGGACGTGGTCGACCTCCAGCTGGTCGTCCGTGACCTCGGTGATCTCGACGACGAGAAGGTCAGGTCGGCGCTGGCGCGACGCGGTTTCGTGACCGTCCACGACGACTCGTGGGACCACGCCCACCCCGGGCCGGCCGGGCTGCCCCGGGACAGTCCGGAGACATGGCCGAAACGGCTCCTCGGCGACGCCGACCCGGCCCGCGTCACCCACGTCCACGTCCGGTCGGTCGACTCGCCCGCGTGGACCCTCGCCCTGCTCTTCCGCGACTGGTTGCGGGCGGTCCCGGACGAGAGGGACCGGTATGCGCGGCTCAAGGCCGGCCACGTCGCGGCGGGGACGCCGCGGAAGGACTACGCGCAGGCGAAGGAGCCGTGGTTCGCGGAGGCCTTCGTCCGGGCGCGTGCCTGGGGCGACGCCGCGGGGTGGCACCCAGCCTGACCGGCGCCCCCCGCCCAGCCGTGACGGTCAGTCGGCCTCCGGCGGGGCGAGGCCGAGGTGCTCGGCGGCCGGCGGCGGCTCCTGGCCCAGCACGTGCTCGGCGAGGAAGGCGCTGACCGTGGCATACCAGACCTTCGCGTGCTGCGGCTTCAGGATCCAGTGGTTCTCGTGCGGGAAGAAGAGGAAGCGGTGCGCGGTGGTGCCGTCCTCCGCCTGCGGCAGCCCGGAGCGGGAGAGCAGCTCGTACCAGAGGCGCAGCCCCTCGCCGATCGGCACGCGGTAGTCCTTGTCGCCGTGGATGACGAGCATCGGGGTGACGATGTCCTCGACGAAACGGTGCGGGCTGTTGGCCTGCCCCATCTCCTCGGTCATCTCCCGCTGCCAGTAGAACGCGGCGTCCGTCGTGGGGCCGAAGCCGTCCAGCGCCCACAGCGAGGCATGCGTGACGATGGCCCGGAACCGGTCGGTGTGCCCGGCGATCCAGTTGGCCATGTAGCCACCGAAGGAGCCGCCCATCGCCGCCGTGCGCTCGGCGTCGAGATCGTCGCGCGCGAGCGCGGCATCGGTGATCGCCATGAGGTCGGTGTAGGGCGCCTGGCCCCACGCGCCCCAGCCGCGCTGCACGAAGTCCTGCCCGTAGCCGGTGGACAGCGCCGGGTCCGGCAGCAGGACGGCATACCCCTGGGCGGTCATGAGCCAGGGGTTCCACCGCCAGGTCCAGGCGTTCCACGAGCCGAGCGGGCCGCCGTGGACCCACAGCAGGGTGGGGTGCCCGGCCGACGAGGCGGGCGCCTCCTCGGGGAGCGCCAGCCAGGCGCGGACCGGGCTGCCGTCCTCCGCCGTGGTCTCGACCTCCTCCAGCCGGCCCGGGACCTCGGGACGCTCGGCCGGGCCGGGCAGCCGGGTGACGTCGCCGCTCGCGAGGTCCACGCGGGCCAGCTCGGGCGGAAAGAGGTAGGAGGAGCGCACGCCGTAGGCGGTGGTGCCGTCGGGGGAGAGGACGAGGTCGCTCCACGCGGCGTCGTCCCGGGTGACCCGGGTGACCTCGCCGGTGGCGACGTCGACCCGGAAGACCGGCCTCCGTCCCTCGCTGTCGGCGAGGACGAGCACCGAGCCGCCGTCCGGGGTCCAGGCGACCGGCTGCGCCCAGCGGTCCCAGTCGTGCGCGAGCGGGGTGAGCTCCCCGGTCGCGGTGTCCATGAGGTGCATCCGCGGGTGCGGCGCGGTCGTCGGCGAGGTGATCTCGCTGACGACCACGACGGCGCGCGAGCCGTCCGGGCTCACCGGCCCGGCGTGCGCCTCCTGGCCCGCGGTGTCGAAGAGCGTGCGCGTCCCGCCGCCGTCCAGGTCGACCCGCACGATGCCCTCGCGCAGGTCGGCGCGGCCCTGCGGGACGGTGAGCCCGACGAGCATGAAGCTGCCGTCCGGGGCGACCTGCGGGCTGGGCTCGTGCAGGGGCGCGGGCAGGTCGCCGGTGAGCAGGCGAAGGTGCACCTCGCGCGCCCGGTCGGTCGTGCCCGGCAGCGCGGCCCCGGGCTGGCCGTCCGGGTCGTCCTCGGGCACGGCGTCGACGCCCGGCGCGGGGCCGTCGTCGAGGGCGAAGACCTGGGGCCGCTCCGGGCCGAGGTCGTGGTCCCAGAACCGGATGGGGTAGGTCGTGTGCAGGATCGCGTCCACCTTGGCCTTCGTGCGGCCCTCCGCGAGCTGCGCGTGCTCGGCCTCGGTGGAGGCGCCGGGCAGCAGCCCCGCGGTGACGAGGACCCGGTCGGCGTCCCGGGCGGCGGTCACCGCCGCGACGCCCCCGGGGCGGCGCAGCAGCACCCGGGCCTCACCGCCGTGGCCCGGGATGGTCCAGAGTGCCGCACCCTCGGCCGCGTCCTCCTCGTCGTCGGGGTCGGGGCGGCTCGAGGTGAAGTAGAGGTCGCCGTCGGCTCCGAAGGCCGCGCCGCTCTCGCCCTTGGCGCTGCGCGTGATCCGGTATGCCTCCCGCTCGCCCGTCGGGTCCACCTCCCACAGCGCCGAGACGTAGCCGGTGCCGGAGGGGTTGAGGGTCGCCGCCGAGGTGACCAGGCGGGTGCCGTCCGGGCTCAGGGCGAGCCCCGAGACGCGCGGGAGGGCGACGTAGTGGGACAGGTCGTGGAAGGCGGTCCGGGGAGAGGGCATACCCCGTTCCTATCATCGGGACCTGCCCGTGCCGCGCCGAGATGGAATCCTGGGGGTCGGACCGACGTTGTGCTGGGCAGACCCCGAGAGGAGACACCGTGACGACGCACTCGCCGCTGTTCCGGCTGGAGGCGGACGCCGCCCGCCAGCCGAAGCCCGCACCCCTGCTGCTGGTCTCGCTGGACGGATTCCTCGATGCCGGCCAGGTGCGCTCCACGCTGGCCGAGCACCTGCTCGACACGCTCGAGCACGAGGTGGTCGCGACGTTCGAGGTCGACGACCTCGTCGACTACCGGTCGCGGCGCCCGCTCATGACCTTCGACTCCGACCACTACACCGACTACGACGATCCCTCGCTCATCCTCTACCGGATGATGGACGCCTCCGGCGAGCCCTTCCTGCTCCTGCACGGCGTGGAGCCGGATTTCCGGTGGGAGGGCTTCGTCGAGGCGGTGCGCCAGCTCGGGATGGCCTTCGGGGTCCGGCGGATGGTCAGCGCCCACGGCATCCCCATGGCGGTGCCGCACACGCGTCCGGTCGGCACGACCCGCTTCGCCAGCGACTCCTCGGTGCTCGGTGAGCACACCCCGATCTTCGGGCAGGTGCGCATCCCCTCCAGCGCCGACTCGCTGCTGCACCTGCGGCTCGCCGAGTCCGGGCTGCTCACCATGGGCGTCGCGGTGCACGTGCCGCACTACCTCGCCGAGACGCAGTTCGGCGACGCCGTCGTGGCCGCCGCCGACGCGCTCATGGACCTCACCGGCCTCGTGATCCCCACCACCGACCTCGTCGCGATGGCCGGGCTCACCCGTGGCCGGATCGAGGAGGAGCTCGCGAGCAACGACGAGGCGCGCGAGGTCGTCGAGGGGCTGGAGCAGCGCTACGACCACTTCGTCGAGGGCCAGCGCCGCAAGAGCCTGCTCGCCGCCGAGGTCGCCAACCTGCCCAGCGCGGACGAGATCGGCGCCCAGCTCGAGGCATACCTGCGCGACCCGGAGGCCGTCGAGGAGACCGAGGGGGCCGAGGGTCCCGACGAGGACGACGTGCCCCCGGCCGGTCAGGGCGGCGGCGGCAGGTCGTAGCGCGGACCCGTGGGTCCGCCCGCCTGACCCGGTGGACCGGAGGGCGGCGGGCCGTAGGGGTCCTGCGGCGGGGGAGAGGTGCGCGGGTCGAGGGTGTATGCCCCCGGGTCGGGCCCCTGCTCCACCTCGACCGTGCGCCGGCGGGCGAGCACGGCCAGCACCGCGCAGACCAGGCCCAGGGGGAGCAGGAGCAGGCCGAGCGTGAGACCGGTGCCGCCGCGCAGCCCCGTCGGCGCGGTCGCCGGCCCGAACGGCCCGGCGTAGACCGTGTCCTCGGTGTCGCACACCAGCGGCTGGTCCCCGGTGGGGTGACTGCCGCCGGTGCGGGCGACCTCGTGGAACTCCTCGCCGGCGACACGCGTGGTGAAGTCCTCCGTCGGCCGGTCCAGGGCCTGGTCGTCGAGCGTGCAGACCGTGTCCGCCCGGGTGTCCGGGCTGCGGGACCAGACCGACATCCCCTCCTCGCCCACGCTCACCAGGTCACCGGGCCGGGCGCCCACCATGTCCGCGCCGGACCGGTCGCCGGGGCCGGTGAGGGACAGGGTGAGGAGCACCAGACCGGCCAGGGTGAGCAGCGCCGCGAGCGGCCAGAGGACGCGCGTCCCCGGAGGCCGCTGCGGAGACGTCATACCGCGCAACCTATCGCGCACCCCAGGGCCGTGCGTGTCAGGATGAGGCGCAGACAGGCCCCCGACAAGAGGAGAGATGACGTGGCTCGACGTGAGTCCGAGGTGGCGACCGAGAAGTCCGAGACGTCCGAGGACGGCCCGCTCGACAAGCTGGCCAACGTCTTCGTCGGCAGGTTGCTCGACTACGGCGTGGACGGCGTGGGGCCGGTGCAGTCCTCCAGCGAGGTGCTGGCCCGGGTCCGCAACAACAAGGGGGAGGACGACGAGAAGGTCGTCAACGCCATCGTCTCCGAGCACATCAGGAAGGCCGCCGTCGGTGGTTTCCTCACCGGCATGGGCGGCATCTTCACGATGCCCGTGGCGATCCCCGTCAACGTGCTGGAGTTCTACACCCTCGCGACCCGCATGGTGGCGGCCATCGCCGAGCACCGCGGCTACGACGTCAGGAGCAAGGAGGCACGCTCGGCCGTGCTGCTCTCGCTCGTCGGCGCGGACGCGGACGAGCTCATGCGCAAGGCGGGCGTCTCCACCGCGGCGGGTCTCACCGGCTCGGGCCGGCTGGCCACGCTCGCGATGTCGCGGCTGCCCAAGGCCGCGGCCATGATGGTCAACAAGGCGGTCGGGTTCCGGCTGCTCACCGCGGTCGGCGGCAGGGCGCTGGGCCGCCTCATCCGCTTCGTCCCCGTGGCCGGCGGTGTCGTCGGTGCCGGGCTCGACGGCTACCTCATGAAGCGGATCGCCGACCACGCCCGGGCCGAGTTCGCCCCGAGGGCGGCCGCGGCGGTGGACCAACCGACCGGCTGAGTTATCCACAGATCGCGAGCGGGCCCGTTCCGGCGGGCCCGCTCGCGGCACGCTGGGGGGTATGACGACACCTGAGCCCGGGGGGCGCTCACGCCGGCCCGACGACGACCACGACCACGACCTCGACACCGTCCACGCGTCTCCACCCGCAGCCGACGCGCCGGCCCGCGTGCGGGGCGCCCGGCAGCTGGTCGGCCTCCTGCCCCAGCTCATCGGCTACCACCCCGACCACAGCGTGGTCGTGGTCGCCTCCGAGCTGCTGCCCGGGCGCGGTCCGCAGCTGGGGCAGATGGTCTGCAGCGCGCGGCTGGACCTGCCGCCGGCCGACGCCATGCAGGACCACCTGGACGCGGTGCGGGCCCCGCTGCGGCAGGCCCGCGACGTCGCCTCCGGGGCGGTGCTCCTCACCGTGGTGGGCTACGACCTGCCCGAGCGCGAGCCCACGGTGGTCGAGGAGGAGCACGCGCTCGCGCTGGAGTCAGCGGCCCGCCGGCTGGCGGCCGCGACCGGGACCCACCTGCACGACCTGCTCCTGGTGCGGGATCAGGGGCGGCAGCTGAGCGCCCTGGTGCAGGACGGTGACGACGTGCCCGACCGCGACCGGGGCTGGACCCCGGTGCCGGCCCCTGCGGACGTGCCGGCCGCGGCCGACCTCGTCCTGGCCGGCAGGGCGGCGCTGCCCAGCCGTGCGGAGGTGGTGCAGCAGGTCCGTCAGCGGGACGAGACCGCCGCGAACGCCACGGGCGTGGCGCTCGGCATCCTGGAGCTGGACCTGACCCGGCTCGACCCCGGCGCCAGGCTCGGGGCGCTGGCGGCGTGGGTGGTCGACGGGGTCCGGCCCTCGGCGCGCGAGCGGGCCGGGATCGCCGTGCTCCTCGCCGAGCGCGAGCTGCGCGACGCCGTGCTGGCCCGCTGGTTGCCCGAGCTCGGCTGGGACGCCGCCGTCAGTACTCACAGCCTCATGGAACGGTGCCCGGGGTTGGCCCCGGTCCGCGCCGAGGAGTGGCGCGACCCGGTGGCGAGGCTCCTGTCCCTGGCCGGCCAGCTCCCGCAGGGCCTCGACACGCCGGTCCTCACGATGGTGGCCATGATCGCCTGGGTGCGCGGCGACGGCACCCTGGCCAACGAGGCCGTGGACCTCGCGCTCGAGCGCGACCCCCGGTATACCCTCGCGCAGCTCGTGCGGCGGGCCACCGAGGCCGGTCTGCGCCCGCCACGGCCGGCCGGCACCGGCAACCGCTCGGCCCGGCGGTCAGGGGGACGACCGGCCGCCTGAGGTTGGTAGCCTCTCCCGAAGGCTGTCACGTCAGGAGGAGATCGATGTCGATCATCGTTGGCTACATCCCCACGCGCGAGGGGCGGGCGGCCCTGGGGGCGGCGCGCACCGAGGCGCTGCTGCGCAAGGTCCGGCTCGTCGTCGTCAACTCCCACCGCGGGGGCCGTGACTTCGACGCGGGGGAGGCGCGGCGCTTCGAGGAGGAGCTGGAGGCCGTGGGCGCCGAGCTGGACGAGGCGGGCATCGAGCACGAGGTGCGGGCCCTGGCCCACGGCAACGAGCCGGCCGAGGACCTCATCGAGGTGGCGGCCGAGTCCGACGCCGACCTCATCGTCATCGGCCTGCGGCGGCGCACGCCCATCGGCAAGCTCATCCTCGGGTCCAACGCCCAGCGGATCCTGCTCGAGGCCCAGTGCCCGGTGCTGGCCGTCAAGGCCGGGGAGGGCGACTGACACCCGGTGGTGGGACGCCGGGAATGTGTCATCACCCCGACGGGTTTTATAATGGTGTCAGTCGCGTGCCGCACCCGGCACCGCTCACCACTTCCTGAACCGCGTCGGGGCGCCTCGCTGCCCCGGCCGCGGCATACCTGCGTCGTCAGAAAGAGTTGGTTTCGCCCGTGACAGCCAGGACGTCCCGCACCAGCACCCCCGAACTCCCGCCCGCCTTCGAGCACGAGGCCCTGCGTGCCCTCCTGGCGAGCGGGACCGAGCAGGGCTACGTCGAGGCCGAGCAGATCAAGACCGCCCTCGAGGCGGCCGAGGTCACGGCGGCGGCGTCGCAGAAGAAGGTGCTGCGCGTCTTCAGCGACCAGGCGATCGAGGTGCGTAACGCCGAGCCCGCCACGACGCGGCGACGCGCGACCCCCGCCAAGAAGAAGTCGACCTCGACGGGCACGAAGACGACCAAGGCCTCCGGCACGGGGACCAAGACCTCCGGGTCGACGAGCAAGACGTCCGGCGCGGCCAAGAAGACCGCGACGACGGGCGCGAAGAAGACCGCTACCACCGCGAAGAAGACCGCTGCGGACGCCGCCGAGACCGGCTCCGACTCCACGGGGACGACGAAGAGCACGCCGAAGAAGAGCACGACCTCGCGCTCCAAGAGCTCGGGCAGCACCCGTGCGGCGGCCAAGACCGCGGCCGGCGCGACGGGCACCAAGGCCGCCGCGACCGCCGACGCCGGCGCCGCTCCCAAGGGTCGCCGGAAGAAGAAGGACGTCGTCGACGAGATCGTCGAGGCCGACGCCGCGGAGCAGGCCGAGATAGAGGCTGCCGAGGAGGCGGAGGAGACCGCCGAGGCCGAGACCCCCGAGGTCGCCAAGACCAAGACCCCGGCCACGAAGGGCGACGAGGACAGCTTCACCCTGTCCACCGCCGACGACGACGACGCACCGGCCCAGCAGGTCGTGACCGCCGGTGCCACCGCCGACCCGGTCAAGGACTACCTCAAGCAGATCGGCAAGGTCGCCCTCCTCAACGCCGAGCAGGAGGTCGAGCTGGCCAAGCGCATCGAGGCCGGTCTCTTCGCCGAGGAGAAGCTCAACTCGGGCGAGAAGGTCGAGGCCAAGCTCAAGCGCGAGCTCTGGTGGATCTCCAACGACGGCAAGAACGCCAAGAACCACCTGCTCGAGGCCAACCTGCGCCTCGTCGTCTCGCTGGCCAAGCGGTACACCGGTCGCGGCATGCTCTTCCTGGACCTCATCCAGGAGGGCAACCTCGGACTCATCCGCGCCGTCGAGAAGTTCGACTACACCAAGGGCTACAAGTTCTCGACCTACGCGACGTGGTGGATCCGCCAGGCGATCACCCGCGCGATGGCCGACCAGGCCCGCACCATCCGCATCCCGGTGCACATGGTCGAGGTCATCAACAAGCTGGCCCGCGTGCAGCGCCAGATGCTGCAGGACCTCGGTCGCGAGCCCACCCCCGAGGAGCTCGCCGCCGAGCTGGACATGACCCCGGAGAAGGTGGTCGAGGTCCAGAAGTACGGCCGCGAGCCGATCTCCCTGCACACCCCGCTCGGCGAGGACGGCGACAGCGAGTTCGGCGACCTCATCGAGGACTCCGAGGCCGTGGTGCCGGCGGACGCCGTGTCGTTCACCCTGCTCCAGGAGCAGCTGCACTCGGTCCTGGACACCCTGTCCGAGCGCGAGGCCGGCGTGGTGTCCATGCGCTTCGGCCTCTCCGACGGCCAGCCCAAGACGCTGGACGAGATCGGCAAGGTCTACGGCGTCACCCGCGAGCGGATCCGGCAGATCGAGTCCAAGACGATGTCGAAGCTGCGCCACCCGTCCCGCTCCCAGGTCCTGCGCGACTACCTCGACTGACCCGCACCTCCGTACCCGGACCGGACATACCGTGTGTCCCGGACGCAAGGTATGCCCGGTCGGGTCGGCGCGGACGGAAGGTGTGTCCGGTCGGGGTCAGGTAGGTCAGCTCGGTCAGGTCTTCGAGCTCGACTCGCGCCACTGCCGCTCGAAGGGCAGGCGCCAGGTGAACGGCGTGATGAGCTGGTGGATCTGGTTCGGCCCCCACGAGCCCTTCTGGTAGGGCCGCACCACCGGCGGGTTGTCGAGCAGCGGCTGGGAGATCTCCCACAACCGCTCGATGCCGGAGGCCGAGACGAAGAGCGTGCGGTCGCCGCGGGCGGCGTCGTAGATCAGCCGCTCGTAGGCCTCGAGCACCGAGCCGGCCCAGTCGGTGTCCTGCATGGAGAACTGCATCGACAGCTTGTCCAGCTTCATGCCCGGGCCGGGCCGCTTGCCGTAGAAGCTCAGCGACATGCGGGCGCGGTCGGCGAGGTCGAAGGTCAGGTGGTCCGGCCCGTGGTCGCCCACGCCGGAGCCGGGCGGGAACATCGACTGCGGGGGCTCGCGGTAGGCGATGGAGATGATCCGGGCACCCTCGGCCAGCTCCTTGCCGGTCCGCAGGTAGAACGGCACCCCCGCCCAGCGCCAGTTGTCGATGAAACACTTCAGCGCGACGAAGGTCTCGGTCTGGCTGTCGTCGGCGACCCCCTTCTCGTCCCGGTAGCCGACGTACTGCCCGCGCACCACGTTGCCCGGCTCGAGCGGCAGCATGGAGCGGAAGACCTTGTTCTTCTCCCGGCTGATCGCCTGCGGCTCCAGCGACGTGGGTGGCTCCATCGCGGTGAAGGCGAGGATCTGGAACAGGTGGGTCACGACCATGTCGCGGTAGGCCCCGGTCTGCTCGTAGAAGTCGCCCCGCTGGGACAGGCCCAGCGTCTCGGGCACGTCGATCTGGATGTGGTCGATGTGGTTGCGGTGCCAGATCGGCTCGAACAGACCGTTGGCGAAGCGGAAGGCCAGGATGTTCTGCGCCGGCTCCTTGCCGAGGAAGTGGTCGATCCGGAAGATCTGCTCCTCGTCGAAGACCTCGTGCAGCTGGCCGTTGAGCTTCACCGCCGACTCGTAGTCGGTGCCGAAGGGCTTCTCCATGATGATCCGGCTGCGCTCGACCAGACCCGCCTCGCCGATCGTCCCGACCGCCTTGAGCGCGGCCCTGGGCGGCACCGACAGGTAGTGCAGGCGCAGCAGCTCACCGCCGCCCAGCTCCTCCTCGGAGCGGTCGACGGCCTCCCGCAGCGCCTGCGGCCCGGCGGTGCCGGAAACGTAGTCCAGCCGCTGGGCGAAGTCCCGCAGCGCGGAGTCGTCGCTGTTGCGGACGCTGAACTCCTTGACCGCCTCCACGGCCAGGTCGCGGAACTCGTCCACCGACATCTCGTCCAGGGAGGTCCCGACGACCCGCAGGTCGTCGACCAGCCCGGAGAGGTAGAGGTGGAGCAGACCGGGGATGAGCTTGCGCCGGGCGAGGTCACCGGTCGCGCCGAAGAGGATCACGGTCAGCGGTGCGGTCATGGCACCACTCTGTCCTGTCCCCACCCACCTCCGCCACCCCGGCCGCGACCGGGCGGGTGCGGACCGGCGACCGGGGTCACCGGCGCAGCAGCCGGCGTATGCCCTCCCGCAGCCCCTCGACGCCGCTGGTCGGCACCAGGGCGGCGCCCGCCCGCTGGTTCCACGCGGAGGTGTGCCGTACCCCGTCCACGACGGTGCGCACCTCCTCGCCCATCCGCTCCGCCTCGTCCTCGGAGACGAGCTCGGGGGCGGCATACCGGGAGCGCTCCAGCGTGGCCGTGGCGCGGCCCAGCGCCTGCCGGCCGTCCTCCTCCATGACCGTGCCGCGCAGGTAGTGCCGGCGCAGCTCGCGCGGGCTGCGCCCGGGTGGGGGGTCCACGCCGAGGTCGGTGAGGGTGCGGGTCATGAGCTGCCACTGCCCCTCGATCCGCTCCGCGGGGGTGCTCGCGGCCCGCAGCCCCGCCTCGCGGTGACGCCGTCCGGCGAGCGGGAGCACGGCCATGAGCAGGCCCAGCACGAGGATCGCCACCACCGCGCGCAGCAGCGTGGGAAGCAGGTCGCCCAGACGGTCCAGGAACGTCGGGTCCGCCGGCGCGGGCGCCGCGGTGGGCTCGACGGTCGGGGTGATCTCCTCCGGCACGGTCGCCGTGCTCGGTGCGGCGTCCGGCTCGTCGGTGGACCGGGCGTAGGCGGGCGGGGTGCCGGCGCGGATGCCCGGGGTCGGCTCGAACCGGGTCCAGCCCAGACCCTCGATCCACAGCTCGGGCCAGGTGTGCGCGTCGGAGGCGATGACCTGCCGGGTGCCGTCGTCCTGGGTGGTCCCGGGCAGGAAGCCCACGGCCATCCGCGCCGGTATGCCCTCGTGCCGGGCCATCATGACCATCGCCGAGGCGAACTGCACGCAGTAGCCCCGCCGGGTCTCGAGGAAGGCGCCGATCGGGTCGTCCGCGCCGACCTCGGCGGCGGGCGCGAGCTCCAGGGAGTACTCGTAGTCGCCGTCGGTGCGCAGGTGGTTCTGGATGAGGATCCCGGCCCGCAGCGCGTTGTCCTCACCGCCGACGACCTCGTCCGCGAGGTCGCCGACCGCCTCAGCGGAGTCCTCGTCCACGGCGAGCAGGTCGGCGTCGAACTGCTCCGGGTCGGCCGCGGACTCGCCGACGCCCTGCGGGAGCTCCGCGCCCGGCTCCAGGCCGAGGTAGGTGGCGTCGTACCTCGAGACCTGGCCCTGCAGGACGACGGTGCTGTCCTCCGGGTCGTAGCGGAAGCTGCCGCCCTCCAGCTCCAGCGAGGTCAGGGGGCTGGGCGCGGCGAGGTGCGGCGGCTCGAGCTCGTTGGCCACGACGCTGAACTCGGACTCGCTCAAGGACACCCCGTCACCGAGCCCCGGCGGCGCCGGGATCGGCGCGTCCTGGGGGAGCAGGCCCGAGGTCAGCCGCTCCGGCGCCACCCACCGCCCGTCCTCGAAGCGTTCGGTGGCGGTGACCCGCAGCGGCGCGACGCTGATCGCGTTGGTGCGGTAGGTGACGACCGGGGCCCGCGACTGGTTGCGCAGGTCCTGGGCCGGGTCCATGGTCTCGGTGAACGACACGTCGCCGGTGTCCCCGTCGACCCCCCGGGCGTCGGGGTTGCGGGCCAGGCCGTCCCCGAAGAAGGTCGGCGGCAGGTGCGGCAGGGAGGCGGCGCCGAGCACCGCGGCCACGAGCGTGAGGGCGCCCACAGCCTGCGCGAGGCCCCGGTAGGTGCGCGGTCCCGCGGAGACGTCGTCGCCCCCGTGCGACTCGCGCCGGTTCGCCGAGGGCCAGGCCAGCGTGAGCCGGTTCCCCTGCTGCGCGAGCATGAGCAGCCACATCACGAGCACGGCGGCGAAGTACCACGGCTCCATCGCCTGGCCGGTGTTGGAGACCGACACGAGGAATCCCGCCACGAGGGGTATGCCCGCGCTCGCCGGGGCCCGCCCGGTCACCCCCATCGAGTCGACCGAGACGGCGGTGAGGGTGAGCACGGCGACCACGAGGAAGGAGACGCCCTGCGTGGTGGGTGCCGGCGCGGCATACGTCTGCAGCACGGCCCCCGCCTGCTGCAGCAGGGTGGCGATGCGGTCCAGCGTCTCGCCGGTGGGCAGGACGCCGCGCCACAGCGTGTCCCGGAGGAAGAGCGCCGCGAGGCCGGCCAGCCCGATCGCGAGCTGGCCCAGGGCCACGAGCGTCGGCGGCGCGTCGACGGTGCGCAGCACGGCACCGGTGAGCGCCACGAGGACCACCATCGTCACCGACGGCACGACCCAGCTCTCCTCGCGCAGCAGGTCGGCGAGCGGCCACGCGACGGACAGCGTGGCCAGCGCGGCGACGAAGCCCTCCGCCCACAGCCCGCGCTCCCACCACGCCCGGTCGTCCAGCCTCATGCCGACCTGCCCAGGGCGGAGGAGCGCAGCGAGACCCAGGCCTGCGCGATCTCGGTGTGCGGGCCCACCGTCACGGTGCGCCACCCGGCGTCGGCCAGCACGCCGGTGGGATGGTCACCGGTGGTGCCTCCACCGAACTTCCCCGGGTCCAGCACGAAGGCCAGCGCGCGGGAGCCCGGTTGCCGGATCGAGGCCAGCGCCCGCAGCTCGCCCTCGTCGTGGGCGACGACCGCGGCGACGAGGAGCACGCCGCCGGAGGTGAAGGAGGAGGCGGCCGCGGTGAGCCGGTCCAGCCGCGAGTCCTCCTCGGGCTGGGCCCGGGCCAGGGTGTCCATGAGCGTGCCGAGCTCCACCTGGTGGCCGGCGATGCCGTCGCGCAGCGTCCCGTCCGTGAGCAGGTGGACGACGAACCCGTCGGCGACGAGGTGGCGGGCGACCGACGCGACCGCGCTGACCGCCCACTCGTAGGAGGGATGCACCCCGCACCCCGGGTGCGCGGCGGCCCGCGAGTCCAGGAGCAGCACGGCCCGGCGTCGTGCGGGGCGGTCCTCCTGCCGGACCATGAGCTCGCCGCGGTGCGCGGTCGCCGGCCAGTGCACGCGGCGCAGCTCGTCACCGTCGCGGTAGGAGCGGATGCTCACGTCGTCCTCGCCGTGCAGGGCGATCATCTGCGGCATCTCGCCCTCGCTGCCGCGCGAGCTGCCGCGCAGCCGCTCGTCCCCGAGGGACACCACGCGGGGGAGCACCAGCAGCTCGGTGCGCGAGGTCAGCTGCAGGGTGCGGAAGACCAGGCCGAAGGGGTCCCGCTGGCGCAGGACGATCGGGCCGAGGGAGTATGCCCCCCGGTGCCGGGACCGCACGGTGTAGCGCAGCCGACGCTCCTCCCCGGTGCCCATCCGGGGCAGGATGTAGCGCGGCCGGTCGCCGAGCTGGTAGTCGAGGTGCTCCTCGGCGAGGTAGACCGCCGACCGGCCGCCGACGTTGCGGAAGCGCACCTCGACCTCGCCCCGCTCCTCCGGCGTCAGCCGCTGCGGGGTCACCTCGCGGGACACGGTGAGCTGCGGCGGGCGGCGGGGCAGGAGCAGCACGACGAGGGCCGGCAGCAGCAGCAGCGCCAGCCCGACCCGGGTGACGTCCTCGTAGCCCAGGAAGGTGCCCGCGACCCCGAGCAGCACGCCGAGGACGGCGAAGACCTTGCCCCGCGCGGTGAGGAGGCCCCAGGGAGAGGCGGACTGCGTCATACCCTGCCCGTCCCGGTCAGCGTCCGGAGGGCACGGCGGTGCGCTCGACGAGGTCGCGCACGATGTCGGCGGTGCCGCGGTGCGCCAGCGAGGCCTCGCCGGTGGGGAGAACGCGGTGGGCGAGGACGGGGACCGCGATGGACTGGACGTCCTCGGGGAGCACGTGGTCGCGTCCCGCGAGGGCGGCGTGCGCGCGCGCCGCCCGCAGCAGCTGCAGCCCGGCCCGGGGGGAGGCGCCCAGCCGCAGCATCCGGTGCGAGCGGGAGGCCGCCATGAGGTCGACGACGTACTGCCGCAGGGCGGGGGAGATGTGCAGGCCGCGGATGTTCTCGATCTGCTGCTGGACGTCGGCGGCGGTGGTGACCGCCGACAGGCCCTCCAGCGGGCTCACCGCCCCGTGGGTCTCGAGCATCGTCGTCTCGGCGGCGGCGGAGGGGTAGCCCATGGAGATGCGGGCCATGAAGCGGTCGCGCTGGGCCTCGGGCAGCGGGTAGGTGCCCTCCATCTCGATGGGGTTCTGGGTCGCCATGACGAGGAAGGGGCGGGGCAACGGGTAGGTCTGCCCGTCCACCGTGACCTGCCGCTCCTCCATCGACTCCAGCAGCGCCGACTGGGTCTTGGGGGAGGCCCGGTTGATCTCGTCGCCGACCACGACGTTGGCGAAGATCGCGCCGCGGCGGAACTCGAAGGAGCGCGAGTCCTGGTTGTAGACGCTCACCCCGGTGATGTCGCTGGGCAGCAGGTCGGGGGTGAACTGCACCCTGCTCACCCGGCAGTCGATGGCGCGGGCCAGCGCCTTGGCGAGCATCGTCTTCCCCACCCCGGGCACGTCCTCGACGAGCAGGTGGCCCTCGGCCAGCAGCACCGTGACGGCGACGTCGACGGCGTCGTCCTTGCCCTCGATGACGGTGGCGACGGCGCGGTGCACGGGGCCGGCGACGGACCTCACGGCGTCCAGGTCGACGGTGTCGGGTGCGGGGGAGATCGCAGACATGCCCCGAGTTTGCCAAACTCGCGGCGCGAGGGCGCGGTCGCGGGCCTGCGCGGCCCCGGCGACCCCGTTCCCCCACTTCCCCCCACCACGCGGCAGCCGCACCCGGTGGCGGGGGCGAGGGCGACGTGCCCGCCGCGCGCCGGCGCCCCGACCTGCGGGTATGCCAGCCATCGCCGGGGGAGGTCGGCGAGCTCGTGGCGCAGCGTGGCCCAGCCAACCACTTTCCCTCCACCCCGCACCACCACCTCCGACCTGCGGAAACAGTGGGTCATCTGTCAGAATCGAGCCGGATCGCTCGCCTTGGTGGGGCATTGTGGAGTAGAGTGGGGCGCACTGGGAGTCGTCCGTACCGGATCGCGCGAAAGGGGTGGTGCACGTGCTGTTCCTCGGCACCTACACGCCCCGGCTGGACGACAAGGGCCGGATGATCCTCCCGGCCAAGTTCCGCGAGCGGCTGGCCGGCGGTGTCGTCATCACCCGCGGCCAGGAGCGCTGCCTCTACGTCTTCACCCAGGCCGACTTCGACGGCGTCGTGGAGCAGTGGCAGAGCAGCCCCACCTCGTCCAAGACGGTCCGCGACTACCAGCGCTTCTTCCTCTCCGGCGCCTCGGACGAGATCCCGGACAAGCAGGGCCGGGTCACGGTCCCCCCGCTGCTGCGCACGTATGCCGGGATCACCGGCGACTGCACGGTCATCGGCGCCGGCAACCGGCTCGAGATCTGGGACACCCAGGCCTGGGAGACCTACACCGAGGAGCACGAGCAGTCCTTCGCCGACCTGTCCGAGGAGGTGGTCCCCGGGCTCATGTGATCGCCGCGCGCCCGCGCTCCGGCCTCCCCCCGTCCGCCCCGGCGCCCCCGACTCCTCTTCCCCGGAGTCGGGCCGCACCCCGGCACCCGACCCGTCTTCCCCCGGGCCGGACGCCACAGGTGGACGGTGGGGGACCAGGGCCCGGGCACCGGGGACCACCCACCACCCAGGGACCACGGACGACATGGCAGCCCCCTCCGGACGAGCCACCCAGGACCGGCACACCCCGGTCCTGCTGGACCGGTGCGTGGAGCTGCTCGCCCCCGCGCTGGACCGCCCCGGGGCGGTCTTCGTCGACGGCACGCTGGGCCTGGGCGGGCACACCGAGGCGGTCCTGCGCACGTGCCCCGACGCGGTGGCGGTCGGCATCGACCGCGACCCCCAGGCCCTGGCCCTGGCCACCGAGCGGCTCTCCGGCTTCGGCGACCGCTTCCGTCCCGTGCACGCGGTGAGCGACGACCTGCCGGCGACGCTGGCCGGGCTGGACCTCGCCGGCGCCGACGCCGTCCTCTTCGACCTCGGCGTCTCCTCGCTGCAGCTGGACGAGCTGGAGCGCGGCTTCGCCTACCGCGCCGACAGCCCGCTGGACATGCGCATGGACCAGGGCATCGGGCGCACCGCCGCGGACGTGCTCAACGAGACCGAGGTCCGGGAGCTGGAGCGCATCCTGCGCGACTACGGCGAGGAGCGCTTCGCCCGCCCCATCGCCCGCGCGATCGTGCGGCGCCGGGAGCGTGAGCCGTTCACGACCTCGGGCCCGCTGGTCGAGCTCCTCCACGACGTGGTGCCGGCCGCCTCGCAGCGCAGCGGCGGGCACCCGGCCAAGCGCACCTTCCAGGCGCTGCGGATCGAGGTCAACGCCGAGCTGTCCACCTGGCGCGACGGGCTGGGCGCGGCGCTGCGCGCGCTGCGCGTCGGCGGACGCATCGTCGTCCTGTCCTACCACTCCCTCGAGGACCGCATCACCAAGCGCGGTCTCGCCGCCGGGGCGACCAGCTCGGCGCCGCCGGACCTGCCGGTCGAGCTCCCCGAGCACCAGCCGTGGCTGCGGCTGCTCACCCGGGGCGCCGAGCAGGCGGGCCCGGCCGAGCGCGAGGCCAACCCCCGCTCCGCCTCGGTCCGGCTCCGCGCCGCCGAGCGCACCCGCACCACCCCCGACCAACCGACCACCACCACCCGCGAGGAGAACGCATGAGCCAGATGACCATCTCCACCCGGCTCGGCCGCAGCACGGCCCTGGGCGCCCGCGCCGGACGGGCGCGCGCGGTCGACGCCGCCCCGACCTCGGCCAACCACGGCTTCCGGCTGCTGTGCGCCCTGCTCGTGGCGCTCACCTTCACCGCGGTGCTGCTGCTCAACACGGTGCGGGCCGAGGGCTCCTACGTCCTCAGCACGCTCGAGACGGAGGCGACCGCCCTGCACGACGAGAAGGTGACCCTCGCCGACGAGCTGGCGGGCAAGCAGTCCTCCGAGCACCTGGCCCGGGCCGCCGCCAAGCTCAAGATGGTGCCGTCCACGTCCACCGCGACGCTGCGCCTGTCCGACGGCTCCATCACCGGCGTGGCGTCCAAGGTGGACGGCTCGCGGACGCTTACCGTTGATCTGCCCTCGACGGGCACGGCACCGGCGAAGGACGACTGACAAGGGGTAGGCACCGTGGCAGCACCACGTAGCGGTCGTCGCCGGACCTCCCCCCGTGCGGTCGCCGCCGGGATCGCCCACCCCGCCCGGCGCGCCCGGGCGCTCATGCTGGGCGTGCTCATCGTCCTCAGCCTCTTCGCCGCCCAGCTGGTCCGCCTGCAGGGGCTGGACGCGGCCAGCGTGTCGGCGGCGGCGCTGGGCGAGCGGCTCCAGAGCCGGGCCATCCCGGCCGCCCGCGGCAGCATCACCGACGTCAACGGCGAGGACCTCGCGGTGAGCGTGGAGCGTCGGCGGATCATCGCCGACCCCACGCTGGTCAAGGACTACGAGCGCCGGGAGGAGGCCGCGGACGGCTCCTCCGAGGTCGTGGGCGAGGGGTATGCCGCCGCCGCCGAGGTCGTCGCGGAGATCACCGGCAGCGACGAGGCCGACGTGCTGCGCCGGCTGACCGAGCCGCTGGGCGAGCAGTACGCCATCCTCGTCCCGGACGCCTCGCCGCAGCAGTGGCAGGAGATCCGCGCGGCCGGCATCCGTGGGGTCTCCTCCGAGGAGTTCATGCGCCGGGAGTACCCCCTGGGTGAGTCCACCGCGCCGCTGCTCGGGTGGGTCGGCTCCGGCGACATGCCCGCCGGCGGGCTGGAGCTCGTCAACGACGAGGCTCTCACGGGCGAGCCCGGCGAGGCGCTCTACGAGGTGGGCCGCGACGGCGAGGTCATCACCACGGGGGTCTACGAGGAGGACCCGGCCGAGCCGGGCCAGGACCTGCGTCTCACCCTCGACGGGGACCTGCAGTGGCGCGCCTACGACGCGGTGCGCACCCGGGTGAAGGAGGCCGGCGCGATCTCCGGCTACGCCGCGGTCATGGACGTCGAGACCGGTGAGCTGCTCGCGCTCACGAGCTACCCCAGCTTCGACCCCTCGGACAGCACCCAGGACGCCGACGAGATGCGCAACGCCGCGGTCGAGGACGTCTACGAGCCGGGCTCGACCTCCAAGCTCATCACCGCCGCGGCGGCGCTGGAGCAGGGCATCGTCGACGTCGAGACCCCGATCGAGGTCCCGGTGACGATGTCGCGGGCGGGCACGCGCTTCAAGGACGCCGAGCCGCACCCGGTGGAGTACCTCACCTTCGGCGGCGTGCTGGCCAAGTCCTCCAACATGGGCACGATCCTCTACGGCGAGAAGCTCTCCGACGACCAGCTCTACGACTGGATGCGCCGGTTCGGCATCGGCGACCGCAGCGGCCTCGGGCTCCCCGGCGAGTCGCCGGGCCTGGTGCCCGAGCCCTCCACCTGGAGCGCGACCACCCGCTACACCTTCATGTTCGGGCAGGGCCTGTCCGGCACCATGCTGCAGCAGCTCGGCGTCTTCCAGACGGTGGCCAACGGCGGGGTCATGGTGCCCCCGAGCATCGTGGCCGGCACCGTCGACGAGGAGGGCCGCTACACCGAGGACGAGCAGCAGGAGGGTCGCCGCGTCATCTCCGAGGAGACCTCGCAGACCCTCACCGACATCATGCAGTCGGTGCCCTCCACCGAGGGCACCGCACCGCTGGCCGCGGTGCCCGGCTACCACGTCGCCGGCAAGACCAGCACGGCGAGCCGCGTCGACCCCGAGACCGGCCGCTACTCCGGCGGGGTGACCTCCTCCTTCATGGGGTTCGCCCCCGCCGACGACCCGAAGTATGCCGTCGCCGTCGTCATCCAGGGCCCGACCCGGATCAGCGAGTTCGGCGGCGTCATCGCCGGCCCCGTCTTCGCCGACCTCATGCGCTACACGCTGCAGCGCCAGGGCATACCGCCGGCCACCACGCCGCCCACCCAGATCGAGATCGAGTTCGACCCCGAGGAGAAGGTGGGGGACGGCTCGGGTGACACACTGGGGGACATCGCCATCAAGGACGAAAGGACCGATGGGTGATCCCCCTGACCCTCGGTGAGGTCGCCCGCGTGACCGGCGGTCGGGTCCACCCGGGTTCACCCGAGGCGGACGACCTGCGCGTCACGGGGCCGGTCGTCACCGACTCCCGCGAGGCTGCCCCCGGGGCGCTCTACGTCGCGCGCCGCGGTGACGTCGCCGACGGCCACGACTTCGTCGCCTCCGCCGCCGCGCAGGGAGCCGTGGCCGCCCTCACCAACCGCGTCGTCGACGACCTGCCGTGCGTGGTCGTCGACGAGGACCCGCAGCGGCTGTCGGCACGCCCCGACCGCCCGCCCTACGACGCCGTCACCCGGGCCTTCGCCGCGCTCGGGCGCGAGGTCGTGGACCGCTGCGGCGCCGTGGGAGGGCTGCGGGTCGTCGGCATCACCGGCTCCTCGGGCAAGACCTCGACCAAGGACCTCATGGCCCAGGTGCTGCCCGCCCTGGGGCCCACGCTCGCCCCCGAGGCGTCCTACAACTCCGAGGTCGGCGTCCCGCTCACCGTCTGCCGGCTCACCGAGGAGACCGCCTACCTCGTCGCGGAGATGGGTGCCTCAGGTGCCGGCCACATCGCCCACCTCACGGCGATCGCCCCTCCGCAGGTCTCCGTCGTGCTCAACGTCGGGTCCGCGCACCTAGGCGAGTTCGGCTCGCGGGCGGCGATCATGGAGGCGAAGTCCGAGCTCGTGCAGGCGCTGCCGGAGGGCGGGCTGGCCGTCCTCGACGCCGACGACGAGGCGCTGGTCTCGACGATGGGCGGGTACGCACGTGACGCCGGCGCCCGGGTGGTGCTCGTGGGCCTGGGCGAACGCGCCCAGGTGCGCGCGACCGACGTGGTCACCGACGAGCGTGGCCGCGCCTCCTTCACCCTGCGCGCCCCCGACCTGGGTGCGCCCGAGGGGGGTCTGCCGGTCCGGCTGCAGCTCGTGGGGGTCCACCACGTCGGCAACGCGCTCGCCGTCGCCGCGGTCGCCCACGAGTGGGGTATGCCCTGGGACCGGGTCGCCCGCGAGCTCGGTGCCGCGACGCCCCGCTCGCGCTGGCGCATGCAGGTGACCGAGCGCAGCGACGGCGTGACCGTCGTCAACGACGCCTACAACGCCAACCCCGAGTCCATGCGCGCGGCGCTGCAGAGCCTGGCCGCGATGCGGCGGCCCGACGGGCGGACCCTCGCCGTCGTCGGCGGGATGCTCGAGCTGGGCGCGGACAGCGACGCCGAGCACGCGGGCGTCGGCGCCCTGGCGGCGCAGCTCGGGGTCGACCACCTGCTCACCGTGGGGGAGCTCGCGGTGCCGGCCGCGACGGCATACCGGGAGGCGGGGGGTGCCCGGGTGAGCTCGGTCGCGGACCGCCACGAGGCCCGCGCGCTGCTGGACGAGGAGCTCCTGGCGGGGGACGTCGTGCTGCTCAAGAGCAGCCGCGACTCCGGGCTGCGGATGCTCGGCGACGAGCTGGCGGGCGTGGGCGGCTGATGGTCAACGTCCTGCTCGCGGGCGCGGTCGCCATGATCTGCGCGCTCTTCGGCACCCCGCTGTTCATCCGCTTCCTCGTCCGACGCGGCTACGGCCAGTTCATCCGCGACGACGGGCCGACCTCGCACCACACCAAGCGCGGCACCCCGACCATGGGCGGGGCGGTCATCATCGTCTCGACGCTGGTCGGCTACGTGCTGTCCCACCTCCTGCTCATCCTGCTGGACGTCACCGGGGTCCTCGAGGTCACGCACTCCCGCTTCAGCCTGAGCGCGATCCTCGTGCTCTTCCTCATCACCGGGCTGGGGTTCATCGGCTTCCTCGACGACTACACCAAGATCTCCAAGCAGCGCAGCCTGGGCCTGACCTCGGTCGAGAAGCTCGCCGGGCAGACGGTCGTCGCGATCGTCTTCGCGCTGGGCGCCCTGCTGCTGCAGGGCGACAGCACACGGGCGCCGGCCTCCACCGCCATCTCCTTCGTCCGGGACACCGCGCTGGACCTCGCCTTCGCCGGCCCGGTGCTCGGGGTCATCCTCTTCATCCTCTGGGCCAACGTGCTCATCGCCGGTGCGTCCAACGGCGTCAACCTCACCGACGGGCTCGACGGCCTGGCCACGGGTGCCTCGATCATGGTCTTCGCCGCCTACTCGGTCATCGGGATCTGGCAGTACAACCAGAACTGCCAGCTGGCGCCGGGACCGAACTGCTACGACGTCCGGGACGCGCTCGACCTGGCGGTCGTCGCCTGCTCGGTGGCCGGCGCCTGCTTCGGCTTCCTGTGGTGGAACGCCTCTCCGGCCAAGATCTTCATGGGCGACACCGGCTCGCTCGCCCTCGGCGGCGGCCTGGCCGGGCTCGCGATCACCACCCGCACCGAGCTGCTGCTGGCGGTGCTGGGCGGCCTCTTCGTCCTCATCACCCTCTCGGTCATCATCCAGGTCACGAGCTTCAAGCTGACCCGCAAACGGGTCTTCCGGATGGCGCCGCTGCAGCACCATTTCGAGCTGCTCGGCTGGGCCGAGGTGACGATCGTCATCCGCTTCTGGCTCATCGCCGGGATCTGTGTCGCGGTCGGCCTCGGCCTCTTCTACGGCGAGTGGGTGGCCAACCTGTGAGCGCCGACCTCGACGCGCTCACCCACCGGGACGCCGACTGGGCCGGGCTGCGGGTGCTCGTGACCGGCCTCGGGGTCACCGGCTTCGCCGCGGCCGACGCGCTGCTCCAGCACGGGGCGCACGTCACCGTCGTGGATGCCAGCGACCCCGGCGGCGCGGACGAGCAGCAGGAGACTCGGGCGGGGATCCTCGGGATCCTCGGCGCCGACGTGCGGCGCGGCCCCGGGCACACCACGGCCTGGCCGGCCGGCCAGGGGTCGCAGGACCCGCTCGAGGTCGACCTCGTCGTCACCTCCCCGGGCTGGCGCCCGGACCACCCGGTGCTCGCCGCGGCGGCGAGCACCGGCATACCGGTCTGGAGCGAGATCGAGCTCGCCTGGCGGCTGCGCCCGCGGGTCGGTGCCGCGCCCTGGCTGGTCGTCACCGGCACCAACGGCAAGACGTCCACGGTGCGGCTGCTGACCGAGATGCTGCAGGCGGCGGGGCTGCGCGCGATCGCCACCGGCAACGTCGGGACCCCGGTGCTGGACGCGGTGCAGCACCCGGACCCCTACGACGTCGTCGCCGTCGAGCTGTCCAGCTTCCAGCTCCACTTCACCCACAGCATGAGCCCGCTGGCCTCCTGCGTGCTCAACCTCGCGCCGGACCACGTCGACTGGCACGGGTCGATGGAGGCGTATGCCGCGGACAAGGCCCGCATCTACGCCCGCACCCAGGTCGCCTGCGTCTACAACGTGCAGGACCCGCAGACCGAGGCGATGGTCGAGGAGGCCGAGGTGGTCGAGGGCTGCCGGGCGATCGGCTTCACCCTGGGCACCCCGGGCCTGTCCATGGTCGGGCTCGTCGAGGACGTCCTCGCCGACCGGGCCTTCGTCGAGGAGCGGCGGACCTCCGCGGCCGAGCTGGGCACCTTGGCCGACCTCGCCCGCGCCTCCGGCGGGGACGGCAGCGCCGCCCCGCCACCGCACCTCGTCGCCAACGCGCTGGCCGCCGCGGCACTGGCCCGGGCGGCCGGCATCACCCCGGCGGCGGTGCGCGAGGGGCTGCGCCGGTTCCGCTCCGACGCCCACCGCACCACCATCGTCGCCGAGCGCGAGGGCGTGACCTGGGTGGACGACTCCAAGGCCACCAACCCGCACGCCGCTCGCGCGGCGCTCACCGCCTACCCGCACCTGGTCTGGGTGGCCGGCGGCCAGCTCAAGGGGGCCGAGGTCGACGAGCTCGTCCGCGAGGTCGCGCCCCGGCTGCGCGGGGTCGTCCTGCTCGGCGCCGACCGGGACCAGATCGCGCAGGCGCTGCGACGACACGCACCCGATGTCCCGGTCCACGACGCGGGTGTCACCGACCATGGGGACATGGCTGCGCTGGACCGGGTGATGGACGACGTCGTGGCGCGCTGCGCCGACCTCGCCCGTCCCGGCGACGTGGTGCTCCTCTCGCCCGCCGCCGCCTCGCTCGACATGTTCCCGAGCTACGGCAGCCGGGGCGACATCTTCACCGCCGCCGTGCACCGCACCCTGGGGGAGGAGCCGGCGTGACGACGACCCTGGACCGACCCCGTGGCCGCGGCAGCAGCGCCGGCGCCACGTCCCGTCGCCCGGTCGGCTGGAGCGTGCAGTCGGTCGGGGAGTGGCTGCGCTCGCCGGTGGCCCCCTACTACCTCGCGCTCGTCTCGACCGCCGTCCTCACCGGGCTCGGGCTGGTCATGGTGCTCTCGGCCTCGAGCGTCGGCTCCTACCGGGACAACGGCAGCTCCTACACCGTCTTCCTCGACCAGCTCCTCTTCGGCACGGTGGGCGTCGCGCTGGCCGTCATCGGCTCCCGCCTTCCGGTCTCGGTGTGGAAGCGCCTGGCCTGGCCCGGGATCTTCCTCGCGCTCGCGCTGCAGGTGGCGGTCTTCACCCCGCTCGGCACCGACTTCCAGGGCAACCGCAACTGGCTGGCCATCGGCGGCTTCTCGCTGCAGCCCTCGGAGTTCGGCAAGATCGCGCTCGTGGTCTTCGGTGCCGCGGTCCTCGCGGCCAAGCGCCGGGTGATCCACAAGCCGGTGCACGCCGCGGTGCCGCTGATCTTCCCCTTCGGCATGCTCCTCGTCGGGCTCGTGCTGCAGGGCCACGACCTCGGCACCGGCATGGTCATGCTGGCGATCATCGCCGGGATGCTCTGGGCGGCCGGTCTGCCCGCGCGCTGGTTCGTCGGGCTGGGCGCCGTCGGCGGCATCGGCGTGGCCGTGCTCGCCGCCGGCAGCGCCAACCGCATGCAGCGCATCCAGACCTGGATCGGCGGCATCTGCGACAGCCCGCACGTCGAGGGGTGCTACCAGAAGGTGCACGCGGAGTATGCCCTCGCCGACGGCGGCTGGTGGGGCCTCGGGCTCGGGGAGTCCCGGGAGAAGTGGGGCATCCTGCCGGAGCCGCACAACGACTTCATCCTCGCGATCATCGGCGAGGAGCTCGGGCTGCCGGGGAGCCTGGCCGTGCTCGGCCTCTTCGCGGTCCTGGCCTACGCCTGTTTCCGGGTCGTCACGCAGGCCGAGGACGGCTTCACCCGGCTCGCGGCCGCCGGCGTCATGGTGTGGTTCCTCGGCCAGGCGCTGGTCAACATCGGCTCGGTCATCGGGATGCTGCCGATCATCGGGGTGCCGCTGCCGCTGGTCTCCAGCGGTGGCTCGGCCCTCATCGCCGCGCTCATCGGCGTCGGTCTGCTGCTCGCGCTGGCGCGCTCCCTCCCCGGGGCCGAGGAGGCGCTGCGCGGCCGCACCGGCACGCTGCGGCGCACCCTGGCCGCGGTCCCCGCCGCGCAGGGCACCCGCAGCCGCACCCGTGCCGGCGGTCGGCGGGGGGTCTCGCGGCCGGCCCGCGGGTCTCGCTCGCCGGGCGGGCGGCGGTGAGCGCGGCACCGCAGCAGGGTGCGCGGCGGCTGGGCGTCGTCCTCGCCGGAGGCGGCTCGGCCGGCCACGTCAACCCGCTGCTCGCCACCGCCGACGCGCTGCGGCGGCGCGTCCCGGACAGCGACCTCGTCGTGCTCGGCACGGCGGAGGGGCTGGAGGCCCGGCTCGTGCCCGAGCGCGGCTACGAGCTCACCGTGGTGCCCAAGGTGCCCTTCCCGCGACGCCCCGACGCGGCCGTCGTCCGCTTCCCGGGCTCGCTGCGCCGGGCCGTCGCGACCGCGCGCGGTGCGATGAGGTCCGTGGACGCCCAGGTCGTCGTGGGCTTCGGCGGCTACGTCGCGACCCCCGCCTACCTCGCCGCCCGCCGCGCGGGCATACCCATCGTCATCCACGAGCAGAACGCCCGGCCCGGGCTCGCCAACAGGCTCGGTGCGCGCTTCACCCCGCACGTCGCCACGACCTTCGACCTCACCCGGCTCCCGCACGCCACCCGGGTCGGGCTGCCGCTGCGCGAGGAGATCCGCACCCTCGACCGGGCGGCGCTGCGGGCGGAGGGACTCGCGGAGTTCGGTCTCGAGGACCGGCGCCCCACCCTGCTCGTCTTCGGCGGGTCGCTCGGCGCCCAGCGCCTCAACGCCGCCTTCGCCGCGGCCGGCGCCGAGCTGCTGGCGGCCGGGGTCCAGGTGCTGCACCTCACGGGGGCGGGCAAGGACGTCAGCGCCCCCGCCCCGGACGCAGCGACCGGTGCCCGCTACGTCGCCCGGCCCTACACCGACCGCATGGACCTGGCGTATGCCGTCGCCGACCTGGCCGTGGGCCGCTCGGGCGCGGGGACGGTCTGCGAGCTGGCCGCGGTCGGGCTGCCGGCGGTCTACGTCCCGCTGCCGGTCGGCAACGGCGAGCAGCGGCTCAACGCCCGTGGGCTCGTCCAGGCCGGTGGCGGGATGGTCGTCGAGGACGCCCAGGTCACGCCGGAGTGGGTGCGCGACGTCGTGCTGCCGCTCGTCCAGGACGAGGCCCGGCTGGAGCAGATGGCCGCGGCGGCCGCCGCGCACGGCGACCGCGACGCTGCCGACCGGCTCGTCGACCTCGTCCTGCGGGCCGCGGCGGAGGACCCCGCATGAGCCGCGACCGCTTCGACTTCTCCGCGCCGGTGCCGCCGGTCGAGGAGCTCGGCGCCGTGCACTTCATCGCCCTCGGCGGGTCCGGGGTCTCCGGCGTGGCGCGGATGTTCCTCGACCACGGGGTGACGGTGTCCGGGTCGGACCAGCAGGACAGCCCCACCCTGCGATCCCTGGAGCAGGCCGGGGCGCAGGTGCACGTCGGCCACGACGCCGCGCACCTGGGCGGGGCCGGCACCGTCGTGGTCTCCGGTGCCGTCCGGGAGGACAACCCCGAGCTCGCCGCCGCCCGCGCCGCGGGGCTGCGGGTGCTCCACCGCTCGCAGGGCATCGCCGCCCTGCTGCACGGGCGCCCGGCCGTGGCGGTCGCCGGGGCCAACGGCAAGACGACGACCAGCGCCATGACGACGGCGGCGCTGCAGGCCGCGGGCGTCGACCCGGGGTATGTCATCGGCGCACCGCTGGCGAGCAACGGACGCAGCGCCGAGCTCGGCGCACCCGGTGCCCCGCTCGTCGTGGAGGCGGACGAGAGCGACGGCAGCTTCCTCACCTACCGGCCGCAGGTCGCCGTGGTCACCAACGTGCAGCCGGACCACCTCGACTTCTACGGCGACGTCGCCGCGGTGGAGGCGGCATACCGCGACTTTGTGGCGACCATCGCCGACGGCGGGCTGCTCATCACCTCCCTCGACGACCCCGGCGCCGCGCGGCTGGCGCAGGACGCCGCCGCCGGCGGCACCCGGGTCGTCACCTGGGGCGCCCACGGCGCCGACGTGCAGCTCGACGAGGTGGTCAGCGACGGGCTGACCTCCGCCGGCACCCTCACCTTCCGCACCGCTGCCGGCCCGGTGGCCCCGGGCACGACGCTGCGGCTGCGGCTGCCGGTGCCCGGGGAGCACAGCGTGCACGACGCCGTCGCCGCCCTGCTCGTCGCGACCGCCGGTCTCGGGCTGCCCCTGGACCGTGCGGTGGCCGGGCTGGAGAGCTTCGCCGGCGCGCACCGGCGCTTCGAGCGGGTCGGGAGCCTCGGCCCCGTCGAGGTCGTCGACGACTACGCCCACAACGCCCCCAAGGTGGCGGCGGCGGTGCGCGCCGCCCGCAGCGCGGCCGGCGGGCGCCGGCTCGTCGTCGCCTTCCAGCCCCACCTGTTCTCCCGCACGCGGGACTTCGCCGACGGCTTCGCCGAGGGGCTCGCGGGTGCCGACGTCGTGCTGCTGCTCCCGGTCTACCCGGCGCGCGAGCGGGCGGAGGACTTCCCGGGCATCACCTCCGACCTGCTGGGGGACCGGCTGGTCGCCCGTGACGGGGACGTTCCGGCGGTGCATACCGCCGGATCCGTCGACGAGGCCGCCCCCGCGCTGCGCGACCTCGTCGCCGAGGGGCAGGACACGCTGGTGGTGACGATCGGGGCCGGCGACGTGACCAGGGTCGGCCGTGAGCTGCTGACCCTGCTGCAGGACGACGCCGACGCCGGCACGCAGGCGCACGTGGGCGCCGGATCGCCGGGGGTGGTGCCGTGAGGTTCCACCTTCCCTGGAGGGGCCGTCGTGGTGCTGCCGCCGGACGCGGCCGCAGCCGCAGGTCGACCCGGCGCCGCAGCCGGATCGGGCGCCGGGCGCTGCTGACCTGGGGTGCTCTCGTGCTCGGCGCGGCCGCCGCCATGGTCTTCCTCTTCTACTTCTCCGCCGCCTTCGTCGTCAAGGACGTGCAGGCCACCGGCGCCCGCGAGGAGGTCGCCGAGAGCGCGCTGCAGCACGCGCAGATCCCGCACGGTCGTCCGCTGGCCCGGGTCTCGGAGGGCCGGGTCCGCGAGCGCGTGCTGGAGGACCCCCGCATCGAGTCGGTCGAGGTGGAGCGGGACTGGCCCTCCTCGGTCACCGTCGCCGTCACCGAGCGCGAGCCTGCCGTCGCCCTGCGCGGCGACGGCTCGACCTGGCTCGCCGACGACGCCGGCGTGGTCTACGAGGAGGTCGAGGACCCCAGCAACAAGCTGCCGATCATCTCGGTGCGCACCGACCCGACCGAGCTGGACGCCGCGACGGTGACCGGGCTGGCCGAGCTGTGGCGGATGCGCCCGGACCCGGACACCCTCGAGGGCGACCTCGGCGCCCCCTCCGTGGGCCGCGACGGGTCGATCGAGATGGACCTCGGGCAGGTCACGCTGCTGTGGGGGCCGCCCACCGACAACGAGAAGAAGTGGAACGTCGTGACCGCCCTCGTCGGGCAGGACACGATCGACCCGCAGGGTGCCCTGGCCATGACCATCGACGTGCGCGTGCCCGGCACGCCGGTGGTGTCCGGATTGCCCGAGGCCACGGGCTGAACCGACCCTCGACCCTCGACCTGAGGTCGAGGTTCACGGTCACGGTGCCGGGACGGCACCACGCGTATGCTCGCGCACACGCACCGCATCCATGCACCGCACCTGCACCCGTTCCGAAAGGTCCATCGTGTCCGCAGCGCAGAACTACCTGGCCGTCATCAAGGTCGTCGGCATCGGCGGGGGTGGCGTCAACGCCATCAACCGCATGATCGAGGTCGGCCTCAAGGGTGTCGAGTTCATCGCCATCAACACCGACGCCCAGGCCCTGCTCATGAGCGACGCCGACGTCAAGCTCGACGTCGGCCGCGAGCTGACCCGCGGCCTCGGCGCCGGCGCGGACCCCGAGGTGGGCCGCCGGGCGGCCGAGGACCACACCGAGGAGATCGAGGAGGCGCTGCGCGGCGCCGACATGGTCTTCGTCACCGCCGGCGAGGGCGGCGGCACCGGCACCGGCGGTGCGCCGGTCGTCGCCAAGATCGCCAAGTCGCTGGGTGCGCTGACCATCGGTGTCGTCACCCGTCCCTTCACCTTCGAGGGGCGCCGCCGGGCCAACCAGGCCGAGTCGGGGATCGCGACGCTGCGCGACGAGGTGGACACCCTCATCGTCATCCCCAACGACCGGCTGCTGTCGATCTCGGACCGGACCGTGTCGATGCTCGACGCCTTCCGCAGCGCGGACCAGGTGCTCCTGTCCGGTGTCCAGGGCATCACCGACCTCATCACGACCCCGGGCCTGATCAACCTCGACTTCGCCGACGTCAAGTCGGTCATGCAGGGGGCCGGGTCGGCGCTCATGGGCATCGGCTCGGCGCGCGGGGAGGACCGTGCCGTGCAGGCGGCCGAGCTGGCGATCTCCTCGCCGCTGCTCGAGGCCAGCATCGAGGGCGCGCACGGCGTGCTGCTCTCCGTGCAGGGTGGCTCCGACCTGGGGCTCTTCGAGATCAACGAGGCGGCCCGGCTGGTGCAGGAGGCCGCCCACCCCGAGGCCAACATCATCTTCGGCGCCGTCATCGACGACTCCCTGGGCGACGAGGTGCGGGTCACCGTCATCGCGGCCGGCTTCGACGGCGGCGTGCCCGGTCGCAGCGAGGGCAACGAGCGCGCGCTGGGCCAGGTGCAGGCCGGCGGTGGTGGCCGTCCGCAGGGCGGCCAGGGGCAGCAGCGTCCCGCCGCGGCCCAGCAGGGCTCCGAGGGCCAGCAGGCCCCGGCGCAGCCCTCGTCGCAGCCGCAGCAGCGGCCCGCGCCGCAGGGCGGGTCCGAGCAGGGCACCGGTCGCGAGGAGGCCGCGCGTCCCGCCGCGCAGCCGCAGGGCCAGGAGGGCGACGCGCAGTCCTCCCCGCAGGTGCAGCCGCAGCAGCGGCCGGTCCAGCAGCCCCCCCGCCAGGTGACCTTCGAGGACTCCGACGACCTGGACGTTCCCGACTTCCTCAAGTGAGGCGGTAGCTCCTCGTGTTCACCTGGCGCGAGCGGCTCGAGCCCACCGGTGACCGCTTCGGCGTGGAGTGGGCCGTGACGGACCGGCACGGCGGGTCCAGCCTCGAGCCCTGGTCCTCGTTCAACCTCGCGGCCCACGTGGGCGACCGCGAGGACGCCGTCAGCACCAACCGGCACCGGCTCGCGCACGAGCTCGGGCTGCGGGTCGCCGACCTGCGGCTCATGGACCAGCAGCACGGGTGCGACGTGGCCCTCACGGACGCGACCACCGGTGCCGCCGGTGCCTCCGGTATGCCGGCCCCTGCGGCAGACGCGCTCGTGACCGGCAGCACCGAGGAGGCGCTGGTGGTCCTCGTGGCCGACTGCGTGCCCGTCCTGCTCGTGGACCGGGCCGAGGGGCTCGCCGCGGCCGTGCACGCGGGGCGGCCCGGCCTCCTGGCCGGGGTCGTCCCCGCCGCGCTGCAGGCGCTGCGCGACCTCGGCGCCCGCCGGCTGGACGCGCTCGTGGGCCCCTCGGTCTGCCCCCGCTGCTACGAGGTCCCCGGCGACCTGCGCGACCAGGCGGCGGCGCTCGTGCCGGCGGCGGCGAGCGTCTCCTGGAGCGGCACCCCGGCGATCGACGTGGCCGCCGGCGTGGTGCAGCAGCTCGCGGACAGCGACCTCGACGTCACCGTGCGCTGGCTGCCCGGCTGCACCCGCGAGCGCGAGGACCTCTACTCCTACCGCCGGGACGGCACCACCGGCCGCTTCGCCGGGGTCGTCCGCCTCGTCTCCCCCGAGCAGGTGGCCTGACGTGGCCGGCTCCCGCCAGCAGGAGATCACCGAGCGCCTCGCCGCCGTCCATGCACGCATCGAGCGGGCCTGCGAGGAGAGCGGCCGGCGCCCGGAGGACCTCACGCTCGTCGCCGTGACGAAGTTCTTCCCGGCCGGCGACGTGGAGCTGCTCGCGGCCCAGGGGGTGACCGATGTCGGCGAGAGCCGGGACCAGGAGGCCGGCGACAAGGTGGAGAGCCTCGCGCCGCACGTGCGGTCCGGCCTCCGGGTCCACTTCGTCGGCCAGCTGCAGACCAACAAGGCCAAGCGGGTCGCGCGGTATGCCGACGTCGTCCAGTCCGTCGACCGGGCCCGCCTGGTGCGTTCCCTGGAGTCCGGTCGTGCCGACGCGCTCGAGGAGCAGGTCGTGACCGACCCGCTCGACGTGCTGCTGCAGGTCGACCTCGGCGAGGGCGAGCAGGCCGGTCGGGGCGGGGCCGACCCCGCCGGCCTGGCCGAGCTCGCCGACGCCGTCGCGCAGGCCGACCACCTGCGGCTGCGCGGTGTCATGGCGATCGCCCCGCGCGACCTGGCCGACGACGGGGTCCGCCGCGCCTTCGACCGGCTGCACGGTCTGGGGGAGGAGCTGAGGCACACCCACCCGGACGCGACCTGGGTCTCGGCGGGCATGAGCGGTGACCTCGAGCTGGCCGTGGCGGCCGGTGCGACACACCTGCGTGTCGGGAGCGCAATCCTCGGTTCGCGCCCACCGCAGCGGTAGCGTCGGTCACGACCGATCCACCACGGGCCGCACACCCGTCACGCACCTAGGAGCTCGCACACATGGCCGGGGCACTGCGCAAGACCATGGAGTACCTCGGACTCGCCGAGTCCGACGAGCGCTTCGACGACTACGACACCTACGAGCAGGAGTCGCCGGAGCACCGCGGCGGCGGGGCGACCGTGCGCCAGCTGCGCGAGGACGACGGCGCGAGCGACCCGCAGGGCGGGTCCGCGGTGGCCACGCTGCCCTCCCGCACCCCCGTCTCCCAGGTCGTCCGCGAGCCGGAGGTCGGCGAGTTGAACCGCATCACCACGATCCATCCGCGCACCTACAACGAGGCCAAGACCATCGGTGAGGCCTTCCGCGGGGGCGTCCCGGTCATCATGAACCTCTCCGACATGGACGACGCCGACGCCAAGCGCCTGGTCGACTTCGCCGCCGGCCTGGCCTTCGGTCTGCACGGGTCGATCGAGCGGGTGACGAGCAAGGTCTTCCTGCTCAGCCCCTCCTTCGTCGAGGTCGACGGGGGCAGCCAGCCCGAGCAGACCCGCGGCGCGCAGGGTCCGTTCAACCAGAGCTGAGGCGGACGTCCCGCCCGGGCCGGCTTCACCGGCTCCTCCCAGCGTCCTCGCGTAGGGTGTCGCCATGGTCGGCCAGCTCCTCGCGCTCCTGCTCAACATCTACTTCTTCGTCCTCATCGCGCGTCTGGTCTTCGACTGGGTGCAGGTTTTCGCGCGCGACTGGCGGCCGAAGGGCCC
Source organism: Serinicoccus hydrothermalis (assembly GCF_001685415.1). Taxonomy (NCBI): domain Bacteria; kingdom Bacillati; phylum Actinomycetota; class Actinomycetes; order Micrococcales; family Ornithinimicrobiaceae; genus Serinicoccus; species Serinicoccus hydrothermalis. The sequence goes on along the minus strand of NZ_CP014989.1, from coordinate 950,037 downwards.
GGTCCTCGTCCTGGCCAACGGCATCTACTCGCTGACCGACCCCCCGCTGCGTGCCCTGCGCCGGGTCATCCCGCCGCTGCGCATCGGGCAGGTCGCGCTCGACCTCGGTTTCCTCGTGCTCATCATCGCCGTGGGGATCGGCCGCAGCCTGGCGCTCTCGCTGCCCTTCTGAGGTCCCGCGCGGGAGGGGCGGGCGCGGCGGTATGCCCCGGCGACGGACCACGAGCGGCCTGCCCGGCGTGCGTTAGAGTTCACGCTGGACAAGGTGCATACCAGCACGTCACCGCCGGGCCCGGCACCGAGCCGGGGAGGCGGCCGTTCCCTGCACACGTGAGGTGAAACATGGCGCTGTCCCCCGAGGACGTCATCAAGAAGAGCTTCAGCGCGACGCACCTGCGTCGCGGCTACGACGAGACCCAGGTCGACGACTTCCTCGACGAGGTCGTGGTCGAGCTGCGGCGGCTCGTCACCGAGAACGACGGCCTGCGCACCGACCTCGAGGACTGCCGCGCCGGCGGAGGCTCGATGCGCTCCGTGGAGAGCCGGCCCGAGGGCGAGGCGGAGCAGGACGCGGGGGCACCGAAGGGAACCGACGCCGTCGCGACTGACGCGGGGGCGGCCGACGCGGACGTGGAGTCGCTGCGTCGTCAGCTCGAGGAGTGCCGGCAGGCCCGGGTGGCCGCCGAGGAGAGCCTCGCCGCGGCGCAGGAGCAGGTGGCGAGCGCCGAGCGCGAGCGCGACGAGCTGCGCGCCTCGCGGAACCAGGACATGGACACGGTGGCAGCGGTGCAGGGCGGCGCCAGTGAGCAGAAGATCGGCGACGGGGAGGACCCCAGCTCGATCATCTCCCTGGCCCAGCGCCTGCACGACCAGCACGTCGCCGAGGGCGAGAGCACCAAGGCGCGGCTGATCGAGGAGGGCGACGGCTACCGGGCGAGCGCCGTGGCCGAGGCCGACGAGCGCAGCGCCGAGCTGCAGCGCACCGGGCAGGAGACCCACGACCGGCTGCTCCAGGAGGGCCAGACCCAGCACGACGAGCTGGTCCGGACAGGTCAGGAGACCCACGACCGGCTGGTCGAGGAGGGCCAGACCCAGCACGACGAGCTGGTCCGGACAGGTCAGGAGACCCACGACCGGCTCGTCGGCGAGGGTGAGACGAGCCGCGACCAGATGGTCAGCGAGGCCGAGGGCCGACGCGCGAGCGTGCTGGAGGACCTGCACGGCCAGGAGGCCGCTCTCGGCTCGACCATCAGCAACCTGCAGGGTCAGGAGCGCGACCTGCGGCAGCGGCTGCGCACCTTCCTCGCCGACCAGATGGAGCGGGTGGACGCCACCGGGCCCACCTCCTCCTGAGCACGACCCCGAGATCTCCCCGCAGCGCCCCGGCCGACATCCTCGCCGGGGCGCTGCGGCATACCCGGGGGAGGGGGGTGTCGCCCTGCGTTGTCAACGTCTGAGCGCTGATCTATTCTGCCGCCACCATCGCTCGTCCCCAGGACGGGCCAGCTGCGAACGAAGGGCGAGGCGTGGCCACGACCGCGAAGAAGGGGGGCTCCGGGACCGCGACGCGCCCGGGGCGGGGCAAGGGTGAGCACCGAGCCCTGAGCGTGCGCGAGGGCGAGAGCCCGTGGAGCGCCGCCGAGGTGGAGGAGCTGCGCGAGGAGCTCGAGGGCGAGATCGCGCGCCTGCGCGCCGAGGTCGAGGAGGCCGAGCAGGAGCTCTTCGAACGCGGCCGGGCCTACGGTGACGGCGCCGGTGACGACCAGGCCGACGCAGGGTCGGCGACCTGGGAGCGGGAGCACGAGATGTCGGTCACCAACAACGCCCGCGACCTCATCGACCAGAACAGCCACGCGCTGGACCGCATCGCGGACGGCAGCTACGGCGACTGCGAGTCGTGCGGGACGCCGATCGGCAAGATGCGGCTGCAGGCCTTCCCGCGTGCGACGCTATGCATGTCATGCAAGCAGAAGCAGGAACGCCGCTAACCTCCCGTCCACCCCGGCGCCCCCACGTGGTGCTGCTCGTCGCGCTGCTGTGGGCAGGCCTGGACCAGGCGACCAAGTTCTGGGCCGAGGCGAGCCTCACCCGCGGTGAGTCGGTGCCGCTGGTCGGAGAGCTGCTCCAGCTGCACCTGACCTACAACTCCGGCGCGGCCTTCTCGCTGGGCACGAGCTGGACCGGGGTCGTGACCACCATCGCCACCCTGGTGTCGGTCGGCATCGTCATCCAGGCCTTCCGGACCCGGAGCCTGGGCTGGGCGCTCACGCTCGGGCTCCTGCTCGGCGGCGCCGTCGGCAACCTCATCGACCGCTACCTCCGCCCACCCTCGGTCGGGCTGGGGCACGTCGTCGACTTCCTGGCGCTGCCCAACTTCCCGGTCTTCAACGTCGCGGACATGGGGGTCACCACCGCGGCGTGCCTCATCGTGCTGCTCTCCCTGCGCGGCTTCCACCCGGACGGGACGCGCGAGGGGCACGGCAGCCGCGAGGACGAGGGGGCCGGCGCCGGCGCGGAGTCGACGCAGCACGAGGACGAGAGCGCCCGGTGAGCGAGTCGCGGGTCTTCACCGTCCCCGACGGCCTCGAGGGCGAGCGCGTCGACGCGGCGCTGCCGCGCTTGCTCGGGCTGTCCCGCTCCAAGGCCGCCACGCTGGCCGGCCAGGGGCTGGTGCAGGTGGACGGGCGGGTGGTCGGCAAGTCCGACCGGCTCACCGCCGGCGCCTTCCTCGAGGTGGAGCTGCCCGCGCCCGGCCCACCCGCCGGGCTCGAGGTAGTGGCCGAGCCGGTCGAGGGCATGCGGATCGTTCACGACGACAGCGACATCGTCGTCGTCGACAAGCCGGCCTTCGTCGCGGCCCACCCCAGCGTGGGCTGGACCGGGCCGACGGTGGTCGGCGGTCTGGCCGCCGCGGGCTACCGGATCTCGACCTCGGGCGCGCCGGAGCGGCAGGGCATCGTGCAACGTCTGGACGTGGGCACGAGCGGGCTCATGGTCGTGGCCAAGTCCGAACGGGCATACACCGTGCTCAAGCAGGCCTTCCGCGACCGGGTCGTCGAGAAGACCTACCACGCGCTGGTGCAGGGGCTGCCCGACCCGCACGAGGGGACGATCGACGCCCCCATCGGGCGGCACCCCGGCCACGACTACCGCTTCGCGGTGATGACCAGCGGCCGACCCAGCATCACCCACTACGAGCTGCTCGAGGCGCACCGGCGGGCGAGCCTGCTGCAGATCCACCTGGAGACCGGGCGCACCCACCAGATCAGGGTGCACTTCTCGGCGCTGCGGCACCCGTGCTGCGGCGACCTCACCTACGGCGCGGACCCGACGCTGGCCCGCGACCTCGGGCTGGATCGGCAGTGGTTGCACGCGGTGAAGCTCGGCTTCCTGCACCCGGGCAGCGGGGAGCAGGTCGAGTTCGAGTCGCCCTACCCCGAGGACCTGCAGGAAGCGCTGGACGTCGTCCGACCCTGAGGTCTCTGTGGGACCCGATGGTCACGGTCGAGGACCCGCACGGCGCAGGCACGCCGCAGGGCCGGGGAGGAGCTCCCCGGCCCTGCACGTGTTTCTCCGTCGGACGACGGTCAGCGGCCCCCGAGGATGTTCTCGAGGGTCTCGACGACCGTCTCGGTGAGGGCGCCGTCGCCACCGAGCACGTAGGCGTGCTCGGTCTCCTCGTTGCCCACGAGCCAGGTCGTGGTCGCTCCGGGCAGCGCGTCCGTCTCGCTGAGCAGGATCAGCTGACCCAGGGTGCCGCCCGGCAGGGCGTCCACCATGTTGGCCTGGATGCCGGAGGCGATGGACACCGAGCTGCTGTCCATCCCCTCGGCGACGAAGTGGTCGGCGACCGCGACGGCGGTCTCCCACCGGCCGGTGCCGGAGACCCGCAGCGGGTCGGGCAGCTCGTCCAGGACCTCGTTGCCGACCGCCCCGTCTCCACCGACGACCAGCGAGGAGTCGTAGTCCTCGAGGGCGCCTGCGGTGACGGCGGGCACGCCGTCCTGCCGGACCAGGAGCACCGGGGTGCCGGTGGCGGCAGCCGGGCCGGACACCGCGAGGGCGTCGACCAGGTTGTCCTGGAGGCCCGAGGTCACGATGACCTCGTCGGTGTCGGCGCCCAGCTGCTCGGCGACCGCGACGGCGGTGCCGTACCGGTTCGTCCCGGAGACCCGCTCGACCTCGATGTCCATGGCCTCGACCGCTTCGACGACCTCCTCGCCGACGGCACCGTCACCGCCGACGACGACGACCTCGGTGACACCGCGGTCGGTGAGGTCCTGCGCCGTGGCGCCGGAGAGCTCGTCGGTGTCGGTCAGCAGGACCGGAGCCTCGAGAGCGGTCCCGAGGGGTGCAGCGACCAGGCCGTCGACCATGCTGGCGTCCGGGCCGCCGACCAGCACCGCGGTGGTGCTGTCCGGGTAGGCCTCCTGGCCGATGGCCACCGCCGTCTCGTAGCGGGTCTCGCCCGAGAGCCGGGTGACGTCCTCCCTGTCCTCGCGTGCGTCGTCCGCGGCGATACGGACGAGCTCGACCAGCCCGGCCGCATACTCCTGCGACTCGGGGTGAGCCTCCTCGAACGGCGGCTGGAAGCCGACGCCCTCCCAGCGCTCCAGCTCCGGGTTCCACAGGTCGTTGCCGACCTCGAAGTTGTAGGCCACGATGTCGTGCTCGTAGTACATGTGGTCGGCAGAGTTGCCGCCGGCGCTGTAGAGGACGTCGATGACCGGGCCGGTGTTGGCCGGCCAGGTCACGGTGCCGCGGTGCTGGCTGATCGCCTCGATGATCCGCTGGGAGGCGTCGAAGAACTCCTGCAGGTCCTCCGCCGGGGGGAACGGCAGCGGCTCGCGGCCGGGCACCTTGTAGGAGCCCGGGCTCCACATGAAGTAGCCGCCGTAGCTGTGCACGTTCATCGAGTGGGTGATGTTGTCGTAGTTCTCCCCGATCCAGGCGGTGTTCAGCGCCTCGGGCTCGGAGAGCTCCTCGGGGCCTGCGTAGGTGCCCGAGAGGCAGTTCAGCGAGCCGCCGACATACCCGTCGTGGACGGAGCCGACCGTGAAGTTGCGGTTGAGGTCGACACCCCACTGGTCCTGACGCCGCGGGTCGCGGGCGGCACCCTCGCAGTGGTTGCTGAGGTTCTTGCGCTGGAAGTTGTAGTCGTAGAAGGAGTAGTTCGCCCCGTCCGGGTTGACCACGGGCACCAGGAAGATCTCCACCTCCTCGAGCAGCTCGGCCGTCTCCTCGTCGGTGGCGGCATTGGCCAGCATCCGCTCGGCGAACTCCATCGTCGCCAGCGGGGTGACCCACTCGCGGGCGTGCTCCTGGCTGTAGGCCAGGACGCCCGGGCGAGACCCGTCGCGGTGCTCACCGATGCGCATCATCCGCATCGTCCGGCCCTCGGGGTTCAGGTGCGAGGCGTCCAGCCCGTCGTCCAAGGTGACGGACTCCACGACGGTCATCGTCGCCGCGCCGTCGGTCACTGCGTTGGCGCGGAAGGTCTCCTCGAACGTCTCGTTGATGTATGCGGCCACCTCGTCGACGGTGCTGGTGACCGCGCCCTCGGCGTCGGTGGCCAGGGAGAGGGTCAGCGTGCCGTCCTCGTAGACGCCGGTGAGCTCCTGGCCGGGCTCACCCGGGTCGGCGACGACGACCTCGGTGCCGTTCATCCCGTCGGTGCCGTAGGCGACCGACTCCACGGCCAGCGCGGCGGTGGCGGGGTCGCCGACCAACGCCATGGCCGGGCGGCGGTAGCCGAGCGACTCGTTCGGCAGCTCGACGACGTCGACCAGGTCCGGATACTGCGCGGCGAGCCGATCGATGCGCTCGTCGATCTCGCTCGGCGTCATGTACTGGTCGATGAAGTCCTGCTGGTAGCCCTCGGGCAGCTCCGGCACGTCGGCGCCGGGCCAGGGGGCGGGATCGGCGGTCGCGGTGCCGCCCTCCGACGAGGTGACCGTCAGGCTGACCGGGGCCGACGGCAGCGGCTCCGGTTGGTGGTAGTGGAACATGTACTGGCCGGCGTCGACGTACCGGAACAGCTGGAAGGTGCCGCTCTCACCGTCCTCGGTCTCCCACTCGACCTCGATCTGCACGTCCGGGTCGTCGGTGGCGGAGGTCGACACCTGCACCTGCAGGAACGTCTGGCCCCCGGACTCCCACCAGTAGGCGTGGTCGACGACCAGGACGTCCGCGAGCATGCGGCCCTCGTCGGTCGTCTGCATCGTCATCCCCGCCTGGTGCCGGCGCTCGGCCTGCGCCCGGCTGGCCTCGAAGTTCGCGGTGCCCTCCTTCTCGCGCTGGATCACCTGGAGGAGGGTGGCGCCGTCTGCCTGCAGCGCGGTCAGCTCTGCGCCGGTGAGGACGACGTCGGCCAGCACCTGCTCGCCGCGGACGTCGGGAGCGGAGGCGGGCACGCCGGCGAGGTCAGCACCGTCAGCGACGAGCTGCTCGAGCATCTGACGGTTCGGCAGCTGGAGACGGACCAGCGCCGTCTCCTCCGCCGCCAGCTCGGCGTCGACGGAGGCGGTGGGCGGGTCGGCGTCACCGGGCGCCGCGGCGGCGGTGACGGAGCCGGCGAGCACCAGTGCTGCTGACAAGGTGGTGGCGAGGGTTCTACGCGTCATTGCGCTCCTTGGGGGATGGCCGCCCGAAGGGAAAATCATATGAAGCCACGAATGTGCCGGGCGGAACTTTCATCCTCATCCGACGCAACTCCCGGGTCAAGAATTCTTTGGCAAAGATGAGGTAAATGTTCCCGAGCCACGGGTCCGCGGTGCCGTCGCGGGTGCCGCGCTCCGGCCTGCGAACGGTGGTGGTGGGGTCTTGGGTCGGCATGACGGTCTCCGTCGCAGGTCAACGAGGTGCCCTCCGCGCAGGGTGACGGGCGCTCCATGCCTGTCGGTCCGGGGCTCTAGGATCATCTGCGATGTCCTCCCCAGCCAGCCCCGCGCAGAACTTCGTCCACCTGCACAACCACACCGAGTACTCCATGCTCGACGGTGCGGCGCGGATCACCGACATGTTCGAGAAGGCCGCCGAGCTGGGGATGCCGGCGATCGCCACCACCGACCACGGCTTCATCTTCGGCGCCTACGAGTTCTGGAAGACCGCCCAGCGCTACGACGTCAAGCCGATCGTCGGGCTGGAGGCCTACGTCACCCCCGGCACGCACCGCACCGACAAGACGCGGGTGAAGTACGGCGACGGCGGCAGGGACGACGTCTCTGGCGGCGGGGCATACACCCACATGACGCTGCTGGCGCGCAACAACAACGGCATGCACAACCTCTTCCGGATGGCCTCGCTGGCCTCGATGGAGGGCTACTACTTCAAGCCGCGGATGGACCGTGAGCTGCTGGAGACCTACGGCCAGGGGCTCATCGCCACGACCGGGTGTCCGTCGGGGGAGATCCAGACCCGGCTGCGCCTCGGGCAGTGGGACAAGGCGGTGCAGTACGCCTCGGACATGAAGGACATCTTCGGGGCGGACAACTACTTCCTCGAGCTCATGGACCACGGCATCCAGATCGAGCGGGTGGTGCGCCAGGACCTGCTCCGGCTGGCCAAGGAGCTCTCGCTGCCGCTGCTGGCGACCAACGACCTGCACTACACCCACCAGGAGGACGCCAAGGCGCACTCCGCGCTGCTGTGCGTGCAGTCCGGCTCGACGATGCAGGACCCGAACCGGTTCCAGTTCAACGGCGACGGCTACTACCTCAAGTCCGCCGCGGAGATGCGCGAGGTATGGCGCGAGCTGCCCGAGGCCTGCGACAACACCCTCCTCGTCGCCGACCGCTGCGACATCTCCTTCACCGAGGGCGAGGGGCGCTACATGCCCCGCTTCCCGGTGCCCGAGGGCGAGGACGAGACGAGCTGGTTCATCAAGGAGGTCGAGTCCGGGCTGCACAAGCGGTTCCCGGAGGGGGTCCCCGACTACGCCCGCAAGCAGGCGGAGTACGAGTCGGGCGTCATCATCGACAAGCAGTACCCGGGCTACTTCCTCGTCGTGGCCGACTTCATCAACTGGGCCAAGGACAACGGCATCAAGGTCGGCCCCGGGCGCGGGTCGGGCGCCGGGTCGATGTGCGCCTACGCCATGGGGATCACCGACCTCGACCCCATCCCGCACGGCCTCATCTTCGAGCGCTTCCTCAACCCCGAGCGCAAGTCGATGCCCGACTTCGACGTCGACTTCGACGACCGGCGCCGCTCCGAGGTCATCCGCTACGTCACCGAGAAGTACGGCGACGAGCGGGTCGCCATGATCGTCACCTACGGCACGATCAAGGCCAAGCAGGCGCTCAAGGACGCCTCCCGCGTCATGGGCTTCCCGTTCGCCATGGGGGAGAAGCTCACCAAGGCCATGCCGCCCACCGTCATGGGCAAGGACATCTCGCTGGCGGGGATCCAGGACCCGCAGGACAAGAGGTATGCCGAGGCCGGCGAGTTCCGCGAGATGCTCGCCGACGACGAGCACGCGGCCGAGGTCTTCGACACGGCGACCGGGCTCGAGGGGCTGAAGCGCCAGTGGGGCGTGCACGCGGCCGGCGTCATCATGTCCAGCGAGCCGCTCATCGACGTCATCCCGATCATGCGCCGCGACCAGGACGGGCAGATCATCACCCAGTTCGACTACCCGACGTGCGAGTCGCTGGGCCTGGTCAAGATGGACTTCCTCGGGCTGCGCAACCTCACGGTCCTGGACGACGCGATCCACAACATCAAGGACAACCGCGGCCAGGACATCGACCTGGACGCGCTGTCCAAGGACATGAGCGACCGCAAGACCTACGACCTGCTCGGACGCGGCGACACCCTCGGTGTCTTCCAGCTCGACGGCAACGGCATGCGCCAGCTGCTCCGGCTCATGCAGCCGGACACCTTCGAGGACATCTCCGCGGCGCTCGCGCTCTACCGCCCCGGCCCCATGGGCGTCAACGCGCACACCAACTTCGCCCTGCGCAAGAACGGCAAGCAGGAGAACACCCCGCTCGACCCCGAGCTCAAGGGCAAGCTGCAGCCGGAGATGGAGGCGGCCCTCGAGCCGATCCTCGGCAACACTTACGGTTTGTGCGTCGCGGGCGATACCCCGATCATCGATGCCGACACCGGGGAGAGCGTTCGTGTCGACGACCTGGAGCGCCGGGTGCGGGAGGGCTTCTTCACCTTCGGCGTGGACGAGCGCGGCAAGGTCGTGCGTCGACGCGTGACCCACTGGTGGCAGATGCCGGACAAGCCGGTCCTGACGGTGAGCACGGATCTGGGCGAGCGCCTCCGCCTGTCGGCCGACCACCCCGTGCTGACCGGGCGTGGCTGGGTCCAGGCCGGTGACCTCGTGGTGGGAGACGACCGGATCGCGTGGACTGACGACGAACGGGTCTGGGTCGGTCGTTCCGAGAGGGTCCTCGTCGGCGCCACGACCGGTCGTGAGTCTGGGCACTCCTCGCCGTCTGCGCCCGCTCCGGGTGGACGCGACGAACAGCTGGGCTGGACCAGGGTCACCGAGGTCTCGGTGGGCCCTGCGGAGCCGGTCTACGACATCACCGTCGACGACGTGCACAACTTCGTCTCCAGCGGGATGGTCCTCTCCAACTGCATCTACCAGGAGCAGGTCATGGAGATCGCGCAGAAGCTCGCGGGCTACACCCTGGGCAACGCCGACCTGCTCCGGCGCGCGATGGGCAAGAAGAAGAAGGAGGTGCTCGACGCCGAGTACATCCCCTTCTCCGACGGCATGAAGGCCAACGGCTACAACGAGGCCTCGGTCGCGGCGCTCTGGGGCGTCCTCGTGCCCTTCTCCGACTACGCCTTCAACAAGGCGCACACCGCGGCCTACGGCGTCATCTCCTACTGGACCGGCTACCTCAAGGCCAACTACCCGGCCGAGTACATGGCGGCCCTGCTCACCAGCGTCGGCGACGACAAGGACAAGACCGCGCTCTACCTCGCCGAGTGCCGGCGGCTGGGGATCCCGGTGCTGCCGCCGGACGTCAACGAGTCGATCGGCACCTTCGCCGCGGTCGAGGACGACATCCGCTTCGGCCTGCAGGCGATCCGCAACGTGGGCGCCAACGTGGTCCAGGCGATCGTCGCGACCCGGGAGGAGAAGGGCGCCTTCACCTCCTTCGAGGACTTCCTGCGCAAGTGCCCGGCGGTGGTCTGCAACAAGCGCACCATCGAGTCGCTGTGCAAGGCCGGCGCCTTCGACAGCCTCGGGCACACCCGCCAGGGCCTGGTCACCGTGCACGAGCGGTATGTCGAGGCGCTCGCGGACGAGAAGAAGCAGGAGGCCATCGGCCAGGACAGCCTCTTCTCCGGGCTCTCCTTCGGCGGCGGCGGCGACGACGCGGACGAGGGCGCCGGGATCCAGATCGTCACCCTGCCCCCGATCCCCGCGATCGAGTGGGACAAGACCGCGCGGCTGGCCTTCGAGCGGGAGATGCTCGGCCTCTACGTCTCCGACCACCCGCTCAACGGCATCGAGCACATCCTGTCCCAGCACGCGAGCGCCTCGATCCTGCAGCTCGTCGGGGAGGACGGCGCCAAGGACGGCGACTTCGTCACCGTCGCCGGGCTCATCACCAACCTGCAGCTCAAGCGCACCAAGAACGGCGACCCGTATGCCCGCGCCTCGGTCGAGGACATGGCCGGCTCGCTCGACGTGGTCTTCTGGCCCAAGACCTACATGACGATCTCGACGATGCTCGCCGAGGACACCGTCGTCGTGGTCAAGGGACGGCTGAAGAAGGACGACTCGACCGAGCTCATGGCCAACGAGATGACCCTGCCGGACATCAAGGCCGGTCCCCGCGGTCCCGTCGTGCTCAACCTGCCGCTGACCCGCGTCACGGACGGGCTGGCGCACCGCCTCAAGACGGTGCTGGCCGACCACCCTGGCGCCACCGACGTCCACGTCAAGCTCACCCAGCCCGGCCGGACCGTCCTGCTCAAGCTGGACGAGAGCCTGCGGGTCACCGCGACCCCCGAGCTCTTCGGCGACCTCAAGGCGCTGCTCGGCCCGGCCAGCGTCGGCAACTAGCCGACGACGCTCACGACGCGGCGCCGTCCTCGGCGTCCTGGCCGGGGACGGGCACGACGACCTGGGGAGAGGTCGCCCGCACCACGACCTCGGGACGGTCCAGGCAGCGCGCGGTGAGCAGCACCCGGTGCGGTCCCGGCCCGCCCGGCGCCCCGAAGGACACCTGGGAGTCCGTGGTGGTGGTTCCCGCCACCTCCTCCTTCCCGCGCACGAGGGTGAAGGTGTGCTCCAGCCGCCACCCGGCCCGCTCGGCGCCCACCCGTCGGGCGAGGAGCTCACCGCCGGAGAGCTCCAGGTGGCAGTAGATCCCCGGCTCGGTGCGCGGGTCGACCTCGAAGGTCTCCAGCCCCGCCGACGGGGCGCTCTCGGCATACCCCCGCAGGTCCCGGACCGATCCCGGCGGGCCGGTGCGCACCGGCGCCGGCGCGACCCGGCGCGCCCACGGCAGACCCCGCCCCGGGCTGACCCGCACCTCGAGCCCGGCCGGCGGGTCGGTCACCGGACCGTCGAGCGCGCGCAGGACCGAGGCGAGCCGGACCACGGTGGTGGCGGGGTTGAGCGCGTTGCGGCTCACCAGGTCGGCGAGGTCCGCGACGAGACCGGCTGGTGCCTGCTCCGGGGCCAGCTCGTGCAGCCGCCAGAGGTCGCGCACGGCGCGGGTCTGGGCGGCGGTCCGGATGTCGAAGCGCAGCGGCCCGCTGGTCCACCCGCGCCGGAAGTGGTTGTGGTCCTCGGCGTCGAAGTAGGAGGGCACGCGCTCGCGTCCGAACGGACCGCGCGGGGCCTGCGGCAGAGGGGAGGGTGCGCCGCCGCGACGCTCCCACACCTGCGCCGGCCAGCTGCCGGAGGCGAGGCGGTGCCGGTTGAGGTCCGGCCGCAGCCGCTCGATCACGTCGAAGGCGGCCAGTCCCAGGTCCCGCTCGGCGAAGGGCAGCAGCTGCGCCGCCCGCAGGAACTCCGGGGTCGCCAGCGGGTGCAGGGCCAGGCTGCGCCGGTGCGCCGAGTGCAGCACGTGGCCGAAGTGCGAGCGGTTGCGGTGCAGCCGGTAGTGCGCGTCGACCTGCTCACCGACCGGGGCGTCCGGCAGCAGGGAGAAGGCCTCGGCCACCGCCTCCTCGCCGGCCGCGCGGGCGGCGTCGGGCAGGGTGACGCCGCCGTGGACGACCAGACCGTGCAGACGGCGCAGGTCCGCCGGGAGGGACGCGGGCTGCTGCTCCATGACCGAGAAGGGCCGGCCGGTGCGGATCGCCCGGTATGCCGTCCGCATGAGCTCCCCGGCACCGCCGCGGACCGCGACGTAGGGCACCGTCGGCCAGCGCAGCTGCCGCTCCGCAGAGGCGGCCCACTGGCTGCCGGCGTAGAAGCTCTGGTGGTGGGCGATGCTCTCGGCGAAGGAGAGCATCCGGTCCTCGTAGTCGGGCTCGACGTACCACGGGCGCCCCGCGGCCGTCCGCAGCTCGTCGGAGACGACGAGGTCGCGCCACAGCTCCTTGCGTCCCGCCGCGTCGGCCCACCGGCTCGGGTCGGCGGCGACAAAGCTGGCGTGACCGAGCACGCCGGCGTGGTCCAGGAGGGAGAGCACCACCCGGCTGTCCTTGCCGCCGGAGGCGAAGACCCGCACGTCCGGCACCGCGTCGGCGACCTGCGTCAGCAGCCCCGCGGCGCGCTCGACGCCCGCGTCGAGCAGCTCGTCGTAGGAGCGGCCCTGCGGGTCCGTCGTCATCGGGCGCGGCACGGTGCCCACGCCCCGGTGGTCGACGACGAGCAGCTCGTCCGGGCGAAGGCAGCGGACCCCCTCGACGAGCGTGCGCCGCGACCACTGGTTGCGCAGCAGCACGTGATTGGAGGCGAGCGTGGTGTGGGCGACCGCCCAGTCCACCTCGAGCCGGTGGCCGTCGGCGCGCAGCCGGTCGACGACGGCGTCCAGAGTCGTCCCGAGGTAGACGTCCTGCCCGTCCTCCGCGGGCCGCACCACCCAGAAGAGGTGCCCGAAGCCGTGGAAGTCGCTCATCGCGACCCAGGTGCGCCCCGCGTCGTCACCGAGCAGACCCACCCACTCCCCGGTCGTGTCCAGCAGCTCCTCCAGCAGGTATGCCGTGGGCGCCGGTCCGTAGACCTCGCTCACCTCGGCCGGGCCCAGGAGCAGGCCCTCGACCTCCCGCAGCCGGACCTGGGCATACCGCGACCGGCGCAGCGACGGGGCGCCGCCCCGACCGGCTCCCCGGACCACCCAGGCGGCCCGGCGGTGACGGACGGGGCGCTCGATCATGGTGCGCCCAACCTAGCCGGTCGACCCCGGACCGTGGCGCGACCCCGGCAGCGAGGGGGGTTAGCGTGGGCCGGGTGACCGATGAGACCGCCCCGCCCCGCGCCGCCCGCGTCGACGTCGTCCGCTCCCACCACGGCGAGGACGTCACCGACCCCTACGAGTGGCTCCGGGACAAGACCGACCCGGACGTCATCACCCACCTGGAGGCGGAGAACGCCTACACCGAGGCGCGCACCGGCCACCTGGACGGCCTGCGGGAGCGGATCTTCACCGAGATCAAGGACCGGGTCCAGCAGACCGACCTCTCGGTCCCCGTGCGCCACCGGGACTGGTGGTACTACTCCCGCACCATCGAGGGTGAGCAGTACGCCGTCCACGGACGCGTCGCGGTGGGCGACTCGCCGCAGCGTCCCGAGCTCGACCCCGGCGCCGCCCCGGAGGGGGAGCAGGTGCTGCTCGACGGCAACGCCGAGGCGCAGGGCGAGGAGTTCTTCAGCCTCGGGGCCTTCGACGTCACCCCGGACGGCGGGCGCCTCGCGTATGCCGTCGACACGACCGGTGACGAGCGCTTCGACCTGCGGGTCAAGGACCTGGAGACCGGCGAGGTCCTCGACGAGGCGGTGACCGGGATCGGCTACGGCACCGCCTGGAGCGCCGACGGGCACCACCTCTTCTACACGCGCGTGGACGACGCCTGGCGCCCCTTCCAGATCTGGCGGCACGAGGTCGGGTCGCCGGCCGAGGCGGACGTGCTCGTGCACCAGGAGGACGACGAGCGCTTCTGGATGGGCGTCGGGAGCTCGCGCGACGACCGGCACGTCCTCATCTGGCTCGGCAGCAAGAACACCTCGGAGACCCGCATCCTCGACGCCGAGGAGCCCACCGGGTCCTTCCGGGTCGTGGCGCCCCGCGAGGAGGGCGTGGAGTACGACGTCGAGCCCGCGGGGGACCGGCTGTGGATCGTGCACAACCGCGACCACCGCGACTTCGCGCTGGCCGTGGCGCCGGTCTCCAGCACCTCGGCGCAGGACTGGTCCACCGTCGTCCCGGGCGAGGACGGGGTGCGGCTGGCCGGGGTGGAGGCCTTCGCCGGCCACCTCGTCCTGTCGCTGCGCCGCGAGGGTCTCACCCAGCTGCACGTGCTGCCGCTGTCCGGTGAGGGTCGCCCCGTGGGCGGCGGCTTCCAGGTGCCGGTGGACGAGCCCGTCTACACCATCGAGTCCGGCGCCAACCCGACCTACGAGACCGACACCCTCCAGGTGCTCGTCGAGTCGATGGTGACGCCCCGCAGCGTCTACGACCTCGACCTCGGCAGCGGCGCCCTCGAGCTGGTCAAGCGCCAGCCGGTGCTCGGCGGCTACGACCCGCAGGACTACCAGCAGCACCGGCTCTGGGCCACCGCGGACGACGGCACCAGGGTGCCGATCTCCCTCGTCGCCCGGCGCGACCTCGCGCCCGACGGCACCCACCCGGGGCTGCTCTACGGCTACGGCTCCTACGAGGTCTCGGCCGACCCGCACTTCTCGGTCTCCCGCCTCTCCTACCTCGACCGCGGGGTCGTGTATGCCGTCGCGCACGTCCGCGGCGGCGGCGAGATGGGCCGCGGCTGGTACGAGGAGGGCCGCATGGAGCACAAGACCAACACCTTCACCGACTTCGTGGCGTGCGCCGACCACCTGGTGCAGAGCGGCTGGGTGGCGCCGGACCGGCTGGCGGCCGAGGGCCGCTCGGCCGGTGGTCTGCTCATGGGGGCGATCCTCAACCTGGCGCCCGAGCGGTTCCGCGTCGTGCACGCGGGCGTGGCCTTCGTGGACGCGCTCACGACGATCCTCGACCCCTCGCTGCCGCTGACCGTCAGCGAGTGGGAGGAGTGGGGCAACCCCGTCGAGTCGGCCGAGATCTACGCGCTCATGCGCTCCTACACGCCCTACGAGAACATCCGCCCGGTCGACTACCCGGCGATCCTGGCCACCACCGGGCTCAACGACACCCGGGTCTTCTACGTCGAGCCCGCGAAGTGGGTGGCCCGGCTGCGCGAGACGGTGACCAGCGACCCGGGGGAGCGGCCGATCCTGCTCAAGACCGAGATGGTGGCCGGCCACGGCGGCCGGACCGGCCGTTACGACGCGTGGCGGGAGACCGCCTTCGAGATCGCCTTCGTGCTCGACCAGCTCGGCGCCACGCAGGTCGGCCCGGAGCAGCAGGCCCCGGTCACGAGCTGAGCTCGCAGGCGGGCGCCTCCTCGAGCTCGGCCACCGCCGCGTCGTAGGGCTCCATCGTCTCCGGGGCGGCGTCCACCATCGCCAGCCACTCCGCCTGGTATGCCTCGGGGTCGGCCTCGTCCTTGGACCGCATCTGCACGAGGTGGCCGCTCCACACCTCGTTGACCGCCGCACCGCGGTCACCGACGAGCGCCAGGGCGGCGCTGCGGTCGACGCAGGCCTGCAGCGCGCCCTCGTCGAGGTCGTCGGTCGCGGCGGCCGCGCCGGCGACGTCGAGGTCCGCGCACGACCCGGCGCTGTCCTCGTAGGCCGCCTGCGCGGCGGAGAAGCGCTCCTGGTCCTGCGGACCGGCCTCACGCGTCTCCGCCCACGGCCCGGCGGCCTCCTCCGGGGTGATCTCACCGCTCTCGATGAGCCCCATCTGGGTGTAGTGGGTCCGCCAGTGCTCGGCCGACTCCGCCGCGGCGGCCGCGCGCTCCGTGCCGGCCGACACCTCGCCCAGGCAGGCGGTGACCTCCTCGGGCATACCGGCGTCCTGCGCCTGCTCGGTCTGCGTGGCCGCGGGCTCCTCGGTGGTCTCCTCGGGCGCGTCGCCCGTGTCGGCCTCGGCCGACTCCTCGCCGTCAGGCCCGTCCATGGCCGAGGCGAGCGCCTCGGCGTCGTCCTGGGTCGCCGTCGTCTCCTGCGCGGTGTCGCCCGGCTCGTCGCCGAGGCCACGGGACACCCCGAACCAGATCACGGCCGCGGCCACGAGGACCGCCGCCAGGACGAGCCAGACGGTCCGGGCGCCTGCGCCCGCGGCTTCTGCGGATGAGTGTCTCCCCATGTCTCTGAGAGTCGCATGCCAGCCACGAAATGCTTAGCCGAAATCTTTACCCGTCTCACAGGGTCGAGAGCCCCGACCGGAGGATGTCCGGCAGATCGCAGGTTCCTCCGTCAATCGTCCTGCCGATCTGGCAAGATGGCGGATGAACTCGGCAATCTGCGAGATGTGAGGAGACGACGCCGTGTCCGAGCCCTACAAGGTGACCTACGCGACCCTGACCGCTGACAACGAAGACCTGCACACCGCCTACGAGGCGGGGGTCGACGTGGCGAAGAGCTGGCTGGGGGCCGAGATCTCGGCACCCGGTGATCCCGACCCGGGCGACCCGGTCGACGTCGTCAGCCCGGCCGACCCCTCCGTGCTCGTCGCGCGGGTCCGCGCCGCCTCGCCCGGTGCGGTCGAGGCCGCCGTGGAGGCCGCCCGCACCGCCGGGCGCGACTGGGCCGCCACCCCGTGGCAGGACCGGCTGCCGGTGCTGCGTGCCGTCGCCGACCTCATCAGCGAGCGGGCCAACGAGCTCGCCGCGCTCATGACGATCGAGGTCGGCAAGAACCGGCTCGAGGCGCTCGGTGACGTCGAGGAGGCCGCGGTCTTCTTCCGCTACTACTGCGACCAGGTCGAGAAGAACGGCGGCTTCGAGGCGAAGATGGAGCAGCTGTCCGACACCGAGACCACCCGCTCGGTGCTCCGCCCGCACGGGGTGTGGGGCGTCATCAGCCCCTTCAACTTCCCCATGGCGCTCGCGGCCGGGCCCGCCGCGGCCGCCCTCGTGGCCGGCAACTCGGTCGTCCTCAAGCCCTCCGTCCAGGGCACCCACGTCGCGTGGAAGCTCTACGAGACGATGCTCGAGGCAGGCCTGCCCGAGGGCCTCATGCAGATCCTGCCCGGTGGCGACGACGTCGGGAAGGCGCTCGTCGCCAACCCGGGGATCGACGGGCTGACCTTCACCGGGTCCTACACCGGCGGTCGGGCGGTCATGGACGCCTTCCGTGGCGACTACCCGCGTCCGGTCATCACCGAGATGGGCGGCAAGAACCCGACCATCGTCACCGCCTCGGCCGACCTCGACGCAGCGGCGAAGGGGATCACCCGCTCCATCGCCGGGGCCTCTGGCCAGAAGTGCTCGGCCTGCTCCCGGGTCTACGTCGACGCCGCGGTCCACGACGAGCTGGTCCAGACCCTGGGCAAGGCCGTCAGCGAGGTCGTCGTCGGCGACCCGCTGGAGCGCGCGACCTTCTGCGGCCCGGTCATCGACGCCGAGGCGGTCGAGCGCTTCCGCTCCGCGGTGGAGCACGCCCGCGAGGCCGGCGGCACGGTCGTCGCCGGCGGCGAGGTGCTCCAGGGAGCCGAGGGGCACCCGGGCTACTTCGTGCAGCCCACCCTCATCTCCGGCCTCCCCACCGACGACGAGCTCTTCAGCACCGAGCTCTTCGTGCCGCTGGCCGTCGTCGCGCCGGTCGACTCCCTGGACGAGGCGCTGGAGCGGGCCAACGACACCGTCTTCGGGCTCACCGCCGGCCTCTTCGCCGGCGAGCAGGACGAGATCGACCGCTTCCTCGCCCAGATCGAGGCCGGCGTCGTCTACGTCAACCGTCCGGCCGGCGCCACGACCGGCGCGTGGCCGGGCGTCCAGCCGTTCGGCGGCTGGAAGGGCTCGGGCAGCTCGGGCAAGGCCGGTGGCGGCCTGCACTACGTCCAGCTCTTCATGCGGGAGCAGTCGCAGACCGTCGTCACCGGCTGACCACCCGACCCCGACCTCGCCCCTCCCGACCGGACACCCCTGCGGTCCGGTCGGGAGGGGGCATACCAGCACCACCCAGGAGATCCCCATGACCGACACCGCCGTGGCCGCCCCCAGCACCGACTGGGCCGACCCCTCCCGCCCCGTCCCGGACCTGCGCACCGAGCTGCCGGGCCCGCGCACCCGTGAGGTCGTGGCGGGGGACCAGGCCGTGACCAGCCCCTCGCTGCCCCGCGCCTACCCCTTCGCCCCGCAACGCGCCCGGGGCTGCCGCATCGAGGACGTCGACGGCAACCTCTTCCTCGACTTCAACGCCGGCATCGCGGTGAACTCCACCGGGCACGCGCACCCGGAGGTCGTGCGGGCGGTCCAGGACCAGGCCGCCGACCTGCTGCACTACTCGGCCAGCGACTTCTTCCTGCCCGCCTACTCGCAGATGTGCCGGGCGCTCGCCGCGACCGCGCCCATGAGCGAGCCGGTGCGCGTCTTCCTCACCAACTCCGGCGCGGAGGCGGTCGAGGGGGCGCTCAAGCTGGCCCGCTACGCCACGAAGCGGCCCTACGTCATCAGCTTCTACGGCGCCTTCCACGGACGCACCATGGGCGCGGTCTCGCTGACCAGCTCCAAGCCGAAGTACCACCAGGGCTTCGGTCCGCTGCTGCCCGGCGTCATCCACGTCCCGTATGCCGACCCGGCCAAGGTCGCCGCCGGTCACGCCGAGGAGGACACCGCGACCTTCGACGCGCTGGAGACCATCTTCCGCCACGACGTGGCCCCCTCCGAGGTCGCCGCGATCTTCGTCGAGCCGATCCAGGGCGAGGGCGGCTACATCGTGCCCGGCGAGGGCTGGATGCGGCGGCTGCGCGAGCTGTGCGACGAGCACGGCATCCTGCTCGTCGCCGACGAGGTCCAGTGCGGGATGGGCCGCACCGGCACGATGTGGGCCATCGAGCAGACCGGTGTCGAGCCGGACATGCTGCTCTCGGCCAAGGGCATCGCCTCCGGCCTGCCGCTCGGGGCCTTCATGGCCCGGGCCTCGCTCATGGAGAGCTGGGGCGTCGGCACCCACGGGTCGACCTACGGCGGCAGCCCGGTGCCGTGCGCCGCGGGCCTGGCGACGCTGCGGGTCATCGAGTCCGAGGGCCTGCTGGCGCACGCCCGCGAGGTGGGCGACCGGATCCTGGCGGGGCTGCGCGAGATCCAGGCGCGGCACCCGGAGGCCGTCGTGGACGTCCGCGGTGTCGGGCTCATGATCGGTGTCGAGTTCGCCGACGGCGCGCTCTCCGGGGCGGTGCAGCAGGCGGCCTTCGAGCGCGGACTGCTCGTGCTCGAGGCGGGGGAGAGCGTCGTCCGGATGTCGCCGCCGCTGGTCGTCACCCTGGAGGAGGCCGAGATCGGGCTGCGTCTGTTCGGCGAGGCGGTCGCCGCGGCCGCCGACCGACGGGGCTGATCCCGGCCGTGGCCTCACCGCACGTCTTCTCCCGCGGCGGCGCGGAGCGGGTCCGCATCGACCACGGCCACGGGGCGCAGCTGGTCGACGTCGAGGGGCGCAGTTACCTCGACGCGGCCGGCGGCGCGGTCGTCGTGGGGATCGGCCACGGCCGCACCGAGGTGGTCGAGGCGGCGGCCGCGCAGGCCTCCCGGGTCGCCTACGTCCACGGGTCGTCCTTCTCCAGCGAGGTGCTCGAGGAGTATGCCGACACCCTCGCCCCGCTGCTGCCCCTGGACGACCCGCGCATCTACCCCGTCTCCGGAGGCAGCGAGGCGGTGGAGTCCGCGCTGAAGATGGCCCGGGCATACCACCTGGCGCGCGGGGAGGACCGCGACGTCGTCATCGGGCGCCAGGGCTCCTACCACGGCAACACCCGCGGGGCGCTGAGCGTCTCCGGACGGGCGGGGCTGCGCCGGCCCTACCTGCCGTGGCTCACGGGGTTCGCGCACACGAGCACGCCCTACGAGTACCGCTGCCCCTACCCGGACACCCATCCGGGCGGCTGCGCGCAGCGGCACGCCGAGGCGCTGGAGCAGCAGATCCAGGAGCTCGGTCCGGGGCGGGTGGCGGCCTTCATCGCCGAGCCGATCTCCGGCGCCGGCCTGGGCGCGTGCGTCCCCCCGGACGACTACTGGCCCGCGATCGCGGAGGTCTGCCGGCGCCACGGCGTCCTCGTCATCGCCGACGAGGTCATGACCGGCTTCGGCCGGACCGGCACGTGGTTCGCCAGCGAGCACTTCGGGCTGCGGCCGGACCTGCTCACGGCCGGCAAGGGCACCGCCTCGGGCTACTGGCCGCTCGGGCTCGCGGTCGTGAGCGGGCCGGTCCACGAGACGCTGCGCGAGGGTGGCTTCGTGCACGGCTTCACGTACTCCCACCACGTCGTGGGGGCCGCCACCGGGCTCGCGGTGCTGCGGGTGCTGGAGCGCGAGCGCCTGGTCGAGGCCTCCGCCCGGCAGGGCGAGCGGCTGCACGCCGCCCTGCGGCGCGAGCTGGAGGGCGTGCCCGGGATCGGCGACGTCCGTGGCCGCGGCCTGCTCCAGGGCGTCGAGCTGGTGGCCGACCCGGAGACCCGGGAGCCGTTCGAGCGCGAGGAGCGCGTCATCGAGCGGGTGCTGGAGGCGTGCCGGGAGCACGACGTGCTCGTCTACCCGGGCAACGGGTGCGCCGACGGCCGCCGCGGGGACCTGCTCCTGCTCGGTCCGCCCTTCGTCGTCACCGACGGCGAGGTGGACCGGATCGCGGCGGGGGTCGCGGCGGGCATACGCGACGTCCTCGGACAGGGCCCTGTCGGCGCCGCAGGCTAGCGTGGTGGCGTGAGCTGCCTGTTCTGCCGCATCGTCGCCGGCGAGGAGCCTGCCGACCTCGTGCTCGAGCGGGAGGACGTGGTCGGCTTCCTCGATGTGCGCCCCGTCTTCAAGGGGCACGTGCTGCTCGTCCCGCGGGAGCACGTCGACACCCTGACCGAGCTGCCGGACACCTTGGTGGAGCCGTTCTTCGGCACCGTCCGCGAGGTCGCCGCCGTCGTGCGCGACGAGCTGGGCGCGCAGGGCAGCTTCGTCGCGATGAACAACACCGTCAGCCAGTCCGTCCCCCACCTGCACGCGCACGTCGTCCCGCGGACCAAGGGCGACGGGCTCCGGGGCTTCTTCTGGCCCCGGGTGCGCTACGAGGAGGGCGAGGCCGCCGAGTATGCAGGGCGGCTGCGGGCGGCCCTGGGGTGAGGCCCTTCGGTCAGGTCCCCTGCCCGCCGCGCAGGGCCAGGACCTCAGCGCGCAGCTCGCGCACCTGCTCGGTCAGCGCGGTGACGTCGGCGGCGGTCGCCGGCTGCTTGGCCGGGTCGGGCTCGGCGATCCGCTCGATGAGCCAGGACGCCAGGCTGGCGGTGACGATGCCGAGCAGGGCGATGCCGCACAGCATGAGACCCACCGCGAAGAGCCGGCCCTCGGCCGTCACCGGGGCGTAGTCGCCGTAGCCGACCGTCGTCACCGTGACGAAGGACCACCACAGGGCGTCCTGCCAGGTCTCGATGCTGGCGCCGGGCTCGCCGCGCTCGGCGTTGAGGACGGCGAGCGAGGAGATGGTGACGACGAGGATCGTCGCGACAGCGACATACATCGCGACGTGTCCCCGCAGCTTCTCCCCGGCGACCTGGTGCACGAAGGACAGCGCGGCGACGAGACGCAGCGGGCGCAGGGCGGGCAGCGCGACCGCGGCGAGGTCGATGGGGTGCTTGCGGACGAACTCCCACTTCTTCGGCGCCACGAGGACGCGGTAGACGTAGTCCACGAGGAAGATCGCCCAGACGACGTCCTGGACCGTCATCAGGGTGGCTCGCAGACCCCTCGGCAGGCCCGGGTTGACGATCGGGACGGCGAAGGCGACCAGGAAGACGAGGGCGGCGATCATGAGGGGGGTCCGGGTGCGGGACTCCCAACGCTCCAGGCGGTTCATGGCGGCCATGATTCCAGGCACGGCGGCCGGGACGGCGGCGGACGGGCCTGTCAGTGGCGTGTGCGAGGGTGAGACGGAGGAGCAGGAGGAGGGTGGAGCCGATGTTCGCGCTGGACGACGTGCGACTGGTGTGGAGCCCGTCCGACCTGCGCGCCGCGACGCAGTGCCGGTATGCCTTCCTCCGCTGCCTGGAGGTCCTGCTGGGGCGGGCCGAGCCGTCCGTGGCGACGGCCGACCCGATGGCGCGGCAGCTCGCCGCCCTGGGGGAGCGGCACGAGGCCGAGCTGCTCTCCGCCTACGAGCGTATCGGCACGGTGGTCCGTCCCGGCCTCCCGGAGTGGCCGCGCAGCGAGGTCACGCTGCGCGACGCCGCCCGGCGGACGCAGGAGGCTCTCGGCGGCGACGCCGACACCGTCTACCAGGCGACCTTCTTCGACGGGGAGATGCTCGGCCACGCCGACTTCCTCGAGCACGCCGCCGACGGCTGGCGCGTGTGCGACGCCAAGCTGGCCCGCTCGGAGTCGGCGCTCGCCCTGGTCCAGGTGGGCGCCTACGCGGAGCAGCTGGGGCGGCTCGACGTGCCGACCTCGCGCACCGTGTCGTTGCTGCTGGGCTCGGGCCGGCGCCGCGACGTCGCCGTCGCCGACGTCGTGCCGGTCTACCGCAGCCTGCGGGAAGGGTTCCGGGCGCTGGTGCGGGAGCACGTCGAGAGGGGTGCGCCGGTCCACTGGGACGACGCGGGGCTCGTGGCCTGCGGTGGCTGCGACGTCTGCATCGAGGCGGCGCAGGAGCATCGCGACGTCCTGCTCGTCGCGGGGGTGCACCGCCGCCAGCGCGACCAGCTGCGGGACGCGGGGGTGCGCACCGTCGAGGCGCTGGCCGCCGCCGACGACCCGCCGGCCGACATGCCGCCGGCGACCTTCACCCGCCTGCGGACGCAGGCGGAGCTGCAGGCGAGCACCCCCGACGGGGGGGTGCGCCACCTGTTGACCGAGGACGCCCCCGCCACCCTCGCGCGGCTGCCGGCACCCTCCGCCGGCGACCTCTTCTTCGACTTCGAGGGCGACCCGCACTACGACGAGGGCGACCGCGGCAGGTCCGGCATCCAGTACCTCTGGGGCACCCTGGACGCCGAGGGCGCCTACGAGCCGGTGTGGGCGCATACCTTCGCGCAGGAGCGCCAGGTCTTCGAGGACTTCGTCGACCTGCTCACCGCCCGCCGCGAGCGCTGGCCCGACCTGCACGTCTACCACTACGCGGCCTACGAGACGGTCGCCCTGAAGCGGATGGCGATGATCTACCGGACGCGCGAGGAGGAGCTGGACGACCTGCTGCGCGGGGAGGTCTTCGTCGACCTCTACGCCGTGGTGCGGGGGTCGGTGATGGTCTCGGAGCGCTCCTACAGCATCAAGAAGCTCGAGCCGCTCTACATGGGCGAGGAGCTGCGCGCGGAGGATGGCGTGAGCAGCGGTGACGTCTCGATCGAGGTCTACCACCGGTTCCGTGCCCTGCGGGAGGAGGATCCCCGGGCGGCCACCGAGCAGCTCGACGCGCTCGCCGACTACAACCGCTACGACT
Source organism: Serinicoccus hydrothermalis (assembly GCF_001685415.1). Taxonomy (NCBI): domain Bacteria; kingdom Bacillati; phylum Actinomycetota; class Actinomycetes; order Micrococcales; family Ornithinimicrobiaceae; genus Serinicoccus; species Serinicoccus hydrothermalis. Next base: position 926,417 of record NZ_CP014989.1, on the reverse strand, counting down.
GCCGGTCGACGCTGGGGCTGCGGGACTGGCTGCTGGAGCGCGCGCAGGAGGCCGGCGTGCGCGACCGCATCGTGCCGCGGGCGGTCCCCGTGGAGCCGCGCGAGCAGGCGCAGGAGGAGGGCGAGCTGGAGGCGGCCCTCGCGGCGCGCGCCGGGGGAGAGCACCGGGAGCAGCGGACCCCGCAGGAGCAGGCCTGGGCGATGCTCGCCACGGCCATCGGCTTCCACCGGCGGGAGGCCAAGCAGTTCTGGTGGGGCCACTTCGACCGGCTCGGGCGACCGGTCGAGTCCTGGGCCGGAGACCGCGACGTCTTCGCCGTCGAGTCCGCGGAGCTGGTGCAGGACTGGACCCATCCGGGCGGACGGGCCAGGAACCTCGAGCGGCAGGTCCGTCTCGTCGGTGACTGGGGGCGGGGGAGCACCGAGCGCAGTCGCAGCCAGGTGGTCTATGCCGCCCCTGCTCCCGAGCGGGCGTACGGGCCGGAGGGCGGGTCCTCTGCCGCGGCGACGGCTCATCGCCTCGACTGGGACCCGGAGCGGCCCCGGGAGGCGCTGCTCGTCGAGCGGGCGCCCGAGGGCCTGGTCTTCGCGGACCTGCCGGTGGCGCTGGTGCCTGCCTCGCCCCCGGACACGTCGATCCTCAGCGAGGCCATCGCCCGGGTGGCGCAGGACGCGCTCGGGGCCGACGAGCTGCCCGCCCACCCGGCCCTGGACCTGCTGGCGCGCCGCCGTCCCCGCCTGCTCGCCGGGGCGGAGCTGCCGCACGGCGGAAGACCGGTCGAGGATCTCGTCTCCGCCCTCCTGGCCCTGGACCGGTCGGCGCTCGCCGTCCAGGGACCGCCCGGCACGGGCAAGACGTGGACCGGCTCCCGGGTGATCCGGCGGCTGGTCGAGGAGCACGGCTGGCGCGTGGGTGTCGTGGCGCAGTCGCACGCCGTCGTCGAGCACCTGCTCGCCGGCATCGTGGACGCAGGGCTCGACCCGGCCCGGGTCGGGAAGTCGGCCAACCAGCGCACGGACCCGCCGTGGACCGAGGTGGGCAACACGGCGGCCGCCCGGGCGGCATACCTCGAGGAGCACTGGGGGACCGGCTGCGTGCTCGGCGGCACGGCATGGACTCTCGCGCACGCCGACCTGGTCGAGCCGGGCGGCCTGGACCTGCTCGTCGTCGAGGAGGCGGGCCAGTTCTCCCTGGCCACCACGATCGCGGTCTCGGGGTGCGCCTCCCGGCTGCTGCTGCTCGGTGACCCGCAGCAGCTGCCCCAGGTGAGCCAGGGCACGCATGCCGAGCCGGTCGACGAGTCGGCGCTGGGGTGGCTCATGGACGACGAGCCCACCTTGGACCCCGCGCTGGGCTACTTCCTCGAGGAGAGCTACCGCATGCACCCGGCGGTGACCGCGCCGGTCTCCGAGCTCGCGTATGCCGGCCAGCTCCGGTCGGCGGCGCCACCCTCGGCCCGCTCGCTCGACGGGGTCGAGCCCGGGCTGGAGGTCGTGCGGATCGAGCACCACGGCAACCGGACCGAGTCGCCGGAGGAGGCGCAGGAGGTGGTCCGGCAGGTGCGGGCATACCTCGGCGCGACGTGGAGCGACCCTGCCGACACCGGCACGCCCCGCCCGCTCGGTCCGGCCGACATGCTCGTCGTCGCGCCCTACAACGCGCAGGTGGAGCTCATCCGCCGCGAGCTCGACGCCGCGGGGATCACCGGGGTGCGGGTCGGCACGGTCGACCGGTTTCAGGGCCAGGAGGCACCGGTCGCGATCCTGTCGATGACGGCGTCCTCGGCCGCCGACGTCTCCCGCGGCATGGGCTTCCTGCTGAGCCGCAACCGGCTCAACGTCGCGATCTCCCGTGCGCAGTGGAGGGCGGTCCTCATCCGCTCCGAGGCGCTCACCGCCCACCTGCCCTCTGGCGCCGAGTCGCTGCTGCAGCTGGGAGCCTTCATGGCCCTCTGCGACCAGGGCATACCCGCGCGGACGCTCGCGGGATCGAGGGGGTGAGGGTGGACCGTTACGGCCCGCTCATGGCGCGCACCTACGACGTCCTCTCCGGTGAACCGGTCTATGCCGTGGGGCGGCGCCTGGCCATCCCGGCGCTGGGGCTGCGCGAGGGGGAGCGGGTCCTGGACGTCGGCTGCGGGACCGGTCTCAACCTGCCGGCCCTGCTCCGCGACGTGGGCCCGACCGGGACGGTGGTGGGCCTGGACCGCAGCCCGGCGATGCTGGACGCGGCGCGGCGCAAGGCGTCCTCGCGCCCGGACGCCGCCCAGCTGCGTCTCGTGGAGGGGGACATGGCCGACCGGCACGTGCTGGCCGAGGCCGCCGGCGGGAGTCCCTTCGACGCGGTGATCCTCACCTACTCCCTCTCCCTGACCCCGGACCCGCGGGCGGCCTGGAGCGCCCTCCGGAGCGTGCTGCGGCCGGGGTCGCGGGTCGCCGTCGTCGACATGGCCCGCCCCTCCGGGCGCGCGGCGTGGGCCGCGCCGGTGGCCCGGCTGGCCTGCTGGCTCGGCGGCGCCGACATCGACGCCCACCCCTGGACGGTCATCGAGCCGGAGCTCGCCGGGGCACGGTCCTGGAGGCGGCGCGGCGGCCATGTCCGGGTGTGCGTCGGGACCCTGCGTGGGTGAAGCCCCGGGGGTCGGGGCGAGGGCGACACGGCTCCGCGCGGCGGTCCGGCTGAGCCGGCCCGACCAGGTGCTGCTCGTCCTGATGGTCGGCGGCGTGGGATGGGTCGCGGGCACCAGCGGAGCTGCGACCCGGTGGTGGTCCGTGCCGACCAACGGCACGGGGATGGCGACGAGCGGCGTCGGTCTGCCGGCGGGCGGCCTCGCGCTGACGGTGCTCGTCGTCGCCGCTGTCGCGGTGAGCGTGCACGCTATCAACGAGTTCGCCGACGTCGGGACCGACGCTCGGACGGTGCGGACCCGCTTCTCCGGGGGCAGCGGGGCGCTCGCGGAGCACGGGCTGCCGGCGGTCCTCGCCCTGCGCGTGGCCGTCGCGGCAGCCGTGGTTGCGAGTGCGCTGACGGCGTTCGGCGTGCTGTCCGGCCTGGTCACCGGTCTCGTCGCGCTGCTGCTGGGTCTCGGCCTGGTCGGTGGGTGGGCCTACTCGGTCGGGCCGTGGCCCTTCTCCCGGCACGGCTGGGGCGAGGTGGTCAACGCCCTGCTCGGCGGGCTGCTCCTGCCGGCCACCGGCGCCGTGGTCGCCGGGGCTGCACCGGGCGCGGCGGCACTGGCCTTCGTCCCCTTCGCCCTGCTGACCTTCGTCAACCTGCTCGAGACCCAGTGGGCCGACCGGACCGCCGACCGTGCCGTCGGCAAGCACACCCTCGCCTCCCGGCTGTCCCCGACGACGCTGCGGCGCACCGGGGCAGTCGCCGCGGCCACGGCATACCTGCTGAGCCTGGTCGTGCACCCGTGGCCGGTCGCGCTCGCCGGCCTGCTGGCCGCACCGCTGTCCTGGTATGCCGTCCGCCGGCTCGGCCACGGCCCGCCCGGCCCGGCCGTGGCCGCCATGATTCTCTTCCTGCTCCTGCAGGGTGCGGCCTGGCTGATCCTCGTGTGAGCGGGGCGCCGGCCCGACTGGACGCCGGTTCGTCACTCAGGAGCCTGCACGAGGAGGCTCTCACGTGACAAGCCGGCGTCCAGACGAGAGAACCACCTAGACAGGCAGAGGGCCGACAGCGCGGAACGCGCTGTCGGCCCTCTGCCTGTCGACCGATCAGATGTCGAAGTACAGCTCGAACTCGTGCGGGTGCGGCCGCAGGCGCATCGGGGTGATCTCGTTGGCCCGCTTGTAGTCGACCCAGGCGCCGAGCAGGTCCTCGGTGAAGACCTCGCCCTCGGTGAGGAAGGCGTGGTCGTCCTCGAGGGCGTCCAGCACGTCCGGCAGCGAGGTCGGCAGCTGGGCGATGTCGGCGAGCTCGTCCGGCGGGAGCTCGTAGAGGTCCTTGTCCACCGGCTCCGGCGGCTCGATCCGGTTCTTGATCCCGTCCAGCCCGGCCATGAGCTGGGCCGAGAAGGCCAGGTAGGGGTTCGCCGAGGGGTCCGGCACGCGGTACTCCACGCGCTTGGCCTTGGGGGAGGACCCGGTGATCGGGATCCGGACGCAGGCCGAGCGGTTGCGGGCCGAGTAGACCAGGTTGATCGGCGCCTCGAAGCCCGGCACCAGACGGTGGTAGGAGTTCATCGAGGGGTTGGTGAAGGCCAGCAGCGCCGGGCCGTGCTGCAGCAGGCCACCGATGTACCACCGGGCGATGTCGGACAGGCCGCCGTAGCCGTTCTCGTCGTAGAAGAGCGGCTCGCCGTCCTTCCACAGGCTCTGGTGCGTGTGCATCCCCGAGCCGTTGTCGCCGAAGAGCGGCTTGGGCATGAAGGTCGCGGTCTTGCCGGAGGCCCAGGCGCTGTTCTTGATGACGTACTTGAACTTCATCAGGTCGTCGCCGGAGTGCAGGAGGGTGTTGAACTTGTAGTTGATCTCCTGCTGGCCGGCGGTGCCCACCTCGTGGTGCGCGCGCTCGACGTCCAGGCCGACCTGCGCGAGGTCGAGGACCATCCGGTCACGGATGTCGGCGAAGTGGTCCACCGGCGGCACCGGGAAGTAGCCACCCTTGAAGCGGGGCTTGTAGCCGCGGTTGCCGCCGTCCTCCGCGCGCCCGGTGTTCCACGCCGCCTCGATGGAGTCGATGTGGTAGTAACCGCCGCTCGGGCCGGTCGCGAAGCGCACGTCGTCGAAGACGTAGAACTCGGCCTCCGCGCCGAAGTAGGCGGTGTCCGCGATGCCGGTCGAGGCGAGGTGCTCCTCGGCGCGGCGCGCGATCTGCCGCGGGTCGCGCTCGTAGGGCTCGTCGGTGAAGGGGTCGACGATCGAGAAGTTCATGATGAGCGTCTTCTCGGCGCGGAACGGGTCGACGTATGCCGTCTGCGGGTCCGGGATGAGCTTCATGTCGGACTCGTGGATCGACTTGAAGCCGCGGATCGAGGACCCGTCGAACATCTGGCCGGTGTCGAACGCGTCCTGATCGAAGCCTGCCGCCGGGACGTTGAAGTGCTGCATCACACCGGGCAGGTCGCAGAACCTGACATCGATGAACTTGACGTCCTCGTCCTTGATGTAGGCGAGCACCTCATCGGCATTGCTGAACATTCCAGTTCCTCCTGTCGCGGACCAGGCGATGGCTCGGGGTTCGGGTCCGGTGGGACCAACCTACGTGGAGGCGGTTTCCGCAGGGTCACTCGGGTGTTACGCCCGTGTTACACCACCGTCGGGGGGCTCCGCCCCCCAACCTCCCCCGACCAGACTGCGCTGAAGACCGTGCGCCCGTGCGCTCAGCGGCCGCGCAACGCCCGGCGGCTCGCCCGCGGCGGCCGGGTCGGGTCCATGCCCGCCGGGATGGCCGGCTTGTTGCGGTTGCCCAGCGCCTTCATCCGCTGCTGCACCACGAGGGCCTCGTCGTTGGTCAGCGCCTTGTCATAGCCCTTGATGGTCTTGACGACCCGGCGCAGCGGGACCTGCCCGTCGGCGGTGCCGACGTTGATCGTGTGCACGGGCACCTCGGCGCCGACGACCCGGGCGACCTTGCGCTCCTCGGCCTTGGCCAGCCGCTGCGCGGAGCCGCGCGGACCCTCGGAGATGAGCACGACGCCGGGGCGACCCACGGCGCGGAAGACCATCGCGGCGTTGTTGAGGTCGCGCATACCCCGGACCTGGCCACCGGCCTCGGCGGCGACCGGCTCCTGGTCGTAGTACCACCCGCGGCGCAGCTGCTGCAGCACCGCCGCGGACGCTCCCGGCTGGCCCTCGATCTGGGTGAAGGCCGCGCGCTCGGCGCGCCGTCCCAGGATGATGACCGCCGCGAGCAGGGCGAGCGGGACGCCGAGGATGAGCAGGTAGACGACCTGGTCCAGCCAGAGGCCGACGAGCAGCGCCACGACGAGCACCGCGAGCGCGGCGAAGACCATCCACCACACGGCCGCCGGGTCGGCCTTGCGGGTCATGGAGAAGACCTGTCGGACCTGCGCGATGCGACCCGGGTTGTTGGGGTCCTTGGGCTTGCGGTTGCGGCCGAAGCGACGCTTCTTCGGCTCCGGCTGGGTGGAGGCGCTCGACATGGTGATCAGGATACGTGGGCGGCCACCGGGGCCAGCCTGCGCTCCGCCGCTGCCACGAGGGAGGCCGCCTCCTGCCGTGCGGGGACGTCGGCCTCCGCCTGCTGCCGCAGGTGGGACAGGTGCTCGGGCACCTCGCGGCCCCACCGACGCATGGCCTGGGCATACAGCTTGCCGGCGCGGTAGGAGCTGCGCACGAGAGGCCCGGCCATGACGCCCTTGAAGCCGATCTCCTCGGCCCGCTCGGACCAGTGCACGAACTCCTGCGGCTTGACCCACCGGTCGATGGGGTGGTGCAGCTTGGAGGGACGGAGGTACTGCGTGATCGTGAGGATGTCGCAGCCCGCGTCGTGCAGGTCCTGCATCGCCTGGTCGATCTCCTCCTCGGTCTCGCCCATGCCGAGGATGAGGTTGGACTTGGTCACGAGCTCGTTGTCGCGGGCCATGGAGAGCACCCGCAGCGACTTGTCGTAGGTGAAGGCCGGGCGGATCTTCTTGAAGATGCGCGGGACCGTCTCCAGGTTGTGCGCGAAGACCTCGGGCCGCGCGTCGAAGACCTGCTGGACCAGCTCGGGCACGGCGCCGAAGTCCGGGGGCAGGATCTCCACGCCGGTGTTGGGGTTGAGCTCGTGCACCTTCTGGATGACCTCGGCGTAGAGCCAGGCCGCGCCGTCCTTCTGGTCGTCGCGGGCGACGCCGGTGATGGTGGCGTAGCGCAGCTCCATCGTGCGGATGGACTCGGCGACCTTGCGCGGCTCCTCCTTGTCCAGGGGGAGCGGGCGGCCGGTGGCGATGTCGCAGAAGTCGCAGCGGCGGGTGCAGATGTCGCCGCCGATGAGGAAGGTCGCCTCGCGGTCCTCCCAGCACTCGAAGATGTTGGGACAGCCCGCCTCCTGGCAGACCGTGTGCAGCCCGCCCTTCTTCACCATGGAGTGCAGCTCCTGGTACTCCGGCCCCATCTTGGCGGTGGTACGGATCCACTCCGGCTTGCGCTCGATCGGCGTCTCGGCGTTGCGCGCCTCGACGCGCAGCAGACGACGACCCTCCGGTGCGACGGTCACAGGTGCTCCCTCGTTGTCGATGCGTGTGCCTGGTCTTGGGACCAACGCTGCACCACTCCAGGGTATGCCCGTGCGCACCCGGCGACGACAGCGCCCCGGGCGGCCGGGCCGACCGCCCGGGTGCACCGGATGCGCGCCCGCCTCAGTCCACGTCGGAGCGGACGAAGCGGATCAGGCCCAGCGCCAGGACGAGCGCCACGATCACCGACAGCGTCACCACGCCGTGCTCGAGGCTCAGCTGGTGCACGACCTCGCGGCAGCCGTTGGCGTCCTCGCAGTCGACGTAGGTGACCCACTCGGTGCCGTCCTGCACGACGGCCCCGACGTTGCGGCCGATCGAGAAGCGGGCGATGCCCGGCAGCAGGTTGCCGAGCACGCCCTCGACCACCATGAGGTAGCCGACGAGGAGCCCGATGACCAGGCCGCTGTGCCGCAGCAGGAAGGCGGCGCCCGCTCCGAGCGCCCCGGCCGCCAGGCCGAGCCCCAGGATGCGCAGCGACATCCAGAAGGAGGGCAGGATCCCGTCGGCCAGGATGCTCGGGTCGTTGCCGGTGAGCCGGTAGACGGCGGGGACGCCGAGGACGAGCGCGACGAGGCATACCCCCACGACGGGGATCGAGATGAGCGCCGCGGCGACGACCTTGGAGGTGAAGACGGGCACACGGCGGGGGACGAAGGTGAGGAAGGAGCCCATCGTGCGATGGCTGAACTCCGCGGCGACCCCCGTGGAGCCGACGGCCAGCGCGAGGAGCAGCAGCGGGTAGACCGCGATCCCGAGCAGCTGGGTGTACTGCTCGCCGACGGGCGGCAGCTCGCCGTACCACTCCTCGGCCGTCGGGGGGCGGATGTCGTCGCAGCCGAAGTCGATGCCGGCGTCCCCGGACAGGCGGCGTTCCTCCTCCTGCTCCTGGATGCACTCCTGCAGGTAGGTCTCGCCGTTCTCCTCCCAGTCCTCGATCGCGGCCTGCAGCGACGCGTCCGCCCCGGCCTTGGCCTGCGCGATCTGCCGGGCCTGGCCGTGCACCCCGATGAGCGCGACCAGGGAGATGACGAGCGCGGCGAGGACCGCCAGCGCGGGGATGCGGCGCCACAGCAGCCGGCGCAGCTCGACGGTCGTGAGCCGCATCAGGCCGCCCCCTCCTGCTCGCCCAGGGTGCTCGGCAGCGCGTCGTCCCCGGTGAGCTCGAGGAAGATCTGCTCCAGCCCGCGGCGGCTGGGCACGAGCCGCTCCACCCACAGCCCCTGGCCGGCGAGCAGCCGGGTGATCTCCGCGGGCTGGGCGCCGGTGACCGTGAGCAGCCCGGACTCCTCCGCGCGGTCGGCGCGGGCCAGGGCCTCAGCGGCGTCCTCGCCCTGCGGCAGCGCGCGCCAGTCGACGGTGAAGCCGGCGTCGCGGAGCACCCGGGCGGCCGCGCCGGGGTGGCTCACGCCGACCTCGACGCTCTCCCCGCCCCCGCCGATGAGCCCGGCGACCGAGCCCTGGGCCAGCACCCGGCCGCGGCCGATGATCGTGACGGTGTCGGCGATCTGCTCCACCTCGGAGAGGATGTGGCTGCTCACGAGCACGGTGCGGCCCTGGTCGGCGAGCCGGCGCATGGTCTGCCGGATCTCGTGGATGCCGGCCGGGTCCAGCCCGTTGGTCGGCTCGTCGAAGATGAGCAGGTCCGGTGACTTGAGCAGGGTGGCCGCGATGGCCAGCCGCTGCTTCATGCCGAGGGAGTAGGACCGGAAGGTGTCCTTGCCGCGGGTGCCGAGCCCGACCTCGTCGAGCACCTCGCCCACCCGCTCCTGCGGGGTGCCGATGGCCTGGGCCAGCAGCGCGAGGTTGCGTGCCCCGGTGAAGGTGGGGAAGAACTTCGGGGACTCGACGATCGCCCCGACCCGGTCGATGACCTCGGGCAGCCGCTTGGGGACCGGGGTGCCGAAGATCTGGACGTCGCCGCGGTCGGGGCGCACCAGCCCGAGCAGCATCCGGATGGTCGTGGTCTTGCCCGAGCCGTTGGGCCCGAGGAAGCCGTGCACCCCGCCGGCCGGGACGTCCATGTCGAGCCCGTGGACCGCGACCCGCCGCCCCCGCACCGTGCGGTAGGTCTTGCGCAGCCCGCGGGTCGTCACCGCGGGGCCCTCCGTGACGGGGCCGGCGTGCGAGACGCTCACAACTGTCCTCCTGACGTCGGTGGGCAGCCTGGCGGCCGAACCCCTGCAGGGTCAGTCAACCGTGGTTATGTGCGCGCGCCCGCAGGTGTTGCAGCGTGTCCGGAAGTCGGCGCGGTGCCCGGCTCGAGCACCCGGGCCAGGTGCCGCTGCGCCAGCGGAAGCACCTCGGCGACGGTGACCTGCCGGCCCAGCTCGGCGCTCAGCGAGGTCACCCCGGCGTCGGCGATCCCGCACGGGATGATGGTGTCGGCCCAGCCGAGGTCGCAGTCGCAGTTGAGCGCGAAGCCGTGCATGGTGACGTCCTGGCTCACGCGGATCCCGATGGCCCCGATCTTGCGCTCGGGGCGCCCGTCGTCGGCGGGGAGCCAGACCCCGGAGCGCCCCTCGACCCGGGTGCTGTCGACCCCGAGGTCGCGGCACACCCCGATCATCATGTCCTCCAGCCGGCGCACGTGGGCGACCACGTCGACCGGGGAGGGCAGGCGCACGATGGGGTAGCCGACGAGCTGGCCGGGTCCGTGCCAGGTGATCTTGCCGCCGCGGTCGACGTCGACGACCGGCGTGCCGTCAAGCGGGCGCTCGTGGGCCTCGGTGCGCTTGCCCGCGGTGTAGACCGCCGCGTGCTCCAGCAGGAGCACCGTGTCCGGCAGGGCACCAGAGACGACCTGGGCGTGCACCTCGCGCTGGTGCGCCCAGGCCTGCTCGTAGTCGACGAGGCCCTGGGCGTCGGCGGCGGAGCCGAGGTGCTCGAAACGCATACCGGCAACTGTAGTCCGTGTCGCCGACCCACCTGTGGACAACTCCTGCGGGCCGGAGCCTCCTCGCGGCACGCTGGAGGCCATGAGCACCCCCTCCGTCCCCGGCTACGACGTCCTCGGCCCGCTCGGTCGCGGGGCGAGCGCCCAGGTGTGGCGCGCGCGCCGGCGGGCCGACGGGCTGCCGGTGGCGGTCAAGCTGGTGCGTCCGGCCGGGGGAGCGGGCGACGTGGCGGCGGTCCTGGCCGAGGCGGGTCTCATGGCCGGCCTGCGGCACGAGCACGTCCTGCGCCTCTACGACGTGCTGCCGCTGGGCACGCCCGAGGAGCCCGTCGTCGCCCTCGTCACCCAGCTCGCGGCGGGCGGGTCGCTGGCGCAGGTCCTGGGCAGCCGCCGGCTGCTGTCGCCGGGGGAGCTGGTGACCGTGCTGCACCCGGTCTCCTCGGCGCTGGCCGAGCTGCACCGGGTCGGGGTCGTCCACGGCGACCTCTCACCGGGCAACATCATGTTCCGCAGCGACGGTATGCCCCTGCTCGGCGACCTCGGCACCGCCCGGGTCGCGGGTGAGGACGGGCTCCGCGGCTGGGGGACGGGCGGGCACGACGGCATGGTGGCACCGGAGGTCGTGGAGGGTTTCCCCGCGACGGCCGAGTCCGACGTCTACCAGGTGGGCGCGCTGGCCTGGCTGTCCCTGGTCGGCGAGGTGCCGGGGCCGGGCTTCGACCGTCCCGCGCTGGCCGAGGTGGCGCCGCGGCTGGCACCCGACCTGCTCGACCTGGTGCAGCGGTGCATGTCGCCCCAGCCGGAGGACCGGCCCGCGGCCGAGGAGCTGGGAGGGCTGCTGCTCGCGGTGGCCGAGCCGGAGCCGGTGGAGGTGGCGCCGGACGTCGACGCCGCCTTCGGGGTGACCGAGCGGCTGCGCCAGGTGGCGCTGGAGGACGCCGCGCAGGCGGGGCCCTCACCTCGGGGGCCGTGGTGGGGACGGCTGTTGCCCGTCCCCTCGGGGAGCGGGGAGCCCGCACCAGCCGCGTCGGAGCGCAGGCCACGCCGTCGCCGTGGCGCGCACCGGGAGGTCGGTGAGGGCGCCCCGGCCGGGACCGGCCGCGGCCGCGGGGTGGTCGTGGGCCTGGTCCTCACCGCCCTCGCGGTGGGGGCGGTGGTGCTGGCCGTCCGGCCTGCCCCGTCGGTGGAGCAGGGGTCGGTGGAGCCGGCGCCGGCGCCGACGTCGGCCGCACCGGTGCCGGGCCCACCCGCCCGCGCGGAACCCGCAGGAGGCGTCGCGCGTGGTGCGGATCCTGCGGCGACCTCGGCGGGACCCCCGGACGTCGCGGACCTGACCGCGACCCCGGACGGGCCGACCGAGCCCACCACCACCTGGGACGACGCGGCGGCCGCGGACGTCCTGCAGGATCTCCTCGACCGCCGGGCCGCGGCCTGGGAGCAGGTCGACCCCGACCGCCTCGAGGACGTCGTCGTGCCGGGCTCCCCAGCTGCTCGGTCCGAGGGAGCGCAGCTGAGGCAGGCCGGGCGGGCGGGGCTGACCTATCCGGATGTCGCCTTCACGGTGGCCCGGGTGAGCACGGCGTCGGTGGAGGACGGCCGGGTGGTGGCCGACCTCGTCGTCCGGCGGGAGGTCCTCACGGTGCGGCGCGGCGAGGACGTGGTGCACACGGAGCCGGAGCGTGAGGACGAGGTGCGGGTCGTGCTGGGGCGCCACGACGGGCGCTGGCTGCTGCAGGAGTGGGGGGCTCCGGTGCGCTGAGGGGGCAGGGCGCCTGTGCGATGGAGGCCAGGTGGCTCCGGTGCTCAGGCGGCGGAGGACTCCTCGACCACCCACGCCGCGGCGGAGTCGAGGTCGGCGTGGTCGAAGCTGAAGCCGGCGGCCGTCAGCACCTCGGGCAGGACCCGGGTCGAGGAGAGGATCTCCTGCGACATTTCGCCCAGGACCAGGCGCAGCGCGAAGCCGGGCACGGGCAGGATCGCCGGTCGGTGGAGCTGGGAGGCGAGGGCCTGGGTGACCTGCTGCTGGGTGGCGGGCTCCGGCCCGCCCAGGTTGACCGCACCCGTGATCTCCGGGCGGTCGAGCAGGAAGAGCAGCGCCCGCACGTGGTCGTGCAGGGTGATCCAGGGCCACCACGAGTCGCCGCCCGCCAGCGGTCCGCCCAGGCCCAGACGCACGAGCGGCAGCAGCCGGCCCAGCGCGCCGCCGCCCGGGGCGAGCACGATGCCGGTGCGCACGTGCGCGACCGGCACCCCGGCCTGCTCGGCGGGTGCCGTGGCGGCCTCCCAGTCCTGGCAGAGCTGGGAGAGGAAGCCCTCGCCCGGCCGGCTCTCCTCGGTGAGCACCTCGTCCCCGCGGTCGCCGTAGAAGCCCACGGCGGAGCCGGACACGAGCCTCGGGACCCCGTTGCTGTCGGTCGACTGCTGCGTCTCCTGCCCGAGGGCGGCAAGGGCGTCGGCGATCGTGCTGGTGCCGTCCAGGCGGGAGGAGACGAGCACCTTCTTGCGCTCGTCCGTCCACCGCTTGTCGGCGATCCCGGCTCCGGCCAGGTGGACGACCCCGTGCACCCCGGCCAGGACCTCGGGGTCGAGCCGGGAGCCCGGGTCCCAGGTGGCCTCCCGGACGCCCTCGGGGAGCTGGTCGGCGGGGCGCGTGTCGCGGCGCACCAGGTGCAGGACCTGGTCGCCGCGATCACGCACCGCCTGGCTGAGAGCAGATCCGATCAGCCCGCTGGCACCGGTGATCGCGACGACCCGCGGGCCGTGCTCGGCGGAGGACGGATCCGTCATCGGCTCAGACCTCGAACTTCCCGTCCTCCAGGCGCTCCTTCATCGTCGCCAGGAAGCGGGCCGCGTCCGCGCCGTCCACGACCCGGTGGTCGTAGCTGATCGCGAGGTAGACCATGTCGCGGATGGCGATCGTCTCCATGCCGTCCTCGTCGACGATGACCACCGGCCGCTTGACGACCGCGCCGGTGCCCAGGATGCCGACGTTGGGCTGGTTGATGATCGGGGTGTCGAAGAGCGCGCCGCGCGACCCGGTGTTGGTCAGCGTGAACGTGCCACCGGACAGCTCGTCCGGCGTGACCTTGTTGTCGCGGGTGCGCTCGGCCAGGTCGGCGATCTTGCGCGCCAGGCCCGCGATGTTGAGGTCGCCGGCGTCCTTGATAACGGGCACCAGCAGGCCGCGCGGGGTGTCGACGGCGACGCCGAGGTGCTCGGCCGCGTGGTAGACGATCGAGTCGTCCTCGACGCTGGCGTTGACGATCGGGTGCTCCTTGAGCGCCTCGATCGCGGCCATCGCGAAGAACGGCATGAAGGACAGCTTGGTGCCCTCACGCTTGAGGAAGTCGTCCTTGGAGCGCTTGCGCAGCCGCGAGATCTTCGTGACGTCGACCTCGATGACCGTCGTGAGCTGGGCGCTGGTCTGCAGCGACTCGACCATGCGGGTCGCGATGACCTTGCGCAGGCGCGACATCTTCTCCGTCGTGCCGCGCTTGGCCTCGCTCTCCGGGCTCGGGGCGGGCGCGGAGGCAGCGGGCTGCTCCGCGCTCCTCTCCTGCCCCTTCTCCTCCGCCGGGGCGGACGCGGCCGACTGCTCCTCCTTGGCCTTCGCGGCGTCGAGGACGTCCTGCTTGCGGATCCGGCCACCGACGCCGGTGCCGGTCAGCGAGCCCAGGTCGACGTCGTGCTGCGCCGCGAGCTTGCGCACCAGGGGGGTGACGTAGGCGCTGACGTCCTGGCCCTGCGAGGACGACTGCTCGCGCTGCTCCACGTCCCGGGTGCCGTCGCCGTCGGCGTCCTTGTGCGAGGTGCTGCCGGACTCGGCGGAGGTGGTGCCGACACCGACCGCCTCACCGCTGTCGTCGGCGTCGGAGGTGCCGGTGGACTCGGAGGCCTCCTGGGCCGCCTTCTCCTGCTTGTCCTGCTCGCCGCCGAGGTCGTCGGAGGACTCCTCCTCGGCCTTGTCGTCCTTCTCGTCCTCGGCCGGCTTGTCCTCCGACTTCTCCTCGGCGGGCTCCTCGGACTTCTCCTCGTCCTGCTCCGGCTCGGACTGCGAGGAACCCTCGTCGGAACCGCCGCCGGAGGACTCGCCCCCGATGACGGCGAGCTCGCCGCCGACCTCGACCGTCTCGTCCTCCCCGGCGAGGATCGAGGTCAGGACGCCCGCGACGGGGGAAGGGATCTCGGTGTCGACCTTGTCGGTGGAGACCTCGAGCAGCGGCTCGTCGACCTCGACCGAGTCACCCTCGGACTTCAGCCAGCGGGTGACGGTGCCCTCGGTCACCGACTCGCCCAGCGCCGGCATGGTCACGGTCTCGCCCTCCGAGCCACCGCCGCCCCCGGAGGAGCCGCTCGAGGCCCCGGACCCGCTGTCCTCGCTGCTCTCCTCCTTCGAGTCGCTCGAGTCGCTCGAGTCGCTCGTGTCCTCGGAGGCTGCGGAGTCCTCCGACTCCCGCTCCTGCTCGTCGGACCCACCCTCGTCGCCGGACTCCTCGGCCTGCCCGGACTCCTCGTCGGCCTGCGCGTCGGAGCCGCCGGAGTCGCTGCTGTCGCCCCCGTTGCCGTCCCCGACGACGCACAGGTCGGCGCCGACCTCGACGGTCTCGTCCTCCTCGGCGAGGATCTCCTGCAGGGTGCCCGCGACGGGGGAGGGGATCTCGGTGTCGACCTTGTCGGTGGAGACCTCGAGCAGCGGCTCGTCGACCTCGACGGAGTCGCCGACGCTCTTGAGCCAGCGGGTCACGGTCCCCTCGGTGACGGACTCACCGAGGGCGGGCATCGATACACGTTCCGACATGTCTGTTGACTCTCTCCTCGTCCGGGGCCTGCAGTCTACGGGTGATGCTGCCGCTGGGTCAGGCGTGGTGCCACCCAGGACGGCCGGTCCGCCAGCCATCCTGCCACCTGCCCGGAATTCGGTGGCGGACCCTCGGATCGGCGTGCCAGGGTGGGCTGGTCATGTCCGGCGAGAGTGAGGAGGTGGCCCGATGAGCAACGATCCGGTCACGGACGACGTCAAGGCCAAGTTCCGCGAGGCACTGGCCAGGAAGCAGGCCCACGGCGGGACGGACGTCTCGGACCACTCCGAGCACGGCAAGGTCGCGCAGGAGCGCGACGCCAAGACCTCGGGTGCCCAGCAGATGTTCCGCCGCAAGAGCGGCTGACGTCGCCCGGCAGACGGACGCGAGGGGCACCACCGCGACGTGCGGTGGTGCCCCTCGTGCGTGCGGTGCCGCTCAGCCGGCGTAGGAGCGGGCGAGCGCGACCAGCGAGCGCACGCCGGCGCCGGTGCCGCCCTTGGGGTAGTAGCCCCAGGCCGACTTCTCGTTGTAGGCCGGACCGGCGATGTCGAGGTGGGCCCAGGGGATCGGGGAGGCCTGCGCGCCCTCCCCGCGGGTGCCGACGAACTCCTGGAGGAAGGTCGCGGCCACCATCGCCCCCGCGGACCGCTCACCGGTGTGCTTGAGGTCGGCCACGGGGGTGTCGAGGGTGGGCCGGATCTCCTCGGGCATCGGCAGCGCCCAGGCGGTGTCCCCGGCGTCGGTGCCGAGGCGCACCAGCGAGTCGCGCAGCTCGTCGTCGTTGCCCATCACCCCGATGGTCCGCTCGCCCAGCGCGACGATGCAGGCACCGGTGAGCGTGGCCACGTCGACGATGGCGTCCGGCTGCTGCTCGGTGGCCAGCGCCAGGCCGTCGGCCATGACGAGGCGCCCCTCGGCGTCGGTGTTGATGATCTCGACCGTGCGTCCACCCCGCATGGTCACGACGTCACCCGGGCGCTGGGCCAGGTCACCCGTCATGTTCTCCGCGAGGCAGAGGTATGCCGTCACCTGGACCGGCAGACCCAGCTCGGCGATGGCGAGGGTGGCGGCGGCGCAGGCCGCGGCACCGCCCATGTCCATCTTCATCGTCACCATCGAGGCGCCCGGCTTGAGGCAGAGCCCGCCGGAGTCGAAGGTGATGCCCTTGCCGACGAGGGCCAGGTGCCGGTCGGCGCCCTCGGGCGTGTAGCGCAGCGTCACGAGACGGGGTCCGCGGGCCGAGCCCTGGCCGACGCCGATGATGCCGCCGCAGCCCTCCGCGGCGAGCTGCTCGGGGTCCCAGACCTCCACCTCGACGCCCGCCTCCTGCGCCCGGCTCACGACGTCCGCGGCGAAGGTCTCGGGGTAGAGGAGGTTGGGCGGCGTGTTGACCAGGTCGCGGGCATACGAGACCGCGTCGACCAGCGCCGAGACCTCGGCCTGCGCCGCCTCGGCCTCCTCTCCGGAGAGGCCACGGACGAGCGCGGAGCCCAGGGGTGCCTTCGCCGAGTCGGCCTTGCCCACCCCGTGCTGCTCGACGTAGCTGTAGGCGCCGAGCGCCGCCCCCTCGGCGACGGCCACGGCCTGGTCGCGACCCTCCTGGCCGAGGGCGAAGAGGGCCGACCCCCGTCCGGTGAGCGAGCGCGCGGCGACGCCCGCGGCGCGCCGGAGCTGCTCGGTCCGCGGTGCCGGTCCGCTCCCGCCGACCCCGACGACGAGGACCAGCCCGGCCTCGACCCCGGCGACCCCCGCCAGCGACGACACCTCGTCGGTCGAGCCCTCGGCGCCGAGGGTGGCCAGGGCCCCCGACAGCGCCTGCACGACGTCCTCGCCCAGCCCGTGGCCCTCGAGCAGGGCCAGGGCGCCGTCGCGCTTGGTCGCCCCCAGGACGAGGGCGTCGACCTGCGCGGTGGCGAGGTCGTCGGTGGTGAAGGTCACGGGCATGCAGCCACTCATGGATGGTTCCTTGTCTCCGTGCCGTCCGGGACGGGCCCGTCCGGCGGCGGTCGCTCGGGTGTCGCCCGGCGGTCGCGCCGGGTGTGGAGACCGACACTAGGCCACGACGCCACCCACTAGGGTGAGCGCCATGAGCGACTCCGAGACGATGACGTCCCCGCTGCACGACCGGCACCTCGCGCTCGGGGCCAAGATGGCCGACTTCGGCGGGTGGTCCATGCCGATCGAGTATCCCGGCGGCGGCGTCGTCGCCGAGCACACCGCCGTCCGGGAGCGGGTGGGTCTCTTCGACGTCTCCCACCTCGGCAACGCGCTCGTCCGCGGGCCGGGGGCCAAGGACTTCCTCAACAGCTGCCTGACCAACGACCTGGACCGCATCGAGCCCGGCAAGGCGCAGTACACGATGTGCTGCTCCGAGGACGGTGGGGTGGTCGACGACATGATCGCCTACCTGCGCTCCGAGGACGAGGTCTTCCTCATCCCCAACGCCGCCAACACCGCGCGGGTGGTCGAGCTGCTCCAGGGTGCGGAGCAGCGTCCCGAGGACGTGAGCGTCGAGAACCAGCACCACGACTACGCCATCCTGGCGCTCCAGGGGCCTCGGGTGGACGAGGTCATGGACGAGCTCGGGCTGCCGACCGGCCACGACTACATGAGCTTCGTCGAGGCGCAGTGGCAGGGCGTGCCGGTCACCGTGTGCCGCACCGGCTACACCGGGGAGCGTGGCTACGAGCTGGTCTGCGCCAGCGCCGACGCGCCCGCGCTCTGGGACGCCCTCACCACCGCGATGGAGCCGCTGGGCGGCCTTCCCTGCGGCCTCGGCGCGCGCGACACGCTGCGCACCGAGATGGGGTATGCCCTGCACGGCCACGAGCTCTCCGACCAGATCACCCCGGTCATGGGGCGCACCGGCTGGGCGGTCGGGTGGGGCAAGGACGCCTTCTGGGGCCGGGAGGTCCTCACCGCGCAGCGGGAGGCCAAGGAGTGCCGGCTGGGTGGCGGGCTGGTCGTGACCGGCCGGGGCATCCCGCGCGCCGGGTGCCGGGTGCTCGACGCCTCCGGTCAGGAGGTGGGCGAGGTGACCTCCGGGACCTTCAGCCCGACCCGCAAGCAGGGCATCGCGCTCGCGCTCCTGGACCGGGGCACCGAGCAGGGCACCGAGCTGGTGGTCGAGGTCCGGGGCCGGGAGGTCCCGGTCGAGGTCAGCAAGCCGCCCTTCGTCGAGGGTGGCGCCGCGGGCTGAGCTCAGTGCGGCAACGGCTCCTGCGGGTCGTCCGAGCCCTGGGGCGGCTCGGCCCGGCACAGCTCGTCCCAGTCGGCCGTGATCAAGGTGCGGGGGCCATCGACGATCAGGACGGCTCCGGCGTCCCGCAGCTCCTGCACCCCGTAGCCACCGGAGCGCACCGCGACGCAGGGCGCACCCATCCGTGCTGCGGAGGCCACGTCATACGGTGTGTCACCGACGAGGACGGCGCGCTCTCCTCCCGCCCGTCGCAGGGCGACCCCGAGGATGTCCGGCGCCGGCTTGGACTGTTCGGCGTCCTCGGAGGTGGTGACGGTGCTCAGCACCCCGTCGGGCAGGTCCAGCAGCTCGATGACATGGTCGGTGAACCGTTTCTTGCCCGAGGAGGCAAGGGCCACCCTCAACCCGCGCTCGTGCAGCGAGAGCACCAGCTCACGGGCCCCGTCCAGCAGCACGACCTCATCGAGGATTCGGGAGTACTCCTGTTCCCAGGTGTCCCGCAGGTCGTCACCGAGACGGGCTTCCACCTCGTCATCGGTCACCACAGCGACCAGCTTGTCCCCACCCATGCCGATCGCTCGGTGCGCCCGCCACAGCGGAGGGGTGAGGTCGAAGCGGGCGAACGCCCGGGACCACGCCAGGGCGTGATGGTAGGTGGAATCGGCCAGGGTGCCGTCGACATCCAGCAGAACGGTGTCGCGTGTCGGCGTCATGCGTCCTGCCCCGGTGTGGTCGTCATGACCGCGACACTATCTGTCAGATGACTGTCGGCGGGCGTCGGAGAACGGGTGGTGCCCAGGACGAGTGGGTGCGGCGACGCGCAGGTGTCGACCCTGGAGGAGCCGGTAGGGCCTCAGGTGCGGGGATCAGCCGGCCGGGACCGGCCGCGCGCCCGACAGGTCGAGCACCCGGCCGGCGGTGACGACGTGCACCTGGGCGCAGGCCGCCGACAGGCGGGTGTTCGCGACCCCGAGCAGCTCGGCCAGGAGCAGCGCGTCCCGGTCGTCCGAGGCGGTCGGCGCGGCAGGCTCGTTGCTCACCAGCACCACGTCGAAGGGCACGGCGCGCAGGGCGACCGCGGCCTCCTCCAGCATGGGCTCCATGTGCCGGGCGGCGGCACGGGGGTCGTCCCACAGGCCCTCGGACTCCACGACCGACCAGAGCCAGTCGGGGACGCTGCTCACCAGGACCGGCCGCCGGGAGGCGAGCAGGGCCATGGAGAGGCTGGTCACCGGCACCTCGGTCCATCCCTCCGGCCGCTCGCCGGGCATCTGGCCCAGCCGCTCGCGGAAGTCCGCGATCCCGGCGGGGACCGGCGGGCTCGCGGTGACCAGGCAGGTCACCGCGTCGTGGCCGCGCAGGAGGGAGGCGGCGTGGCGGGCGACGCCGCTATCGGCGCTGCCGAGGACCAGGGTGGACGTCATCGTGACCGGCGCTCCTCGGGCTCGGGGCAGGGGAACTGTCGCCGGTCAGCATACAAAGCGTCGTGCCGGGTGATCGCAGCCTCAGCGGCGACCCAGGATGCTGCCCAGCACGTCGCTCAGGATGCCGCCGGAGGAGCCCGACGACCCCGAGGACCGGGTGCCGGTCGCGCTGCCGAGGGCCGAGCCGAGGACGTCCTGCAGCACCGAGGTCAGGTCGGTCGAGCCCTGCTCCGGGCTCGCCTCGGGACGGCCCTGGCCGAGCGGCCCGTCCGGCTGCCCGGGTGCCTGGCGGCCGGTCGCCGCGGCCGAGCCGCCGCCGCCCCCGCCGACCACCTGCTTGGCCAGCCACGACAGGACGATGGGGGCCAGGATGGGCAGCAGCTTGCGGACGAGGGAGGAGGTCTGCGGTCCGGACATCCCGCCGAGCTGGTTGACCACCGCGTCGGTGTTGCCGCCGAAGACGTGGCCGACGATCTTCTCCCCGTCCTGCACGTCGATCTGGTCCACCGAGGCGCCCTCGGCCAGGCCGTCCTGGTGCCGGCCGAGCGCGGCGAGGAGCGACTGCGCGCCGTCGGCCCGCTCGGCGTTGGCGGTGAGACCGCCGAGCAGCGCAGGGAGGGAGGCCTTGACCGCCTGCCGCGTGGCCTGCGGGTCCTCGCCGATGGCCTCGGCGATCTGGTCGGTCGGGATGCTTCTCAGGAGCTGGTCGATCATGGCGGCACGCCTTCCTCGTGGTCGGCTCCCCGCAGGAGCCGTGCTGAGGCCGACCCTAGGGCACCGGGGGCCGGTCTGTCCCCGGTGAGAGGAGGCCGGTCCGCCGCCACGCCCGCTCAGCGCCGGTGCAGCTCCGCGCCGCGCTCGACGGTCGGCCGCGGGATCCGGCTCCGGCGCATCTGGAAGGCGCGGAGCACGACATACCACGCCGAGCCCCGGCCCGGCCCGTGGCCGAAGGCCGCGGTGAAGCGCTTCTTGGTGCGCCGCCACAGCAGCCAGACGTCGATGACGCCGCCCAGCATGAGGGCGTAGGCGAAGAGGAAGGTGCCGCCGCGGGCCCAGGCGAAGGGGAGCAGGGAGAGAGCGAGGACGAGGATCATCGCCGGCAGCAGGATCTCGCCGACGTTCCACCGCACGTCGACGGCGTCGCGCAGGAACCGACGCTCGGGCCCCTTGTCGCGGGCGGGGAGGTACTTCTCCTCGCCGCGGAGCATGGCCTCGCGCACCTTCGCCCGCTCGGTGCGGACCTTGGCCTTCTGCTCGGCGTTCATGGACTTCTTGTCGACCACGAGGGGACGGCGGTTGGCCCGCTCGGCGTCCCGCCGCTTCGGCGTCGGGCGACCCTTGCCCGCGGGGCGGGCACGGTCCACCGGCTCCTGCGCCTGCTTCTGGGCCGCCTCGAGGTGGTCCTCGGTCAGCTCGCTCGACCTCTTCCCGAACTTCACCCTCGGAAGTGTAGGTGCTGCTGCGGTCGGGCCGGCGCGCTCCCCGCGGGCCGGAGCGGGAGGGCTAGCCTGCGCCCCATGGAACATCGCGCCGACGACGCCGACCGCACCTCCGACCTGGCCGCCCGGGTCAGCGACCTCATGCCGGGGGTGCGCTCGGACCTCGAGGCGCTCACGCGCATACCGTCGGTGTCCCTCGACTCCTTCGACCAGCGGCACGTGGACGACAGCGCCCAGGCCACCGCGGACCTGCTCCGGGGCGAGGGCCTGGACGTGCGGATCGTGCGTGAGGGCGGGCGACCGGCGGTCATCGGGCACCGTGACGGTCCGCCCGGGTCGCCCACGGTCCTGCTCTACGCCCACCATGACGTCCAGCCGCCCGGCGCCGAGCAGGACTGGGACACCCCGGTCTTCGAGCCGACCGAGGTGGGGGAGCGCCTCTACGCCCGTGGTGTCGCCGACGACAAGGCCGGGGTCATGGCGCACGTGGCCGCGCTGCGGGCGCACGGCGGGCGACCGCCGGTCGGTGTCACCGTCTTCGTCGAGGGCGAGGAGGAGGTGGGCTCGGACTCGCTGCCGACGATCCTGCAGGAGCACGGTGAGTCGCTGCGGTGCGACGCCATCGTGCTCGCCGACTCGCACAACTGGAAGATCGGGGTCCCGGCTCTCACGACCACGCTGCGCGGGATGGTCCGCGTGGTGGTCGAGGTGCGGGCCCTGGAGCACGGGCTGCACAGCGGCCTCTACGGCGGCGTCGTGCCCGACGGGCTGACCGCGCTCTGCCGCCTGCTCGCGACGCTGCACGACGAGGCGGGCGACGTGGCCATCCCCGGCCTGCGCACGTCCGAGGCGGCCGACCTCGACTTCACCGAGGAGGACCTGCGCGCGGACGCCGGGCTGCCCGAGGGCGTCCAGCCGATCGGCACCGGCTCGCTCCTGTCGCGCATGTGGACGCGCCCCTCGATGACGGTCATCGGGATCGACGCCCCCTCGGTCGACACCGCGGCCAACCTCCTGACCCCGGTCGGCCGGGCCAAGCTGTCCATGCGGCTGCACCCGGAGGAGGACCCGGCGACCGCCGCCGAGGCGCTGCGGACCCACCTGCTGGAGCACGCGCCCTGGGGCTGCCGGGTCGACGTCGAGGTCGTCGACGACGGCTCCGGCTTCTCGGCGGACGCGCAGGGGCCGGTCTACGACGCGGCGCGCTCGGCCTTCCGGGACGCCTGGGACGGGGTCGACGCCGTGGACATCGGCGTCGGCGGGTCGATCCCCTTCGTCGCCGCCTTCGCCGAGCGCTTCCCGGACGCCGCGATCCTCGTCACCGGCGTGGAGGACCCGGACACCCGGGCGCACGCGGCCAACGAGAGCCTGCACCTCGGGGAGTTCGAGCGGGTCTGCCTGGCCGAGGCGCTCCTGCTGGAACGTCTCGCCGCGACCGGGCATGATGGGGACCATGATGAGTGACGATTCAACTACCCAGTCCGAAGGGTCGTCGGGCTACGTGAGCTCCGGCAGCTTCGAGCGCAAGAGCCGCTACATCCCCGAGCGCATCACCCGCGACGGGCGCGACGGCTTCCCGGTCGAGCCGGGCCGCTACCGCCTCGTCGTGTCCCGCGCCTGCCCCTGGGCGCACCGCATGATCCTCACCCGCCACCTGCTGGGGCTGCAGGACGTCATCGGTATGGGCGTGGCCGGCCCGGTCCACGACGAGGACTCCTGGACCTTCGACCTGGACCCCGGCGAGGTCGACCCGGTCCTGGGGATACCGAAGCTCAAGGACGCCTACGACGCGCGCCCCGAGGGCTACCCGGACTCCGGCATCACCGTGCCGGCTTTCGTCGACACCACCACCGGACGCGTGGTCACCAACGACTTCCACCAGATGGTCAAGGACCTCGTGACCGAGTGGGGGGAGTACCAGCGCGCCGACGCCCCAGACCTGTGGCCCGAGCACCTGCGCGACGAGATCGAGGAGGTCTCGGACCTCGTCTACGCCGACGTCAACAACGGCGTCTACCAGTGCGGCTTCGCCGGGAGCCAGGAGGCCTACGAGGAGGCGTACCAGCGGCTCTTCTCCCGCCTGGACTGGCTCTCGGAGCGGCTGGAGCACCAGCGCTACCTCGTGGGCGACCAGCTCACCCTGGCCGACGTCCGGCTCTGGCCGACCCTGGCGCGCTTCGACGCGGCCTACCACGGCCACTTCAAGTGCAACCGGCAGAAGCTCACCGAGATGCCGGTGCTCTGGGCCTACGCCCGCGACCTCTGGCAGACCTGGGACTTCGGCTCGACGACCGACCTGGACCAGGTCAAGGCGCACTACTACGCCACGCACCGCGACATCAACCCCACCGGTGTCGTGCCGCTCGGCCCGGACACCAGCGGCTGGACCACGCCGCACGGTCGCGAGGAGCTCGGCTGAGCCGTCCCGATACGATCGGCGCTCGTGACTGACCAGACCCAGCAGCCCGACGACCCCTCCGGCAGCACGGGCGCCGACCTCGCCGACTCGACCTCCGACGCCTCCCTGCAGCGCAGCGTCGTGCGCTCGGCGCAGATCGCCGCCGACCTCGACGTGCACCCGGGGCGCTACCGCATGCTCACCGGCGACCGCCCGACCGGCCACCTGCACCTGGGGCACTACTTCGGCAGCCTGCGCAACCGGGTCGCCCTGCAGGACAAGGGTGTGGACACCTGGGTCCTCATCGCCGACTACCAGGTGATCACCGACCGGGACACCGTCGACTCGATCCAGGAGCGGGTCTACTCGCTGCTGACCGACTACCTCTCGGTGGGGATCGACCCGAGCCGCACGACGATCTTCGCCCACTCCCAGGTGCCGGCGCTCAACCAGCTCATGCTGCCCTTCCTGTCGCTGGTGACCGACGCCGAGCTGCGCCGCAACCCCACCGTCAAGGCCGAGCAGGACGCCACCGGCGGGCGACCCATGACCGGCCTCATGCTCACCTACCCCGTGCACCAGGCGGCCGACATCCTCTTCTGCAAAGCCAACGTCGTGCCGGTCGGCAAGGACCAGCTGCCGCACCTGGAGCAGACCCGGGTCGTGGCCCGCCGCTTCGACGAGCGCTACGGCCGGGCGGGCGACGGCGGCGCCCCGGTCTTCCCCGCCCCCGACGCGCTGCTCTCGGAGGTGCCGAACCTCCTGGGCACGGACGGGCAGAAGATGAGCAAGTCCCGGGGCAACGTCATCGAGCTGCGGATGAGCGCGGACGAGACGGCCCGGGCGATCAAGAAGGCGGTCACCGACGCCGACCGGCACATCACCTACGACCCCGAGGGCCGGCCCGAGGTGTCCAACCTGCTGCTGCTGGCCTCGCTCACCACCGGGCGCGACCCGCGTGCGGTGGCCGAGGAGATCGGCGGCTCCGGATCCGGGGCGCTCAAGGCGCTCGTCACCGAGGCGGTCAACGAGCACCTGGCCCCGGTGCGGGCCCGCCGGGCCGAGCTCGAGACCGACCCCGCCGAGCTGCGCCGCGTCCTCGCGGCCGGCAACGCGCACGCCCGGGACGTCGCCGACGCGACGCTGGACGAGGTGCGCGAGGCCATGCAGATGGTCTACGCCTGACCCCCGCCGGTATGCCCGCACCCCGCGTGACCGTCGTCGTCGACCGCTCCGGCGGCCGGCTGGCCCCGGGCACCGCCGAGGACGTCGCCGGCGGCTGGGCCGCGTCGGCCCCGCACGCCGACGTCGGGGCGCACGCCTCGCACGACGGCGGGGCCGGCTTCGCCACCCTCGTCGCCGAACGGGCCGCGGTCACCGGCCTGTCCGTGAGCAGCCACCCGGTGCTCGTCCCCGACCCGACCGGTCGCGAGGTGCCCGCCGACGTCGCCGTGGTCGAGCGCCCGGACGGTGCGACGGCATACCTCGACACGGCGCAGGTCGCGGGACGCCACCTCGTCGACGAGGAGGCCCTGGCCGACCCGGCAGCGCTGAGCAGCGAGGGCGTGGGCGTCCTGCTGCGCTGCGCCCGGGACCTCGGGGTGGGTCGCGTCGTCGTGGGGGTCGGGGACCTCGCCTGCCACGACGGTGGCGTCGGGCTGCTGCGCCACCTGGGGGCGGGGGAGGACCTGAGGTCGCTGGCCACGGTCCGCGAGGGCTGGTCGGGGACCCGGCTCGTGCTGGCGACGACGACCGAGGCCTCGCTGCTGGGCTTCCACGGCGCCAGCGCCTCGCTCGGGGAGCACGGGGTGCCCGCCGAGGTCACGCAACGGCTGGAGACCGGGCTGGGCGAGCTGAGCGACCGGGTCAACGCGCTGCTCCCCCCGCAGCGCGACCTGCTCACCGGGCTCCCGCGCAGGCCGGAGCGCGCCGCCGGCGCCGGGGCCGGAGGGGGAGTGGGGTATGCCCTCCAGCTGCTCGGGGCGCGGACCGACACCGGGGCGAGGCTGCTGCTCGACGAGCTGGGCATCCGCGACCGGCTCGCCGGGGCCCTCGTCGTCCTGGTCACGGACGCCTACGACTACACGACCGTGCACGAGGGCGTGGTGGCCGACACCGCACGGGCCGCGCTCGAGGTCGCTGCCCCGACGGTCGTCCTGGCCCGCGAGGTCTCCGTCGGCCGCCGGGAGGGGATGTCCCTCGGCGTGAGCGGCTCCTACGCCCCGCGCGGGCAGGAGGACCTCGCGGCGCTCGCGGCGCGGGTGGCCCGCACCTGGACACCGGGCGTGCAGGCGTGACGTACGCTGGTCGGGACGGGAACAGGACCGGCACCGGCCGACGTTCACCCTTCACGACTTCCCCTCACGAGAGGACCCGCGGCGCATGACCGACATCCAGACGACCCAGACGCACGGCGTCACCCTCACCGACCTCGCCGCCGGCAAGGTCAAGAGCCTGCTGGAGCAGGAGGGCCGCGACGACCTGCGGCTGCGCATCGGCGTCCAGCCGGGTGGCTGCTCCGGCCTCATCTACCAGCTCTACTTCGACGAGCGCACCCTCGACGGCGACCTGGTCGCCGAGTTCGACGGGGTCGAGGTCGTCGTGGACCGGATGAGCGCCCCCTACCTCGACGGCGCCTCCATCGACTTCGCCGACACCATCGAGAAGCAGGGCTTCACGATCGACAACCCCAACGCAGGCAGCTCCTGCGCGTGCGGGGACAGCTTCAGCTGATCCCGCGAGACGACGGGAGCGGCGGCTGCCCCGTGGAGCCGCCGCCCTCCGTCTGGGACCTCACGACGGCGGGCGCCGCCCCGGGCGAGGACCTCGTCGGCATCGGTGCCGACCTCGAACCCGGCACGATCCTCGCGGCCTACCGTGCCGGCCTGTTCCCCATGGGCCTGGGGGAGGGCGGCGCCGACCCGCTCGGCTGGTGGTCACCGGACCCGCGCGGCGTGCTGCTGCCGGGTGACCTCCACCTCAGCCGCTCCGCGCAGCGCTCCCGGCGGTCCTGGACGACGACGGTCGACCGGGCCTTCGACGACGTGATCGAGGGCTGTGCCGACCCGACCAGGGACGGCGGCTGGATCACCGCGCAGATCGCGCAGGCCTACTGCCGGCTGCACGACCTGGGGTGGGCCCACTCGGTCGAGGTGTGGGACGGGGACGACCTCGTGGGTGGGGTCTACGGGCTGGCGCTCGGGCGCGTGTTCGCGGGGGAGTCGATGTTCCACCGCGCGCCGGACGCCTCCAAGGCGGCCCTGGCGGGACTCGTCGACGTGCTCTCCGAGGACGGGGCTCCCTGGGTGCTGGACACCCAGTGGCAGACGCCCCACCTGCGCTCCCTCGGGGTGCGCACCCTCGACCGCCCCGGCTATCTCCGGATGGTGCGGGAACACTCGGTGCGCGAGCTGCCCCGGCGATGGCGCGGCATACCCCCCTGCGCAGAGGCCGACGGGAGTGCATGAGGGTAGAGTGTCCTGCGTGATGCTCGTCCGTCCCAGCAGCAAGAGGTGGCTCAGTGCAACGGCGTGAGGAGAGGGGTCGTCAGCCGCGGCCCCGCACCCGCAGGATCGGGGTCGTGCTCGCCGTCACGGCGGGGGCGCTGGCCCTGTCGGGTTGTGGTGAGTCGCTGACCCGCGGCTACCTGCCCGAGCCCGCGACCGAGGTCGGCGAGGACGTCGTCAGCTTCTGGAACGCCACGTGGATCGCCGCCCTGGCCGTGGGTGTCCTCGTGTGGGCGCTCATCCTGTGGGCGGTCTTCGCCTACCGGCGCCGCAGCGAGGACGACATCCCGGTTCAGTTCCGCTACCACGTGCCGTTCGAGATCCTCTACACCGTCGTCCCGGTCCTCATGGTCGCGGCGATGTTCGGGCAGACCGTCAACCTGCAGAACGCCATGCTCGACACCGACCCGGAGCCGGACGTCACCGTCAACGTCGTCGGCAAGAAGTGGAGCTGGGACTTCAACTACGTCGACGAGCAGGTCTACGTCTCCGGCCAGCAGGCCCAGGACCTCAACGACGGCGCGGAGGGCGTGCCCGAGACCCTGCCCACGCTGGTGCTGCCGGTGGACAGCCGGGTCGAGTTCGTGCTCACCTCCCGCGACGTCATCCACTCGTTCTGGGTGGTCAACTTCCTGCAGAAGATGGACATGGTCCCCGGGCGGGTCAACATCTTCCAGGTGACGACCACCGAGGAGGGCACCTTCGCCGGCAAGTGCGCCGAGCTGTGCGGTGCATACCACTCCGAGATGCTCTTCCAGGTCGAGGTCGTCTCGCAGGAGGAGTACGACGCCTTCATCGCCGACCTCGAGGAGTCCGGCAACACCGGTCAGCTCGGACCCGATCTGGACATGTACGAGCTGCAGCCGGACCAGCAGGACAAGCTGCCCGAGGGAGTGAGGAACTGATGGCCATCACCACCGAGCGCACGGCCACCACCGCCACCGGCACGCAGGTGCCGGCCGGGGTCGAGCGCAGCTCCTTCGTCCGCAACTTCGTGCGCGTCATCACGACGACGGACCACAAGGTCATCGGCAACCTCTACTTCGTCGCCACCATGGGCTGGTTCATCCTCGGTGGCCTCATGGCGCTGGTCATCCGCGCCGAGCTCTTCGTCCCCGGCCTGCAGGTCGTGGACAACCCCGAGATCTACAACCAGATGTTCACCATGCACGGCACGGTGATGCTGCTCATGTTCGCGACGCCGCTCTTCGCCGGCTTCGCCAACGCGCTGGTGCCGCTGCAGATCGGCTCCCCGGACGTGGCCTTCCCGCGACTCAACATGCTGGCCTTCTGGATGTTCCTCTTCGGCAGCCTCATCGCCGTCGGGGGGTTCCTCACCCCCAGCGGTGCGGCGAGCTTCGGCTGGTTCGCCTACCAGCCGCTGGCCGGGCCCACGCACAGCCCGGGCCTGGGGGGCGATCTGTGGGTCGTGGGCCTGGCGGTCAGCGGCTTCGCCACGATCTTCGGCGCCGTCAACTTCATCACGACGATCGTCTGCATGCGGGCACCCGGCATGACGATGTTCCGGGTGCCGTTCTTCACCTGGACGGTTCTGGTGACCTCGATCCTGGTGCTCGTGGTCTTCCCCGTGCTCGCCGCCGCCTTGTTCGGGATGGCGACGGACCGCATCTTCGGGTGGCACATCTACGACCCCGAGCACGGGGGCGCCATGCTCTGGCAGCACCTGTTCTGGTTCTTCGGCCACCCCGAGGTCTACATCATCGCGCTGCCGTTCTTCGGGATCATCTCCGAGGTCATCCCGGTCTTCTCCCGCAAGCCGCTGTTCGGTTACAAGACGCTCGTCATGGCCACCATGGCGATCGCCGCACTGTCGGTCTCGGTGTGGGCCCACCACATGTATGCGACCGGCGCGGTCCTGCTCGAGTTCTTCGCCATCATGACGATGCTCATCGCCGTCCCGACCGGGGTGAAGTTCTTCAACTGGATCGGCACCATGTGGCGTGGCTCCATCAAGCTGGACACCCCGATGCTGTGGGCGGTCGGCTTCCTCGTGACCTTCCTCTTCGGTGGTCTGACGGGCGTCATCCTGGCCAGCCCCGCGCTGGACTTCCACGTCTCGGACACCTACTTCGTCGTAGCGCACTTCCACTACGTGGTCTTCGGCACCGTCGTCTTCGCGATGTTCGCCGGCTACTACTTCTGGTGGCCCAAGTTCACCGGCCACATGCTGGACGAGCGGCTGGGCAAGATCCACTTCTGGATGCTTTTCCTCGGCTTCCACGGCACCTTCCTCATCCAGCACTGGCTGGGTGTCAAGGTCATGCCCCGCCGGTATGCCGACTACCTCCCCGAGGACGGCATCACCTGGATGAACCAGCTGTCGACAATCTCCTCCTTCCTCCTCGCCGCTTCGATGCTCCCCTTCTTCTACGCGGTGTGGAAGAGCTTCAAGACCCCCAAGGTCACGAGCGACGACCCGTGGGGCTGGGGCATGTCGCTGGAGTGGGCCACCTCGTGCCCGCCGCCCCGCCACAACTTCGACTCGCTGCCGCGGATCCGCTCCGAGCGTGCCGCCTTCGACCTGCACCACCCGCAGATCGGGACGCTGGAGTCTCCGGAGCCCGACAAGGGCGTCGCCGAGAAGCTGCTCGGCGGTCCTGACACCGACCCGGACGGCCGGGTCGGCACCGAGTCCGGTGGCTACACCGGGAAGGAAGGTCGCTGATGCGCGCCGAGGTCAAGGTCTTCGGTCTCCTCGTCCCGTTCTTCGCGCTGGCGACCGCGCTGTACGCCTACTTCACCGATCCCCGCGAGTGGGTGGGCATCGTCGGGCTGATGCTGACGACGCTCTTCTCCGCCTTCATCTCGTTCTACCTCTGGGTGACCGGCCGCAAGACCGACCTGCGCCCGGAGGACGACCTCGAGGGCGAGATCGGGGACCTGTCCGGGGACTACGGCCACTTCGCCCCCTACTCGTGGTGGCCGCTGTGGCTGGGGATGTCGATCGCGGTGGTGGCCCTCGGGCTGGCCGTGGGGTGGTGGCTGCTCATCTGCGCCGTGCCCTTCCTGCTCATCTCCATCCTGGGCTGGACCTTCGAGTTCTTCCGCGGCGAGAAGGCCATCTGACCAACTGAACGCCGGTTCGTCACTCGGCAGCCTTCTCCAGGAGGCTGACGAGTGACGAACCGGCGTTCAGCTGTGCGCAGTGCCGCCGCCGGCCCCCGGTGGCTCAGGGCACGAGGATGAGCTTGCCGGTGGTGCCGCCGCCCTCGAGGTCCTCGTGCGCGCGGGCGGCCTCCGCCAACGGGTAGCGGCCCGAGATCCGCACGTCCAGCTCGCCGTTGGCGATGAGGTGCAGGATGTCGTCGGCGCGAGCGGTGAGCTCGGCGCGGTCGGCGACGTAGTGCGCGAGGGAGGGGCGGGTCAGGAAGAGCGAGCCCTTCTGGTTGAGCACCTGGGGGTCGATCGGTGGCACCGGCCCGCTGGCCGCGCCGAAGAGCACCATCGTGCCGCGTGGGCGCAGCAGCTCCAGCCCGGCGTCGAAGGTGTCCTTGCCGACCCCGTCGTAGACCACGTGCACGCCCTCGGCCCCGGTGAGGTCGCGGACCGCCTCGACCAGGTCGTTCTCGCGGTAGAGGACCACCTCGTCGGCCCCGGCGGCGGTGGCCAGCTCGGCCTTCTCCGGCGAGCCGACGGTGCCGATGACGCGCACCCCGGCACGGTGCAGGAGCTGGGTCAGCAGCAGCCCGACACCGCCCGCGGCAGCCGTGACCAGCGCGGTATGCCCGGGCTCGGCGGGGAAGGTGCTGCGGGCGAGGTAGTGCGCGGTCAGCCCCTGCAGCATGACGGCGGCGGCCGTCTCCAGCTCCACCTCGGACGGGACCACGACGAGCCGGTCGACGTCGATCGCCGCCTGCTCGGTGTAGCCGGTGCCCGGCACCATCGCCCACGCCACGCGGTCCCCGACCGACACCCCCGAGGTGTCCGGGCCGAGGGCGCGCACCGTGCCGGCGCCCTCGCTGCCGACCACGAAGGGGGTG
Organism: Serinicoccus hydrothermalis; assembly: GCF_001685415.1. NCBI lineage: Bacteria > Bacillati > Actinomycetota > Actinomycetes > Micrococcales > Ornithinimicrobiaceae > Serinicoccus > Serinicoccus hydrothermalis. The sequence goes on along the minus strand of NZ_CP014989.1, from coordinate 895,563 downwards.
GGGAGGGGGTAGGCGCCGGAGCGCTGGTAGGTGTCGATGAAGTTCACACCGCCCGCGGCGACGTCGACCAGCGCCTGGCCCGGTCCGGGCTCGGGCGTGGGGCGGTCCACGAGGGTCAGGGCCTGCGGCCCACCGGTCTCTTCCACGACGATCGCACGCATGACGGCGACGCTACCCGAGCGGGATCAGGCCGTCGCGCGCACCCAGCGCTGCACGACCTGCGCCGCCGAGCCGTCGTCCAGCGCGCGGGCGGCCCGAGCCATCCCGGCCCGGACGGCCTCCCGCAGCTCGCCCTCGGAGGCCGGGTGGGCGCCCTCCTCGCCGGCGGCCACGAGCGAGAGCGCCGTGCCGGCGTTGAGGAGCACGGCGTCGCGCACCGGCCCCTGCTCGCCGGCGAAGAGCCGACGGGCGACCTCGGCGTTGTGCTCGGCGTCCCCGCCGCGCAGGAGCTCCACCGGGTGGCGCTCCAGCCCGAGGTCGCCGGGATCGAGCGACCATCGTCGGACGGCCCCCTCGTCGTCGGCCCACCAGAGGGTGCTCGTCGTGGCCGTGGTGATCTCGTCCAGCCCGTCGTCGCCGCGGAAGACGACGGCCCGGGTGCCGCGCCCGGCGAAGACCTCGGCCATGAGCGGGGCCATGCGCGCGTCGGCGCACCCGACCGCGGCGTACCGCGGCTGGGCCGGGTTGGTGAGGGGGCCGAGGAAGTTGAAGGCGGTCCCGATCCCCAGCTCGCGGCGGACGGCACCGGCATACCTCATGGCGGGGTGGAAGGTCAGGGCGAAGCAGAAGGTGATGCCCGCCTCCTCGACGACCGACCGCACCCGCTCCGGGGCGAGGTCGAGCCCGATCCCCAGGGCCTCGAGCATGTCGGCCGAGCCGGAGCGGCTGGAGGCGGCGCGGTTGCCGTGCTTGACCACGGTCGCGCCCGCGGCGGCCATGACGACGGCGGACATCGTCGAGATGTTGACCGTCATCGCGCGGTCCCCGCCCGTCCCGACGATGTCGACGGTGGGTCCGGTCACCTCGAAGCGGTGCGCGTGCTCAAGCATCATGGCCGCGAGGCCCGACATCTCCTGGGCCGTCTCGCCCTTGGCCCGCAGCGCGGTGAGGAAGCCGCCGAGCTGGGCGTCGCTGGCCGCGCCGGACATCACCTGGTCCATGGCCCAGCCCGCCACCTCGGAGGAGAGGTCCTCGCCGCGGGTCAGCGAGGTGAGGACGTCCGGCCAGGTGGGGTGCGCCGCGGCGCCCGTCGCGGCGCCGGAGGTCACCGGCGGGCCAGGTCGGCGATCGCCGCGGTCAGCCGGGCCTCGTCCAGCGGCCGGGACAGCACCGCGTCGGCCTGCGACCACGTCGCCAGCCAGCCGTCGCCGGGGCGGCCGGTGAGCACGAGGACGGGCGGGCAGTCGAAGAGCTCGTTCTTGAGCTGACGGCACACGCCCATCCCGCCGTAGGGCTGGGACTCCCCGTCGAGCACGAGCAGGTCGTAGTCACCGGTCTGCGCCTCGATGAGGGTGACCTCCGGGGTGGCGCACTCCATCCACCGCTCCACGACCACGTCGTCGGCGGGCCGCTCGCCCACGCCGATCCGGACGGCGTCGCGCACGCTGCGGTCGTTGCTGTAGAGCAGGATCGAGATGGAGGTGGTGCCCGTGGGGGTGGAGGGGACCGCAGGAGAACTCATGGCCGTGATCCTACCGAGGCCGGCGGGTCGGAGAAAGCATGCCCGGGACGGCGGCGGGGTGGTCGCGCGAGGGTGCCGGAAGTGGCCTAGACTGACTCCCGTGGCGACAACTTCTGCGGCGACCCTGAGCGATGCCGAACGGTTCCATGCGACGGCGCACGGCCCGGCCACCCGACCCAACATGGTCGCGGTGGGCACGATGGTGTGGCTGGGCAGCGAGATCATGTTCTTCGCCGGGCTGTTCGCGATGTACTTCACCATCCGCTCGGTGTCCCCCGACCTGTGGGCCGACCGCACCTCCTACCTCGACGTCACCTTCGCCTCGATCAACACGATGATCCTGGTCGTCTCCTCGGTGTGGTGCCAGTTCGGCGTCTGGAAGGCCGAGCGCGGCATCCCGCACCGCACCGGCAGCCTGTTCAAGATCGGCAACCCGCTCGGCGACACCGGCTGGGGCATGCGCGAGTGGTACGTCCTCACCTACCTCTTCGGCGCCACCTTCATCGCCGGCCAGGTCTGGGAGTACGCAACCCTGACGAGCGAGGGCGTGACGCCCACGGCCGACCCCTACGGCTCGGTCTTCTACATCACCACCGGCTTCCACGGCCTGCACGTCACCGGCGGCCTGCTGGCCTTCCTGCTCATCATCGGGCGCAGCTTCACCGCCAAGCGCTACACCCACGCCCAGGCCACGGGCGCGGTGGTGACCTCGTACTACTGGCACTTCGTCGACGTCGTCTGGGTCGCGCTCTTCGCCGTGATCTACCTGGTGCAGTGAGCGGTATGCCGCACCGTCCCGACCCCGCCCCCGCACCCCGGAAGGACCGCCGCGTGAGTTTCCTCGCCGCCCGTCGCCGCAGCCCCCTGGCGCTGCTGGTGCTGATCTTCCTGGGCCTGGCCTTCACCGGCACGGCCTACGCGGCGATGCAGGCCAACGTGCCGCCCGGCACCTCCTCCGAGGGCGCCACCGAGGAGCAGCTGGCCGAGGGGCGGCAGCTCTTCCTCGGCAACTGCGCCTCCTGCCACGGTGCCAACGCCGAGGGCAACGGCAGCGCCGGCCCCTCGCTGCACGGCGTGGGTGCCGCGGCCGTCGACTTCCAGGTCGCCACCGGGCGCATGCCGCTCCCGGCGCCGGACGTCCAGGCCGAGCGCAACATCTCGCAGGTGAAGTTCAGCGACGAGGAGATCACCTCCCTCGCGGTCTACATCGACTCCCTCGCCCCCGGGCCGGACGTGCCCGAGGCGCAGTGGCTGGACGTCTCCCAGGGTGACCCCGCCGCCGGTGGTGCGGTCTACCGCACGAACTGCGCGATGTGCCACAACTCCTCCGGGACCGGCGGCGCCCTGACCCGCGGCAAGTACGCGCCCACGCTCATGGGTGTCGAGCCGCAGCACATCTACGAGGCCATGCTCACCGGGCCGCAGTCGATGCCCGTCTTCAACGACCAGAACATCACCCCCGAGGAGAAGCGCGACGTCATCGCCTTCCTCAAGAGCGTCGAGGACGGCGCCAACGACCAGGGCGGGCACACGCTCGGCAGCCTCGGTCCGGCCGGTGACGCGCTCTTCGCCTGGACGATCGGCATCCTGGCCTTCATCGGTGCCGCCGTGTGGCTCGGACGAAAGGCGGCCTGACCGTGACCAACCCGACGAACCCGACCCCGGACCACGACAGCACCGCCCCGGCCACCCGTGAGCACGGGGCGGCGCCGGCGCTGACCGACCGGTTCGAGAACCCCGGCCTGCCGCCGCACGTGCCGCGGCGCGCCGACGACGACCCCAAGGCCGCCCGCCGCGCCGAGATGCAGGTCGTGGGGCTGTTCACCATCTCCGCGCTCGCCTCGATCGCCTTCGTCGTCGCCTACTTCGCGATCGACCCTGATCTCAAGGGCTACCTGCTCGGCATCGGCGAGGTGAACCTCTACCACGTCGCGCTCGGCGTCACCATGGGCCTGTCCCTGCTGTGCATCGGGCTGGGTGCCATCCACTGGGCCAAGACCCTCATGCCCGACGAGGAGGTCGTCGAGGAGCGCCACCCGCAGGCCTCGGACGACGACGACCGGCTCGCGGTGGGCCGTCAGCTCTCGCACGGCTGGCGCAGCTCGCAGCTCAACCGCCGCGCGGCCATCCTCGGGTCGGCCGGTGGCGCGCTCGGGCTCTTCGCGCTCCCGCTGGTCCTCCCGGTCGTGGCGGGGCTGGGCCCGCGCCCGGGCCGGGGTCTCTACACCACGAACTGGGAGGAGGGGACCCGGCTCATGATCGACCCCTCCGGTGCCGCGATCCGCGCCGCGGACGTCACCCAGGGCTCGGTCTTCCACGTCATGCCGGACGGCTGGGTCGGCCACGCGGCGGTCGAGGAGCACGGGGCCGAGGAGGCGATGCTCGCCAAGGCCAAGGACCAGGTCATCCTCGTCCGGCTGGACCCCGAGATCATCCAGAGCCAGAAGCAGCGGGACTGGGGCTACGAGGGGATCGTGGCCTACTCCAAGGTCTGCACCCACGTCGGGTGCCCGGTAGCCCTCTACGAGCAGCAGACCCACCACCTGCTGTGCCCCTGCCACCAGTCGACCTTCGACATGACCGACGACTGCAAGGTGATCTTCGGACCGGCGAAGCGGCCGCTGCCGCAGCTGCCGATCACCGTCGACGGCGAGGGCTACATCGTGGCCGCCGGCGCATTCCGCGAGCCGATCGGACCGAGCTTCTGGGAGCGCAACCGTCCCGGGCTGTTGGGAGTTGACGAGACATGACGACACATGTTCCCCAGGGAGCGGGCGGCCTGCGGTCCGACGACACGCCCCCGGAGCGACCCTTCGACCAGACCGACCAGTCCAGCCCGGACGCCAAGTTCCCCGGTGCGCTGGTCTGGGCCGACGAGCGGGTCGGCGCGGCCAAGGGGCTGCGCTTCGCGCTGAAGAAGGTCTTCCCGGACCACTGGAGCTTCCTGCTCGGCGAGATCGCGATGTACTCCATGATCATCGCGCTGGTCACCGGCACCTTCCTCACGCTGTGGTTCGTCCCGAGCATGGGTCACGTCACCTACGACGGGGCCTACGTGCCGCTCAAGGGTGTCGGCATGTCCGAGGCGTATGCCTCCACCCTCGACATCAGCTTCGAGGTCAAGGGCGGCCTGCTCATCCGGCAGCTGCACCACTGGTCGGCGCTCTTCTTCATCGTCGGCATCGCGCTGCACGCGGCCCGCGTCTTCTTCACCGGCGCCTTCCGCAAGCCGCGCGAGATCAACTGGGTCATCGGCGTCGTCCTGTCGCTGCTGGCCATCATCGAGGGCTTCGCCGGCTACTCCCTCCCGGACGACCTGCTCTCGGGCACCGGGATCCGCGCCATGAACGGCTTCATGATGTCGGCCCCGGTCATCGGCACCTGGATGACCTTCTTCGTCTTCGGCGGGGAGTTCCCCGGGGAGTCGATCATCCCCCGTCTCTACATCGCGCACGTGCTGCTGCTGCCGGCCATCATCGTCGGTCTGTTCGTGGCGCACCTGGCCCTGGTCGTCATCCACAAGCACACCCAGTACCCCGGGCCCGGGCGGACCAACAACAACGTGGTGGGCTTCCCCATCATGCCGGTCTACGCGGCCAAGGCGGGCGGCTTCTTCTTCGTCGTCTTCGGCATCACCGCCCTCGTCTCGGCGCTGGTCCAGATCAACGGTGTCTGGGTCTACGGTCCCTACGACCCGACCCAGGTGACGGCGGGCAGCCAGCCGGACTTCTACATGTGGTTCTCCGACGGCGCGCTGCGCCTGCTCCCGGGCTGGTTGGAGCTCACGATCTTCGACACCGTGTGGAGCTTCAACATCTTCCTCGGGTCGCTCGTGCTGCTGCCGCTGGTGTGGGTCGTGCTCGGTGTCTATCCCTTCCTCGAGGCCTGGATCACGGGGGACAAGCGGGAGCACCACATCCTGCAGCGTCCCCGCAACGCCCCGACCCGGACCGCGATCGGCGCCGCGGCGATCTCGATCTACCTCGTGCTGGCGCTGGCCTGCGTCAACGACATCCTCGCGATCAAGCTCGGGCTCTCGATCAACGACCTGACGATCCTCTTCCGGACGCTCTTCTTCGTGCTGCCGGTGCTGGTCTTCTTCGTGGTCAAGCGTCTGTGCCTGTCGCTGCAGCGGCACGACCGGGAGCGCGTGCTGCACGGCAACGAGACCGGGCGCATCGTGCGGACCCCCGAGGGCCGGTTCTTCGAGGCGCACGAGCCGCTGGACGAGTACGAGCGCTGGGCGCTGGTCGACTACGACACGCCCACGCCGATCGGGCTCACGCAGGGCCCCGAGGTGGACGAGCGTGGCGTGGCCCGTCGCCGCAACCCGCTCGCCGGTGCCCGCGACGCCCTGTCCTCGTTCTTCTACAAGGACACCGTCACGGCGGTCACGCCCGCCGAGCTGGCAGCAGCGCACCACCACGGTGAGCACGACGCCCTGGAGGAGGCGGAGACGCCGCAGCTCGGGGTCCCGGTCAACGACAGCATCGGTGACGACGACTTCAGCGACACGCACGGCTCGGCCGTGCAGACGCCCGGTCATCACTGAGCACCCGCACGACGCGCAGCGCCCCGCCCCCGAGGAGGACGGCGGGGCGCTGACGATGTCGGCCCAGGAGTTCGAGGACGCGGTGGGTGACTCCCTCGACCTCGTGCCGAGCGCGCTCATGGACCGGCTGGACAACGTCGTCTTCCTCGTCGAGGGCGAGCCCCCGCCGGAGGACCCCGACCTGCTCGGACTCTACGACGGCATACCGCTCACCGAGCGCGACCTGGGGATGCAGCTGCCGGACCGGATCTTCATCTACCGGGGCCCGTTGCTCCGGATGTGCGAGGACCGGGAGGAGCTGCTGGACGAGATCGCGGTCACCGTCGTGCACGAGATCGCCCACCACTTCGGGATCGACGACGCCCGGCTGCACCAGCTCGGGTGGGGCTGACCGGGCGCTAGAGTGACGCTGTGATTTCAGCCATCGTCGTCATCAGGGCCGAGGTCGGCCGCATCCCCGAGGTCGCCCAGGAGATCGCCGAGATCGAGGGCATCCGCGAGGTCTACTCCGTCACCGGTGACGTCGACCTCATCGCGATCGCCCGGGTCGAGCGGCACGAGGACTTCGCCGACGTCATCGCCGACCGGCTCAACAAGGTGCAGGGCGTCCGGGAGACGACGACGCACATCTCCTTCCGGACCTACTCCTCCTCCGACCTCGAGGCCGGCTTCTCGCTCGGTCTCGAGCACTGACCGGCGCAGGGCTGCGGCTGACCGAGGGCCGGCGGTGACCGACCGGGCGGCCGGCCCGGGTCGGCGCGTGCACCGCACGTCCACCGCGCGACGGCTCACGCGGGCAGGGCGCCGACCGGGCGGTCCAGCAACCGGCCGGAGGTGAGGGGCGGGCGGCTCTCGCCCTGGTCGGTCCACGAGGTCGCCTGCGGCTCGAGCTCGGCCCGGCTGGCCCCGGCGCCCCGGACCGGACAGGTCCACTCGCCCTCGAGGTCCACCAGCCGGACGCCGGGGGACTCCAGCCAGCGGAGCACCAGCTCGGTCTCCTCGGGCAGCGCCGCCAGCTGCCCCGGGGCGGTGCCCCCGCCGGGGTGCTCGACGACCTCCGCCGTCTCGCGCAGCGCGGCGACGTAGGGCATCGGGTCGGCGCCCCGTGGGCTGACGCAGGCCCCGGCGAGCCTGCCGTGACGCACGCAGACGAGCTCCCACCCGCCCCCCTCCCCGCGGCGGGCGGCGATGAGCTGCGGCGCGGCGGTGAGGGGTCGCAGCCGCTGGCTGCGCGCGGTGGCCCGCACCAGCGCCATCATCCGGTCGCGCAACGTGCGGGCCTCCTCGAAGCGCTCCTGCGCCGCCAGCTCCTCGAGCCGCCGGCGCAGCGTCCCGACGGTGTCGGACGTGGCGCCGGTGAGCGCCTGCCCGGCCCGGCGGGTGACCTCGGCGTAGTCCTCCTGGGTCTGCGCGCCCACGCACGGGCCCCCGCACCGGCCGATCTCCAGGAGCACGCAGGAGTCACCGGCGGGGGTGCGCGCCGAGAGCCGGCGGGTGCACTGGCGCAGCGGCACGACCTCGTGCAGCGCCGTGATCGCCGCCTCGGCGCTGCGCCGGGAGCCGAAGGGCCCGGCATACTGCGCGCTGTCCCGCTCCTTGACCGAGCGCACCACCGACAGGCGGGGGAAGGCCTCGTCGGTCAGGCGGACCCACACGGCCTTCTCCGGGTGGCGCGAGCGGCGGTTGTAGCGCGGCTGGTGCTCGGCGATGAGCCGCAGCTCGCGCACCGAGGCCTCGAGCGCCGTGGCGCAGACGATCGGGGTCAGCGACTCGGCCAGGCCGACCATCTCGGCCATCCGGCGCCGCGACTCCGAGGCGGTGAAGTAGGTGAGGGTGCGCCGGCGCAGGTCGGTGGCGGTGCCGACGTAGAGGGGCGCGCCCGTGGCGTCCCGGAAGACGTAGACCCCGGGGGCCGAGGGCATGGCCTCGGCCAGGAATCGCTTGCGGCGCTGTGCCGGGCTCACCCGGGAGCTGTAGGACTGCAGCTCCTCCAGGGTGTGCACACCCAGGTTGCCCACCCGCTCGACCAGGCCGTGCAGCACGTCCACGGTCGCCCGGGCGTCGTGCAGGGCCCGGTGGTCCGGTGTCGTGGTCGCGCCGAAGAGCCGGGCCAGGCTCGCGAGCTTGTGGTTGGGCGCCTCGTCCTTGTGCACCAGCTGCCGCGCCAGCCGCACCGTGTCGAGCACCGCGAAGCCCGGCCACGGGTGGCCGGTCTCCTGCGCGGCGGCCTTGAGGAAGGAGACGTCGAAGCCGGCGTTGTGCGCGACCAGCACGCTGCCCCGCGCGAACTCCAGGAACTGCGGCAGCACCGTCGCGATCCGCGGTGCCTCGACCACCATCGCGTTGGTGATGCCGGTGAGGACGGTGATGAAGGCCGGGATCGGGCTGCTCGGACGCACCAGCGTCTGGAACTCGGCGAGCACCTCGCCACCGCGCACCTTGACCGCGCCCACCTCGGTGATCTGTGACCCGGAGGGCGACCCGCCGGTGGTCTCCAGGTCGACGACGACGAAGGTGACGTCGGACAGGGCGGTGCCCAGGTCGTCGAAGGTCTCCTGGGTGAACCCGTGGTGCACCATCTGCATACCGCGACGCTAGGTGAGGCCACCGACAGACCCGGGGAGGCGGGGCGGCGGGGAGAGGAGGTGGACGCGTCGGTGCGGTCCGGCGGGGCTCGGGGGAGGGGGTATGTCGGTGCCCCCCTCTAGCGTCGTCGGCGAAGGAGGTGGAGACATGACCCCGACCACACCACCCCACCCGGAGGGCGCGTCCACGGCTCTCATCGACTGCGAGACCTGCCCGGTGCGGGGGCGGCACTGCGGCGACTGCTTCGTGCCCGTCCTGGGACGGATCTGGCTGCAGACCCCCACCGCCACGGCCCCGGAGGAGGGGGCCGCCGCCGCGGCCCGGACAGCGGACCCCGGCGCCGTCCCGGCGGTGCCGGAGCGCGGTGAGCGGGTCGCGGCCCTCGACAGCGACGAGCTGGCCGCGGTCGGTGCCTTCGTGCGCGCCGGACTGGTCGCGCCGGAGGAGGCCGCAGCGACCCGGGCGGCCGGGGCGGTCCTCGACCGGCCGCGCCGGGCGACGGGCTGAGGTCCGCGGCGAGGCCTCAGCGGCGGGAGTAGATCGCCTCGATCTGCCCGGCCAGCTCCTCGACGACGCGGGAGCGCCGGACCTTGAGGGACGGCGTGAGCAGCCCCGACGCGACGCTCAGGTCCTCCGGCAGCACGACGAAGGAGCGGATCGACTCGGCGCGGCTCACGCCGGCGTTGGCGGTGTCGACCGCCTGCTGCAGCTCCTCCCGCACCCGGGGATGGCCGACCACCTCCTCCGGCGGCAGGCCGGTGAGGCCGTGCGTCTCGAGCCAGCCGGGCAGGACCTGCTCGTCCAGGGTGACGAGGGCGGCCACGAAGGGCCGGCCCTCGCCCACGACGACGCACTGGGAGACCAGCGGGTGGGCCCGCACCACGTCCTCCAACGGGCCGGGGGAGACGTTCTTGCCGCCCGCGGTGACGATGAGGTCCTTCAGCCGCCCGGTGATCCGCAGGAAGCCGTCGTCGTCGAGCTCGCCGAGGTCCCCGGTCCGGAGCCACCCGTCGACCATCGCCGCCCGCGTCGCCTCCTCGTCGCCGCGGTAGCCGCGAAAGACCCCGACCCCGCGCACGAGGATCTCCCCGGTGTCCTCGATCCGCACCGCCGTGCCCGGCAGCGGACGCCCGACCGTGCCGATGCGCATCATGTCCGGCGTGTTGACCGTCGCGGGAGCCGTCGTCTCGGTGAGCCCGTAGCCCTCGAGCACGACCAGCCCGGTGCCCCGGAAGACGTGCCCGAGGCGCTCGCCGAGCGCCGCCCCGCCGGAGATGGCGTAGTCGACCCGGCCACCGAGCGCCGAGCGCAGCCGGGCGAGCACGAGCCGGTCGGCGACCGCGTGCCGCACCCGCAGGGCCGGTCCGACCGTGCCCCGGTCGAGCGCCCGGCTGTAGTCCTCGGCCACCCCGGTCGCCCAGCGGAAGAGACGGAGGCGCGCCGTGCCGCCCCGTGCCGCGGTCTGCTCCGCCGAGGTGTGGATCTTCTCGAAGATCCGGGGCACGGCGAGCAGGAAGGTGGGCCGGAAGTCCGCCAGGTCCTCCAGCACCGAGCTCGCGTCCGGGGTGTGCCCCATCCGGACCCCCGAGTGCAGGCAGACCACCTCGATGAACCGGGCGAAGACGTGCGCCAGGGGCAGGAAGACCAGGTTCGCGGCCCCGGGGGCGTCGACGATCTCGGCCAGCCGCTCGGTGGCGTTCTCCACCAGCGACATGAGGTTGTCGTGGGTGATCTCGCAGCCCTTCGGGCGCCCCGTCGTGCCCGAGGTGTAGATGATCGTCGCCAGGTCGCCGCGGTCCAGCTCCTCCCGACGACGCGCCAGCTCCTCGTCGGGCACCTCGGCCCCCGCCACGGCGAGCTCGTCCAGCGCGCCGGCCTCGATCTGCCAGACGTCGCGCAGCGCGTCCAGCCCGTCGCGGGCCCGGGAGACCGTGGCCGTCATCGCCGCGTCCTCGACCACCACGGCGACGGCGCCCGAGTCCTCGCAGATCCACCGCACCTGGTCCCGCGAGCTGGTCTCGTAGATCGGCACCGGCACGGCACCCACCGTCCACAGGGCCAGGTCGGTGAGGGTCCACTCCCACCGGGTGCGGCTCATGAGCCCCACCCGGTCGCCGGCCTCGATGCCCGCGGCGAGGAGGCCCTTGGCCAGGGTGTCGATCCGACGCTGCAGCTCGGCCGCGGTGACCTCCTGCCACGTGCCCGGTGCCGTGCGGACCGACAGCATGACCCGGTCCGGCTGCGTCCGCGCCCAGCGCCGCGGGTAGTCGGCGACGGTGCCCGGCACGGCGGTCGGGACGAGAGGGGGCACGGACACCTCGGGCACGCGGGATCTCCAGTTCACGGTGGTCAGGTCGTGGTGCGTTCGGCCTGGTCACCTTACCCGTGCCGGATAGACTGCCGGGATGAGCATCTGTGTCGGCGTGGACATCGGTGGGACCAAGATCGCGGCGAGCGCGGTGTCGGACGGGAAGATCCTGGAGCAGGCGCTGCGGGAGACCCCGGCCCAGGCACCGGACGACATCGTCGCGGCCGTCGGCGACGTGGTGCGGGAGCTGCAGGAGCGGCTCGGGGAGGACCGGCCGGTCGAGGCGGTGGGCGTCGCCTGCGCCGGGTTCATCGACCGCAGCGGCGACGTCGTGGTCTTCGCGCCCAACCTCGCCTGGCGGGACGAGCCGTTGCGCGCCCGGCTGGAGGAGGCCACCGGGCTGCCCGTGGTGCTCGAGAACGACGCCAACGCCGCCGCCTGGGGGGAGTTCCGCTTCGGCGCCGCCCGCGACGTGGAGGAGATGGTCCTCATCACCCTCGGGACCGGCGTCGGTGGCGGCATCGTCGTCGACGGCGAGCTGGTGCGCGGCAGCCACGGGATGGGCGCCGAGGTGGGGCACATGCGGATGGTCCCGGACGGGCATCGCTGCGGCTGCGGCAACAAGGGGTGCTGGGAGGTGTATGCCTCCGGCAGCGCGCTGGTGCGCGAGGCCCGCGACCTCGTGGCCGGCGGCAGCCCGCACGCCGGTGCGCTGGCCGACGCCTGCGGCGGCGACCCGAAGGAGCTGAGCGGGGTCCTGGTGACCACCGTGGCGCAGGAGGGTGATCCGGCGGCGCAGGAGCTGCTCGAGGACGTCGGGCGGTGGGCCGGAGAGGGTCTGGCCAGCCTCGCCGCGATCCTCGACCCGGGCCTCATGGTCATCGGGGGTGGCGTGTCCGCCGCGGGCGACCTCGTGCTGGCCCCGGCCCGGAGGGCCTTCGCGCGCAACCTCACCGGGCGCGGTCACCGCGACGTCACCCCGGTGGTGCTCGCCGAGCTCGGCAACGACGCCGGCATGATCGGGGCGGCCGACCTGGCCTCGCGTCGCGTGTGAGCGACCTGCCCGCCGTCGGCACCCTGGCCGTCGGCGTCGACGTCGGGGGCACCCACGTCAAGGGTGGGCTGGTCGACGACGGAGGTGCGATCCTCGCCACCCGGGTCCGCCCGACCCCGGGACGCACGACCCCGGCGGTCGAGGTCGAGGGGGTCATCGCCGGGCTGGTGGCCGACCTCCTCGGGCTCGCGGCGACGCGCGGCGCGGAGGTGGTGGCCGTCGGGGTCGGTGCCGCGGGCTTCGTGGACGCACGCCGCGGGACGGTGGTCTTCGCCCCGCACCTCGCCTGGCGCGACGAACCGCTGCAGCGACGCCTCGCGGGGCGGCTGGGCCGCCCGGTGCTCGTCGACAACGACGCCCACGCCGCGGCCTGGGCCGAGCACCGCTTCGGGGCGGGCCGCGGCGAGAGCCACCTGGTGGTGCTCACCCTGGGCACCGGCATCGGCGGGGCGATCCTGGTCGACGGACGGCTGCAGCGGGGACGCCACGGTCTCGCGGGGGAGTTCGGGCACCAGCAGCTCGTCCCGGACGGACGGCGCTGCCCGTGCGGCAACCGGGGCTGCTGGGAGCAGTACGCCTCGGCCGGGGTGCTGGCCCGGACGGCGCGCGAGGTCGTCCTGGCCGGCGGCGAGCACGCCGCCGGGCTGACCCGTGCGTGCGGGGGCGACCCGGACGCGTTCCGCGGCGAGCACGTCACGCAGGCGGCCCAGGAGGGTGACCCGGCGGCCCGGGAGATCCTGGCCGACGTCGGCCGCTGGCTCGGGACGGGGCTGGCCGGGGTGGTCGCCGCGCTCGACCCCGGCACGGTCGTCGTCGGCGGCGGCGCCAGCCTGGCCGGCGAGCTGCTGCTCGGCCCCGCGCGCGAGACCCTGGCCCGACGGCTCGTGGGCCGGGGTCACCGCCCGATCCCCACCGTGGTGGCGGCCGCCCTCGGTGCCTCCGCGGGTCTGGTGGGTGCCGCCGACCTCGCCCGCACGGCCGCCCACGACCGCCCTGGCGAGCCGCGGGGGTGAGCGCGGCACCCGCATACCTCCCTCCCGTGCGGGCTGGGGGAGGATGACCCCATGCCCTCTCTGCGCGTCGCCTCCTACAACCTGCGCGGCCTCAAGGACGACGCCGGCGCGGCCGCGGAGGTCGTGCGGGCCCTGGCGCCGGACGTCCTGCTGCTCCAGGAGGTCCCGCGCTACCCCGGGTCCGGGTATGCCATCAGCGCCTTCGCCCGCTCCTGCGACCTGCTGTGGTCGGGGCGCACGCGGCTGGTGAGCGGGACCGGCCTCATGACGGCGCTGCGGGTGACCGCCGCCGACTCGCAGGACCGCCGGCTCGCGGTCGGGCTGCGGGAGAACCCGCGCAGCTACACCGTGACCCAGGTGCGGCTGCCGGACGGGACGACGGCCGGCGTGGTCTCGATCCACCTCTCGCTGCGCCCCGAGCAGCGCGCGGTGCACGCGCGCACCGTGCTGGCCGAGCTGGCGCAGGACCCCCGCTTCACCGGCGAGGAGGTCCTCGTCGTCGGTGGCGACCTCAACGAGGGTCGCGACGGACAGGCGTGGGGCACCCTCGGCGGGACGCTCGTGGAGGTCTCGGCGGAGCGGCCGACCTTCCCCGCGCACCAGCCGCACCGCTACATCGACGCGATCTTCGCCCGGGGGCACCGCGCCGCGACCCCGGGCGACCCGGCGCTGCTCGAGGGCCTGCCCGTCACCCGGGCGAGCGACCACCTGCCGGTCTGGGTCGACCTCGAGCTCTGATCAGACCCGGGCGCCGTCGTCCCCGTCGTAGGGCTGCCGGCGCCGGGGCTGGCGCAGGACGAGCAGCACGAAGCCCGCGACGGCGAGCAGCGCTCCCAGGACGGCGAACCACCGGTCCAGCAGCGGCACGATCGCGGAGAGGACCACGAGCAGGGGACCGACCACGAGCCCGACGACGATGGCCCAGAAGTGCAGGTCACCGGCCGGCAGCGGCGGTGGCGGGGGAGGGACGAAGTGGTCCTCCTCCTCCGGCGGCTCGTAGGAGCGGTGGTCGGTCGCCATCCCCTCGGGCGTGCGCGTCCCGTGGTGGGAGGCCGGGCGCTCGCGTTCCATCGGCCAGGGCGGGTTCACCTCGTGCGTCCCGGAGCCGGCGCCCTCGTCGCGCAGCCCCGCGACGATCTCGTGGAAGGTCCGGTCGACCTCGGGGTCGCCCGGGCCGTTCTCGGGGCTGGAAGGACTCACGATTCCAGTCTCGCACGGCACCCGGGCGCCGGCGTGGTCGATCGGGGGATGCGGGGTAGAGTCGGCGCGCACACCGGCCCCGCAGCCCTGCGGCGACGACGCCACCAGGAGGACGACGATGATCTACTGGATCCTCAAGCACCTCGTCGTCGGACCGCCGATCAAGGCGGTCTTCCGCCCGTGGATCGAGGGCAGGCAGCACATCCCGGAGCAGGGCGCGGCGATCCTGGCCAGCAACCACCTGTCCTTCTCCGACTCGATCTTCCTGCCGCTGCTCGTGCACCGGCGCATCACCTTCCCGGCCAAGATGGAGTACTTCACCGGCACCGGGGTCAAGGGGTGGCTCACCAAGCTGTTCTTCACCTCCACCGGCCAGATCCCCATCGACCGCTCCGGCGGTCCCGCCTCCATGGCGGCTCTCGAGCAGGGGCTGGCGGTGCTGCGCCGCGGCGAGCTCTTCGGCATCTACCCCGAGGGCACCCGCAGCCCGGACGGCAAGCTCTACCGCGGCAAGACGGGGATGGCGAGGCTGGCGTTGGAGGCCAATGTCCCGATCATCCCCTGCGCGATGATCGACACCGACAAGGCGCAGCCCACCGGGCAGCGGATCCCCAACGTCGTGCAGGTCGGTGTGCGGATCGGTCGCCCCCTGTCCTTCCCCGAGCATGCCGGTCGCACCGAGGACCACGCCGTGCTGCGGCAGATCACCGACGAGGTGATGGCCGAGCTGCAGCGGCTCTCCGGCCAGGAGTACGTCGACGAGTATGCCGCCACCGTCAAGGAGCGGCTCGCCGCGCGGGCCCGGGCAGGGGTCGAGCAGGCCAGGGTCGGGATCGAGCAGGCCGCCGAGCGCGCCAAGGAGGGGCTGGAGCAGGCCGGGGAGCGCGCCAAGGAGGGTCTCGGCCAGGCCAAGGACGACCTCGCCGACGCCCGGGAGCGGGCCCGGGAGAACCTCGCCGACCGACGGGCGCGACGGCATACCGATCCCGAGCCCCCGGCGTCGGACTGACGCCGCGTCAGAGACCCCTCGCGGCGTCTCCTACCATGGTGCGGTGAGCACCGACCTGAGCGGACTGGCCACCTCCGGTGGTCACGACATCGACTGGCCCGACCTGCCGGCGCGGCAGCAGCCGACCTGGTCCGACCCTGCCGCCCTGGACCGGACCCTCTCGACGCTCTCGACCTTCCCGCCCCTCGTCTTCGCCGGGGAGTGCGACCAGCTGAGCCAGCGGATGGCCGCCGTCGCGGCAGGGCAGGCCTTCACCCTCCAGGGCGGGGACTGCGCCGAGACCCTGGCGGACGTCACCGGGCCCAACATCCGGGACCGGATCAAGACCATCCTGCAGATGGCCGTGGTGCTGACCTACGGCGCGGGTATGCCCATCGTCAAGGTCGGGCGCATGGCGGGCCAGTTCGCCAAGCCGCGCAGCTCGGACACCGAGACCCGCGACGGCGTCACCCTGCCGGCCTACCGCGGCGACATGGTCAACGGCTTCGAGTTCACCCCGGAGGCACGACGTCCCGACCCCGAGCGGCTGCTGCGCTGCTACCACGCCAGCTCGGCCACGCTCAACCTCGTGCGCGGCTTCACCAGCGGCGGCTTCGCCGACCTGCGCAGCGTGCACGCCTGGGACAAGGGCTTCCTCACCGGGCCGGCGCAGGCGCGCTACGAGCAGATGGCCGGGCACATCGACCGTGCCGTGCGCTTCCTCGAGGCCTCCGGCGTCGCCGACGCCGAGGAGATGCGCCGGGTCGAGTTCTACTCGGCGCACGAGGCGCTGGTGCTGGACTACGAGCGCCCGATGGTGCGCCGTGACCACCGCACCGGGCTGCTCTACGACACCTCCAGCCACCTGGTCTGGGTGGGGGAGCGCACCCGCGACCTCGACGGCGCGCACATCGACTTCGTCTCCCGGATCCAGAACCCGGTGGCGGTCAAGCTCGGACCGGGCGCCGACCGGGACACCGTGCTGGCGCTCATGGACCGCATCGACCCCGAGCGCAGCCCCGGGAGGCTGACGTTCATCACCCGCATGGGCGCCGGACGCATCCGCGACGTGCTGCCGCCGCTGCTCACCTCGCTCGGCGAGGACGCCCACCGGGTCGCGTGGGTCTGCGACCCCATGCACGGCAACACCTTCACCTCGCCCAGCGGCTTCAAGACCCGTCGCTTCGAGGACGTCGTGGACGAGGTGCGCGGCTTCTTCGAGGCGCACGGCGAGGCCGGCACGCACCCGGGCGGCATCCACGTCGAGCTGACCGGCAACGACGTCACCGAGTGCGTCGGCGGCACGACGCCGGTCGACCTCGACGACCTGGGGCTGCGCTACGAGACGCTGTGCGACCCGCGGCTCAACCACCAGCAGAGCCTGGAGCTGGCCTTCGTGGTCGCCGAGATGCTGGAGCGGGGCGGGCGCTGACGTGGGAGGCAAGGGACTGGTCGCCGACCTGCGCTCGGACACCCTCACCCGTCCGACGCGCGGCATGCGCGAGGCCATGCTCACCGCCGAGGTGGGCGACGACGTCTACGGCGAGGACCCGACCGTCGTCGAGCTCGAGGAGGAGACGGCCCGGCTGCTCGGCCACGAGGCGGGGCTGTTCATGCCCACCGGCTCCATGGCCAACCAGATCGGTCTGCGCCTGCACGCCGGGCCCGGCCAGGAGATCATCGGCGACCACCTCGCGCACGTCCTGCGGGCCGAGCTGGGCGCCGCCGCGGCATACTCCGGCATCACCACGCGCAGCTGGATCGCCGAGCGCGGGCGGCTGGACGTGGACACCGCGCTGCGGGTGATGGTGCCCGACGGCGGTGCCCACCAGGTGAGCACCGCGTGCGTCGTGGTCGAGAACACCCACAACTTCGGCGGCGGCACGATCCAGCCGCTTCCGGACCTGCAGCGGCTGCGGCGGGAGACGCAGGCCGTGGGGATCGGGGTGCACCTCGACGGAGCCCGGCTGTGGAACGCGCACGTGGCCACCGGGGTCGCGCTCGCCGACTACGGGGCCTGCGCCGACACCGTCTCGGTCTGCCTGTCCAAGGGCCTCGGCGCCCCCGTCGGGTCAGTGCTCGTCTCCTCCGCGGAGCGGATCGCGCAGGCCCGGATCCTGCGCAAGCGGATGGGCGGTGGGATGCGGCAGGTCGGGCTGCTCGCCGCCGCCGGACGGTATGCCCTGGCCCACCAGCTGGAGCGCCTCGCCGAGGACCATGCGCGCGCGGCCTCGGTGGGCCGGCACGTGCCCGAGGCCGTGGACCCGGGCACCGTGGAGACCAACATCCTCGTGCTCGACGTGGCCGCTGCCGGCTGGCCCGCGGCCGAGTTCGTGGCCACCGTGGGGGAGCGGGGCGTGCTCGGGTACCCGACCGACACCCGGCACGCCCGCTTCGTGTGGCACCTCGACGTCGACGACGCGATGACCGAGCACACCGCCGACGTCCTGGTCGACGCGCTCCGTGAGCGGCGGCCCGGCCCCGCGTCGTGACTGCCGAGGGGTGCCGCCGCGACGACGGCCGCGAGCTGCCGCCCGGGCAGCGGGCGACCCGGACGTGGCGCGCGTCCCACTACGGCCGGGTGCCCACCCTCGACGCCGAGCGCTGGACCCTGCGCGTGGGCGGGGAGACGCAGGACGGCGGGGTGAGGGTGTTCACCTGGGACTCCCTGGCCGAGCTGCCCGGTGCCGAGGTCGAGGCCGACCTGCACTGCGTGGACCGGCACAGCGTGCTCGGGCTGCGGTGGGGCGGGGTGCGGATGCGCGACGTGCTCGCGCTGGCGCCACCGGCGCCGGGTGCCGAGCACGTGCTCCTCGCCGCCGTGCGGGGCTACGCCGCGGGGGTGCACCTGGACGAGCTGCGTCACCCGGACGCGCTCCTGGCGCACAGCGTCGACGGTGAGCCGCTGACCCCCGAGCACGGGTGGCCCGCGCGGGTCGTGCTCCCGCACCTCTACGGCTTCAAGGGACCCAAGTGGGTCGTCGAGATCACCTACCACCGGCAGCCGCAGCAGGGATGGTGGGAGTCCCACGGCTACCACCCGCGCGGTCGGGTGGCCCGGGAGGAGCGCTTCGCGCACCAGGGGTGAGCGGGTCGCCGCTGCGTCCTAGACGACGGCCAG
This sequence comes from Serinicoccus hydrothermalis, assembly GCF_001685415.1. Taxonomy (NCBI): domain Bacteria; kingdom Bacillati; phylum Actinomycetota; class Actinomycetes; order Micrococcales; family Ornithinimicrobiaceae; genus Serinicoccus; species Serinicoccus hydrothermalis. The sequence goes on along the minus strand of NZ_CP014989.1, from coordinate 877,060 downwards.
GACGATCTCGGTGCCGGTCGGCACCTCCTCGCCGGGCTCGACCGACTGCTCGCGGACGGTGCCGAAGAAGCCCCCGCGCACGTCCTCGCGCGTGACGACCAGCCCCAGCTCGCTCAGCTCCTCCTCGGCCGCGGAGAACTGCCGCCCGACCACCTGGGGCACGGTGACCAGCTCAGGCCCCTGGGACAGGGTGATCGTCACCGTGCTGCCGCGCTCCACCGACCCCGCGGACGGGGACTGGCTGACGACCGCGCCCTCGGGCACCTCGTCGTCGAAGACCGGCTCGGGGGCCACGGTCACGCTCAGACCGGCGTCCCGCAGGGCGGTGACGGCCGCTTCCTCCGGCTGGCCGGTCACCTCCGGGACCTCGACGGGTGCGGGGCCGTCGCTGATGACGACGTCCACCGTGGCACCGGGCGGCAGCGGCTCGCCGGCCTCGGGGGAGATGCGCAGGATGCGCCCCTCCGGCTCGGACTCGTGGTGCTCGCGGCTCTGCTCGCCCAGGACGAGGTTGGCCCCGGCCAGCGCCTCCTGCGCGGACTCCAGCGTCAGCCCGGCGAGGGGCGGCACGGCATACCGCTCGGGACCCTGGGAGACGACGAGCGGGACGTCGGTGCCGTGGCGCAGCTGGGTGCCCGGCTGCTGCTCGGCGGAGATCACGGTGCCGCTCGCCACGTCCTCGGAGTAGGCATAGCTGATCACCGGGTCGAGCTGCTCGGCGTCGAGCGACGAGCGCGCATCCTCCTCCGGCAGGTCGACCACCTGCGGCATCGGCGAGTGGACGCCGGGCCCCTCCAGGAGCCACCACGCGGCATACCCACCGCCGCCGAGGAGCAGGAGGAACAGCAGGGTGAGGACGACGCCGCCCCGGCGCCGGCGACGCTCGCGCGGCTTCGTCGGCGGGGCCGCGGCGGGCGGCCTGCCCTTCCGGTTGCCGGTCGTGCGGGCGTAGTGGCCCTCGCCCCGCGCGGTCTGCACCGGCAGCTGCCGCGTCGACCCGGCGTCGGCGCCGACGACCTGGGTGAGGTCCCCGGCACCGTCCCCGGACTCCGGCGCGGTGCGTGGTGGGCTGGGGACCCGGTCCAGCTCCTCGTCGGAGAGGTCGCGCACGACCGCGCGCAGGTGGACGAGCAGCGCCGAGGCGTCGCGAGGGCGGTCCGCCGGGTCGGTGGCCGCAGCCCGCGAGATGAGGTCGTCCACCGCGGCGGGTACGCTGTCCACCAGGTCACCGGCCCGCGGGACGGCGCCGTGCACGTGCTCGTAGGCGACCCGCAGTGGGTCACCGCCCGGGAAGGCCTTGCGCCCGGTGAGGAGCTCGAAGAGGAGGAGGCCGACGGCATACACGTCGGCGCGGGCGTCGATCGCGCCGTGCTCCACCTGCTCCGGCGCCAGGTAGGCCGCGGTGCCCCAGAGCATCTCGGTGCTCGCCCGCTGCCCGGACGCGGACACGGCGCGCGCGAGACCGAAGTCGGCGACCTTGACCCCGCTCTCCCGTCCGCCGGCGAGCAGGACGTTCTCCGGCTTGATGTCGCGGTGGACCAGCCCGTGGCGGTGCGCCTCGGCGAGCGCCTCGGTGACCGGCAGCAGCAGCGCCATCGCCCGCCGCGTCGACAGCGGCGCGTGGTCGGTGATGACGTCCCGCAGGGTCGGCCCCTCGACGAGCTCCATCGCGAGGAAGACCACGTCCCCGTCCTCGCCCTGGTCGAAGACGCCCACGACGTGCGGGTGGGAGAGGCGGGCGGCCGCGCGCGCCTCGGCGACGAACCGGCGGACGAAGGAGTCGTCGTCGGCCAGGTCCGGCCGCATCACCTTGAGCGCGACGGGTCGGTCTAGCCGCAGGTCACGGGCCCGGTAGACGGTGGCCATCCCACCCCGGGCCAGCTCGGCCTCCACCTGGTAGCGACCGTCGATGACGCGGTCGTAGAGGGTGGGGGTCGGGGCACTCACGTCCCGAGTCTACGAAGCCGGGCCGCCGGACCGTGGGACGTGACCGCCACGGTATGCCGTCGGCCGGTCCCTCAGAGCGTCTTCTGGAAGTGCTTGATGTTGCGGACGTACTGCCGGGTGTCGGCGAACAGGCCGTGCTGACGCACGCTTGCCAGCCCCTGGTAGTAGCCGCCGATGGCCTCCTCGGTGCTGTCGGCGGACCGCATGAGGGTGCGCATGATGACGACCCCGGCGGTGACGTTGTCCTGCGGGTCCAGCAGGTTCAGCTCGCGCCCGACGAGGCCGGAGGCCCACTCGCCGGAGCTCGGGATGACCTGCATGGCGCCGATCGCGTTGGCGGGGGAGACGGCGCGGTGGTTCCAGCCCGACTCCTGGTAGGACAGGGCGAGCATGAGGGTCGGGTCGACGCCGTGGCGCTCGCTGGTCCGCACGATGAGGTCGCGCACGGCCTCCTGGCTCGGCACGTCGACCTGCGCGAGGTAGTCGCGGTTGCCGGCGGCGGACCGCGCGACCCCGTCGCTGTAGCGGTAGTGCAGGAAGGTGTCCGGGACCTTCTCACCGGCGCGGTGGTCACCGATGGTCCGCTCGTCGTAGGGGCGGTCCATGGTCGTGGTGCCGCCGGTCGTCGGGGCCGACCCATCGAGCCGCAGCTTCTCCCCGGGGTAGATCAGGCGCGTGTCCTGCAGGTCGTTCGCCCGGGCGATCGCGGCCACGCTCACGCCGTGCCGGGCGGCGATGTCGGTCAGGGTGTCCCCGCTGCGGACGGTGACGGTGGTTCCCGAGGAGTTCTCCGAGGAGGACGGGCGCTGCGCGGGGGCGGCCTGCTCCCGGGGCGCGGAGCCGCCGCCGGAGCCGGGCAGCCGCAGGACCTGCCCGGGGTAGATGAGCCGGGTGTTGCTGATCGCGTTGACGTCGACGAGCTGCTCGACGCTGACCCCGTGCCGCACGGCGAGGTGCGACAGCGTGTCGCCCGGCCGCACCGTGATGGTGGTGCCACCGCGGGCCTTGGAGCCCGAGCCCTTCCCCTCGCTCCCGGACGAGGCGTCGGACGCCGACGGCTCGGGGGCGGCGCTCGTGCCGCCGCCGGCCGGGATCCGCAGTGTCGCGCCGGGCATGATCCAGCGGCCCCCGTCGCGCAGGGAGTTGGCCCGGACGATGGCGCGGGCGCTGACGTCGTAGCGCGCCGCGATGTCGTAGACGGTGTCGCCGGCCTGCACGGTGTGCGTGGTGTCCCGGGCCGTGGGAAGGGCCAGGGGAGCGGTGGCGTGCACCCCGGTGGGCGCGACGTAGGCGTGGGAAGGAAGGTCTCCGGGCGGCAGGGCGGCGAAGAGCGGACTCACGTCGTGTCCTCCAGGGGGACGTATGAGGTTGGCGATGATCTCAGTCACCTCCCGTGGGTCACGGGGACAGCGTGACCGGTGAGGCACGAGGGACAGTACCCGTCGGTGGTCCGTCGCGCCACCTTTTGGGCGTGTCGGATCATGTGATTGACTGGAAGATGTGGTAAGTGACACCGATGTGATTCCTGAGTGGCTGACCGTCCCCGACGTCATGAAGCGCACCGGCGCGACCCTTCCGGTCGTGCGGCGCTGGTTGGACGAGCGCGACGTCGTGGGGGTGCGACGGGGGCCGGACCGGGTGGTGATGGTGCCGGCCACCTTCTTCGTCGACGACGGCCCGCTGCCTGCGCTGCGCGGCACCATCACGGTGCTCGGTGACGGTGGGCACAGCGACGAGGAGATCGTGGACTGGCTGCACGCCCCCGACGAGTCGTTGCCGGGCGGCAGCGCGATCGCCTCCCTGCACGCCGGCGCCAAGACCGAGGTGCGACGCCGCGCCCAGGAGCAGGCCTTCTAGGTTTCTCGGTCGTCGGGAGGTGCCTCGGGGACGACGGCGCCTCAGACGGCGCGGTCGGTGCAGACCGCGACGAGCTCCCGGAGCGCCTGCGTCCCCTCGTCGGTCAGACCGGGGGTCTGGTCCAGCGCCTCCAGGGCGCGGGCGGCGCCGCTGCTCACCATGTCCTCGGTGCGCTGCAGCGCGGTGGACCGCACGAGCACGTCGCGGAGGGACTGCACCGCCTGCTCGTCCAGGTCGGGGGTGCCCAGGGAGGCCTCGAGCAGGGCGGCGCCGGTGGGGTCGGCGTGGGCGAGGGCATACGCGACCAGGACCGTGTGCTTGCCCTCGCGGAGGTCGTCGCCCGCGGGTTTCCCGGTCTGCTCGGGGTCGCCGAAGACGCCGAGGACGTCGTCGCGCAGCTGGAAGGCCTCGCCGAGCGCCGCGCCGTAGCGGGCCAGCCCGGCACGGGTCTCCTCCGGGGCGTCGGCGGCGTCCGCGCCGATGAGCAGCGGCTGCTCGACGGAGTAGCGGGCGCTCTTGTGGCGGATCACGGTGCGGCAGCGGTCCAACCGCTCGGCGAGGTCCAGGTCGCCCCACCCGTGGGCGCCCTCGAGGATGTCGAGGAACTGGCCACCCATGAGCTGGGTGCGCATGCGGTCGAACTCGGGCCGGGCCCGCTGCAGGGCGGCGGGGGGCAGCCCACTGGCCGAGAAGACCTCGTCGGTCCAGTTCAGGCAGATGTCGCCGGCCAGGATCGCCGCCGCATGGCCGAAACGGACCGGGTCCCCGGACCATCCGCGCTGCTGGTGCCACGTGGCGAAGGTGCGGTGGGCGGCGGGCCGCCCACGGCGCAGGTCGCTGTTGTCCATGACGTCGTCGTGCAGGAGCGCGGCCGCCTGGAAGATCTCCATGGCGCTGGCGGCGCGGACCACGGCGGGGTCGTCCGGCTGCCCCAGGGCGCGCCAGCCCCAGTAGAGGAAGGCCGCCCGGAGCCGCTTTCCGCCGGAGAGCAGCTCGGCGACAGCGTCCACCAGGGGGGTCATCGGGGGACCGAGCTCGTCGAGCACCGTGCGCTGGCGGGCGAGGTGCTCGTCCAGGGCCCGCTGCACGCGGGGGCGGAGGTCCACGCCGTCCAGGACGAGCATCACGAGTCCTCCTGTGCGGACGGGGTCGCCGGTGGTGGGCCGGGAGGGCGGTGGCCCGGTTGGTCGCCCTGACCCGAGCCTATCCGCTGCGCCGGCGGGTCCGGGTCACCCCCTCCTGCGACCCGGACCTGCCGACGGGTCCATCGTGCTGCGGACGTTGCGTCGGGCGCAGAAGTTGTCCACAGTGATGCTGTTGGTGCCGTCGTTACGCTCGATGGAAGTCCCGCCCGGCTGACCCTGTTGTCCACCGGCTTGGTGCCTTTGGCCTGATCTGTCGCCGGGCGGGGCGCACGCACCAGCCGGACGGATCGTGACCTGATAGGAGCCTGGCGTAGGCCTCGTCACTGTGCTGTCCGCCCGACCGGTGGTGCGTGTCCAACCAACTGGATCAGAGTCGGAAGGACGCCAATCATGGTGACATCTACCGTCATCGGCGGGGTCGACACCCACGCCGACACGCACACCCTGGCCGCGCTCGACGCCCAGGGCCGGCTGCTGGGCACCAGGAGTGTCCCGGCGACCGCGGCGGGTAACAGGCGAGCCCTGGGATGGCTGAGCTCGCACGGGCAGGTCGACCGCGTGGGGGTCGAGGGCACCGGGTCCTACGGTGCCCAGCTCGCCCGCTACCTCACAGCCCAGGACGTGGACGTGGTCGAGGTCGACCGCGCCGATCGCAAGCAGCGTCGTCAGCGGGGCAAGAGCGACCCGCTGGACGCCGAGGCCGCAGCCCGGGCCGTGCTGGCCAGGACGGCCACGACGACACCCAAGACGCGCACCGGGCCGGTGGAGTCGCTGCGCGCGCTGAAGGCGACCAAGAGGGCCGCGATGAAGGCGATGGTCGCTGCCCGCTCCGCCCTGGTGCAGCTGGTCATCACCGCGCCGCACCCGGTCCGCGGGCAGCTGCACGGACTCAGCGGCACCACCCGCGTCCAGGCGTGTGCGCGGCTGCGCCCGGACCGCGACCGCCTGCACGAGCCCGAGCAGGCGGTCAAGCTCGCGCTACGCCGCACCGCCCGCCGCTGCCTGGTCCTGGCCGAGGAGATCGCCGAGGCCGACGCCGACCTCGACGCCCTGGTCAAGCACACCGCCCCCGGTCTGCTGGACCACTTCGGAGTCGGCCCCGACACCGCCTCCCAGCTGCTCATCACCGCCGGAGACAACCCCGACCGCATCCGCTCCGAGGCCTCCTTCGCCGCACTGTGCGGGGTCAGCCCACTACCCGCATCCTCCGGACGCACCGACCGCCACAGGCTCAACCGCGGCGGCGACAGACACGCCAACGAAGCCCTCTGGCGGATCATCATGGTCCGTCTCGGCCACGACGACAGGACCAAGGCCTACCGGGCCCGACGCAGCGAGCAGAACCTGAGCAAACCCGAGATCATCCGCTGCCTCAAGCGCTACCTCATCCGCGAGCTCCTGCCCACCATCCGCGCCGAACTCGCCCACGACACAGCCCCACCGCAAGCACCATCAACCCTCGATCCAGCCGCTTGACAGGTCATAGGAGCATCAGGCTCACCTGAGGGGTTGAGTCTGTCGGAGCCGAGTCGTACATTTGTACCCATCTATCGAACAGAAGTTCGATCACGAGGTCGTCCGCGACCTCGTGATCGACCTGGGTTCATCGTCCGCGAGGAGGCGCAGCATGAGCAGGAGCTATCACGAACCGGTCGAGGTCAGGACCGGGGCCGCGGACGAGCACGGGGTCCGGCTGGACGGGGCGGTGGTGCTCGACCCCGACGGCGGGTCCCCGCCGGTCCCCACCGTCTTCCTCTGGCGGGGCCGGGTGCATCTCGTGCGTGCGGTGCTGGGCCGGTGGACCCAGCGGGTGCCGTGGTGGCGGAGCGAGGACGCGCGCACGAGCGCGAACCCGGCGAACCCGGCGGACGAGGAGCCCGCCGCAGCCCGGCCGGAGCTGGAGCGGGTGGTCTGGCGGGTGGAGGCAGGTGCCGGGAGGGCGTCGGGGACGGGGGTCTACGACCTGGTCCAGGGCGGGCGGTGGTGGCTGGAACGGGTGGCCGACTAGGCGGGCAGGCGACGTGAGGACGTGAGGACGACATGAGCACGAGGACGAGAGCGACGGAGAGGACGACGAGATGACGGTCATCGAGACAGGGGTCACGGCCGGAGCCGTGCTGGACCTGCTGGAACGATCACGGGGGGTGCTGCTGGAGGCGTGCCACAGCGCCACCGCGGCCGAGCGCTACACCTGTGCCCACCTGGCTGCGCTGCGGGCCGGGGCGGCGCTGCTGGCCGCCCGCACGACGCCGGTCCCCCGCAGCCGGCCGCGCAGCGTCTGGGAGGTGCTTTCCTCGGTCGCACCGGAGCTGACCGAGTGGGCCGCGTTCTTCGCCGCCTCCGGTCGGCGGCGGGTCGCCCTGGAGCGCGGCGCCGGCAGCGTCACCGTCACCGCGCGGGACGCCGACGACCTGGTCCGGGCGGGGGAGCGCTTCCTGGAGCTGGTGCGTGCCTCGCTGCACCTGCCGTGCGAGGTACCGGTGCACGCCGAGCTGGTCCCGCTGGGTCACGGGTGAGCCCGGTGACCCGGGCCGGCGACGACTTCGTCCATCTGCACGTCGCCTCCAGCGCCTCGATGCGGTACGGCGCGTCCCACCCGGCAGAGCTGGTGGCCCGAGCCGCCGGGCTGGGGCAGTCGGCGCTGGCGCTGACCGACCGTGACGGCCTCTACGGCGCGGTGCGCTTCGTCCGTGCCTGCGGCGAGGCCGGGGTCGCGCCGGTGCTGGGGGTGGACCTCGCCCTGGCGGGTCCGCCGTCCGGGCCGGTGGGACGAGCCGGCCACCTCGACGTCGCCCGGAGCCCGTTCGTCACCGGGCTCAGGACCGAGGAGCGGAAGGACCGGCGTCAGGTGGCCCCGGGGCGTGGGTGGGGCGAGGGCCCGGACGCCCGCCCGGAACGCCGTGGCCCGCGCAGCCCGGTCAAGGGAGGGACGCTGGTCGACGACCAGCAGCCGCGGGTGGTGCTGCTGGCCCGCGGTCAGCGGGGTGGCGCCGAGGCCGGGGCGGGATGGGCCAGGCTGTGCCGCCTGGTCACCCAGACCCACCTGGCGGGGGAGCGTTCCGTCCCCCGGGTCACCCCCGAGCTGGTCGCCCGGGCGGCGGCCGGCACGGCCGGGGCGGCTCCGGTCGTGCTGCTGCTCGGTCCGGACTCCGACGTGGGCAGGGCGCTGCTCGCCCGCCGCCGTGACCGGGCCCGGGAGCTGCTCCTGGCCTGGGTCCGGCTGCTCCCGGCAGGGGCGGTGCGGGTCGAGGTGGTCTGCCACGGAGGACCCGACGGCACGCCGGGCAGCCTGGCGCACGCCACGGCGTCCTGGGCGCTGGCCCGGGAGGTGGGGGTCCCCGCCGTGCTCACGGCCGCGGTGCGGCACGCCCGACCCGAGCAGGCCCGGGTGGTCGACGTCCTCGACGCGGCCCGACGGCGGGTCGCGCTCGACGAGCGTCACCTGGACCGGGTCAGCAGCGCCGGTCACCTGGCGACGACCTCCGCCATGCACGGCCTGGCCCGCCAGCTCGAGCACGCGGCCGGCCCCGGGGCCCGTGCCGAGGAGCTGCTGCGCGAGACGCTGGAGCTGGCGGCCGCCTGCCACCAGGACGCCCGGTCCGACCTCGGCATCGGGGCGGTCCACCTGCCCGAGCCGGAGGTGCTGGGGGTGCAGGGCGTCGGGCAGGTGCACCAGGTCCTCACCGAGCGCTGCACCCAGGCCGTCGCCACCCGCTACCCCGGGACGGGGTCCTCGTCCCTGCGCCGGATCCACGACCGGCTCGAGGACGAGCTGGGCGTCATCGCCGGGCTGGGCTACCCGACCTACTTCCTCACGGTCGCCCAGGTGTGCGACCTGATCCGGGAGCAGGGCGTGCGGGTGGCGGCCCGCGGGTCGGGGGCCGGGAGCCTGGTCACCTACCTGCTGGGCATCAGCGGCGTGGACCCGCTGGAGCACGGCCTGCTCATGGAGCGCTTCTGCTCACCGCTGCGCGCCCAGCTGCCGGACATCGACATCGACGTCGAGTCCGCCCGGCGCACCGAGCTCTACGAGCGCATCTTGGAACGCTTCGGCTCCGAACGCGTGACCTGCGTCTCGATGACCGAGACCTACCGGGTGCGGCACGCGGTGCGGGACGTCGCCGCCGCGCTGGGGATGCCGCCGGGGGAGGTCGACGTCATCGCCAAGGCCTTCCCGCACATCCGCGCCCGGGACGCCCGCGCCGCGATCCGTGACCTCCCCGAGCTGCGCCGTCAGGGGCTGGACGCCCCCAGGATGCAGCTGCTCATGGAGCTGGTGGAGTCGCTGGACGGCCTGCCCCGGCACATCGCGATGCACCCGTGCGGGGTGGTCCTGTCCGACACCGGGCTGCTCGACCGCACCCCGGTCGAGTCCAGCTGGCTGGGGTTCCCGATGAGCCAGTTCGACAAGGACGACGTCGAGGAGCTGGGCCTGCTCAAGCTCGACGTGCTGGGCATCCGCATGCAGTCGGCGATGACGCACGCCCTCGACGAGGTCGAGCGGGTCGACGGTGCGCGGATCGACCTGGACGACCGGGCCCAGGTGCCGCTCGACGACCCGGACACCTTCGCCCTGATCCAGTCCACCCGTACCCTCGGCTGCTTCCAGATCGAGTCGCCCGGGCAGCGGGAGCTGGTCGGCAAGTTCGCGCCCGAGAACTTCGCCGACATCATCATCGACATCTCGCTCTTCCGCCCCGGCCCGGTCAAGTCCGACATGATCCGGCCCTTCCTCCACGCACGTCAGGGGTGGGGGGAGCCGGAGTACCTCCACCCCAGCCTGGTGCCCTACCTGGAGCAGACGTGCGGGGTGGTGGTCTTCCACGAGCAGGTGCTGCAGATCGTCGCCGAGACCACCGGCGTGACGCTGGCCCAGGCCGACGAGGTGCGCCGGGCGATGGGCAGCCCGGCGGGGCAGCAGGAGGTGGAGATGTGGTGGCGTGCGGCGGCCACGGCACGGGGCTACCGCCCGGACGAGGTGGACCGGATCTGGGAGGTGCTGGCCGCCTTCGCCTCCTTCGGCTTCTGCAAGGCGCACGCCGCGGCCTTCGCGCTCCCGACCTACCAGTCGGCCTGGCTCAAGACGCATCACACGGCGGCCTTCCTCGCCGGTGTCCTCACCCACGACCCGGGGATGTACCCCAAGCGGCTCATCCTGGACGAGGCCAGGACCATGGGGGTCCACGTGCTCGGGCTCGACGTCAACGCCTCGGGCGCGACCTACCGGGTCGAGCGGGTGGACCCGCGCGGGGCGGACGGCGACCCCTCTGCGCCCGGCAGCAGGCCCGGATCCGGGTCCGGTGTGCCCGACGGCTTCCTCGCCGCCGTGGACCGGTCACCCACGGCTCAGGGCACGGTGCGACGGACCCCCGACCGGGTCGACGCGGTGATGGGGCTGGTCGAGCGCCGGGCAGGTGGGTACGGCATCCGGCTGTCCCTGTCCGACGTCAAGGGCATCAGCGAGGACGAGGTCGCGAGGATCGTCGCCGGCCAGCCCTACGACTCCCTGTCCGACCTGTGGCACCGGGCCCGCCCCAGCCGCCCGACGGCCGAACGGCTGGTGCTGGCCGGAGGGCTGGACGAGCTGCACCGGGTCGGTCGGCGCACCCCCCGCCCCGCACGTCCCGGGGCCCGGGGCGGAGCAGGCGCCGGCCGGGCCGGGCTGACCCGGCGCGACCTCATGCTGCACGTCCGCGACCTGGAGCGCTGGTCGCGTCACGCCGGCAGCGGCCGCGGCCGGACCGGCTCCGGACGCCTCCGGACCGCCCCCACCCTCGGGGCCGGCGAGGTGGCCGCGCGGGCGGAGGACCAGGCGGTCGGGCGCCGGTCCTGGCACCAGGCCTCCGCCGCCGCGACCACGCAGCTGACGCTGCAGCTCGGTGACGACCCCGCACCGCTCGTCGGCAGCGGCCTGCCGGAGATGAGCGAGTCCGAGCAGTTGCGGGCCGAGCTGGAGGTGCTCGGCATGGACGTCAGCCAGCACGTGGTGGCCGGTTTCGGCCCGATGCTGGCCGACCTCGGGGTGACCCGGTCCCGGGACCTGCTCTCCTACCGCGGCGGTGCCGAGGTGCTCGTGGCCGGTGCCAAGGTGGCGACCCAGACCCCGCCGGTGCGGTCCGGGAGGCGGGTGGTCTTCCTCACCGTGGACGACGGCAGCGGACCGGCGGACGCCACCTTCTTCGAGGACGTCCAGGGTCCCTACGCCGCGACCGTGTTCCACTCCTGGCTGCTCATGGTGCGTGGTGTGGTGCGCCGCACCGGTCCGCGCGGGGTGTCGATCAGGGCGACCGCGGCCTGGGAGCTGGGTGAGGTCGCCCAGGCCTGGGAGCTCGGTGGTCGCGCCGCGGCGCTCGAGGCGATGGAGCAGGCCGAGCGGACCGCGCGCCTGGTGGCGCAGGAGGCGGAGGACGCCTCGCGGCGGGCCTCGGAGCAGGCCGGTGCCCCGGCGGGCCGCCGGGTGCTGCTGCACGCCTCCGGCTTCGCCCAGTCGCCGTATGCCGACGTGGCGCCCGCGGGTGAGGCGACCCGGCAGCCGGGCACCAAGCTGTGGCACTCCAGCCCGGGGAGCTCCGGGTGGTGAGCCGCGGGTGGGTGATGCACGTCGACATGGACGCCTTCTACGCGGCGGTCTCGCTGCTGGAGAGACCGGACCTGCGCGGCCTGCCGGTGGTGGTCGGCGGAGGCTGGCGCAGCGTGGTGCTCGCGGCGACCTACGAGGCCCGGGCCTACGGCGTGCGGTCCGGCATCCCCATGGCCACCGCGCGCCGGCTGTGCCCGCCCCTGGTCGTGGTCCGGCCCGACCCGGACAGCTATGCCCGTGTCTCCGAGGCGGTGATGGCGATCTTCGCCGAGGTCACCCCCCAGGTCGAACCGGTCTCGATGGAGGAGGCCTTCCTCGACCTCTCCGCGACCGGGCGGCGCTGGGCCGGGCCCGAGGCCATCGGTCGCTGGATCCGCGACACCGTGGCCGACGAGCAGGGGATCACCTGCTCGGTCGGCGCCGCTCCCTCCAAGGCCGTCGCCAAGATGGCCTCCCGGGCGGCCAAGCCGGACGGCATGAGGATGGTCGCCCGGGAGGACGTCGTCCCCTTCCTGCACCCGATGCCGGTGGGTGCCCTGTGGGGGGTGGGGGAGGCCACCGAGGCCGAGCTGCACCGGTTGGGTCTGCACACGGTGGCCCAGCTGGCCCACGTGCCCCTGACGACGTTGCGCCGCGCCTTCGGCGAGCAGTCCGCCGCGCGGCTGCACACCCTGGCCTGGGGGATCGACGAGGACCCGGTCGTGCCGCAGCGCCGGGAGCGCAGCGTCGGGTCCTCGGAGACGTTCAGCCATGACGTGGACGATCCCGACCTCGTCCGTCGGCAGCTGCTGCACCTCGCCGAACGCACGGCCAGCCGCATGCGTCACGCCGGGGTGCTGGGCCGCACCGTGGTGCTGACCGTGCGCTTCTCCGACTTCACCACCATCACCCGGTCCCGCACCGTCGCCGTCCCCACCGACGTCACCCGGGAGGTGCACGGCACCGCCTGTTCGCTGTACGCCGCGCTGGGCCTGCAGCGTGCCCGGATCCGCATGCTCGGGGTGCGGGTGGAGGGCATCACCGAGGTCGGGCAGACCCTGGTCCAGGGCAGGCTGGACGAGCCCGAGCGGGGCTGGCGCGAGGCCGAGCGGGCCGCCGACCGGGCGGTCGCCCGGTTCGGGCACCAGGCGGTGCGCCCGGCCAGCCTGCTGTGCCGCTGACCCCTCCGACGGGTCCGGTCGACGCACCGCAGACCCTCGTCGACCCGGTCGGGGAACTCCGGGTAGTGCTCCGCTCGTTCACGTCTTATCCTTGATGTCAGGACATGGTGTCGGTCTCCGTGTCACCGACCCTCGACTCGCACCACCGGAGGTGAACGTGCCGCTCTCAGATCACGAGCAGCGTGTGCTCGAGCAGATGGAGCAGGCCCTCTACGCCGAGGATCCTCGCCTCGCCAGCCAGCTCAAGCGCCCGGCAACGGGCGGTGCAGCCGGCGGGCTGGACCGGCGTCGGCTCGTCCTCGGGGTGCTCTCCGCCCTCGGCGGTCTCGCCCTGGTGGTGGTGGGCGTCATGTCCTCCATGATCTGGGTCGGTGCCCTGGGCTTCCTCGCGATGGTGATGGGGGGCGCCTGGGCGGCGTCACCGGCACGCACGGGCTCCGGGAAGACCGGCTCGGGCAAGGCAGGTTCCGGCCCCCGCGGTGTCGTGGGCAAGGACGGCTCGGTCCGCCGGTCCGGCACGTCGGGGACGGTCAAGAAGAAGACCTCCCGTTCCGGCTCCTTCATGGAGCGGATGGAGCACCAGTGGGACCGGCGACGGGAGCAGGGTCTCTGACCTCCGACACCCACGACCACGACCCGGGCAACGCCCGGGTCGTCGACGTTTCCGAGGCCGGGCGGCCGGACCTGATCCAGCTGCTCGGTCTCGTCGCGGACGGTGACCAGACCTCCCTCGCGCAGCTCTACGACCTGCTGTCACCACGCGTGTTCGGCCTGGCCCTGCGCGTCGTCCGGGACCGGGCGATGGCCGAGGAGGTCGTCCAGGACGTCTTCCTCCAGATCTGGCGCCAGGCCGGCGAGGTCGACCCCTCGCGGGGATCGCCGCTGGGCTGGGTGCTGACCCTGACCCATCGTCGGGCCGTGGATCGGGTCCGTTCCGAACAGGCCCAATCCGATCGGCTGGACCGCTACGAATCCCAGCAGACAACACCGCCGTACGACGCGACCGCTGAGGAGGCAGTCGAGCGGATGGAGGCGACCAGGGTGCGCACGGCACTGGACCGGATCGGTGAGCCGCACCGGACCACCGTGGCCCTGGCCTACTTCTCCGGGCTCACCCACCGTGAGGTGGCCCAGCGGATGGACGTCCCCCTGGGGACGGCCAAGACTCGCATCAGGGACGGGTTGACGAAGTTGCGCAAGCAGCTGGACGGAGGTGAGCAGGGATGAAGGAGGGCGACATGCACGACTTGGCGGCGGCCTATGCCGTCGATGCCGTCGACCCCGAGGAGCGCGCCGCGTTCGAGGCTCACCTGGAGTCCTGCGCGCAGTGCCGCCGCGAGGTCCAGGAGCTGCAGGACGTGTCCGTCCTGCTCAGCGAGGACCTCGAGGTCGAGCCGCCCGCTCAGCTGCGGACCACCGTGCTCGACCTCATCGCCGCGGAGGCGGGGGGACAGGGGAGCGGTCGCGACACCACGACCGTCACGACGCACGAGGACCGTGGCGAAGACCGGCCCGACGTCGCCCAGGTCACCTCGTTGACCTCCCGCCGTCAGGCCCGCGAGCAGCGTCGCCGGGCCCGGCCCGGCCGGTGGCTGGCCGCGGCCGCCGCCGCGGTGGTGCTCGCCGGTGGGGTATGGGGTGTGTCTCAGGCGTTGAACCCGGACGCCGCGACGCAGGTCATCCGCGCCGACGACGCCTCCGAGCACACCGCCGACACCGCCGACGGCCCGTTGGCCGTCGTCGTGTCCGCGACCGAGGGTCGGGCGGTGGTGCAGCTGCCCGCCGACTTCGCCGGACCGCAGGCCGGCAGCGTCTACCAGGCCTGGTTCGTCGGGGCCGACGGCTCGGCCCGCTCCGCCGGGGTGCTGCAGCCCGAGATGCTCGAGGAGGGCCAGGCCCTGCTCGAGGGCTCGCCCGACGACGCGGTCGCGGTCGGTTTCACCGTGGAGCCCACGGGAGGCTCGACCCAGCCGACGACCGACCCCTTTGTCGTCGTCCCCCTCACCTGAGCCGCCGCCCCCTGCCGCCGACGACGGCGCAGGGGCCCTCGGCGTCACGATGTGATCTCCGTCACAACTCCAATCCGTTCCTGGGCCCGCGCCGAATCCCCGGTGTACTCACGCTGTGGCACACGGCTGCAGCGGCACCAACTGGAGGAGTGACCCCCGGATGAAGAAGCTCACGACAGCCATGGCCACCCTGGCCGCCCCGGCCCTGCTCGCGGTGAGCGCCGCCCCGGCGCTGGCCGCGCACGAGGACGAGACCGTGGAGCTCATGACCACGTTCACCGAGCTCAACGACTCGGGCGGCAGCGGCGAGGCCTGGGCCAAGGTCACCGGCAACGAGGTCTGGATCAAGGTCGAGGTGCAGGGCCTGCTCGAGGGCGCCCCGCACGCCCAGCACATCCACCTCGGTGGCGCCGGCGAGTGCCCCGACCCCGACATGGAGGGCAGCGGCTTCGAGGGTGCCATCCGCACCACCGACGCCATCGACAGCTACGGCGCCGTCCGGGTCTCGCTGACCGGCAACGACGCGGACACCTCCGAGGCCGGCGCGCTGGACGTCGCCAACTTCCCGTCCGACGGCACCTACACCTACGAGCGCACCTTCGAGGTGCCGGACGACATCGCCCAGAGCCTGCACGACGGCCAGGGTGTCGTGGTCGTCCACGGTGTCGACCACAACGGCTCCGGCGAGTACGACGGCGAGCAGATGTCCGACCTGGACGACAGCCTGCCCTCGGAGGCCACCGACCCGGCCCTGTGCGGCGCCTTCGAGATGGGCCAGATGAGCGCCCCCGGTGGTGGCGTGGAGACCGGTGGTGGCAGCACCAGCGGGATGGAGAACTCCGGCATGATCGCCGGCGGTGCCCTGCTCCTCGCTGCCGGTGCCGGTGCCTTCGCGCTGAACCAGCGTCGTCGCACCGACAGCTGACATGTCTGCCGAGCACACCGACCGGGGCCGTGGGGGCCTTGTCCTCACGGCCCTGGCCGTGCTCGCCGTCCTCGTCGGTGTGGTCCTCGTCGGCGTCGGCTTCGGCACGCAGCGGCCCGACCCGCCCTCGCCGACCCCGGCCAGCGCGGAGCAGACCGCTCCGGAGCAGGACGGCGCCGCGGCCACGCAGGACCCCGACAGCGGGTCAGACAGCGACGCCGCGCCCACCACGGCGGAGGCCGAGGCCTCCGACGAGGCCGCGGGTGCGGTGCCGGGTCCCGAGGAGTCGGAGGAGCAGGACGGGTCCGACGCCGAGCCGACCGTCGAGGGTCTGGAGCCCTCGGAGCCGGTGGAGGTGCGCATACCCTCCATCTCGGTCACCAGCCCGTTGCACGCCCTCGGTCTCGCCGACGACGGCACCCTGGAGGTGCCCAGCGGCGACCGCTACCACGAGGCCGCGTGGTACGACGGCTCACCGACTCCCGGTGAGGTCGGACCGACCATCATCGAGGGCCACGTGACGGGTGCCGGAGGCATCGAGTCGATCTTCTTCGAGCTCGGCGCCCTGGAGCCCGGGGACACCGCCGAGGTGGACCGCGAGGACGGCCGGACGGTGACCTACGAGGTCTACCGTGTCGACCAGTTCCCCAAGGACGAGTTCCCGACCGTCGACGTCTACGGACCGACGGAGGAGCCCGAGCTGCGGCTCATCACCTGTGGCGGTGAGTTCGACGAGTCCACGGGACACCACGAGGACAACACCGTCGCGTATGCCCGCATGGTCGAGGGCTGACCGGCGCAGCGACCGATCACAGGCAGGACCCACGAACCACGTCCTCCGGTGCCGTCCGCAGGGAGACAGGCACCGGAGGACGTCTCTCGTGCTCACGAGGGGGTGAGCACCAGCGCGCTCACGACGAACATCGCGATGAGCGCGAAGGCCGTCGCCAGCTCGATGAGGATGTTGAGGCCGACCGCCCGCAACGCCAGCCGGGTGTGGCCCAGCGCCTCACGGCGGTCCCGGGTGCGGGCGAGGGAGACGAGGAAGATCCCGAGGGGGAAGCCCAGGAAGAGGCCCACGACGGGGATGACGAAGCCCAGCACCAGCGCGCAGAGCACGCCGATGACGAGGGTCGAGGTGCGGACCCCGGCGCGGCGCATGTGCTGGCCGGGGATGGCCCACTGCAGGGCGACGCCGAGCGCGTAGACCAGCGCCGAGAGCGCGAAGACCACCCATCCCAGCGTGCTCTGCTGCGTCAGCGCCCACATGAGGGACCCCACGAGCACGATGAGCAGACCGGGCAGGATCGGCAGGACGATCCCCACGACGCCGATCGCCATGAACACCAGGATGAGGATCTCGGCCGGCTCCATGGAGCAGATTGTGCCCGACGCAGACCGACGCCCGCCCGGCACGGGTGCCGGACGGGCGTCGGTGCGGCTCAGGGGCGCGTCGGGCGAGGCCTCAGACCGCGGGGGTTTCCTGCTCCTGCAGCCGGTGGGTCTCGTCGGTGATGTCCACGTCGTCCACCGCGCGCAGCTTGTCGAGGTGCTCCCGCCCGTGGTGGGCGCAGAAGTGCAGCTCGAGGCCGTCGCCCAGGCGGGCCCGGACGTAGGCCTGGGCCCCGCAGCGGTCGCAGCGGTCGGCAGCGTTGAGTTCAGGGGTCAGAGTGGCGTTCACGGCGGTCTCCTCTCCAGTGGCCAACCAACGGTTGGTCGTCACAGTCAAACATGCCAACGTCCCCGGACCGCGTCTTTGTGCCCCGGGTGGGGCACGTTTCGCTCTGCGCGTAAGCCCGGGCTCCCGTCCACCCGCGCGCCGCGCCTCCCGGGGCCTGTCGGCGGCCCGCGCTAGCCTGCCGGACGTGACCACTCAGGACTACTCCGCCCGGCACCTGCAGGTCCTCGAAGGCCTGGAGGCGGTGCGCAAGCGCCCGGGCATGTATGTCGGGTCCACCGACGCCCGGGGTCTCATGCACTGCCTCTGGGAGATCATCGACAACGCGGTCGACGAGGCGCTGGGCGGCCACGGGGACCGGATCGAGGTGATCCTGCACGCGGACGGGTCGGTCGAGGTGCGGGACCGGGCGCGGGGCATACCCGTCGACATCGAGCCGCGCACCGGCCTGTCCGGGGTCGAGGTGGTCTTCACCAAGCTGCACGCGGGCGGGAAGTTCGGGGGCGGCTCCTACGCCGCGTCCGGCGGTCTCCACGGCGTCGGCGCCTCGGTGGTCAACGCGCTGTCCGCCCGGCTGGACGTCGAGGTCGACCGCGCCGGCAAGACCTACGGCATGAGCTTCCGGCGCGGCGAGCCGGGCACCTTCGCGGACCGCGGGACACCGGACCCGACCGCGCCCTTCACGCCCTTCGAGCGCAGCAGCGAGCTCGCCGTCGTGGGCAAGGCACGGCGCGGGGTCACCGGCACCCGGGTGCGCTACTGGGCGGACCCGCAGATCTTCCTGGCGCAGGCGCAGTTCGCCCACGACGAGCTCGTCGCGCGCGCCCGGCAGACGGCCTTCCTCGTCCCCGGCCTCACCATGGTGATCCGGGACGAGCGCCGGCTGCCGGGGACGCCGGGGGCCGAGGGGCCGACGGAGGAGACCTTCGCCTACTCCGGCGGCATCGCGGAGTATGCCGAGTACCTCGCGCCGGACGTCGCGGTGACCGACGTGTGGCGGCTGCAGGGGACCGGCAGCTTCAGCGAGACCGTGCCGATGCTGGACGAGCTGGGCCACATGGTGTCCCGCGAGGTGGAGCGCGAGTGCGAGGTCGACGTCGCCCTGCGCTGGGGGACCGGCTACGACACCGTGGTGCGCAGCTTCGTCAACATCATCACCACCCCCAAGGGCGGCACCCACGTCGCCGGTTTCGAGCAGGCGCTGATGAAGGTCTTCCGCAAGCAGCTGGAGACCAACGCGCGCAAGCTCAAGGTCGGCAACGACAAGGTCGAGAAGGACGACATCCTCGCGGGCCTCACCGCCGTGGTGACGGTCCGCCTCCCGGAGCCGCAGTTCGAGGGACAGACCAAGGAGGTGCTCGGCACCAGCGCCGTGCGCACCATCGTGTCCCGCACCGTCGAGAAGGCCCTGACCGAGAGGCTCACGAGCTCGCACCGCGGCGACAAGGCGCAGGCCTCGCTGCTGCTGGAGAAGGTCGTGGCCGAGATGAAGTCGCGCATCTCGGCGCGGCTGCACAAGGAGACCCAGCGCCGCAAGAACGCCCTGGAGTCCAGCTCGCTGCCCGCCAAGCTCGCCGACTGCCGCAGCAACGACACCGACCGCTCCGAGCTGTTCCTCGTCGAGGGCGACAGCGCCCTCGGCACCGCCAAGCTCGCGCGCAGCAGCGACTACCAGGCGCTGCTGCCGCTGCGGGGCAAGATCCTCAACGTGCAGAAGGCCTCGGTCCAGGACATGCTCGCCAACGCCGAGTGCGCCGCGATCATCCAGGTGATCGGTGCCGGTTCCGGCCGGTCCTTCGACCTCGACCTCGTGCGCTACGGCAAGGTCATCATCATGACCGACGCCGACGTCGACGGCGCCCACATCCGCACCCTGCTGCTCACCCTCTTCTTCCGCTACATGCGCCCGCTCGTCGAGGCGGGCCGCGTGTATGCCGCGATGCCCCCGCTGCACCGGATCGAGGTCGCCGGCGGGCGCGGGAAGGGCCGCGAGCGGGAGTTCCTCTACACCTACACCGAGGCGCAGATGCGCCGCACCGTGGCGGGCCTGGAGAAGAAGGGGCGCACCGTCAAGCAACCGATGCAGCGCTACAAGGGGCTGGGCGAGATGGACGCGGACCAGCTGGCAGAGACCACCATGGACCCACGGCACCGGACGCTGCGGCGGATCACGCTGGCCGACGCCGCCCGGGCGGACGAGGTCTTCGATCTGCTCATGGGGTCCTCGGTCGCGCCGCGCAAGGACTTCATCGTCGAGTCCGCCCACGACCTGGACCGTGAACGGATCGACGCCTGAGGCGCGGTAGACTGGTCCTTCCCCGGTATCCGCTTGTGCGCGACCGGGCGAACCCCTCAGGACGATCCGATCCTCGGGGGAGATCGGGCGCCGTGACGAGCGCCTGGAGGTAGGTCCGGTCACGCCAGAGGCGTCGAGGCGAGAACCCACCTCGACCCACTCGAAGAGGTGAGCCTCACCATGGCCAAACCAGCACGCGCCGGTGCGTCCGGCAAGAAGAAGCCCCGCCACACCGCCGCCCAGAAGAAGGCCGCCCGCCAGGCGCGGGAGAAGCAGGCCCGCGCCCAGCTCAAGGGCGGTCGTGGCGACCGGCGCGGTTCGAGCCGCGGCGCCCAGGACGAGCGTCCGGGCGGCAAGCAGCGGTGGCGCGACCGCGACGAGCGGGACCCCCGCGGGCAGGGCGAGCGGGCGCAGCGTCGTCGCGACGGCGCCGACGACCGGGGTGACCGGGGCGGCTACCGCCGGGACGACCGAGATGGCTATCGCCGGGACGACCGCGGTGGTTACCGCCGGAATGACCGTGACGACCGGGGCGGCTACCGCCGGGACGACCGGGGCGACCGGGGCGGCTACCGCCGGGACGACCGGGGAGACCGCGGTGGCTACCGCCGCGACGACCGTGACGACCGGGGAGACCGCGGTGGCTACCGCCGCGACGACCGTGACGACCGGGGTGGCTACCGCCGTGAGCGCGACGACCGCGGCGGCTACCGCCGTGAGCGCGACGACCGCGGCGGCTACCGCCGGGACGACCGTGACGACCGCGGTGGCTACCGCCGCGACGACCGGGGTGGCTCGCGAGAGGGCCAGGGTCGGCAGCAGGGCTCGGGCTACCAGGAGCGGACCTGGCGCTCGCACCGCGAGGAGCGGGAAGGTCGCCCGGGCCGCGGGCGGCACGAGGGTCGCAGCTGGGACGAGGGGCGCCGGCGCGAGGACCGTGGTCCGCGCGGTGACCGCTGGGAGGACCGCCGCGGCGGTGAGCGCGGGAGGCCGTCCCACTCGTGGGAGCGCGGCAGCGCCGACGACGCCTTCGCCGAGGCCGAGGCCGAGCGCGACGCGGCGGACGCGGCATACCAGGACCGGGTGTCCGCGGCACACAGCGAGGACGTGTCGGCCGCGGTGGAGGCGGACAACGGCTTCGCCCCGCTCGGGCTCCGCGAGGAGCTGGTGACGACGCTGGCGCGGATCGGCATCACGACCCCCTTCCCGATCCAGGCGGCGACCATCCCCGACGCGATGGCGGGGCGCGACCTGCTGGGTCGTGGCCAGACCGGCTCGGGCAAGACGATGGCCTTCGGGCTGCCGCTGCTGGACCGGCTCGCCGCCCGGCCCCGTGCCGTGCCGCACCGCCCGCGCGCGGTGATCCTCACGCCGACCCGTGAGCTGGCCATGCAGATCGTCGACGCGCTGGCGCCGCTGATGCGCGCGGTCGACCGCCGGTTCGTCCTCGTGGCCGGGGGCATGTCCTACACCCCGCAGCTCAAGGCGCTGGAGAAGGGCGTGGACGTCCTCGTCGCCACCCCGGGCCGTCTCATCGACCTCATCGAGCGCAACGCCGCGGACCTCTCCGAGGTCGAGGTGACGGTGCTCGACGAGGCCGACCACATGGCCGAGATGGGCTTCGTCGAGGCGATCCGACAGGTCCTCGACCTCACGCCGTCCGGCGGGCAGCGCCTGCTCTTCTCCGCCACGCTGGACCACGGGGTCGACCAGGTCGCGCGGACCTACCTCAAGGACCCGGTCACCCACTCGACCGACGACGCGCGCGCCAGCGTCACGACGATGGCGCACCACGTCTTCCTCGTGCACCCGCACCACAAGAAGCCGATCACCGCCGCGATCGCCAACCGGTCCGGACGCACGGTCGTCTTCTGCCGCACCAAGCTCGGCGCCGACAGGGTCGCGCTGCAGCTGCGCGAGTCCGGGGTCTTCGCGGCCGCCCTGCACGGCGGGCTCAACCAGGCCCAGCGCACCCGGGTGCTGGACGCCTTCAAGTCCGGCACGCTGCCGGTGCTCGTGGCCACCGACGTGGCCGCCCGCGGCATCCACGTCGACGACGTCTCGCTCGTCCTGCAGGTGGACCCGCCGGCCGACCACAAGGACTACCTGCACCGCTCCGGCCGGACGGCCCGGGCCGGCGAGGACGGCGTGGTCGTCACCCTGGCGCTGCCGCACCAGAAGCGCCAGGTCGCCCGCATGCTGGACGCCGCGGGCGTGGAGACCGAGCCGCGCACGGTGGCGCCCGAGGACCACGCGGTCATCGAGACCGCCGGCGGTGCGGTCCCGGACGCCGAGCCGGTGCCCCAGAGCCGGCTGGACGACGTCATGCGCCCCAAGCGCGGTCCCGGCCGTGGCGGTCCGCGCGGTCCGCGTGGGCCGCGACAGGGCGGCCGCCGCCCGCAGGGCCGCGGTGGCCCGGGCCAGGGCCGTGGGGCAGGCCGGCAGGGCGACCGGCGACAGGACCGGCGCCCGCGCGACTGACCGGCGCCCGCGCGACTGACGGGCAACGCCTACCATCGGCCCCATGACTTCCAGCCACGACGTCGTGGTGGTCGGTGGTGGGCACAACGGCCTCACCGCAGCCGCCTACCTGGCCCGCGCAGGCCGTTCGGTGCTCCTGCTGGAGCGCTCGCCGAGCCTGGGAGGCGCCACCGTCTCCGCCGAGGCCTTCCCCGGGATGGGTGCGCGGCTGTCGCGCTACTCCTACCTCGTCAGCCTCATGCCGCAGCAGGTCGTGGACGACCTCGGGCTGTCCCTGTCGCTGCGTCGTCGGCGCTACTCCTCCTACACACCGGTGCCCGGCGGGGACACGGGTCTGCTCATCGACCACGGTGACCCGGAGGCCTCGGCCGCCTCGTTCACGGCCGTGGGCGCCGCCGCCGACGCCCCCCGCTGGGAGCACTTCTCCGCCCGGGTGGGCGAGCTCGCCCGGGCCGTGTGGCCGACGATGACCGAGCCGCTGGTGCGGCGGCGCGACATGGCGCGGCGCATCGGCGACCCGGGGCTGGTGCGCGACTTCCTGGAGCGTCCCCTCGGTGAGGTGATCGAGGCGGGGGTCGCCGACGACCTCGTGCGCGGCGTGCTGCTCACCGACGGCCTCATCAGCACCTTCGCCGACGCCCACGCGGCCCACCTGCGGCACAACATCTGCTTCCTCTACCACGTCGTCGGCGGTGGCACCGGGGACTGGGACGTGCCCATCGGGGGCATGGGCCAGGTCTCCGGGGAGCTGGAGCGGGCCGCCCGCGAGGCCGGGGCGGAGCTCGTCACCGATGCCACCGTCACCGGGCTCGAGGAGGGTGCGGTCACCTGGCAGGACGCGCAGGGTAGGCCGCAGCGCGCCACCGCAGGCAGGATCCTGTGGGCGGCGGCCCCGGCGGTGCTCGACGAGGTCGCCGGGGGCCAGCCGGGGGAGCGGGTCGAGGGGGCCCAGGTGAAGGTCAACCTGCTCCTCTCGCGGCTGCCGCGGCTGCGGGAGGCGGGTGTCGCACCCGAGGCCGCCTTCGGCGGGACCTTCCACATCAACGAGACCTACACCCAGCTGCAGGAGGCCGCGGCCGCCGCCGAGCGCGGGCAGGTCCCGAGCCCGATGCCGGCCGAGATCTACTGCCACTCGCTCACCGACCCCAGCATCCTCACGCCGCAGCTGCGCGAGCAGCACCCGGAGGCACAGACGATGACCGTCTTCACCCTGCAGACCCCGGACCGGCTCCTGGACGGGCGGGGCGAGGAGGTCCGGGCCGAGCTGGAGCGCGCGGTGCTCGACTCGCTGTCCTCGGTGCTGGCCGAGCCGATCGACGACGTCGTCCTGCCCGACGCGCAGGGTCGGCCGTGCATCGAGACCCGGACCACCCGCGACCTGCAGGCCAGCCTGGCGATGCCCGGGGGCAACATCTTCCACGGGCCGCTGGAGTGGCCCTTCGCCGACGACGACGCCCCGCTCGAGACCGCGGCACAGCGCTGGGGCGTGGAGACGGCATACCCCGGCGTGCTGCTGGCCGGCGCGGGGTCACGGCGCGGCGGAGGGGTCAGCGGGCTGGGTGGCTACCACGCCGTCCGCGCCCTGCTCGAGGACGCCTGAGCGCGCTCAGCCGCGCGGGTCGGCCGAGCTCTCCGCCCGGGGGCCGGGGGTCGTGGCGAGGTGCTCCACGGCGTAGCCGTAGCCGTCGATCCCGGCGCCGGCGACCACCATCTCCGCGACGGGGGAGAGGAAGGACGTGTGCCGGAACGGCTCGCGGGCGTGCGGGTTGGACAGGTGCACCTCCACGAGGCGCAGCCCGGTGGCCTTGACGGCGTCGTGCAGCGCGATCGAGGTATGCGTGTAGGCCCCGGCGTTGAGCACGGCGCCGACGCACTCCGGGTCCGCTCCCGCCTCCTGCAGCGCGTCGACCAGCTCCCCCTCGTGGTTGCTCTGCCGGCAGCTCACCTCGAGCCCGTGCGCGGCCGCCCGTCCGGCGCACAGCTCCTCCACATCGGCCAGCGTCGCGGTGCCGTAGATGTGCGGCTCACGGGTGCCGAGCAGGTTGAGGTTGGGGCCGTTGAGGACCACGATGCGCCGCGCCATGCGCCTACGCTCTCACACGGCCTCTCCGGGCCCGGGTGAGGTTGACTAGTGTCCCTCCTGTCCCCGGCCCGCCCCGTCCACGAGGAGCACCATGAGCACCGGCACCGACGCTGCGTCCACCTCCGAGGCCACCTCACCGAGCGCATACCGGATGCTCATCGGCGAGGACTGGGTGGACGCGGTCTCCGGGGAGACGATCGAGGTCATCACGCCCGTGGACCGGACGAGGGTGATCGGGACCGTGCCGCGGGCCCGGGCGCAGGACGCCGACCGTGCGGTCGCCGCCGCGCGGGCCGCCCAGCCGGGGTGGGCGGCGCTGCCCTTCACCGAGCGGCAGCGCGCGCTGCTCCGGATCGCCGACGACCTCGAGGACGTCGTCGAGGAGCTCGCCGCCCTCACCGCCCTCGACACCGGCAACGCGATCCGCACCCAGGCCCGGCCCGAGGCGCAGCTGCTGGTGCGCGCCTTCCGCTACTTCGCCGGGCTCGCCGGGGAGGTCAAGGGCGTCACCCTGCCCGTCGGCGCGGACGAGCTGTCGCTTACCCGGCGGCTCCCGGTCGGGGTGGTGGCCGGGATCCTGCCGTGGAACAGCCCGTTGATGATCGCCGCCTTCAAGGTCCCGGCCGCGCTGGTGACCGGCAACGCTGTGGTGCTCAAGGCCGCCGAGGACGCCCCGACGACGATCCTGGAGCTGGCCGCCGTCTGCGCCCGTCACCTGCCGGCCGGCGTGCTGGGCGTCCTCACCGGCTACGGCCCGGAGGTCGGGCAGGCGCTGGTCGAGCACCCCGGGGTGGACAAGGTCTCGTTCACCGGCTCGACCGCCACCGGTGCCGGGGTCGCGGCCACGGCGGGGGAGCGGCTGGCCCAGGTCAGCCTGGAGCTCGGGGGCAAGAGCCCGTGCATCGTCTTCCCCGACGCCGACACCGACGACGTGGTCGAGCAGGTGCTGCTGGCCACCCGCTTCGCGCGCCAGGGGCAGAGCTGCACCTCGGGGTCCCGCCTCTTCCTGCACGAGGACATCCACGACAGCTTCCTGGAGAAGCTGGTGGCCAAGGTCTCGCAGCTGCGTGTCGGCGACCCGCGCGAGGAGTCGACCGACATCGGCTGCATCATCAACCAGCGCCAGTGGGACCGGGTCCAGAGCTTCATCGACGAGGGGCTGGCGACCGAGGGCGTGCGGGTGGCCTACGACGGCCGGGAGCGGCTCACCGTCGGGGAGCCCGGCTTCTACCACGCCCCGATGATCCTCACCCAGGTCGACAACGGCTGGCGGATCGCGCGGGAGGAGATCTTCGGGCCGGTGCTGTCCGTGCTGCGCTGGCGCGAGCAGGACGAGGTGGTCGCCATGGCCAACGACAGCCACTACGGCCTGGCCGCCTTCGTCTTCGCCCGGGACGTGGGTATGGCGCTGGGCACCGCGCAGCGCATCGAGTCCGGGTGGGTGCAGGTCAACCAGGGTGGCGCGCAGCAGGTCGGCCAGTCCTACGGCGGGATGAAGGGCAGCGGTCAGGGGCGGGAGCTCTCGCTCGAGGGGATGCTCGAGGGCTTCACCCAGATCCAGCAGATCAACGCCCGGTGGTGACGGCCCGTCGGGGGCCGCGGACACGGTGGTGGCAGGAGCCCTAGCGGAGTGAACCGTGGTTCACCTATGATGTGAATATCCGTTCACATCAGAGGTGGTGGCGACAGATGGCGACGCAGGCGTTGTACGACGAGGAGCACGAGGCCTTCCGGGCGACGGTCCGGGCGTTCGTGGAGCGCCACGTGACGCCGAACGCCCAGCGCTGGGAGGAGCAGCGCAAGGTGGACCGGGAGCTGTTCACCCAGGCCGCGCAGGACGGGCTGCTCGGGTTTGGGCTCCCCGAGGAGTTCGGCGGAGCCGGGGTGGAGGACTTCCGGTTCAACGCGGTGATGAACGAGGAGCTCGGCCGCTCCGGGGCCAGCAACGGGATGGGCGGGATCAGCCTGTCCAACGACATCGTCTTCCCCTACTTCACCGACCTCACCGACGAGGAGCAACGCTCCCGCTGGCTGCCCGGAATCGCTGCCGGCGAGCTGATCACGGCCGTGGCCATGACCGAGCCGGGCACGGGGAGCGACCTCTCCGGGATCCGCACCAGCGCCGTGCGGGACGGCGACCACTACGTCGTCAACGGCGCCAAGACGTTCATCTCCAACGGCCAGAACGCCGACCTGGTGGCCACCGCCGTGCGCACCGGGGAGGACCCGCACCGCGGGTTGTCGCTGCTCGTGCTGGAGCGCGGGATGGAGGGCTTCGAGCGGGGTCGCAACCTGGACAAGATCGGTCTGCACGCCCAGGACACGAGCGAGCTGAGCTTCACCGACGTGCGGGTGCCGGTCACCAACCTGCTCGGCGAGGAGGGCCAGGGCTTCGCCGGGCTCATGAGCAACCTGCCGCAGGAGCGGCTGTCGATCGCCCTGGGGTCGTTGGCGGCCGCCGAGGGGACCTTCCGGCGCACCCTGGAGTACGTCACCGAGCGCAAGGCCTTCGGGTCGGCGATCGGCTCCTTCCAGAACTCGCGTTTCGTGCTGGCCGAGGTCGCGACCGAGCTGGCGGTGACGCGCAGCTTCGCCGACGACTGCGTGAGCAAGCACCTGCAGGGCGAGCTCACGCCGGAGCAGGCCGCCATGGCGAAGTGGTGGTCGACCGAGCTGCAGCAGCGGGTGGTCAACCGCTGCCTCCAGCTGCACGGCGGCTACGGCTACATGCGGGAGTACCAGGTCGCCCGCGACTACGAGGACGCCCGCGTGTCGACCATCTACGGCGGCACCACCGAGATCATGAAGGAGATCGTCGGCCGTGGGCTCGGGCTCTGAGCGACCGCGGACCGACGAGAGGGAGGAGCACCATGCCTGAGGACGCCTACATCTACGACGCCCTGCGCACCCCCCGGGGGAAGAACCGCGGTGGCTCGCTGCACACCGTCAAACCGATCGACCTCGTCGCCGGGCTGCTGCGCGAGCTCGCGCCACGCAACCCCGGGCTCGACCCGGACGCGATCGACGACGTCGTGCTGGGTGTGGTCTCCCCCGTGGGGGAGCAGGGCAGCGTCATCGCCCGCAGCGCGGCGATGGTCGCCGGTCTTCCGCAGACGGTCGCCGGGGTCCAGCTCAACCGCTTCTGCGCCTCCGGCCTGGAGGCGGTGAACACGGCGGCCGCCAAGGTGCTCGCCGGTGACGGCATCGTCGTGGGCGGGGGCGTGGAGTCCATGTCGCGGGTGCCGATGGGATCGGACGGCGGGGCATACCACCAGGACCCGGCGACCGCCTACGACCACTACTTCGTGCCGCAGGGCATCGGGGCCGACCTCATCGCCACCCTCGACGGCTTCTCCCGGGAGGACGTCGACGCGTATGCCGTGGAGTCCCAGCGGCGCGCCGAGGAGGCCTGGGCCGAGGGCCGCTTCGCGGGCAGCGTGGTCCCGGTCAGCGACCTCAACGGGGTCCCCGTCCTCGCCACCGACGAGCACCGCAGGCCGGAGGCGACGATGCCCACGCTGGGCGAGCTGAAGCCGGCCTTCGCCCGGATCGGCGACGAGGGCGGCTTCGACGCGGTCGCGGTCCAGCGCTACCCGCAGGTCGAGCGCGTCGACCACGTGCACACCGCGGGCAACTCCTCCGGCATCGTCGACGGCGCCGGGCTGGTCCTCGTGGGCAGCCAGGAGGCGGGCCGCGCCGCCGGGCTGCGCCCGCGCGCCCGCATCGTGGCCTCGGCGGTCGTCGGCAGCGAGCCGACGATCATGCTCACCGGGCCCGAGCCAGCCACCCGGAAGGTGCTGCGGCGGGCCGGCCTGCAGCTGTCCGACATCGACCTGTTCGAGCTCAACGAGGCCTTCGCCTCGGTCGTCCTGCACTGGATGCGCGAGACGGGGGTGCCCCACGACAAGGTCAACGTCAACGGTGGCGCCATCGCCATGGGGCGCCCGCTCGGCGCCACCGGCGCCATCATCCTGGGCACCCTGCTGGACGAGCTGGAGCGACGCGACCTGCGCCGCGGCCTGGCCACGCTCTGCGTGGGCGGCGGCATGGGCATCGCCACCATCATCGAGCGCGTCTGAGCGCCGGGACGACGGAGGAGACAGGCATGAGCCACACCCAGATCCACGGTATGCACTGGGAGCAGGACGAGGAGGGCATCGTCACCCTGACGATGGACGACCCCGACCAGGACGTCAACACGATGAACGACACCTGGGTCGCGGCCTACGGCGCCGCGGTCGAGGCGCTGGAGGCCCGGCTCGACACGGTCACCGGGGTCGTCCTCACCAGTGCCAAGTCGTCCTTCTTCGCCGGCGGGGACCTGCACCTGCTGCAGCAGGGCTCGCCCGAGACGGCGGCGGAGAACACCGCGCACATCGACCACGTGAAGTCCCTCATGCGACGCCTGGAGACGCTGGGCCGACCGGTCGTGGCCGCCGTCGACGGGACCGCCCTCGGCGGCGGGCTCGAGGTGGCGCTCGCCGCGCACCACCGCGTCGTCCTGGACGCGCCGAAGGTGCGGCTGGGGGTCCCCGAGGTCACCCTCGGTCTGCTGCCGGGTGGGGGCGGGATCACCCGGCTGGTCCGGATGCTCGGGCTCCAGCCGGCCCTCATGGACTGGATCCTGCCCGGGACCCGTCACCGTCCGGCCGACGCGCTGGACAAGGGCGTGGCCGACGAGCTCGTGGACGCACCGGAGGACCTGGTGCCGGCGGCCAAGGCCTGGGTCCGGGAGCACCCGGAGGCCGTGCAGCCGTGGGACGCCCCGGGCTTCCGCATCCCCGGTGGTGACGCGCACCACCCCAGGATCGCCGCGATGCTGCCCGCCTATGCCGCGAACCCGCGCAAGCAGACCAGGGGCGCCCCGATGCCGGCGCCCCGCGCGGCGCTCGCGGCCGCGGTCGAGGGCAGCCTGCTCGGGTTCGACGCCGCGAGCCTGGTGGAGACGCGCTACCTCGTCTCGCTCATGAGCGGGCAGGTCGCCAAGAACATGATCAACACCTTCTTCGACCTGCAGAAGATCAACGCCGGCGCGTCCCGGCCGGAGGGCTACCCCCCTTACCGGGCGAGCAAGGTCGGGGTGCTCGGGGCCGGGATGATGGGCGCCGCCATCGCCTACGTCTGCGCCCGCGCCGGGATCGAGGTGGTCCTCAAGGACGTGTCGCTCGAGGCCGCGCGCCGGGGCAAGGGGTATGCCGAGCGGCTCGAGGCACGCGCGCAGGAGCGCGGGCGGACGACCGCGCAGGCCTCTGAGCAGCTCCTCGCGCTCATCACCCCGACCGAGGACGCCGCCGACCTCACGGGGGTGGACGTCGTCATCGAGGCGGTCTTCGAGTCGGTCGAGGTCAAGCAGCGGGTCTTCGCCGAGGTCGCCGGGGTCGTCCGACCGGACGCGGTGCTGGGCAGCAACACCTCGACCCTGCCCATCACCACCCTGGCGCAGGGGGTGGACCGCCCGGAGGACTTCATCGGCATCCACTTCTTCTCGCCCGTGGACAAGATGCCGCTGGTCGAGATCATCCGTGGGGAGCGGACCAGCGACGAGGTGCTGGCGAAGACCTTCGACGTGGTCCGGCAGATCGGCAAGACCCCGATCGTGGTCAACGACCAGCGGGGCTTCTTCACCTCCCGCGTCATCAGCGCCTTCATCAACGAGGGGGTCGCGGCCGTGGGCGAGGGCGTCGAGCCGGCGCTGGTCGAGCACGCCGCGGTCCAGGCGGGCTACCCCACCGGGCCGCTGCAGCTCATGGACGAGCTCACGCTCACCCTGCCCCGCACGATCCGGCAGGAGACCCGCGCCGCGGTCGAGGCCGAGGGTGGGACGTGGACCCCGCACGGCGCCGAGGCCGTCGTGGACGCCCTCATCGAGAAGGACGGCCGCGCGGGCCGCTCCAGTGGCGCAGGCTTCTACGACTACGACGAGCAGGGTCGGCGCACCGGCCTCTGGTCCGGGCTGCGGGAGCGCTTCGACTCCGGCTCCACCGACATCCCGCTGCGGGACCTGCAGGAGCGGATGCTCTTCGCCGAGGCCATCGACACGGTGCGGTGCTTCGACGACGGGGTCCTCACCTCGGTCCCCGACGCCAACGTCGGGTCGCTGCAGGGCATCGGGTTCCCGCCCTGGACCGGAGGTGTGCTGCAGTACGTCAACCAGTACGAGGGTGGGCCCGCCGGCTTCGTGGAGCGCGCGCGAGAGCTCGCCGCCGCCTACGGCACCCACTTCGAGCCGCCGGCCTCGCTGGTCGAGCTGGCCGCCTCCGGCGGACGCTACGTCTGAGAGGGTCTGGACATGCGCACCCCCATCACCGAGCTGCTCGGCATCGAACACCCCGTGGTCCAGGGCGGCATGATGTGGGTCGGCCGCGCCGAGCTGGCCGCGGCCGTCTCCGAGGCCGGCGGGCTCGGGATCATCACCGCCCTCACCCAGCCCACCCCCGCGGACCTCGTGGCCGAGGTGGAGCGGGCCAGGCGGCTCACGGGCAAGCCGCTGGGGGTGAACCTCACGATCCTGCCGACGATCGACCCGCCGCCCTACGCGGACTACGTCCGGGCCATCGCCGACTCCGGGGTCGAGGTGATCGAGACGGCCGGGGCCAACCCGGAGCCCTTCATGGACCTGCTCAAGGGTGCCGGGCTGACGGTGCTGCACAAGTGCACCAGCGTCCGCCACGCGCTCAAGGCCCAGCGGATCGGCGTGGACGCGGTCAGCATCGACGGTTTCGAGTGCGCCGGGCACCCGGGGGAGGACGACGTCCCCGGCCTGGTGCTCGTCCCGGCTGCCGCCGACGCGCTCGACATCCCGTTCATCGCCTCGGGAGGCTTCGCCGACGGTCGCGGTCTGGCCGCGGCGCTCGTGCTGGGGGCGCACGGGGTCAACATGGGCACGCGCTTCATGTGCACCGTCGAGTCCCCGGTCGCCGACGAGGTCAAGGCGGCCATCGTCGAGCAGGGCGAGCTCGACACGGTGCTCATCTTCCGGCCGCTGCGCAACACCGCCCGGGTCGCCGCCAACGAGGTGAGCCGTGAGGTCGTCCGTCTCCTCGACGAGGGCGGGGAGTTCGCCGACGTGCGCGAGCTCGTCGCGGGGTCCCGCGGCCGCACCGTCTTCGAGCAGGGCGACACCGAGGCGGGGATCTGGTCGGTGGGGATGGCGCAGGGCCTCATCCACGACGTCCCCGCCGCCGGGGACGTCGTCCGCCGTGTCGTCCGACAGGCCGAGGACGTGCTCCGGGCCGCGCTCGGTGCCGACCCGGACGGCTCCGGCGTCGACCAGCAGCGAGGATCCGCCCTCAGTCGCTGAGGGAACGCAGCGTCAGCGAGGTCAGCTGCCGACGGCGGTCGGGGGTGTCCCGCCAGCGCAGCGCGCGGCCCCCCTCGGCCACGGTGCCCAGGGCCGCGTGGACCAGGACCCTCGCCTCGGGCGCGTCCAGGCCGGGCCGCGCGAGCCGCAGGTGGGTCTCCCACATCCCCAGGTGCTCGCGCTGGACCGCGTGCAGCCGCCGACGGTCGGCGGTGGCAAGGCCTCCCGACTCCGCGGCGGCGACCGCCGTGAGCGCGACGTGACCGAAGGAGTAGTCGACGTAGCCGCGCGCCAGCGCCTCCAACGACGCGGCCCCGGGCGTGAGCCCGTCAAGGTCCACGCTGCGCTCCAGCACGTCGGCGGCCCGGAGGCAGGCGGCCAGCAGGATGTCGGCCTTGCCGGCGTAGTGGCGGTAGAGCGCGGAGGGGGCCAGCCCCACGGTGCGGGCGATCTGTCCCATCGACACCTCGGCGAACCCGTGGCGGTAGAAGAGAGGGATCGCCGCGTCGAGGATCTGGGTGCGGCGGTCCGTCGCCGCTGACGTGCCCGGCTCCCCGACCGGGGCGGTGACCGTCCCGGTGAGGGCGTCCACCGTCGGCCCGCCGGCCACCCGCAGCGCGGCGCCCCGCAGCAGCGGTTCCATCCTGCCGGCGGCCAGCGTCGTCCGGTGGGTCGTCACGCTCCCGACGACGCCGAGCGCCGCGGCGGCCAGGACCCGGTGTTCCGCCGCGGTGCCCACGTCCCGCGGCAGGTGCTCCAGGCGGTGGCGCCGGACCTGCTGCGCCACGGCGTCGACGACCTGGGTGAAGACCTCCCGCAGCCGGGCCCGGTCGGCCGGGAGGAGGTATCTCGCCTCCCACCGGTAGATCCCGCCGGAGGAGCGTTCCGGGAGGGTGGCGCGGGTGACGGCGCCGAGGACCCCCTCGAGGTCGGTCCCCTCGGGCAGGTCGTGCAGCGCCTCCAGCAGCCCGTCCGCCAGCCGGGTGGCGCACTCGAGGAAGAGCGCGTACTTGTGCGGGAAGTGCCGGTAGAGGGCCGACGCGGTGATCCCCTCGGCCGCGGCGATGTCCTCCATGGCCACCGCGTGGTAGCCGCGTTCGCTGAACGCGCGTCCCGCGGCGCGCAGGATCCGGTCCCGCCGGTCGCGCGGTCGCGTGGTGGTGCTCGTCGGCATGGACACGGTGACCTCGACCTCCTGGCGGTGCTGTCCGCAGCCAGTCAACCACCGCGCGCGGCGCCACGAGCCACCTGGCCACGGCGCGCTGTGAATACACCATCACTTCTGATGCGAATAGCCATTCACAAAACCTTCCCTTCGGCGTGCCGTTGCGCCATACTGGGCACGGTCCGAGGCAGCGACGCACGGAAGGTCACCTTCGATGACGAGCACCCAGACGCAGGCTCCCGCCTGGTCGTTCCGCAACCACTGGATGGCGCACGTGGCGACCCATGCCGCGCGGATCCCGGACGCCCCCGCGCTGGGAGGACGACCACCTGGAGCCAGCTCGCCGACCGGTCGTTCGCGCTCGCGGGCGCCCTGCGCGAACGTGGCGTCGGGCCCGGGGACCGGGTCGCGCTGCTCACCCTGAACCATCCGCAGTTCGTCGAGGCCGTCGTGGCGGTCAACGCCCTCGGGGCGATGGCGGTGCCGCTCAACTTCCGGCTGGCCCCGCCGGAGCTGGCCTACATCCTGCAGGACTCCGCGCCACGGGCGATCCTCGTGGACGGGCCCCTCGCGCCCGCGCTGGCGGCGGTGCACGAGCTGCCGGACAGCCTTGAGGTGCGGATCTGCGTCGGGCCGGCCCCCGGAGGAGGTGGTCGCCGCCCTGGCGCTGGAGGACTACGAGCAGGTGGTCGCGGCGGGGGAGCCGATCGACCCGCCGGACGTGCCGGAGGAGACGACCGCGCTGCTCATGTACACCTCCGGCACGACGGGACGACCCAAGGGGGCGATGCTGAGCCACCGCAACATGCAGGTGCAGGCGCTCACCTGCATCCGGGCCATGAACATGGTCGACGAGTCCGACGTCGGCTTCCTCACCGCGCCCTTCTTCCACATCGCCGGCCTCGGCTCGATCGTGGCGAACCTCACGCTGGGCGTCACCACGGTCATCCACCCGCTGGGTGCCTTCGACCCCGCGGCGGTGCTCGACGCCTACGAGCAGGGGGGCGCGACGATCGTCTTCAACGTGCCGCAGCAGTGGCAGCTGCTGTGCGCCCAACCCCGGGATCGCCGAGCGGGACCTGCGGCTGCGGATCATCAGCTGGGGTGCCGCCCCTGCCAGCGACGCCCTGCTGCGCGCCATGGGGGAGACCTTCCCGGACGCGCTCAACGTGGCCGTCTTCGGGCAGACCGAGACCTCGCCCATCACCTGCGTGCTCCGGGGGGAGGACTCGTTGCGCAAGCTGGGCTCCGTGGGGCGGCCCATCCCGACCATCCAGTACCGCGTCGTCGACCCGGACATGAACGACGTGCCCGTGGGTGAGGTCGGCGAGATCGTCTACCGCGGACCCACGGTGATGCAGGGCTACTGGAACAAGCCCGAGGAGACCGCAGCGGCCTTCCACGGCGGGTGGTTCCACTCCGGGGGCCTGGTCCGGCAGGACGAGGAAGGTTTCGTCTGGGTGGTGGACCGGGCGAAGGACATGATCATCAGCGGCGGCGAGAACGTCTACTGCGCCGAGGTGGAGAACGCCATCGCCAGCCATCCCGCCGTCATGGAGGTGGCCGTCTTCGGCCGCCCCGACGAGCGCTGGGGCGAGGTGCCCGTGGCGGTGGTCTCCCTGCGGCCGGGTGCGGAGCGGCTCGACCTCGGGCAGCTGCAGGAGTTCCTGCGGGGCTCGCTGGCCGGTTTCAAGCACCCACGCGACCTGACGGTGAACGAGGCGCTGCCGCGCAACGCGGGCGGCAAGATCGTCAAGGGAAGGCTGCGGGCGAGCGACGCGCAGGCTGCCCCCGCGCCCGCCGAGGCCCCCGGCCCGGCCTGACACCCGCGGCGACCGCGTCCTCGGACGTCGCCTGGTCTCGATCCGATCACAACCCCTTGACACCTCTCCGGGGTGCCGTGCACTCTTCGTGAGAGCGCTCTCACAACGAGCGTGGACCACCAAAGGAGTTGGCATGCACAGCACGCGACGCAGGATGCTGCTCGCCACCACCGCCGCCGCCACGTTGGCGCTCGGCGCGTGTGGCGGAGGCAGTGGCGAGGGAGACGACAGCGCAGGCAGCGGTGGC
Source organism: Serinicoccus hydrothermalis (assembly GCF_001685415.1). Classification (NCBI taxonomy): domain Bacteria; kingdom Bacillati; phylum Actinomycetota; class Actinomycetes; order Micrococcales; family Ornithinimicrobiaceae; genus Serinicoccus; species Serinicoccus hydrothermalis. Next base: position 842,364 of record NZ_CP014989.1, on the reverse strand, counting down.
GAGGGCGGCGACATCACGCTGTCCGTCGCGACCTTCAACGAGTTCGGCTACGAGGAGCTCCTCGGCGAGTACGAGGAGCTCAACCCCGGGATCACGGTGCAGCACGTCAAGGCCGACACGGCCGACAACGCCCGGGCGGCGCTGCGCAACAGCCTCGGGGCGGACTCCGGGGCGGCGGACATCGAGGCGATCGAGGTCGACTGGGTGACCGAGTTCCAGCAGTACCCCGACAAGTTCGTCGACCTCAGCTCGCCGGACCTGGAGGGCCGCTGGCTGGACTGGAAGACCGAGGCGGTGACCCTCGAGGACGGCATGCTGCTCGGCTACGGCACGGACATCGGCCCGGAGGCGCTGTGCTACCGGGCCGACCTCTTCGAGCAGGCCGGCCTGCCGACCGACCGCGAGGAGGTCGCCGAGCTGCTCCAGGGCGACTGGGACACCTACTTCGAGGTCGGCCGGGACTTCGTGGCCGAGACCGACATCGCGTGGTACGACTCGGCCGGGGCGCTGTGGCAGGGGATGATCAACCAGGTCGAGCAGCCCTACGAGACGCCCGACGGGGAGATCATCGCCGTGGACAACCCCGAGGTCCGCGAGCTCTACGACCAGGTGCTCTCCGCCTCCGTCGACGACGGCCTGTCCGCCGCCCTCGGCCAGTGGAGCGCCGACTGGTCCTCCGCCTTCCAGGGCGACGAGTTCGCGACGATGCTCTGCCCGGCCTGGATGCTCGGCGTCGTCGAGGGCAACGCCGCCGACATCGAGGGCTGGGACGTGGCCAACGTCTTCCCCGGCGGCGGTGGCAACTGGGGCGGTTCCTACCTCACCGTCCCCGCCCAGGGTGACCACCCCGAGGAGGCCAAGGCGCTGGCCGCCTGGCTGACCGCTCCCGAGCAGCAGATCAAGGCCTTCGAGGCCAAGGGCACCTTCCCCAGCCAGACGGAGGCCCTGGACTCGGACACCCTGGCGGAGTCGAGCAACGCCTTCTTCAACGACGCCCCCACCGGTCAGATCTTCGCCGAGCGGGCCGAGGCGGTCACGGTGATGCCCTTCAAGGGTCCGAAGTACTTCGAGATCAACACGGCCATGCAGGACGCCATCAGCCGTGTCGACGTCGACCAGACCGACGACCCCGCGAGCAGCTGGGACAAGTTCGCCGCGGCCGTGGGCGACCTGCGCTGAGATGAGCGTCACCACCCCCACCTCCGCCCCGGCGCCGGCACCCGAACAGGTCACCGGTCGCCGGGGCGGCGGGGCGCCGCGCGAGGGTCGCCTGGGGCGGCTGGACCAGGCGGCCTCGCCGTACGTCTACATCGCGCCCTTCTTCGTCCTCTTCTTCGTCGTCGGGCTGTTCCCGCTGGTCTACACCGGCTGGGTGGCCCTGCACGACTGGGACCAGATCATGGGCCAGGGCGCCTTCGTCGGGGCGCAGAACTTCGTCGACGTCCTCACCGGCCAGGACTTCTGGACCGCCCTGGTCAACACGCTCAGCATCTTCGTGCTGTCCTCGGTGCCCCAGGTGCTCGCCGCCCTCGCCATCGCCGGGCTGCTGGACCACAAGCTGCGCGCGGCGACGTTCTGGCGGATGGGTGTCCTGCTGCCCTACGTCGTCGCCCCGGTGGCGGTCGCCCTCATCTTCTCCAACCTCTTCGCCGACCGCTTCGGTCTCATCAACACCCTGCTGGAGGGTGTCGGGATGGAGCCGGTGCGCTGGCACTCGGACCGGCTGGCCAGCCACGTCGCCATCGCCAGCATGGTCAACTTCCGCTGGACCGGCTACAACGCGCTCATCCTGCTGGCGGCGATGCAGGCCATCCCGCGGGACCTCTACGAGGCGGCCGCCATCGACGGGGCCAGTGGGCTGCGCCGCTTCGTCTCGATCACCATCCCCATGCTGCGCCCGACGATGATCTTCGTCATCATCACCTCGACCATCGGCGGGCTCCAGATCTTCGACGAGCCGAAGATGTACGACCAGTTCGGCCGGGGCGGGTCCGACGGGCAGTGGCAGACTCTCACGCTCTACCTCTACGAGCTGGGGTGGACCCGTGCCGACTTCGGACGCGCCTCGGCGGTGGCCGTCCTGCTCTTCGCCCTCATCGTCGCCGTCGGGCTGGTCAACTTCGCCATCAGCCGCCGCATCGCCAGCGAGGAGAGCCGATGACCACCACGCCCGTGCCAACGCCGACCACGACGCGGGGGCAGCGCCGCGCGGGCTCACGCGCCCGCCGGGACCGGGGGCAGCGACCGGGCTGGGTGGTCTACGGCCTGCTCGCCGCCGTGGTGCTCGGCGGGATGTTCCCGCTGTGGTGGTCCTACCTCATCGCCAGCCACGACTCCACGGTGCTGTCGCGGACCCCCTTCCCGCTGCTGCCCGGCGGCAACTTCCTGCAGAACGCCGCGACGGTCTTCGACACCGTCGAGTTCTGGCGGGCCACGGTCAACTCGATCATCGTCTCGACGACGGTCTCGGCCTCGGTGGTCTTCTTCTCCACGCTGGCCGGGTATGCCTTCGCCAAGCTGCGCTTCCGCGGCTCGGGGCCGCTGCTCGTCTTCGTCATCGCCACGATGGCGGTGCCGACCCAGCTCGGGGTGGTGCCGCTCTACCAGGTCATGGCCGAGCTGGGCTGGACCGGCGAGCTGACCGCGGTCATCGTGCCCGGCCTGGTCACCGCCTTCGGCGTCTTCTGGATGACGCAGTACCTCCGCCAGGCGGTGCCGACCGAGCTCATCGAGGCCGCGCGGGTCGACGGGGCCAGCATGTTCGGCACCTTCTGGCACGTCGGGGTGCCCGCCTCCCGGCCGGCCGCCGCGATGCTCGGCCTGTTCACCTTCGTCGCGACGTGGACCAACTTCTTCTGGCCCTTCATCGTGCTGGGCCCGGCCAACCCGACCCTGCCCGTCGCCCTGCAGCAGCTCCAGGCGGCCCACTTCGTGGACTACTCGCTGGTGCTGGCCGGTGCCGTGCTGGCGACCGTCCCGCTGCTCATCCTCTTCGTCGTCGCAGGGCGCCAGCTGGTGTCCGGCATCATGCAAGGAGCCGTCAAGCAATGACCAGTACCCTCACCTTCCCCCGCGACTTCCTCTTCGGGTCGGCCACCGCCGCCTACCAGATCGAGGGCGCGGTCCACGAGGACGGCCGGGGCGACTGCATCTGGGGCCCGTTCTCGGCGACCGCCGGCAAGGTCGTCGAGGGGCATACCGGGGCGGTCGCCTGCGACCACTACCACCGGATGCCGGAGGACGTCGCGCTCATGCGCTCGCTCGACCTCGGGGCCTACCGCTTCTCGGTGTCCTGGGCGCGGGTCTGCCCCGACGGCCGCACCGTCAACCAGCAGGGCCTCGACTTCTACTCGCGGCTGGTGGACGAGCTGCTCGGGGCCGGCATCCGGCCCTGGGTCACGCTCTACCACTGGGACCTGCCGCAGGCGCTCGAGGAGCAGGGAGGCTGGCCCGACCGCGGCGTGGTCGACCGCTTCGTCGACTACGCGCTCGCCGTGCACGACCGGCTGGGCGACCGCGTCCGCCAGCTCACGACCCTGAACGAGCCGTGGTGCTCGGCCTTCCTGGGGTATGCCGCGGGCGTGCACGCACCGGGACGCACCGAGCCGTCGGCGGCGCTGCGGGCGGCGCACCACCTCCTGCTCTCCCACGGGCGGGCCGTCTCCGCCCTGCGCGAGCGCGACCCGGACCTCGAGCTCGGGCTCACCCTCAACTTCACCGAGATGCAGCCGCAGGACCCCGACTCGGCGGCCGACCGGGACGCCGTCCGTCGCCTCGACGGGCTCGCCAACCGCTTCTTCGTCGAGCCGATCACCCGGGGCGCCTACCCCCAGGACGTCATCGAGGACCTGGGCGAGCTGTGGCCGCAGGACCTCGTGCGCGACGGCGACCTCGAGGAGATCTCGACCCCGATCGACGTCCTCGGGGTGAACTTCTACACCAGCACCATGGTCACGGGCGCCGAGCCGCAGGACGCCGCGCGGGCCGCGCTCCAGGCGCGCACCTACGACGGCCCCTCGCCGAACGTCGGCTCCGAGCACGTCGTGACGGTGCGGCGCGGCCTGCCCGTCAGCGACATGGGCTGGGAGATCCGGCCGGCGGCGCTGCACGAGCTGCTGCTCCGGCTGCAGCGGGACTACACCGGGCCGGCCGGCACCCGCCTCTACGTCACCGAGAACGGTGCGGCCATGCCCGACGTCCCCGACGCGGACGGCTTCGTCGACGACCAGGACCGGATCGCCTACCTCGACGGGCACCTGCGGGCCGTCCACGCCGCGATCGAGGACGGCGCGGACGTCCGCGGCTACTTCGTCTGGTCGCTGCTCGACAACTACGAGTGGGCCTTCGGCTACACCAAGCGCTTCGGCATCGTCCGGGTCGACTACGACACGCAGCGGCGGACCCCCAAGGCGAGCGCCCGATGGTATGCCGACGTGGCAGGATCGGGGTCGATCGGCTGAGGAGAGGAGCGTCCATGGGTGCGCCCACCGACCAGGACCGGCTGGTCCGGGACGAGCTCGCCGAGCCGACGAACGGCAGGTCGCGGCCCCCGACGCTGGAGGACGTCGCGGCCCGCGCCGGGGTCTCGCGCGCCACCGCCTCGCGGGTGGTCAACGCCGACCCGCGGGTGCGGCCGCAGGCCCGGGACGCCGTCGTCACGGCCGTGGCCGAGCTCGGCTACCGCCCCAACCGGGCCGCCCGCTCCCTCGTCGTGCGCGAGCCCGACTCGGTGGCGGTCGTCGTGCCCGAGACCGAGCAGCGGGTCTTCGCCGACCCGGTCATCATGGGCATGCTGCGGGGGATCGGCGCCGGTCTGGACGACTCGCCGCTGCAGATGGTGCTCGTGCTCGGCCGGGCGGGCCGGGACACCGAGCGGCTCGAGCGCTGGCTGCGGGGCGGGCACACCGACGGGGCGATCGTGCTCAGCGCCCACCTCGACGACCAGATCACGGGGGTGCTGAGCGACATCGGCCTGCCCACCGTGATCATCGGGAGACCGCCGGTGCCGGCGCAGGGGCTGCCCTACGTCGACCTCGACAACGTGAGCGGCGGACGGGTCGCCGCGCAGCGGCTGCTGGACCGCGGGTGCACCCGGATCGGCACCGTCGCCGGGCCGCCGGACATGGCCGCGAGCCGGGACCGGCTGGAGGGGTGGCGGGAGACGATGCTGGCCGCCGGGCTGCCCGCCGACGCCGTGGAGCACGGCGACTTCTCCTCCGAGAGCGGCCGCCTCGCGATGCGCCGGCTGCTCGCGGCCCACCCCGACCTCGACGGGGTCTTCGTCGCCTCGGACCTCATGGCCGTCGCCGCGGTGGGCGAGCTGCAGTCGCGCGGCCACCGGGTGCCGGAGGACGTGGCAGTGGTCGGCTACGACGACTCACCGGCAGCCGAGCTGACCACGCCGCGCCTCACGACGGTCGCCAACCCCAGCGAGCTGCTCGCCACGGAGGCGACGCGTCTCCTGAGGGACCTCCTCGCCGGCCGGCAGGTGGACTCAGCCGTGCTCCCGACCCATCTCGTCGAGGGCGGCACCGCCTGACGAGGTGTCCGTGCCCTCCTCGCGTTGGTCCGCCCGGACCGAGGCGAGCAGGTCCGCGGCCTCGACCATCGCGGGGCCGTACCACGTGAGCAGCCGCCCGCTGACGAGCCGGGTGGCGCTGCGCGTGAAGGCCTCCGGGCCGTCCTGCGCGGTGAAGACGTAGGGCTCGTCCGGCAGCAGCACGACGTCGGCGCCCGCGCGGTCCAGCTCGTCCACCTCGACCTTGGGGTAGCGCCCCTCGTCCCCGGCGTAGACGTTGTCCAGGCCCGCGCGGCGCAGCAGGTCGGTCGTGTAGGTCCGGGCGCCGACGACCATCCACGGGTCGCGCCAGATCGGGACCGCGACCCGCGCCCGGGTCGGCGCCTCGGACGTCGCCGCCCAGCGCCGCCCGACCTCCGTGAGCCACGCGGGCTCCTCCCAGGCGAGCACGTCGAGGAGCAGCGTGCGCAGGACCCGCAGGGCGTCCTCGACCGACTCCACGACCCCGACCCAGACCGGTATGCCCGCGTCCCGCAGCCGCCGCACGTCCAGCTCGCGGTTCTCCTCCTGGACGCACACCACCAGCTCCGGCTCGAGCGCGCCGACCGCGGCCCGGTCCGGGTTCTTCGTCCCGCGCACCCGCGGGACCTGCAGGTCCGGCGGGTGGGTGCACCACTCGGTGGCCCCGACCAGGGCCTCGCGGCGGGTCGCCGCCAGCGCCTCGGTGAGCGAGGGGACGAGCGAGACCACCCGGGAGACCGCTCCCTCGGGCAGGAGGACCTCGCCGCCGAGGTCGTCGACCACCGCCCTCACGCGCTGCCCAGCGTCGACCCGTCCTCGACGGTGCCGCCCTCCGGCCCCAGGACCGCGGAGCCGACGACGCGGACGTCGCGGCCGAAGTGCCAGTCGCCCTCGACCTCCAGCCGGGTCGCCTCCACCAGCGAGGGCACGCCGGCCGGGAAGCGCTCGTCGAAGTCGCCGATCATCCCGTAGTGCGCCTTGTCCAGGTCGACCACGGGCGCCGGGTCCACGGTGCGGCGCAGCCGGAAGGAGGTGTCGTCGACGGCATACACGTCCGAGCGGAGCAGGGCGAGCTCGTTGGTGGTCTTGACCGGCACGAAGCGGTCGCGGGTCACGGCGATCGAGGCGGCGTCGTCGAAGAGCTCGACGGCGCTGCCCATCGCCGACTCGATCTGGACGACCGGGGTGGAGCCCTTGTCGGTGGGGTCGACGGTCTTGGCGTTGCGGATGAGGGGCAGCTCCATGACCCCGTCCCGCTCGGCGAGCATCGCGCGCAGCCGCTCCAGGTCGAACCAGAGGTTGTTGGTGTTGACGTAGGGGTGCTTGTCGCCGTCCATGAAGTGGACCATCTCCTCCTCGGCGGTCTGCGCGGTGTCGCGCAGCACCAGCCGGCCGTCCGCGCGGCGCCGGACGAGGTGGCCGCCCTTCTTGTCCATCTCGGTCCGGCGGCAGACCTCGGCGGCGAAGCCGGCGCCGCTGGCCGCGAACCATGCGGCGACCCGCCCGTCGGCGGCGGCCCCCAGGTTGTCGACGTTGGAGACGAAGGCGTAGCGGAAGCCCTCCTCCACCAGCCGGTCGAGCATCCCGCTCGCCAGCAGCGAGGGGTAGAGGTCGCCGTGGCCGGGCGGGCACCACTCCAGCCGCGGGTCGGCCTCCCACGTGACGGGGGTGAGGTCGTCGGCCCGCAGCTTGGGCTCCTGGCTCTGCAGGAAGTCCAGCGGTATGCCCGCCACCTCCAGGTCGGGGTAGCGCCCCAGGACCTCGAGCGTCGCCTCCTGGGTGGAGAAGCTGTCCATGAAGGTCAGCGGCAGGCGGACGTCGTAGCGCTCCCGCAGCGCGAGCACCTGACGCACCGTGATGTCGAGGAAGGTCAGGTCGTCGCGGACCGGGAGCAGCGACTTGGGGCCGGCCAGCCCCATCGAGGTGCCGAGCCCGCCGTTGAGGGTGATGACGGCGGTCGCGGCGAGGGCCTTGCGCGCCTCGTCCTCGCTGACCTGCACCTCCTCGAGATGGGCGGCGGGCAGGGCCGGCTCCACGTCCGCCTCGGCGATGAGCCCGGTCGCCCCGGCCGCGAGGTTCTCGTAGTGGCGGGCGAAGGTGTCCTGCGCCGGCCGGCTGACGCCGGCCTGCTGCATACGGTCAAGGGCCTGGTCGAGTCCTGGTGCGCTGGTGCTCATGGGAGCAACCTACCCAGACGCGCCGGTCGCGTCAGCGTGCCCCGAACGGGAAGAGGACCGGGGTGCTCGCCTTGTAGGCCTGGTAGTCCTCGCGGTCGCCCCACCGCTCGTCGGCGCGCCGCTCGAGCGCCGGGACGCCGCTGCCGAAGCGCAGCAGCAGGTAGATGAGCACGGGGGAGACGAGGGTGACGTGCTGCCAGCCGGACAGCGGGGCGACCGCGACCAGGGCGACCCCGGTCCACAGCAGGATCTCGCCGACGTAGTTGGGGTGCCGCGAGATCGACCACAGCCCGGTGCGGATGAACTCGCCCTCGTTCGCCGGGTCGGCCTTGAAGGCCGACTTCTGCGCGTCGGCGACCGACTCGAAGCCGATGCCGGCCAACCAGACCAGGATCCCGGCATACCCGAGGACGCCCAGCGGCTCCCGGTCCCCGGAGGTGATCGCGGCCAGGGCGGCGCCCGCGGTGAACGTCACCCACAGCCCCTGCGTCGTCCAGACCACGAGGAACCGGCGCCAGTCCTTCTTGAGCTCGTCGAAGCGGCCGTCCTTGCCGGCCTTGGAGACCCGGCGGAAGAGGAAGATCCCGAGGCGCAGCGCCCAGACCAGGACCATCGCCGCGAGCACCCAGCTGCGCGCGTCGCGGTCGTCGACGAGGACGAGGGCGAGCACGGCCACCAGCTGGAAGGTGAGGGAGCCGGTGAGGTCGAAGAAGCGCTCGGTCTGCGCCCGGTAGGAGGGGACGTAGACGACCCAGTTGACGACGTAGGCGATGAGCACCAGCAGGAGCATCAGCGGCAGGCCACCGCCGAGGCGCTGGCCGCCGTCGGACGCGGCGAGCGCGAGGAGCAGACCGCCGAGGGTCGCAGCCGCGACGAGGAGAAGGCTTTTCACGCAGGTCAGCCTATGTTCCGGGGACTCGCCCCGCGCGGCAGCACGAACATCGCCCCCGGGAGGGCCTCCCGGGGGCGATGACCGTGATGGCCGCTCAGCCCTTCACGCCGCCGGCCAGCAGACCACGGACGAAGTAGCGCTGCAGCAGCAGGAAGACGGTCACCGGGACGACCATGGCGACGAAGGCACCGGCCGACAGCAGGTGCCAGGCGGTCCCGCGCGTGCCGGTGAGGTCCGCCAGGCGGACCGTCAGCGGCGCCACCTCCTGCGCCGATCCGAAGACCAGGCCGACGAGCAGGTCGTTCCAGACCCAGAGGAACTGGAAGATCCCGAATGCCGCGATCGCCGGCACGAGCAGGGGCAGCAGCACCTGGAAGAAGATCTTCACGTGCCCCGCCCCGTCGACGCGTGCCGCCTCCACGAGGGACCGGGGGATGTCCATCATGAAGTTGTGCAGGAGGAAGATCGCCAGCGGCAGCGCGAAGATCGTGTGCGAGAGCCAGATCGGCCAGAACGACCCGACGATGCCCCAGTTGTTGTACTGCGTCAGCAGCGGGATCATCGTGATCTGGATCGGGACGATTTGCAGCGCGAAGACCGCGACGAACAGGACGTTGCGGCCCCGGAACTCCAGCCACGCGAAGGCGTAGGCCGCCAGCAGTGCCAGCGTGATCGGGATGATGACGGCGGGCAACGTGATGACGATGGTGTTGATGAAGACATCGATGAAGTTCGTCGAGCCTCCGTAGAGCACCGCGTCGTAGTTGGCCCAGGTCACCTGCGGGTTGCTGAAGAAGGTCCACCATCCCGAGGTGCGGATGTCGATCTCCGGGCGGAAGGAGGTGACGAACAGCCCGAGCGTCGGGATGCTCCACAGCACGGCGATGACGATCGCGATGACGCTGGCCCACGGCGAGGACAGCTTGGTCTTCGCGTCGACCGCACGCTGCTCGGCCTTGGTGAGCTTGCGCGGTGCGGTGCTCTTGGCCGGGGTGGTCCCGGCCTCGTCGGCGGTGTCGGTGCTGATGCTCATCGCTGCTCCTCCGCCAGCTTCATCTGGCGCACGTTGTAGACCACGACCGGGACGACCATGACGAAGAGCAGCACCGCGAGGCTGGCACCGATGCCACCCTCACCGCGCACGAAGCTCCGGGTGTAGAACTCGTTGGCCACGATCGAGGTGTCGAAGTTGCCGCCGGTCATCGTGAAGACGATGTCGAAGACCTTGAGGGTCGCCATCGCGATCGTGGTGATGACGACGACGACGGCCGGACGGATGGACGGGACGGTCACCGAGCGGAACATCTGCCAGTTGCTGACGCCGTCGAGCTTGGCGGCCTCGATGATGTCGTCCGGGATCGCCTTGATCGAGGCCGACAGGATCGTCATCGCGAAGCCCGACTGGATCCAGATCATCACCGCGATGAGGAAGAAGGTGTTCCAGGGCCAGGTGAGCAGGAACTGCTGGCTGTCGAAGCCGAGCCAGACCAGCAGCTGATTGGCCAGGCCCGTCTGGGGCCGGTCGGTGGGCTTGAAGTCGTAGACGAACTTCCAGATGATGCTCGCCCCGACCATCGAGATCGCCATCGGGAGGAAGACCAGGGTCTTGGCGAGCTTCTCGAAGCGGGTCCGGTCCACGAGCACGGCATACACCAGCCCGATCGCCGCCGACAGCAGCGGCACCAGGATCACCCACAGGAAGGTGTTGAGCAGCACGATCCGCAGCGCCGAGTTGCCGAAGACGTCGGCGTAGTTCTGGACACCGACCCAGTCCTGGCCGTTGTCGCTGCGGAACGAGTTCATGATCGTCACGATGGCGGGGTAGACCAGCCCGAAGACGACCAGCAGGGCGGCCGGGCCCAGGAACGCCAGCACCGTGATCCACAGCGGCATCCGAGGGCGGTCGGCGAGGAAGAGCACGAGTGCCATCACTGCGACGAACAGCAGGATTGCGATCCCCATGACGAGGAACTTCTCCACCGGTGTCCCGGTGTTGAGCAAAAACTCCATGGATGAGTCCTTTCCGGCGGGCCGAGAGGCCGCGGACGGCGTTGGGGCGGGCGGTGAGACACCGCCCGCCCCGCGCCGTCAGCGGGTCAGTCCCAGCTGTTCTCGATGGAGTCGAGCACCGACTGGGTGTCCTCGCCGGTGATCCAGTTGGTCATGCCGGTCCAGAAGGACCCGGTGCCGACCGCGGCCGGCATGAGGTCGGAGCCGTCGAACCGGAACTCCGTCGCCTCGTCGGTCAGCAGCTCGTAGGCCAGCTGGTCGATGGGGGACTTCAGGTTGGCCGGGTCGAGGCCGGAGTTGGCCGAGACCCATCCGGGGGCGGAGACCTTCGCCTTGGCGTTGGACCACTCGGGGCTCGCGAGGTAGGCCTGCAGGGCCTGGACCTCAGGACGGTCGGCGAACATCAGCGTGAACTCGCCACCACCCAGCAGCGGCTGCTCGTCGGGGTCGTCGCCCGGCAGGTAGAACGCGAAGACGTCGCCGTCTTCGGCGACGTTGGTACCCTCCGGCCAGTTGGCCTGGTAGAAGGACGCCTGCCGGTGCAGGAAGCACGACCCGTCGAGAATGGGCAGCCCGGCCTCGCCGAAGGGCACGGTGGCGATCGACTCCACGCCACCGAGACCTCCGTTGACCATCTTCTCGTCCTTGAGCACCTGGCCGGCCTGGTCCAGCGCCTCGACGACCTGGTCGTCGTTGAAGGGGATCTCGTGCTCGACCCACTGGTCGTAGGCCTCCGGCCCGGCGGTCCGCAGCATCATGTCTTCCAACCAGTCTGTGGCCGGCCAGCCGGTGGCGTTGCCGGACTCGATGCCAGCGCACCAGGGCTTGGCGTCCGGGTGGTCCGAGGCGATCTGCTCCGAGAGCGCCATGAGGTCGTCCCAGGTCTCGGGGATCTGGTAGCCGTTCTCCTCGAAGGCTCCCGGGGAGTACCACACGAAGGACTTGGCGTTGGCGCCGAGCGGAGCGGCATAGTAGGTGCCGTCGACCGTGCCGTAGCCCTTCCAGGACTCGTTGTAGTACTCGTCGACGTTGGCCTCGGCCTGCTCACCGACCGGGAAGACCGAGTCCGGGAAGTCGGTGACGAGGCGCTCGACGAGACCGGGCTGGGGGATGTAGGCCATGTCGGGGGCGTTGCCGGACTCGAGCCGCACGGGGAGCTGGGTCTCGAACTGGCGGGAGCCCTCGTACTCCACCGTCACGCCGGTGCAGTCCTCAAAGGGGATGAAGGCGTCGATGTGGGACTGGTCCTCGGGGGAGACGATCGAGGTGTAGACGCTCACGCTCGTCCCCTCGAGGTCGCCGTACTCCTGGTAGGGCTCGCAGGCGACGTCGACCGACGACAGGGCCTCGTCGACGTCGTCGCCGCCGGAACCCTCGCCGCCGCCGCAGGCGGCCAACGTGACCCCCGCCAGGCCGAGGGTCGCTGCCATCGCCAGCCGGCGAGTAGTGCTTCTGCGCATCGTCGCGCGTCCTTTCTGAAGAACTTTCCCGCATCCCTGATCGTGGGGACGTGGGCACGGTCCTCTATCGCAGCACCCCTACCTGCCCGGCATCAAGCATTCACGGTTACGTAACGGTAACGATCTCCTCCGCTCCGAGATGAGGCCTGAGACCGGCAGGTCGGGAGGCGTATGTTGACGGGCGCGTCAAGCACGGTGCCGCGGTCGACTACCATCGAGGGGCAGGCCCGCACTCGAGGAGGAGAGCACCGGTGAAGAACGACCAGAGCGCAGCGACGGCGACCGAGGCCGGGGGCGGCAGGCCCGCGCTGCGCACCCCCGAGAACCCGGTCCGGATCGTCACGGCCGCGAGCCTCTTCGACGGGCATGACGCGTCGATCAACATCATGCGGCGGATCATGCAGAGCCAGGGCGCCGAGGTGATCCACCTCGGGCACAACCGCTCGGTCGCCGAGGTCGTCGAGGCGGTCCTCGACGAGGACGCCAGCGCCGTCGCCGTCTCCTCCTACCAGGGCGGCCACGTGGAGTACTTCGAGTACCTCGTCGACCAGCTGCGGCAGGCCGGCGCGGGCCACGTCACGGTCGTCGGCGGGGGTGGTGGCGTCATCGTCGCCGAGGAGATCGCCCGGCTGCGCGAGGCCGGCGTGACGATCTTCTCCCCGGAGGACGGGCAGCGGCTCGGCCTGCCGGGCATGATCAACCAGGTCATCACCGAGGCCGACGCCGATCTGTGGGAGGTCGGCGCCGCCGACGTCGAGGCCGTGCTGGCGGGGGAGCGGACCGCGGTCGCCCGCGCGATCACGGGTGCCGAGCTGGGCTCGCTCCCGGCCGCCGACCGCGAGCGGTATGCCGCGGCGGCGCAGGAGAGCGCCACGCCGGTGCTCGGGATCACCGGCACCGGCGGGTCGGGCAAGAGCTCGCTCACCGACGAGCTGGTCCGCCGCTTCCGGATCGACCAGGGCGACCGGCTGCGGATCGGGATCATCGCCATCGACCCGACCCGGCGCAAGGGCGGCGGCGCGCTGCTCGGCGACCGGATCCGGATGGGCGCCATCGGAGGGGACCAGGCCATGTTCCGGTCCATGGCCACCCGCGGGGAGTCCGAGGTGCCCGAGGCGCTCCCGGCGGCGATCGACATCCTCAAGGCGGCCGGCTTCGACCTCGTCGTCGTGGAGACGCCGGGCATCGGCCAGGGAGACGCCGGCATCGTGCCCTACGTCGACACCTCGCTCTACGTCATGACGCCGGAGTTCGGTGCCGCCAGCCAGCTCGAGAAGATCGACATGCTCGACTTCGCCGACGTCGTGGCCATCAACAAGTTCGAGCGGCGCGGCGCCATGGACGCGCTGCGCGACGTCGGCCGCCAGCTGGTGCGCAACCGGGAGGCCTTCGGCCAGCGCCCCGAGGACATGCCGGTCTTCGGCACCTCGGCGGCGACCTTCAACGACGACGGGGTCACCGCGCTCTACCAGGCGCTGCGCGACCAGCTCGCCGACGACGGGCTCGAGGTCGGCGAGGGCACGCTGCCGCCGGTCGACGTGCGGCACAGCTCGATGATCCGGCAGGTCGTCCCGCCGAAGCGGGTGCGCTACCTCGCCGAGATCGCCGACACCCTGCGCGGCTACCACGACGACACCGAGCGGTATGCCCTCGCCGCCCGCCGCGTCGAGCGCCTCGCCGCCGTCGACGACGAGCTGGCGGCCGCCGGGAGGACCGACCACGGCGTCGACGACCTCCTGGCCGAGGCGCGCCGGGAGCTGCCGGTCGAGGTCGAGGAGATGATCGAGGGCTGGCCCGCGCGGGTCGAGGCATACTCCGGCGAGGAGCAGGTGGTCACGGTCCGGGACCGCGAGATCCACACGCAGCTGACCAAGGAGTCGCTCTCCGGAAACCGCATACCCCGCGTCGCCCTGCCGACCTACGACGAGGCCGGGGCGCTCGTGCGCTTCTGGCGCCGGGAGAACCTGCCCGGCTTCTTCCCCTACACGGCCGGTGTCTTCGCCTTCAAGCGCGACAACGAGGACCCGGCGCGGATGTTCGCGGGCGAGGGCGACCCGTTCCGGACCAACCGGCGCTTCAAGCTGCTCTCCGAGGGCCAGCCCGCGACCCGGCTGTCGACCGCCTTCGACTCGGTGACGCTCTACGGCCACGACCCGGAGCAGCGCCCGGACATCTACGGCAAGGTCGGGACCTCCGGGGTCTCGATCGCGACGCTGGACGACATGAAGGCGCTCTACGACGGCTTCAACCTCGTGGACCCGACGACCTCGGTCTCGATGACCATCAACGGCCCGGCGCCGACCGTGCTCGCCTTCTTCCTCAACACCGCGATCGACCAGCAGGTCGACGCCTTCCGGGAGAAGGAGGGGCGCGAGCCCTCCGGCGCCGAGGCGCAGGAGCTGCGGGAGTATGCCCTGCAGAACGTCCGCGGGACGGTGCAGGCGGACATCCTCAAGGAGGACCAGGGGCAGAACACCTGCCTGTTCACCACCGAGTTCTCGCTGCGGATGATGGGCGACGTCCAGGAGTGGTTCATCGAGCAGGGCGTGCGCAACTTCTACTCGGTGTCCATCTCGGGCTACCACATCGCCGAGGCCGGGGCGAACCCCATCAGCCAGCTCGCCTTCACCCTCGCCAACGGCTTCACCTACGTCGAGTCCTACCTCGCCCGCGGGATGGACATCAACGCCTTCGCGCCGAACCTGTCCTTCTTCTTCTCCAACGGGATGGACGCGGAGTACTCCGTCATCGGGCGGGTGGCCCGGCGGATCTGGGCGGTCGCCATGCGGGAGCGCTACGGCGCCAACGAGCGCAGCCAGAAGCTGAAGTACCACGTCCAGACGTCGGGGCGCTCGCTGCACGCGCAGGAGATGGACTTCAACGACATCCGCACCACGCTCCAGGCGCTCATCGCGATCTACGACAACGCCAACTCGCTGCACACCAACGCCTACGACGAGGCGGTGACCACCCCGAGCGGGGAGTCGGTGCGCCGGGCGCTGGCGATCCAGCTCATCATCAACAAGGAGTGGGGCCTGGCGATGAACGAGAACCCCAACCAGGGGTCGTTCATCATCGAGGCGCTCACCGACCTCGTCGAGGAGGCGGTGCTCGCCGAGTTCGACCGGATCAGCGAGCGCGGCGGGGTGCTGGGCGCCATGGAGACCGGCTACCAGCGCGGCAAGATCCAGGACGAGTCGCTGCTCTACGAGCACCGCAAGCACGACGGCACGCTGCCGATCATCGGCGTCAACACCTTCCGCCGGCCGGAGTCCGAGCGCGAGGAGGTCGAGGTCGAGCTGGCCCGGGCCACCGAGCACGAGAAGCAGTCGCAGCTGGACCGGGTGCAGGCATACCAGGAGGAGCACCGCGAGGAGGCGCAGGAGGCGCTGGCCCGGCTCAAGGAGGCCGCGATGGCCGGCGACAACGTCTTCGCCGTCCTCATGGACGCCGCCCGCGTGTGCTCGCTCGGCCAGATCACCGAGGCCTTCTTCGAGGTCGGGGGCCAGTACCGCCGCAACGTCTGAGTCACCCCTCGCGACTCCTGCGCAGAAGGTGTTCCTCTGCGGTGATGCATCCCCGCAGAGGAACACCTTCCGGGTATGAGTGCGGCCGGCTCCCGGCGTGACCACCCGCATACCTGCCCCCCACCCGAGGAGGATCGGTGCAGCCGCACGGATCCTCACCGCATACCCGTGCCACGAGGCGCGCCACCGGCTCTAAGGTAGGCCGACGGTCCACGACGTAAGGAGAGGCGATGCCCACGCTCTACATCGACGGACGGTGGCGGAGCACCGCCTCGGGCCGGACCCGGGAGATCATCTGCCCGGCCGACCGGCAGGTGGTCGCGACGGTCGACGAGGCGGACGCCTCGGACGCCGAGGCCGCGATCGCGGCGGCCCGTGCCGCCTACGACACCGGCGGCTGGCCGCAGACCCCGACCCCGGAGCGGGCCGCGGTCGTGCGCGGGGTCGCCGACCTGCTCGAGGCCGAGCTGGAGGACGTGGCGCGGCTGGAGTCGCTCGACACCGGCAAGCGGCTGGCGGAGAGCAGGATCGACATGCAGGACATCATCGGCGTGTTCCGGCACTTCGCTGACCTCGTGCAGTCCGAGGCCGGCCGGGTGGTGGACACGGGTATGCCCGGCGTCTCCTCCCGGGTGGTCCACGAGCCGGTCGGCGTGTGCTCGCTCATCACGCCGTGGAACTTCCCGCTGCTGCAGACCTCGTGGAAGGTGGCACCCGCGGTCGCGGCCGGCAACACCTTCGTGCTCAAGCCCAGCGAGCTCACCCCGCAGACGTCGATCTGGCTGCTCGGCGCGCTGGAGCGCGCGGGCCTGCCCGCCGGGGTCGGCAACCTCCTCACGGGCACCGGCGCCGACGTCGGCCCGACCCTGACCGAGCACCCCGACGTCGACCTGGTGTCCTTCACCGGGGGTGTCGTGACCGGCCGCACGATCATGGCGGCCGCGGCGCCCACGGTGAAGCGGGTCGCCCTCGAGCTCGGCGGCAAGAACCCCAACGTGGTCTTCGCCGACGCCGACCTCCCCGCCGCCATCGACAACGCGCTCACCGCGATCTTCCTCGACTCCGGCCAGGTCTGCTCCGCGGGTGCCCGGCTCATCGTCGAGGAGAGCGTCCACGACGAGGTCGTCGACGAGCTGGTGCGGCGGGCCGAGCGGATCCGGATGGGAGGACCCTTCGACGAGGACGCCGAGACCGGGCCGCTCATCAGCGACGCGCACCGCGACAAGGTCGCCGCCTACGTCGAGGCGGCGCGCGCCGAGGGCGCCGTGGTGCGCTGCGGCGGCGAGATCCCCGGCGGTGCGCTGGAGGACGGCTGCTTCTACCCGCCGACGATCCTCGACGGCTGCACCAGCGACATGTCCTGCGTCCAGGAGGAGTCCTTCGGGCCGGTGCTCACGGTGGAGACCTTCTCGGGGACCGACCGGGACGCGGCCGAGGACGCCGCCGTCGCGCTCGCCAACGACACCATCTACGGCCTCGCCGGCGCGGTGTGGACGCAGGACGCCGGCCGGGCCGAGCGGGTCGCCGGCCGGCTGCGGCACGGCACGATCTGGATCAATGACTACCACCCCTACGTGCCGCAGGCCGAGTGGGGCGGGATGAAGCAGTCGGGCATCGGGCGCGAGCTCGGCGTGGCCGGGCTGCACGAGTACCTCGAGACCAAGCACATCTGGCACAACACCCGACCGGCCGTGGCCGACTGGTTCGACCGGCACGAGCAGGAGAGCACCGACACCGAGGAGCAGGCATGAGGGCGCGCTACGACTACGTGATCGTCGGAGGCGGCTCGGCCGGGTCGGCCCTGGCCAACCGGCTGTCGGCCGACGAGAGCACCACCGTGCTCGTCCTCGAGGCCGGCCGCGCCGACTTCCTCGTGGACCCGCTCATCCACATGCCGGCCGCGCTGATGTTCCCCTCCGGCAACCCGCTCTACGACTGGGCCTACGAGACCGACCCCGAGCCGCACATGGGCGGGCGCAAGGTGCCGCACGCCCGCGGCAAGGTCCTCGGCGGGTCCTCCTCGATCAACGGCATGATCTTCCAGCGCGGCAACGCCGGCGACTACGACAAGTGGGCGAGCTTCGAGGGGATGCAGGACTGGGACTACGCCCACTGCCTGCCCTACTTCAAGCGGATGGAGACCTGTGTCGCCGGTGCGGACGCCTGGCGCGGCGGCTCCGGCCCGCTGAAGATGGAGCGCGGCCCGGCCTCCAGCCCGCTCTTCCAGGCGTTCTTCGAGGCCACCGGCCAGGCGGGCTACTCCCGGACCGACGACGTCAACGGCTACCGCCAGGAGGGCTTCGCGCCCTTCGACCGCAACGTCTACCGGGGCAGCCGCCTGTCCGCGTCCCGGGCATACCTGCGACCGGTCCGGGACCGCAAGAACCTCGACGTCGCCACCCTCGCCATGGCCACCGGGCTGCGGTGGTCGGGCAACCGGGTCACCGGCGTCGACGTCGTGCGCCCGGGACGCCGGCACCAGTCGGTCGAGGCCGGTGAGGTGATCCTCTGCGGCGGTGCCTTCAACTCCCCGCAGCTGCTGCAGCTCTCCGGGGTCGGCGACCCCGAGGTGCTGCGCGCGGCCGGTGTCGAGCCGCGGGTCGAGCTGCCCGGCGTCGGGGAGAACCTGCAGGACCACCTCGAGGTCTACCTGCAGCACACCAGCCTGCAGCCGGTGTCCATCGCGCCCTGGCTCAAGAAGTGGAAGGCCCCGTGGATCGGGGCGCAGTGGCTCTTCTTCGACAGCGGCGTGGGTGCGAGCAACCACTTCGAGGCCGGCGGCTTCATCCGCACCAACGACGAGGTGGCCTACCCCAATCTCATGTTCCACTTCCTGCCGATCGCGGTCCGCTACGACGGGACGGCGCCCGAGGGCAAGCACGGCTTCCAGGTGCACATCGGGCCGATGAACTCCGACGTGCGCGGACGGGTGCGGATCACCGACGCCGACCCCTTCCACCACCCTTCGATCCTCTTCAACTACCTGTCCACCGAGAACGACCGGCGCGAGTGGGTCGAGGTGATCCGGGCCGCCCGGCACATCCTGTCCCAGCCCGCCTTCGCCGCCTTCGACGGCGGCGAGATCTCGCCCGGGCCGTCTGTCGACAGCGACCAGGAGATCATCGACTGGGTCGCGCAGGACGCGGAGACGGCGCTGCACCCGTCCTGCTCGGCGAAGATGGGTGTGGACGACATGGCGGTCGTCGACCCCGGGTCGATGCGGGTGCACGGGACCGAGGGTCTGCGCGTCGTGGACGCCTCGGTCTTCCCCACGATCACCAACGGCAACATCTACGCCCCCGTGATGATGGTCGCCGAGAAGGCGGCCGACCTCATCGCCGGCAACACCCCGCTGGCACCGGAGCACCCGCCGGTCTTCCGCGCCGGCGAGGGTATGCCCCTGTACCCGCCGGGCGATCCCCGCAACGAGGCGTGGGACACCCGTGCGGAGGTGCCGAGCGCGGCGCGCGCCATGGCCCCGCACGAGAAGGAGACCTCATGAGCACGATGTCTGACACCGCACCGGAGGCGCTCGCGCCGCCGGCGCAGCCGCGCACCAAGTGGACCGTGCTCGCGGTCGCCGGTGCGGTCGTCGTGGCGGTGGCGCTCTGGGCGCTCATCGCCCCCGAGCAGTCCTCCACGGTGCTGGGCGTCGTGGTCGGCTGGACCTCGCAGTGGTTCGGCTGGTTCTACATCGCCCTGGCCACCGTGATCCTCATCTTCGTCCTCTACCTCGGCGTCCGGCACTCCCGGGTGCGGCTGGGCCAGGAGGACGACCGGCCGGAGTTCTCGACCTTCGCCTGGGCCTCGATGCTCTTCGCCGCGGGCATCGGCACCGACGTGATGTTCTACGCCGTCGCCGAGCCCGCCTCGCAGTACCTCTACCCCCCGCAGGGGGAGGGCGGCACCCTGGAGGCGGCCCGCGAGGCGACGGTCTGGACGCTGTTCCACTACGGCATCACCGGCTGGGGCATGTATGCCCTCATGGGCATCGCCCTGGGCTACTACGCGCACCGCCTGGGCCTGCCGCTCGCCGTCCGCTCCACCCTCTACCCGCTCATCGGCAAGCGGGTGAAGGGCCCGATCGGCGACGCGGTCGACATCGCCACGGTCATCGGCACGATCTTCGGTGTCGCGACCTCGCTCGGGATCGGCGTGGTCATGCTCAACGTGGGCCTCGACGTGCTCTTCGGCGTCGACCAGGGCATACCCGCGCAGATCGGGCTGGTCGTCCTCGCCATCCTCGTGGCCACGATCTCGGCCACGACGGGCGTCGACAAGGGCATCCGGCTGCTCAGCCAGCTCAACGTGCTGCTGGCGATCGGCCTGGCCGGCTGGGTGCTCGTCACCGGCGAGACGGCCTTCCTGCTCCGCGGGATGATGATGAACGTCGGCGACTTCGTCTCGATGTTCCCCGGGATGACCATGGACACGATGGCCTTCGACCACCCGGCCGACTGGATGAGTGCGTGGACCCTCTTCTTCTGGGCCTGGTGGATCGCCTGGGCGTCGTTCGTCGGGATGTTCCTGGCCCGGATCTCCAAGGGCCGGACCATCGGGCAGTTCGTGCTCGGGACCATGACGATCCCGTTCAGCTACATCGTCATGTGGGTGTCCATCTTCGGCAACAGCGCGGTGGAGCAGATCCGCAGCGGCGACGCGGCCTTCGGCGAGGCCGCGGTCAACACCCCGGAGCTGGGGTTCTTCACCCTGCTGCAGGAGTACCCGCTCGGGCTCGCGGTGGTGGCGCTGGCGACCTTCGTCGGGCTGCTCTTCTACGTCACCTCCGCCGACTCCGGGGCGCTGGTCATGGCCAACCTCTCCTCCGAGCTGCCCAGCGGGGAGGACGACGCCCGGCCGTGGCTGCGGATCCTGTGGTCGGTCGCCACCGGTGTGCTGACCATCGCGATGCTGCTCGTCGGCGGCATACCCGCGCTGCAGAGCGCGACGATCATCATGGGCCTGCCCTTCGCCTTCGTCATCGTCGCCGTGATGATCGGGCTGCACCGCGCGCTGGAGTCCGAGCGCACCCGCGAGGGCGCGTTGCAGAGCTCGCTGACCACCTCGCTCATCGGACGCGAGGAGTCCGGGGTCCCGTGGCGGCTGCGCCTCGCCCGGACCTTCGGCACGGTCTCGGTGCAGCAGGCCCAGGAGCGGATGAGCACCGTCGTCGTGCCCGCGCTGGAGTCGGTGCGCGAGGCGCTGGCCGAGCAGGGCGTCGAGGCCGAGGTGGTCCTCAGCGACGTCGCCCCGGACGCCCGCGTGGTCCAGACCGCGACCCTGCAGGTGCCCGGCTCGGGCGACCAGGTCGGGTTCAGCTACCCCGTGCAGATCCGCCGCTCCCCGGCGCCGGCCTTCGGGACGCGCTCGCTGGACGCCCACGACCGCACCACCCGCCTGCAGGTGGCGCAGCCGATCGTCGGCGGCTACGACCTCATGGGCTACGACGCCGAGGACGTCTGCCACGACGTGCTCGACCACTACGAGCGCTGGGCGGCGAGCTCGGTGATGGTCGCCGAGGAGCGCCAGCAGTAGCGGCGGCAGCGGGCGGGCGGCGCCGTCAGCGGCGCCGTCCGCCCGAGGTCGTCGCCGGGTGTCGCCCTCAGCTGCCCGGGTCGCGGCCCAGCCAGGCGATGAGGGTCGTGGTGTCGTCGGCGTCTGCGGGCACCGGCACCGGGGCGGCGAAACCGGCTGCTCCGCGCAGCACCTCCTCGGGCACCCCGTCGCACATGGCGACCACGTGTGCCAGGAGCTCCCCCGGGAGCTGCAGCCGTTGACCGGTCGCGTGCGCGAGGTCCCAGGAGTGCACGGCCAGGTCCGAGACGGGGAAGGCCAGCGCCTGCGCGAGCGTGCCCCTGCCCCAGGGGGTGTCCGCCGTGCGGGTGGGGTCGACCTCGCTCATCGCCTCGCGCGCCGGTCCGGCGACCGCCGCGAGCGCCGACACCAGGTCACCGGTGACCGGCTCGTCCTCACGCGTGAAGGGCTCGTCGCGTACGAGCGCCGGGATCTTGACCAGCGTCTGGACCACGTGGCCCACGAGGTCACGCACGGTCCACGCGGCGCACGGGGTGGGATCTGCCCAGCGCGACCGCGGCGCCGCGGCGAGGGTCCGCTCGAACAGGTCGCACGCCGTGACGAACGCGGTGTCGATCGCGGGTGCGGGACCGACGGTGATGGGGGCTGTCGCCATGGCGGAGACAGTACGCGAGCGCAGCACCCGCCCGCAGGTGTCGTCAGCGGCGCCGCCCGCCCCCGCTGGAGGTCGAGAAGGCGACGATCGAGCCGCCCGAGGTCTGCTGCCGGCCCGCACCCTGGCGACGCCGCCCTTGGCCCTGACCGGCGCCGCGCTGGCCGCCGCCGTTCCGGCCCTGCTGACCGCCGCCGCGCTGGCCGCCGCCCTGACGCTGGCTGCCGCCGCCGCGCTGCTGGCCGCCGCCACGCTTGGACCCGCCGCCCTGACGCTGCTGGCCGCCGCCACGGCGCTGCTGGCCGCCACCACCGGCGGTGCCCTTGGCCCGGCCCTGACCCTGGCGCCCGCCGCCCTGGTCGGGAGCCTCGACGGTCAGGCCGCCGGGGACGAGGACCCGCTCGCCCGGCGCGAGCTCGCTGAGGATGGGGTGGGCCGCGTCGGCGCGGGTGGTGGTGGGCTTGATCCCGGCCGCCTTGGTCAGCGAGCGGACGTCGCGCACCTGCTCGTCGGTCATGAGGGTGACGACGGTGCCGCCCGCCCCGGCGCGCGCGGTGCGTCCCGAGCGGTGCAGGTATGCCTTGTGCTCGACCGGCGGGTCGGCGTGCACCACGAGCGAGACGTCGTCGACGTGGATGCCGCGGGCGGCGATGTCGGTGGCCACGAGCGTGGAGGCCCGCCCGGAGTGGAAGGCGTCGAGGTTGCGCGTCCGGGCGTTCTGGGCCAGGTTGCCGTGCAGCTCGACGGTCGGCACACCGGCGCCGTTGAGCTGCTTGGCCAGCTTCTTGGCGCCGTGCTTGGTGCGGGTGAAGACGACGGTGCGGCCCGGGGCCGAGCCCAGGTCGGTGAGGACGGCCAGCCGCTGCCCGGCGTCGATGTGCAGCACGTGGTGCTCCATCGCCTCCACCGGGGACTGCGCGGAGTCGGCGTGGTGCGTCACCGGGTCCTGGAGGTAGCGCCGGGCGATGACGTCCACCCCGGAGTCGAGGGTCGCGGAGAAGAGCATCCGCTGACCGCGTCGCGGCGTGCGGTCGAGCAGCCGCTTGACCACCGGCAGGAAGCCGAGGTCGGCCATGTGGTCGGCCTCGTCGAGGACGGTGACCTCGATGCCGGACAGGTCGGCATGGCCCTGGCCGATGAGGTCCTCGAGGCGTCCCGGGCAGGCGACGACGACGTCGACGCCGGCCTGCAGGGCGCGCACCTGCGGGTTCTGGCCGACACCGCCGAAGATCGTCACGTGCGTCAGGCCGGCCTGCGCGGCGAGCGGCTCCAGCGAGGAGGCGATCTGCCCGGCGAGCTCGCGCGTCGGCGCGAGGATCAGCGCGCGCGGCAGGCGCCCGCGCCGGCGTGCGGCGGAGGGGTCGGCGAGCAGCCGCGCCACCACGGGGAGCAGGAAGGCATACGTCTTGCCGGAGCCGGTGCGGCCCCGGCCGAGGACGTCGCGTCCGGCGAGGGAGTCGGGCAGCGTGGCCGCCTGGATGGGGGTGGGCACGGTGATGCCGCGCGCCGCCAGGACGTCGGACAGGGAGGAGGGCACGCCGAGGTCGGCGAAGGAAGAGGTCACGGGGATCTTTCGGGACGGATACGGTGTCCCACCCGGCGCGCAGGTCGCCTGCGCGTCCGTGGCGGCCGGTGGCCGCGAGATCGGGCACCCCGAGGTGAGACGGTGCGGGGTGCTGGTCCAGTCTAACGCAGACGGGCCCGTCCACCCGCCATGATGGTGGGCATGGACAGCAACGGCGGCCGGGTCGCGCACCTCACCCACGACGGTCTGCGGTTCGAGGCGGTGCTCGGTGGCGACCCCGCGGGGGAGCCGGTGGTGCTGCTCCACGGCTTCCCGCAGGACGCGAGCGCCTGGGACGGCGTCGCCGGCCTGCTGCACCAGGAGGGGCTGCGCACCCTCGCGCCGCACCAGCGCGGCTACCTCCCGGGGGCGGCGCCGACGCAGGTCTCGGCCTACCGGCTGGAGGCCCTCGTGGGGGACGTGCTCGCGTGGCTGGACGACCAGGACCTGGCGCGGGCGCACGTCGTCGGCCACGACTGGGGCGGGGCGGTCGCCTGGGCGCTCGCGGCGTGGCACCCGGAGCGGGTCTCGACGCTCACGGTGCTCTCCACCTCCCACCCGGCCGCCCTCGCCTGGGCGGTGCGGCACGGCGACCAGGCCCGCCGCAGCTGGTACATCGCGGGCTTCCAGGTGCCCCGGCTCCCCGAGCTCGCCCTGGCGCGGATGCTGCGCCGCGGCGGCCTGGCCCGCACCGGTCTGCCGGCGGCCGACGGCAAACGGTATGCCGCCCGCCTGCCCGACGCGGCCAGCCTGCGCGGGCCGGTGAACTGGTACCGCGCCGCGGCCGCCCGGGGCGGGCGCCGGGTCGGGGCGGTCGGCGTGCCCACGGCATACCTCTGGGGTGCCCGCGACCCCTTCCTGGGCCGCGCGGCGGCGGAACGGACCGAGGCGCACGTGTCCGGCGACTACCGGTTCGTCGAGCTGCAGGCCGGGCACTGGCTGCTCGAGACCCGGGCCGACGAGGTCGCCGCAGCGGTCCTCGGCGCGGTGCGCGGTCGCGGGCACCGAGGGCACTGACCCGATCCTCGCCCCGCGCCTGTGGACGAGGGGCGTGGTCTGTCGCCGCCTCGTCCTACGCTCGGTGCCATGCCCCCCGACCTGGCCGCCGCGGACTGGGTGCTCCGCGTCGAGGACCAGGACCTGCGGGGCGAGGTGGGCGAGCTGACCTTCGCCCGCGCCCAGGGCTACGCCGACGCCGGCCACGTCCGCACCCTCGTGACCGGGCCGGATGGCTCGGCCCTGGTCGGCACCGTGACCGGGAACCGGGGCCACGTCTACCAGACCGTCGTGCGGATCCACGACCGCGAGGTGATGGTCTGGAGCGGGCAGTGCAGCTGCCCGGTCGGGCAGGACTGCAAGCACGCCGTGGCGATCCTCCTCGCCGCCCGGGCGCAGCTGCGCGGTCGCGGGACGGCGCGAGCAGGCTGGGAGGCGGCGCTGGCGCCCCTCGTGCGGGGCGGGGCGGACCAGGGGACGAGCGTCCCACGGCACCGGCTCGGTCTGCAGGTCTCGCTCACCCAGGGACCGGGCGGGCGGGACGAGCGCACCCGGCTGGGGCTGCAGCCGGTGCGCCCCGGCCGCAGCAAGCCCTGGGTGGGCCAGGGGGTCGGGTGGGACGACCTCACCAACCGCTGGTCCCGGGTGGAGGTGGACCCCCGGCACCGCGCGCTGCTGGGCCAGCTCGCCGCGCTGGGGAAGAGCTCGGGCTTCGGCTACTTCTACTCCTCCGCCAAGGAGCTGCCGCTCGGCGACGTCGGTGCGGTCGCCTGGCCCGTGCTGCGCCAGGTCGTGGACGCAGGCATACCGCTCGTGGGGGGCCCGGGCGTCACCGACGTCGTGCTCGGGGAGGGGAGCGCGCGCGCCGGGCTGGACGTCACCCGCCGGGAGGACGGCGGGCTGCTCGTGCGGGCCCGGGTCGAGGGCCTGGACGAGGCGGGGTCCTCGGGCTCCGTCGACCGGCGCGAGGAGCTCTTCCTCGTCGGCCGTCCGGCCCACGGCCTGGGGCGGGTCGACGGCTCCGGGACGCTCACGTTGCTGCCGCTGGCCGAGGCGGTGCCCGACGTCGTCGTCGCCCTCGTCGAGTCCGGGCGCGCGATGGAGGTCCCCGCCGAAGACGTCCCCCGCTTCCTCAGCGGCTACTACCCGGCGCTGGCCCGCCAGGTGCGGCTGACCTCCAGCGACGGCAGCGTCGTGACCCCGGCCGACCGCCCGCCCCGGCTGCGGCTGGAGGTCACGCCGGAGGCCGGTCACGTCCTGCACCTGCGCTGGACCTTCGCGTATGCCGTGCCCACGGTGGGCGGGAGCGAGGAGGTCGCGGTCGTGGGCCTCGGTCCGGGCGCGGAGGACACCGTCCGGGACGCGGAGGCGGAGCGGCACGCGGTCGAGGAGGTGCTCCCGCTCCTCGAGGGCACCACGGGTCTGGTGGAGCGCGGACGGTCGGGGGAGCCGGCCCTGCGGCCACGGGCCGTGCTCACCGGCATCGGCACCGCGCGCTTCGCCGGCGAGGTCCTGCCTCGGCTCGAGGACGCCGAGCAGGTCGACCTCGTCCTGCACGGCGACCTCGCGACCTACGAGGAGGCCGAGGAGGCCCCCGTCGTGCACCTGAGCACCACCGAGGCGGCCGAGGGCGACTGGTTCGACCTGCACGTCCAGGTCCTGGTGGGGGAGACGGAGATCCCCTTCGACCAGCTCTTCGAGGCGCTCGCCCGGGGGCAGGAGGAGCTGCTGCTGGACTCCGGTCTGTGGATGCGGCTGGACCAGCCCGAGCTGGGCTCCCTGCGCCGGCTCATCGAGGAGGCCCGGGAGCTGGACGACAGCGACCAGGGGGACCCGTCACGGCTGCGGCTCTCGCCCTACCAGGCGGGCTGGTGGGAGGAGCTGGTCGAGCTCGGGGTCGTGCACGACCAGGAGGGCCGGTGGCGCGAGCGCGTCGACGCCCTGCTGGCCCTCGGTGCCGGTGACCGCGGCGTGGTGCAGGCCCCCGCCGCGCTGCAGGCGACCCTGCGGCCCTACCAGCTCGAGGGCTACCGGTGGCTGGCCGGCCTCTGGGACGCGGGGCTCGGCGGGATCCTCGCCGACGACATGGGCCTCGGCAAGACCCTCCAGGCGCTGGCGATGGTGGTCCGCGCCGAGGACCGAGGCGACCTCGCCGGCGGTCCGGTGCTGGTGGTGGCACCGACCAGCGTGGTCGGTGCCTGGGCCGAGCAGGCCGAGCGCTTCGCCCCGCACCTGCGCACCACGGCGATCACCGCGACCCGCCGGCGTCGGGGCACCGACCTCGCGACGGCGATCGGCGCGGCCGACCTCGTCATCACCTCCTACACCCTGCTGCGGCTGGAGGCGGAGGAGTACCGCTCCCTGCCGTGGAGCGCCGCGGTCCTCGACGAGGCGCAGGTGGTGAAGAACCGGCGTTCGGCCACCTACCAGGCGGTGCGGCGGCTCGGCGCTGAGCGGACCCTCGCGATGACGGGCACCCCGCTGGAGAACACCCTCATGGACCTGTGGTCGATGACCTCGTTGGCCGCCCCCGGGCTGTTCTCCCGGCCCGAGACGTTCACCGAGCGCTACCGCAAGCCGATCGAGTCCGGGGCCGCGCCGGTCGAGCTGGACCGCCTGCGCCAGCGGATCCGTCCGTTCATGCTGCGCCGGACCAAGGCCGAGGTCGCCGCCGACCTGCCGGACAAGGTCGAGCAGACGCTCTCGATCGACCTTCACCCGGCGCACCGACGGGTCTACGACCAGCACCTACAGCGGGAGCGGCAACGCGTGCTCGGCCTGCTCGCCGACCTCGACAAGAACCGCATCAAGATCTTCCGGGCGCTCACCCTGCTGCGCCAGCTCGCGCTCGACCCGTCCCTCGTCGACGACGAGCACGCCGGGCTCGCCCGCTCGGCCAAGGTCTCCGCGCTGCTGGAGCAGCTGACCGAGATCGCCGCGGAGGGGCACCGCGCCCTGGTCTTCTCCAGCTTCACCGGCTACCTCGCGCTGGTCCGGACCGCACTGGAGGAGGCGGGCATCGCGTATGCCTACCTCGACGGGCGCACCCGTGACCGTGCGTCCCGCATCGCCGCCTTCCGGGAGGGCGAGGCGCCGGTCTTCCTCATCAGCCTCAAGGCCGGCGGCGTGGGCCTCACGCTGACCGAGGCCGACTACGTCTACGTCCTCGACCCCTGGTGGAACCCCGCCGCCGAGGCGCAGGCCGTGGACCGCACCCACCGCATCGGGCAGCACCGCACGGTCCACGTCTACCGGATGGTCTCCCGCGGCACCATCGAGGAGAAGGTCGTGGCCCTCCAGGAGCGCAAGCGACGCCTGTTCAGCACCGTGGTCGACTCCGGGGAGTTCGCCTCCGGCACCGTCACGGCCCAGGACATCCGCGGCCTGCTCGAGGGGTGAGAGGCTGGGGCCCATGAGCGACACCTGGGCCCTCGTGCACACCGAGCGGCGCGCCCTCGTGGACGACCTGGCCACCCTCGAGGACGAGCGGTGGGACGAGGCCTCCCTGTGCCCGGGGTGGACCGTCCACGACGTCGCGGCGCACCTCGTCGACAACGCCCGCACGACGACACCGCGGCTGGTCCTGGCCATGGCCCGCGCCCGCTTCGACTTCGACCGGCAGAACGCCGAGGGCGTCGCCCGGGAGCGCGGGCGGACCCCGCAGGAGACCCTGGCCCGGCTGCGCGAGGTCGCCGCGCGGACCTCGGGCCCGCCCGCCCCACGGGCGAGCCGCCTGGTCGAGGAGGTGGTCCACGGCGAGGACATCCGCCGGCCGCTGGGCATCGAGCACACCTATGCCCAGGAGGCGGTCGGACGCGCCCTCGCCCACCAGCTGCGCACCGCCGTGGGCCTCGGCGGGGGCAGGGAGCGGGTGGCCGGCCTCACCCTGCGCGCCACCGACGCCGGGACCTCGTCCGGGTCGGGCCCGGTGGTGGAGGGCCCGGCGCTGGCGCTGCTCCTGGTCGCCTCCGGCCGGGCCGTCGCCGCCGACCGGCTCCGCGGTCCCGGCCTGGCCGAGCTGGAGGCGCGCTGTGCCCGGGGCTGACCCGGCGGGGCGGCAGCGGCTGGACCACCTGGTCCACGCCGTGCCCGACCTGGACGAGGCGATCTCCCGGCTGCGCGGGTCCACCGGTGTCACCGCGGCCCGCGGCGGGTCGCACCCCGGGATGGGCACGCGCAACGCGCTGGTCGTCCTGCGTGGTGGAGGGGTCGGCCGCGCCTACCTTGAGCTGCTCGCCCCCGACCCGGAGCAGGAGCCCGTGCCCCCGGAGGCGACGATGCTCGGCCTGGGCCACCTGCTCGAGGGCGGCACCTTCGCGCCGCGGCTGCACGCCTGGGCGGTCCGCCCCGACGACCTCGACCGGACCCTGGCCCTGGGCCGGGACGCCGGGCTGGAGGTCGGTGCGCCGGCTCCCGCCTCGCGCCGGACGCAGGGCGGGACCGAGCTGTCCTGGCGGCTGGCGGTCCCGCGGCCGCTCGGCCTGGGCGGCGTGCAGCCCTTCCTCATCGACTGGGGCGAGGCCCACCCGACCGACGACGACCTGCCCGAGCTCGACCTCCTCGATCTCACCCTGCACCACCCCGAGCCCGCACGGGCCCGCGAGGTGCTCGCCCTCCTCGGCGCGGACCACCCGGTCGAGGCCGGCCCCGAGCCCGCGCTGCGGGCCGTCGTGGCCGGTCCGGACGGCCGTCTCGTCCTGTGAGGTCGGGACGCGTCAGTCGCTGATGCCGGTGCGCTCCACGCCCTGGACGATCCAGCGCTGGAGCACGAGGAACATCAGCAGCAGCGGGAGGATCGCCACGAGGGCGGCCGCGAAGAGCAGGCTGATCTGCGAGGTCTGCGCCGTGAGGTAGGTCGACAGCGCGACCTGCACCGTCCACGAGTCGGGGGTGCGTCCGATGACGAGCGGCCAGAGGAAGGCGTTCCAGCTGCCGATGAAGGTGATGGTGCCGATGGCGGCGGCGAAGCCGGTCGAGTTGGGCACGACGACCCGCCAGAAGGTGCCCCACCAGGACAGGCCGTCCAGCGCCGCCGCCTCCTCGATCTCCTTCGGGAAGGAGAGGAAGAACTGCCGGAAGAGGAAGGTCGCCAGCGCCTGGAACAGGCCGGGGACGATGAGCCCGCGCAGCGTCGAGATCCAGCCCAGGGAGGAGACGAGCACGAAGCTCGGCACGAAGGTCACGGCAGCGGGGATGAGCAGGGTCACGGTGATGAGCCAGAAGACGACGTTGGACCACCGGTAGGGGATCCGGGCCAGCCCGTAGCCGGCCATCCCGGACAGCACGAGCACGCCGACGGTCTGGCTCACGGCGATGAGGGTGCTGTTGAGCAGCGCCCGTCCCATCGGCACCGTCCGGTTGTCGAAGACCTCGGCGAGGTTGCCCCACTCCCAGGTCGGCGGCAGCCAGTGCCACCGGGCGGAGGACAGGTCCGCCTCGGTGCTCAGCGCGCCGCGCAGCAGCAGGGCGAAGGGCAGGAGGAACAGCAGCGTCCCGGCGAGCAGCAGCACCCACCGGAAGACGGCATACCGGCGTCGTTCGTGGAGCATGCTCAGTCCCTCCCGCCCAGGCGCAGCACCCTGGTCTGCAGCAGCGCCACCACCGCGATCATGAGGGTGAGGATGACCGCGCCGGCGCTGCCGTCGCCGAAGTTCTGCCCCGAGCCGAGCGCGGTGTAGTAGAGGTAGACCAGCGGCGGTCGGGCGTAGGGCGGGTAGCTGCCGAAGCTGGACAGGATGTTGTAGAACTCGTCGAAGGCCTGGAAGGCGTTGATGAGCAGGAGCAGCAGCACCGCGGTGGAGGCGGGCAGCAGCTGCGGCCAGGTGATGTGGCGGAAGACCTGCCACCCCTCGGCGCCGTCGATCGCGGCCGCCTCGTAGAGCACCGTCGGGATCCGCTGCAGGGCGGCGAGGAAGAGGATCATGTAGAACCCGACCTGCAGCCACAGCCGGGCCGAGACGATGACCAGCCAGTACCACGGCGGGTCGGTCAGCGACAGCCACGGGATCGGGTCGACGCCCACCAGCCCGAGCGCCGCGTTGGCGACGCCCGAGCGCATACCGGAGAAGATCGACATCTTCCAGATGAGCGCGGCGACGACGTAGGAGCAGGCGACCGGAAGGAAGAAGACCGAGCGGAAGAAGGCCTGCATCACCCGGGTGCGCGCCACCAGCACCGCCGTGAGCAGCGACAGCGCGAAAGTCGTCGGCACGATGAAGGCGGCGAAGACCACGAACGTCAGCAGCGACTCGCGGAACGCGCGGTCGCCGAGCATGTCGCGGTAGTTGGCCAGGCCGACGAACTCGGTGGGCGTCACCGTGTTGTACGCCTCGAAGAAGGAGAGGTAGACGCTCCAGCCGATCGGGACGTAGATGAACAGCACGAGCCCGGCGAAGAACGGACCGACGAAGACCCAGAACCAGAGGGCGGTGCCGGCGCGGGGTCGACCGCGACGCCGGGTGGGCATCAGGCGGTGACCCGCTCCAGCTCGTCCTCCACGATCGGCACGAGCGCGTCCAGCTCCTCCTGCGGGTCGGCGCCGTCGCGCACGATCCGGCTCATCATGTCGCTCCAGGCGGTGGCGCTGCGCGGCGTCCACAGCAGCGGGGTCTGGGCGTGGCCGTACTCCGTGACGTAGCCCGCCGCGTCGGCCGCGGGGCCGCTGCTCAGGACCTCCGCCTCCGGGATGAGGCTGGTGCGGGAGGGGACGTGGAAGCCGTAGGCGGTGGCGAAGTCGAGCTGCTTGTCGGTCTGGTCGATCCACAGCCACTGCACGAAGGCCCGGGCCGCCTCGACGTCGGTGGCGCGGGTGGACACGCAGGAGCCGTAGGCGCCGACGGGCACCGAGGGGGAGCCCCCCTCGAGCGCGGGCCAGGGGATCGCGCCGAAGTCGTCGCCGAGGGCCTCGCTGATGGCCGGGAAGGTCCACAGCCCGGTCCACTGCATCGCGGCCCGGCCGGCGGTGAGGGCCTCCGGGTCGAACCAGTCCTTGGCCTGCCCGAGCAGCAGGGACTCATCGGTCCACAGCGTGCGCAGGACCGAGAGCGCCTCCGCGGCCCCGGCGTCCTGGAAGCCCACCTGCTCGCCGTCGAGGTAGTCCAGGCCCGCCGCCCAGAGCATGGGCCCGCCGAGCAGGCCGGCACCGCCGTCGTTGCCGAGGAACAGCCCCTTGACGTCGCCCCGGCTCAGCTCCTTGGCCGCGGCCACGAGGTCGGCCATCTGCTGCGGCGGCTCGATGCCGGCCTCCTCGAGCATGCTGCGGCGGTAGACGAGCACCTGCATGTCAAGGACCTGGGGCACCGCCCAGACCTTGCCGTCGTAGGTCATGCGCTCCACGAGCGAGGGGGTGAAGTCGTCCAGGGTGTCGCCGAAGAGGTCGGTGAGGTCGGCGACCTGGTCGCCCTTGATCATGTCGATCGTCGGCCCGTTGCCGTACTCGAAGACGTCCGGGCCGGCATCGGTGAGCAGCGACGCGGCGGTCGACTGGTCGTAGTCGCCCGGCTTCCACGACACGGTGACGTCCGCGTCCGGGTAGTCCGCGGCATACCGCTCGACCGCGTCCTGCGTGCCGGCCTCGCCGTACTGGTGGTACCACTGCGCGAGGGTGGCCCTGCCGCCCCCGCTGGACGGTGCGGCCTCGCCACCGGTGCCGGTGCCGCGTCCGGTGTTGTCGCCGCACGCGGCGAGCGAGGCGCCGAGGGCGCCGGCCCCGGTGAGGGCGAGCATGCGGCGACGGGACAGGCTCATGCTGGAGCGTGCGGGACGGGCCATCATGGACCTCCTGGACGGCGGTGGGGGGAGACGACTCAGGACAGCATATTCCGCCGTCGCGTGTGTGGCGGGAGTGACGTCTGAGGTCACGATTGCGCATCATCGGGTGTGTGCTGGCACCGTGGGGAGGGGTCGATCACGTCTACTGGTCGACGGACATCGACGAAGGGGATCGAGGATGCGGACGCGACGACTTCTCGTGCACGCCGGTCGCGTGCTCACCGAGCCGCTGCCGCGGCGTGCTCTGGTCAAGGGGGGCGCCGGTCTCATGGCGGGGGCCATGGTCGGCGGCCTGCAGGACGACCGCGGCATCTTCGCGATGCCCGAGCCGGAGCCCGAGCCCGAACCGGAGCCGGAGCCCGAACCGGAACCTGAGCCCGAGCCCGAGCCGGCACCGCCGGCGATCCTGCAGCGCGGCAGCGGCGGGGAGGCGGTCTGGGCGCTGCAGGAGCAGCTCAACGCGACGGGCTACTGGTGCGGGGCCCCCGACGGGGGCTTCGGGCACCTCACCCAGCAGGCGGTGTGGGCCGTGCAGAAGGCGCACGGCCTCGTGCGCGACGGCATCGTGGGCCCGGGCACCCGCGGCGCCCTCGACACCGGCTACCGGCCGGCCCCGGTCTACGGGGGTGACCACGTCGAGGTGCACCTGGCCAGCCAGCTGCTGCTCGTGGTGCGCGGCGGCGGCACCAGCATGACCCTCAACACCTCGACCGGCAACGGCGAGCCCTACGAGTTCAACGACGGCACCTACGACGCCATCACCCCGATGGGCGACTTCGCCGTGTGGCTGACCCACAGCAAGGGCTGGCGGGACGGCGAGCTGGGTGAGATGTACCGCCCGATGTTCTACTCCGGCAACTACGCCGTCCACGGCTCGACGTCGATCCCGCCCTACCCGGCCTCGCACGGCTGCGCCCGGGTCTCCGTGGCCGCCATGGAGATGATCTGGGCCCAGGGCCTCATGAGCATGGGCAGCCGGGTCGTCGTCGTCTGAGCGCGACCCGCGTGGAGGACTTCCTCGATCCGCACCCGCCCTGGATCGCCATCGGGGGACCTGAGCACCTGCTCTACGTCCTCGCCCTGCTCCTCGTCGCCGCCGTGCTGCTCGCCGCCCGCGGGTGGGTGCGGGAGCACCGGACCGGGGTGTACCGCACCCTCGCCGTCGTCGTGGTGCTCCAGCAGCTCACGCTCTACGGGTTCTACGCCACCACCGGGTGGGACCCCGCCGAGACGCTCCCGCTGCACATCTCGCGGGTGTCGGCGCTGCTCGGGCTGGTCTACCTGGTGACGGGCAGCCGGCGGGTCATGGACGTGCTGTTCTTCTTCGGCCTGTGGGCCTGGGCCAGCTTCGCCTACCCGCAGAACATCCAGCCGCCGACCAACATCCTGGGGCTGAGCTTCTTCGTCAACCACGCCGTCACCCTGCTCATGCCGGTCCTGGCCTGGGTCACGACCGACTGGCGGCCGAGCCTGCCCGGGATGCGGCGGGCGCTGCTGTGGTTCGGCGTCTATCTCGTGGTGGCGGTGGGTGCCAACGCGGCCTTCGGCGGCAACTACTTCTACCAGCGGGAGCGGCCGCTGCTGCCGTGGCTCGAGCAGCCGTGGTACCTCCTGGCGTCGGTCGCGGCCACGGTCGTGCTCTTCTGCCTCGGGTATGCCGTGAGCCGCCTCCTGGCACGCGTGACCGACCGCGCCCGCCACCTATAATCTGCCGGATGAGCAGGTCCGGCGGTGGTCATCCGACCCCCGGCCACCGACCCGACGTCGAGGGGATGCGGGCGGTCGCGGTGCTGCTCGTCCTGCTCTACCACGCGGGCGTGCCGTGGCTGCCGGGCGGCTTCTCCGGGGTGGACGTCTTCTTCGTCATCTCCGGCTACCTCATCACCGGCCTGCTCCTGCGCGAGGCGACGCGCACCGGTCGGGTGGACCTGGCGCGGTTCTGGGCCCGCCGGGCGCGCCGGCTGCTGCCGGCCTCCGCGCTGGTGCTGCTCACCACCGCGGCGCTGACGCTCGCCTGGGTGCCACAGGTCCGGTGGCGCGAGATCGGCTGGGACGTCGTCGCCTCCGGGCTCTACGTCGTCAACTGGCGGCTGGCGGACCGGTCGGTGGACTACCTGGCCGAGGACTCGGTCGCCTCACCGGTCCAGCACTACTGGTCGCTCGCGGTGGAGGAGCAGTTCTACGTCCTCTGGCCGCTGCTCGTCCTGCTCGCCCTCTGGGTCGCCCGGCGCCGGGGGTGGCGCGTCGTCCGCACCGTGGCGGTGCTCCTGACCGTGCTGGTCGTGCTGCCCTCCTTCGTCTGGGCCGTACACCTCAGCGCCACGAGCCCGCCGCAGGCCTACTTCGTCACGACCACCCGGCTGTGGCAGCTGGGTGCGGGGGCGCTGGTGGCGCTCGGAGCCGTCTGGTGGCACCGGGTCCCCGTGCGGCTCGCCACCGGGCTGGCCTGGGTCGGGCCGGTGGCCGTGCTCGCCGGTGGGGTGCTGCTGGGGGCGGGCACGGCCTGGCCCGGCTGGGCCACCCTCGTGCCGACGCTCGGGGTGGCCGCCATGCTGGTCGGCGGTGTGCGCGCCTCGGCGAGGTTCGGCCCCGCACGCCTCTACGCGTGGCCCGTGGTGCAGTGGACCGGCGCCCTGTCCTACTCGCTCTACCTCTGGCACTGGCCCGTGCTCGTGCTGGTGGAGGCGCGCTTCGGGGAGCTGGGCGTGTGGGCGGGGCTGGGCGTGGTCGCGCTCGCCGTCGTGCCCGCCGTGCTCGGCTACCTCCTCGTCGAGCAGCCGGTCCGGTATGCCCGCGGCCGGCTCTCCGCGCCGCGCGCCGCCCTCGCGCTCGGCCTGGCCTGCACCGTCGTGGCCGCCACCGCGGGGGGCCTGCTGGTCCGGGAGGTGGACCGGCAGGTCCGCGCCAACCAGGTGGCAGGGTCCTCGGCGCAGGGGGCGGGCGCGCTGCGGGGGGACGCCGCGAGCACCGGTGCGCCGCCGTCCGGGACGGCCGACGCCTCCGTCGGGAGGCGCGCCGGGGCCGAGCTCGGTGCCGCCGACGACGGGCCCGGGTCCGAGGCGGCCGAAGAGGGGCAACGGCATACCCCGGTCGCCACAGGCACCGAGGGGGCGCCGCCGCCGCAGCTCGACGACCTCGTGCTCGACGCCGCCTCCATCACCCCCGACCCCCTGGAGGCGATCCAGGACGTGCCGCCGCTCTACGACGACGGGTGCGACAGCACGGGGGAGGAAGTGGTGCGGTGCACCTACGGGGAGGCCGACGGGGGGCTGCACGTGGCCGTCGTCGGGGACTCCAAGATCGCCCAGTGGGTCGGTGCCCTCGACCTGGTGGGCCGGGAGCAGGGCTGGCGCCTGGACCTCTACTACCGCTCCGCCTGCCCGTGGAGCACGACCCTCGTGCACTTCGACGACCCGACCCGAGCGCAGGCCTGCCGGGAGTGGGGGGACCAGGTCGGCGAGGAGCTGCGCGAGGACCCCCCGGACGTCGTGCTCACCTCATCGGTGAAGTCGCAGGGGGTCGGGGAGGATGGCGAGCTGTCCGGCGAGGCGCTCGCCGCGGGGATGGCGCAGCGGTGGCGGACGCTCGGCGAGGAGGGGGTGCCGGTCGTCGCGCTGGCCGACACCGTGCAGCCCGGGGACACCCAGGTCTACGCCTGCGTCGCCGACCACCGCGACGGCCTGGACCGGTGCCGCATCGACTACAACGAGGGCAGCGGGACCGGCCCGCTGCTGCGGGCGGTGGCGCAGGTGCCGACCTCGACCTTCGTCACGATGAACGACTGGGTGTGCCCCGGCCAGGACCGGTGCCCGCCGGTGGTCGGCGGCGTGCTCGTCTACCGCCAGGGCAGCCACATCACCGACACGTATGCCCGTTCGCTCGCCCCGGTGCTGGAGGCCCGGCTGCTGGCGGCCTTCGAGGACCTGGGCGTGGGCGCCCCGCGCGGGGCCGGCGGTCAGCGGTAGGCCTGCTGGCCGGTGAGCGCCTGCCCGACGACCAGGGTGTGCATCTCCTCGGTCCCCTCGTAGGTGAGCACCGACTCCAGGTTGTTGGCGTGCCGCATGATCGGGTACTCGCCGGAGACGCCGTTGGCGCCGAGGATGGTGCGCGCCGTCCTGCAGATCTCCAGCGCGGCGGTGACGTTGTTGAGCTTGCCCACGCTCACCTGCTCGGGCCGCAGGCCGGTGCTGTCCTTGAGCCGGCCCAGGTGCAGCGCGAGCAGGGTGCCGGTCGCCCACGCCTGGTGCATCCGGGCGAGCTTGGCCTGGGTGAGCTGGAAGGCGCTGATCGGGCGCCCGAACTGCTCGCGCTCCGCGGCATACGACAGCGCCGTCTCCAGCGCCGTGCGGGCGGCACCCATCGAGCCCCAGACGATCCCGTAGCGCGCCTCCGACAGGCAGGACAATGGCCCCTTGAGCCCGCGCACCCCGGGCAGCACCGCGTCCGCCGGCAGCCGCACGTCCTCGAGCACGACCTGCCCGGTGACGGAGGCGCGCAGCGACATCTTGTGCCGGATCGTGGGGGTGCTGACGCCCGGGGTCGCGGTCGGCACGACGAAGCCGCGCACCCCGTCCCCGGTGCGCGCCCAGACCACCGCGACGTCCGCGAGCGGGGCGCTGGTGATCCACGTCTTGGTGCCACGGAGCACCCAGTCCTGCCCGTCGCGCTCCGCCCGGGTGGTCATCGAGCCGGGGTCCGAGCCGTGGTCGGGCTCGGTGAGCCCGAAGCAGCCGATCGCCTCGCCGGCCGCCATCGGGGGCAGCCACTCCTGCTTCTGCTCCTCGCTGCCGAAGGCGTGCAGCGCCTGCATGGCCAGCGACCCCTGCACCGAGACCAGCGACCGTACGCCGGAGTCGGCGGCCTCCAGCTCGGTGCTCGCGACGCCGTAGTCGACCGCGCTCATCCCGGCGCAGCCGTAGCCCTCCAGGTGCATCCCGAGCAGCCCGAGCGAGCCGAACTCGCGGGCCAGCTCACGGACCTGGTCGTGCGGCACCTCGCCGCGCTCGTACCACCCCGCGACGTGCGGGAGCACGTGCTCCTCGCAGGCCCGGCGCACGGAGGCGCGCACCGCGCGCTCGTCCTCGGTGAGCAGCGAGTCCAGGTCCAGCAGGTCGGGCGAGGTGGGAGGCATACCCCCATCATGCCGGTCGCCGCCGCAGCGGTCGCGAGGCAGGATGGGGGTATGCCGACACCCACCCGAGGGACCTCCATCCTGGGCACCGAGGTGCGCCGCGTCGAGGACCCCGACCTGCTGCGCGGCCGGGGCACCTTCGTCGGGGACGCCGACCTCGACGACCCCGAGGTACTCCACGCCGACTTCGTGCGCAGCCCGACGCCGCACGCGCTGGTCCACGGCATCGACACCGCTGCGGCGGCGCAGGCGCCCGGGGTCGTGGGGGTCTTCACGGCGGCCGAGCTCGGCGACGACCCGGTGCCGCCCTTCGCGCAGATCCACGACGACGTCGCCCGCACCGCCCTGGCGACCGACCGGGTGCGCTACGTCGGCGACCCGGTCGCGCTGGTCGTCGCCACCGGGCGGGCCGCCGCCGTCGACGCCGGCGACCTCGTCGACGTCGACGAGGAGGAGCTGCCCGCGGTGGTCGACATGGAGCAGGCGCTCGCCGACGACGCCCCCAGGCAGTTCCCCGGCCTCGGCACCAACGTCGTGCTCGCGGTCAAGGACCCCGAGGGGGAGCCGGACGTGCTCGCCGGTGCGCACCGGGTGGCGCGGCTGCGCATGGAGAACAACCGGATGGCGACGAGCCCGATCGAGGGGCACGGGATCCTCGTCCGCCCAGTGGTCGACGACGACGGGACCGTCACCGGGCTGGACGTGACCCTGGCCACCCAGCACCCGCACCTGGCCCAGCGCCTCCTCGTGCGCTGGAGCGGGCTGCCCGCCGACGCGGTCCGGGTGCGGGCGCCGCACGTGGGCGGGGCCTTCGGCGGCAAGGCGGGGATCATCCCCGAGCACGCGGCGGTCGTCCGGGCGGCGTGCCTCCTGCGCCGACCGGTCCGGTGGGTGGAGACGCGCAGCGAGACCATGCTCTCGATGAGCAGCCGGGGCCAGGTGCAGTACGTCGAGGTCGGGCTCGACGAGGAGGGCCTCATCACCGGGATGCGGGCACGGATGGTCGGCGACTGCGGGGCGTACGCCGGCTTCGGCGGCTCCTTCGCGAGCGGGTCGACGCGCACGATGTCCGAGGGGGCGTACCGGATCCCTCGCCTGCGCTACGACGCGGTCTCGGTCCTGACCAACACGGCGCCGACCGGTGCCTTCCGCGGCGCCGGCCGGCCGGAGGCCGCGGCCATGCTGGAACGGGTGATGGACCACGCGGCGCGGACCGCGGGCCTGGAGCCCGAGGAGTTCCGGCGGCGCAACTTCCTCGCCGGGCAGGACTTCCCGCACGGGACGAAGTTCGGGGCGAGCTACGACACCGGCGACTACGCCGCCACCCTGCAGGCCGCGCTGGACGCGGCCGGGGTCGAGGACCTGCGGGCCGAGCAGCGGGCCCGGCGGGAGCGGGGCGCGTCCTGGCAGCTCGGGATCGGCATCGCCAGCTACGTCGAGATCACCGGTTTCGGCGGCTCGGAGTATGCCGGGATCCGGGTCGCCGAGGACGGCTCGGTCCTCGTCATGGCGGGCACGTCCGCCCACGGGCAGGGCCACGCGACCGCCTTCTCCATGCTCGTGGCCGACGCGCTCGGACTGCCGCTGGAGCGGGTGGAGTACGTCCAGTCCGACACGGTCCGGGTGCGGACGGGCGGGGGCACCGGCGGGGCGAGGTCGTTGCAGCTGGGCGGCAGCGCGGTGCTGGAGGCGGCGCAGGAGCTGCGGGAGCAGGCGCTCCGGCTGGCGGCCGACCTGCTGGAGACGGCCGAGGCGGACGTGGAGCTGGCCGACGGCCGGTTCGAGGTCAAGGGGGTCCCGGGTGCCTCGGTGACCTGGGAGGAGGTGGCGCGCCGGGCGCACGAGGAGGGGGAGGGCCTGCGCGTGGACCACGACTTCTCCCAGGACGGCTCTACCTTCCCCTTCGGCACGCACGTCAGCGTCGTGGAGGTCGACGTCGAGACCGGGGCGGTCCGGCTGCTGCGGCACGTCGCGGTCGACGACTGCGGCACCGTGGTCAACCCGCTGCTCGTGCGCGGCCAGCAGCACGGGGGGTGCGCGCAGGGGATCTCGCAGGCGCTGTGGGAGGAGTTCTGCTACGACGAGCAGGGAAACCCGGTCACGGCCAGCCTGGCGGACTACACGCTGCCCACGGCCGGCGACCTGGTGCAGCTGGAGACCAGCCTCACGACGACCCCGACCGACCGGAACCCGTTGGGCGCCAAGGGGATCGGGGAGGCGGCGACGGTGGGGTCGACGCCGGCGGTGCAGAACGCCGTCGTCGACGCGGTCGCCCACCTAGGGGTGCGGCACGTCGACCTCCCGTGCACGCCGGAGCGGGTGCTGACCGCGATCCAGGAGGCGGCGCGGGGCGAGCACGAGCCGTGGCGCGAGCCGCCCGCGATCTTCGAGGACCTGCCAGACCTCGCCACCGTCGACGACGTCGAGGTCTGACCCGCCGGTCGCGGCTCAGCGCGCCTGCGGGTCGTAGGTCGGGCCGCCGTCGGCGCCCTCGACCGGCGGGTGCTCGACACCGCGCGGCCCGGGCCGCTCCGGCAGGGGACGCACGCCGGGCCCCAGGGCTCCCCGCAGCGGGGTGTCCCAGAGCGGTATGCCGTCCGCCGGGCCGGCCCAGGCGGCGGCGAGGGTGTCGGCGTCGGCCGCCGTCGCCTCGAGCGCCCGCGAGCGTTCGGCGATCTCGAGGCGGGCCGCCTCGAGGAGGTCCCGCGCCCGGTCGTGCTCCCGCTCGACCTCCTCGACGTCGTCCTCGTCGTCCAGCTCGAAGCGCACCTGCTCGACGTCCTCGAGCCGGCGCACCGAGGCCGCCACGGCACTGGCCCGGGAGAAGGAGGCGTCGAGGTCGCGCTGCGTGGACGCGGTGAGGTCGTGCAGGGCGTGCAGCTGGGTGAGGACCGCCTGCGCCATGCCGTGCACGAGCTCCAGCCCCTGGGTCAGCCTCGGGGCGTAGTCGAGGTAGGAGTCCGCCCGGTTGCCCTCCCAGGCCCGGGCCAGCCGCGCCGTGACGTCCGCGCTGTCGGCGCCGGCGTGGCCGCCGGCGTCCCGCAGGCCGCGCCAGGCGTCGATGGCCTCCTGCAGGCACGAGGTCTGCGCCCGCAGGTGCCACACGTCCGGTCTCGTGAGGGTGATCACGAGACGGTCCCCGGGTCCTCGGTGTCCAGGGCGGGGCCGCGCCGGTAGGGCTCCGCGCGGGGAAGATCGCGCAGGTCGGGACGGTCCGGCTCGTCGGTGACCAGCGCCGGGCCGGTGCGGTAGGGCGCGGCGCGGGGCAGGTCGCGGAGCTCGTCCCGGTCGACGGGCAGCCGGCGCCCCGGCCCGTACGGCTCGGCGCGGCCGAGCACGGGGCCGCGATCCTCTCCCGGCTCCGGTCGGATCTCCCGCGGCGACGGCGAGGCCTCGAGGTCGCCCGCCGCCTGCTCCAGGTGGCCGGCGTCGTGCAGCAGCGTCCGCTGCAGGTGGCCGGCGGCGAGCTCGACCGCGCGCAGCACCCTGTCGTAGGCCGCGGCCACCTGGGTGTCCTGCGAGGCGAGGCCGAGCCCGGGAGCGGGCATACCTCCACCGGCGAGCAGACGGCTCCGCCCGGCCCCGAGGGTCCCGGAGACGGCCGCGAGGTCGCGACCGCACCGCCTCAGCTCGGCTGGCTCTCCTCCGACCACCTGCGACCGTCCCTCCCCGTATGCCGACCCGGACGCCGATCAGCATAGCGACCGGCCCCCGGGAGGGCCATGGTGCGACGCGGACGGGTGGGCGTCGCCCGGGTCAGAAGCCGGAGGACGCCTCGTCCAGCTCGGCCACCTCGTCCTCGGTCAGCCGCAGCGTGACCGCGGCCATGAGCGGCTCCAGCTGCTCGGGGCGGGAGGCGGACGCGATCGGTGCGGTGACCCCCTTGGCCAGCAGCCAGGCCAGGGCCACGCTCGCGGGCTGCACGTCGTGCCGCCCTGCCACGTCGACCAGCACGTCGACCACCGCGAGGCCGCCGGCCTCGGCATACCGGCGGGCGGCGCCACCCCGTGCGTTCCCCGCGAAGTCCTCCTCGGTGCGGTACTTCCCGGTGAGGAAGCCGGAGGCGAGGGCGGGGTAGCAGAAGACCGCGAGGTCGAAGTCCGCGACGAGCGGGGCGAGGTCGCGCTCGTAGTCGGCGCGCGAGACGAGGCTGTAGCGGGGCTGGATCGCGGT
Organism: Serinicoccus hydrothermalis; assembly: GCF_001685415.1. NCBI lineage: Bacteria > Bacillati > Actinomycetota > Actinomycetes > Micrococcales > Ornithinimicrobiaceae > Serinicoccus > Serinicoccus hydrothermalis. The sequence continues at coordinate 800,938 of NZ_CP014989.1, read as the reverse complement.
CGGCACGGTGGCGCCCTGGTCCTTCGCCGTCTCGAGGAAGGCGCGCAGCCGGTCGGGGGAGTAGTTCGACAGGCCGACCGCCCGCACCTTGCCGCTGCGGACGACCTCGTCGAAGGTGGCCACCTGGTCGGCGATGTCGACGTCCTCGTCGTCGGCGTGCGCGTAGTAGAGGTCGAGGTGGTCGGTCCGCAGCCGGGCCAGCGACTCGTCCAGCGCGGCGAGCACCGAGTCCCGCCCCAGGCCCTCCCGCCCGGGCTTCTTGCCCACCTTGGTGGCGACGAGCACCTGGTTGCGGTTGCCGCGGTCCTCCATCCAGCGCCCGATGATGTCCTCGGACTCCCCGCCCTCGTGCCCCTCGGCCCACGCGGAGTAGGCGTCGGCGGTGTCGACGAAGGAGCCGCCCGCCGCGAGGAAGGCGTCGAGGACGGCGAAGCTGGCGTCCGCGTCGGCGGTCCAGCCGAACGGGTTGCCCCCGAGGTTGATCGGGGCGAAGGTGCGGTCGGTGCCGGGGAAGGTGGGGGTAGACATGACTCGACCGTACCCGCGCCCCGGACGTCGGGCAGCCTGGCGTGGACGGGGCCGGTGGCCCGTGGGACAGTGAGGGTGTCACAAGTTTGTCCAGCGTCTGTCGTAGGTGGGTGAGGTGCCCGTGGCTCTCGGCCGGCTGCAGAGCGCCCTGGGGTCGGCGCTGCGCGCCCGGGTCGCGGGCGAGGACGCCGCCGACCGGGCCGCGCGCATCTGGGACTCGCCGGGGGAACGCTGGTTCACCGACGAGGACCCGGTATGGCGGGTGCACGCCGACGCCGCGATGTTCCCCGGTGGGGTGGCTGCGCTCCTGCTGCAGATGCTGCACCCCATGGCCATGGCGGGCGTCGCCGGGCACTCGGGCTACAAGGGCGACCCCTGGGGCCGGCTGCAGCGCACCAGCACCTACCTGGCGGCCACGACCTTCGGGACCGTCGAGCACGCCCTGGAGACCATCGGGCACGTGCGGTCGATCCACGAGCGGGTCCGCGGCAAGGATGCCTTCGGCCGGCCCTACCGCGCCTCCGACCCGCACCTGCTGCGGTGGGTCCACGTGGCGGAGGCGTGGTCCTTCCTCGGCGCCTACCAGACCTTCGCGCAGCGTCCCCTGACGCCCGCCGAGGCCGACACCTACGTCGCCCAGGCGGGCGTGTCCGCCGCCCACCTCGGAGTGCTCGACCCGCCCCGCTCGGCGCGGGCGTTGGAGGAGGAGCTGCGGGCATACCGGCCCGAGCTGGAGGCGACCACGCAGGCCCGGGAGGCCGCCCGCTTCCTGCTGGTCGAGCCCCCGCTGCCGGTCGTCTCGCGCCCCGGCTACTGGGCCATCGCCGCAGGTGGTGTCGCGCTCCTGCCGGACTGGGCCCGCGCCGAGCTCGGGCTGCCGGCCTCGCCCACCCTGTCGCGCGGGGTGCTGCGGCCGCTGGGCCGGGCGAGCACCTCCACCGTGCGCTGGGCCATGGCCGGTGCGGGGCGCGACCCGGAGCGGGCCGCGTGAGCCGGGCGCACGCCCTGGAGCTGGTGCTGACCGCGGAGGACGACGTGCGGGTGCGTGCCCGCTGGCAGGCGCTGGAGCAGGGCGGGATCGCCTCCCTCGCGCGGCACCACGGACGCACCCACCGGCCGCACCTGACCGTCGCGAGCTCGCACGTCGCCCCGGGCAAGGACGTGCTGCGGGTCGCGCACGAGGTCTGGGCGCCGCTGCTGCCGCTGTCCCTGCCGGTCGACGGCCTGGTGCTGCTCGGCGGCCGCAGGTTGAGCGTCGCGGACCTCGTCGCCGCGCCGCTGGCGGCGCGGGTCGCCCAGGCCCGCGTCACCGACGCCTGGGACGACGCGGACGAGCGGCCCTGGATCCCGCACGTCACCCTCGCGACGCTCCTGACCGTCGCGCAGGCCGGGGAGGCGCTGGAGGTGCTCGCCGCGGCCGCGGAACGGGAGGAGGACGCGCGGCGACCGGACACCCTGACGGTCCGCGGCCTGCGCTGGTGGGACCCCGAGCACGAGGTGGTCGCGCGCGTGGCGGGGGCGGCGGCGTGAGCGGCGGCCGGACCCACGTGCGGCTGGTCTACCCGCACCAGCTGCACGCGGAGCAGCTGCGCGTGCCCGACGGGACGGTGCTCGTCGTCGTCGAGGACGACCTGCTCTACCGGCAGTACCCGTTCCACGCGCACAAGCTCGTGCTGCACCGGGCGGCGACCCGCCGCTTCGTCGACCGCGCCCGGGAGCAGGGGCTGGACGTCGAGGTCGTCGAGAGCTCGCCGGACCGGTCCAGCGGCCGGGGCCTGGTGGAGCTCGTGGAGAAGTTCTCGCCCGGCCGGGTGAGCGTGCTGGACGTGGCGGACGACTGGCTCGGGCGGCACTGCCGCGACCAGCTGCGTGAGGGCGGCTACGAGCTGCGCGCGGAGGACGTGCTCGACACCCCGGCCTTCCTCACGACCCGGGAGCAGATCCGCGAGCACTTCGCCTCCGGCGGGGCCCGCATGCAGCACTTCTACTCCTGGCAGCGCCGGCGGCTGGACGTGCTCATGGACGGCGACCAGCCGGTGGGCGGCCGCTGGTCCTTCGACCCGGAGAACCGCAAGAAGCTGCCCGCCGGGCACCCCGTGCCGGACCCTGCGCTCGGACCGGCGCGACGGCATACCCGGGTCACCGAGGCGATCGACTGGGTGGGGGAGCACTTCCCCGACGCCCCGGGCGACCCGGAGACGTTCTGCTGGGCCACGTCACCGGGCGAGGCGGACGCGGCGCTGCGCCGGTTCCTCGACGAGCGGTTCACCCAGTTCGGTCCCTACGAGGACGCGATCAGCGCCGAGCACCCGGTGATCTTCCACGCGGCGCTCACCCCGGCGCTCAACTGCGGCCTCGTCGACCCCGACCAGGTGCTCGAGCGTGCGCTCGCCGCGGCGGACGAGCACGACGTCGACCTGCCGAGCCTGGAGGGCTTCGTGCGCCAGCTCATCGGGTGGCGGGAGTACATGCGGGCGACCTACCGGCTGTGGGGGCGGCGGATGCGCACGAGCAACGTGCTGGAGCACGGGCGGGGGCTGGACGAGTCGTGGTGGACCGGCGAGACCGGTCTGGAGCCGGTGGACCTCGTCATCCGGCGGGTGCTGGAGCGCGGCTGGGCACACCACATCGAGCGGCTCATGGTGCTCGGCAACGCCCTGTGCCTGCTGCGGGTGCACCCGGACGAGGTCTACCGCTGGTTCATGTCGCTCTTCGTGGACGCCTACGACTGGGTGATGGTGCCCAACGTGTATGCCATGAGCCAGTTCGCGGCCGGCGAGGCCATCACCACCAAGCCCTACGTCTCGGGCAGCAACTACCTGAAGAAGATGTCGGACCTCGGGCCGGGGGACTGGCGGGAGGCCTGGGACGGGCTCTACTGGACCTTCGTCGAGGACCACCGCTCGGTCTTCGAGGCCAACAGCCGCTCGAACTTCGCCGTGCGCACCTGGGACGGGATGGCGCAGGACAAGCAGCAGTCGCACCGGGACGCCGCCGCGCCCTGGCTGGGCCGCTAGGTGTGCCGACCGGACAGGTCGGTCGTGCCGCTCAGTCGTCGGCGAGGCGAGGGGGGAAGCCGCCGGTCGCGATCGGGGACCACCGGCTCGGGGTGATGCGCAGCAGGGACTTGCCCTGGTCCCGCATCGCCTGGCGGTACTCCTCCCAGTCCGGGTGCTCGCCGGAGATGCTCCGGAAGTAGTCGACCAGGGGCTCGATCGCCTCCTCGCCGTCCAGCACCTCGCAGGTCCCGTCGACCTGGACCCAGGCGTCGTCGAACTCGTCGGAGGTCACGAGCACGCTCACGTCGGCGTCGCGCCGCGCGTTGTGCGTCTTGGCGCGCTCGGGGTAGGTCGAGATGACGATCCGGCCCTCCTCGTCGACGCCGCCGCTGACGGGCGAGGCCTGCGGACGTCCGTCCTTGCGGCTGGTGATGAGCACCAGGTTGTGGCGGTCCCGGACGAAGTCCAGCAGGCCCTGCAGGTCGACGTCGGTGTTCGTGGCCATGGAGCGAGGCATGGTCCCCACTGTGTCACCGATCGGCATACCGGGGTGGGACGGGTGGCCCGCGAGACCCGACCAGGGACCCCGTCCGTACGGGGCATCCCAGTCTGGGCACGCTTGTTGGGGCGGAGCTGAGGATATTTCTGCAGCCCTGCTCCAGCAACGGTGCACAGGTATGGGTGGGGCTGGTGTGGCGTGCACAGGTTCCCCTGGTGCGCGGCAAGAGCAGCGGGGCAGCGAGGGGACGGCGGCGGCCGTGGGCGGGGCCGTACCCGCCCGCGTCAGCGGCCCAGCTGCTCGACGAGGCCGGCCAGGAGCGCGGTCTGACGGGGTATGCCGCTCACGAGCACGTGCTCGTGCCGGGCGTGCGGGCCGGCGCCGATCCCGCCGAGGCCGTCGAGCACCGGCAGCCCCAGGCCCGCGACGAAGTTTCCGTCGCTGGCGCCCCCGACCGCGACGTCGTCCACCTCGACCCCCAGGTCCGCGCCGGCCGCACGAGCCAGCCCGAGCAGCCGGTCGGTGTGCTCGCCGGGGTTCATCGGGGGACGGTTGCGGTCGATCGCCACCTCGAGCCGGCAGCGCTCGTCGGTGGGCCGCAGCGCCTCCAGCGCGGCGACGACCCGGTCCTCCTCGGCCGGGTCCTGGATGCGGATGTCGACCGCGCAGGTGGCCCGTCCGGCGACGACGTTGCGCCCGGTCCCGCCTGAGATGGTGCCGACGTTGACCGTGGTCTGCCTCTCCCGGTCGGCGAGCGCGACGACCGCGGGCACCAGCCGGGCGAGCTCGTGCACCGCGCTGGCGCCGGCGTCCGGGTCCAGGCCCGCGTGCGACTCCACGCCGTGCACGGTGAGGTCGGCGAAGACCATCCCCTTGCGCCGCGTCTTCACCGCCCCCTCGGCGCTCGGCTCGGTGATGAGGGTGGCGAGCGCGTCCCGCGCCGCCGCCTCCAGGTGCGGGCGCCCGGCGCGGGAGCCGATCTCCTCGTCCGCGGTGAGCACGAGCCGCAGGTCCGGGTGCGGCGCGCCGAGCTCGCGCAGCGCCAGCAGCGCCCACACCGTCTGGACGATGCCCACCTTCATGTCCAGCACGCCCGGCCCGGTGAGCACGTCGCCGTCCCGGCGCAGCGGCCAGTCGGCGAGGGTCCCCTCGGGCCACACCGTGTCGTAGTGCGCCAGCGACACCACCTCGCCCTCGATCCCCGAGCCCGCCCAGACCAGGTCGAGCACGTCGCCGTGCTCCCCTCCGTCGTGCTGCACGCGCCGCTCCGGCTCGCCCAGCCGCTGCACGAGGTAGGCCTCGATCCGCGGCAGCGCGGCCTGCAGCAGGTCGCGGCGGTGGCTCGGCGTCTCCAGCGCCACGAGGAGGGCGAGGTCGTCGAGCACCTCGTCGAGGCGGGCGGTGACGAGGTCCCGGACGGCGGCCGCGTGGGTGGTCGGCATACCCTCACCGTATGCCCGAGACCACGACGATCCTGGACGAGCACCCCGACCTGCGCGCGTCGCTGCACGACCTCTACCGGCATCTGCACAGCCACCCCGAGCTGTCGATGCAGGAGGAGGCGACCGCCTCGCTCATCGAGGAGCGGATGAGCGACCTGGGCTACGAGGTCTTCCGCTGCGGCGGGACCGGTGTGGTCGCGACCCTGCGCAACGGCGAGGGCCCGGTCGTCGGCTTCCGGGCCGACACCGACGCCCTCCCGGTGGAGGAGGACACCGGCCTGGACTACGCCTCGACGGCCCGCGGCACCCTCCCGGACGGCAGCGACGTCCCGGTGATGCACGCGTGCGGTCACGACATGCACGTCACCGCCGCGATCGGCGCGGCGACCCTCCTGGCGGGGGACCGGGACGCGTGGTCAGGCACCGTGGTCTTCCTCTTCCAGCCCGGGGAGGAGACGGCGCAGGGCGCCGCGGCCATGCTGGCGGACGGGCTGTGGGACCGCGCGGAGCGACCCGAGGTGATCTACGGCCAGCACGTGTGGCCCGGGGTCACCGGCACGATCGACCTCACACCCGGCCCGGCGATGACCTACTCCGACGCCTGGAGGGTGACGGTCAGGGGCCGGGGCGGGCACGGCTCGCAGCCCGAGTCGACCATCGACCCGGTGGTGCTCGCCGCGCACATGATCGTACGGATCCAGAGCCTCAAGAGCCGTGAGGTCGCGGCGCAGAAGGCCGCCGTCATCACCGTCGCCACCATCCATGCCGGGCTCAAGGAGAACATCATCCCGGCGACGGCGGAGTTCACGATCAACATGCGCAACCTCGACGCCGACGTCCGCGACCACCTGCTCGCCGGGCTGCGCCGGGTCATCCTCGCCGAGGCGATGGCCTCGGACGCGCCGGAGCCGGAGATCGAGGAGATCTACACCTTCCCGCTCCTCGTCAACGACGAGGACGAGACGGCCACGGTGCTCGAGGTGCTGCGCGGGGCCCTCGGCGAGGAGGAGGTCCACGAGATCCCTGCCGTCATGGGCAGCGAGGACTTCGGTGCCCTCCCGGACGCGATCGAGGTCCCCGGCGTCTACTGGTTCTTCGGTGGCCTGACCCGCGAGGAGGTCGAGGGCGAGGGTCCGACGGTCACCAACCACTCGCCCCACTTCGGGCCGCAGCTCGAGCCGACGCTGGGCGTGGGCGTGACCGCGGCCCACGCCGTGCTCACCGCACGTCTCGCGCCCCGCGCATGACCGACGAGGCGGGCGACGCGACCGGCGACGTCCTCGTGCTGTCCAACTCCGGCGCGGGCAGCGCCGAGGGGGACGTCGTCGCGCAGGTCTGCCGCGAGCTGGAGTCCTGCTCCTCGCGCCGGCTCGACCACCGGACGCCGGGGTCGGAGGAGGAGTATGCCGCCGCCGTCGCCTCGGCGGTGGGCCGCGACGTCGTGGTCCTTGGCGGCGACGGGTCGATCCACCGCTTCCTGAAGTCAGTGCACGACCAGGACCTCCTGGGACGCATCGGCCCGGTGGGGGTGGTGCCGCTCGGCACCGGCAACGACCTGGCGCGGGGTGCGGGCATACCGCTGGACGCGCGCGAGGCGGCGCGGGTGGCGCTCACGGGCAGCACGCTCGAGCGCGGCCTCGTGGTCGACGACACCGGTGCGGTGGTCGTCAACGTCGTGCACGCCGGGGTCGCCGCGGAGGCGACCGCCCACGCCGGTGACGTCAAGGGCGTGCTCGGCAAGGCGGCCTACGCCTGGGGTGCGCTGCGGGCGGGCCTCACCAGCAAGGGGTGGCACCTGCACGTCACGGTCGACGGGGAGGGCACCGCGGACGACGACCGTCCCGAGTTCATGGTCACGCTCGCGCTCGGGACCTCGGTCGGCGGCGGGACCCCTGTCGCCCCACACGCTCGGCCGAACGACGGCCAGGTGGAGGTGCTCGTGGCCCACGGCGTCTCGCCCCGCGCACGGGTGGGCTTCGCGCTGGACCTGCGCAAGGGCAGGCATACCCGGCGGGAGGACGTCACGCTCACCTCCGGACGGGAGATCGTCGTGGAGGCGGTCGCCGACGAGGACGCCTTCCGGGTCAACACCGACGGCGAGGTCGAGCAGGAGCGGGTGACGCGGCGCTCCTGGCGGCTGCTGGACCAGGGGTGGACGCTGCGGGTGCCGACCTCGTCGTGAGCGGACGGCGGCCCCGCCGACGCATGCCGGTGGTTCGACGCGCGGCCCGACCCCCGAGGTCCTACGTTCGTCTGGTGGCCCGGCGCCACCGACGACCCGGAAGGACGTGGTGAGGAATGAGCGAGGGACGAGCCCTGGGTCGGGCGGGCACGGCGCTGGCCGCCACCGGGGCGGCCGTCGCGGCGCTCGCCGCGCGCGACCTGCTGCAGCGCAAGCACTCCATCCTGCGCAACTACCCGGTCATCGGGCACGCCCGCTACGCCCTGGAGGCGATCCGTCCGGAGATCCAGCAGTACTTCATCGAGCGGAACTACGACGGGCGCCCCTTCGACCGGGACACCCGGACGATGATCTACCAGCGGGCCAAGGGCCTGACCAGCGAGGAGGCCTTCGGCACCGAGCGGGACATCATGCAGGCGGGCTACGACCACCTGCTGCACACGGCCAACCCGCTGGAGCCGATGTCGGACCCTCCGCGGGTGCGCCTGGGCGGGCCGGACTGCACGCGGCCCTACGACATCGCTCTTCTCAACGTCTCCTCGATGAGCTTCGGCGCCCTGTCCGGCAACGCCATCATGGCGATGAACTACGGCGCGCGGCACGGCGGCTTCGCGCAGGAGACCGGTGAGGGCGGCCTGAGCAAGTACCACCTGGCGCACGGCGCCGACATCATCTGGGAGTTCGGGTCCGGCTACTTCGGCTGCCGCACCGAGGACGGCGGCTTCGACGCCGACACCTTCGCCGAGAAGGCCGCCAAGCCCGAGGTCAAGGGAATCCTCATCAAGCTGAGCCAGGGTGCCAAGCCGGGCATCGGCGGCGTGCTGCCGGGGTCCAAGGTCACGGCGGAGATCGCCAGCGCCCGCGACGTGCCGGAGAGGGAGGACTGCGTCAGCCCCGCGGCGCACTCCGCCTTCTCCACGCCGATCGAGCTCATGCAGTTCGTCCGGCGGCTGCGCGAGCTCTCCGACGGCAAGCCCATCGGGTTCAAGATGTGCGTCGGCGACCGGGTGGAGGTGCTGGCGATGTGCAAGGCCATGATCCAGACCGGCATCACCCCCGACTGGATCACCGTCGACGGCGCCGAGGGCGGCACCGGCGCCGCCCCGCTGGAGTTCGTGGACCACGTCGGGACGCCGCTGACCGAGGGTCTGGTCGTCGTGCACAACGCCCTGGTCGGCACCGGACTGCGGGACAAGGTGCGCATCGGCTGCGCGGGCAAGATCAGCGGCGGCAACGACATCGTCCGCCGGATCGCCCTGGGCGCGGACTTCTGCAACTCGGCGCGGGCGATGATGATGGCGACCGGCTGCATCCAGGCGCAGACGTGCAACACCAACACCTGCCCGGTCGGGGTCGCGACGCAGGACCCCCGGCGGGCGCGCGCCGTCGTGGTGTCGGACAAGGGCCCGCGGGTGCAGCGCTACCAGGAGGCCACGGTCAAGTCGGCGATGCGGCTGCTGGCCTCGATGGGTCTGAAGTCCTTCTCCGACCTCGGCCCGCAGCACGTGGTCCGGCGCATCGACCCCGCCCGGTCGATGACCTACGAGGAGCTCTTCACCTGGCTCGAGGAGGGTGAGCTGCTCGAGGGCAGCGAGGACGAGATCTGGGCCCGCGACTTCGAGCGCGCCGACCCCGAGCACTTCCGCTCGCCGACGCACCGACCCCACCGGCACAGCGGTGCCGGGACCAGCACCGGGACCGCGGCACGGCCGCACCAAGGAGGAACCATCGCATGACCACCGTGGCCGACCTGCTCATCCACCGTCTCGCCGACCAGGGCGTGCGCACCGTCTGGGGGGTGGTCGGTGACGCGCTCAACCCCATCACCGACGCGATCCGCCGCAGCGGACGCATCGACTGGGTCGGGGTGCGCCACGAGGAGGCCGGCGCCTTCGCCGCGTCGGCCCAGGCCCAGCTGTCCGGCACCCTGGGCGTCTGCATGGGCACCGTGGGACCGGGCAGCATCCACCTGCTCAACGGCCTCTACGACGCGAAGAAGTCGCACGCGCCGGTGCTGGCGATCTGCGGGCAGGTGCCCACCTCCGAGATGGGCACCGAGATGTTCCAGGAGGTCGACAACGACGTCCTCTTCGCCGACGTCTCCGTCTTCACCCGGACCGTCACCAACGCGCAGCACTTCCCCTTCCTGCTGGAGCAGGCGGTGAACTCGGCGCTGACCGCTCGCGGCGTCTCGGTGCTGACGATCCCGGGTGACATCGGCGACCTCGAGCTGCCCGAGGACGTCGAGGAGCGCAGCTTCGCCCGCCCGCAGCCGCGCACCGTCCCCGCACCGGACCTGGTGGACGAGGCCGTCGGGCTGCTCGACGGGGCGCAGCGGGTGACGATGCTCGTCGGCCGCGGGGCGCTGGACGGACGGGAGGAGGTCCTGGCCCTGGCCCGAAAGCTGCGTGCGCCGATGGTGCTCACGCTCAAGGCCAAGGAGCAGCTCGAGCACGACAACCCCTTCGACGTCGGTCAGTCCGGGCTCATCGGCAACCCCGGTGCCCAGCTGGCGCTGGAGACCTGCGACCTGCTCCTCATGCTCGGCACCGACTTCCCCTACCGCGACTGGTACCCGACCGGGGTCACGGTCGTCCAGGTGGACGACACCGGGAGCCACCTCGGCCGGCGCACGCCGGTGGACTGCGCCCTCGTCGGGGACGCGGCGGCCACCGCCAAGGTGCTGTCCGGGGCGGTCAAGGCCAAGGGCAAGAAGGCGGGCAAGCACCTGTCCCGGGCCCGGACGGTCTACGAGGAGTGGCTGGAGGGTCAGCAGCGGCTCGCGCGCCCCGACTACGACAGCAAGCGCTTCGGCATCCTGCGCAAGAAGGTGGACAACCCGGACGACCAGATCCGGCCCGAGCAGGTCGCGGCCGCGGTCGACGCGCACGCCGCCGCCGACGCGGTCTACACCTCCGACACCGGTATGTCGACGGTGTGGCTCTCCCGGCTGGTCCGCCTCCGCGCCGAGCAGCGGCTCATCGGGTCCTACAACCTGGGGTCGATGGCCAACGCGATGCCGCAGGCCTTGGGCGCGCAGACGCTCTACCCCGGTCGGCAGGTCATCTCCTTCAGCGGCGACGGCGGGCTGACGATGCTGCTCGGCGACCTCATGACCGCCGTGACCTACGAGCTGCCGATCAAGGTCGTGGTGTTCAACAACGGCCGGCTGGGCATGGTCAAGCTGGAGATGGAGCAGGCCGGGCTCGTGGAGTTCGGCACCCGGCTGGACAACCCGGACCTGGCCGCCGTGGCCCGGTCGATGGGCTGGCACGCGGAGCGGGTCGAGAACCCGGCCGACGTGGACGCCGCGGTCGCCTCGGTGCTCGACCACGACGGGCCCGCCCTGCTCGACGCCGTGACCAACCCGCAGGAGATCGCGGTGCCGGGCAAGCCGTCGGTGGACCAGGCCTGGGGCTTCGCGATCGCCAAGATCAAGGAGACGCTGGTCTCGGACGGCTGAGGTCGCCCGCCGACCCCAGGGCCCGGCTCAGCCTGCGTCGGCCACCGGCCCGGGCGCGGCATACCCGAAGCGCTCGCCGTCGGCCAGCGCGTTGCGGTCGTTGCCGTAGGTCGGCAGCCCTCCGGCGGAGCGCAGCATCCCCGCGAGGTGCATGAGGTTCCAGCTCATGATGGTGGCGTTCTGCCGGGTGAAGTCGCTGTCCAGGCCCACCGGGTCCTGACCCTCGCGCGGGTCGCCGTAGGAGGGTCCCGGCCCGATCTCCCCGATCCAGCCGCAGTCGGCCTGGGGCGGGATCACCAGCCCGAGGTGCTGCAGGGCGAAGAGGAGGGACATCGAGGCGTGCTTGACGCCGTCCTCGTTGCCCGTGATGACCGCACCGCCCACCTTGCCGTAGAAGATCGACTGGCCGGCGTCGTTGAGCTCGCCGGACATGGCGTAGAGCCGCTCGATGACGGTGCGGCACACCGAGGACTCCTCGCCCAGCCACAGCGGCGTGCCCAGCACGAGGATGTCGGCGGCCATGACCCGGGGCCACAGGTCGGGCCACTCGTCGCTGTCCCAGCCGTGCTCGCGCATGTCCGGCTGCACCCCCGGCGCGATGTCGTGGTTCACCGCGTGCAGCCGGTCCACCGTCACCCCGGCGCCGGTCATGAGGTGGTCGACCGCATCGAGCAGCCGGCCGGTGTGCGAGGCCTCCTCCTGCGGGGTCAGGGAGCAGTTGACGAGCAGCGCGGTGAGCGAGTCGTAGCGGGGTGCGTCCATGGGTGGCCTCCTGGGCGTCGTCGGGGACGACCAGCGTGCCACGGGGCGCGGTAGCGTGCAGGCCCACCCTTCCCCCCGAGAATTCGAGGTATGCCGTGGCCGCGCACCGACCCGAGCTGGTGGTCCTGGACGTCAACGAGACGTTGTCCGACATGTCGCCGCTGCGCCGCAGGTTCGCCGACCTCGGGGTGCCGCAGGAGTGGGCCGGGACGTGGTTCGCCTCCCTCCTGCGGGACGGCTTCGCGCTCACCGTCACCGGCGACAACCCCGACTTCGCGCAGGTCGGCCGGGAGCTGCTGCCGGGGTTCCTCGCCGGCTCGGTCGAGGACGTCCCCGCAGCGGTGGACCACGTCATGGACGGCTTCGGTGACCTCGCGCTGCACGACGACGTGGTCCCTGGTCTGCGCGCGCTGCGGGAGGCCGGGCTCCGGGTGGTGACCCTGAGCAACGGCTCCACGGCGGTCGCGCAGGGGCTGCTCGAGCGTGCCGGCGCCGCGGACCTGGTGGAGCGGCTGCTGAGCGTCGAGGACGCGCCGCGCTGGAAGCCGGCGCCCGAGGCATACCGGCACGCGCTGGACGTCTGCGGGGTGGCGGCCGAGCGGGCCATGCTGGTCGCGGTGCACCCGTGGGACGTCCACGGCGCCCACCGCGCGGGCCTGGGCACCGCCTGGGTGGCCCGTGGCGGTGGTGGCTACCCCGGCCACCTCAGTGCCCCCGACCTCACCGTGGAGGACCTGCCCGCCCTGGCCCGGGCGCTCGCCGAGGGCTGAGGGCACCCGGGGTGACGGCGGCACCCGGCGGTGACAGACTCGACGCATGGACGAGTCCCAGGACAACGGGTCGGAGTATGCCGAGGTCGTCCGGCTGCCGGTGGGCCGGCGGCCGGAGAGCCGCACCACCGAGATCGAGGGGGAGGAGGCCACGGTGATCTACCTCCCCTGGCGGCACGAGGTCGACGGGGAGACGCGGCCCGCGGGGCTCTACATCCTGCGCCGGGACGCCGCGGGTGGGGAGGAGGACGTCTTCGTCCCGGACCGGGAGGTGCGCGGGCTGGAGGAGGCCTGGCACGAGATCGAGCAGTCGATCCGGGCGCACCCCGCCGGGCGTCGCCAGGAGAGCGGGGACGCGGACGACGCGTCCCCGCAGGACGACCGGTGACCGAGCCGGAACGGACGGCCGGCGGACCCTCCGACGAGGGCCGCGACGTCGACATCGCGGTCTTCGGCGCGACCGGCTTCGTCGGCGCGCTCGTGGCCGAGCACCTCCTCGGTGCCGCGCCCGAGGGCACGGTGGTCGCGCTGGCGGGGCGGTCGCAGGAGCGGCTGCGCGCGGTCCGCGACGGGCTGGGGGACCGGGCGGGGGACTGGCCGCTGGTCGTCGCGGACTCCTCCGACGACGCGAGCCTGCGCGCGCTGGCGGAGCGCTCCCGCGTGGTCGTCAGCACGGTCGGCCCCTACCAGGTGCACGGCCTCCCGCTCGTGCGGGCCTGCGCCGAGGCGGGCAGCGACTACGCCGACCTCACCGGGGAGGTGCTCTTCGTGCGGGACGCCATCGAGCAGGCGCACACCGTGGCCGAGGGGACGGGTGCACGGGTCGTCGTGTCCTGCGGCTTCGACTCGGTGCCCTCCGACCTGGGGGTGCACCTGCTGCACCGGGCGTCGGAGGCCGACGGGGCCGGTGGGCTGACCGACACCACGATGTGGGTCCGCGAGGCCAAGGGCGGTTTCAGCGGCGGGACCGTCGACTCGATCCGGATCCAGCTGCGCCGGATGGGGGAGGATCCCTCGCTGCGGCGCGTGGTCGCCGACCCGTTCGCGCTGAGCGGCGGCCGGAGCGGCGCGCCCGGGCAGCGCGACGTCATGCGGCCCTTCGTCGAGGAGGACAGCGGGCGCTGGGTCGCGCCCTTCCTCATGGCGTCCTACAACACGCGCGTGGTGCGCCGCTCGGACGCGCTGCTCGACGGCGCCTACGGGCCCCGGTTCCGCTACCGCGAGCTCGTCTCCACCGGCCGCGGCTGGCAGGGCGCCGTGCGGGCGCGGCTCGTCGCGACCGGGATGGCCGCGCTCGCCGGGTCGATGATGGTCCCCGGGCTGCGCTCGCTCGTGGACCGGGTGCTGCCCTCACCGGGGGAGGGCCCGAGCCGGGAGCAGCAGGAGGCGGGGCGCTTCCGCACCGAGACGATCACGACGACCGAGACCGGCCGGCGCTACGCCGCCACGGTCGCCGCCCTGGGCGACCCGGGGTATGCCGCGACCTCCGTCGAGCTCGGGCAGTCCGGCCTGGTGCTGCTCGCCACGCGGGGCGAGAGCGGGCGCCGGGGCGGGGTGCTCACCCCCGCGGTCGCGCTCGGCGACGACCTCGTCGAGGCGCTGCGCGCCCAGGGCTTCACGCTCGACGTCCGTGAGCTGGGGTCGGCCGGCCGGGGCAGCGCGGACGGGTGAGCGCGGACGGGTGAGCGACGCCGACGCAGGCGCGGGCGACGGGTCGACGGACGACGTGCGGTGGCTGGTCGTCGACGGACGCCGCTGGCGCCGGGCGGACCCCGAGATCCCCGAGGAGGCCGCCGCCCGGCTGCTGTCCCACCTGGGACGCGGCCGTTCTGCGGTGCGGGCGCACCGACGCCGCGGCGAGGACCCGGCACCGGCCCGCCGACGGGTGGACCTGGCCAAGCACGGTCTGGGGGAGCGGGGTGATCCCTGGTGGGAGCAGACGCCGCAGGAGCGCCGGCGCCGCTGGCGCGACGCGCTGGAGGAGCTGGACCGGCTCGACCGGTGAGCACGGGCATACCTGCCCGGCCCGGACTCGCCGGCGCCCGGCGTGCCTGCGGGATGCAGGCGCGCCGGGCGTCGTCGTGAGGTGGGTCAGACCGCCTGGCGGAGCTGCTCCATCTCGTAGATCTGCGCCTCCTGGGTGACCATGAGGTCGGAGGCGAACTGCCGGACGAAGGAGTCCGTGCCGTTGACGCTCACGTCCACGGCCATGTCGATCGCGCCCTCGTGGTGCGGGATCATCAGGTCGAGGAAGAGGGCGTCGAAGTCGGCGCCGTCGGAGTTGCGCAGGGCGCGCATCTCCTGCTTGGTCGCCATGCCCATCATCTCGACCATCTCCGGGTCCTTCAGCATCTCGCGGTAGGCCTTCTTCTCGTTGGTGACCGGGAGGCCGTTGCGGGCCTGCCAGCCCTGCATGGCGTCGATCTCCAGGCCCTGCTCGACGAGGATCCGGTCCGCGAGCGCCTTGACCTGCGGGTCGCTGGCGCGCGACGGAGCCATCCTGCTCATGAGGACCGCCTGGTGGTGGTGCGGGGCCATCATGTGCATGAACATCTCGTCGGCGTCGTTCGCCTCGGCCGTCTCCATCGAGTCGCTCTGCGCCATCATGCGGTCGGCCTGGCCGGCCTCGAGGGTCCGGGACTTCTCCCCGGGCGACCCCGGGACGATGACCGGAGCGGCCTCGGTGTCGCCCTGGGCGGTCATGCGCGGCATACCGTTGCGTGAACGACCCTCGGCGTACTGGTACTGCGTCTGCGCGTTGAGCACGTCGAAGGTGACCCGACGGTCGCCCTGCGTGCCGTTGATGCGCAGCACGTCCAGACCCTGCTGGATGTCGCTGGAGTAGATGTAGCCGTTGTAGTAGTACGCGGACCACGAGCCACCGAGGGTGAGGAACTCGTCGGAGAGCGCCCCACGGTCGAAGTAGCCGATCTCCTCGGGCTCGGAGGAGTTGGTGAAGTCGTAGACCGAGACACCACCCTGGTACCACGCCTGGACCATGACGTCCCCGCCGGTGACCGGGACCAGCGAGCCGTTGTGGGCCACGCAGTTCTCGTTGTCGGTCTGGTGCCGGGGGATCTTGTAGTAGCTGCGGAACATCAGGTCGCGCGAGCTCCCGGCGCCGGCGATGTCGAAGATCGCGTTGGCACCGCGGTTCGGGCCGACCTCTTCGTTGCAGGTGGCCGCGCCACCGCCGCCGAGCTCGTCGGTGAAGACGACCTTGGTGCCGTGGTTGTTGAACGTCGCCGAGTGCCAGAACGCGAAGTTGCGGTCCCGCACCCGGTCGATGACCTGCGGGTCCACCGGGTCGGAGATGTCCATGAGGATGCCGTTGCCCATGCAGGCGCCGGCGGCCAGCTCACGCTCGGGGGCCACGGTGATGTCGTGGCACCCGCTGGTGCCCGGGGCACCGCCGCCCGGGAAGAGGACCGGCTCCGCGACGACCGAGGCCGAACCCGGGTCGTCCAGCGGCACCTCGACGATCGAGATGCTGTCGTGCGGGGGCTGGCAGTTGGGGAAGGCGTCGTTCGGGCCGTAGGACGAGACGTAGAGGTAGGCGTTCTCACCCTCGGGGTCCGGGACGTAGGTGTGCGTGTGCGAACCGCACTCGGTCGCCACCGCGCCGACGTAGTCGGGGTTGCGCAGGTTGCTGATGTCGAAGACGCGCATGCCCTCCCAGCCGTCCGGGTCGCCGCTGTTGGTGGCCTCGCTGGAGCACGAGTCGCTGGTGCGCGCGTAGTCCACCGAGAAGAAGAGCAGCGAGCCGTCGTTGGTCACCGAGATGTCACCCTGGCCGCCGGGGCAGAGCACCTGGCTGACGATCTGCGGGTTCCGCGGCGTGGAGATGTCCCAGATCGTGAAGCCGTTGTAGTTGCCCTGGAAGGCGTAGTCGCCCCAGAAGGCGATGTCGGAGTTGGTGGACGTCAGCGGGGACCGCTTCGGCGTGTTGTCCACGTGACGCATGTTGTCGCTGATCTGGATGTCGTCCGGATCGGCCTGGACCGCGCCGGGCAGCAGGGCGACCGTCATGATCAGGGCGACGAGGGCACCGAGCCACCCCCGCACCTGTCGCCGGGTGGAGACCGCGTGACGTTTCATAGGGGAACACCTTCGTTCGTTCGGTCACAGGGAAGTGCTCCCGACGCTAGCCCCGCGTTCAGGGGTCCACCAGGAACTTGGGAAGATCTTGGACAGACCTTGACGGTGTCTTTACCGGAGAGTGTGGAAGCGACGTCGCGCCGTGGAAGGAGGGGTGATGGACGTACGACAGCTGACCTACTTCCTCGGGGTCGTCACGCACGGCGGTTTCGGACGGGCCGCGAGCCAGCTGCACGTCAGCCAACCGGCCCTGTCGCAGTCGGTCGCCGCGCTCGAGCGTGATCTCGGCGTGCCGCTGCTGCACCGCGTCCCGAGCGGGGTGAGGCTGACCGACGCCGGGCGCGCACTGGTGCCCCATGCCCGCCAGGTGCTGAGGGAGCTCGATGCCGCACGGGCGGCCACGCGTGCCGTGGGGGAGGAGCTCACGGGGCAGATCGACCTGGCACTCATGCCCTCCCAGGGGGTGGAGCCCTTCGCCTCCGTCATGCGCCGGCTGGTCGCGGTCCACCCGAGGCTGATCGTCAACGCGCATGCGTCGTTCGTCCGGGACGAGGCGATCGAGCTGGTGCGGACCGGGACGTGCGAGATGGGTCTGGTCGGCGCCCTGGCGACCCCGTACCCCGCCGGGATCGAGGTGCACACCCTGGGGCACCAGGAGATGGTGCTCGTGGTGCCCGAGGACTCCCCGCTGCCGGGGGACCGGCCGCTGACGGCCCGGGACCTCGACGGGCAGCGGATCGTGGTGTCCCCTCCCGGGAGCGTGATGCGACAGATGGCCGACCGGCTCATGGGCGGGAGCACCATGACGGTCGTGGTCGAGACCGCCCACCGCTCGGCGATCCTGCCGCTGGTCCTCGCCGGGGTGGGGGTCGCGGTGCTCTCCTCCGCCTGGGAGTCCCTGGCGCGCGAGGCCGGGGCGCGGGTCTGTCGCCTCGCCGACCCGATGCAGCTGCAGGTGGACGTCATCCATCGGCCGACGCGGCTGACCCCGGCGGCCCAGGCACTCCTGACCCTGGTGGAGAAGGGGCCGTGGCCAGGAGATATAAGCGTCATGGATGGGTCTTATCGATAACTGGTCTTGGACGGCCGGTACCCGGCGAACCTAGCGTCGCTGGACATGACGAAGCTCCACAAGATCGCAGCGATCCCGGCGGACGGGGTCGGCACCGAGGTCGTCGAGGCGACCAAGCAGGTCCTCTCCGCGCTGCAGGAGCGCCACCCGACCTTCGAGCTGGAGTGGCACGACTTCGACTGGGGGACGGCCTACTACGAGCAGCACGGCCGGATGATGCCCGAGGAGGGCCTCGACGAGCTCCGCACCATGGATGCGATCCTCTTCGGCGCGGTCGGGTGGCCGACCGTCCCGGACCACATCACCCTCTGGGGTCTGCGGTTGGCGGTCTGCCAGGGCCTGGACCAGTGGGCCAACGTCCGTCCGGTCACCTTCCACCCCGGAGTCCCCTCCCCGATCGTCGACGCCCACGAGCGCGAGCTGGACTGGGTCGTGGTGCGGGAGAACAGCGAGGGGGAGTACTCCGGGTTCGGCGGGCGGAACTTCGCCGGTCGCGAGGGTGCCGGCGAGGTGGCGGTGCAGAGTGCCGTCTTCACCGAGGCGGGCTGCGAACGCATCATGCGGTTCGCCTTCGACCTGGCGCGTACCCGCGACCGGCGGAAGGTCTCCTGCGTGACCAAGAGCAACGCCCAGCAGTACGGCATGGTGCTCTGGGACGACGTCTTCGCCCGGGTCGCCGCCGACTACCCCGACGTCGAGACCGAGAAGGTGCTCGTGGACGCGATGGCCGCCAAGTTCGTGCTGCGTCCGGAGGACTTGTCGGTCGTCGTCGCGAGCAACCTGCACGCCGACATCCTCTCCGACCTCGGCAGTGCGATGGCAGGAAGCCTGGGGCTCGCCAGCAGTGCCAACCTCAACCCCGAGCGCCGTTCCCCCTCCATGTTCGAGCCGGTCCACGGATCCGCACCGGACATCGCGGGCCAGGGCGTCGCCAACCCCGTCGGCACCTTCCTGTCCGCGGCCCTCATGCTCGACCACCTCGGACATCCCGACGAGGCGGGTCGACTGCGCGAGGCCGTCGACAAGGCCCTCGCCGCCGACGTCCGCACCCGTGACATCGGTGGCGGTGCCACCACGCGTGACGTCGTGGAGGCCGTGACCGCAGCCCTGTAGTCCCACCCACCCATGGAGGAGAGTCAACGATGATTCGCACCCGCACGACGGCCCTGGCCGTGCTGCCCGCCCTTGCCCTCACCCTGTCGGCCTGCGGAGGTGGGGGAGATCCCGCTGCCGACTACCCCACCAAGCGCATCGACTACGTGCTGCCCTTCGACCCTGGTGGCGAGTCCGACATCACCGCGCGTCTCCAGCAGGAGCCGTTGGAGGAGGCGCTGGGCCAGAGCGTCTCGATCTCCTACCAGCCCGGGGCCGGTGGCGCGCTCGGCTGGTCCGAGCTCACCCGGTCCCGCCCCGACGGCTATACGGTGATGGGCTGCAACATCCCCCACATCATCCTGCAGCCCATGCTGCGCGACGACGCCGGCTACGAGACCGAGCAGATCAAGCCGGTCTACTTCTTCCAGAGCACGCCGAACGCCCTGCTCGTCTCGGCCGACAGCGAGATGGAGACCGTCGACGACTTCGTGGCGGCGGCCAAGGAGGACCCGGGCGGCCTGTCCGTCGGTGGCAGCGGAGACTTCAGCGCCAACCACATCGGCACGCTGCAGTTCGCCGACGCGGCCGGCATCGAGGTCTCCTACACCCCCTTCGACGGGACCGGGGCCGCGGTGCCCGCGCTCCTGGGTGGTCACGTCGACGCGCTCATGAGCTACACGCCGCAGATCGACCAGCTGGGCGACCAGGTGAAGGCCCTGGCCGTCGCGTCCGAGGAGCGCATGGACGGCCTGGACGTCCCCACCTTCACGGAGCAGGGGATCGACATGGCCGACGGCGCCTACCGCGGCGTCTGCGTCCAGGAGGACACCCCGCAGGAGATCGTCGACTCCCTCGCGGAGACCTTCGCCTCCGTCAACGAGGACCCTGACCTCGTCGAGGACTTCCGCGAGCAGGCGTTCGTCCTCGAGAACTACGGGCCGCAGGAGTCCGTCGAGCTGATCGAGAGCCGCACGGCGGAGTACGAGGAGCTGCTCGGCTCGCTGGGGATGCTCGATGAGTGATGCCCTCGCCGGCCTCGTCGCACTGGTCAGCCCGCTGACCCTGCTGCTCGTCCTGGTCGGCACGGTGGCCGGCATGGCCATCGGCGCCATGCCCGGGCTGAGCGCCACCATGGGGCTGGCCCTGCTCGTGCCCTTCACCTTCGCCATGGACCCCGGTCCCGGTCTGGTGCTGCTCGGTGCCTTCTACATGGGAGCGATCTACGGTGGGTCGTTCACCGCGATCCTCGTCAACGCCCCTGGCACGCCCAGCTCCATCGCGACGGCCTTCGAGGGCTACCGGATGACGAAGCAGGGGCGGAGCGAGGAGGCCATCGTCGCCGCCACCGTCGGGTCCGTCGTCGGCGGACTGGTGGGGGTGGTCTTCCTCATCTTCCTCGCCCCTCCGCTGGCGGACTTCTCGCTGCGCTTCGGGCCGCAGGAGTACTTCTGGGTGGCGATCTTCGGGCTCACGATCATCGTCGGCATGAGCACCGGCTCGGTCGTCAAGGGACTCATCGGTGGCGCTCTCGGGGTCCTTCTCGGCACGGTGGGCATCTCGCCGGTCGGCGGGGACGTCCGCTTCACCTTCGGCGAGCCGAGCCTGCAGGGCGGGGTGCCGCTCGTGCCGGCTCTCATCGGCCTGTTCACCATCCCGGAGGTCATCAAGCTCGTCGCGCGACGTACGCGGGAGTACGACGTCCAGCAGGGCAGCACCCAGGAGTCTCGCTCGCCGCTGCGCATGGCCTTCGACCTCGTCCGGCGTCCCGTCAACGTGCTGCGCTCCTCGGTCATCGGATCGCTCATCGGCATCCTTCCGGGGGCGGGCGGCAGCGTCGCCAACCTCGTGGCCTACAACGAGGCGAAGCGCACGTCGAAGGCCCGGCACGAGTACGGTCGCGGGAGCGCCGAAGGGGTGGTGGCGGCGGAGTCCGCCAACAACGGCACCGTCGGTGGCGGTTTCATCCCGACGCTCACGCTCGGGGTCCCCGGGACCCCGCCGGACGCGATCGTGCTGGGCGTGCTGCTGCTCCAGGGTCTGCGGCCGGGTGCCGACCTGTTCACCCAGTCCGGTGACCTGGTCTACACCTTCGCCTTCGCCCTCGCGCTCTCCGCACTCATGATGGCCCCGGTGGGACTCATCGGGGGCCGTGCCCTGCAACGTGGGGTGGTGCGGCTCCCGGCTCGCTACCTCGCGCCGGCGATCACGGTGATGTCCATCGTCGGTGCCTACGCCATCCGCAGCTCGGTCGTCGACGTCGTCATCATGCTCGTCCTCGGCGTGCTGGCCTACTTCCTCGGCCGGGCCGGCATCGGGGCGGCGCCGATCGTGCTCGGCCTGGTGCTGGGACCGATCGCCGAGCGCGGGCTCGTGCAGGGTCTGCTCACCTCCACGGACCAGGCGATGCCCTGGCTGACGTTCTTCACCCGACCGCTCAGCATCGTGCTCATCCTCATGACCCTGGTCGGGTTCCTCTGGCCCCTCTGGCAGAACCGCAAGGGTGCGGCCACCGAGGACATGGTCAAGCAGTCCGAGGGGGACCGCTCGTGAAGAACCTCATCACCGGCGTGCTGCTGCTGGCCCTGGTGGCCTCCTTCTGGGTGCAACGGGCATACCGCTTCCCGCACACCAACCTGCTGCCGGACGCCGTCATGGTGGTGCTCGCGGTGCTCAGCGTGTGGCTCCTCGTGAGCGGGTGGCGCACGAGACAGGACCCGGAGGAGCACGAGGAGGAGGCTCTGACCTGGGCCGACCTCGGGCGGGCGGTCCTGCTGCTGGCGGCCTGGGTCGTCGCGCTGCCCTGGCTCGGCTTCGTCCTGGCGGGCATCGTGGGCGGCACGGTCGTCTCCCTCAGCATGAGGACCGGGCGTCCCACCGTCCGGCAGGTCCTGCTGGACACGGCCGTGAACGCAGCGGTCGTGCTGCTGGTCTATCTTGCCTTCACCCAGGTCCTCTACGTCCGTCTTCCCCAACTTGGAGGTATGTAGGTGTCATCCGCACAGTCCACGCAGCAGGTCAAGGTCGCCGTCATCCCCGGTGACGGGATCGGCACCGAGGTGATGGAACCCACCCTCGGGATCCTCGAGACGGTGGGGGAGAAGCACGGCCTGGAGTTCGCCTGGCAGCACCACGACTGGAGCTGCGAGCACTACACCAGGACCGGCCGGATGATGCCCGAGGACGGGCTGGACCAGCTCGCCGAGGCCGACCAGATCCTCCTCGGCGCGGTGGGCTTCCCCGGCGTGCCGGACCACGTCTCGCTCTGGGGGCTGCTCATCCCCATCCGCCGCGCGTTCAAGCAGTACATCAACCTGCGCCCGGTCCGGCTCATGCCCGGGATCGAGTGCCCGCTTCGGCTGCGGGACGGCACGGACATCGACTTCCTCGTGGTCCGGGAGAACAACGAGGGCGAGTACTCCGAGGTCGGCGGGCGGATGTACCGCGGCACCCCCGACGAGTTCGCGGTCCAGGAGTCCGTCTTCACCCGTCGCGGGGTCGAGCGGGCCGCCCGGTATGCCCTGCAGCTCGCCGCGGACCGGTCCGGCTCCCTGGCCTCGGCCACGAAGTCCAACGGGATCGTGCACACCATGCCGTTCTGGGACGAGGTCGTGCACCAGACCGCCCAGGACTTCCCGGGCGTGGAGGTGCGGGACTACCACATCGACGCGCTGTCGGCGCTCTTCGTGCTCGACCCCGGCCGCTTCGACGTCGTCGTCGCCTCCAACCTCTTCGGCGACATCCTCACCGACCTCGGTGCGGCGATCATCGGCAGCATCGGCATCGCCCCGTCCGCCAACCTCAACCCCGAGGGCGAGCACCCCTCGATGTTCGAGCCGGTGCACGGATCGGCGCCCGACATCGCCGGCCAGGGCATCGCCAACCCGCTCGGCCAGATCTGGGCCGCGTCGATGATGCTCGACCACCTGGGCCACCCGCGGGCCGCGGGCGAGCTCGTCGCGGCGGTCGAGGCCAGCCTGGCCGCCGGCATACGCACCCCCGACCTGGGCGGGAGCGCGACGACCACCGAGGTCGCCGAGGCCGTCCGCCAGCACGTCCGCGACCAGGAGGCCGACGCGTGAGGATCCTCGAGGTGCGCGAGCACACCTTCCCCATCAGCAGCCCGATCCGCAACGCGGTCGTCGACTTCTCCCAGATGACCCTGAGCCTGGCCGCGGTGGTCACCGACGAGGTGCGCGACGGGCGACCGTTGGTGGGCTTCGGCTTCAACAGCAACGGGCGCTACGGCCAGGGGTCGCTCATGCGGGAGCGCTTCGTGCCACGCCTCACCGGGGCCGACCCCGAGGCCCTGCTCGACGTCACCGGCCAGATCGACCCGCACCGTGCCTGGGACGTCATGATGACCAACGAGAAGCCCGGTGGGCACGGGGAGCGCTCGGTCGCCGTCGGTGTGCTCGACATGGCCCTCTGGGACCTGCGCGCCAAGCTGGAAGAGCGTCCGCTCTACGACCTCATCGCCGAACGGCACGGCAGCGGCACGGCGGACCGGCGGGTCTTCGTCTACGCGGCGGGCGGCTACTACCACCCCGGCAAGGGGGACGCCGGTCTGCAGGAGGAGCTGCGCAGCTACCTCGACCGTGGCTACACCGTGGTGAAGATGAAGATCGGCGGCGCCCCGCTCGTCGAGGACCGGCGCCGGATCGAGGCGGCCCTGTCCGTGCTCGGGCCCGGGCAGCGGCTCATGGTCGACGCCAACGGGCGGTTCGACGCGCAGGAGGCGACGGCATACCTCGACGCCCTGGAGGAGTACGACCTCCACTGGTACGAGGAGCCGACCGACCCGCTGGACTACGACGGGCTGCGCCAGGTCGCCGAGCGGCGCACCACGGTCCCGCTCGCCACCGGCGAGAACCTCTTCTCCCACCTCGACGCCCTCAACCTCGCCCGCTACGGCGGTCTCGACCCGGCGAAGGACTACCTGCAGTTCGACTGCGCCCTCAGCTACGGGCTGGTCGAGTACCTCCGCACCCTCGACGCCCTGGCGCCGCTGGGGTGGGCGCCGGAGCGGTTCATCCCGCACGGCGGGCACCAGATGTCCCTCAACATCGCGGCCGGGCTCGGGCTCGGGGGGAACGAGTCCTACCCCGACCTGTTCCAGCCCTTCGGCGGCTTCCCCGACGGCGTGGCCGTCGAGGACGGCTTCGTCACGATGCCCGAGCTCCCCGGCATCGGCTTCGAGGGGAAGTCCGATCTGGCGCAGGTCTGCGCCGAGCTGGCCTCCTGACCTGGAGGGGTGCTCGCGAGGCAAGCGGTCACGGGCCGACGAGGGCGGTGCCCACCGCCTGGCCGACCGAGACGGCGAGGAACAACCACGCCGTCGCCTGCTCGGCATCCTGCGGCCGTAGCACCCGGCCCCAGAGGATGAGGGTCCCCGTCAGCGCCATGTAGGCGGCGCCGAAGAGGGCCAGGGCCAGCACGGCGGGCCACAGCTGGGTGGCCGCGGACACGACGGTGGTGGCGAGCAGGATCGGGCGGAGCAGGCGAGGAAGGCCTTGAGCGGGCTGGTGAGGTCGACCAGGCGGGCCGCGAGGACCCCGATGAGCCCACCGGCGCCGACGACGACCCAGAGCCAGCCGATCCGGTCGGTGCCGAGGCCGGTGTCGCGCACCACCACGGAGGGGCCGTAGGTCCAGACGTAGGCCGAGACGGCGCCGGCCGCCGCGGCGAGCAGCCAGGGAGCGGTCATGCTGCGGACGGTGCCGTCGCCGCGCGTGGACCGGGGCTCAAGGTCGGGGACCGGCGGAGCCAGCGCACGGACCATCCACCCGGAGCCGACGCACACGAGGGCGACCAGGACCCAAGGGGTCACCACGGCGCTGGTCAGCAGCACCACCGTGCCGACGACGACCAGGCCGACGGCGGTCCCGGAGTTCACCGCGGTCTGCGTCAGGCCGGAGCGCTGCGCGGGCACGGCGCGGTCCAGGAGCGCGACCAGGGCGGGCGAGGCGAGGCCCGCCCCGGCGCCGGCGACGAAGGCGGCGGCGGTGAAGACGGCCGGGGTCTGCGCGAGCATGAGCCCGAGCGCCCCGACCCTGGCGACCACCCCCGCGGCGAGCGCGACCTCACGCGCCCGGGTCCCGGCCAACCGGCCTCCCACGAGGACGGCGAGGCAGTAGGACGCGAACTGTGCCGTGCCCGCGGGTCGCAGCGCCCCCTCCAGACCGGGCCGGGCGGCGACCATCTGGGGGTGCAGCAGACCGACGCCGAACCGCGCCATGCCGTAGGTGCCCGCGATGAGCACCACGCCGGCCAGCACCAGGGCCAGCGGCGACGGCGACGGTGGAGCGGCAGCAAACTGTAACGTTCGTTTCATAATGAAACGAACGTGACACTAGGAGCATGGCGAAGGAGCAGACCCGCACCCGGATCCTCGACGCGGCCGAGTCGTTGTTCTTCACCGAGGGCATCGCGGTGACCGGGGTGGACCGGGTGGCCTCGCAGGCCGGGGTCTCGGTCGTCACCCTCTATGCCCACATGGGCAGCAAGGACGGCCTGCTGGCGCAGGTGCTGCGGCGTCGCCTCGACGACTGGCAGTCCGTCTGGCAGGAGCGCGTCGACGCCGCACCGGGTCCGCAGGAGCGGGTGCTCGCCGTCTTCGACGCGCTCACGGCATACCGGGACCGCTCCTCGCCGTCCCAGTGGTGCTCCTTCCTGGCGACCGCCTCGGAGCGCCCGGCGACGCCGGGGGAGGAAGCCGACCCCGCCGTCGACCTGGTCGCGGCGGACACCGCCGGGCTCGTCACCCGGCTGCGCGAGCTGGCCGCCGAGGCCGACCCGGAGCGGGTCGAGGAGATCGTCGACACCGTCCTGCTCGTCTACAACGGCGTCCTCGCCAGCCTCCTGCGCGGCGCTCCGCAGGACCCGGCGCGCGTGGGCGCCGAGGTGGCGCGGTCCGCGCTGGGGTGGGGACGCCCGGTCTGAGCGAGGGGAGCGCCCGGGGTCAGCCCTGCGCGGGCGCGCCGGTCATGAGCCCGTCGAAGTAGGCGGCCAGCTCATCGTGGGCGGAGAGCGGGAAGATCGCGGAGACGTACTGGTCCGGCCGGACCACGACGACGGCGCCCTCGCGCGAGACGGAGCGCTCGTCGAAGATGTCGACCTCGGTCCACGCGTTCGGCGCGGCGGCGAAGACCTTCTCCCAGTCCATGAGCCCAAGCGGGCCGCTGCGGGGCCGGAAGACCTCGGGGACCTGCGCGAGCTCGACGTCCTCGTAGCCCTGCTGGTAGACGACCTTGACGTCGAAGACGGCATCGGGGTCGGCGCCGTCCGGGGTATGCCGGCGCACGGGGGAGTCGGGCGAGGTCACCCAGTCGGCCCAGTCGGCGAGCGCGGAGGGCTCGCCCGCGGCGGGGGCGTCGGCGAAGGCGTAGACCCGCCAGCGGCCGTCGGCACGGGCGTGGTGACCGAGGTGCACGGCGTTGCCGTCGCACACCCGGACCACCTCGACGGACTTGAAGCGCTTGCCCAGCGGGAAGCCCTCGGCGAGGCCCTGGTGCTCGCCGTCCGCGACCAGGGTGGAGGCGGCATACTGCGTCATGAAGCCGGAGGGGAACTCGGCGGTGCCGAGGTAGAAGGTGGCGAGCTCGGAGGGGTCGGTGATGTCCTCCGGCTTGCGCGCCATGAGCGAGGACCACTCCCGGTCGAAGTCGATGAGCTCCTGCGCCACCGGCTGCCGCTCCGCGGAGTAGGTCGAGAGCAGCGAGGCGGGGCTCAGCCCGGTGAGGACGTGCCCGAGCTTCCACCCGAGGTTGAAGCCGTCCTGCATCGACACGTTCATGCCCTGGCCGGCCTTGGCGCTGTGGGTGTGGCAGGCGTCGCCGGTGAGGAAGACGCGCGGCGTGCGGTCCGACCCCTCGGGCACGTCGTCGAACTTGTCCGTGACCCGGTGCCCGACCTCGTAGACGCTGTGCCAGGCGACCTCCTGCACGTCGATCGTGTAGGGGTGGAGGATCTCGTTGGCCCGGCGGATGATCTCCTCGATCGGGGTCTTGCGGATGGCGTGGTCCGGGTCCTCGGGCGACTCGCCGAGGTCGATGTACATCCGGCAGAGGTAGCCGCCCTCACGGGGGATGTGCAGGATGTTGCCGGCGGCGGCGTTGATCGCGCACTTGGTCCGCCAGTCCGGGAAGTCGGTGTTGACCAGCACGTCCATGACGCCCCAGGCGTGCGCGGCGAGCTGGCCGACGTGGCGCCGCCCGATCGCCTCCCGCACCCGGCTGCGCGCCCCGTCGCACCCAGCGACGTACTTCGCGCGGACGGTGACCTCCTCGCCCTCGCGCTCGCCGGCGACGTGCCGCAAGCGCACCTCCACCGGGTGCTCGCCCTCGTCGTGGACGGTGAGGCCGACGAACTCGATGCCGTAGTCGGGCACGATGCGCCCCGGGCCGTGGCGGGCGGCCTCGGCGAAGTAGTCGAGCACCCGCGCCTGGTTGACGATGAGGTGCGGGAACTCGCTGATCTTGAAGCCGTAGTCCTCGGTCCGCGCGGTCCGCACGATGTTGCCGGGCTCGTCGGGGTCGGGACCCCAGAAGTTCATGTAGGCGATGTTGTAGGCCTCGGCGGTGATGCGCTCCGCGAAGCCGAACGCCTGGAAGGTCTCCACGCTGCGCGGTTGTATGCCGTCGGCCTGCCCGAGCTCGAGGCGGCCCTCGCGCCGCTCCACGAGGCGGGTGGTCAGCTGCGGGAACTGCGAGAGCTGCGCCGCCAGCAGCATCCCCGCCGGACCGGAGCCGACGATGAGGACGTCGGTCTCCTCGGGGAGCTCGGTGGGGCGGTCCACGCCCGTGCCCGCCGCGTCCTCGACCCGCGGGTCGCCGGAGACGTAGCCGTGGTGGTGGAACTGCATGGGGGTGACTCCTTCGTCGACCGTGCGGGAGGGTGGTCAGGTGCCGCTCACGCCCCGATCATATACAATCCCGGTACCCGCCGAGCGAGAGGACCCGATGACCGAGCCAGCAGCCACGCCCGACGCCGACCCCCGCTTCTCGGGGCTCCCCGAGCGGCCGGGCAAGATCATCGCCGTCCACCTCAGCTACACCTCCCGGGCGGACCAGCGCGGACGCCGCCCGGAGCATCCGTCCTACTTCCTCAAGCCGTCCAGCTCGGTCGCCGCGTCCGGCGCGAGCGTCGAGCGGCCGGCGGGCACCGAGCTGCTGGCCTTCGAGGGCGAGATCGCCCTGGTCATCGGGACCCCGGCGCACCGGGTGGGCGCCGAGGACGCGTGGTCGCACGTCGGCTGGATCACGGCCGCCAACGACCTCGGGGTCTACGACCTGCGCGCCAACGACAAGGGCTCCAACGTCCGCTCCAAGGGGCGCGACGGGTATACCCCGGTCGGCCCCCAGCTCATCGACGCCGCGTCCGTGGACCCCGACGCACTGCGGGTGCGGACGTGGGTCGACGGCGAGCTGGTCCAGGAGGACACGACGGCGGGCCTGCTCTTCGGCCTCGCCCAGATCGTCGCCGACCTCGCGCAGCACCTCACCCTGGAGCGCGGCGACGTGATCCTCACCGGCACCCCCGCCGGGTCCTCGGTCATCGGTCCCGGCGACGTGGTCGAGGTCGAGGTCGACGCACCGTCCGCGCCGGGCGCACCGTCGAGCGGACGCCTGGTCACGAAGATCGTCGAGGGGGAGCAGCCCTTCGACGCGGAGCTGGGGGCGCTGCCCTCGGTCGACGACACCCAGCGGGGCGAGGCCTGGGGGTCGCGCGAGGCGGCCGGCCTCCCGGCGCAGGAGAAGACCCCGGGGCTGGACCCCGACCTGCGGGCCAAGCTGGAGCAGGTGCCCGTCGCCGGGCTGTCGCAGCAGCTGCGCCAGCGCGGCCTCGACAACGTCACCATCGACGGGGTGCGCCCGATGCACCCGGGGGCCAAGCTCGTCGGGCTCGCCCGCACGCTGCGCTTCGTCCCGCACCGCGAGGACCTCTTCGCCAGCCACGGCGGCGGCTACAACGCCCAGAAGCGGGCCTTCGACGCCGTCGGCGAGGGTGAGGTCATCGTCATCGAGGCGCGCGGCGAGACCGGCTCCGGCACGCTCGGCGACATCCTGGCCATCCGCGCCCACGCGGGGGGAGCCGCCGGCATCGTCACCGACGGGGGCGTGCGCGACCACGACGCCGTCGCCGAGGTCGGCATCCCCGTCTACAGCGCCGGGGCCCACCCGGCGGTCCTCGGCCGGCGGCACGTCCCCTGGGACGTCGACCTGACCATCGCCTGCGGCGGCACCGCCGTGCAGCCGGGGGACGTCATCGTCGGCGACGCCGACGGGGTGGTCGTCATCCCGCCGGGTATGGCGGAGGAGGTCGCCGACGCGGCGCTCGCCAAGGAGGCCGAGGACGCCTGGATCGCCGAGCGGGTGGCCGAGGGTCACAAGGTCGACGGGCTCTTCCCGATGAACGCCGAGTGGAGAGCGAGGTACGACGCGTGGCGGCGACAGGCCTGAGCGACGCCGAGGCGGCCGGCCTCAGCAAGTCGCAGCAGGCATACCGCTGGATCAAGGCGGGCATCGCCCGCCAGGAGCTCGCCCCCGGATACCGCCTGGTGCTCGGCTCGATCGCCGGCGAGCTGGACATGAGCGTGGTGCCGGTGCGCGAGGCCATCCGCCGGCTGGAGGCCGAGGGGCTGGTGACCTTCGAGCGCAACGTCGGTGCCCGCGTGTCGATGGTCGACGACTCGGGATACCGCCACAGCATGGAGACCCTGGCGATCCTCGAGGGCGCCGCGACCGCGCTCGCCGCGCCCCACCTCACAGCGCGCGACGTCCGCGCGGCGCGGGACGTCAACGCGCTGCTGATCCGCATCCTCGACGACTTCGACCCGCACGACTTCACCCGGCTCAACCAGGAGTTCCACGCCACGCTGTTCGGGCGGTGCCCCAACCCGCGGCTGGTCGAGCTGGTCGAGGCCGAGTGGTCCCGGCTGGCCCACCTGCGCGACTCCACCTTCAGCTTCGTGCCCGGCCGCGCCCAGGATTCGGTGCACGAGCACGAGGAGATCCTCGAGCTCCTCGAGCGCGGGGCGTCCCCGGCCCAGGTCGAGGCGGCCGCCCGGCGGCACCGCTGCGCCACCCTCGACGCCTACCTCGTCCACGAGCACCCCGAGGCCCTGGCCTCCCCGCACCCCGACCCGAGCACCCAGGAGGACTGACCGATGAGCGACACGGCCACCCGCGAGGAGCAGCGGCACCTGCCCGCCGACCTGCCCGAGCACATCCAGCACTACATCGACGGCGAGCTGGTCGACTCCGTGGACGGCGGCACCTTCGAGGTGCTCGACCCCGTCTCCAACGAGACCTACCTGCGCGCCGCCGCGGGGAAGAAGGCCGACATCGACCTGGCCGTGGCCGCCGCGCGGCGGGCCTTCACCGACGGGCCCTGGCCCTGGATGCTGCCCCGCGAGCGCAGCAGGGTGCTGCACAGGATCGCCGACCTCGTCGAGTCCCAGGACGCCCGGCTGGCCGAGCTGGAGTCCTTCGACTCCGGTCTGCCCATCACCCAGGCCCTCGGGCAGGCGCGTCGGGCGGCGGAGAACTTCCGCTTCTTCGCCGACCTCGTCGTCGCCCAGGCGGACGACACCTACAAGGTGCCCGGGCGCCAGATCAACTACGTCAACCGCAAGCCGATCGGTGTCGCCGGGCTCATCACCCCCTGGAACACGCCCTTCATGCTCGAGTCGTGGAAGCTGGGTCCGGCGCTCGCCACCGGCAACACGGTCGTGCTCAAGCCGGCCGAGTTCACGCCCCTGTCCGCCTCCCTGTGGGCGGGGATCTTCGAGGAGGCCGGGCTGCCGCAAGGTGTCTTCAACCTCGTCAACGGGCTGGGGGAGGAGGCCGGCGACGCGCTGGTCAAGCACCCGGACGTGCCCCTCATCTCCTTCACCGGGGAGAGCCGCACCGGCGAGCTCATCTTCGCCAACGCCGCTCCCTACCTCAAGGGCCTGTCGATGGAGCTCGGCGGCAAGTCGCCCGCGGTCGTCTTCGCCGACGCCGACCTCGAGGCCGCGATCAACGCGACGGTCTTCGGGGTCTTCTCGCTCAACGGCGAGCGCTGCACCGCCGGCAGCCGGATCCTCGTGCAGCGCGAGGTCTACGACGAGTTCGTCGAGCGGTATGCCGCGCAGGCCGAGCGGGTGGTCGTCGGCTACCCGCACGACGAGCGCACCGAGGTCGGTGCACTGGTCCACCCCGAGCACTTCGACAAGGTCATGAGCTACGTCGAGATCGGCAGGACCGAGGGTCGCCTGGTCGCAGGTGGAGGACGCCCCGAGGGCTTCGAGACCGGCAACTTCGTGGCCCCGACCGTCTTCGCCGACGTCCCGCCGGACGCCCGGATCTTCCAGGAGGAGATCTTCGGTCCCGTCGTCGCCATCACCCCCTTCGACACCGAGGAGGAGGCGCTCGAGCTGGCCAACGGCGTGCGGTACGGGCTCGCGGCCTACATCTGGACCAACGACCTGCGCCGGGCCCACACCTTCGCCCAGTCGGTGGAGGCCGGGATGGTCTGGCTCAACTCCAACAACGTGCGCGACCTGCGCACCCCCTTCGGCGGGGTCAAGGCCTCCGGGCTCGGCCACGAGGGCGGCTACCGTTCGATCGACTTCTACACCGACCAGCAGGCCGTGCACATCACCCTCGGCGCGGCCCACAACCCCATCTTCGGGAAGGCCGACCGATGAGCACGCACGACGACGGCAACGACGCCGGCAACCACGACGGCAAGGTCCTCACGTCCTCGGGCTACTACGTCTCCCAGGAGGCGCCGATCCGGACCGACGACCCCATCCCCACGCCCTCCGTGCCACCGCCGGACATCCTGCGTTGCGCATACATGGAGATCGTCGTCACCGACCTCGCCGCCTCGCGGGAGTTCTACGTCGACGTCCTCGGGCTCACCGTCACCGAGGAGGACGACGAGGTCGTCTACCTGCGCTCCATCGAGGAGTTCATCCACCACAACCTCGTGCTGCGCCAGGGCCCGGTCGCCGCGGTCGCGGCCTTCTCCTACCGCGTGCGCAGCCCGCAGGAGCTGGACCGGGCGGTCGACTTCTACACCGAGCTCGGCTGCCGGGTGGAGCGCCGGGCCGAGGGCTTCACGAAGGGCATCGGCGACTCGGTGCGGGTCACCGACCCGCTCGGGTTCCCCTACGAGTTCTTCTACGACGTGGAGCACGTCGAGCGGCTCGCGTGGCGCTACGACCTCTACACCCCGGGCGCCCTGGTGCGCCTGGACCACTTCAACCAGGTCACCCCGGACGTCCCGCGGGCCACGAGGTTCATGCAGGACCTCGGCTTCCGGGTCACCGAGGACATCCAGGACGACGCGGGCACGGTGTATGCCGCGTGGATGCGGCGCAAGCCGACCGTGCACGACACCGCGATGACCGGCGGCGACGGGCCGCGGATGCACCACGTCGCCTTCTCCACGCACGAGAAGCACAACATCCTGGCGATCTGCGACAAGCTCGGCGCGCTGCGCCGCTCGGACGCCATCGAGCGCGGGCCGGGCCGGCACGGCGTCTCCAACGCCTTCTACCTCTACCTGCGCGACCCGGACGGCCACCGCGTCGAGATCTACACCCAGGACTACTACACCGGCGACCCGGACAACCCCGTCATCACCTGGGACGTGCACGACAACCAGCGCCGCGACTGGTGGGGCAACCCGGTGGTGCCGAGCTGGTACACCGAGGCCTCCCTCGTGCTCGACCTCGACGGCAACCCGCAGCCGGTGCGGGAGCGGACCGACGACTCCGAGATGGGCGTGACCATCGGGGCCGACGGCTTCTCCTACACCCGCCGGGACGAGGACGAGGAGATGCCCGAGTGGAAGAAGGGCGAGTACAAGCTGGGGCACCAGCTGTGACGAGGGATGACCACGGATGCTGACACCCGAGCAGATCGCCACGATCGCCGAGGAGCTGGCCGAGGCGGACCGGACGCACTCGGTGGTGCCCCGGATCACGGCGCGCTACCCCGAGGCGACCATCGAGGACTCCTACGCCATCCAGGGCGTGTGGCGTGACCAGAACCTCGCCGCCGGTCGCCGACTGGTGGGCCGCAAGATCGGGTTGACCTCCAAGGCGATGCAGCAGGCCACAGGGATCACCGAGCCGGACTACGGCGTGATGTTCGACGACACCGTCCACGCCTCGGGCGCCGAGATCCCGGTCGACCACTTCTCCAATGTCCGCATCGAGGTCGAGCTCGCCTTCGTGCTGGCTCGGCCGCTGTCCGGGCCGGACTGCACCCTTGAGCAGACCCTGGACGCCATCGACTACGCCGTCCCGGCGCTGGAGGTCCTCAACTCGCACATCGAGCTCGAGGGCCGCACCATCGTCGACACCATCAGCGACAACGCCGCCTACGGTGCGATGGTGCTCGGTGACGAGCGCCGGCGCCCGGACGAGATCGACCTGCGCTGGGTCCCCGGGGTGCTGTCCCGCAACGGGGAGGTCGAGGAGACCGGCGTGGCCGCCGGTGTCCTCGGGCACCCCGCGACCGGGGTGGCCTGGCTGGCCAACAAGTTCCACCAGCACGGCGCCCGGCTGGAAGCCGGCGAGATCATCCTGGCCGGGTCGTTCACCCGGCCGATGTGGGTGTCCCGCGGGGACGACGTGCACTGCGACTACCGCGAGATGGGGACCGTCACGTGCCGCTTCGTCTGACGCCGACCTTCCGCGACGTGCTGGGCTCCAAGGACCGGCCGATGGTCGGCATGTGGCTCAGCTCG
This sequence comes from Serinicoccus hydrothermalis, assembly GCF_001685415.1. Lineage (NCBI taxonomy): Bacteria > Bacillati > Actinomycetota > Actinomycetes > Micrococcales > Ornithinimicrobiaceae > Serinicoccus > Serinicoccus hydrothermalis. The sequence goes on along the minus strand of NZ_CP014989.1, from coordinate 767,286 downwards.
GGCTCACCGCTGGTCGCCGAGATCGCCGCCGGCTCCGGTCTGGACTGGCTGCTCATCGACATGGAGCACGCCCCCAACGGCCTGGAGTCGGTGCTCGCGCAGCTGCAGGCGGTGGCGGCATACCCCGTCCTGCCGGTCGTCCGCGTCCCCTCCGCCGACCCGGTCCTCCTCAAGCAGGTGCTCGACCTCGGCGCGCAGACCATCCTCGTGCCCATGGTCGACAGCGCGCAGGAGGCCGCCGACGCCGTCGCGGCGGTCCGCTACCCGCCCCGCGGCAGGCGGGGCGTGGGCTCGGCCCTCGGCCGCTCGGCGCGGTGGAACCGCGTCGAGGGCTACCTCCAGCAGGCCGAGGAGCACGTCTCGCTGCTCGTGCAGATCGAGTCCGAGGCCGCCGTCGAGGCGTCGGCCGAGATCGGGGCGGTCGACGGCGTCGACGGGGTCTTCGTCGGGCCCAGCGACCTGGCGGCGTCCATGGGCGTGCTGGGGCAGCAGACGCACCCGGACGTGCGGGCCGCCGTGCTCCGGACCTTCGACGCGGTGCGGGCGGCGGGGACCCCCGTGGGCGTCAACGCCTTCGACCCCGCCGTGGCGGACGCCTACCTCGAGCAGGGTGCCTCCTTCGTCCTGGTCGGTGCCGACGTGGCGCTGCTCGCCCGCGGGTCGGAGGCGCTGGCGGCGCGCTTCATCGGCTCCGGGGGAGAGGACACCGACCGGTCCTGACGGCCCGCCCCCGCCAGCACCTATAGTCGAGGGGTCCGGTGCCGCTGCGCGCCGGTGCTCGAAAAAGGAGCACGGAGCCGCGCCCGGCGCGGGAGACACATACGGCCTCGATCCCGTCATGTCTCCAGCAGAGGAAACTCGTATGCCCAGCGTCTCCGCCCACGTCGCCCGCACCCTGGCCCGCCACGTCGACCACGTCTTCGGGGTCATGGGCAACGGCAACGCGCACGTCCTCGACGCCCTCGAGCGCTCGAGCGACGTGCAGTTCACCGCGGTCCGCCACGAGGCCGGGGGAGTCGTGGCGGCGGACGCCCACCAGCGTGCCAGCGGGCGGATCGCCGCGGCGACCTCGACCTACGGCGCCGGCTTCACCAACACGCTCACGGCGCTGGCCGAGGCGGTGCAGGCCAAGGTGCCGCTCGTCCTCGTCGTCGGCGACGGCCCGACCTCCGGCCCCCGCCCCTGGGACGTCGACCAGATCGCGCTGGCCTCCGCGGTGGGGGCGCGGACGTATACCGTCGGTCGCACCGACGCGGCGGCGACCACGGTCATCGCGATCGAGCACGCGCTGACCTACCGGGTGCCGACCGTGCTCGCAGTGCCCTACGACGTCGCCAAGCTCGACGCCGGCCCGGTGCCCGAGGTGCCCGCCCCGCTGACGCCGGCGCCCCGTGAGCCCGTCGGCGACTTCGCCGCCGGCTCCATCACGGAGATCGCCACCGCCCTGGCCGGGGCGCAGCGGCCGCTGCTGCTCGCCGGGCGTGGGGCGTGGCTGGCCGGCGCGGGGGAGACGTTGGGGGACCTCGCCGACGCCACCGGCGCGGTGACCGCCACCACCTCGCTGGGGCGCAACATCTTCCCCCGGGCGGAGTACGACCTGGGGGTGGCCGGCGGTTGGGGTGCCGAGGGGGCGATGGAGCTCGTGCGCGAGGCCGACGTGGCGGTCGTCTTCGGCGCCTCGCTCAACCAGTTCACGATGCGCTTCGGAGCGCTGCTGGCGCCCGGCACCCGCATCTTCCAGGTCGACGTCGCGCCGGCGGCCACCCACCCTCACGTCGGGGGCTACGTCCAGGGTGATGCGGCCATCGTGGCCAGGGCGGTCACCGCGCAGCTCGGCGAGCTCGGCCACGCGCCCGGCGCCTGGCGCGAGTCCGTCCCCGTCGCCGAGCTGCGCGCCTACCACCCCGGGGAGGACCTCGCGCCCGACGGCCGGCTGGACCCGCGGTCGGTCGCCGTCCGGATCGGCGAGCTGCTGCCGCAGGACCGGGTCGTCGTCTCCGACGGTGGGCACTTCATCGGGTGGGCGAACATGTACTGGCCGGTGGCGGCGCCCGACCGGATGATCATGGTGGGCACCGCCTTCCAGTCGATCGGCCTGGGCTGGCCCTCGGTGGTCGGCGCCGCGCTGGCCCGCCCGGACGCGACGGTCGTGCTCACCACCGGGGACGGCGGCGGGCTCATGGCCCTGGCCGACCTGGAGTCGGCGGTGCGCGTCGCCGGCGGGTCAGGGATGGCCGTGGTGTGGAACGATGGGGCCTACGGCGCCGAGGTCAACCTCTACGGGCTGCAGGGGCTGGCGCTCGCGCCGATGCTCATCCCGGAGGTCGACTTCGCCGCGCTGGCCTCCGGTGTGGGTGCCCGAGGTGTCGTCGTGCGGAGCCTGGAGGACCTCGACCAGCTCGCCGACTGGGCGGCGCAGCCGGCCGACGAGCGCTCGTTCCTCGTCCTCGACTGCCGGGTGTCCCGTGACGTCGTCGCGCCCTACCAGGAGGAGATCATCCGGGTGAACAGCTGACACCACGGATGTCGCTCACAGGCGGCTCGCCTCCTCGAGCAGCTCGAGCACGTGCCGGTAAGGGTGGCCGGTGGCCCTGGTCATGCCGATCTCGCAGGTGCGGTTGCACGAGACGAAACCCGGCTTTCGAGAGGTGTCCCGGGTCACGACGAGGGCGACCTCGGCGGCCTCCGCCGCGGTGGCCGAGGCGGTGAGCTCGGGGTGCAGCAGACCACGGTCCCCGGCGAAGGCACAGCAGCCCCAGGACACCGGCACCACCACGTCGGTCGAGACCGCACGAGCCAGGGCCACCAGGGCCTCGGTGCTGCCGGACCGCTCGGAGGAGCAGGTGGGGTGCACGACGACGGTGCGGTCGGTGCGACGCACGGCGAGCCGGGGGAGCACGGTGTCCCGGACGAAGTCGACGGCGTCCACCACCCGCAGCTCCGGTGCGCGCTCGGCGAGCATCACGACGAGGCCCTCGGCGCAGGAGGACGCCTCGACCACCACCGGCAGCCGGCCACCCTCGGTGGCCTCCCGCAGGGCCGGGACGACCCGGTCGGCCATGACGGCATACCCGTCGTCCAGCCCCTTGGACTTCCACGGGGTGCCGCAGCACAGGTCGCGGATGCCGGCCGGCGTGCGCAGCGGGACGTCGGCGCGCACGCACAGGTCGACGAGTGCGCCGGTCGCCCCGGAGCCCAGGTCGCCGCGGTGGCCGCCCGGCTCGGTCCCGAACATCTCGCCGATGCAGGTGCTGAAGAGCACGGCGGCGGGGGAGGCGGGGTCGAGCTCACGGCGGCGCCGGCCACCGCGCGGCAGGCGCGCGTCGTAGAGCGGCACGGCGTCGGCGCCGGCCACCGCGCGCACCACCCGCGTGGCAGCCACCGGGACGCCGGAGGGCACCAGGCGGGCCGCACTCAGCGCCAGCCCTCCCAGGGGCGCGACCGTGCCCCAGGCCCTCGCCGCCCCTGCCCAGGCCGCCTGCGCCGTGCGGGTGACGGACTCCCGGCGCAGCCGTCGGGTGAGGGCGCCGGTGTCGATGCGGACCGGGCACGCGCTCTGGCACATCCCGTCGACGGCACAGGTCTGGTTGCCGTCGTAGTCGTAGTCGCGCTCGAGGGAGTCGGCGAGCGCGTGGTCGCCGGCGGCGCGCGCGGTCTGGATGTCGCGGCGCACCACGATCCGCTGGCGCGGGGTGAGCGTGAGGTCCTTGGACGGGCAGACCGGCTCGCAGTAGCCGCACTCGACGCACCGGTCGACCTCCTCCTCGACCGGCGGCGCGGTCTTGAGGTCCTGCAGGTATGACGTGGGCTCGTCGGAGAGGACGGCCGCCGGGTTGAGCAGTCCACGTGGGTCGACGAGCCGCTTGAGCTGCCACATGACGTCGTAGAGCTCGTCGCCGTACTGCCGCCGGACGAAGGGGGCCATGATGCGGCCGGTCCCGTGCTCGGCCTTGAGCGAGCCGCCCTGGCCCAGCACCAGGTCGACCATGTCCTCGGTGAAGGCGGCGTAGCGGCGCATCGCATCGGGGTCGTCGAAGCGCTCGTTGAGCAGGAAGTGGACGTTGCCGTCGCGGGCGTGCCCGAAGATGACCGACTGCTCGTAGCGGTGTGCGTCGAAGAGCTCGGTCAGCGCGACGCAGGTCTCCCCGAGCACGTCGACGCCGACGACGACATCCTCGAGCAGCGCGTTGGTGCCGGCGGGGCGGGCCTCGGCGACGGCGGAGAACAGACCCTTGCGGACCCTCCACAGCGCGGCGCGCTCCCGGGCGTCCCGGGTGAGCCGGGCAGGCTCGGTCAGCGCCAGCCCGTCGAGGGTGGCGGCCGCCGACGCCAACGTGGCGTCCAGCTCGGCGGGGGTGTCGCCCTGCCACTCGACCAGCAGCGCGGCGTGCTCCTCGATGGCGAGGGAGGCGATCTGGGGAGGGCAGGCCGGGTCCTGCTGGGCCACCCGCAGCGACGCGGCGTCGAGCAGCTCGGCGGTGGCGACGTCGGTCCCGGCCAGCGCGGGGACTGCGCCGGTGGACTCGGCGATGGTGTCGAGGACGAGGAGACCGGTGGCTACCTCGGGGTGGACGGGCACGGTCGCCAGGACGGCGGAGGCGACGAAGCCGAGCGTGCCCTCGCTGCCCACCATGAGGTGCACGAGCATGTCGAGCGGCCGCTCGTAGTCGAGCAGCGCGTTGATGCCGTAGCCCATGGTGTTCTTCATCGAGAACAGCCGCCGGATCGTCGCGACCGAGTCCGGGTCGGCGAGCACCTGCCGGCGCAGGGCCAGCAGCCCGGCGACCAGCTCGGGCTCCCTGGCGGCCAGCTCCGCCTCGGCGTCCGGGGCGCCCGAGTCGATGACGGTGCCCGAGGGCAGCACGAAGGTCAGCGACTCGAGCGTGGCGTAGGTGTTGAGCTCGGTGCCGCAGTGCATGCCGCTCGAGTTGTTGGCGATGACGCCGCCGAGCGTGCAGGCGCCCTCGCTGGCCGGATCCGGCCCGAGCTTGCGGTGGTAGGGCGCGAGCCGGGCGTTCACCGCACGCACCGTCACCCCCGGCTGGACCCGGACACGGGCCCCGCCGTCGAGCACCTCGACATCGGTGAAGTGCCGGCGGGTGTCGACCAGCACCGCGTCGGTGACGGACTGCCCGGAGAGGCTGGTGCCGCCGGAACGGAAGGTGATGGGCGCGCCCACGCGGTCGCAGGCGGCCATCACCGCGGCCACCTGGCTCGCGGACGTGGGGCGGACGAGCAGCTCGGGCGTCAGCAGGTAGTGCGACGCGTCGTGCGCGAGCGCGTGCAGGTCCATCGGCCGCCGACTGACCGCGCCGTCTCCCAGCTGCTCGCCAAGCGCGCTCTCGAGCCGGCTCCAGGGGATCTCCAGGGTCGTCCGCGGCACGCCCGTCATCCTAGACCGGCACCGGCCCCGGCGCCTCACACGGTGCGCAGGAAGTCCAGGTGCGCCTCGTAGGCGTCGAGACAGTCGTGGATGACCTGCGCGCGGGTGAACCCCATGACGTCGTCCTGCCCGCCGTCGACGAGGTGCACCTCGAGCCGGGCATACCGGTCGCGGCCGCCGCGGCCTGGCCGTGGTCTGGAACGACGCGGCCTACGGCGCCGAGGTCAACCTCTACGGGCTGCAGGGCTTGGCGCGCGGACCGATGCTGATCCCCGAGGCCGACTTCGCCGCCCTGGCCGGCGGCGTCGGGGCCGAGGGAGTCGTCGTGCGGACGCCGGCGGACCTGGACCGGCTCGAGGCCTGGGCCGCCGAGCCGGAGGAGTCGCGCCGGTTCCTCGTGCTCGACTGCCGCATCTCCGGTGACGTCATCGCGCCCTACCAGGAGGAGATCATCCGGGTGGACAGCTGAGACGCCCTGGGTGGACCAGTCGTCTCAGTGGTTTCGCGCCGGTGACCGTCGTTGTCCCGCCCCGGCAGCACTTCCCTGGTCGCGCCTTGTCGACACGGCGGTGGTGACCGTCGAATTCGCGCCGGGGCATGCTTTCGACGGTCGGCGGCGGCCCTTTGACGTCGCGTCTTGATCAACTCTTGACCGACGGCATACCCGGGCTTGACCATCACCGCCCTAGCGTGTGGCCACCCTGACGACCCCCTGGAGGTTCAAATGTCCCCTGCCCAGATCTCGCGACGTACGCTGCTCGGATGGGGGAGCCTGGTCGCGATCGGCGGCTCGGTCGCCGGGCCGGGAGTCGCCTCGGCCGCGCCGAACTTCCCCGACCCCGGCAAGGACACGCCGCTGGCGGCGATCCGCACCTACGGCGACATGGTGGACCAGCTGCGCAAGCTGGAGCGGAGCAGCCGCTACCCGGTGACGGTGCGGACGCTGTCCGAGATCGGGACCGCCGAGAGCCTCACCGAGCAGGGGCGCGAGCTGTACGTCGCGACCGTCGGCACCGGGGACACGCCGGTGTGGGTGCAGGGCCGGATCCACGGCAACGAGCCCTACGGCCTCGACTCCTCGCTGACCGTGCTCAAGCGCCTGGCCACGAGCGGGGCGAAGGAGTGGCGGGCGATCCGCGAGGAGTTCACCGTCCACGTCATCCCCTGCTACAACCCGGACGGCTCCGAGGGCAACATCCGGCAGACGATCCTGTGGGACCGGGAGGCTGACGCGCCGCGGCTGGACGCCGACGGCAACGAGCAGCTGGTCGACCTCAACCGGGACTGGGCGCCGGACGCCTTCGTCGCGCGCGAGTCGCTGGCGTGGTACGAGTACTGGACGATGGTCAAGCCGGCGTATGCCCTCGACATCCACCACCAGGGCCTGAAGACCGACCGGGAGACGGGCGAGGCCATCACGTTCTCCCTCGGCATCTCGCTGGCCCCCGGTGGGCCGACGCTGCCGGGCATCGAGGGCGGGGAGTACGACGTCGTCACCCGGCAGATGCAGGGCCACGTGTGGCTGGAGACGCTCAACCGCGGCTTCATCAGCACGGACAAGTACGACGTGGGCTACGGCACGGTCATCGACATCCGCGGCGGCGTGGTGTCGGCGATGATGCTCGGGCTCGACTACAACGGCCTCAACCCGACCGGGCACAGCAACCCAGCGGTGTTCTTCGAGACCTCGGGCAACACCCGCGACGGCAACATCGGCCACAAGGCCCGCGGCAAGATGGTCAAGCAGAACGTGCTCGGCCTCACGGCGTGGCTGGACGGGCTGGCGACCGGCGAGGTCTTCGACGTGGACCCGCAGATCTGGGACGACGAGATCCCCGGCACACCGGTGCTGCAGTACTTCACCGACTGGGGCGGGATCATCCCCGCCTAGCGGCGGTCTCGGCCCGCGCCACGACGCAGGACGCTGATCGAGCCGCCTGACTCGAGCACGGCGAGACCGACCTCGTCGACCCGGGTGAGGCCCGAGGCCCGGAGGTGCTGGTCGAGGATGGCGTGCGAGACGCGCGCGCGACGCATCGGGCGCTCGAGGACCTGGCCGTCCTGCACGAGCACCACCGGGTCGTTGTCCGCCGCGTCCCGGGCCGCGCGGGAGCGTGCGGCCGCGCCGGACACGGCATACTGCAGCACCACGAGGACGACGAGACCGACGGTCGCCTCGACCATCCGGTCGCTGAGGATGGCGCTGGCGACGAGCGAGCCGGCGGCGACGTTGGTGAGGAAGTCGTAGGTGGTGAAGGAGGCGAAGGTGCGCGTGCCGAACAGGCGCGCCAGCAGCACGATCGCCAGGAACATCACCACGGTCGTCAGCACGGTGCGCAGCAACAGCTCGGCGCTCCAACCGGTCTCGGGGGTCACCATGTCGCGTGCGGCGTCGAGGAGCGTCTCCATCGCACCAGCGTGACAGCCGATCCGCCGCGTCGCCATGCCGGTCGGTCCCCGTCGCAGGACGGGACCGCCGAGGCGGGGTCAGTGCCGGCCGAAGAGCCAGGAGAGCAGGCCCGGACGGGCGGACTGCGCAGGTGCCGTGTCGTCGCGCGAGCCGGCGCGCTCGGACCGCTCGACCTCGCCGAGGTACTGCGTCCGCGCCCCGGCGACGCGCCCCTCCGGCGTCGCGAAGGCGACGTGCTCGACGTCGATGTCACCGCTGCGCAGGTCGACCTGCTCGCTGAGGTAGCGCAGCAGCACCACGAAGGTGGCGGCGAAGGGGACGGCCAGGAAGGCGCCGATGACTCCGAAGAGGGTGCTGCCGCCGGCGACCGCGAGCAGGATGATGCCGGGGTGCATCTGCATGCTGCGGCCCTGGAGGGCCGGCTGCAGGACGTTGCCCTCGATCTGCTGCACCGCGATGACGATCGCCAACACGATCAGCGCCTGGGTCAGCCCCTGCGTCACCAGCGCCACCAGCACGGCGATGCCGCCCGCGACGACCGCGCCCACGATGGGGATGAAGCCGCCGAAGAAGGTGAGCACGGCCAGGGTGAGGGCGAGCGGCACCTGAAGGATGAGCAGGCCGATGCCGATGAGCACGGCGTCCACGGCACTGACGATCGCCTGGGTGCGGATGAAGCCGCCGAGGGTCGTCCACATGCGGGTGAGCGCCTCGGTGAGGTGGCGGCCGGTGCTGCGGCCGGTGGTGCGTCGCAGCCAGGGCAGGAAGCTCGGCCCGTCCTTGAGGAAGAAGAACAGCAGCACGACCATGAGACCGAGGGTCACCAGGGCGGAGCCGACGACGCCCAGGCCGGAGGCGACTGCACCGGCGGCCACGCTGCTGCGCTCCTGCAGCCAGGTGATGGCGGTGCCCAGGTATTCGTCGATCTGCGCGTTGTCGAGGTTGAGCGGCGGCCCGCTGATCCAGGCTCGCACCTCGTCGACCCCGCCTCTGGCCTGCTCGAAGATCTCGCGGGACTGCGAGGTGATCGACGGGGCGAGGGCGGCGAAGACGCCCACCAACAGACCCACGGACAGCAGGAGGGTGAGGACCGTCGCGAGCGTGGGGTGCAGCCCGATCCGTCGGCCGAGGGCGACCACGGGGGAGAGCAGGGTCGCGACGATGAGCGCGAGCAGGATCGGGAGGACGCCGAACCAGACACGGTCCAGGACCCACCAGGCGAGCCAGAGCGCGCCCGCGACGATGATGCCGCGGAGTGCCCAGGCGGTGACGAAGGTGAATCCGTCGCCGATGACCCGCATCCGGTCGGTGCCGACGTTGGTGGTCGGCTCGGGCGTGCCCGAGGGGCGGGTGGAGGCGCCGGGAACGGTCGGAGGTCGGTGCCCGGGCTGGTCCGCGGGCGCTTCGGGGGTGACCCCGAGCGCGGCGACCGCGCGCGCCTCGTCGGGCAGGTCGTGGTTGGGCATGGTGCTCCTGTCGTGTCGAGATGCCGTCGTGGCCGGTCTGTGCTGGCGTCTCCGGCCCCTGGTGCAGCCGCCTCCGCAGCATAGGCGCCGCGGCACCGGGGACGGGCGTGCCGTCCTACCGCCGTGCGTCGAATGCCTCGCGCACCTCGCGGGGGATGCGCCCGCGGTCGGCGAGGGTATACCCGTGCTCGCGCGCCCACTTGCGCACCTCGCCGGGGCTGGCGGCACGCGCGGAGGTGAGCGGTGTGGCCTCGGTCTTGACGTGGGTCTCCTCGCCGGCGTGGGCGAGCGCGGCGGCGAGGAAGCGGTAGGTCCACTCCTGGGCGAGGGCCCGGGTCTCGCAGAAGACGATCGGGACGGTGGGGAAGCGGGCCTGGCACTCGCCGAGCGCGTCGGCGACGACGGCGGGGCGGACGCGGTCGAGCTTGAAGACGGCGGAGTAGCGGTCCTCGACGACGACGGCCGCGGTGGGCAGGGAGGAGAGGTCGGCGAGCAGGTAGCGCATCTTGCCGGTGGTCAGGGTGGAGACGAGGTCGACGAGGCTCTTGCGCTCGACCGACGCGAGCACCCGGCCGGCGACCTCGACCGCGTAGTCCCCCGCCGGCAGCCCGTCGCGTCGGGTGGTGACCTGCTGGTGGTCGAAGGACCAGGCATACCGCTCGTGGCTGTCGACGACGATCTCGAGGGTGGGTATGCCCGAGCCGCGCGCCGTCGGGAGGCTCACCGCGGGGCGGGCCTGCTTGGCGGTGCGCGCGGTCTGCCAGAAGACCGCCTCGCGGCCGCGGGCTCGGGTCAGGACGAACTGCGAGCGGTTCTCCCGGCCCCGGTCGAGGACGAGGTCGATGCTGGCGCCGCGCCGGACGCAGGAGCGGGTGGGCACGACCTCGACCAGGTCCGGGTCGGCGGGCCAGCCGGTGGCGCGGTGGCAGTAGACCTTGCCGGTCCGCGGCCAGGTCTCCCGTGCCTTCAGCACGACGCCGTCCGGCCCGAGGGGGATGCGCAACAGGTACGGCAGCCGCGAGCCGTCCTCAGGGTTGTGGGCGATGAGGAAGTCATCCGGCACGGCTTCATGGTATGCCGTTTCAGGCGCGTGCCTCTGGTACATGGACCTGGACGCCGTGTCTGCGCGCGGTGCGTGCCGCGCGCCCATCGCGCGTGACCCAGGTGCCTGCGTGGCGCAGTGCCATGGCGGCATACCAGGCATCGGTGATGGACATGCTGTCGCGCCAGCCCCATGCACGACGCACGTCGGCCGGGTCGTGCTCGACGGCGAAGCCAGCCCGTAGGTGGTGCTCCAGCAGATGTCTGGCGACATCGGCTGGGAGGGCACGACGTTGCTCGATGGCGCGAAGAGCACCCACGACCTCGGCGTCGAAGTGAGGTGGCACCACGACGTCATCGACCGGCTCGAAGGGCGGGACCAGTCCGGTCACCATGTCCACCCAGGCGGAGGCGTCGAGCACGATCACGAGAGCCCCATCTCCTCGCGTGCCTGAGCCACCGCCGCTGCGGTGTCTTCCGCTGTGAGGCCGACGATGGGGGGATTGGCCCTGATCTCAGCGAAGAGGCGTTCCCGCCGGGCAGTGATGCTGTTCGCCTGGAGGTCCTTCTCGATGAGTTCCTTGAGGTAGTCAGACAGGCTCAACCGGCGGCGTGCGGCCTCGGCCTTCGCCGCCGCAGCCAGAGACTCGTCCACGGAGCGGATCTGCAGGTTCGTACTCACAGTCATGAGCGTACATCTCCTGCATGCGCATGCATGCTGCTCGGCATCTTGCCCCTGGCTCTTCGCTCGACTGGCAGTGTTGCGGCTGATGTCCGTGTCATGTCGTTCCCTCCCTCGCGGCTCCGTCGCGGAGCCCGTGCGATCAACGTGCCAGTGACGACCGACATGCCCACTCTCGAGCGCCTGCCAGTACCAGGTGGGCACACTGCCCACCTCGGCCAGCGACCATGTCCGGTTGGCCGGCTCTCGCGCATGCGAACATGTGGAGCCATGGTGAGGCGCACGTTCGTCCAGGCGCCGTTCTCGCGGCTGCCGACGGTGTGGGGTGCCACCCCTGACGAGGTCGACCGGCGGTATCCGTGCGACGAGGGCATGCACGGCGACCGGCTCGTCCGTGCCGTCTCCGTGGGCGCCGAGCCTGGGACCGTCTTCGCGTGGCTCGGCAACCTGCGGGCGGCGCCGTACTCCTACGACTGGTTCGACAACTTCGGGCGCCGCTCGCCCCGCCGCCTGCTCACGCATCTCGGCGACCTGGCCCCGGGGCAACGGGTCATGACCATCTTCGAGGTCGACTCCGTCGAGCCGGGCCGTTCCGTGACGATCAGCATGACCTCGCGTCCGGGTCGGGCGCTCTTCGGCGCCGTCCGCGTGACGTATGCCGTGACCCCGGCCGACCGCGGATGCCGACTTGTCGCGGTGCTCCGGTTCGCCTCGTCGGGGACCCGTCTCGACGCCACCCGTCGGTGGGTCATGGCGTGGGGTGACCTGCTCATGATGCGCAAGCAGCTGCTGACCCTGCGAGACCTGTCCGAAGGTTCCTGAAGCGAGTCCAGATCGACGTTCGCTCTCGTCAGCCGGCGGAGGTTCGACTCACGCGTCCTGGCCGTGGCGTCGCCGCGTGCGACGGTGCCGGCGGGGCGACGATGTAGCCGCTCTCGACGTCCCCGTAGACCTGCAGCGCACCCGGCGAGTGACGCCATACCCGGGCGAGGTGGGCGCAGAAGATCGCGTCGATCTCGTCCTCGACGTGCTCCAGGTGCATGGGGCGCGTGGCGTGCTCGACGGCATACCTGATCTCGCGCCAGCGCACGCTGCCGCTGAGGTCGAGATCGCCCAGCCCCTCGATCCGGTCGAGCAGCTCGACCATCGCGGCGCGGCGGACGTCGAGGCTGCGGCCGCGCTTGCCCTTGTAGGGGAGGATCCGGCCGAGGCCGAACAGCCCGACCATCGCCGGGTGGGGGTAGACCTCCAGGCAGACGCCGGGTCCGGTCGCAGAGGGGTTGGGTGCCCAGCCCTGGCGCTGCGCGAGTCGGGCCGCGCGCGGCGGGTTCATGTACGCCTTGCTCGTGTTGCTCGCGTGGCAGCCCGCGTCGAAGCGTCCGAACGCCGAGGTGACCATGCGCTCGCAGGGGCGCTGGCCGGTCGGGTTGTGCACGATGAGCGGCGCGTCGATCGCGACCACGTCAGGGCTCGGGTATGCCCGCAGCCATTCGTCGATCTCCTCGTCCGAGCGGCAGGTCGCCGAGCCGAGGAGCCGACCCTCGTCGTCGACCGCGGCGAGGCCGGTGCGCGCCCGGTCGTTCCAGGCCAGGTCGATGCCGACGAACATGGCTGGTATCGTCCCACGCGGTATGCCTGCGGGCTGCCCGGCCGGGGTCAGAGCCGCCGTCGCCCCGCCCTGACCGCGAAGTCGTCCACCGCGTCGGTCAGCTCGGGAGACCACCAGTAGGCGGCGCGCGAGGAGTGGTGCCGCCCGGCTCGCACGATGCCGGCATCGAGGAGCGGCGCCATGACACGGGGCGCGTGCGTGGGGGAGAGGCCCAGCTCGGACTCCAGCAACCGTGCGGTCAGCAACGGCCGGCGGAGCAGCAGGTCCGCGACGCGCCAGGCGTTCGCCCCGCGACGGACGCGGAGCCGGTCGTCCCAGGAGAGCCGGATCGTCCGCACCGTCTCCACGAGACGGGTGCCGTTGCTCACGGCGAGCAGCGCGCTCGTGGTGAACAGGCGGACGATGGGCTCGGGCTCACCTTCGCGGTAGGCGTCCAGCGCGCGGTGATAGCTGCTGGTGTCCGTGAGGAGACCGGCGGAGATCGGCACGAGCCCCTGCTGCACCAGACCGCTCTCGCGCAGCATGACGTGCATGAGCGCGCGCCCGACGCGTCCGTTGCCGTCGGTGAAGGGGTGGATCGTCTCGAACTGGGCGTGGGCGATCGCGAGCTGGCTGATTCGCGGCAGGTCGGGGCGGCGCGAGAAGCGCAGGAGGTCGTCCAGCGCCGCCGGCACCCGCGAGTGGTGCGGCGCGACGAAGTGGGCGCCGACGGGTGTCGAGGCGAACCCGCCGATCCACACCGGCTCCTGCCGCAGGACGCCGGCCGCGTGCCGCGGGTCTCCCTCCATGAGCTCGGCGTGCAGGGACAGGATGCCGTCGCGATCGACCCCGGTGGTCCGGTCGATGGCGCGGACCATCGCGTGCACGTTGCGCGCCACGAGCGCGGCGTTGCCCCCGACCCCGCCCGTCGCCTCGGCCAGGGCGATGTTGCGCGCGGAAGAGGTGATGTGCTCGATGTCCGACGAGGCGATCGACTCTCCGCGGAGAAGGACGCCGGCGAAGGGCAGGACCTCGTGGCCCATGCGCGCGTCGAAGCGCGCCACCTCGGTGACGGCGTCCTCGGACTCGACCTCCGCCTCGCGCGACAACCGGGGATCGAGGTGGGCGATCTCGGGGACGAGGGCCGCGTCATACCGGTCCTTGGCCGCCGCGGCTCGCTCGCGCCGGGTCAGCCCGACCGCTCCCGTGGACGGCCCCCACGGGAGGGACTCGAGTCCCGTGCGCGGCCATCCGGCGTCGACCATGCACTTATCTTACCGTTTGTGGTCATGAATGGTAAGAACGAGGGTTCGACATTACCGGAGGCACGCGGCGACATACATTTGACGGTATGACTCACGACACCGACCAGGGCGGCACCGTCTCCGAGGGTGGCTCGGGCGCGCTGAACCGCGAGACCGCCGACGGTGGTGCCGACGCCGTGCCCGAGACGCCCGACACCAACGACACGGGCACCGACGACGCTTCGGCCGAGGACGACCCGGACGGCGACACTGCCCGCTGACTACGATCGGGCCATGAGCCGCATCTTCACCTCCAGCATCGCCTCGGTCTACCCGCACTACGTCACCAAGGCCGAGCGCAAGGGACGCACCGAGGGAGAGGTGCGCGAGGTCATCGAGTGGCTGACCGGCTTCGACGACGCCACCCTGACCAAGCACCTCGAGGACGGGACGACGTTCGAGGACTTCTTCGCCGCCGCGGAGATCAACCCCAACGTCGACCAGATCACCGGGTCGGTCTGCGGGGTCAAGGTCCAGGAGGTCGAGGACCCGCTCATGCAGCAGATCCGCTTCCTCGACAAGCTCGTCGACGAGCTCGCCAAGGGTCGGCCGATGGAGAAGGTCCTCCGCTCCTGATGGGTCACGCGTGGCGAGGGGAGCGAGGGTGAGCGATTACCCGCCGCTGCCGGACGAGGGCACGGCATACCGCGACAAGAAGGTCAGCAAGCGCACCCTGCGCGCGGCCCGTCGCTCCCTCGCGCTCGCGCTGCAGCCGGGCGAGGAGGTGCAGGGCTTCTTCGTCAGCTGGCGGATCCGCCGCAGCATCAGCCTGCTCGTCGTCACCGACCGGCGGCTGCTGACCCTGGGCGACCCGAGCGCCGGGCTCCCGGTCGTCGACGACGTGCCGCGCAGCGTCGTCACCGAGCTGCAGGTCGAGCGAGTCAAGACCTTCAGCATGGGTCGGGTCACCGCGCTGACGGACGACGGGCCCGTCGGGCTCGGCACCCTCGACTACACCCCGGAGACGTTCAACGGTCTCGACGAGGCGTGGGCGCGGAGCGATGGGCCGCGGCTGCCGGTCATCCCGACGCTGGGTCGGCCCGGCGCGGAGCCGCCGCCCGCGGACGAACCCGTGCCGCCCGAGGGTGGCCGGCACCCGCTGGTCGCCGAGCTCGAGTCCGTGGCGCGTCTGCACCGCAGCGGGGCGCTCACGGACGGCGAGTTCGCCGCGGCGAAGGCACGGTTGCTGGGCCGCTGACCTGCACCGACGCGTGGCGGCAGGGTATGTCGGTGGCTACTCGTACAGTTGTTCGTATGAAGAGGTTGGCGGGGGCCTTCGGGGGCTCGGACGATCCGTCGGGCGGCACGCCCGGCGAGGATCCCGCCCGCCTGCAGGAGGCCGAGCTGACCCGGGCGGTGGGGGAGCTGGGGGAGGTGATCGCCGCGTCGCGGGCGCGCCTGGTGAGGCTGGTGCGTGAGGGCGTGGGTCGTGGGTTGCACGTGGAGGCCGGGTTCTCGGTGCCGGACTGGGTATGCCTGCTCGCGCCGGGGCTGTCGCGGCGGGACGCGATCGAGGTGGCGGTGGTGGCTCAGGCCGGGCAGCGGCCGGTGCACGAGCCGCTGGTCAGCGCGGTCGAGGACGGGAGGATCCCCCTGGCGAGGGCGGCGCGCATCGTGCGGGCGCTGGACCGGGTGCGCAGTGCAGTGCCCGCCGAGGAGTACGCCGCGGCTGTCGCGTTGCTGGCCCGGGCCGCGGCCAAAGAGGGGTTCACCGAGAAGGACCTGGAGCGGGTGTGCCGCCGCCTGGTCGCGGTGTGCACCTCCCAGCGGGACCAGGACGAGGACGAGCGCAGCCGGCACCAGCTGCGCGACTTGCACGAGTCCTCCCTCGCGGACGGCTCGGTGCGCCGCTTCGTGCTCACCGTCGGTGACGACACCGACCTGGAGACGATCAGGGCGATCCTCATGTCTCCGCTGGCCGCGCCCGCGAGCCGGAAGGAGCAGGACGCGACCGGCGAGGTCGACACGCGGACCGCGGGCCAGCGGCGCTACGACGCGTTCCTGACCACGCTGCGGCGTGGTGTGGCCGGCACCCAGGGGCAGCCGACCACACCCAAGGCCCAGGTCATGGTCACCGTCCCGCTGGACGCGCTGAAAGAGGCCCTCGGGCAGGCCGCCAACGACTCTGGTGCTGATGCTGGGAGTGGGGCAGATGCGGGGCGCACGGTCCACGGCGGGTTCCTCTCGGCCGGGCAGGTGCGGCAACTGGCCTGCGAGGCCGACCTCATCCCCGCCGTGCTCGGCAGCCAGGGGGAGATCCTGGACCTGGGTCAGGCCCGACGCCTGGTCACGCCGGGTCAACGAAGGGCGCTGGCCCACCGCGACCAGGGGTGCACGTTCCCGGGGTGCAGTGTGCCCGCGACCTGGTGCGACGCGCACCACGTGGTGCACTGGGCCCACGGTGGCCGGTCGGACCTGTCGAACTACGCCTTGCTCTGCCCACGCCACCACACCTGGGTCCACCAGCGAGGTGCCACGGCAGACGTGGACCCCACGGGTGTGCGATGGAAGCTGCGAGGGTGACGCCCCGCACCTCGGCCCCCACCGGCCGAGGGCTCCGGCCTGCAGGCAACTGCTCAGGCACGACCTCAGGTACCACCTCGGCCACGACCTTCGCTGCGGCGTCAGGCACGACGTCCGGCACGACCTCAGCCGCGGCGTCAGCCACAGCCTTGGGCACGACCTCAGACGTGTCGGACCGGGACCTCGTGCCCCAGCATGGCGCCGGCGAGGGCGACGTACTCCGCCGCGAGTTCCTCCGGGGTGAGCGGCCCGTCCTCGCGGTACCACTGGGCGACGGCGGTGCACAGCGTCGTCACCGCGCGGCTGGCCTCGCGCGGGCGGGCGGCCCGCAACGTCCCGTCGGCCACGCCCTGCTCGACGATGCGGTCCAGCACCCGCTGCTGGCGGTCCCGCCGGGCGATGTGCTCGCTGCGGTGCTCAGGGGTGAGGCTGCGGATCTCGCTCCAGGCGATGAAGGCCAGGTCCTGCCGGCGGCAGTGGAAGAGCACGAGGCACTCCACCTGCGCGGCCAGCTGGTCCCACGACCCCGGGCCGGTCCCGGCCGCGGCCGCCTCGCTGCGCCACCACAGGTCGGCCATCGCGTGCTGCATGACCGCCACGAGCATCGCCTGCTTGGAGGGGAAGTGGTGGTAGAGCCCCGGCACCGAGAGTCCCGCCCGCGTCGCGATCTCGCGGATCGACGTGCCGTGGTAGCCCTGCGCGACGAAGCAACCGAGGGCCGCCTCCAGGATCCCGGAGAGGTCGTCCTGCTCGTAGGTGCGCCAGTCCCCGGGGGTCACGCGGGCTCCTCGTCCTCGTCGATGGCAGGCACCCCGCGCGAGGTGGGTGGTGCCAGCCGCGCGCGGGGTGGGGCTGCTACCGTACACCCGACCGAGCGATCGCTCGGTCGACGGAGGTGGACGATGACGACCAGACCGTGGCTGCAGCACTACCCGCCCGGTATGCCGACGGCGCTGCCCGACGTCGCGCCCGACCTCACCTCGGCGTGGCGGGCGCGGGTCGAGCGGGACCCGGACGGTGACGCGCTGCTCCACGACGGCCGCGTGTGGTCCGCGCGCGAGCTCGACGAGGCGGCCGACGCCCTGGCCGCCGCTCTCCGCGAGGCGGGCATCGGACCCGGCGACCGGGTGGGCATCCTGCTCCAGAACGTCCCCACCGCCGTCGTCACCCTGCTCGCCGCCTGGCGCTGCGGGGCGATCGTGCCGCTGCTCAACCCGATGTACCACGGGCGCGAGCTGCACCACCTCCTGGCCGACTCGGGGGCCCGGATTCTCGTCATCGACCCCGAGCTCGCCGACGTCGCCGCAGCAGCGGCCGAGGACACCCAGGTCGAGGCCATCTGGTCCGACGGGGACCTCCCGACGTCGGCGGCGGGCACGGCGGAGAGCGAGGGGACCGCCAGTCCCGATGCGGCCCCCGACGACGTCGCGCTGCTCACCTACACCTCCGGCACGACCGGCCCGCCCAAGGGTGCGATGAACACGCACGGCAACGTGCTGGCCGCCGCGCAGGCCACGGCGTCCTGGATGGATCTCGGTCCCGAGGACCGCGTGCTCTGCGTCGCCCCGATCTTCCACATCACCGGCGCCGTCATCACCCTCATGGCCCCGCTCCTCGCCGGCTCCTGCGTCGTCCTCATCGGCCGGACCACCCCGGAGGCCGTCGCCCACGCCTTCGCCCACGACGGAGTGACCTCCACCACCGGCTCCATCACCGTCTTCAACGGGCTCGCCCGGCTCGACGACCTCTCCTCGGACGACTTCCCGCACGTCCGGCACCTCTTCTCCGGCGGCGCCCCGGTCCCTGCGACCACGGTCACCCGGTTCCGCGACACCTACGGCCACTACATCCACAACATCTACGGCATGACCGAGACCAGCTCCGCCTGCATCGGGGTGCCGCCCGGCGTCGAGGCGCCGGTCGACGCCGCCACCGGCGCCCTGGCGATCGGGCTGCCCCTGCCCGGCACCGACGTCCGGATCGTGTCCCCCGACGGCGCGACGCTGGCCCCCGGCGAGCCCGGGGAGCTGGAGATCTCCGGCCCCAGCGTCGTCCCCGGCTACTGGGACAACCCCGACGCGACGGCCGACACCTTCGTCGAGGGCGCCCTGCGCACCGGCGACGGCGCGCTGATGGACGAGGACGGCTGGGTCTACATCGTCGACCGGCTCAAGGACCAGATCAACACCTCCGGCTACAAGGTGTGGCCGCGCGAGGTCGAGGACGTCCTGCTCGCCCACCCGGCCGTGCACGAGTGCGCCGTCGTCGGCGTCCCGGACGACTACCGCGGGGAGGCGGTGGTGGCGTATGCCGTCCTCACCGGCGGGGACGGCGACGTCCCCTCAATCACCGCCGAGGAGCTGCGCGAGCACGCGCGGGGCGAGCTGGCGGCATACAAGGTGCCGCGCCAGGTCCACCTCATCCCCGAGCTGCCCAAGACCCCGACCGGCAAGATCCGTCGGCGCGAGCTCCGTGAGAGCGGCGCCGACCCCGAGGCCGACACGGATCCGGTCACCGACACCGACCCGCACATGGACAAGACCGACACCGACATCGACCCCGACGCCAAGGAGACCCCATGACCACCCTCGAGCTCGACGGCCAGGTGGCCCTGGTGACCGGCGGCAGCCGGGGGATCGGCCTGGCCGTCGCCCAGCAGCTGCACGACCTGGGCGCCAGCGTCGTCCTCACCGCCCGCGGCCAGGAGGCGCTGGACGAGGCCGCCGCCGGCATCGGCGAACGGGCGAGCGGCATCGCCGGCAAGGCCGACGACCCCGAGCACCGCGAGCAGGTGCTGGACACCATCGCGCAGCAGCACGGGCGCCTCGACATCCTCGTCAACAACGCGGGCATCAACCCCGCCTACGGCCCGCTCGTCGAGCTCGACCTCGGCGTCGCCCGCAAGACCTTCGAGGTCAACGTCGTCTCCACACTCGCCTGGGTCCAGCTCGTCCTCGCCCACGAGGGCCTCGGCTTCCGCTCCCACGGGGGGCGCGTGGTCAACGTCTCCTCCGTCAGCGGCGCCGTCCCGAGCGAGGGGATCGGCCTCTACGGCATCTCCAAGGCGGCGGTCAACCAGCTCACCCGCACCCTGGCGGTCGAGCTCGGGCCGGAGGTCCGGGTCAACGCCGTGGCCCCCGCGGTGATCAAGACCCAGTTCTCCAAGGCGCTCTACGAGGGCCGCGAGGAGGAGGTCGCCGCCGACTACCCGCTCGGGCGCCTGGGGGAGCCGGACGACGTCGCGCAGGCCGTCGCCTTCCTCGTCACCGACCAGTCCGCGTGGATCACGGGTCAGGTGCTCGACCTCGACGGCGGTCTCCTGGTGGCCGGGGGCAGCGCATGAGGCCCGACGCCCTGACCCCCGAGCTCGCTGACGTGGTGGCGCGCACGCGCGACTTCGTCCGCGAGGTCGTCGTGCCCGCCGAGCCGCCCACGGGCGAGGCCCTCGCGCCGCAGGAGCTGAGCCGGCTGCGTTCCCTGGCGAAGGAGGCGGGCGTGTGGGCGCCGGTCTCCAGCGCCGACTTCGGCGGGCTCGGCCTGCCGCTGCCGGCTTGGTCGCCGGTGCTGCAGGAGGCCGGCTACTCGCCCATCGGGCCGGCGGTCCTGCACTGCATGGCGCCGGACGAGGGCAACATGCACATGCTCTCCCTCATCGCCACCCCCGAGCAGCAGCAGGAGTTCCTCGCCCCGCTCGTCCGCGGCGAGGCCCGCTCCTGCTTCGCGATGACCGAGCCGCACCCGGGCGCCGGGTCCGACCCCTCGGCCCTGTCGACGACGGCATACCTCGACGGCGACACCTGGGTGATCGAGGGGCGCAAGCGGTTCATCAGCGGCGCCAACGACGCCGACATCGCGATCGTCATGGCGCGCACCCCCGCCGTCCGGCTGCCCGACGGGCAGGAGCGACCCGAGGGCGCGACGATGTTCCTCACCCGCACCGACGCCCCCGGCTGGCGCGTCGGCCGGCAGATCCGCACGACCGAGCGCGCGATCGCCGGCGGCCACCCCTACGTCCACCTCGAGGGGCTGCGGGTCCCGACCTCGGCCGTGCTCGGCGAGGTGGGGGAGGGCTTCCGGTATGCCCAGGTGCGGCTCGGCCCGGCGCGCCTCACCCACTGCATGCGCTGGCTCGGCCTGGCCCGCCGCGCCCTGGACGTCGCCCTGGACCGGCTCGAGCACCGCGAGCTCTTCGGGCAGCCGATGCGCGACCTCGGGCTCGCGCAAGGCCTTGTCGCCGACTCGGTCATCGACCTGGAGACCTCGGACGCGATCATCGACCGCACCGCCCGGCTGCTCGAGTCCGACCCGCGCGCCGGCTCGCGGATGTCGTCGGTCGCCAAGGTGCACTGCGCCGAGGCCATCCAGCGCGTCATCGACCGCAGCATCCAGCTGTGCGGCGGCGATGGCGTCTCCGAGGAGCTGCCGCTGGTGCAGTACCTCCTCGAGGTCCGCCCGTTCCGCATCTACGACGGCTCCAGCGAGACCCACCGGTGGGCCATCGCGCGCCGGGCGAGCTCGGACCGCCGGCGCGAGGTCGAGGCGGGCACACCGCGGCTGGACCTCGTCGACGGGACCGACGACGGTGCCGAGCACGGCGGTGGGCGCGCGTGAGCACGAGCACGCCGGACGGGTCCGACGTCGTCGTCACGCCCGAGGAGGCGCAAGAGCTGGAGCACCCGCCGCTGCTGGTCCTCGACCCGGTCACCGCGTGGCTCGACGTCCGCGGGCTGGGGGAGGGGCCGCTCTCCTGGGAGCGCATCGGCGACGGCCAGTCCAACGTCACCTTCCTGCTGCGCCGCGGTGAGCGCCGGCTCGTCCTGCGTCGCGGCCCCCGACCGCCGCTGCCCCCCTCGACCCACGACATGGTGCGCGAGGCCCGCATCCAGCAGGTGCTCGGCGCGCACGACGTACGGGTGCCGCGGATCCTCGCCGTGGAGGAGGGCACCGACGTCCTCGGCGTCCCCTTCTACGTCATGGAGCACCTCGACGCCGAGGTCGTCACCGACACCCAGCCCGGCGCGCTCGCCGACGACCCCGCCGCGCGGGCCGCCGCGTCGGCCGGCGTCGTCGACACGCTGGTCTCCCTGCATACCGTCGACGTGTCCGCCGAGGACGTGGCCGCGCTCGGCCGGCCCGAGGGCTACCTCGAGCGGCAGGTGCGACGGTTCACCGACCTCTGGCCCCAGGTGTCGACCCGCGAGCTGCCCGGGTTCGACCCGCTCGCCACGTGGCTCGACGAGCACCGCCCGACGCGCAGCGCGCACGCGGTCGTGCACGGCGACTTCCGGCTGGGCAACCTCATGCTCGACCCGACCCACCCGGGCCGGGTCGTAGCGATCCTCGACTGGGAGATGGCCACCCTCGGCGACCCGCTCGCCGACCTCGGCTACCTCACCGCGACCTGGAGCGACCGGCACGGCGCCTGGCCCGCCACCGTCATGGACCACAGCCCGGTGACCGTGCAGGAGGGGTGGTGGGACCGCGACGAGCTGGCTCAGCGGTATGCCGCCGCCACCGGCGCCGACATCTCCCACCTGCCGTGGTACCGCGCGCTGGCGCTGTGGAAGGCCGCGGTCTTCTGCGAGGCGATCCGCACCCGCTGGCTGCGGGGGGAGCGTCCCGGCGACCAGCGCTTCGCCCCGATGCTCGAGGAGGGCGTCCCCGAGCTGCTGCGCCAGGCCCAGGAGCACTCGCGCCAGCTCTGAGGCGCAGCCACCCCGACCCGTCCACCCACCACCACCCGCACCACCAGAACACACACGGAGGAGCAACGATGCTCTCGACCCTCTCCCGCCCGCTGGCCCGCTTCGTCGAACGCTGGCTGCCCGGCTCGTTCGCCCTCGCGATCCTGCTGACCCTCGTGGTCGGCACGATGGCGCTGACGATGACCGACACCGGCCTGGCCGACGTCATCCTCGCGTGGGGCGACGGGCTGACCGGGCTGCTGGCGTTCATGACCCAGGTCGCCCTCGTGCTCCTGCTGGGCTACACGCTGGCCAACGTGCCGCCGGTGCACCGCCTGCTCGTCCGGGTCGCCTCCCTCCCGCGCGGGCCGCGGCAGGCCTACGGCTTCGTCGCGCTCATGGGCGGGATCGCCTCGCTCATCAGCTTCGGCCTCGGCCTCATCGTCGCCGGGGTCATGGCCGTCGAGGTCGCCCGCGTCTTCCGCGACCGCGGGACCAAGCTGCACTACCCGCTGCTCGTGGCCTCGGGCTACTCCGGCTTCGTCGTCTGGCACATGGGCTACTCCGGCTCCGGGCCGCTCAACGCCGCCACCGAGGGCGGCGCCTACACCGATCTGCCCGGCGGCCTGGTCGAGGTCACCCGGACCACGTTCTCCTCGTGGAACATCATCGCCGTCGTCGTCACCCTGGTCGTGGTCGTCGGCGCGATGATGCTGCTCGCCCCGCGCCAGCACGACGAGATCGTGCTCGCCCCGGACGAGGTCTTCGGCGACTCCGGCTCCGGGGGCACGAAGGCCGCGAGGTCGCCGAAGCGCGGCAACCCGGCCAAGGGCGCGGACACCGCCGCCGAGACGGCCACCCCGGTGCCCGCCGACCGCATCGACGGCTTCCGTGGGGTGACGGTGCTGGCCGGGGTGCTGCTCTCGGCCTACCTCGTCATCTTCTTCCTGCGCAACGGCTTCGTCCTCAACCTCGACATCGTCAACTGGACCTTCCTCGCGCTGATCCTGCTGCTCGTCGGCAACGCGCGCGAGCTCGCGGCGCTCATCCGGGCGGGCGGCTCGACGGTCGGCGAGGTGCTGCTGCAGTACCCGCTCTACGCCGGGATCATCGGCATGATGAGCGCCACGGGGCTGTCGATCATCATCAGCGAGTGGTTCGTGCAGGTCTCCTCGGCGCAGACGCTGGGCTTCTTCACCTTCCTCGCCGCCGGCCTGCTCAACATGTTCGTCCCCTCCGGCGGCGGCCAATTCGCGCTCACCGCGCCGCTCTTCGCGACCGCGGCGGACAGCCTGGGCGTGGACCAGTCGGTGGTCATCATGGCCGTCGCCTATGGCGACCAGTGGACCAACATGATCCAGCCGTTCTGGGCGGTGCCGCTGCTCGCGGTGGCCGGGCTGCGGGTGCGCGACATCCTCGGCTACACCCTGGTGACGCTGGTCCTCTCCGGCATCGTCTTCGCCGCCACCCTGCTCATCGTGGGCGCCGGCTGAGCCTCACGCCCGGGCGCGCAGCGCGGCGTGCAGCACGACCGAGGCGGCGACCGCGGCGTTGAGCGAGCTCGCCGACCCCACCATCGGTATGCCGATCATCCCGTCGCACGCCTCGCGCCACCCCTGCGCGAGGCCCCGGGTCTCGTTGCCGATGACCAGCACGACCGGCTGCTCCCAGGGCACCGCCGCGAGGTCGGTCCGCCCGTCCTCGTCGGTGCCCCACACCTGCAGCGGCACCCCGCGCTCGCGCTGGTCCGCGACCCAGTCGAGCACCGGACCCGGTCCGGCCGCCCGGACCGTCGGCACGGCGAAGCACGAGCCGGTCGAGGCGCGCACGGCCTTGGGGTCGTAGGGGTCGGCGGCGTGGCCGGTGACGACCAGCCCGGTGCCGCCGAAGGCGTCGATCGAGCGCTGCAGGGTGCCGATGTTGCCGGGCTGCCCGGGCCGGTCGAAGACCGTCACCAGCGGCGCCTGCCCGGTGCCGGCGCCGTCGCCGAGCACCCGGTCGAGGTCGTCCGGCGGTATGCCCACGACGGCGACCAGCTCGGGCGTCCCGTCGTCGCGCTGGGCGAGCTCGGCGAGCAGCTCCGGCGCCAGCTCGTGCCGCTCGCCGCCGGCCTCGGCCCACACCTGCTCGGCCCACGAGGACGGGCGGCCACCGACGGGACGCAGCAGCGCCCGCACCGACCAGCCGTGGGCGAGCGCCTGGCTGATCGGCCGCACGCCGTGCACGAGGAAGTCCCCGCTGCGGTGCCGCTTGGTGCGGTTGGTCAGCAGCGCCGACCACTGCTGGAAGGCGGCGTTGCGCGTCGTGATCCGCCGCGCCCCGCGCCCGTCAGGCCTCGGCATCAGGTGGCGTGTCGCCTGGGCCGCCCGGGTCGGCCTGCGGCACGAGGGAGGGGAGCAGACCGGTTAGCCCACGCCATACCTGCGTCGGCGTCGTGGGGACCAGGCGCAACGCCTCCTCGCTCGCCTCGACCACCCAGACCCCGCTGGTGCGGCCGTCGAGCGCCGCGAGCATGAGCGGGGCCTGCGTCGAGCCGACGGCCGCGGCCACGAGGCGCCAGGACCGGTCGGCGCCCAGGTCGGCGGCGGCCCGCTCCTCGGCCGACGCCTGCGGGTCGAACCACGCCTCCAGCGCCTCCGCGCTGACCTCACGCGGCTCACGGTCGGCCTGGGCGTGCGCGCGCGGCGCGATCCCGACGACCCGCGCCAGGGCGGCCCCGAGGTGGTCCGGCGGGAGCACGACCACGCGCCGGCGGTCGGTGCCCTCCAGGTCGACGAGCACGGCGACCGCCTCGGCCCCGACCCACGCCTCGTGGGTGAAGACGCCGCCCGGCGTCGCGGTCTGGATCTGCACCACGACGAGGGGAGCCCGTGCGGCATCCAGGCCCTGCTCCCCGCCCGGCACCTGCTCGATGAGCTCGCGCGCCTCCTGGGGGACCTCACCGCCGTCGGCCCAGCCGGCCCAGGTAGCGGTGTCCACGAGCAGCCCCCCGTCCCTGACCTCGACGCTCACCGCTCCACCGCCTCGGGCAGGCGCAGGCTCGCGCAGCAGGCGGACATGTCGTCGGCGATGAGCGGGTAGCGCAGGCTGTCCACGGTCGCGGTGAGGGTGTAGCCGGTGCCGCCGGCCTCGGCGAAGCGCTGCTCCATCACCAGGGCGCGCCCGCGCTCGTCGACGTGGTGCGCCAGCCGCGTCCCGCCCGGCCGGCCGTCGACCTCGACGGCGTGCAGGTCGACGAGGAGGTAGTCGCGCAGCTCACCCGGCAACAGCCCCTCGGTGCCGTTCTGCCAGTCCCGGAAGGACCGGCCGCCGGTGTCGAGGACGGTGAGCACCAGGTTGGCGCGCACGACGTCCTCGCCGTGCTTGGGCTCGACCACGGTGAGGACCGCGTCGTGCCCCGTCTCCTGGACCTGCCACCCGTCTGGTGCCTCGAAGCTGGTGCCCGAGGGCTCGTGCATGACCTTCACCGTGTCCACCTCTCCTTGCCGAAGCGTGCCCCGATCGTCTCGCGTGCCCAGCCCGGCACCGACCACCGGGGGTAGGGCAGGGCCAGCGCGCCCCACCCGAAGACCAGCCACAGCCCGAGCGGGGCCAGCACGAGCGCCAGCAGCCCGAGCAGCGGCGTCCCCTCCATCCACGGCGACAGCCCCACGAGCAGGCTCAGCACGCCGATCCCGGGAAAGACGAACATCGCCCTGCGTATGCCGCTCTCCCGCGGCGCCCGCAGCCACGCCCGTGCCTGGGCGCCGCGGCCGGCGCGCTCCCAGACGGCGAGCGCGAGCAGGAGGAGCCCCAGCACGAGGGCGGAGACCGTCAGCGGCGAGGGGTCCACCGGGTCACCACGGGGTGATGTCGTCGACGAAGTCCCCCGCGGCGTCCAGGGCGTCCCCGACCCCGTCGGCGATGTCCCCGCCGACGTCCTTGAGCTGGTCGCCCAGCCAGGCACCCGCCTGGGAGCCGACGAAGCCGCCGACCAGGGCGCCGACGCCCGCGCCGATGACGGTGCCCACCCCGGGGCAGATCGCGGTGCCGATGGCACCGCCGAGCCAGGCGCCGCCCTTGGCACCCAGCAGCGCACCTCCGGTCGTGGTGGCGGACACCGTCACGGTGCGGCCGACGCGCTCGTCGGTGGGGTAGTTGGCGCTCTCGTTCCACTCGTTCCACGCCGAGGTCGCCGCGGTAAGCACGGTGCCGCCACGGCCCAACCACTTGCCGGCGGTGCTCCAGCGGGAGGCCTGACCGCCGTGCCAGGGACGGGCGCTGAAGTGCCCGCGCGGGTCGAAACCGCGCGCCCGCTGCCAGGGGGACAGTCCGCGAGCCGTGGGGAAGCGCCCGGCGCCGTGCCGGAGGCGCTGCCAGAAGCCCATGCTGGGGGAGACGGTGCGCCCGGCGGCGTCGATAGGTCGGAAGTGGGAGTAGCGCTGGTCCGCCATCCAGCTCGCCACCGTGGACGTGCCGAACTGCACCTGTCCGAGCGCGAAGAGCGTCATCGAGACCGAGCCGTCGCCGACGGGTGGGCGGAAGCCCAGCCAGGACTCCAGCGCCTGGTCGCCGAGCGAGGCCGCCGGCTCGGACACACCGGACAGCGCCTCCCAGGCGTCCTCGGTGGAGAGCGTGCCGGCGGCCAGCGGCGTGCTCGTGCCCGAGACGCCGGTCGAGCCGTGGACCCGGCGGGCGACCTGGTCGGGGCTCAGCGTGCCGGCCTCAGGGACGAGGATCTCGGTGCCCGCGTCGAGGGCGCCCGCGGTCGAGGTGGCGTCGCGCTCCACCTCGTCGCGGATCTCCTGCGCCTGGCGACGCAGCCGCGCCACCTCGGTGTCCACGCTGGTCCGGGTATCGTCGTAGTCGTCGTCCTCGGAGTCGAGGCCGTCCATCCGGTCCAGCTGGCGCTGCGCCTGCCGTTCGAGCTCGTCGATGTCCTCGCGGGCGTTGCGCAGCCGACGCGCGAAGCCGCTGACCTGTTCCTGGGCCGCGTCGACCACCCCGGAGGCGCCGTCGAGCGTGCCCGTGATGCCGCGCCCGGCGTCCTCGAAGTCGCCGGAGCGGGTGGCCTCCCAGGTCCGCAGCGTCGTCGCGACGCCGGAGCTGACGTTGCCCTTCTCCGTGGTCAGGTCGCCGGAGAGGGTGCCCAAACTGCGGGCGACCCCGTCCAGGCCGCCCGGGTCACCGTCGGGATAGCTGAAGCCGGCGACCATCAGCTGCCTCCGGCCGCGTCGATGTCCTGGGCCGCGGAGTCCGCCAGCGCCGCGGCGATCTTGGTCTGGGTCCCGGTGTCCTCGACCGCGGTCCCCACGGCCGCACCGAGGCGGCGGATCGCCGTGGACAACCCCTCGTGGCCCGCGCTGGAGCCGCTGATGTCGCGCAGCGCGCCACCGGCGTCCTCGATCCGCCCGCCCGTGCGGTGCAGGGCGCGCGAACCCTCCGTCATCTCCTGCGGATCTCCCCCGACGAAGCCAGACATCCCTCTCCTCGTGCTCTCGCTCTCGGTCGACCTCACAGGATAGGCGGACCGCGTGCGGCTCCCAAGTCGTGCCACGCTGAGGCGATGGACGACATCGCCTGGACCCGCACGCGCGAGGAGCTGACCGCCGAGATCGGAGCGCTCGGCGACCACGAGAGCCTGCTGCTGGCCGAGCCCGACCCGCCGGGTGCCATCGGGCGCTACGTCCAGGTCTCCCGGCTCGGTGACGACCTACTCTGCGAGTGCGTCTCCGCCGCGTATGCCGACCTCTCACCGGAGCAGACCGCTGCCCTGCAGCGCGCCGGGTGGTCCGACCCCGCCCGGCAGCCGCGCGGCGCGACCAGCGAGAACCACGTCTTCTGGGGTCGGGTGGAGGACGCCGCGGCGAGCGCCCACATGCTGGTCGCGGCGCTGCAGGCCCTGGGCACGGGCATACCGGACGAAGGGTGGACGTGGCAGCGGGTCCGCTGAGGGGAGAACCGCTGCGGGAGGCGATCGAGGCCGGGCGCGACCTGGCCGCCGTCGCCGGTCGCGTCCGCAGCCACCGTGCTGCGCTCCGGGCGGACGCCGACCGGGCGGCCTCCTCGCTGCGGGCCCGCTCGGCCATCGTGCGGGCGCTGGGTGCGGGCACCTGGCGAGTCCTGCCACTGAGCCGGGGGGACGACGTGCTCCTGGGTCACCTCGGTGCCTGGGCCTCGGCGCCGGAGGTCGACCCGGCGGGGGAGAGCCTGCTGCACCGGCTCGACACCGAGTTGCCGGCGCGCGGCGACCTGGCCGAGAGGCTGCTCGGTCTGCGGCGGCTGGTGCTCTTCGGGCGTCGCCGGGAGGAGGCCGAGCGGGCAGCCACCTGGCTGCTGGAGCAGCGGCGCGGCTGGGGTGGAGGTATGCGGTCCTGGCTCGACCGCCTGGACGCCCGGACCCGCGAGCCGGTCCTGCCGCTGCCGGTCACCTCGGCGCTGCACGCGGGCGTCGGGCTGACCGACGCGCTCGACCTGGAGGGGTCGCACCGCGAGGTGCTGCCCGCGCGGGCCGTCGCGGGCCTGGCGGAGCTGGTGCCGCCGCTGGCCGGTGTCATCAGCAGCGCGGCGCAGGCGCGGGACCGTGCGGAGGCGGCCGGCGAGGCCGCCAAGGACAGCCAGGTGGCCGCGCTCCTGGCGCAGATGCCGGTCGACCGGCTGCGCGAGGCGACTGCGGAGCGGCTCCGGGTGGGCGCGCTCGAGGAGGCCGGGGTGCGGACGGTGCAGCAGGTCGTCGAGCACGCCGATCTGGCCGCGGTGCCGGGGGTGGGGCCGGTGACGGCGCAGCGGATGCTCGGCGCCGCGCACACCCTGCGCGCCCTGGCGCACGAGAGCACGACGCTGCGGCTCGACCCGGACGACCGCACGCCGCAGGCCACCGAGCTGCTGGTGAGACTGCATACCTGGGAGGTGCTGCGGCAGGCGGCGAGGGCGGACGACGTGGTCGGCCACGCGCTCTCGCTGCAGCCGCTCGCCGAGCGGCTGGGGCCGGACGCGACGCACCTCGCCGTCGTCGGGGACGCGCCGGTCGTCGAGCTCCTCGGCATCGTCGAGCCGGTCCTGGAGCACGCGCGCGAGCTGCGTGCCGCGGTCGACGGCGTCGCTGCCGCCGACCCGTGGGAGGACTTCACCGACCGGCCGGCGCTCTACTTCGCCCTGCTCTCCGAGCTCGGCCTGGTGGAGGAGACCGGCACCTACGGCGACGTCCCCGACGACGTGGTCGAGGCGACGCGGGCGCAGGACCTCGACGACAGCCTGCTGCGGGTGTCGCTGCGTGGCTACCAGAGCTTCGCCGCCCGCTTCGCGCTCGTGCAGCGCAAGGTCGTCATCGGCGACGAGATGGGGCTGGGCAAGACGATCGAGGCGCTCGCGGTCCTGGCGCACCGTGCAGCGGAGGGCGGGCGCTGGTTCCTCGTCGTCGCGCCCGCGGCGGTGGTGAGCAACTGGGTGCGCGAGATCGCCGGCAAGACCGACCTGACGCCGCGCCGGCTGCACGGCGCCGCGCGGGAGGAGGAGCTGGCGCGGTGGCGGCGGGAGGGTGGCGTGGCGGTGACGAGCTACGGCACCCTCGGCGCGCTGGCCGAGGGCCTGGAGGGCTTCGAGCTCGACGGCCTGGTGGTGGACGAGGCGCACTACGTGAAGAACCCGCGGGCGCTGCGCTCGCGGCGGGTGGGCGCGCTGGTGCGCCGCACCCAGCAGGTGCTGCTGCTCACCGGGACGCCGCTGGAGAACTCGCTCGGCGACTTCACCACGCTCATCGGCTACCTGCAGCCGGAGCTGCTGGAGGGGATGGGCGACTCACCGCTGGAGTTCCGCCGCCGGGTGGCGCCGGTCTACCTGCGCCGCAACACCGAGGACGTGCTCGTCGAGCTGCCCGAGCTGGTCGAGGTGGAGGAGTGGCTGGAGCTGTCCGCGGCGGACGAGCAGGCATACCTCGAGGCGGTGGGGTCGGGGAACTTCATGGCCATGCGACGCGCCGCGTTCGAGTCGGGTATGGCGTCGGCCAAGCTCGCGCACCTGCTCGAGTTCGTGGCGGAGGCGGAGGCCAACGGTCGTCGGGTGCTCGTCTTCTCCTACTTCCGTGACGTGCTGGCGCGGGTCGCCGAGTCGCTGCCAGGGCTGGTCTTCGGGCCGCTGACCGGGTCGGTGCCGCCGGCCGAGCGGCAGCAGGTGGTCGACGACTTCTCTGCGGCGCCGGGCGGTGCCGTGCTCGTCGCGCAGATCCAGGCCGTCGGGGTGGGGCTCAACATCCAGGCCGCGTCGGTCGTGGTGATCTGCGAGCCGCAGCTCAAGCCGACCACGGAGTGGCAGGCGATCGCGCGCGCCCGGCGTATGGGCCAGCTGCACTCGGTGCAGGTGCACCGGCTGCTCACCGAGGACAGCGTGGACGAGCGGCTGGTCGAGCTGCTGGGGGCCAAGAGCCGGGCGTTCGACGCCTTCGCGCGGGTGAGCGAGACCGCGAAGAGCGCGCCCGAGGCGCACGACCTCAGCGAGGCCGACCTGGCTCGGGAGGTCATCGCCGCCGAGCGGGCGCGGCTCTTCCCGGAGGGGACCGACGCGCCGGGCTGAGCGTCGGGTCGCCGTCCAGGACGCGGCTGTGCACCCCCGGGTCGGCTCACCGCGCGAGCGCCTCGGCGCGCTCTTAGCGTGGAGGGATGCGAGCACTCACATGGCAAGGACTCCAGGACGTCTCCGTCCGGTCAGTCCCCGACCCCGTCCTGCAGGACCCGACCGACGCGATCGTGCGCGTCACCTCGACCGCGATCTGCGGCTCCGACCTGCACCTCTACAACGTGCTGGCGGCCTACCTCCACCCCGGCGACATCCTCGGGCACGAGTTCATGGGCGTCGTCGAGCAGGTGGGCAGCGCCGTCGACACGCTGGAGGTCGGCGACAAGGTCATCGTCCCGTTCAACGTCAGCTGCGGGAAGTGCTGGATGTGCGAGCGCGGCCTCTTCGCCCAGTGCGAGACCACGCAGAACGTCGACCAGGGCACGGGCGCCAGCCTCTTCGGCTACACCGACCTCTACGGATCGGTGCCCGGCGGGCAGGCCGAGCTGGTGCGGGTGCCGCACGCCGACTTCCTGCCGGTGCGGGTCGACCCCGCCCTGGCCGACGAGCGCGTGCTCTACCTCACCGACATCCTGCCCACGGCGTGGCAGGGCATCGAGTATGCCGACGTCGAGGAGGGCGGCACCCTCGCCGTCATGGGTCTGGGCCCGGTCGGGCAGCTGGCCGTCCGCGCGGCCCGGCACCGTGGCCTGCGGGTCATCGGCGTCGACCGGATCCCGGAGCGCAACGCGCTGGCGGCCGAGTGGGGCGCCGAGGTCGTGGACCTGGACTCGACGAAGAACGTCGGCGACGCGATCCGTGACCTGACCGACGGGCGGGGCGCCGACGGCGTCCTCGATGCGGTCGGCATGGAGGCGCACGGCAGCCCCGTGCTCGGTGCCGCGGTGTCGGCGGCCAAGCGCCTGCCCAAGCCGCTCGCCCGGGCCGCCATCGAGACGGCCGGGGTCGACCGGCTGGCGGCGCTGCACGCCTCCATCGACGCGGTGCGCCGCGGGGGCACGGTGTCGATCAGCGGCGTCTACGGCGGCATGGCCGACCCGATGCCGATGATGGAGCTCTTCGACAAGGGCGTGCAGATGCGCATGGGGCAGTGCCACGTGCGCCGGTGGACCGACGAGCTCTACGACCTCGTCAGCGGCCCCGACGACGTCCTCGGGCTGGAGGACCTGGCGACCCACCGGGTGCCGCTGGAGCAGGCGCCGGAGATGTACAAGACGTTCAACGACAAGCAGGACAACTGCCTGAAGGTCGTGCTCACGCCGTAGGGGCCGAGCCCGGGCCGCGCTGGTTGAAGCGCTCTGCGGCCCGGCGGCCCAGGGTGGTGAGTCGGCTCACCACGTCGGACCCCAGCTGCTGCGCCGCGGTCCGCCCGGTCACCGGGCGGGCCGCGTCGCGGTCTGCGGGGGCGCTGGGCAGCAGCCGCGAGGTCAGGCCCATGACGCGGATGGTGGTGGCGGGCATGAGGCCGTGCACCCGCATACCTATCTTGGCCAGCGGGGTGAGGACGACCATGGGGCGGCCGGCGAGGACGCCGTCGACCATCCGGCGGGCCGCACGCTCGGCGTCCATCGACAGCAGGGGGAGCGAGGCGGCCGGGGCGAACCAGGCGTACTCCGCCGCTCGGTCGCCGGTGAACTGCGCGTTCTCGTGCGAGCCGGTGCGCATGAGGCCGGGCACGATGGTGGTGGCGGTGACGCCGGTGCCGGCCAGCTCGCTGGCCAGGCCCTGGGTGAGGCCGGTGGCACCGAACTTGGCGGTGGAGTAGGGGAGCAGGTGCGGCGGGGCGACGACGCCGCCGATGCTGGAGACCACTCCCAGCCGGCCGTGGCCGCGCTCGCGCATGCCGGGCAGCACCGACCAGAGGGTGTTGAGCGGGCCCACGAGCATGGTGCCGAGGGCCTGGTCGAAGTGGTGGAAGGTCATCGTCTCGGCCGGGCCGACCTGGATGATGCCGGCGACGTGGATGGCGACCTCGACCGGCCCCAGGTCGCCCTCGACCTGCGCCACCCACGCCTGGACCGTCTCCCGGTCGGCGACGTCGCACTCGTAGGCGTGGACGCGGCCGGCGTCCGCCCCGGCCTCCTCCCGGGCGCGGGACTCGGCGATCTCGGCGCCGCGCCGGGTCTCCTCGAGGTGGCGGGCGCAGACCGCGACGTCGTAGCCGCGCTGGGCGAGCTCCTGGGCGACCAGGAGCCCGAGGCCGCGGGAGCCTCCCGCGACGAGGGAGACGGGGCGGGGGGTGACGGGGAGGCTCATCACCTCAGGCTAGGAGGAGGGGAGGTATGCCGCTGGCTGAGACGGCAGGGGCCGGGTCCGACTCGGCGCTCTCCGCCCAGCGTGGTGGACGGTTCCCTCAGCTGATGATGCCGTGTCGCGTGTTCCAGGAGCGCGCGGTGGCATAGCCGTCGTAGATGGAGAACGCCCACGCAGCCAGCCACACAGGGAACAGCAGCCATCCGATGAAGGGGATCAACATGGCGATGCCGAAGAAGGCGACCGTGCACAGAATGAGGATCCCCCGGCCGACGCGCCCACCCAGCATGGTGCCGAGGCCCGCGATGAGGGCGGACGCCAAGGCGTACAAGACGGGGTTACGCGATTGCACCTGCATGGGGTAGTGCATTCCGGGCGGCGGCCCCCAGGCATGCTGCTGCACGGCGGGCGGCTGTGCTGCCGGTGATTGCGGTTGGTGTGGATCGGCCCACTGGCCCTGCGGTCCGGTTGTTTCGTCCGGTACATGTGGATATGACATTCCCCTGGTCCTCTCCAAGAATGTCCCGTCGGCGTCATGGATTCCGACGTCGGACAAGGGAAGAGTAGCGAGGAATGTCTACGCTGGGAAGGCCTCGGCGCTGCTCTACCGCCGTGCGTCGAATGCCTCGCGGATCTCGCGTGGGATGCGCCCGCGGTCGGCGAGGGCATACCCGTGCTCGCGCGCCCACTTGCGCACCTCGCCGGGGCTGGCGGCACGCGCGGAGGTGAGCGGTGTGGCCTCGGTCTTGACGTGGGTCTCCTCGTCGGCGTGGGCGAGGGCGGCGGCGAGGAAGCGGTAGGTCCACTCCTGGGCGAGCGCCCGGGTCTCGCAGAAGATGATGGGGACGGTGGGGAAGCGGGCCTGGCACTCGCCGAGGGCGTCGGCGACGACGGCGGGGCGGACGCGGTCGAGCTTGAAGACGGCGGAGTAGCGGTCCTCGACGACGACGGCCGCGGTGGGCAGGGAGGAGAGGTCGGCGAGCAGGTAGCGCATCTTGCCGGTGGTCAACGTGGAGACGAGGTCGACCAGGCTCTTGCGCTCGACCGACGCGAGCACCCGGCCGCCGACCTCGATCGCGTAGTCCCCCGCGGGGAGGCCCTCGCGGCGGGTGGTGACCTGCTGGTGGTCGAAGGTCCAGGCATACCGCTCGTGGCTGTCGACGACGATCTCGAGGGTGGGGATGCCCGAGCCGCGCGCCGTGGGGAGGCTCACCGCGGGGCGGGCCTGCTTGGCGGTGCGCGCGGTCTGCCAGAAGACCGCCTCGCGGCCGCGGGCTCGGGTCAGGACGAACTGCGAGCGGTTCTCGCGGCTGCGGTCGAGGACGAGGTCGATGCTGGCGCCGCGCCGGACGCAGGATCGGGTGGGCACGACCTCGACCAGGTCCGGGTCGGCGGGCCAGCCGGTGGCGCGGTGGCAGTAGACCTTTCCGGTGCGTGGCCAGGTCTCCCGTGCCTTGAGCACGATGCCGTCCGGCCCGAGGGGGATGCGCAGCAGGTAGGGCAGTCGCGAGCCGTCCTCGGGGTTGTGGGCGATGAGGAAGTCGTCCGGCACGAGGTCAGGGTATGCGGTCGCGCACCACATGGCGCGGCATCTGGACCGGCCCTTCGCCCGGTTCACGTCGCGGCTCCGGACCTGAGCCGGGCTCTCACCGAGGCTCACGCCGTGTCCTTGGCCGGGCTCCCACAGCGGCTCACGCCGCCGCCTCGTCGGCGTCCCGCGTCATCGACCGGGCGCAGGCCGGTGGCCCGGCCCTTGGGGGGCCGGGTGTGGGGCGGGGTCATCGCAGTCTCCACCGGACACCGGTCGCGTCGACGTCGGCGGTGGTGTCGTGCTGGTGGACCCAGGTGTGGTGGCGGGGGCAGAGCAGCGCGTAGTTGGACAGGTCTGATCGGCCACCTTGGGCCCAGTGGACGACGTGGTGGGCGTCGCTCCACGTCGCGGGCACGTGACACCCCGGGAAGGTGCACCCGCCGTCGCGGTGGGCCAGGGCACGCCGCTGGCCCGGGGTGACCAACCGTTTGGCGCGTCCGAGGTCCAGGATCTGTCCCTTCTCGCCGAGCACGGCGGGGATGATGTCGGCCTCGCACGCCAGCTGCCGCACCTGGTGCACCGGGATCGCCCCCTCGTGCACGGTGTGCCCGGCACCGCCCAGGGCACCCCGCAGCTCCTGCAGCCCGATCGTCACCATGACCTGCGCCTTCGGAGTCGTGGGCTGCCCCTGCGTGCCGGCGACACCACGCCGGAAGACCGTCATGAACGCGTCGTAGCGCCGCTGACCCGCCGTCCGCAGGTCCAGCTCGGCCACCGAGAGACCACCATCGCTGATGCCGCCTCCCTGGACACCCTCGACCTGCGTGCCGTCGCCTCGGACCCCGCCCCCGGGACACCACCCTGTGCGGGTTCGCCGCCCTGCGCGCCGTCCTCGCCCGCACCCTTCGGCGGTGTCGGCGCGGCCAGAGGTGACATGAGCACCGTCCTGATGGCCTCGTAGTCGGCGTCGCTGCCCACGGTCACCACGAACCGGCGCAGCGACCCGTCCGCCAACGACGACTCGTGCACGTCGCGCAGCTCGTGCTTCGCCTGGGCCCGGGCGATCTGTTCCTTCTCGGACAGGCAGGTCGCGACGAGCTTGGACGTGATCCTGGCCAGGTCCTTCTCGTCGAACTCAGCCCGGCCTGCCGCTGTGGTCAGCAGGTCGGTGGCATCGGCGTACTCGGCCTCTCCCAGGGCCGGGCGGATCCTCATCAACGCGCGCAGGACCTGCGCCGCGCGGTGCAACGGCACCTCCCCCTCCTGGACGGCGTCCGCCAGGGGCGCGTGCACGCGCTGCTGGGCGGCGCGGGCGACCAGCGCGATCTCGATCGCGGTCCGTGAGGCCAGCCCCGGGCATACGCCCCGGACCCAGTCGACGTCGGAGAACCCGGCCCCCTGGTGCAACCCCCGACCCAGGCCCTCCCGGGCCACCGCCACCAGCAACGCGTGCGTCCGCGCCGCCACCCGATCGAGGGCTCCCAGCACCTCACCCAGCTCACGCTCCTGCAACAGCGCAGGCGACGCCAACGCCGACGCAGACCGCTCGACCGCGTCGACCAGACCACCCATGACGGCTACCGCACCGTCGGCCTGACCACCGGCCGCCTCACCACCCCAGCTACCCCTCATGCGAACAAGTGTACGAGTCAGGTCTGACAGACCCTTCCCCCTGCGCCAGGGCACTTCGCTGAGAACCGGGAGCGGCCCGACCGCGTCATCCCCGCGCCGTCGAGTCGGCGGCGAGGACGTCGGACCGACCCCCCGAGGCCACGCTCGTCAGCTTCTACGCTGCGTCCCGACCCTGCCACGTGATGCCTTCCGACCCCGCAACGCGCCGGGCCGGCAGCCTGGTCAGGACCTGAGCCCGGCCGGGACGTCCAACAGCCCGCGGATGTCCTCGGCGCTCAGGGCCGCGCCCAGGGCGCCACCGGCGTCGACGACCTTGTCGAAGAGCTCCCGCTTGTGCTCCTGCAGCGCGACGACCTTCTCCTCGATGGTGTCCTTGGCGACCAGCCGGTAGACCATCACCGTCTTGTCCTGACCGATGCGGTGGGTGCGGTCGACGGCCTGCGCCTCGACGGCAGGGTTCCACCACGGGTCGAGCACGAAGACGTAGTCGGCCTCGGTGAGCGTGAGCCCGGAGCCGCCGGCCTTGAGGCTGATGAGGAAGACCGGCGCGTCCCCGTCGGTGAACTGCGCGATGCGGCGCGGCCGGTCCCGGGTGCGTCCGTCGAGGTAGACGTGCTCGATGCCCTCGGCCTGCAGGCGGTCCCGGACCACCCGCAGGAAGCGGGTGAACTGGCTGAAGACTAGGCACCGGTGCCCCTCGGCGGCGAGCTCGACCACCTGCTCCAGCAGGGCGTCGACCTTGCTGGGTCGGGCGGAGGCCGGGGCGTCCGGCACCACGAGGTGGACGTCGAGGCTGAGCTGGCGCAGCTTCGTGAGCGCGGCGAGGATCGCGATCCGGTGCCGGTCGACGTCGTCCAGCAGGCCGAGGATGCGCTGCCGCTCGCGCTGCAGGTGGGTGTCGTAGATGCGCCGGTGGGCGGGGTTCAGCGGCACCGAGACGACCTGCTCGATCTTCGGTGGCAGGTCGGCCGCCACCGACTCCTTGGTCCGGCGCAGCACGAGGGGGCGGATGCGGCGGCGCAGCGTGTCCAGCAGCTCGGGAGCGGTCCCCGACTCGATGGGTCGGCGGAAGACGGTGCTGAAGCGCTCCGGGGAGCTGAACAGCCCGGGCGCGACGATGGACAGCAGCGCCCACAGGTCCATGAGCGAGTTCTCGAGCGGCGTCCCGGTGACCGCGATCTTCACCGGCGCCCGCAGCCGCCGGGCGACCTGGTAGGTCCGCGACCGGTGGTTCTTGACCGCCTGAGCCTCGTCGAGGACCACCCCGCCCCAGGCACGCTCCACCAGGTGCTCCTCCTCGATCCGCAGCAGGGTGTATGACGTCACCACCACGTGGGCGCCCGCCACCAGGTCGTCCAGGGGTCGGCCCGTGCGGCGCGTGGTCTGGGTGAGCGCGGCCACCTCCAGGCGCGGGGTGAACCTCGCCGCCTCGCGCTGCCACGTGGCGACGACGCTCGCCGGTGCGACGACGAGCAGCGGCTCCCGCGGGCTCAGCCGGCCCTCGGCTCGCACCCGTTCGGCGGCCGTGAGGACCTGCAGGGTCTTGCCGAGCCCCATGTCGTCGGCCAGGATCCCGCCGAGGTCATGGTCGAGCAGGAAGGACAACCACCGGTAGCCGTCCAGCTGGTAGTCGCGCAGCGTCGCCTCGACGGTGGCCGGTGGGTCCGGGTGCGGCAGCTCCTCGAGGGCCAGCAAGGCCCCCACGGTGCGCTGCCAGCGCTCGCTCTGCTCGGTGACCACGCCGAGGGCGACGAGCTCCTCCCAGAGCCCGGCCTGGTAGCGGTTGATCCGCAGGTCGTCACCGTCGCCGTCGCCGTCGTCCAGGGCCAGGGCCTCCTGGACCAGTCGGTGCAGGGCGCGCAGCTCGTCGGTGTCCAGCCGGAACCACGACCCGTCCGGGAGCAGCAGCACCTCCTCGTCGCGGGTCAGGGCGGTGAGCAGGTCGCGCAGCGGTACCTCCTGGTCACCTGCCCGGACGCTGAGGCCCAGGCCGAACCAGTCGCGGTCGGCGACGTCGCCGACCTGTCCCGTCCCGGCGCCGTCCGCGCCGTCCGCCGACCCGAGGTCCCGGGTGGACACCTGCACGACCGGGCCGTCCTCGACCTCGGCGTAGGGCAGGGGCTCTCCGACGAGGGTGACGTCGATGTCGTCCCGCTCCTGCAGCGCCGGGAGGACGTCGCGGGCGAACTGCACGGTGGCCCAGCCGGTGAGCTCGGGCTCCAGGACCACCCCGAGGCGCGCCTTGCCAGGCAGGGGGATGCGCAGCCCGGGCGCCCCGTCCAGCACGTCGAGGCTGGAGAGCAGCGCCTCCTCGCGGTCGGGGTCGCGGACCACGGGCTGGGGGGAGCCGGCGTGGTGGTCCTGGGAATTGCGCGGCGGGAGCAGGGGGACGTCGTGGGTGACCTGGCCGACGGCATACCGGAACGTCCAGCGGAGCCGGGTGAGGTGCCCGGGCTCGAAGGTGACCGTCAGCGCGAGGTGCGGCGGGCGGACCTCGGGGATGAGGACGCTGCCGTCGCTGGAGGTGAGGGTGGTGTGACGGCGCAGGGCGGGGGAGTATGCCGTGAGGAATCGTTCGGTGTCCGCCGCCGGCACCCGCAGCCGCCCGGCTTGGCCGAGCAGGGTGGTGACCGCCTTGCTGAGCGGACGGGTCAGCGGTGCGAGCACCATCCCGTGCTCGTCCCCGGCAGCCAGCCCGTGGCCGGGGTCACCGACCAGCTGCGGTGGCGCGGTGGCGCCGGGCAGGTCCACGACCGGGGCCAGGGTGATGGCCGCGTCGGAGTCCCTCGTGAGGTCGAGCGAGAGCTCGACCGGGTCGGCCAGCCGGACGGACTGTCGACCACGCCCGGTCACCAGGGCGACGCCGGCGTGGGCCGCGTCGCGGAGCAGCGGCCAGACGGCCGGCCCGAGGGCAGCGGCCTCGACCCACTCCCCGGGGTGGTACCAGTGCGGCGAGCGGGCCGCCTGTGCCTGCACGACGGCGGCCAGCGCGGCCCGGTGCCGGTCGTCGGTGCGGGCAGAGGCGTAGCCCCGGTGCAGGTCGGCCCAGGAGATCCCGGTCTGGATCCAGGCGCCCGAGGCTCCCCGGACCAACGGCTTCAGGCGTAGCCGGGTGGGGTGCGCGGTGGTGGCCTGGGCCAGCTCGACCTGCAGGGCGAGCGGCGTGCCGCTGCGGTCCTCGGAGGCGGAGTCGAGCTCGGCCAGGACGGGCGCGAGCAGGTTCTCCCAGGCCGCGGTGGCTGGGGTATGCGGTGTGCCCGAGGCGGGGGTCGCGGCCCCTGCGGTGCGCTGCGCCTGCAGGATCACCGCCGCCGCGTGCTTGCACAGCGTGCCGACGGGGCAGGAACACGAGGTGGCCAGCCCCGCGGGCCGGCGGGGGGACCGGCGGGCTCCGGCCTGCGACCAGACCGTGGTGGAGTACCGGCGGTTGCCGTAGACCGTGGCCCTCAGCACCCCGTCTTGGTCCTCCCGCAGACCGTGGACCGCACCCCGCCGCTGGTAGGTGACGGCCCGTTTCACCGTGGTCGTGCCGAAGACCCTGCTGAGGTCGTCGCGGCCCAGCTGCCGGATCCAGTCCGGTGCCACGAAGGCGGGCGGCGGGCCAGCCATGTGTGACTCCTCGAAGGTGTGCGGGTGGGGCGCCGGGCACGAGAATACGGTGCCTGCCCAGGGCGCCGAAGCCGCCCGCATTCCGCCAAGTCGTCCGCGGCTGCTGCCGAGCCCGCGCCAGAGCCGTCGTGCTGGCGGCATGTCCCGACGCTGTCAGGGGAGTGGGCCGCCCCACCAGGTGGGCGCCTCGTAGGCGTCCAGGGTCCGGTCGGCGGTGACGAGCGTGCAGGCCTCGACCGGGGACTGGGCGAGGAAGATCCGGTCGAAGGGGTCCCGGTGGTGCCAAGGGAGGTCTTGCACACAGTGGGCGTGCTCGGCGGAGACGGGAAGATCCTCGAGATCGAGGCCCATCAGTGCGCGGTACTAGTCGCCGTCGATGCGCAGCTTGCCCAGCGAGCGCTTGATGGCGATCTCCCACACGGACGCGGCGCTCACGATCACCGAAGACGAGGGTGAAGCCAGGGTGTCCGCGACGTCCTGGGGCACGGACCGCCGTTCGCCGAGCAAGAGCCAGATGACGACGTTGGTGTCGAGGAGCAGCCTCATGGCGTGTATGGCGCGAGGTCGTCCAGGGGCTCGTCGAACATCGGCGTCAGCTCACCGGGCAGATCGCCCCAGATCCTCCGCTGCTCCGTCGTCATCGGCGCGGGGCTGAGCACGGCGACGCGAGTGCGGCCACGACGGATCACGACGGTCTCACCGGCCTCCACCTTGCGGAGCAGCCGAGAGAGGTGGGTCTTCGCTTCCTGGACCGTGACCTCCATTCGCCCATGATAGGTCGACCAACCTGACCTGGTCATCCCATTCCCCGGTGCAAGGCGGGACTCAGTCAGCGGAACGAGCCCACTCGTCAGCCTCACGTTGCCGCCTGGCCCGGTCTCGCGCCAGCGCCCCGGATGCCTGGGCGAGCAGGAGACTCTCCTCGAGCCAGGCCAGCCGCTGCGCCGGGGTCGTCGTCGCACGCGCCTGGATGGCGGACCTCGCGTCCGAGGTGCCGCGCCAGAGATCCTCAGCCTGGGTCGCGCTCATCCCTCGCCACCCTAGGTGGACTCGCCAGCTGCGACAACGCCTCGATGTCAGCCAGGTCCTGCGCACGCCCGGAGCGGTGCTTCATGGCCACCAGGTGCTCGACGGATGCCACGCGCACGGGGACGCCGTCGACGTCGACGATGTCGGAGGACGTGCGGAGGGCGGCAAAGGGTAGGGGGGTGTCCGCCAGCAGATCCACCTCGCGCAGCGCGTCGGAGGGGTCGTGCAGCGTGAAGGCCAACAGGTTGCGCTCCTCCACCCAGGTGCGTCGGGTGTCCGGGTCGATGAACTGCTCGGGTGCGACCGGGAGCCTAGGCACAAGCCCCTGCGCCTTGAGGACGTCGAGGGCGGCGATGAGGTTGTCGGTCGTGAGGTCGAGCGCGAGGTCGAGGTCGACCGTCATGCGGGCGTGACCGCGCAGGACCA
The DNA here is from genome assembly GCF_001685415.1 of Serinicoccus hydrothermalis. Classification (NCBI taxonomy): domain Bacteria; kingdom Bacillati; phylum Actinomycetota; class Actinomycetes; order Micrococcales; family Ornithinimicrobiaceae; genus Serinicoccus; species Serinicoccus hydrothermalis. Next base: position 726,175 of record NZ_CP014989.1, on the reverse strand, counting down.
CCGCGACGCCGCCGACGACGACGTAGTCGACGCCCGCCTCGTTGAGAGCTTCCAGGAGATCCAGGATGCGGCGCACGTCAGCAGCCTATAGGTGACACGTTGCGGTATGAGGTCGTCCGAGCGGTCGGCGGACGTGAGTCAGGCCGGAGGGAGGGCGGCGGACAGTAGCTTGTGGATGGTGGTCAGCGCTTGGTGTCCACGACGAGGATCCCGCTGGCGCACACCATCGGGGGGTCGAGGTTGGCGCGGCTCCGCGGTATGCCGGGGTCGCGCAGCACGCGGACCAGGGGAGCGGCGGTGGCGTCGAGCCGTAGCCCCAGCCGCTCCCCGCCGACCGCGCCGGTCTCCCAAGCCTTGGTGCTCTGCGGCTCGTCGGAGAGAGCGAGCAGGAGTCCGCCGAGCCTGGGGTGCCTGCTCCGGCATCGTTCCTCCCACTCCGCGACGCGGCGCTCGTGCGCACGATGGGCGGAGAGGCCGGCGACGCCGGGCGTCGTCTCACCTGCGTTCTGATCTCCGCAGCGACTCTCTATCTCCGGACGAGTCCTCGCAGGAAGTCCCTGGTCTGGGGGTCGGGGGAGTAGACCCAGGCACTCTGCATGCCGCGCGTCAGGAGCACCTTGTAGACGTTGCGCACGAGCCGGTCGAAGTCGTGGTCCGACACCTTCGTGCGGTTGCGCAGCGCTGGGTCGCGGTTGCCCTCGCGCACCGAGCGCCAGTGACCGTCCCGCCAGACGAGGTCCGGGCCGATGATGATCCCCGCGTGGTCGTACTCGAAGCCCTGCGCGGTGTAGATGCACCCCACCTGCCCGAAGCCCGCAGGGTCCGTCGCCCACAGCGCGGCAGCGGGCGCGCCGCCGACCGAGCGATCACCCTTGAGGTTCCACGGTCGCGACCAGTCACCAATTCGCACGTCCGGCACGAGCGTCCCGTCCAGCTCAGGGTCCGACCACGGCCAGCAGTAGCCCGCCGCCATCCGCGCGGTGTAGCCATCGTCCTGGCGCACGCCCAGCACGTGCTCCAGCTCCTCGGGGGAGTCCACAACGTGCAGTTCGAACGTCCCGTCACCCTCCCAGGCGAAGGGCCCGCCGGGGGCCAGCCCGAGCAGCCGCTCGACCCACTCGACATACAACGCCGACCCGCCGCACCGGAACTGGTCGTCGAGGTCGATCTCGTGCACGTCCATGCCGAGTGACTCGGCATACCCGGTGATCGCTTCCACGGTGCCCATCTCGCCGGGCCGCACCACCTGGTTCTGATCGAGCAGGAAGACCGGCACCCGCGCAGCGCTGAGCAGCTCGTCGAGCTGTGGCCGCCCGGTCCGGTGCTCCTTGCGGGTGAAGCGCGACTCGGACGTCTCCCGGATGCGGTGCGCCTCGTCGAGGATCAGGCACTCCAGCTCGTTCGGCTCCGCCGCCATGAAGCCGTTGAAGTAGCCGAACAGCTTGCGCACCCGTGGCGCCCGCGCGGCGGCCACCTTGCGCAGCGTCTTGGTGAACGACTGCGACCCCGTCGCGTGCATGACACCACGCCCCTGCCGCGACAGCTCGCCCATGAGCGAAAGCGCGATCACGCTCTTGCCGCTACCAGGTCCCCCGACAACGACAACCGCCGTCTTGGTGGTGCCACGCCGTGCCTTCTCGACCGCGTGCAGGACGAGCTCGTAGGCGTCGCGCTGCTCGTCGAGCAGGACGAACTGCTCCCGCCGCTGCACCTCGTCGGCCGCCAGGGCAAGGAGCTGCTTTGACGGCCCGACGCGGCTGTTCAGCAGTCGGTCGGCGTACTCGGCGCCCGACACCCCGGGCGCGAACCGGCTCCTCAGGTAGTCGAGGAACTGGCTGCGGTCCTGTCCGCTGAACATCCGTGCCGGGCGCGCGGCGTCGGGGGCCGCCATGTCGCGCAGGTCCGCGATGCCCAGGTTGGTCGCGTTGTGCAGGTATGCCGTGCCGGCGAGCTCGTGCTCGTCCTCGGCCAGCGTGACGACGAAGTCGGTGAGGTAGTCGCAGTAGCCCCGCACCTGCTCCAGCGGGTGCAGCACGGGGTGGTTGCCGTAGCCATCGATCCGCACGAGCACGTCGCTGTCCTCGAACCGCTCGGCCTCGCTCCACTGCTTGAGCTCGACCACGAGGTATGACGCGCGCCCGGTCTGCGGGTGCCGCCCCGCGAGGACGACATCGGCGCGCTTGCTGGTGAGGGGGAGCTGGTACTCGACGAGCATCTCGACATCGCCGAGACCGGCGTCGATGAGATCGGCGCGCAGGCGGGGGAGACTGCGCTCCCAGGAGCGCCGCTCGGAGGGAGAGGCCGAGCGACCTGTCGTGATGGCCATCTGCTCCGCGATGTACTGGGCGAGCTGCGCCTCAACGACGGAAAGCCCCTGCGCAGACGATCGAAGCAAGAACACCGGCAGGACTCCCCAGGCAGCACGAAACTCGTGCGGGTGGGGGCGTGTCCTGAGAGGAAGCCCGTCGGGCCGCTATGACGTGCTCACTCTAAGTCGAGGGCACGATCGTGAGGGGAGGGAGGTGAGTCGAACCGAGTAGATGTCGACGGAACGCTTGCTATTGCTGCCGTCGTTCAGTGGGGTGCGCGACGGTACGAATACGTCCAGGCCGCGACCCCGCTGCCGTGACCGCGCACGCGTAATGCTCGATGGGGGACCCAGCGTGTCCAAGTAGGGCGTTGCAGCCCTCGCTCAATGCCCTGTCAGCGTGAGATTGCTTCTCGACGGTCACGGTTCGACCTCCTGCCGCCGTGGGCGTCATTCCGCCCACTATGGGGCAGGTCAACGGCACTTGCGGACCCTGACTGCGGTGCTCTAAACCACTGCAAAAGAAGCCCGAGGAGCGTGAAGTCCGCATAGCATCCGTGATCCCGCGTACCCGGGGGACCGCCGTGGCGGCCTCTTGCGTCCCGGCAAGACGACCTTGATGTCGTTAGCCTCAGTCGAGTGAAGAGACTGTCCCGTCGACCCGAACAGATCGAGACCCTCAACTTCCACGCTACGGTCGATGTCCCCGCGCTCGGTGAGCAGCGGCGGGTGTCCGACCCGGCTCGGGTCGAGGCGACGGTGGCCCAGTTTGAAGCGGGCCTCCGTGACTCCCTGGAATCGCCGTCACGCATCCGGGGATGGGTGAGCGACCAACTGTTCGGTCTGATCGCCGCCGACCTGGGAGGGTGCAAGTTGGTGAAGCAGGAGGACGCCGGCATCCTGTTCTACGAGGACGAGGTGAAGCTCCCGGACTGGCGGCTGACCCTCGTGTCGGGCGAGAACATCCTGGTCGAGGTCAAGGCCGAAGACGACCATCACGCGCAGGCATTCAAACTGCGCCTGGTCGAAGTCGCCCGGTTGAGGAGGTACGCCGAGCTGAACGACTGTCCGTTGTACATCGCGGTCCACTGGCTCGCGGTGAGCATGTGGACGTTGGTACCGATCGATGACTACGTCCGGGTCGGTGACCACTTCGAGATCGACCTCGAGACGGCCTTCAAGCGCAACCACATGTCCTCACTGCTCAACGACCGCATGCTTGGGCTGACGCCACCGCTGGAGTTCCGCCTGACGATGAAGGAGGTACCGGGTGAGGATCGCGCACCCGAGGTCGAAGGTGAGCCGGAGGAGGATGGAACGAGGAAGCTGTCGCTGGTGACCACCGGTGTCCGTATGTTCGCTGGCGGTGAGGAGATGGTCGACAAGAACGAGACCGCGCTGGTCTGGTTTCTCATTCAGCACGCGCGTTGGCCGTGCGATGAAAGACTGGAGGACTCCGGCGACGGCGTTTGGAAGATGGTGTTCACGATGGCGCCCGACGAGTGCCACGCCGAGCAAGGCTTCGACTTGGTCGGGAGCCTGAGCGAGCTTTACACCCGGATGTTCTACTCCGGCACTACCTCCCTCGAGGACGAGACGACAAAGCTCAGCATCGACGTCGAGCCCGGCACCCTTCCCCGACTCGTTCCGACCGACCTCAAATCCGACCGGCTTCCGCTTTGGCACTTCCACATCAACCCGTCCGCTCCAGTTGCTGTCGAGGACCCCTAAGGTGAGTAGCGGCGCTAGACTAGGACGTCCTCATCGGCGGCACGGAAAGCGGACAGACGGCTGGTGTCGGCCCATCCCAATACCGCCGTGTCGTCGGTTGGCCGCACATGCCCTCTGTCCGCGCAACAAAGCCTCTTCGGTCCTCTGTCCTGGCGCGTTACTGGCTATCGGCGCGATGCAAACCCCCGGCGACGGAGGGCATCCAAGGCGCCTCTTACCGCGTGCCTTTCCGGCGACTATCGAGGGACACTACGGTGTCGGCGCGTTCCCGGCGGAAGGGCAGTTCCTCCGCCGTGGCGTGCCGGACCATGACATCCTCCGCGAATTCAAGGGTCCAGTGCATGACGTCCGCCAGCCCGCGGACTGGGGTCGGTCCGTAGAGAACCTCAGCCATAGCCCGAAGGCCTCGCGGCTTGCTGGGAGCGATCGCCGCCTTCTCCCTGAGTCGCTCGCCCCGGGCGCTCATCTGCCGAAATAGGCTGTGGTAACGGTCATCGTCTATGCGCTCGAGCCGCCGCGCGGCCCGGATGAGCGCGGCGATGGAGACCCGCCACCGGCGCTTCAGCATGGCGAAGTCCTGGAGTGTTGGGTGTTGCGGCATCTCCTTCGATAGGGCCGCAGGCGGGAGCAACAGTTCCGCCGCGAAGTCGTCGGCCTCGGACTCGAGCGCCCGGCTGGCGCCGACTCCGCGATGGAGCAGGAGGTGGCCCATTTCGTGGGCGAGGGACCAGGTCTGGCGATCGCCGGCCTCGGTCTCGAGCAGTGCAACGAACGGGCGGTCGTCCAGCCACACCGAGAAAGCGTCCTTGCGAGTCGCGGCTGCAGGGACCGCCACGACGGTCACTCCCGCATGCTCCAGGAGGTGCAGCAGGTCGCGCGCAGGCTCTGTCGGGGTTAGTCCCAGCGCTTGCCGAAGGAGGCCTGTGAGCCTCGTCGTCTCGGACGCCGGCTCGGTCGGTAGGACAAGGCGTGGACCGTCGAGTTGGCTCTGCAGGTAGACCGCAGCTTCAAAGACGATCTCGCCGGCACGCTCGGCTTGCCGCAACTCGGCCTTACTAACGGTGCTCCGGCTCCGGAAGTGGAGCGGGTCCCCTGAGAGCTCGATCCTCGGTGGCCGCTCGAAGAACGATGTGGGAAACCCCGTGAGGTCGGCGAATTTGCTCAGTGCGATCTCCGGCAGCTCGTAGGCGTCGCTCTCCGCGCTAGACCAGCGCGACTGGCTAACCCCGATCTCGACCTGTACCGCTCGCTGTGTGAGCCTGCTGAACTCGCGCGCCTGTCGAAGCCGAGCTCCGTAGATCACGCCTGCCCTTCCTCCCGCTTATCACCGTCGTCGCGTCGAGAGTAGGTGAGATCTGCGCGGCGCGCCTCAGCGGGGTGAAGGTCGTGGGACCAGTCGGGCTCGACGCACGCCGGCCGGCCTCCGATGCGGAGTGGACGCACTAACCGCAGCCGCATTAGATCCGTGCCGCTCTCGGTCCACTGCAGGATGAGGTGGTTGCGCTTGGTGCCTGGCAGAGCGCCGGCTGCTTCCTCGTCGGCAGCCAAGGAGGAAAAGAGTGCGCCAGGGCTCCAAGCTGAGCGCTGAGTGACGAAGCTGCGCGCGCGCTCGCTCGTCGGTGGAGGGATCAGGCGTTCGACTGTGTGCCACACCCGGACGACGTCGGTGCTCGTCGTGAGGATCAGGCCGCTCATCGCGAACCCTAGGTTGTCCTGTTCCTCGAGGTCAGGGTTCAACTGCTTCAGCTGCTCCATGGCCTCCCGCCGCACGGAGTGATAGAAGTGATGCATGTCCGCAGTGGGTGAGTAACCTAGGCGTCCGTGCGTTGCCGTCGCCGCGCGGAGCCCGGCGAGTAGGGCTTCGCGTGCCGCATCGCACAACTCCTGAACTCGCTCAATGGTGGCCACAGGGCCAACGTCTAGTTCCATGGATAGATCATATACACGTCTACCTCACTCGCGAGGATCCTGAGCGGTGTGTCGTCGTCTCCTTCCGAGGGGCGCGCCGGCACGCTCTTCGCCGCGAGTAGCGCGTTGGAAGCACCGCGTCCTACCGCCGCGACCGGACGGGTTTCTGGGGTCGGCGTTGCGTCGTGGGCGCCGACAACCTCGTCGCGCCTCGTCGCGTTGGCGGCGGGCACCGACTGGGCGCGGATCCTGGTCGCCGCGGGACGCGACCATGTCCACCACGACCAGTTCCACGACGGCACTACCGTTCCAGCCGTCCTCGATGACCTCCGCACAGCTCGCGGCTGTCTCGTTCCTGGCCCGGTACGCCGGAACCACCCACTCCCTGTACCGGGCACAATTGGGCCGCTGGTTCGCCTGGTGCGAGACCAACGGGTCGGACCCACTGATGGGATACAACGAGCGCACGTCGAGCTCTACATCCGCGTGCTTGGGGACGCCGGCCTGATGCACTCCTCGGTGAACACGATGATGCACGCCTTCCGCGGCTACTTCCGGTTCGCGCACATCGACGGCACAATCCCCGCCGACCCGGCCGTGTATGCCCAGCTTCCGAAGGTCCACCGGGACGAGTCCCGCACCAGGGCCTGGACCGACTGGAGCTGATCCGCTTCCTCCAGGTCGCCCAGACCATCACCGTCCACCACGGCGCACTGGCCTACCTGCTGGGCATCAACGCGCTGCGCGCTTCCAAGGCGGCAGCCGTGCGGATCGAGGACTACATCGACGTGCTGCGCGGCCACCGGGTGCTGCACCTTGTCGGCAAGGGCAACAAGCCTGCCACGATGCCGCTGACCGTCCCCGTCTTGCGGGTTCTGGAGGCCTGCCGTGGTGAGCGCAGCAGCGCGCCTCTGGTGCTGCACCCGCTCGCAGGCAACCGATCGACAGACGCGACGTCTACCGGATGGTGCAACGACAGACGCGACGTCTACCGGATGGTGCAACGCATAGCGAAGAGCGCGCGGATCCCCCGGCACAGCAGCCCACACTCGCTACGGCACGCTGCCATTACCAACGCCCTCGACGCCGGCGTCCCACTACGCGACGCCCAAATCCTGGCCCGGCACGCTGACCCAAGAACCACCGAGCACTACGACCGGGCCCGCGGCAACCTCGACCGCCACGGCGTTCACTTCCTCACCGCCTACGTCGCCGGCGTCTGAACCTGTCCATGGTCCACCGTTGGCGTCAGTTCCGCCCAGAAAGGGCGAGATCGTCAATGACCGGCAGGGTCACTTGAGAGGTGGCTCCCCGGTAGCCAACGTTCCGTTTCGCGCGAACCCATCCCCTAAAACGGGTCTGTCCGGTTCGTGGGGCACCGGCCCTTCCGACGGATCGGCGCCGGGGACCCAGCCGCCGGCGAGAGTCATCGTCCTGTTATTCGGCTCGTAGATGGCAGGCAACCTCGTGATATCGACAACCACAGGTACTTGCGTCGATATTCCGGATAATACACACGAGCCGGTCGGGAGAATCGGCAGAGACTCGAACGACACACGGTCGAGGTAGGCGACGGCTCGCTCAATGGCCAAAATATCCAGGTTGTTCACCAGGCGGTGTAGGAAGTAGTTGTGCAATTGCGAGATGATCGTCTCGGAGATGTCATGCGGCCGCTGGCTCGCGATCGTAAGGAAGACGCCGAACTTCCGCCCTTCTTTGATGATTTCCTCGAAAGTCTCAAGGCGGTAGTCCTTCCAGGCTTCGCTCTCCCGTGAAGACGCGCTGGAGAGGATGTTGTGCGCCTCGTCGACGACGATGTTCAAGTATCGCGAAGTATCAGCGTCGCGCTTCTTCTCATCGTATAGTTGACGGCAGATAAGGAGAGGTATGACCTTGCGCATTTCGACGTTCACGTCCCGGAGCGAGATCACAGTGAGCGGTTTGTCGAGGAGTGGTTCGTCTGACACCTTGATGAGTCGCTTGACACGGGGCATCCGCGACTCGAGTCGCTTGATCAGCGGGCCAAGGTGCTCGCGATTTGCATAGCCGTTGAAGATGTCGGAGTAGTACTGCAGTACGAGCTTAAAGCGGATGCGATCGACGTCCTGCAGGGCGCTTGGGTCGATGCCAAGCGCGCCGATGCGGGTGTAGGTCAACTCTTGGAAGAAGCTGTCGTGATTCGGGTCGTTCGCGTATCGGGCGACACCACCGGCACGGTAGTAGAAACATTTGCTCATCGAGTGATAACCAAGGTGCGATTGGATGTCTCGGATGTACTCATTCAGTTCGTGCGGCGCCCCTTGGCCCATGCACCCTTCGACCTCTTCGAGGAACTTGACCACGAGGCCTTTGTCCAGCGCGGGATCACTACTCCGTATCGCTGCATACACAATGCCGGCGACAGCTGAGGCCAGATTTTCCCCAGTTTCGAGCTTAGTCTCCCAGTAATTGCTCTGCAGCGTCCGCTGGACGAACGGGGCCTGGGTCTTTTCGGTGGCGTCGAGTAGGACAGTCCAGATGACAGGATCCTCCATCGCCACCTTATTCAGCGGCAGCCGGTCGCCGTCATCGGTGCGAGTAGAGAGTATGAACTGGGTTTTGAGCTCGTTATCGGCGAGCACCGAACTGTTGCATTCGCCCTGCTCTGCACCAGGTCGGTTGACGTACTCGCCGTTGAAGTCCATGAGCAACACGCGGGCACCCTTTTTGAAGGACTGAGAGTCACCGTAGGCCGCAAACAGCTCGTGGTAGAGCTTCGTAAGCGTGTAGGACTTGCCGCTACCCGTGTTGCCGAAGATTCCGATGTGGCTCGCGAAGAGGGCGTTCACACCGACGCGAACATCTTGGCCGTGCTCCATCGCGAGCTGGCCAATCGTGACCGCCCGATCCGTCGAGTCTACGAAGCTGTGAATGCGATCGAACTCGTCTTCATCGAGCAGGAAGCTCTCGTTGCCCACAAGGGGCAGCTCGCGGACACCGCGGCGGAAATGGCCGCCGGACATGAAACCGATGAGGCTGACCGTGAGGATCCGCTCGACGCGGTCTCGGGAGCTTCGATAGGCGTCACCACCCCGCGCCTCAGCGACTTCTTCGCCATCAACCTTCGCGACCAACTCGGCGAAGCCCTTGGTGATCTTGAGGTAACCCCCGACTCCAACGTTTCGGAGGAGTCTGCCCCGATAGATGAGGTGCGCGCCGTTCTTTGCCTTGTCGACGCGAATGCGGACGGTCCGACCCTGGATACCGACCACCTCACCAACCCGAAAGACGGCGTCGCGCGTGAGGAGCTCGTGGTCAATCATCGAGGTGGACCAAGGGCTCTTGTACCGACACCCTCACATCAAGCGTTTGCTTCGCTTCGGAGGTGGCAGGCACGATCTTGGCGAAGAATTCACTGACAACCGTTGGCAGGTCGAAGCGCAAGGCTTCCTCACCAGCGGGAGGCGCGGGCGGCGCAACCAACCGGATATTGCTGTTGGTGATCGGATAGCCATCGAAGGCCGACTCGATGTCCGTCGCGCTGCTCGGGCTGTACGCGAAGATGACGATCTGCAGCGTCGGGTTCGTGCGTGCCGCTCGAACCATGAGTTCACGAATGTGCTCGTCTCGGCAGGAGAACCCGACGACGAACAGTACGGCATTCTCCTTCTCCAGTTCGTTGGAGAAGAGCCGGAGCAGGTCGTAATAGTTTTGGTTCAGCACTGTCTGCTGAAACTTCGCCTTTGTGGGGTTGACGATCGCCAGCTGGTCATACGCGTCAAGAAAGGGTCTAAACACCTCGGCGGCGTTCTCGGGGATTGGCCCTGCAAGCAGGTCGTCCAACGTGGTGCCTCTACCCACGTCGACCAAGATTAAGTCGACCCTCTCGAGTTCTTCGGCTGCCGCCGCCACTTGCTCAAGGCGGACATCAAGGGATATCCCGGGGCGGTTCTCGCCATCTCTCTCGGCCGACCAGCTGACAGACCCATGCAGCTTCAGCAGGTTGAAGGTCGGCACTTCGGAGAGGTTGTCGTACTGCAGGCTCCGACGCGAGACGACTGAGCCAAAGTTCGAGGTGCTGAAGCGCGGACGCAGCCGGCCCGAAAACCCATCGTTCAGATGGACTTGGAGCGCCTCCGCCGCAATCTCGGTCGCCAAGTCTACATTGGTTGTAAACAGGTTGACCTGCTTGTTCAGGATCGAACTGCGCCGTTCGAGCAGCAGCCGGTTGATTGTCTGCAGGAAGTTCTGGTAGCGACGCAGTGTTTCTGGGGCGTCGCCATCGCCGTCGAGCAGCTCCTGATTCCTTAGGACCACGCTGCGGAAGAATCCTGAGTAGATCGACGCCCGAGCGTAAGCCCTTGCGTCATCGTCTACGTCGGCGGCATCCAGTCTCGTGAGGAGGTTCTCGATGTCACCGAGCAGTCGAAACATGGGGGCGGAAGCACCAGCGCCGAGCAGGAATGACAGGTGCGCGTCCTGCACGAGGTCGCGCAGACGCTCATGTGTCAGTCCGTGGGATACAAGCGTCATGCAGTGGCCTCCGTCACGTGATGCGAACGCTTCTTGCAGGAGGCTAGCCGAAAGCACCGCAGTTCTCGCGCCGAGGCAGGTCGCGTCATCGCGCCGCCTACGGACTAACCCGTCTTGCGTACCCGGCCATCCTTCCTGTTTGCGAATGGGCGCTTCCCCCAGTCGGAGACGAACTGTGTGATCAGTTCAGACTCGACGTCTTCTGGGTCGTCGTCGAGCGTTTCGAACCAGGCCGTGAGGAAGGTCAGGCTCTCGGCCAACTGCCAGATGTACCTCCCGCACCAGTGCCCGACAGGGGCGCCGGCGCCGTGCTTACGGAATTCGTCGAGGCGCGTTGACAACCCTCGCCTGCCGGAGGCCCGGGCGCTTGCTTTGCCGATGTAGAGAACGGGTGCGCCGTTTACCCAAGCCGAGTCAAGGAGGTCCCGCGTGACGGAGGGGTTCTTCCCCTTGAACCAACCCGCGGGGTTGGTGTCAAGGAAGGCGGGGCCCTCTGGTTGCTCGCGCAGCACGACGTATACCCCTGGTCCGCGAGGTACGCGTGCGGCAGGGAGGTCGACGAAATGGACGAACCCCTCGAAGCCCACGGTGCTCAGCCCGTCGCGCGACGAGTCCATGCCCCTCAGTCTGCATCAGGACCGGGCACCACGCGCCAAGGGCGGCCGACACGGGCGCGTCCTTCCGCCGGAAGCGACACGGGCCGCGACCGTTGCGCCCCTGACCTTGCAAGGCGCCCGCAGCCGATGACTGGGACCCCCGGCGGTCAGCGCTGCCGCTCAGCGACATCCAGCAGCAAGTGGACCAACTCGTCGGGCCGGTTCGTGATCCCGAAGAAGCCGGCCGGTGTTCCAGCCTGCAAGCTGCCCACGTAGCCGATCACTGGAAGATCCGGACGCTCTCCTGCCAGGGCCAGGGCCATGTCTCGACCGGCGGTCGGCGACTCAGGCCGAGCGAGGTCGGTTATCAAGACCGTGGGATCGACCGCACCCATTAGTGCGTACGTCTGGTCGGTGCTCGCGGCGACGGCGACATTCACGCCGAGATCCCGGAGATAGGTGCGCTCTACGCGATTGTTTTCCGGCTGGTCGTCGACCCAGAGCACCCGCGATCGCACCAGTTGCTCGTGGTTGCGCGCCACCCGCTGCTCGACGGTGCGAACCTCACGTTCGGACACCGGCGGCCGAGCGGGAGCCTCCCGCAATGGCTCGGCAGAGACTTCGATGACACCGGCGATGCCGATCTTCGTCGCCCGCTTGGCCAGGCCCTTGATGGGGTCCCAGAGCAAGACCAGGGCCACCACCAAAAGCACCAGCGTGATCAGCGGCACGACCTGCTCGATCAGCGCTACCCAGATGACGTCGCTCACCATGGATCCAGCTGCTCGACCACCATGAGGGCAGCCTCGACTGACGGTCGTCGCTCGGCACCGAACTGCAGGCCGAAGCTGGACGGTGAGCGCCGCAGCGCGTGCAAGGTCAGCAGGACCTCTGGATCAGTGGCCGCGATGGGCCCGGCGCCGATGTCCCAGGACTCCTTGTCCAGGCGGGCTTGGTCGAGGACGTCCTGGACTGATCCGAGGAGGGCATCGACCACCGCTGGCGCGGACGGCTCACTGATCAGGCCGAACTCCGTGGTATTTCCACCGCGGACTACCCCGTGCAGAAGCCGGAGGTTCACTCCGTATGGCGCGAGCCCGCTGCGTGAGTACTCAAGGCCAGCGAAGTCGTCCGGGCCGAGCTCGTCGTCAGCCTGTCCCGCGGCGATGCGTAAGAGCTCACCCGGGTATCCCGTCGCCTCGACCTTGTAGCGCACGATGTCGTCCTCGCCAGTCAGGAGTTCGCGCAGCGTGTGGTGGTCAAGTGCGGCGGCAGCAAGCGGCCAGCCAGGGTGCTTGACCTCTGCCAGCCATTGTGTCGTGGCCCGGGCCGCGTCGCGCGCAGCTTCTTGGTCGATAAGTGCGACCATGCCGATACCACGCAACGCATGGGCGGCGATGTAGTCCGAGACTTCGCCCCGACGCGGTTCCGTCGTCCGCATCGCGTGATCGGCGGCCATGAGCATGGCGCTTGCGGTCGTCTCGACGACCTCGGGCCGCAAACCGAGCAGGTTGATCGCGTCGCGGAGGACTGGCACTCACACCACTCCCCGTGCAGCGACGATATCCTCGGGCGGGATGTAGCGTCCGGCCGCCTCGTTGTCGACGATGTCGCTCGGCTTCGGTGGCCAGATGCGGTTCTGCAGGGCGCTCACAATGTCGCCAGGGGTGTAGAGCTCCGCTCTTCGAAGTCGACGGGGCGGCACCCGGATCGGGACCGCGACCTCGCCCTCAGCCCGGAACCGTGACCATGCCGGGTGCTGGTGCACGTCCCGGACCTCCTCGCTGAACTCCGTATGCAGCCCAGCAGGTTTGCCGAGCAGGAAAACGTACCCGTAGAAGAGCCACCCCGGCGCCTGAAACCCCCGCGTGGCAAAAGCCAAGGCAGTGTCGATCGCGAACGCCGCATGGTTCTGCTTGTGACGCTCCTCGTAGGTGCCCGCCGTCATCGAGATATACGGAGAGTCGTTCCGCATGAACTGATGACGGTGCCGGTGGTCATCGAGTGCTTTCGGACCGAGCAGATGCTCAGCACCGTCAGTGTTCGTCACGCGGCCATTTCGAACAGCCGCGCAAAGAAGCCCGGACCTGCTCATGATCTCGGCGACCTCATCGCTCCCCTGGTCACGGCGCAGACCGGATACTCCTCGGACGACCATCTGTAGGATCATGCCGTCCTCCCTCAGCCGCGACTTGACTCAAGAAGATGGTTCCAAAACCGTGTCGCAGTGGCAAGGGTCCACCATGTGATCAAGACGTAGGTGCCCTCACCTACCCGCCCGGGCTCGCTCACAAGACCCCGCGGGCCTCAAATGAGTTGTCTGAAGGTGAGGGAACGTCATTCCGCCGCCAGTCGCGCGCATTGAGACGGGTACGCGTGCGGTCTTGCCGGCGGATCGCTCAGGCTCAGGCTGCTCGGCCCGGGCCGCATTCCTATGCGCTGCCAAGCGGCAGAACGGAGCATCAGTCCCGTGGGACCGGATGGCAGGTTGCCGTTGGGTAGGCTGGGCAATGTGTCCGAGGTGATCCGCTTCCCGAGCCGCCACACAACCTTGGCCGAGCCGTTGTGGCGTGAGGCGGTGGGTGACACCGTCCGGCAGGAGCGACTCGACCGGGGCGAGCGGATCATTGACGTCGCCGAGCGCGCGGGCATTGCGCCGCAGTATCTTTCGGAGATTGAGCGTGGCCGCAAGGACCCTTCCTCCGAAGTGCTCAGCGCGGTCGCCGGCGCTTTGGACCTTGGTGCTGGTGAGGTCACGCGGCGGGCTGCCACGCAGATGAGTCGCGGCCCGGTCTGCCTGGCGGCCTGACGCTCACTCGCCATTGCTGACGCGGCTGGTGTAGACGACGTCGACGACGCCGTAGTTCACGGCCCCCTCTGCAGTGAGGATCAAGTCGCGCTCGGTGTCCTCCCGGATCTGCTCTCGTGGCTTGCCGGTATGAGTGGCAAGGACCTCCTCGAGCATGGTGCGGACCCGTTCGACCTCGTCGGCCTCCAGGATCAGGTCGGGGATCGCGCCTCGTCCCTCGGCGGCAGGCGCGTGGATGACGACCCTGCCGTGCGGCAGGATCGCCCGACGCCCGGCCTCGCCACCGGCGAGCAGCACAGCCGCCGTGGAGGCAGCTTGTCCCACGCAGGTGGTGTGAACCTCCGCCCGCACGAACTGCATCGCGTCGTAGATCGCCAGCATCGCGGGGATCGAGCCGCCCGGGGAGTTGATGTAGAGCTGGACCGGCTGGTCTGGGTTGTCGGACTCCAGGTGGATGAGCTGGGCGATGATCGCGTTGGCGACGCCGTCGTCGATCGGGGTGCCGAGGTAGACGATGCGGTCGGCGAGCAGGCGGGAGTAGATGTCGACCGTGCGCTCTCCCTGGTGGGTGCGGGTCGTGACGTAGGGGATCGAGTAGCTGCTCATGGACGCCCTCCGAGGCCGACCGGCCGGTGTGCGACCGGCATCACCTGGTCGATGTCGTTGATGAGGTGGTCCACGAACCCGTAGTCGATGGCCTCCTGCGCGCTGAACCATCGGTCCCGACGCGAGTCGCGTTCCACGGTGGCCACGTCCTTACCGGTGTCCTCGGCGATCAGGCTCAGGACGGTGTCACGGGTATGCCGCAGGTCGTCGGCCTGGATGGCGATGTCCATCGCCCTGCCACCGATGCCGGCCGACCCCTGGTGCAGCAGCACCTTGGAGAGCGGCATCGCGAATCGCTTCCCCCGGGTGCCCGAGGACAACAGGAACTGACCGGCGCTGTAGGCCATGCCGACGTTGATCGTGACCACGTCGTTCCCGATCGCTCGCATGCAGTCGCGGATGGCAAGCATTCCCGGGACCGAGCCGCCGGGTGAGTTGATGAGCAGCCTGATGTCCGCCACCGGGTCCTCGACGGCCAGCAGGAGGAGGCCGTTGCACAGCCGGTTGGAGTTCCAGTCCTCCAGCGGCTCGCCCAGGAGCAGCGTGCGACGCTCGAACAGACGTCGGTACATCTCTTCGTCCAGTGATCGTCCCGGGGGTGCTGATTCGGTGCTCATGTGACCACTGTCAGTGAATGCCTCCGTCGGGACGTCGCTGCGCTGCTCACAGCGGCGCTGCTGTGAGCAGCGTCGGCGAGCGTGGCTAAACGGAGGTTCTCAGGGGCTCGAGCGCGGAGAGAATGAGGTCGAGGCCGAAGATGAACTCCTCTGCCGGGTCGTAACCGGTGGCGGCGAGCGTCGCGGCGGACTCGTGGAGGTAGGGAAACTGGTCGGGAGGGAGCTGGGGCAGGTAGACGTCCTCGACCATGTCCGCGAGCTCGTCGGCGGTGTCGAACGGGAGGGTCGTTTCCTGCAAGGCGTGCCCGTAGACGTAGCTGTCGAGCAACCAGTTGGCGTGCGTCGCCATCGGGACCGTGAAGCCGGACCTGCGCAGGCAGGCGGTGACCGCTTCGCGGTGACGGAGGTTCGCGGGCCCCGGCGTCGTCCGCGACTCCATCAATCCGGTCGCCCACGGGTGGCGGGTGAGAACCTGCCGGGCCGACACTGCCCGCCGTCGCATCGCCGTCTGCCAGTCACTCTCCTGGGGAGGAAGTTCGATCTCCTCGAACACCACGTCGATCATGGCGTCCAGCAGTTCTTCCTTGCTCGCCACGTAGTGGTAGAGCGACATCGCACCCACGTCGAGCACGCCTGCCAGCCGGCGCATGCTCAGCGCGTGCACCCCGTCTTGGTCGGCGAGCCGGACGGCCTCGGCCACGACCCGATGCCTGCTCAGACCCGTCTCCGACGCGGGCTGACGTTCGTTCCCCACAGGCACGGGTGACCTCCCTTCCTCAACCCTCTTGACAATCGTACAGCGTACGTCGATAGTACGTCGTACGACTGGTGCGTACACCGTACGACGCTGTCGGCTGTTGAACCTATGACGTAAGGAGACTTCGGTGAAAGCCACGCAGTCATCGGATGGTCCAGCGCGCCAGGCGGCGGAGGACAGGCCGGCATCGATGCGGGCCGTCGTCCAGCAGCGCTACGGCCCGCCGTCGGTCCTGCGGACGACCGAGGTCGACCTGCCGCTGCCCGGTCCGGGCGATGTGCTCGTCAAGGTGGGCGCGGCCTCGGTACATCCCGGCGACTACTTCGTCATGAGCGGGAGGCCGTACGTGCTGCGCCTGGTGTTCGGGCTCCGCCGGCCGCGCCATGGGATCCCCGGCCGGGACTTCGCGGGCGTCGTGGCGGCGGTCGGCAAGCACGTCACCGCTGTGCGTCCCGGGGACGAGGTGTTCGGCTGGAGCACGGCGGGAACGCTCGCCGAATACGCCTGCGTCCCGGCAGACCACGTCGCGCCCGTGCCCGTCGGCACATCGCTCGTGGAGGCGGCGGCAGTCCCCACCTCGGCCTTGACAGCGTTACAGGCCATGCGCGACGTCGCGAAGGTTCGACCCGGCCAGACCGTGCTGATCACGGGAGCGTCGGGCGGGGTGGGCTCCTTCGCCGTCCAGATCGCCAAGGCGTTCGGCGCCGAGGTGACCGGTGTATGCAGCACCCGCAACGTCGACCTGGTCCGCTCGCTGGGTGCCGACCACGTCGTGGACTACACCAGGACCGACTTCACCCGCGCCGAGAGTCGCTACGACGTCATCCTCGACAACGTGGAGGCCCAGCCCCTGGCAGCTGTCCGCAGAGCGCTGACGCCTGCCGGCACGCTCATCCCCAACAGTGGACGCGGCGGCCGCTGGCTCGGGCCCCTCGCTCGGATCGTCAGAGCGCGCGTGCTGTCTGGGTTTACCCGTCAGCATCTGAAGCCTTTCGCATCGGTCGAGAAGCCTAGAGACCTGCTCACCCTGGCCGACCTTCTCACCACTGGACAGGTCACACCCGTGATCGACCGCATTTATCCCCTCGACGAAGCGGCCGACGCCCTCCGCTACGTCGAGGCCGGCCACACCCGGGGGAAGGTCGTGGTCACCATCTGAGGACCACGACGACCAGAACGGCACCTCGTGCCCTTTTCACCCTCGGACCTGACGTCACTGCGGCTGAAGGACCGCTCTGCCCTGGAGAAGAACCGATGACCAACCGAACGAACACCCCGGACCAGCTCGATACCCCACCGATCCCCGTGCAGGCCAAACTCGCCGCAGCCTGGACCAGCTTCATGTTCCTCTACGTCTACGTGGACATCCTGGCCCTCTACAAGCCCGGCGTCGTCGACGGCATCCTGGCCGGGGTCGTCTGGGAGCTCGACATCACCCCCACCTGGGCCATCTCGGCCTTGACTCTCCTGGCCATACCCATCCTCATGGTCGTGCTCTCGATGACCCTTCCCGCCCGGGCAAACCGCATCACGAACCTGGTCGTGGCCTCGCTACAGGTCCCCTTCGCGGCGTTCAACGCGGTGGGGGAATTGGGCGAGCCCTGGATGTACTTCTACGTCCTGGGCGTCGCACTGGAAGTGGTCGTTCTCGCCTTCATCCTTCGCTCCGCCTGGGCCTGGCCACGCCGCACCGCATCACCCTCGACCTCGGTCTCCGAAGGGCGACCCGCGCCGCAGCAGGCATGACTGCTACCCGCCTCGCTGTCCTGCCGCCGGAGAGCAGCAGATCATGACATCCCTTCCTCCACCCGCGTCAGCCGAAGGCAGCGCGGAGCGTGACATCGCAGCCGAGAACCCGATCCCGCAACTCACCCTCCCCGGGGTGATAGGAGTCTGGGCAGCGGCCGCTGTACCCATGGCCGGGTTAGCGTGGGTGCTCGCGCCACTGCTCGCATCCGGATGGGACTCTCCCCTCGCCCTCGCGCAGTCCCTCATCGTGGTGCCCACTGCGGGCATGGTCTGGCAGTTCGTCCTGGTCCTACTTCTCGTCTTCAAAGAACAGCGAACCTTTAAGTGGTCCGTCGTCCGGGACGTGCTCTGGCTGCGTGCTCCCCGTGACCCGCGTACGGGCCGGCGCGGCGGACGAACATGGCTCGTCGTCCCGATCTGCGTCATCGCGTTCGCTCTCATGGAGTTTCTTCCGTTCGAGCTCGCCCCTGCCACAGGGCGCGACTTCGGCGACTTTCTCGGGTCCCCTGACGGACAGGCAACGGTCTCCGGCTCTTGGCTCTGGCTGGGGGTTCTACTGGCCTTCTTCGTCTTCAACACAGTCCTGGGTGAGGAGCTGCTCTTCCGGGGCTACCTCTTGCCCCGGATGAGGGGCGTCTTTGGATCGTGGGACTGGATCGCCAACGGTGTCCTCTTCGCCGTCTATCACCTGCACGTCCCCTGGGTGATCCCGATCGCCCTCATCGACACGTTCCTCTTGTCACTACCGTCTCGCCGGTACCAAAGCGCCCTCGTCGGGATCATCACCCACAGCGGGCAGAGCTTGTTCCTTTTCACTCTCGTCCTGATGCTCTTCCTGGCTCCCTAGCCCTCCCAAGTCCCCGTCCGGGGGTTCAGGCTCAGCACTACTGACGTTGACGGCCAGTGAGCCACCACATCCCAAGGCATCCGAGATCCTCGCACGACCATTCCCGCTTTCGCTGCACCGAGGAGATGCACCATGCAGACACACGGCAACCAGCCCTCCAACACCCACAGTGAGCGCGACCGACCGGCCGCCCCCCATCCGTCCTGGCATGAGATCGCCGGCTACGTCGCCCTGGCCAGCGGGCTGTGCTGGCTCGTGATCGCCCCGGCCATGCTGGGGTTCATCGACGCTGAACTAGCCCCAGCACTGGTTCCGGTTGCCCAGCTCACACCCCTACTCGCCGCGCTGGTGTTCGTTCGGGTGCTGCGCCCCGGGCGGGCACGTGACTTGCTGGCGCTTCGTTGGAACCGTTCCGGCCGCTGGGCGGCCATGGGAGTGGGCATCCTGATGCTGATCGGGGCAGCTCAACTGGTCTCGGGGCTGCTCCTCGGATGGCGCCCACGACCAACCGCCGAGATCCTGACTGCCGCATCCGTCGTCCTACCCCTCCTAGTGCTGCAGGCAACATTCGCCGTCGGCGAGGAGACCGGTTGGCGCGGATGGCTGCTCAGCCGGACCCGACACCTCGGGTTCCCGGCAGCTGCAGCCATCTCGGCAGGGGCCTGGACGCTTTGGCACCTTCCAGCGCTCACGTTCCTGCCCGACCCAATCTCGGCCGAGTCTGCCGCCTACCTGCTGGGGATCGCCTCATGGGCGCCCTTCCTCGTGGCCCTGCGACTCGTCTCTGGATCGGTGTGGCCACCCGTACTCGTCCACGGGGCGATCAACAGCGTGCGCGTCTTCCAGCTGCAGTCGGTAGCCGACTCCGGCGGTGTCGACTGGCGCGTCGAGGCGCTGGGCTGGGTGCTGTGGCTCCTGGCTGCGGTGCTGCTCGCCAGGCATGGGGGTCGGCAGACCAAAAGGCTCCCGGAACATGGCTTCGCGGTCCGTGGCCTCGACGCTGACACGACTCGCTGACCGGCACGTCATGCTGCCGGCGGCACTTAGAAGCTGAGCGTTTGCGGCGCTCGAGAACCGCGCGAAAACGACACTGTTGCTATTTCCTCAGTGGCAGCTTGCACGTCATTCCGCCGCGAAACGGCCGGCTCAGTCGTTGCAGATGCCAACGGTTGACAATGTCGTCGGGCAAACGCCACTCTGAACAGCACACGCAGCACGGGTGCGCGTGCCAGACACAGGGCCGTGAGCTCATCGTGGTAGCTACTCGCGAGAACGGGAGAGATCGATGGGTGCGTCTGAAGAAGTCCAGGCCGTCATCCGAGACCTGCAAGCAGCCGTTGCCCAGTCGACTGGTCGGATAGGCGACTTGGGCATGCGCGTCACCGAACTCGGTGTCGACCTCGAGACGGTGCTGGAGAAGAAGGCATCTGGAGAGATCGACCTGAAACTGGTAAAGATGGGCGGCGGTGGCGGTGTCAAGGACACGACCACGATTTCGCTCACGATGGAACCCAGCGATGCGGTCGGTGCCGCGTACGTCGACGATGAGCTCACGAACGCGCTCGCTGTCATCGAAGCAGCCATCGCGGTCCTCGATGCAGACTACGTGCTGTCCGAAGCGACCGTCGTGGTCGCGTTCGAGACCACCATAGAAGGCAAGATCAGCTTGGTCCTGGGTGGCGAAGCAAGCCGTGCGAAGGCGCATGCCGCCAAGGTCACGTTCAAGCCTGACGAGTGACGACTCCACGCTGCCCTATACGTACAGCCTCGTGGGCAGGAAGGTGGTGGGCATCATGGCTAAGCACTTCGACGTGCACCTGCTGGCTGAGCCTCCGGTCCCGCAAGACGGCGACCCGTACGACATACCCCAAGGTGGGATCGTTTTCCGGGGACTCCCCTTCGTGGCCTTGCCGACCGGCGACCCACCGGGGGCGCGGTTTGAGGTGCTACGGAGCTGGCTCCGGTACCCGCGGGCCAGGCTCAAGATCCTCCACGCACTGGACGCGGCCAAGGCCAACAATGCTCACGTGTACCGCCTCAGCCTGGCCGTCACTCGGTCACGCGATCCTGAGGCGGACGCGCTGGCATACGCCACCCGGTTCTTGCGCGACAAGAACCGGATCGTGGTGGCCGCCGCGGGGAACTGGGGGCCGGGCCTGGGAACGCTAAGCGACCTTGCATGTGCACGGAGTGTCATCTCAGTCGCCGCGTGCGGCTCGAACGGTCTGGCGCTTGACTGCTCCGGCCGCGGCACCGCCGACGGGCCCAAGCCAACCCTTGCCGCGGACGGCACTGATCCCACCGGGCAGTCGACCCCTGGAACGAGCCTCGCTGCAGCACGCGTGGCAGTTCTGTGTGTCTGGATCCGCTCCCTTCTCCAGAGCCTGACCTCGGAAGCGAGTGCGGCCTACGCCGGAAAGAGCTTGGTTGAGATGCCAAGACCGTCTCGGCTCGCTCACATCGACAGCGACTTCACGCAAAGCCAAGTCGATTCGTTGGTTTCCATGCGACTGGGCCGGGCGGTCTTCCCTGCGGGTTCCCTCAGGTACTCGGGGGCGACTGTGCGGCGAATCAAGTGCCTGACTCGGGTCATGGATTACGCCGGTCAGCATGAGGTCTACGTCGCCTTCGATTATGGCCCAGACTGGGTGCTGCGCGTTCTATTGGCCGCGACCGAAACGGGCCCCTGGATCGACCCAATCGCATGCGGCGCCGGCGTTGTCTCCCGCGACTCAGTCCGCAATCTTCTCACCGGCATGACGCCCTCGCGATTCCTACGCCTCTTCGTCGACGACGGCCATTGGGACGAGCGACGAGCTGCTGTCGGTGCCGCACTGGACGAAGAGCTTGAAGAACTCTGGTCGCTCACGGAGCTCGAAATGTTCGAGCAGCTCTATGCCGCTGAGTACGAAGACCTCTTCATCGAGATTGGGGTCCCAGGGGAGGCGGGTCACGGTAACACGATGCTGCGCGTAAGCGGTACACCCACGACGTTCACCAAGCAGCCTGTCTACGTAGACATCGACGTGTACGGCAATCTGACGATCGATGACCCGGAAGCCCCAGCAAACACGTCGTATAACGACGAGTAGCCCATCACTCCAGCACAGAGTGTTACGGACATGCGTCCTTCCGCCGCGACTGGACGTGGACCAGGACGGGAACGGGAACGTCCGCCCGCACGTCGCGACGGCCCCTGCCCTAATTCCTGAGCAGCGTGAAGCCCAGCCGCTTGGCGAACTCCTTGTGGTTGTTCTCTATGTATCGCTCTACCGCG
This sequence comes from Serinicoccus hydrothermalis, assembly GCF_001685415.1. NCBI lineage: Bacteria > Bacillati > Actinomycetota > Actinomycetes > Micrococcales > Ornithinimicrobiaceae > Serinicoccus > Serinicoccus hydrothermalis. Next base: position 704,458 of record NZ_CP014989.1, on the reverse strand, counting down.
TCGACTCGTCGGTAGTACGTCAGCACATCCAGGAGCAGCAGCTCGAACGCGAGGCTCTCGAGCCAGTCGACATCTTCGGTGAAACCAGTGATGGCCTTGAGTCCTACCGCCCTGCGGAAGGTCGTGACGGCGTCCTCATCTTCGAGAACAGCGCACGAACCCAGGTGCAACGTCCGGCCCGGCAGCTTGGTGCCAGCCGCCCGGAGTTGCTCACCGAGATCGACCAAGCCCACCTTTCGACGCCCCACGTACACGCTCCCGGGAGTACCGTGCAAAGCTAGGTAGCCGACGGTGAAGCCGGCATGCTGATTCTGACCCCACCGTCGAAACGAATCGAAGATGTCCTCCGGCCTGTTGATGGATTGGTGCGTCGTTCTTACCTGACCGGTGTGTTCAAGAGCTTGCAGCACTGGCTTGACCGTCCGCACGTCCTCGATCCTGGATGACCACGTGCCTTCCATCGCCCAGATTCGGGGCTTCGACCTGCGGGTCACCGACGGGTCCTCCGTGCTTGGTCTCGGGGTGTTTGACCACTTCTGTGCCTGCCGGCGACCTGCCGGTGATGGGCACAGCGTAATCTGAAGGTCGCCCTTACGGCCTGTGGCTGATCAGCGGGACTCGATTCAGCACGCGCCGAGCTGGAGCAGTGTGGCGGCGGGGTGATGTGGCGACCGTCCCAGCGAGAGTCGAGGTTCGGGGCCGTGCGTCCTTCCGCCGCAAATGTCGTAGGCCGTGCACGCCCCCGGCGCCACGCTGTGTTTTCGTGTCGGGCGATTGAGTCATCGACGGACGTCATCACCTCGGAGCGCCGACCGGAGAAGCTGTGCCACATTCTCTTGGCTCACCGGGGCAGGGTTGGACTCCGGGATCGCGGCGGTCGCCAGCTCGGCCGCGAGGTCCACGTCGTCCTCGGTGAGGCCGATCTTGCCGAGCGAGTCGGGCGCACCCACCTCCCGGGCGAGGTCCCACAACCCGGCGGCACCGTGCGGGGCCCCGAGGGCCTCCGCGATACGCGCGTCAGACTCCGGGTCCGCCTCGGCGTTGTACGCCGCGACGTAGGGCAGCACCACCGCATGGGTCGGCGCGTGGGGCAGGTTGAACGTCCCGCCCAGGACGTGGCAGATTTTGTGGTGCATCCCGGCCCCCGCTGAGCTCAGGGCAACCCCCGATAAGTAGGTGCCGTAGAGCACCTGCTCATGGGCGCCCACGTCCTCCGGGTCCGCCCGGAGGCGGCGCAGCCCCGGAACCAGCGCGCGCATTCCCTCGCCGGCCATGGCCCTGTTGATCGGGTCGGCGCGCGGGGCCCACAGGCTGTCCACGGCGTGGGCCAGGGCGTTGAGGCCGGAGTGGACCGCGAGGTCGGGCGGCAGACCCAGGGTCAGCTCCGCGTCGTAGACCACGACCCTCGGCAGCACCCGCAGGTCGGTCCCGGTGGTCTTGCGCTCGTCCTCGGTCATCCCCCAGATGTCGGTCGCCTCCGACCCCGAGAAGGTGGTCGGCACCGCGACGACCGGTAGGCCGGTGTCCCGGGCGACGATCTTGGCGAGTCCGGTGGCCGAGCCGCCGCCGATGGCGACGACCGCGTCCGCACCCACGTCCTGGGCCAGGGCGACCGCCTCGCGGGCCCGCTCGGCCGGCACGTGCTGGACGACCTCGCGGATGTGGCCCGCGACGCCGAACTCCTCAGAGACCTGGTCCACGACCCCGGCAGTGTGACCCCCTCCGACGAGCAGGGGCCGGGAGGCCCCCAGGTCCCGCAGGGCCGTGGCGATGTTCGCCGCGGCCGCCCCGGCGCCGAAGAGCACGCGCTGGCCCAGGGTGGTGTGGTCGAACCTGATCTCCATACGATTTCTACCTCGTCCCGCACCGGCGGCGCGGTCATCGGTGTCCGGCCGCGCTCACGGTATGCCGCAACAACCGCCCGGTGAGCTCGCTCGCCGTCGCGCTGACCTCGTGCTCGGCGCCCGGCTCGACGATCGAGGTGAGGTGAGCGCCCATACCTCGCAGTTGCTCCTCGGTCTGCGCCATCCGGGTGCGAGGCACCCAGGGGTCGGCCTCGCACCTGGCCAGCAGGGACGGCGTGCCGCCGAAGTCGCCCGTGAACGACACCTCCTCGCGCTCGGTCCCGACGTAATCACCGGTGAGGACGACGAGGCCGGCATACCTCCTGGGGTGCAGGAGCGCCCAGTGCGCGAGCAGGCAGGCCCCTGGGAGAACCCGAGCAGCACCACCCGCTCCGGCGTCCACCCCGCGGCGCCGAGGCGACCCAGATGCTCGTCGACCGCTTCGAGCGACCAGGCGAGCCACGGGTCGTCGTCCGGTCGTTCCTCCATGAAGCCGTAGGGATACCAGCTCTGCCCGGCTGCGGCCGGCGCCAGCCACCGCAGACCCCCGACGTCCAGCCGCTGCGCGAGCTTGCGCATGTCGGCGGGGGACTGGGTGCGGCCGGCGCCCTCGATGTCGACCTTGACCTGTTCGTGGTTCTCCAGGACGCAGTGGCGACCCACCCGACGGCCGTCGCGGTGCGCGGGTGCTCAGGCCACCCAAGGATCGACGAGCTGGATGCCGGTCAGCTCGAAGTCCCTGGTGTTGCGCGTCGCGCAGGTCGCGGCGTGCGCTCGGCAGATTGCCGCGATCTGCGCGTCGGCGGTGCTGATCGGCAACCCCGCCTCTTCTCGTGCCGCGAGCACGTCTGTGTAGTGATCTGCGGCTACATCATCGAAGGCCAGGACGGCACTGGTCCCGCGGTAGGGCCGGAGCGCTTGCTCGAGCTGGCTGCCCAGCACCGTCTTGCGCCGGCCATCCGGCAGCCCGCGCACGCCAGCGAGCAGCTCAGCAAGAGTGATCGACGTGATGGCGACCTGACCCGTGATCGTCTGCAACCACGCCAGGACACGCCCGTCAGGCTGCGGCCGGAGCACCTCGGACAGGACGTTGGTGTCGAGGACGATCACCCGAGATCTGCCGCTCGGGCACGATCGGTGCGCTCGGGGACGGGGAGATTCTCGATGCCGCCGACTTCCTGCGCGGCCCAGAACAGTGCGAGCCCGACGTTGGGGTGTTGTGTGCCTCTCGTGAGGATGTGACGGGCTTCGGCCTCCATCGACCGGCCGTGCTCCCTCGCCTGAGCGGCCAGCCGCTCCTTCACGGACTGGTCGAGGCCCCGGATGACGATCGATGCCATGGTGCCCTCCTGTCGTAGAGATATCATCGACGATATCATTGGGTTGGGTCGGACGGCAGCACTTCACGGGCACCTGTAGGCTCGCGACCACCGTGACCGCACTCGACGAGGAGTCCGCCATGCCGATCGACAACCCCTTCTACACGCCCGAGGTGCAGGGCGCATACGACCTGCACTCACTCGGCTCCTTCGAGCTCGAGGAGGGAGGTGTCATCCCGGACCTGCAGCTCGCGGTCGCCACCTTCGGCGAGCTCAACGAGGCCAGGGACAACGCGATCCTCATCCCGACCTGGTTCTCCGGCACCCACCAGACCTGGGAGCTGGCCTACATCGGCGAGGGCCGCGCGCTGGACCCGTCGACGTACTTCATCGTCGTCGTCAACCAGATCGGCAACGGGCTCTCGACCTCCCCGCACACCGCCGACGGCGAGATCGCCATGGCCGGCTTCCCGCAGGTGCGCATCGGCGACGACGTCCGTGCCCAGGAGCAGCTGCTGCGCGAGGTCTTCGGCATCGAGCGGCTCGCCCTCGTCGTGGGAGGGTCGATGGGTGCCCAGCAGACGTGGGAGTGGGCGGTCCGCTTCCCGGACAAGGTGCAGCGGGCGGCGATGATCGCCGGCACCGCGCAGAACACCCCGCACGACTTCCTCTTCACCCAGACGCTCATGGACGCGATCACCTCCGACCCGGGCTGGAACGGCGGCGACTACGCCTCACCGGCCGACGTCGCTGACGGGCTGCGCCGGCACGCCGACATCTGGGCGGTGGTGGGTCTGTCCACGGAGTTCTGGCGCTCCGAGTTCTGGCGCAACATCGAGCTGCCGGACGTCACCTGGGACACCTTCGAGGAGTTCCGCGACCGCTTCCTGCGGCCGACCTTCGGGGCCATGGACCCCAATGCGCTGCTGAGCATGGCGTGGAAGTGGCAGCGCGGCGACGTCGCGCGGCATACCGGCGGTGACCTCACGGCCGCGCTCGGCCGCATCACCGCGAAGACCTTCGTCATGCCCATCGACGAGGACATGTTCTTCCCGCCGCGCGACTGCGCGCGCGAGCAGGAGCTCGTCCCCGGCAGCGAGCTGCGCACCCTGCACTCGATCGCCGGCCACTTCGGGCTCTTCGGCTTCGAGGAGTCCTACCTCGGCGAGGTAGACAAGCACCTCAGCGAGCTGCTGGCCGCCGAGGTCTGAGTCGGCCCGCGGCGCCCGGTGGTATACCCGGGCGCCCGGCCGACGGGCGTCACGCGACGGAGAGCGTGACCTCGATGTTGCCGCGCGTGGCGTTGGAGTAGGGGCAGACCTGGTGTGCCTGCTCGACGAGCTTCTCGGCGTCGGCGCGCCCGACGTGGGGCAGCGTCACCTCCAGGCCGACGGCCAGGCCGAAGCCGCCCTCGCCGTTCGGGCCGATGGAGACGTCGGCGACCACCTCGGAGTCCGTGGTGTCCGCGCCGGAGCGCTTCGCGACCCCGCGCAGCGCGGAGTGGAAGCACGCGGCATACCCGGCGGCGAAGAGCTGCTCGGGGTTGGTCGCGCCGCCCGAGCCGCCCATCTCCTTGGGGGCGCGGACGTCGGCGGCGAGGATGCCGTCGCTGGACTCGATGCGGCCGTTGCGGCCGTCTCCGGTGGCGAGGGCGGTGGCGGTGTAGAGAGTGTCCATGCGCGCAACTCTATTGCGCGCAATCGAATGGCGCAAACGGTAGACTGGGCGCATGGACGGCTACCCCCAGCTCGCGCTCGACCAGCAGCTCTGCCTGCCGCTCTACGCCGCCTCCCGCGCCGTCACACGCCGGTATGCCGAACTGCTCGCCGAGGTCGGTCTGACCTACCCGCAGTACCTCACCCTGCTGGCCCTGTGGGACGCGGGCGAGCCACTCAGCGTGCGCGACCTCGGCGCACGGCTGCACCTGGACTCCGGCACGCTCACCCCGCTGCTCAAGCGGATGGAGACCGCGGGCCTCGTCCGGCGGGTGCGTGACGAGCGCGACGAGCGGCGCGTCCTGGTCTGGGTGACCGACAGCGGGTGGCGGCTGCGCGACGACGTGGCCGACGTGCCGGAACGGCTGGCCGGCGGCATGGGGATGAGCGAGGCGCAGGGCCGGGACCTGCGGCTGCTGCTCGACCAGGTCATCGGCTCGCTCGAGGGGGAGCGGACGCCGCAGGGCTGACCCGGTCGCCCGGGTCAGGCGACGATCTCGGCCGGGTCGTCGAAGGCCGGATGCCGGCTGCCGACGTCCCGGGCCACGGCAAGGTGACCGCCGAGGTATGCCGCCGCTCCCGACGCCCCGGCACCTCCCACCGCGAGCAGCGCACCGAGCCGGTGGTGGCCACCGCGGCGCGCGAGCCAGGACGCGGCATACGCGCTGGCGGCGAGGGCGTTGCCGGCCGCGTGGACCAGGCCGACCCGCTTGTCGCGGGTGCCGGTCTCCGACCACTCGGCCCAGCCGGACCACGCCGTCGGTCCGGCGGTGAGGAGCCCGAGGCCCACCAGCCGCTGTGCCGCCGGCGCGGAGCCGGGCCCGCCGACGACGTCCAGGACGGTCGCCGAGGTCCACGACCCCATGGTGATGTCGGTGAGGAGCGGGTGCAGGGCGTGCCCGAGCCACTCGCCGCGCAGCACCCAGCCGGTGGTGCCGGACCCGAAGAGGGAGGTGATGGTCGGCTCGACGGCGCTCACCGCGCCGTCCAGCGCCTCGGTCTGCTCCAGGCGCCTGGTCCAGCGGACGACGGCGGGGACGGGCTGGGACTGGATCTGCTCCATCGATCCATCGTGCGCCCGTGCACACGGGAGCGCACCTCGAGGCGGAGGGTGCCGCCGCGGGCCCCGGCCCGGCAGCGAGGCCTCAGGGGAGGAGCCGCCCCCGGAGGAGCGCGCGGAAGTAGAGGAGGGGCTCGACGTAGCGGTCGAAGAGCCACAGCGCGCGGCGCGGGACGCTCAGGTCGACCAGCCGCGTCGTCGGCGCCTGCGCGCCCGTCCGGTCGAACTCGGCGAGCAGCAGCCGGCGCCGGTCGAGCGTGACGGGGACGATGGTGTAGCCGTCGTAGCGACGCAGCGGCCGCCCCAACCGGCTGCTGGCGATGTTGTCGGCCAGCACCTCGACCTGCCGCCGCAGTGCGCCCCCGGACGGCCGGGTGTCGAGCGCGGCGGCGTCGCCCAGGCTCCAGACGCGCGGTGCCGAGCGGTGGGCCATCGTCTCCGGGTCGACGTCGACCTGCCCGGCCGCGCCCTCTCGGGCGAGCGGCGCGAGCCACCCCTGGCCCCGGTAGGGCGGGACCACGAAGGCGTGGTCGACCCCGTCGAGCACCGTGGGGGCCGGCCCGTCCACCGTCACGGTCCGCTGCCGGTGGTCGACCGCTGTCACCGTGCTCTCGTGGTGCACGCTGACCCCGAGCTCGCCGAGCTGGGTGTCCAGCCGGCCGTCCACGAACGGCAGGCCCAGGATCCCGGTGAAGGGCGTCACGAGGTGCACGTCGAGGTCGCTCAGGACGCCGCGCCGACGCCACTCGTCGCACGCCAGGAAGAGCGGCTTGAGTGCCGTGCCGCCGCAGGGGGAGGGCTCGGGCGGGATGGTGAAGACGACCCGGCCGCGCGACATACCCCTGACGGCGTCCCACACGGCCGGCGCCTGAGACTCCAGGTGGGCGGTCAGCGACCAGCCCGTCGTCATCGCCTCTGCCAGCCCGGGGACGGCGTCGAGGTCCTCCTCCAGGCCTGGAGCCAGCACCAGGTCGCCATAGCCCACCCGAGCCCCGTCGGACAGCTCGACCTCGCGCTCGTCGGTGTGCACGGCCACCGCGCTGTCGCGGACCCAGGTGCAACCCGTCGGGATGACCGAGGCGGTGCTGCGCGTCAGGTCGGGCATCGTGGCCTGCCCACCGGCGACGTAGTTGAGCAGCGGGCGGAACAGGTGCGGCCGGTCCGGCGACACGATGGCCACGTCTTTCGCGCCGACCCGCAGCAGCCGCGCCGCCAGGGAGACGCCGGCGTTGCCGGCTCCGACGACGACGACGTCGTGGCGTGCCATGGTGCTCCCCTCGGTCGGTGGTTCGTCTCGTCAGACTATCCGCGGCGTGGGCGGGCCGAGACCGCAACCAGCCTGCGCAGCGCCCACCGCGCGACCGGGCGGTAGAGCAGGACGACCGGCAACGGCCCCTGCAGCACCAGCCCGGCGTGGGTGGCTTCCTTGGACGCGTCGAGGGTGTGGAGCAGCTGCAGGGTGACGCCCAGCGCACGCACCTCCCAGGACCAGCGCCGGGCCGCCTCGTCCACGGCCTTCACCACGAAGTGAGCCCGCACCCCCACAGGTCCGAGCACCACACCGGTCAGCCCGGGGTGCAGCCGCCTGTCCTCACCGCTCGCCTCGATCTCGACACCCCGCAGGTGCGGCGCCCAGGACGACCACTGGTCGGGGTCGGCATACCGCTCCCACGCCTCGTCGACCGGCAGCGGCCCGCTGGCGTGGATCCAGCGCCGTGCCTCACGCACCCGACGACGGGGGCAGGGCGCAGGCCGCGGTGCCACCGGGCAGGCGGCCACGGTTCGCGGCGACCAGCCGGTATACCGCTGCCCCCGGGACCTCCATGACGCGCGAGTCGAGCGCGGCCCCGAGCAGGCGCCACGGCTGCGGCGAGCGCAGCAGGACCTGCGCCCACGCGTGGTGGCCGTAGGCGATCGTGCCGTCCTCGAGCACCACCGGCATCTCCAGGCCGGCACGGTCCTCGTCGACCCCGAGGGACTCCAGGTCGTGCGACTGCAACGAGGACACCTCGACCTGCGCCCCGAGCCGCGGGATCCACCCGGCGGCGCGGGTGCAGAAGCCGCAGTCGGCGTCGTAGAGGACGAGGGCGACGGCTCGGGTGGCTCCGGCGGCGGTCATGGATACAGTCTCTCGCAGGGCACCTGTGGGTGCGAGCGCGAGCGGAGGTGGGCTCTGGTGTTCCTGCGTCTCCTGCCGCTGCTCGTCATCGCGCTGGTGCTCGCGATCTGGCTCCTGGGCACCGGTCGACGCGGCCAGCCGCAGACGGTCGCCCACGGCCCTCCCCCGACCACCACCACTCGGCACGACGAGGCGGTGGCGGCGGCCCGCGAGCAGCTGCAGCACGCGCAGGCCGCCCACGCCCGCGCGGTCGAGGCGGCGCAGGACCGGCTGACCGACGCCGGCCTCGACCGGAGCGTGTGCACCCTCGGCGACCTCGAGCTCTGCCGTATGTCGGTGCTCGCCTCCGGGCAGCGGCGCTGGCTCACGCCGGACACCACCTTCGCGATGGAGGTCGTGGGGGAGCCCCGGTGGGGCACCGTCCCGGCGGAGGAGGGGCTGCGGATCACCCCGGAGGACGACCGGGTCGTGCGGGTCCGGGTCAGCGACCCGGGCTGGGCCGAGACCGCGCGCCTCCCGATCGCGCAGGAGGACGACGCGCGCAGCTTCGTCGCCGCAGGCACCTCGGCGGTCCGCACCCTCGCCCAGGCCCGGGCGGCCCGGCAGAGCCGCATCGAGGTGGCGCTGGAGGAGCTGCGGGTTGCGCGCGAGGACACCGAGCAGCTCGACCTCGCCCGGATGACGCTGGAGGACCTCGAGGGCGCCGGGCCGCTGCGCCGCGACCTCCCGGCGCCCCCGGAGCGCGACGACGACGACCGCGACGACGACGGAAGGTGACCACCCATGCCGATGCCGAGGCGCTCCAGCGTCGACGACTACTTCGACCGCCTCGAGGAGCACCAGCGTCCGCACCTGGAGCAGCTGCGCACGCTCAGCCGCGAGGTCGCGCCGGAGGCGAGGGAGGAGCTGAAGTACAACCTGCCCACCTACCTCGCCGACGACGGCACGCACCTGTGGATGCTGCAGAACTTCAAGCGCCACTGCTCGCTGCGCTTCTCCACCGAGTTCTTCGCCACCCAGAGGGACCGCGTGACCGAGGCCCGCTTCGACTCCGGTGCCGGTTTCGTCAAGCTCCCGTACGACATCGACCTGCCGGTCGACCTGCTGACAAGCCTGATGCGAGCGCGCCTCGGGGACGTCGGCGCCGGGACGGGGTGACACCCAGGGCGGTGAGCACGGGCGAGGGCGCCGCTGCTGCCTCCTGTTGACCCGCCCTGAGGGGGCTCTGCGTGTGTACTGTGCGGGAGGAGCGCACGGTGAGCGAGGGAGCCAGCGATGACGGTCGAACCGGTCAGGCACGAGACGAGGACGACCTTCGACGCCACCCGGGACCCCTACGTCCTGGACGAGCGCGACATCAGGGAGCCGCCGACCGGCTTCCGGGCGGGCCTGCGCTTCCTCGGCCCGGGCATGATCACCAGCGCCGCGGTCGTCGGCTCCGGGGAGCTGCTCACGGCGACCACCCTGGGCGCCGAGGTCGGCTTCATGCTCTTCTGGCTGGTCTTCGTCTCGACCTTCGTCAAGGTCTGGGTGCAGGTCGAGCTCGCGCGCTGGTCCATCTCGACCGGCCGTCCCGCCATCTCCGGGTATGCCGACGTGCCGCCCAAGATCGCCGGGCGCGGCTGGGTCGCGTGGCTGGTGCTGCTCATGTTCCTGCAGTTCCTCATCGGGCAGGCGGGGGTCATCGGCGGTGCCGCCCTGGCGTTCTCGATGCTGCTGCCCATCGGGGGCGACCCCTTCGCCGCGCTGTCCATCGGCGTGTGGGTGCTCATCCTCGTCGTGGTCGCGATCCTCATCCACATCGCCAACCGCTACACGATCGTCGAGAACATCTCGACCGTGCTGGTGATGTTCATCACCGCCTTCGCGATCTTCATGGTCTTCATGGTCCAGTTCACCGAGTTCGCCTGGAGCGCCGGCGACATCGGCGACGGGCTGCGCTTCCAGGTCGCGGCCGGCGGCATGGGGGTGGCGCTGGCGATGTTCGGCATGACCGGCGTGGGCGCCGGCGAGATCACCGCCTACACCTACTGGGTCGTCGAGAAGGGGTATGCCGCGTGGGCCGGGCCCAACGACGGGTCCGACGCCTGGGTGCAGCGGGCGCGGGGCTGGATCCGCGTCATGAAGATCGACGCCTGGGTCGCCTGGGCGATCTACACCATCTCGACCGCGGCGTTCTACATGCTCGGGGCCGCGGTGCTGAACCCCCAGGGCCTCGACCCCGCCGGCAACGACGTCATGGAGGTCATCTCCGGCATCTTCTCGACGGCCGTGGGGGAGTGGGGCTCGGTCCTCTTCCTCTTCGGCGCCGGGGTCGCGCTCTTCAAGACGATCATCGCCAACGTCCCCAGCCTGGGCCGGCAGGTGGCCAACACGCTATCCGTCTTCGGTGCGTTCGAGTGGACCGACAGGGTGGTCCGGGACCGGTGGATGCGCGCCATCATGATCATCCTGCCGATCACCTGGGGCACCCTGGCGGTGGCCGTCCAGTCCCCGCTGGCGCTGGTGATCGTGGCCGGCATCCTCAACGCCGTCTTCCTCATGGGGGTCGCCGTCGCGACCCTCTTCCTGTCGTTCACCCAGACCGATACCCGGGTAAAGGACGGCAGCGCCTTCATGGTGCTGCTCGTGATCTCCGCGATCGCCATCTTCGGGGTCGGGGTCATCTCCTTGGTCGACCAGTTCTGACGCTCGGGAGGGACCGCTGATGCTGGCTGTCGTCGTCCACGGACCGGGCGACCTGCGCGTGGAGGAGGTCCCCGAGCCGACGTGCGGGCCGGGCGAGGTCGTCGTCGCCATGGAGTGGGGCGGGATCTGCGGCTCCGACGTCGCGTACGTCCGCTCCGGCGCCTCAGGAACCGCGGTGCTCGCGGAGCCACTCGTCCTGGGCCACGAGGTGGCGGGCAGGGTGGCCCAGGTCGGGTCCGACGTCAGGGGGGTCGAGGTCGGCACAGCGGTCACGCTGCACCCGGCAACGCTGGTCGGGGACCACGACGTCGCCGAGGAACTGCTGCCGCGGACCAACCTCTGGCCGCAGGTGCGCTACCTCGGGTCCGCCGCGTTCCGGCCGCACGAGCAGGGCGGCTTCAGCGCCCGCCGGGCCGTCCGCCCGGACCAGCTGCGTCCGTTGCCCGGGTCGGTGAGCACCCGGGAGGGTGCGCTCGCGGAGCCCTTCGGCGTCGCCCTCCACGCGGTGCGGCGCGCCGGGGACGTCGCCGTGCGGTCGGTGCTCGTCAACGGGGCCGGTCCGATCGGGGCGCTCGCGGTGGCCGCGGCGAAGGCCGCCGGGGCGGCGCACGTGTATGCCGCCGACCTGTCCGACGCGGCGCTCGAGATCGCGGCTCGCATGGGAGCCGACACCGTGGTCCGCCTCGCCGACGGGGAGGCGCTGCCCACCGACGTCGAGATCGCCATCGAGGCCTCGGGGGCGCCGGCCGCGCTCGGAGGGGTCATCGCGGCGGTGCGCCGCGGCGGGGTTCTCGTGCAGGTGGGCAACCTCCCGCTCGGGGACATGAGCGCAGCCCTCGGCAACATCGTGACGCGGGAGATCGACTACCGCGGCTCCTACCGCTTCGTCGACGAGATCAGCGACGCGCTGCAGCTCATGGCGTCCGGGGTCGACGTCGGCCCGCTCATGACGCACCGCTTCCCCCTCGCCGACGCCGTCGAGGCCTTCGCCCTCGCCGCCGACCGGGGCACCGGCTCCAGCAAGGTCATGCTGGACCTGACGACCGCCTCCCGGACCGACGCGCGTCCTCCACCTGGCCGTCGGCGCTGACCGGGTGCTCGTCGATCGCCTCGGCCGTGGCGGTCGGGGTCGGAGCCCCGGTGGGCCGCGGGTCGAGATGGACGCCGGCGATCATGCAGCGCACCGACCCGCCGGCCAGCTCGATGGTGGGGATGTCGACCGAGACGATCTCGCAGGAGCGCTCGATGACGGTCAGCTGCTCCCCGGTGAGGCTGCGGCGGGCCCGTCCCGACATCGCCATGATGTAGCGCTTGCGCCCCTCCGGCGTGCGCCCGCACAGCTCGACGGCGTTGCCGGCGAACTCGCGGACCTGCTCCTCGCTGAGCTCGACGATCTCGCGCCCGGTGACCTCCAGCCGCTCGCGCACCTCGCGCCGCCGCTGCTCGTCGGCGATGAGGTCCAGCGCGACGAGCGCGACCTCGGTGCCGATGCAGGCGATGACGTTGGTGTGGTAGACCGGCACCCCGCCGGCGTCGACCGCGTCGAAGGGCATCGGCTCGTAGTTGAAGTCGCTGCAGAAGCGCTCCAGCACGTGCGTGTCGGCGCGGTGGCTGACCGCGGTGTAGGCCACCCGCGAGACGTGGTCGAGCACCATCGCGCCGGTGCCCTCCAGGAAGATCCCGTCCGGTTCGAGCCCGGAGTAGTCGACGATCGTCTGCAGCCGGTAGTCCGCCTTGAGCATCTCCAGGATGTCGCCGCGCCGCTCGTGCCGGCGGTTCGAGGCATACATCGGGTAGACCGCGACGTAGCCGCCGGGGTGCGTCGAGAGCCAGTTGTTGGGGAAGACGCTGTCCGGGCGGGTGTGGTCGGAGTCGCCGAAGACGTGCACCCGCACGCCGGCGTCGCGCAGCGCCTGCGCGACCGCGTCCATCTCGGCCAGCGCCGCCGCCGAGGTGGCCTCCGTCGACTGCCCGACGGGCACGTCGTGCTGGAAGGCGTTGTCCGCGGCGGTGGCCGGGTTGGGCACGAACTTCTCGGCGCGGATGAGGATGACGGACGACGGGGCCTGGGCACTCACGCCAGGCAATGTAAGGCATCCCGGCGGAGGTCCCGAAAAAACTTCGAGGCAGCTGTCGAGACGCGCCCCTCCCGTCCGACATGCTGGTGAGGTCGCGCCCGGCGGCCCGAGATCGAAGGAGACGAGACGCATGGCTCAGTACACAGTTCTCATCATCGGGGCTGCCGATCGGTGGTGGACCTCGATGAGCCTGGCCGAGCGCACGGACGGGTATGCGCAGTACCACAAGCTCGGTGAGGCCCTGGCTGCCGGTGGGCACACCGTCGTCGGCGGCGCGGAGCTCACCCAGACCGCGCAGGCCAGGTCGATCCCGGCCGGGGGTGGCGCCGTCACCGACGGTCCGTATGCCGAGGCGGTCGAGCAGGTGGGCGGCTACTACCAGATCGAGACCGAGGACCTGGACGGCATGATCGAGTGCTTCCAGATCATCGCCCGCACCGGCGACGGCATCGAGGTCCGTCCCAACGTCGTCCCCGAGGACCGTCCCAGCGCGGACGCGGTGACCTCATGAAGTACCTGGTGCTGCTCATGGCCGACGGCGAGCTCCCGTCCTGGTCCGGCATGTCGCAGGAGGAGCAGGGGGTGATGATCGAGCAGTTCGAGGAGTTCGGCCGCGCCTGCGAGGCCCGCGACGGGGTCGAGATCCTGGGCGGCGAGGCGCTGGGTGCCGGCGACACGGCGACCACGGTCCGCACCCGCGGCGGCGAGCGCGTCGTCACCGACGGGCCCTACGCCGAGGCGGTCGAGCAGCTCGGCGGCTTCTACCTGCTCGAGGCGCCCGACCTGGACGTCGTGCTGGAGCTGCTCACCGTGCTGCCGGCCTACGACATGCAGGTCAGCCCGGTGGTCGACCCCTACTGACCGGTATGCCCGACGAGCTGAACCGCGTGGTGCGCGAGGAGTGGGGCCGTCTCGTGGCCCTGCTCCTCGCGCGCTTCCGCCGGCTCGACCTCGTCGAGGACGCGCTCGCCGACGCCGTCGAGGCGGCCGCCCGGCGCTGGCCGGGGGAGGGCGTGCCCGACAACCCCGCCGGGTGGCTGCAGACGGTGGCCCGCCGCCGTGTCGTCGACCGGCTCCGCGCCGAGACCATGGCGCACCGCCGCCACGCCCTGGTCGCCACCGACCTGGACCGCCGGCCGCCCACCGCGATGGCCGACCCGGGCGGCCTCGTCGAGGACGACCTGCTCCGGCTGGTGCTCATGTGCACCCACCCGGCGCTGGCTCCGGGGGCCGCGAGCGCCCTCGCGCTGCGGCTCGTGCTCGGCGTCAGCACCCACGACATCGCCCGCCTCTTCCTCGTCCCCGAGCCGACGATGGCCGCCCGCCTCACCCGGGCGAAGAGGAAGATCGTCGCCGCCGGCATCCCCTTCGCCATCCCCGACCGCGACGCGCTGCCGGGCCGGCTCGCGACGGTGGCGCAGACGGCATACCTCGCCTTCACCGCCGGGTATGCCCCGGCCAGCGGCCCCGACCTGCTGCGCCCCGCGCTCGCCGGCGAGGCGGTGCGCCTGGTCCGGACGGTGCGCGACCTGCGGCCGGAGGACCCGACGCTCAGCGCGCTGCTGGCGCTGGTGCTCCTGCAGCACTCGCGGCGCGACGCACGGGTCGACGACGAGGGACGGCTCGTGCTGCTGGGGGAGCAGGACCGCGGCCGCTGGCACCGGGGGGAGATCAACGAGGCTCTGGGGCTGCTCACCTCGCCCGCGCTGGTGGACGCCGAGCTGCCCGACCGGGCGGCGACCTACCTGCTGCAGGCGCTCGTCGCCGCCGAGCACGCGACCGCGACCTCGGCCGCGACGACCCGGTGGGACCGCGTGGTGCGGCACTACGACCAGCTGGTCCGGCTCGACCCGGGACCGGCGGCGTTGCTGGCGCGGGCCGTCGCCGTGGCCGAGGCGCGGGGTCCGGCCGCCGGGCTGGAGGCGCTCGACGGTGTCGACGTGCCGGGCAGCCACCGCGTCCCCGCGGTGCGCGCCGAGCTCCTCGCACGCTGCGGCCGGGCCGACGCCGCCCTGGCGGAGCTCGATCTGGCGCTGGGGCTGTGCCGCAACGAGGCCGAGCGCGCCCACCTGGAGCGGAGGCGGCGCGACCTCGCGCCGTGAGCCCCCAAGGGCGGTCAGCTGTCGTGCAGGATCTCCCCGCCCCGGACGACCAGCCGGGTCTCGAGGTCGGCGTCGAGCCCGACGAGGTCGGCGCGGCCGCCGACGGTGATCTTCCCGGCGTCGAGCCCGAGGGTGCGCGCCGGGTCGCTGCTGGCGGCCACGAGGGCGTCCTCGGGGGCGAGCCCGGCGCCGACGGCGCGCTGCACGGCCCGGCTCAGGGTGAGCGTGCTCCCGGCGATGCTCCCGGTGTCGACCGAGCGCGCGACGCCGTCCACGACGTCGACCTCCATCGAGCCCAGCGCGTAGCGGCCGTCCTCGGCGGCGGCCGCGGCCATCGCGTCGCTGATGAGCACCATCCGCGCCCGCGAGCTGCGGTGGAGCAGGTCGACGACGTCGTCGTGCAGGTGCACGCCGTCGACGATGAGCTCCAGGGTGAGGCGCGGGTCGCCGAGCGCGGCGATGACCGGGCCGGGGTCCCGGTGGTGGATCGGGCGCATCGCGTTGCACAGGTGGGTGACGACCTCCGCGCCGGCGTCCACCGCGGCGCGCAGCTGGTCGGCGTCGGCGTCGGTGTGCCCGACCGCCACGACCACCCCGGCGCCCACCAGCCGGTGGATCGCCTCCAGGCTCCCGGGCAGCTCGGGCGCGATCGTCACCATGCAGATGCTCCCGCCACCGGCCTCCAGCACGGCGTCGATCTCGGCCGGGTCGGGGTGCCGCAGCACCGCGGGGTCGTGCGCGCCGCGCCGGGCCGGGTTGAGCCACGGGCCCTCGAGGTGGATCCCGGCGATCATGCGCCCGCGCACCAGCGGCGCCAGCGCCCGCACCTGGGCGAGCAGCGTGTCCGGGGCCGCGGACACCAGCGAGGCGACGACGGTGCTCGTGCCGGCGCGGTGGTGGGCCAGGGCCGCGCGGCTCACCTCGTCCGGGTCGAGGGTCGCGAAGCTGTGCCCACCGCCGCCGTGGCAGTGGATGTCGACGAAGCCGGGGGAGAGGAAGGCGGTGTGCCGGTCCGCCGGCTCGCCGGGGGCGCCACGCCCCACCCGCAGGATCCGGCTCCCGTCGCACAGCACCCAGCCGCCGGAGAGGGTGCCGTCGGGCCAGAGCACCTGCTCCGCGGAGATCAGCCTCACCGCTCACCCCCGGCGCCCCGCAGGGTATGCGCCCCGGCCAGGGCGCTGGCGTGGCCGCCGCCGAAGGTCCGCACGACGCGGGGGAGGGCCAGGTCGGCGGGCAGCTCACGGATGCCGGTGTGCACAAGTGCGTCGGCCCGGCGCAGGAGTGCGCGGATCGCGGGGTCGTCCCACTGGCTGTGGTCGTCGCTCACGAGGACAAGTGGACCACGGTCGGTCCCCGCGGTCACGTCTGCCACCCCGCCGGTTTCGCCTTCGAGGACCTCGGCGACCGCCCGGCTCACGACCTCCTGGCGCGCCCCGCTCGCGATGTTGCCCTTGGTGCTCAGCGCGACCACCTCGGCGCCGGTGAGGTCGGCGCCCTCGCCGGTCGCCGACACAGCCCGCGCCGCGACGGTCAGCCCCGCGTCGTCTGCCCCGGGATGGGGCATACCGTCGCCCCGGTCCGCGCGGCGGGCGGCGTGCCGTGCGCCCATGTCGCGGACCCGGCCGGCGGCCTCGCGCAGCCGCTCGACCGGCAGCTCGCCGTCGCGGACCGCGGTCACGACCGCGTCGACCAGGCGCGCGGTGTCGGCGGCAGCGTCGTAGTCACCGGGGAAGACCGGGTTGCCGATGCACAGCAGGTCGGCCCCGGCGACGAGGGCGAGCACCGCGCTGCGCTCCCGGCCGTAGCGGTCGGCCACCGCCTTCATGTCCAGCGCGTCGGTGCACACCACCCCGGAGAAGCCGAGCTCCTCCCGGAGCACCCGCAGCACCGACGGGTTGAGCGTCGCCGGCAGGTCGCCGTGCCCGGGCACGACGAGGTGCCCGGTCATCACGGCGTCGGCACCCGCCCGGGCCGCCGCGGCGAAGGGCACCAGCTCACGGTCCGCAAGCGTCTGCGCGTCGACGTCGAGCACGGGCAGGTCGAGGTGGGAGTCGAGGGTCGTCGACCCGTGGCCGGGGAAGTGCTTGGCGCAGGACAGGACACCCGCGTCCGCCAGCCCCTCCACCGCCGCGACGACGTGCCGGGCGACCAGGTCGGGGTCCGGGCCGAACGAGCGCACCCCGATGACCGGGTTCTCCGGCTCGGTGTTGACGTCGGCGTCGGGCGCCGCGGTGAGGTCGATCCCGGCCGCGGCGAGCTGCTCGCCCAGCCACCGGTATACCGTCCGCGTCGCCTCCGCGTCGTCGACGACCCCGAGCGCCCAGGCACCCGGCCAGGGCGAGCCCTCGGCGTGGTGAAGGCGGGTGACGGTGCCGCCCTCCTCGTCGGCGCACACCAGCGCCTCGGCGCGGCGGGCGTGGACGGCGCCGGTGAGCGCCCGCACCTGTTTCTCGTCCTCGACGTTGTGACCGAAGAGCCATACCCCGCCCAGGCCCTCGTCGAGCAGCTGCTCCAGCCAGGGCGGCGGCGTGGTGCCGACGAAGCCGGGCGCGAGCACGCCGAGCGCGTCCCGCCGCAGGTCCTCGGCGGGGAGGTCGGTCTGGTTCATCCCTTGGTCGCTCCTGCCATGAGGCCGCCGGACAGCCGGGACTGCACGGCGACGAAGAAGATCATCACCGGCACCGTGATGACCGAGCTCGCGGCCATGACCGCGCCCCAGTCGGTGCCGCTGCGGGTGAAGAAGGTGCGCAGGCCGACGGCGGCGGTATACATGTCGTCGTCCGCCATGAAGGTGAGCGCGAAGATGAACTCGTTCCACGCCAGGATGAAGCTGAAGACGCTCACCGCGACGAGCCCGGGGGCGACGAGCGGGAAGAGCACCTTCCAGAACATCTGCCACCAGCTCGCGCCGTCGAGGTAGGCCGCCTCCTCCAGCTCGACCGGGACCGCCGCCACGAAGCCGCGCAGCGTCCAGATCGCGAAGGAGAGGCTGAAGGCGATGTAGACCACCGACAGCCCGAGCAGGCTGTTGAGCAGCCCCAGGGTCTTGGCCTGCAGGAAGAGCGGGATGACGAGCGCCTCCATCGGCACCATCTGCACGATGAGGATCATCATGAGGATCTTGGTGCGCCCGGAGAAGCGGAAGCGCGCCACGGCGACCGCGGCGAAGAGCGCGAGCAGCCCGCTCGCGACGACGGTCACGACGGCGACGATGAGCGAGTTGAGCAGGTAGTCCGGGAAGCGGGTCTGGGTGAAGATCCGGGCGAAGTGCTCTAACGAGATGCCGGCGGGTATGACCCCGCGCCCGCCCGCGTTGGCGGCCGGGTCGACGGCGGTGCCGAGCATGACGAAGACCGGGAAGATGCTGAAGACGACGACCACGAGGCTGGCCAGCACCAGCCCGCTGCGTCCGAGCAGGCGCCTCACAGCTCCTCCTCCTTGAACAGGGTGCGCAGGTAGACCGCGGTGATGACGAGCAGCAGCAGCGTCAGCAGCACCGCGATGGCGGCGCCGAGGCCGAACTTGTTCTGCGACATCGCGGTGATGTAGCTCCAGGTGCCCAGGTTGAGCACCTCACGGTTGGAGCCGTCGCCGCCGGGCATGAGGTAGATCTGGGTGAACACCTTGAAGTCCCAGATCGTCGACAGGATCGTGACGATCGCGAAGACCGGCTTGAGCATCGGCACCGTGACGTGCCAGAAGCGCTGCCAGCCGTTGGCGCCGTCGATCATCGCCGCCTCGGGCAGCTCGGAGGGGATCGTCAGGAGCCCGGCCAGCACGGTGACCGCGACGAAGGGGAAGCCGTGGTGGACGACGTTGAGGGTGGCGATGGCGTAGAACCAGCCGCGCTCGGTGAAGAGGTTCTGCGTGGCGACGTCCACGAGACCGAGCTGGCCGAGCAGCCCGGTGAGGAAGCCGGCGCGGGCGTCGAAGAGGTAGACCCAGACATACGTCCCGGTCACGGCGGGGACGGCCCAGGCGGCCATGACCGACATCGTCACCAGCGCCCGCCAGCCGGGCGAGAGCCGGTGCAGCAGCAGCGCGACGAGGGTGCCGACGAGCACCGTCAGGACGACGCAGACCAGCGCGAAGACGACGGTGTTGGGCAGGGCGACCTTCCACAGCCGCTCGTCGGTGAGGACGTCGCGGTAGTTGTCGAAGGCCACGAACTCGGCGCCGCCGCGGACCAGCTCGCGCAGGCCGAAGTCCTGGAAGGACAGGATGCCCACCCGGACCATGGGCCACAGCAGCAGGATGCCGATGACGGCCAGGGTCGGCGCGAGCAGCAGCCACGGCCGCCGCGCCGACCCCAGGGCGGGCGAGCTCACGAGCCGAAGATCTCGTTCATCTCGTCCGAGGCGGTGGTGGCGGCGTCGTCGACGCTGGCCTTGCCGCCCAGGATGGACTCCATCATCGCCGGGATCGTCTGCGCGCCCTCGACCTGGCCCCACAGCGGGGTGACCGGCAGGGTGGCGCTGCCGTCGACCATCTGCTGGGCGAAGGGGGCCACGAGCGGGTCGTCGGCCTCCTCGAGCTGGGTCAGCAGGTCGGTGGTCGCCGGGAAGAAGCCGGTCTGGTCGCCCCACTTCTGGGCGAACTCACCGGTGGTCATCATCTGCACGAAGGTCCAGGCGAGGTCCTCGTTGTCGGTCGTCTCGAAGACCGACAGGTGGGAGCCGCCGGCGAAGGAGGGCGACATGCCGCCGTCCGGGCCGGGGATCGGGACGACGCCGAGCTTGCCCTCGAGGTCAGGGTTGGCCTCGATGATCGACTTCGGCGTCCAGGAGCCGCTGATGATCATGCCGGCCTCGCCGCGGGCGAAGGCGTCGCGGGTGTCCGCTTCGTTCCAGGTGCTGGCCGCCGGGGTGGACAGGTCGTGCTCGCCGGCCAGGCTCTCCAGGAAGGTGAGGCCCTCCTCCGACTCCGGCGAGTCCAGACCGGAGGTCCAGGTGTCGCCGTCCTGCACCGCGACCTCGCCGCCGGCGCCCCAGATGAAGGGGGTCGTCGTGTGCGTCGAGTTGGGCACCGGGAAGGGGATGAGGTCGGGGTCGGACTCCTTGAGCGCCTCGCCGACCGTGACCAGCTCGTCCCAGGTCGTGGGCGGCTCGACGCCCGCCTCCTCGAGCAGGTCGGTGCGGTAGATGATCGAGCGGACACCGGCATACCAGGGCGCGCCGTAGACGGCGTCGTCGTAGGTGCCGGCGTCGAGCACGCTGCCGACGTAGGCGTCGCCGAGCCCGGCCTCCTCGATGTGGCCGGAGAGGTCCATGAGCGCGCCCGCGTCGCCGAACTCGGGGGTCCAGGTGGTGCCCACCTCCGCGACGTCCGGGCCGGTGCCGCCGGCGATGGAGTTGGTGAACTTGTCGTGCGCCGAGGCCCACGGGACGAACTGGATGTCGAGGGTGGCGCCGGTCTCGTCCTCGAAGGCGGTGCTCACCTCGTCGAAGAAGGCGGTCGGGTCGGGGTTGGTGCCCTCCATGATCCAGACGGTCAGCGTCTCGCCCGAGGCGTCGCCGCCGCCGTCGCCGCCCGAGCCGGAGCCGGAGTCGTCGCCGCAGGCGGACAGGGTGAGCGCGCCGGCGGCCGCCAGCGCGAGCAGGGCGCGGGATGTGCTCTTCATGGTGTGTCCTTTCGAGGGGTGCCGCTGGGGCGGGGTGGGGTCACCGGCGCTCGCCGGTGGAGGTGGGGAAGATGTCGACGAGGATGCGGTAGCGGTCGCCGCGGTAGACCGAGCGGACGAACTCGGTGACGCGCCCGTCGGCGACGCGTGAGGTCCGCTCGAAGAGGAAGGCCAGGGAGCCGGGGTCGGTGGCGAGCTGCTCGGACTCCTCGGCGGTGATCAGGTGCGGCTCGATGGTCTGGGTCGCGGCGGTGATCGTCAGGCTGTAGCGGGACTCGAGCAGCTGGTAGAAGGAGGAGTCCTCGAGGTCGGCGCCGGTGAGCCCGGGCACGAGGTCGCCGGGGACGTGCAGGTCCTCCAGGGCCATCGGCTCGCCGTCGGCGGTCCGCACGCGCCGCACGTGGACGAGGCTCGCGGTCGGCTCGATCCCGAGCACGGAGCCGAGCATCATCCCGGCCGGCTGCTCCCGCGCCCACACGGTATGCGCGCCCGGTGCCATCCCGCGCGAGCGCATGTCGGTGGAGAAGGAGGTGGCGGACAGCTGCTGGTCGACGCGCGCCGGGGCGACGAAGGTGCCCGCGCCGGGCCGGCGGATGAGCCGGTGGTCGGCGACGAGGGACTCGACCGCACGGCGCAGCGTCATCCGGGCGACGCCGAGCTCGGCGGCGAGGTCGCGCTC
Organism: Serinicoccus hydrothermalis; assembly: GCF_001685415.1. Taxonomy (NCBI): domain Bacteria; kingdom Bacillati; phylum Actinomycetota; class Actinomycetes; order Micrococcales; family Ornithinimicrobiaceae; genus Serinicoccus; species Serinicoccus hydrothermalis. Next base: position 683,234 of record NZ_CP014989.1, on the reverse strand, counting down.
GGCGGGCAGCGGCTCGCCCGGGCTCATGGGGGCGATGAGGTCCTCGAGCCGCTGTCGGACCACCTCGGCCTTGCCCACGCGGGCGCCGGCCGCGAGCCCCGCGGCGGGGGCGGCGTCGCTCGTCGTCGCCTCGGCGCTCACCGGCCGCGCCTCGGCTTGGAGGCGGGGGACTGGGTGTTGTCGGTCGACAGGGCGGTGACGACGTAGACGTCGTGCTTGTCGCCGTCGGGGTCGACCCAGTCGGTGTCGCCGTCGCCGAGCACGGCGACGAGGGTGTCGGCGTTGAGGTCGTCGCAGTCCACGCGGCCGGGGCCGCGGGCGTCGTCGACCCGGTAGACGGCGAAGCCGGCGTCCTCGCCCGCGTGCGACCAGGACAGGCGGGTGCCCTCCGCGGCGCGTGCGGTGCGCAGCTGGGTGGGGGCGGCCACCTCCTCGGTGGTGCCGGGGTGGAGCGCGGGCGGCAGCGCCGGGTTGGCGTAGTGCGCCTGCTGCAGCAGCGGCCAGTGGTCCAGCCGGTTGGCCCGGACGTCCTTGGCCGAGAAGTAGACGTCGCCGGTGACCTGGGGGTACTGCTCGTTGAGGTCGAGGTGGCGGACCATCTCCTGCGGGTCGGACCACTCCGGGCTCTGGGTGGAGGTGCCGACCTTGTAGGTCGCCTGCCCGATCCACAGCGCCACGTCGGTGCCCTCGACCTGATCGCTCCACCAGGGGACGAGCACGTCGTAGGCCGCGGGCTCGAAGCCGATCGCCCAGTAGACCTGCGGGAGCACGTAGTCGAGCCACTCCTGCTGCACCCACAGGCGGGTGTCGGCATACAGGTCGTCGTAGGTCTGGGCGCCGGCGGTGGTGTCCGAGCCCTCCGGGTCGGTGCCGGCGTTGCGCCAGACGGCGAATGGGCTGACGCCGAAGGCGACGTGCGGCTTGGCCGCCTCGATCTGCTGGTGCAGGCCCTCGATGAGCTGGTTGACGTTGTCGCGGCGCCAGTCGCCGCGGTCGCTGAAGCCGTCGCCGTAGGCGGCGAAGCTGTCGTCGTCGGGGAAGTCCTCGCCGGCGACGGGGTAGGGGTAGAAGTAGTCGTCGAAGTGGACGCCGTCGATGTCGTAGCGCTCGACCGCCTCCATGATGACGGCGGTGGTGTGCTCGCGGACCGCGGGGACACCCGGGTCGTAGTAGAGCTTGCCGCCGTAGGGGACGACCCAGTCGGGGTGGACCCGGGCCGGGTGGTCCTCGGCGAGCACCGAGGGGTCGGTGCCGGTGAGGGTGACGCGGTAGGGGTTGAACCAGGCGTGGAAGTCCAGGCCGCGGGCGTGCGCCTCCTCGACGGCGAAGGCCATCGGGTCCCAGCCGCCGAAGTCCGCGCCCTGCTCGCCGGTGAGCCAGGCGCTGCTCGGCTCGAGGTCGGAGGGCCAGAAGGTGTCGGCCGTGGGGCGGACCTGCACGACGACGCTGTTGAGCCCGGAGGCGAGCGCCTCGTCGTACCACGCCTCGAGCTCGGCCTGCGCCTGCTCCGGGCTGAGGCCAGGCTGGGACGGCCAGTCGATGTTGCCGACGCTGGCGATCCAGACCCCGCGCATCTCGTGCAGCGGCGCCTCGGGCGCCGGGGTGCAACGGGTGAGGGTCGCGGTCGAGCGCTCGCCGGTCGATCTCTCTGCGGAGGAGCCTCCCTCGGTCGCGTCGTCGGAGGCGAGCGCGGGGGCGCCCAGCGCCAGGGTCGCGCCGAGGGGGAGGGTCAGCGCGAGGGCCACCCGGTTGCGGGTGCGTCGGCGGTTCGGCTGGGGCATGTGCTCTCACGTCCTTGTCAGAGGCATCTCTAGACCAACGGTGCTAGACCAACGGTCCAGAGATTGGCATACTGCCTCCCGTGGTGTCAACGACGACGAGATCTGACGGCGAGTCGCCCAGCCTGCTGGCGGTCGACCTGGGCAAGACCGGCGCGCGCGTGCGCTGGTGCGGACCCGAGGGGGTGCGCGAGAGCGAGGGGCCGGGGGTGGTCGGCCTCGCTGCGGCCGACGGGGTGGGTGAGGTCGTGCGCGCCCTGCGCGCGGCGCTGGACGCCGGCGGTCTGGACGTCGGGCGGGTCGACGTGCTGGCCGTGGGACTGGTGGGCTACCACGCTGCGAGCGCCCGGCGGGGGGCGCTCGCGGCAGCGGTGGTGCGTGAGTTCGCCGACGTCGCCGTCCTGACCGGGGACGTGACGACGACCTACGTCGGTGCGCTCGGCGACCGTCCCGGGGTGGTCGTCGCCGCCGGGACCGGGGCCGTCGCCCTGGGCGCGGACGCGCAGGGGCGGACCGCGGTGCGCGACGGCTGGGGGTTCCTGCTCGGGGATGACGGCAGCGGGTATGCCGTGGGTCGCGCCGGCCTGCGCGCCGCCCTGGAGCACCGGGACGGCCGGGGCGGGTCGGCGGCGCTGGAACGGGCGGCGACGGAGCGCTTCGGCCAGCTCGTCGGGCTGCCGGCGGCGGTCCACTCCGCGGAGCACCCTTCGCGGCTCATCGCCTCCTTCGCCACCGAGGTGGCGCGGGCGGCGCAGGAGGGCGACGAGGTGGCACGGCAGATCTGGGAGGACGCCGCAGCGGCGCTGGCGCGGACGGCGCGGGCGTGCCGCGAGGCGCTCGACCCCGGGCTGCCGGTCTGCCTGGCAGGTGGGCTGGCCGGGGTGGGCGCTCTGCTGACCGAGCCCTTCGCGGCCGCGGTGGGCGGGGAGGTGGTCTCTCCGGCCGGGACCTCGCTCGACGGGGCGGAGGCGCTGGCGCGTCAGGTGTGGTCGGGCCGGGTGAGCCCGGTCGTGGCGGACCAGGTGAGCGTCGTGCGCGCCTCCGGGAGCGCGGCGGAGGGTGCCGTGGTCGAGGGAGATGCGGACGGGGTGGAGGTGCCTGAGGTCATCGGCGCGCTCGCGACCGAGGGGGTGCGGGAGGACCTGCTCGACCTCGACGAGCGCGACTCCGCGGCGGTGCTGACCGAGCTGTGGGAGGCCGAGGCGACCGTCGCGCCCGCGCTGCTGCGGGTCGTGCCGACCGTGGCCCCCGCGGTGGACGACATCGCCGAGCGGCTGCGCGGGGGAGGGCGGATGTTCTACCTCGGGGCCGGCACGCCGGGCCGGCTGGCCTTCGTCGACGCCTCGGAGCTGCCACCGACCTACGGCACCACGCCCGACCTGGTGCGGGCGCTGCCCGCCGGCGGAGTGGAGGCGATGGTGCAGGCGCGCGAGGGCGCCGAGGACGACGGGCCGGCCGGGGCCGAGATGGTGCGCGGCGCCGGGGTCGGCCCGGACGACGTCGTGGTCGGGATCAGCGCGTCCGGGCGGACGCCCTACGTCCTGCACGGGCTGGCCGAGGCGTCGTCGAGGGGTGCGCTGACCGTCGCCGTGTCGGGCAACAGCGGGGCGAGGGCGTCGGCCGGGGTCGACCACGCGATCGAGGTGCCGACGGGGCCGGAGGTCATCAGCGGCTCCACCCGGCTCAAGGCGGGCACGGCGCAGAAGATGCTGCTCGGGGCGCTGTCGACGGCGGTCATGGTGCGACTGGGCAAGACGCACGGGCCCTTCATGGTCGACATGCAGGCCTCCAACGTGAAGCTGCGCGACCGGGCGGTGCGGATGGTGCAGAGGGTGACCGGCTGCGGGGCGGACCGCGCGACCGAGGCGCTGGAGTTGTCCGGCTGGAGCACCAAGGTCGCCGTGGTCATGGTGCTCGGCGACCACGACGCCGACCGGGCGCGCGAGCTGCTCGCCCGGGGCGGCGACTCGGTGCGCGGGGCGCTCGGGCAGGTGCACGCGTGATCGTCCTCGGGGTCGGCTCGGGCACGAGCGTCGACGGCATCGACGTCGTGGCCCTCGACCTGGAGCTGCGCGGCGAGGTCGTGCAGGCGCGGATCCTGGGCTCGGGGACCGTGCCCTTCGACGACGCGCTGCGGGAGGAGGTGCTCGCGGCATACCCGCCGGGACAGGTCGGGATGGAGCAGGTGTGCCGGCTCGACACCGGGCTCGGCCAGGCCTTCGCCGGGGCTGTGGCGGGGCTCGGCGCCGAGCTGGCCGGGGGAGCGCCCGACCTCGTGGCCTCGCACGGGCAGACCCTCTTCCACGACGTCGTGGACGGGCAGGTCGCCGGGACCCTGCAGCTCGGGCAGCCGGCGTGGATCGCCGAGCGCACGGGTAGACCGGTGGTCTCCGACCTGCGGGTCGCCGATGTCGCTGCCGGTGGGCAGGGTGCGCCGCTGGCGAGCCGGTGGGACGCGCTGTGGCTCGGCGGGCAGGGGCATACCTGTGCCGCGCTCAACCTCGGGGGCATCGCCAACGTCACCGTGGTCGGCCCGCAGGAGGTGCTGGCCTTCGACACCGGGCCCGCCAACGCGCTGGTCGACGCCGTGGTCGCGCGGCAGACCGCGGGGCGGGCGCGCTACGACGCGGACGGCGCGGGCGCCGCGGCGGGGAGCGTGGACGAGGGGCTGCTCGCGGTCCTGCTGGCGGACGACTACTACCGGCGGGAGCCGCCGAGGACGACCGGCAAGGAGCGCTTCAACCTCGGGCACGTCGACGCCGCGCTGGCCGCGCGCGGTCGCCCCGTCGCGGACGCCGACCTGCTCGCGACGCTCACCGCGCTGACCGCCCGCACTGTGGCCGACGCGCTGGCGCCGTTCGCGCCGCAGGAGGTCGTGACCAGCGGCGGCGGTGCGCACAACCCGACGCTGATGAGGATGCTCGCCGAGGCGATGCCGCAGGTGCGGGTGACGACGAGCGAGAGCCACGGCATACCGGTCGACGCGAAGGAGGCCTGCCTCTTCGCGCTGCTCGGCTTCCTCACCTGGCACGGCGTGCCCGGCACCCTGCCCGGCGTCACCGGGGCCCGCGAGGCACGCCTGGCCGGGCGCATCACCCCTGGTCACGGGCCGCTGCGGCTGCCCGAGCCCGCGGAGGTCGCCCCGACGCGCTTGGAGGTGGTGGGCTGATGGAGGTCGTCATCTGCCGCGACGAGGAGGAGATCGGGCGGCTCGGCGCCGACGTCGTGAGCCGGCTCGTGCGGACCCGGCCGGAGGCGGTGCTCGGCGTCGCGACCGGCTCCAGCCCGCGCCCGGTGTATGCCGAGCTCGTCGCCCGGGTGCGAGCGGGCGAGCTCGACCTGTCCGGGGTGAGCACGTTCTCGCTGGACGAGTACGTCGGGCTGCCCGAGGGACACCCGGCGAGCTACCGCACCGAGATCCGGCGCGAGCTGACCGACCCGGCGGGCATCCCCCCGGAGCGGGTGCACAGCCCGCAGGGGAGCGCGGGGGACCTGCCCGCGGCGGCGCGGGCCTACGAGAAGCGGATCGCGGCGGCGGGCGGCGTCGACGTGCAGCTGCTCGGGATCGGCAGCGACGGGCACATCGCCTTCAACGAGCCGGGCAGCTCGCTCGCGAGCCGGACCCGGATCAAGACCCTGACCCGGCGGACGCGGGAGGACAACGCGCGCTTCTTCGACGGCGACACCGACGCGGTGCCGACGCACTGCCTGACCCAGGGGCTGGCGACGATCATGCAGGCCCGGCACGTCGTGCTCGTCGCGACGGGGGAGGGCAAGGCGCGGGCGGTCGCCCAGCTCGTCGAGGGTGCGGTCTCTGCGCGCTGGCCCGCGACCGTGCTCCAGTGGCACCCGCACGTCAGCGTGCTGCTCGACGAGGCGGCCGCGGCCGGGCTGGGGCTTGCCGGGTACTACCGGGAGGCGTGGGCGAACAAGCCCGACTGGCAGGGGCTATGAGACGCAGCCCCTGGTGGTGTCCGGCTGGCGGACCGCCGCTGTCCTCCGGACGGCCTAGGGTCACGACCATGCGGCTGGAGAACATCGTCATGCAGGCCCGGGACCCGCAGGCCACGGGCCGGTTCTGGTCGGCGGCGCTCGGGCTCGAGGACCTGAGCCCCGGCAGCCCGGACGACTACGAAGGGCGGCTGCGGATCGACGACGACGTCTGGCTGGACGTCTGCATCGAACCGGTGACCGAGCCACCGCCGCCCGGGTGGCGCCTGCACCTGGACCTGCGCGGCGGTGCCCAGCAGGCGGAGGTGGTGGAGCGGCTCCACGGACTGGGCGCCAGGCATACCGACATCGGACAGGTGGACGTGCCGTGGGTCGTGCTCGCCGACCCGGACGGCAACCCGTTCTGCGTCATGGAGGAGCGCGCCGCCTATGCCGACACCGGGCCGATCGCGGCGCTGCCGCTCGACAGCGCCGACCCCGCGCGCGACGCCGAGCTGTATGCCGCGATCACCGGCTGGGTCCCGGTCGAAGGGGTCGGACTCGTCACGCTGCGGCACCCGAGCCTGCGCGGTCCGCTGCTCGAGCTCTGCCCCGAGCCGGAGCCGAAGGTGCGGCAGAACCGCGCGCACCTCGACGTCCGGCCGACGCCCGACGGGCCGGACCAGCGCGGTCTGGTCGACCTCGCCCTCTCGCTCGGCGCCTCCCTGGCGAGCGAGGACTGGGCGCAGGAGCACCCGTGGACGGTGATGCGCGACGTGTCGGGCAACGAGTTCTGCGTGCTGGCCGACCCCGAGGACTGACGCGGTCGGGTCGGGGTCAGGACGGCTCTCTCGGTGCCGGCCAGGCCAGCGGCACCACCGCGGCCGTGACGACACCGAGCACCCCGGCGACCAGCACGCCGGCGCCCACCAGCGCGGCGAGGGCCGTCACCGCTGCCGCGAGGAAGAGCTGCACCACCTTGCGCCAGCCCGCCTGCTCGGCCGTCACGCGGCCGCGACCTCGGGCGGGAGGGATCAGCGCGGCGGCGACGATGACGACGACCGCGACGGCGAGCGCAACCGGTCGTTCGTCCGGCTCCACGAGGCGGCGCAGGGCGCGCAGCAGCGCCCACAGCGAGATGACGGCCGCGAACCACGCCACACGCGAGCGCAACCAGGTCATGCTGCCCACGCTACGGGCATAGCTGGGAGTGGCGGGGTCGGGTCATGCAGCCATGACGCGCAGCTCAGGCGCTCTCCTGGTCCAGCCGCTCCAGGATCCAGGAGCGCACGAGCGTGGATGCGGGCAAGTGCTTGGCGTCGGCCACGCTCTGGACCCTGGCCTGCTCTTCTGCGCTCAGTCGGACGGAGTAGACCTGCGACCGGTTCGGCCGCTTGCCCTGGGTGTGCGTCGGATAGGGGTCGTCCTTGGTGAGCTCAGACTCCTCACGCATCTCGGAGATCAACTTGGGATCAACTATCTTGGCCATCGTCGAGTCCTTCCTCGTAGATCTGGAGGTCGACCCCTGTGGCCGGCCAGGCGTTCACTCCGTGGAGGTCGCCGTCAAGATCGCGGTACGCGCTCACGACTCGATGAACCTAGAGGCACCTATGCGAGTCTGAACCATCTGTAGAAGAACGTGACAGCGGTTTCCAGGACGCTGACGCGGAGCAAGGACTTCGCGCCTGGCCACGCGACGGGCATACCCGGGGCGAGCGGCATACCGTCCGCCGACGGACTAGAGCAGCTCGACCCGGTCGGCCTGCGGTCCTCGGTCGCTCTGCCGCACCTGGTAGCGCACCCGGTCACCCGGGTACAGCGTCTCGCCGTCGCGCAGGACGGAGACGTGCACGAAGAGGTCCGCGCCTCCGGCGTCCGGGGTGATGAAGCCGAAGCCCCGGTCCGCGTCGTAGCGAGCGACCACGCCCTGGCCGCCGCGGGCCGGGCCGTCGGACGTCCGCCGCGGGCCCGAGCGGGGGCGCGGGGAGTTCGAGCGCGCGGGTGCGCCCCGACGCGGCGACCCACCGACGAGCCGCACGTCGCGAGCCTGCGGGCCCCTCTCGCTGTCGACGGTGTCGAAGGTCACCCGGTCACCCTCGTCCAGACCGGTGAGGTCGGCGGGCAGTGCTCGGGCGTGGACGAAGACGTCGGGGCCGCCCGTCTCGGGAGCGATGAAGCCGAAGCCCTTGTCGTCGTCGTACCAGGACACGGTGCCGTCCGCCCCGTCCGAGGGTCCGGGCTGCCCGGCGCCCTGGCCTGCCAGGGGGAGCAGGTGGTCCGCCTGCGGCCCCTTCTCCCCGTCGACGACGAGGAAGGCGACCCGCTGGCCCTCGGAGACCAGACCGCCCGGCACGATCGCCGAGCTGTGCAGGAAGATCTCGTCACCGCCGTCGTCCGAGGTCACGAAGCCATATCCCTTGCTCGGCTCGTACCAGGAGACCGTGCCGAGCAGACCCAGCGGGGCGTCCGCGGGCTGCTCGGCCGTGACCCTGACGCGGCGCGCCTGCGGGCCCCGGTCACCCTCGCCGATCTCGAACTCCACGACCTGGCCCTCTCGCAGGACCCTCGTCGAGTCGTTGCCGACGATCTCGGACGCGTGCACGTAGAGGTCCTCGGCGTCCTCTGCGAGGGCGATGAAGCCGAACCCCCGGTCGGCGTCGAACCACCGCACGGTTCCTTCGGTCACGACAGACTCCTCGTTGTTGTGGCGATCGGCATCCTCCTAGTGTGGCCGACGCCAGGGAAGCGAGCGATCCGCCCCCGCCTCAGCGCCTCACGACTCGTGCGGCACGATGACGGCGCGCGCGTCGAGCTCGCCGTCCCGGAGGCGTCGGTATGCCTCGAGCCCGTCGTCCAGCGAGTAGCGCTCGATCGCGGGCGTGATCTGGCCGGCGCGGTACATCGCCACCACCTCGTGCAGGTCCTCGATGGTGCCCCAGTAGGTCGAGGAGAAGTTGACCTCGTAGGGCACGGTGAAGAAGTTCCAGGGGAAGGTGCCGCCGCCGATCCCGACGATCGTGACAGAGCCGCGCTGGGCGACCGTCGCGCCGGCGAGCTGCATCGTGGCATCGACACCGACGATGTCGAAGACGGCGTCCACGCCACGGCCGCCGGTCAGCTCGCGGATCCGCTCGACCTGGCCCTCGCCGGAGGGCACCGTGACGGCGCCCAGCTCCTCGGCGGCCGCCATGGCCGCGGGCTTGGAGTCCGTGGCGATCACGGTGGCGCCGGTGAGCGCGCGCAGGATCTGGACGGCCACGAGCCCCAGGCCGCCCAGGCCGATCACCAGGGCGGTGCGGCCGCCGCCGTCCAGGTGGGGAAGCACCCGCTTGATGGCGTGGTAGGGCGTGAGGCCGGCGTCCGCGAGCGGGGCCGCGGCGACCGGGTCGGCGTCGCCGAGCGGCACGAGGTTGCGCGCCGGGACGGCGAGGTACTCCGCCATGCCGCCGTCGCGCCCGAGCCCGGCGGCGGCATACCCGACGGTCTGGGGCTGGGCGCAGTAGGTGTCCTGCCCGCGCGAGCACGCGGGGCAGCGGCCGCAGCCGATCGGGCCATAGACGAGGTAGGCGTCGCCCTTCTCGAGGCCGGTGACGCCCGGTCCGAGCTCCTCGATCCAGCCGGAGGTCTCGTGACCGAGGACGAAGGGCGGGGTGAGCAGCCCGGTCGGGTCGGACTGGAACTCGGCGAAGAGGCCGACGTCGGAGTGGCAGGCGCCGGCGCCCGCCACCTTGAGCAGCACCTCGCCGGGGCCGGGCGTCGGGCGCTCGACCTCCCTCAGCTCGGGGAACGTCTGGTAGTCGGTGAAGACGATCGCGCGCATGCTTCTCCTCCGTCCGGATCGGCCGGTCTGCTGACCACGGCGGCCAGGCGGGGAGCCCGGGTCGATCTACTACCTATGGTAGGGGATAGCGCGGGGTGGATGAGCCTGGGTCGGACCGCCTCGGGTGGGTGAATCCCGAAGTGGGATTCACTGGGGAGCCTGGCCCGCGGTTGTCTGGGACGATCTTGAGTGGAAGAGCGGAGAGCCATGGATGGTGGCGACGGTATGCCGGTCAGCGACGTGGATGATGCAGCCGCGGTCGCTGCGCTCCGCCGAGCCGCGAAGAAGCAGCGCGTGCTGATGCTGCCCGTCGTGCTGGTCGCCGCTGGAATCTGGGCGGCGTTCATGGCCGTCGTCAACTCGTGGTCTCTCGCGGTGGCCGTGCTGGGGGCGGCCATCTTCGCCGTCTTCATAGGGCTGGCCTGGTGGTTCTTCACGATGCCGACCTGGGTGCGGCGGCCTCCCAGCGTTCTGGCGCACGGCGTCGTGATCTCGGTGAAGCTCGGCGTCCTGCACATTCGCGCCGGGGACGAGGTGCTCGTCATCGGGCGCGGTGGCGTGACGTCTGAGCTGGACGAAGGGGACTCCGTCCTGGTCACGCAACTCCATCGGCGGAACGCCGCAGTCGTCGTCATGCACGAAGACCGAGGCCCGGTCGTGGTGCCGGCCACACCGCGCCAGCTGTGACACATGGCGGTCTTCGGCTCGGGCTGACTAGGGAAGCCGCTCTTCGAGGATCTCGACAGCCAGGTCGACGATGTCGGCTCGTGGGTGCAGGTCGGGGACGTCACTGAGGGGGAACCACTTCGCGAAGTCTGTCGTGCCGCCCGACTCCGTGGTGCCCAGTTCACCGGCGGTGATGGCGGCGTCGAGCAGGAAGCGCTGTGAGCGCAGGGGTCGGCGGGAGGCGGTGCGGGGGACCGTAAAGTGGTGCTCGGCGACAATCTGTCCGACCGTCACCGTGTAGCCGGTCTCCTCGAACACCTCACGCACGACAGCGTCATGGATGGACTCGTCGAACTCGACCCCGCCACCTGGCAGCGACCATGCGGCATTCTGTGCTCGAGCTCCTCCGTTGAACCACGTGAGCAGGACCTGCTGATCGTCCGTGGTCAGGAGTGCATAGGCGGCCAACCGGGTGTCGTACTCGGTGAAGTGCACGTCGGAACGCTACCGCTCTGGTGTCGAGAACAAGCTCAATACAGCCTACTGTCGGGGGCGCGCTGCGGATCGGGCGAGGCGGACGATCGTCCAGATGTAGATGGCCAGCCAGAGAACCGCCGCTGAGATGAGAAGGATGTCCATCGTGGTGAGGCCCCTTTCGTCACCGGGGCATACGCTCGCACCCGCCTCGTCGGTCGTACAGGCAGGCCCCTCCACGACTAAGAAAGCCATCCCGGCCCCAAGGATCGGGAACCAGACGGATAGTCCCAGGACGAGGAATCCCCAGACCTTCTCGGTCAGGGTCCACCGCTGCGCCAGGATGAGCAGGATGAGCCCGCCCACCCACAACAAGATGTTGATCACGGGGAGCCAGAACAGCACGGCAGCAGCAACGAGCGCCAACAAGGCCCCTATCTCGCGCGCAGGCGAGGTCTGGTCGACGGGTTCGGTGCGCCGGCCTGGCCCCGGCGGTGCCCCTCCTGCCGCGTCCACCAGCAGGGCGGGTTCGCCCAGTCGGTCGAGCACCTGACGCACCGATGCGTCGTTCGGTTTGTCCGGGAGGGCTTCGGTGAGGTGCTCTCGGATCTGCGCCTCGAGCTCTCGCCCTTCGTCGACGCGTAGCCGGACGGTCTCTGCATGCAGCCGCTCGAGATAGTCCTGGGCCAAGGGGTGTTCCTGTCCGGTGGTCATTTCTGTGCCTCCCGCGTGAGGATGTGGTCGACCGAGAGCTTGAACGTGGTCCAAGAGCGTACGAAGTCGTCCAGGACCGCTCGGCCATGTCTCGTGAGGGCGTAGTACCGCCGGGGTGGGCCGGTCGGGGACTCCCGCCAGACGGTGCTGACGAGTTCGTCCTTGCGAAGCCGACTGAGCAGTGGGTAGATGGTGCCTTCGCTGGCGACCAGGCCGGCTGCGGACAGTTCGACCACGAGGTCGTACCCGTAGCGTTCCTCGTCGCTGAGCAGTGCCAGGACGCAGTACTCAAGAACCCCCCGCCGAAGCTGTGTGACCGCCCTGTCGGTTGCCATGCGTCACAAGGTAGCGGCATCTATCTTGCAGTGCAAGGTTGTGTCGCTCGCTGATCTGCGTCGGGTCGGATGGACACGGCTGGACCCGATGCCGATAGCCAGTGCAGAGAGGATGGGTGACCATGACGGACGCGCTCGGCGTGGAGGACCGCACCATTCGGGTCGGTGGGCGGCGCCGAGACGAGCTCATGCGCGCTCTGCAGACAGCGGGCATACGGCTCAACGTCCACGCCGAGACGCTTCTTCGTCACACGGTCTTCGACGACCCTGCAGGACAAGACCTGCGCTTCGTCGAACGGACTGTGCATGAGCTCGGGCTGGCGACCGGTGGCACGCAGTTGCAGGTGTTCGACGCCGCACGAGCGGCGGGACTTCACTTATGCCCCATGATCAGTGGCCCGTTCCTCCGACTGGCCACACTGGGTCAGCCCAACGCGCCAGACTCCATCTTGTCCGCTGGAAGACCCCCGACCGGCGCCGTCCATATCGCGTCCGAGGCGCTCAGCGACGATGAGGCATACCCCAAGGGTTTCTACCTGCGCATGGTCGACGACGAGGCATGGTTGAGGGGGTACCGCTGCGACGACACCTATCGCTGGGGCCCAGAGCAGCGGGTGGCCCTGGTCAAGCCATAGCTGACGCTCGTGTCGAAATGGGATTTCTGCCGAGGGGGCAAACCCGGTGCTGGTCTAGCGTTTGTGGTCGCGAGCAGGATCGGGCAGGGTGGTAAGGCACACAGGTTCACACTCTGACGTGCAAAAGAGCACCAGCAGAGTGGCTGGAGGAGGCGTAACCCATGGGCTCGAAGCGTGAAGTGTTTATGCTCGCCCGGATACCCGTGCTGTTGATTCTTCTGCTGGCGATGGGATCCGTTGCGGAGGCCAAGATGTCGGCGCTTGCCATGATTTCGATGGAGGACTACTGGGGGCCGTGGGCGATCTCGCTTGTTCTCAGCCTCGTCTTCGTCGTCGTGGCCTTGATCGGTCGACGTCTGCCGCATCGGTGGCTCGTGCTGGCGGTCGAGGCAGTGGTCGCTGCCGTCATCGCCATCGTGCCGCCCATAGCCTGGGTCCTGTGGCTCGGTATCGGCGGATCCTGGGTCACCGCGATGACCTATGGGGACGCGCAGCCGCTGGCAATCACGTGGCTGACCATCGTCGGGTTCCGTGCCTTCTACCAACTGCGTGATCACCCGACCTCTCGGGAACAGCACCGTCGCACAAGCACGAACTCAGTCCCGTCGGATGCGCGCTGACGGTCCTGCTCCGTGGCGAGTCGTGCTGCAGGGCCCGATACAGTCGTCAGGTGCACCTAGAACCACGGGTTGGAGCCCGGCCGGCCACGTCCTCGGAAGGCCCGCATCGGCAGCTTGATCAGCAAGCGCCGCCGGCGATCTGGGGTGAGCTGGTCGCTCAGGTCTTCACGCTCGAGGGCGTCGTTGAGGGCATCAGCCAGGTTTCTCCCGTTTCTTCCAGAGCGGTCTACCTAGTGGATCTCGATGAAGAGGCTGGTCCTGGAAGGTCACTGGCGCCCGGGGGGCGCCTCGAACCGGTGCATCTGCATGGCGTGCAGGACACGAGCGTGCACTTGGTGCTGCCGATGGCTCGTGGTGAGGAGCTGGTGCCCCTGGGCTGGGCTGAACCGCAACAGTACGCGGACTTCGGCACCGAGTTCTTGATCTTCGGTCCCCGCGATGGCGATGAACTCGGCACGGTGCTTTCTATCATCGAAGAGAGTCTCGCCTTCGCTCGCTCAGCCGCCTGACATCGCCCGAGTAGCCGACGACCCATTCGTGGGCACTGGCTGGTGCTCGTCAACAGATCCGCAATTGTTGGCGGGTTAGACTGACCTATGGCAGCTCCGGACGTAGTAGCAGCCCGAAGGCGGGCCCAGTGGGGCATTGAGGAACTCCCGCGACCGGCCTGGGTTCGACACCGGTGGGTGCTTCTCGGGATCGCGGCGATACTCGCGGTCGCGCATGTATCACTGCCCTTGTGGGCGGAGTCGTTTGCCACGAGCTTTCCCGAGGTTGACTATCTCAGGGTTCCCTTCCTCGTGATCCTGGGTGCTTGCGCCGTCGCTGGCGAGCTCGTCCTGCTGATCGTGTGGGCGCTCGCTCCGGCGCTGGGTTCCGCGTCACGCCTGACGCCGGGGCAGCACGTGGCGCTGGCTCTCGCCGTCGTCTTGCTGCTGGCAGTCGCGATGGCATTCGCAGGCGTCAACACCTACTTGAGCTCCATCGAGGCGAACCCGCCCTTGGTCTTCCTGGGGTTGCTGGTCGGCTCGCTCGTATGCGTGTCTGTGGCAGTGGCCTTCGCGTACGCCCAGTGGCACCGCCGGTAGGGCCGATGGGCGCACGGCACTCCTGGCCCGGTGGCGGTATCTCAGGATCGCCACCGGCGGTGCTGAGAAGGAGGTGGGCCGTTGAGGCGTACCGATGACGGGGACTCGTCCAGATGGGGAGGCCCGCGCTGGCTGGGCCGGTTGGGATGGATCTTGCTCGCGGCGACCCTGGTGATCTTTCTGATCTCAGTGGTGTCACAAGGCGCGCTCACGTGGGGCTCGCTGGGGCGCGCTCTGTCGGGCCTGACGGCTGTCGGCGTGATCGTGCTCTCGCGGCTCGGTACTCGTGCCACGACGAGCGACCTGGAGACGACGGGACGGGGCGTGCGGGCCCGCCGCATCCCGTGGGAGCAGGTGAGCGACCTGTGGGCCGATCAGCCGAACCGGTGGGCCGAGGTCGTGGAGGCGCACCTGGTGGATGGCTCGACCGTGCCCCTGGCGGGCGTCCCGCCGGCAGACCTTCCCCGACTGCAGGAGCTGCGTCAGCGGGCCACGCCTGGATAGTGGCGGGCAGGCACCGAGCGCAGGAGCTGAGAGATGTGGGCGTCCGCCCATGGCATAGGAGCGATGCGAGTCGGAGCCCAGGACTAGGGCATGGCAGATCTGGCGGTCGCAACCGAGCGCAGATGCTTGAGCGCATATCGGAGTCCGGGTCAGGATCGACCCGTCAGGAGGGCGCTGGCTCGGAGGCTTTGGACGATGCGGTCTGGCTGCCAGCCCAAGAGCTCGTCGAGTTCGGTTCCGGCCTGCATGACCTCGGTGACAACCTGATCACCGATCCAGTACCCGGCGCGGCTGGGCCACGGTTGGTCCTCAGTGACTCCGACGAACGCGTAGGTGAGGGTGGCGTCGCAGACCTCCAGATTGCGCAACAGCGTCGGGGCGATCTGAGGTAGGGCCGTCCGGCACTGCTCGGGCCAGTCGTAGCCGGCCACGAAGAAGTAGTGGTGGGCGGGCCGGTCGGGCAGCAACTGGCGCGTAGCGGCGACGGCCAGCCCCTCGAGCCAGATGCGCAGACCGAGGTGGTTCTCCAGTTCGGCTCGCCGGGCCAGGGCGGGCAGTAGGGCTTGCAGGTGGACCACGTGGACGAGCTCGTGCACCACCAGGATGTCCTCATAGCCCTCAGGTGGCAGCAGCTCCAGGGCGACGAACAGGACCGGAGTGCCGTCGACGGGTCTGACCCAGGCGTTGGAGTGACCGGTCCCGACCATCAGCGTCACGTGAAGGTCGGTGCCACCAGGCAGTAGACCCAGGCCTTCGAAGTCACTGGCGGCATGCTCGAGGGCAAGTAGGGCGCGCGCTTCGCGCTCGCGGACCTCGGGGGCCAGGTCGGGCACGAGCGCTACGGCGGCGGGGCGACCGTCCCGGTGTCCGTAGCCGGCGTAGTACATCTCGAACAGATCGGCATGCGCCTGCTCGTACTCCCTGACCCAAGCGCGCTCACGATCGCCCGGTGCCACGTCGAGCAGAGCGAGGTATTCGGGCACGGTCGAGGTGACGTGCAACATTCCGGCACTGTAGATGTGGACGTCGCGGTGAGGCGGCCGAACGGCGCGGGCCACCTGGCCACGTGGCACTAGCGCGGGCCCGCGGACGGCGGCAGTAGCGAAAGTTGGCGGCGCACCACCGGGGTCTACTTGCAGCCCTTCGCGAACCCGTGAGGGAACGACCTGAATGGAAATCCTCCTTCGCTCGCGACGGTGTGCGATGGCAGCGTTGACGTCGTCTGGGTGAGGATGCACGGTATGGGGTTCGCGGGTGTGCTTTTCGACTTCCACAAGACACTGGTGGTGGCCGGCTCGCTCGAGTCGTGGTTGCGCCAGTCCGTCGATGCCTCGGTCTAGGACGATGTCGCGGACGCGGAGATTCTCGCGGCGCTGCGGTCGGTCTGGGCCCGGGCAGCTCTCCGCTATCCAGACACGCGCTGGGTTCTGGACCCGGGGCTGCACCGTGCCGTCTTCCGAGAAGTCCTCATGCGTAAGGCCAGCTGCACCCGGACGCTGGCGGACATCCTTTACGACACGATGTCCGACCACTGGGTGGCCGTCCCGGGCGCCATCGAGCTGCTGGAGCGACTGAGGGCAGGCGGTCACCGGATCGGATGGTGTCGAACACGGGGATCGACCTTCGACCACGCCTGGCGGAGCTGGGCCTGCTCGCATACTCGACACCGTCGCCCTCAGTTTCGAGGAGGGACTGGTCAAGCCTGACCCGCAGATCTTTCGGCTCGCCGCCGACTGACCACGGCTCGCAGTGCTGGAGCAGACGCTAGCCGTCGGGATGACCGACGTCCGGTATGCCGTCGGGCGGCCTCACAGGAAGCTGACCAGGATGCTCGCGATGACGACGGATCCGGCGCTCACGGAGGTGAACCCGCCCACCAGCATCGCCGGGAGCATGGCGTCGGTGAGCTGCTGGCGCTCCTCGTCGGTGCGGCCGGTGGAGCGTGCGACCTCGTTGGTGAGGAGGTAGTCCGCCGGGAAGCCGTACATCGCGGTGAGAGCGACGGACATGCCCAGCATCGGCCGCCACCGCAGCAGCTTGGTGGCGATGAGTCCGCCCAACAGGATGCCCGTTCCGCCGATGAGGAGGATCGCGACCATGGGCACCAGGGCCGCGAGCACGTCGGCCAGAGAGGCGGTGAGCAGCGGGGCTATGACGATCGCGACCACCCCGGCCATCGCGATGCCGAAGGAGCTGGACTTCTCCATCGCGCGCTCGGGTGTGAGGCCGATCGCGGTCGAGGCGATACCCAGCAGCAGCGCGATGATGGATGAGGGGATGTTGGTCGGGCCAGCGAGAAGAGTGGCGACCGAGCCACCGACCAGGATCAGGAAGAGGACGAACAACTCATTGCCGGCGAGAGAGTCCGGCAGGGTGACAAGCTTCTTCTTCGTCGTCGTGTCCACATGCTGTGCCTCCGTCGCGAGCCTCGTCAGCTCACCGCTCTCGCGGAGGCTGAGCGCGTAGCGGCGGAGCAGGAAGTTCGTCAGGGGCATCGCCGGCAGGGACTGCATCATCAGCACGAGCGAGGGCAGGACGATGATCGCGGTCGAGACCTCGGCAGCCGTCAGACCCTGCGTCGTGAGTCCGGTAGAGACGATGCCGCCGGCCAGCGGCCCCGCGCCCGCGACGAAGTGCTCGAAACTGAAGAGCGGGATGATGGTCGCGGCCAGCAGGAGCACCGCGCCGAGCATGCCGGCGAGCGCGATGACCACCGACCGCCACTGCTGCAACATCGTCCGCAGCGGTATGAGAGAGCCCATGTGGAAGAGCAGGGGCCCGACGAGGATCACGTAGACCTGCGTCAGCAACGACTGGTCGACAGTGTCCGTGGGGATGAGCCCTAGTTGCGCGAAGACGAAAGCCCCGAGCATCGCCACGAGGAGGCCCGGGACGCGCGCCTTGGACCATATCGAGACCAACTCGCCCAGCGCGATGAACGCCAGGATGATGGCCGCTGCGTAGATGGGTTCCATGGAAGTGCCTCTCTGTTGCTCCGGGTCACCGCGCCGGGAGTTTCAGTGACAGGTGGATGCGTGTCAGACGTCCCGGACGGTGCGCGCGAACGCCAGCGCTGCCAGGGAAGCCGCCTGGTCCGCGAGGTGTGCATCGTCGAACAGCACGTGCGGGGAATGGTTGAAGGCGGCGGTCTGCGGATCGATCTCCGGCGGAGAGACCTGAAAGAAGTAGAAGGCGCCCGGAGCGTTCTGCAGGACGTAGGAGAAATCCTCAGAGCCCATCAGTGGGTCCTTGGTCTCGACGGCTCGGTCCTCCCCGAACACCGTGCGGAGCGTGGCGAGGGCGAAGTCCGCTTCGCCAGGGTCATTGATGGTCGGCGGGTAGAGGCTCTTCCAGTCCACCTCAGCGGTGCAGCCATGACCAGCGGCGACCGACTGCGCGAGTTCGGCCGCATACCGGGGGAAGGCTTCGGTCGTGCCCTGCGAGAGGGTGCGCACGGAGGCCCCCATCGATGCCGAGGCCGGGATCACGTTGATGGCGTCGCCTGCGGAGAGGTTGGTAATCGAAGCGACCACGGGATCGAAGACATCGAAGCGGCGAGAGATCATCACCTGCAGGGCCTGACAGAACTCCAGGAGCGGTGGCACCGGGTCGAGCGCGCGGTGGGGCTGCGAACCGTGTCCGCCCGCGCCGTGGAACGTGATGCGCAGTTCGTTGGCCCCGGCAAGGATGGCGCCTCGGCGGGTGCCGAACACACCGGGTTCGCCAGGTAGCACGTGGACACCGTAGGCCGCGTCGATCCGGGCGCCGGCGGCGTCGAGCACACCCTCGGCGATCATCGGTGCGGCACCCCCTGGCCCCTCCTCCCCGGGCTGGAACATGAAGACGATGTTGCCGGCCAGCTCATTCTGGTGGGCGGCCAGCAGCCTCGCCGCGCCCACGAGGCCGGCGGTGTGGAGGTCGTGCCCGCACGCGTGCATGTTGCCATTGGTCGAGGCGAAGTCGTGACCGGTCTCCTCGGCGACGGGCAGCGCGTCCATGTCCCCGCGGAGGAGGACGGTGGGACCGGGGTTCGCCCCGCGCAGGACCGCCACGATCGAGGTGAGGGCGGTGCCCGTCGTGATCTCCAGGGGCAGACCATCGAGGGCGGCGAGAACGCGCGCCTGGGTCTGGGGCAGGTCGTTGCCGAGCTCGGGTGTCTGGTGGAGGCCACGCCGCAGCGCGGTGAGGTCGTCGGCGAGGGCGCGAGCCTCGCTGGGGAAGTCAGGAAGAGCGGAGGTGGACGTCATGGGTGTGGCCTCCGGGTGAGGGTCTGAGCCGGCCGTGCCTCTGGTGCTACGCCCGGACAACATACATGGCGCACTGCGCAGGATCAGGGAGACGCGACTGCTGCGTGGCTAGGTGGTATCCGATCTGGGGTGCTGCAGGCACGGTCGAGGAGATGTCGGCACGTGGGTGCCAGCGCCATATCGTGTGGGGATGGTGGAGCAGGACGCGGAGCGGCAGCGCGAGAACGGTTACTTCTTTCTGCCCCTCGCCGATGACCCGAAGGACAGCGTGACGCTCTTGCGTATCGACCCGACTGACGATGGTCGGGTACGAATTCATCTGCAGCGGGCGGTGAACCGCGTCGCATTCGGTATGCGCTTCGGTAGTGCCACTGAGCCGGTCTGGCAGCCCGTCACGCAGCCAACCCGCACGCTCGTTGCTCCTGCACGTGACACGGCCGGGATCACAGAATCTGAGGCTGTCCTGGCGGAGGTAGGCGCGTTCCTCGCCGGTCTCGTCGTGGGAGACGAGGACATCGATGCGTGGGGGTTCGAGAGCCTGCTGCCCAATGACGAGCTGGTCCTGCACCTCACTCAGCTGGCGAGGGTGCACGAGCGGCTCGAACCGGCGCGAGGCAGCGACGTGGCAGACGACCCTCGGGTCGTGGCTCGTATGCAGGAGATCGCGCAGTCCTCGGACTCACATGCCGGGGCACTGCGGGAGTGGCTGGCCCAGGCGCGGGAGCTCGCCGAGGAGGTGCTCGCCGCCACGAAGGCGCGAGCATACGAGCGGCGCGTTCGGGCGGTGCTCGACGGCCTGAACGAGCATGGGGTCGAGGACACGCGAGCGCGCCCCAACCGAGACCTGCCGCGCATCGCCACCGACTGAGCGTTGGGCACCTGCCTGCGTTGGTGGCGCGTCGCCGCGGTCTCCTTGCATGATGTCGCGGTGGATGTCGACCAGCTCGTGGGTGCCTTCGTCGTGGAGGTCGGCATCCGGCAGGCGTGGCCTTTCCTCGGCTTCTGCGACAACCGCGAGGCCCCGAGCAAGGAGGCCCGCCTCTACCTGGACGCCTCCTGGTCGATCAACGATGAGAGGGGACCACGCTCGGGGGCTACGGAGGATTGGCTGGTGGCAGCTGACGATCTCAACGGCCTTACCGTCTCGAGGGCGACGGCAGAGAGTGACGGCCGCCTCCGCCTGGACTTCACCGGCGGCGCGACGTTGAGCATCTCGGCCGAGGTGGCGTCGGCGTCCTCGGGCGAACCCTGGTGGATGTCTCCCTGGCGTCCGTAGACGTGCGGGTCGCGTCAACCGACAGCAGCGATCGGGGCGGCTGCAGGCATACCTGAGCCGTCGCGCTTGTCGTTCGTCTCCGGGAGCTCGACGGCGACACCGTTGCCGGAGGCGGCACGCGGGGGAGCGGCGCCGGCCCAGCCGAGGACCAGGGCGTCCTCGCCGCGCAGCAGACGGTGGCAGCGGACGCCGCCGGTCGCGCGCCCCTTCGTGGGGTATGCCCACAGGTCGGTGACCTTCACCGAGCCCGTCTGGGTGCCGGGCAGCGAGCCGGAGGTGCCAGCGACGGTCACGACGACGTTCTCCGCCGAGGTGTCGACGGCGGCGAAGCCCACGACAACGGCGCCCGCACCGAGCTTGATGCCCGCGATGCCACCGCCGGAGCGCCCCTGCGACCGCACCAGCGACGAGGAGAAGCGCAGCAGCTGCGCATCCGAGGTGATGAAGACCAGCTCCTCCTCGCCCGTGGCCAGCTCCATCGCGCCGACGACGCTGTCGCCGTCCTTGAGCGAGATGACCTCGAAGGAGTCACGGTGGGCGGGGTAGTCCGGGTTGACCCGCTTGACCACGCCGTGCTTCGTGCCGAGCGCGAGGCCCGGACCCTCACCGGTCAGCGAGCACAGCCCGAGCACCTGCTCGCCCGGGGGCAGGTCGACGAAGGCCGACAGCGGAGCGCCGCCGGACAGGTTGGGCGCGTCGGCCGAGGGCGGCAGCGAGGGCAGCTCCACGACCGACAGGCTCACGACCCGCCCCGCGGTGGTGAGCAGCCCGACGTGCCCGCGGGTGGTCGTCCGCACGCTGGAGGTGATGACGTCGTGCTTCGCCCGCCGCCCGCCGGTCCCGAGCGGCTCGTCGTCGGTGCTCGCGGTGCGGGCCAGCAGCCCGGTCGACGACAGCAGCACCCAGCACGGGTCATCGGCGACCTCCAGGTCCATCCCCGACGCCTTGCCACCCGTCGTCGGGCCGGCAGCGGAGGAGGACGCGCCCGTCCCGTCGCTCTCCAGCAGCACGGTCCGCCGCGGGGTCCCGTGCTCGGCCGCGACCGCGGCCAGCTCGTCCGAGACCACCTTGAGCAGCAGCTGCGGGTCGGCGAGGATCGCCTCCAGAGCCTCGATCTCGCGCTGCAGCTCGTCCCGCTCGCTCTCCAGCTCGATCCGGGAGAACTTCGTCAGCTGCCGCAGCGGGATCGCGAGGATGTCGTCGGCCTGCCGCTCGGAGAGGTCGAAGACCTGCATCAGCCGGGTCTTCGCCTCGGCGGCGTCGTCGCTGGACCGGATGAGCTGGATGACCTCGTCGATGTCGAGGATCGCGAGCAGCCGGCCCTCGACGATGTGCAGCCGGTCCTTCTTCTTCCCCAGCCGGTGCTCGGTCCGGCGCCGCACCACGTCGGTGCGGAAGTCGACATACACGCCCAGCAGGTCGCGCAGCCCCAGCGTGCGCGGCTGCCCCTCGACGAGCGCGACGTTGTTGATCCCGAAGGACTCCTCCATCGGGGTCAGCTTGTAGAGCTGCTCCAGCACCGCCTCGGGGTTGAAGCCGGTCTTGATCTCGATGACCAGGTGCAGCCCCTTGGTCCGGTCGGTGAGGTCGATGATGTCCGAGATGCCCTGCAGCTTCTTGCTCTGCGCGAGCTGCTTGACCTTCTCGATGACCTTCTCCGGCCCGACGAGGTAGGGCAGGTCGGTGACGACGATGCCCTTCTTGCGGGGCGTGACGTTCTCGATCCGCGCGGTCGCCCGCGTCTTGAACGACCCGCGCCCGGTCTCGTAGGCCTCACGGATGCCGTCCAGCCCCACGATCCGCCCTCCCAGCGGCAGGTCCGGGCCGGGCACGAAGCGCATGAGCGCCTCCAGGTCGGCCTCCGGGTGCGCGATGAGGTAACGCGCCGCGCCGATGACCTCGACGAGGTTGTGCGGCGGCATGTTGGTCGCCATCCCGACCGCGATGCCGGTGGCGCCGTTGACCAGCAGGTTCGGGTATGCCGCGGGCAGCACGTCGGGCTGGAACAGCTGGTCGTCGTAGTTGGGGACGAAGTCGACCGTGCTCTCGTCCAGGCTGCCGGTCATGAGCAGCGCGGCCGGCGCCATCCGCGCCTCGGTGTAGCGGCTGGCCGCCGGGCCGTCGTCCAGCGAGCCGAAGTTGCCGTGCCCGTCCACCAGCGGCAGCCGCATCGTGAACGGCTGCGCCATCCGCACCATCGCGTCGTAGATCGCGGTGTCGCCGTGCGGGTGGTACTTACCCATCACCTCACCGACGACCCGCGAGCACTTCACGTGCGGCCGGTCCGGCCGCAGACCCAGCTCGTGCATCCCGTAGAGGATCCGCCGCTGCACCGGCTTGAGCCCGTCCCGCGCGTCCGGCAGCGCCCGCGAGTAGATGACCGAGTAGGCATACTCCAGGAACGCGCCCTCCATCTCCTGGACGGCGTCGACCTCGAGGATCTTCTCCTCGACGTCGAAGAGGTCCTCGCTCTGCGGGCGCTTGCGGCGGGCCATGGGGGTGGTGCGACCTTTCGTGCTCACGGTGGGTCCCGGCGGGCGCGCCAGGGTCGACTCAGGGTATGCCGTGCGCCCGGGATCACCGGGGAGGCGCGGCGGGCTGTGGACGGGGCCGGCCCAGGCCCAGCCAGTTGGCCCGGGTCGCCTCGACGGCACCCGCCACGTCGCCCTCGCGCAGCCGGCGCACGATGAGGTCGTGCTCGGCGGGAGAGTCGCTCCCGGTGAGCGAGCCGAAGTGCAGGAACTCGGCACGGCGCAGCATCGCCGTCACGGCGTCCAGCTGGGCGGCGAGGATCGGGTTGCCGGCGACCCGGACCGGCACCGCGTGGAAGTCGTCGTCGGCCTGCAGCGCAGCGGCCGGGTCAGGCCCCTCGAGCGCCTCGCGCAGCCGGGCGGTGGCCTCGTCCATGGCATCGAGCTCCTCGGCGCCCAGGCGGGCCGAGGCGCTGCGGACCGCGAGCCCGTGCAGCTCGGCCACCACCTCGCGGGCGTCGGCCAGCACGGTCTCGTCCTCGGGGGCGACCGTCGTCACCCGGCCGGGGCGGGCGTGCACCAGGCCGTCGCGGGAGAGCCGGAGCAGCGCCTCCCGGACGGGCGTGCGCGAGACCCCGAGCCAGACGGCCAGCTCCGCGTCGTTGATCTTCTCCCCGGGCGCGAGCCGGCCCCGCACGATGGCGTCGCGGATCCGGCCGTAGACGTCGTCGCGCAGCAGGCGGCGGCCCGCCGTGGACGCAGGGGTGGAGGGGATCGGCACCCGCCCACACTAGACGCCATCGCCCGGCGATATGCAATATATTGCCGTGAGGTCCGGCCCGCGGACCGGGGAAGAGAGCACGCGCATGGCACTGTCGGACTACCCCCGTCACCCCCTCACCTTCGGGCCCAGCCCGGTCCACCGGCTGGACCGGCTGAGCCACCACCTCGGCGGACCGCGCATCTGGGCCAAGCGCGAGGACGTCAGCTCCGGGCTCGCCTTCGGCGGCAACAAGACCCGCAAGCTGGAGTACCTCGTCCCCGATATCCTGGCCTCCGTCGCCGACACCCTCGTCTCCATCGGCGGCTACCAGTCCAACCACACCCGGCAGGTGGCCGCGGTCGCCGCCCACCTGGGCCTCAAGGCCGTCCTCGTGCAGGAGCGCTGGGTGGACTGGGACGACCCGGGCAACGCCCGGGTCGGCAACATCGAGCTCTCCCGGATCATGGGCGCCGACGTCCGGCTCGATGACGCCGGCTTCGACATCGGCATCCGGCCCAGCTGGGAGGCGGCGCTCGCGGACGTCGAGGAGGCGGGCGGCACGGCATACCCCATCCCGGCGGGTGCCTCCGAGCACCACCTGGGCGGGCTGGGCTTCGCAAACTGGGCGCACGAGGTGGTCGCGCAGGAGGCCGAGCTGGGGGTCTTCTTCGACACCGTCGTCGTCTGCACCGTGACCGGATCGACGCACGCGGGGATGATCGCCGGCTTCGCCGAGATCGAGGAGGCGGGCGGGCGGCCGCGCCGGGTCATCGGCATCGACGCCTCGGCCACCCTGGACCAGACCCGTGACCAGGTGCGCCGCATCGCCACGCATACCGCGGGGCTGCTCGAGCTGGGGCGGGAGCTGCGCGAGGACGAGGTCACCGTGCTGCCCGGGTGGGAGGGTCCCGCCTACGGCATCCCGGACGAGAGCACGGTCGAGGCGATCCGGACGGTCGGCCGGCTCGAGGGCGTCATCCTCGACCCGGTCTACGAGGGCAAGTCGATGGCCGGGCTCATCGACCTCGTCGGCGACGGCACCATCGGCGCGGACTCGACCGTGCTCTACGCCCACCTCGGCGGGCAGCTCGCCCTTAACGCCTACAGCGCCATCTTCGACTGAGGCGCGAGCCGCGCCGGAGGGTATGCCGTGCGCCGGCTCCATGGTCCGCCCCCGGTCAGCGCAGGTAGTGCTGGACGACGTCGGCCATGAGCCGCGCGGACCCCACGAGGAAGGCCGGGAAGTCCTGCGCGGCGCCGTGGTCGGCGGTGTCGGAGAGCGCCCGCAGGACGGCGAACGGCATACCGAGCGTCGTCGCCGCCTGGGCCACTGCCGCACCCTCCATCTCCACGCAGAGCGCGCCGAAGTCGGTGTGGATCGCCGCCGCTCGCGGGGCGGAGGCGACGAACTGGTCGCCCGAGGCGATGCGGCCCTCGTGCACCTGGCGCCTGTCGCGCGCGGCGCAGGCGTCTGCGGCCGCCAGCAGTCGCTCGCTCATCGCCCGGTCCGCGGGCCACGAGCGGGGCTCGCCGAGGAGCTGCCCGGGCGGGCGGCCCAGCGCCGTCACGTCCACGTCGTGCTGGACCAGGTCGGTCGCGACCACGAGGTCCCCGACCCGCTGAGCGGGCGCGACCCCACCGGCGACCCCCGTGAACAGCAGCGACGTGGCGCCGGCGGAGCGCAGCAGGGTGGTCGCCATGGCGCCGTTGACCTTGCCCACGCCGCAGCGGGCCAGCAGCACCTCGACCCCGTGCAGCCGCCCCTGGTGGACGGCGAGGTGACCCGCCCGCAGCTCGACCGGATCCTCGAGCAGGGACCTGTTGTCGGCCACCTCCGTCTCGATGGCCCCGAGGATGGCGAGCATGGCGCCGATCATCGCAGACCGGTCGGGGTTAGCCTCGAGGCCATGACCAGCACTCTCTTCAGCGGCGGCACGGTCGTCGACGGCACCCTGACCGAGCCGCGCCAGGCGGACGTCCTCGTCCGGGACGGGCGGATCGCCGAGGTTGGCCCCTCGCTCGGCGCCGAGGCGGACACGGTCGTCGACTGCACCGGCCGATTCGTCACGCCCGGCCTCTTCGACTGCCACGTGCACGTGATGTTCGAGGAGCCGAGCACCGTCCGGATGCTGCAGACGCCCTTCAGCCTGCCGTTCTACGAGGCGGCGGGTCGGTTGCGGCGCACCCTCGCGACCGGCGTCACCTGGGTGCGCGACGCGGGCGGGGCCGACCTCGGGGTCGCCGAGGCGGTGCGCCGCGGCCTCATCCCCGGCCCGCGCATGCAGATCGCGATCAACATGATCAGCCAGACCGGCGGGCACGGCGACGACTGGCAGGCCTGCGGCGCCCACGTCGGGCTCATCCAGGAGCACCCGGGCTGCCCCTCGGCCGTCGTCGACGGGCCGGTCGAGATGCGGAAGAAGGTGCGCGAGCTCATCCGCGCGGGCGCCGACGTGCTCAAGGTCGCGACCAGCGGCGGGGTGCTGTCGCCGCGCAGCAACCCGCTGCACGGCCACCTGCGCGACGACGAGCTGGAGGCGCTGGTCACCGAGGCCAGCGCGGCGGGGCTGCACGTCATGGCGCACGCCCAGGCCACCGACGGCATCAAGGCCGCGATCCGCACCGGTATCCGCTCCATCGAGCACGGGATCTACCTCGACGACGAGGCGATCGAGATGATGCTCGACCGCGGCACCTGGCTGGTGCCGACCCTGCTCGCACCGCGCGCCGTGCTCGCCCAGGCGGATGCGGGCATACCCCTCCCGGACGCGGTGGTGGCCAAGGCGCGCATGGTGTCCGAGGCGCACGTCGACTCGGTGCGCCGCGCGATCGACGCCGGCGTCAAGGTCGCCATGGGGACGGACTCGGGGGTCGGCGCGCACGGCACGAACCTCGACGAGCTGGCGATCATGCGCGACCTCGGGATGAGCGAGGTGGAGGCGTGGCACGCCACGACGCAGGTCGCCGCCGAGCTGCTGGGGGTGGACGAGGAGCACGGCACGCTGGAGCCGGGCAAGGTCGCCGACGTGGTCGTCCTGGACGGGAGCTACGACGACCTGGCGGGGCTCGGTGACCGGGTGCGCTCGGTGTGGCTCGCGGGGGAGCCGGCGGCGGGGCCGGACCTGTCCGGGGAGGCCGGCCGGGGGTCGGACGCGGAGCAGGTATGACCGTGCCCGCCGCCCTCGACGCCGCGGCGGTGCGTGACGCGCTCGACCCGGCGGCCCTGGTCGAGGCGCTGCGGGAGGTCTTCGCGCGGGGTGGCGTCGAGGCGCCGGAGCGCAGCCACGTCCCGCTCGACGACCGGCACGAGGCGACCCTGCTGCTCATGCCGGCGTGGCGCGACGGCGACCTGCTGGGGGTCAAGGTGGCGACCCACCACCCGGGCAACGGTGAGCGGGGGCTGCCTGCGATTCACGGCACCTACCTGCTGCTGGACCACGCCACGGGCGTGCCGCGCGCGATCCTCGACGGCACCGAGCTCACCCGGTGGCGCACCGCGGCCGCCAGCGCCCTGGCGGCCGACCACCTCGCCCCCGCCCAGGTGGGGGAGCACCTGATCGTCGGAGCCGGCAACGTCGCCGCGGCGGTCCCGGCCTGCTACGCCGCGGTCCGCGATGTCGGGCACACCAGCGTCTGGGCGCGCGACCGCGGGCGCGCCGAGCGGCTGGTCGAGGAACTGCGCGGACAGGGGTATGCCGTCCACGTCGCCGACGACCTGCGCGCCGCGGTGCGCCGGGCCGACGTCGTCACCACCGCCACCTCGGCGACGAGCCCGCTGGTGCTGGGGGAGGACGTGTCGCCGGGCACCCACATCGACCTCATCGGCTCCTTCAGCCCGCAGATGGTCGAGGCGGACGAGGCGCTCATGACCCGTGCCCGGATCGTCGTCGACGTGCCCGAGGCTCGGCAGACGGCGGGGGAGCTGGCCGGGCCGCTCGAGCGTGGGGTGCTGGGCGAGGAGGACGTCCGGGTGACGCTCGCCGACCTGGCCGGTGGGCGGGAGCCGGGGCGGGAGGAGGCGGAGCAGGTCACCGCCTTCGTCTCGGTCGGGACGGCTGCCGAGGACCTCGCCGCCGCGGCGTTGGTCCTGCGCTCCCGGGAGGGCTGAGCGCCCCGGCTGTCGGGCTGCCACAGGACTGACGGGCCGGTCCCTGCGACCCGCTTCTCCCCACTCCTTCCCGCATCGGTGCAGGTCAGCGGGTATGTCGGTGGTGGGTGCTTGAGTAGTTTCATGGAGACGGGCGGGGGCGTGAGGGCCGATCAGGAGGATGTGTGGTCGGCTGAGGCGATCGCGGCTGCGGGGCCGGTGCAGTGGGTGAGTGCGCCGGCGGGTGGGGTGCCGAGCCACCAGGGCTATGAGGGGTATGAGCAGGACGATGAGGGGTGGTGTCCGCCGGAGGGGTTGGAGGGCATGGGCCCGGCGGAGTACCAGGTGTTCATGGACGAGGTGGAGGAGTCGTTGGCGGGGTGGGTGCCGGACCTGCCGGTGCGGGAGCTGACGGGCGGCCTGGAGGGGGCGCGGGTCTGTTTGGGTCGGGCGGGGTTGACCGGCAGCGAGGCGGTCACGGTGCTGGACGAACCTCTGCGGGAGGCGATCGAGTCGGTGGGCCGGTTGCACACTCAGCTGTGCGCGGTGGGGTACACGTTGGCGCGGGAGGCCGCCTCGCGGGGGTTGCACCAGGACGTGGCGTTGTCGTTGGTGGACTGGTTGCGGGTGCGGTGCCCGTGGTTGCCGGTCGAGGACGCGGCACGGATCAAGGACGTGGTCGCGGTCGCGGACTCCCCCGCGACGGCGCAGATCGGGGAGGCGGTCGCCGCGGGCCGGGTCGCGTTGCACCGGGGCGCGATGGTGGCGCGCACGATGAGACGCCTTGCGGGGTCGTTGCACGTGGAGCAGGCACAGGCGTATGCCGACATCGCGACCGCGGCCGCGGCGAGAGCGGACCTGTCGGATCGTGACCTGGCCCGGGTGTGCCACCAGCTGGTGGAGGACCTGTTGCAGGAGAAGGAGCCGAAAGAGCGGGAGCGGGCCGCGCACGAGCTGCGGCGGGTGACGCGGCGGCGGATCGCCTCGGGCCTGACCCGGTTCACCATCGATGCCCCGGACGGGGCGGCGGCGACCATCAACGGGGTCCTCACCGGTGCCCTCGCGGCGCCGGCGCCCTTGAAGGACGAGCACGGGAAGGTCACCGAGGCGGATCTGCGGATGCCGGGACAGCGGCGGTTCGACGCGTTGCTGGCCGTGATCGAGCGAGGTGTCGGCAACCCCGGTGCGCCGCCGTCGACGGCCAGGGCCTCGGTGATGCTGCTGATCCCGTTCGACCCCGACCGGGGTGTCCCGAACGGTCCGGCGACGACACCGAGCGGGGACTACGTCCCGCCCGGGGCGGCCGCCCAGGCCGCGTGCACCGCGGATGTCACACCCGTGTGGTTGGGCGCGGGCGGGGAGCCGCTGGCGCTGGGCCATGACGCACGGTTCGCCACACCCTCGCAGTGGAAGGCCCTCGCGGTCCGGGACCAGGGGTGCTCCTACCCGGGGTGCACGATGCCGCCGCAGTGGTGCGACAGCCACCACCTGGACCACTGGGCCCGCGGCGGGAAGACCGATGTCGACCGGATGGCGCTGCTGTGCGGGCGTCACCACACCCACGTCCACCAGCACGACCTGGACGCCACCGTCCACGGCGGCCACGTCACCTGGCACCTGTGACCACCCCGCCCCGCAGCCGGCCCCAGGCGGGCCGGCTCACAGGCATGCCCGAAGAGCGGGAGAAGGAGCGCGAAAGCGGTCGAGGCACGGCGTGAGGCAGTCCCGCCGACGGCGTGGCGTCGCTCCAGCAGGCTGGAAAGCCCCTCCTCAGCGCGAGGAGGCCTGGCGGAAGCGGTTGACGGAGAACGGGATGAAGATCGCCATGAGCAGGATCGACCCGGCCATGACCGTGATCACCGGGTTTTGCATCGGCCAGGTGTCGGGTGTCGGGACGTCCCCGGTGTTGCCGAAGAGCTCCCGGGCCGCCTGGACCAGGGCGGAGATCGGGTTCCAGTTGGCGATGACCTCCAGCACCCGCGGCAGTCTGTCGGTCTGCACGAAGGCGTTGGAGATGAAGGTCAGCGGGAAGAGGATCATGAACGACGCGTTGTTGATGACCTCGGGCGTGGGCACGATGATGCCGAGCACCGTCATCACCCAGCTGAAGGCATAGCTGAAGAAGAGCAGGATGAGCACGCCGCCGAGAAAGGACACCCAGCCGTCGGTGAAGCGCCACCCCACGGCGAGGCCGGTGAGCATCATGATGACCATCGAGATGCCGTTGAGGGCCAGGTCGGCGTTCGTCCGGCCAAAGAGCACCGCCGAGTCGTGCATCGGCAGCGTCCGGAACCGGTCGATCATCCCCTCCTTGAGGTCCTGCGCCATCTGAAAGCCGGAGAAGGTCGAGCCGAAGAGCACCGTCTGGCCGAAGATCCCCGCCATGAGGTAGTTGGTGTAGTTGCCGCCCTCGATCTCGATCGAGCCGGCATACACCTGGCTGAACAGCAGGACGAACATGATCGGCTGCAGGACCGCGAAGAGCAGCATCTCGGGGTTGCGGCGGAACTTGATGAGGTTGCGCCAGGTCACGGTCCACACGTCGGAGGCCCACGACCCCATCCCCGAGGACGAGGTCGCGCGCTCGGTGGCCGGGGCGGGAACGGTCTGGGTGCTCATGCGCTCTCCTTGACGTCCTGGGCGCCTGCGGCGTCGCTGTCGTCGGCCTGCTCGCGGCCGGTGAGGGTGAGGAAGACGTCGTCGAGCGTCGGGCGCCGCATCCCGGCGTCGTGCAGCTCGACCCCGGCCTCGCCGAGCGCCGACAGCACCTGCTGCAGCGTCTGCGGGCCGCCGTCCACCGGCACCGACAGGGTGCGCCCGGCCGAGTCGGCCTGCACGTCGTCGGTCCCGTGGCGGCGCAGCACCTCGCGGGCGGTGTCGGCCTGCCCGGCGTCCACGAGCGTGACGACCACCCGGTGCCCGCCGACCTGGGACTTGAGCTCGTCGGCGGTGCCCTCGGCGATGACCCGGCCGTGGTCGATGACGCTGATGTCGTCGGCGAGGTAGTCGGCCTCCTCGAGGTACTGCGTCGTGAGCAGCACCGTCGTGCCCTGGCCGACGAGGGTCTTGATGACCTCCCACAGCCCGAGCCGGCTGCGCGGGTCGAGCCCGGTCGTGGGCTCGTCGAGGAAGAGGATCTGCGGGCTGTTGACCAGCGCGCAGGCGAGGTCGATGCGCCGGCGCATACCTCCCGAGAAGCCCTTGACCGGCCGGTCGCCCGCGTCGACGAGGTCGAACTGCTCCAGCAGCTCCACCGCGCGAGCCTTCGCGGTGCTGCCGCCGAGGTGGTAGAGCCGCCCCACCATCTCGAGGTTCTCCCGCCCGGTGAGGTGCTCGTCGACCGCGGCGTACTGCCCGCTCGCGCCGATCACCCGGCGCACGCCCTCCGGGTCGCGCAGCACGTCGACCCCGGCGACGGTCGCGGTGCCCGAGTCCGG
Organism: Serinicoccus hydrothermalis; assembly: GCF_001685415.1. Lineage (NCBI taxonomy): Bacteria > Bacillati > Actinomycetota > Actinomycetes > Micrococcales > Ornithinimicrobiaceae > Serinicoccus > Serinicoccus hydrothermalis. The sequence goes on along the minus strand of NZ_CP014989.1, from coordinate 652,389 downwards.
TCGCAGCAGGGTGTTGAGGACCTTGACGGCGGTCGTCTTGCCGGCGCCGTTGGGGCCGAGCAATCCCTTGACGTTGCCCTCGGGCACGTTCAGCGACAGCCCGTCGAGCGCGTGCACGTCGCCGGAGCGCGGGTGGTAGGTCTTGCGCAGGTCCTGCGCCTCGATGATGCTCACGATGCTCGATCGTAGGCGCACCCGCCGACACCCCGGGGCCAGCGGAACCGTCACCAGCCCCCGGGGACCTCAGCCGGGGTAGGCGGTCACCCGGTCCGGGCCCACCACCAGCCGTGCCTCACCGACCGTCTCGGCGAAGGTCTCGACCCCTTCCTCGGTGGGGACCGGGACCTGGTCGCCCTGGGCGTCGCAGGGGAACCAGAAGCGCTCGCTCTGGCGCTCCGAGCCGTCCTCGAGGTTCGTCGGCGCGTCCCAGGGGACCGCCCACCAGCACGCGAAGCCCTCGACCACGCGAGCATCCGCCGCCGGGATGAGCTCTCCCGTGGTCAGCTCCACCGCCACCCGGTCGCCGTCCACGGTGACGAGGGACTGCTCCTCGTCCAGCGCGACCGGCAGGTCGCCGTAGCGCGCGCTCCAGTCCGCGTCGGTGATCTCGTGGCTCCACACCTGCTCCCCGGACCGGACGGCGACACCGGTGAGCTGCACACGGTCGGCGTCGACGCTGGTGTCCTCGAAGCCGTCGCTGCGCAGCTCGCCCTCGCCCGAGCACACGACGACGACCGCCGCGTCCGGGCCGACGGTCGCGCACAGGCTGGCACCCTCCCGTCGCCAGAGCTCGGTCCCGTCCTCCCGGTCGAGGGCCAGCAGCACATGGTCCTCGAGCGGGAAGGCCTGCGCCTCGGAGGTCCCGAGCTCCGGCCCGTAGTAGGTGTCGTGCAGGTAGACCCCGCCCACGTCCTGAGACCAGCCCGCGACCCCGGCGTGCTCCGGGTCGGCCCGCACCCCGACCTCGTCGACCGACACCGACCACACGACCTCGTCACCGCGCCGGCCCTCGATCCGCTCCTCACCGGTCTCCCAGTCCCGGTCGATATCCACCTCGGGCAGCGCCTCGACGTCCTCGCCATCCTCGGCCTCCTCGCCCGACGTCCCGTCCGGGGCGTCCTGCTCCCCGGACCCGAGCGGCTGACCCTCGACCAGCCGCAGCACGTCACCCTCGCGGGCCAGGTGACCGGAGGAGACCTCGTCCGCGCCCGGGAGGCGGTAGCCCAGGCATACCTCGCTCTCGCCGCAGGCCCGGGGCAGCTGGTAGCCGCGGAGCTCCTGGTCGGACCGGGCGACCTCGTCGCCGGTCACCGCGTCGAGCGCGACGACGAAGGCCTGGTCGTCCTGCCCGGTGTCTTCGAAGACATAGACCAGGTCGTCCCGCAGCGAGGGCGGACCCGCGGAGAACAGGCCGGAGTGGCCGACCGGTCGGCGCCAGTTCTCCTCGCCGGTCGCGGCGTCGAGCGAGACGAGGGCCATGGCCTCCCCACCTTCGGGGTCGACGTGGAGCAGCAGGTCGCCGTCGTGCGCGACCGGGTTCGACAGAATCGTCCCGTCGAAGGTCCACACCGGTTCGGGCGGCGGAGGTGGGGGCTCCGGCGTCGAGGTGGCCACCTCCGCCTCCGCAGGCTCGCCGGGAGGCGCTGCCGTCTGCGCGGCCGTCCCGGTGGTGGGCTCGGACGGTTCCTCCTCGGCCGACCCCGTGCAGCTCGACAGGACGAGCGTGACCAGGGCGAGTGCCCCCATACCCACGGCGAAGCGGTGGTTTCCCCTCATGTCCCGACGGTATGCCGGAACTCACCCGCCCCGCTGAGCGCTCACCCGCGCCTGTGGAAAACTCCGCGAGGGCGCCCGGGCTACCGCCCGATCCAGGCCATCGCCGCGGCAACCATGGCCCGCACCCCGGTGTCGAGCATCGGCTGCAGCACGGGCGCGAAGTGCGCCGAGTGGTTGTCCGGGAAGTCGGCCTGCTCGGTGCCCCGCTCGCGGGCCGCGGCCCATTCCTCGGCGTCGAAGGCCCCGAACGCCCAGTAGCAGGAGGGGATGCCCCACGCGCCCGGGAGCGCGCCGAAGTCCTCCGAGCCCATCTCCGGGGTGAAGTCGCCGACCCGGTCCGCGCCGAGCTCGGCCTCCAGCGCCGCCCGCACCCGGTCGGTCGCGCCGGGCTCGTTGTCGGTCACCGGCAGGTGGTCGAAGGTCTCGAAGCCGGGCTCGGGAGCGCCCCACGCGAGCGCCTCCGCGCGGGCGGTCCGCTCGATGACCTCGAGGCAGTGCGCGGCGACGTCCGCGTCATACGTGCGCACCGTCCCCTCCAGCACCGCCTGCGCGGGGATGATGTTGGTCTTCGTGCCGGCGCTGATCCGCCCCACCGTCACCACCGCGGTGGCCTGCGGCGACACCTGCCGCGCGACGACGGTCTGCAGCCGCATCACCAGCGAGGCCGCCATGACCACCGGGTCGATGGCGGTGTGCGGCGCCGAGCCGTGGCCGCCCTTGCCGTGCAGCGTGATCCGGAAGTCGTCGCAGCTGGCCATGATCGGACCCGGCGCCACCTCGACCGACCCCGCGGCGCCGGGCAGCACGTGCTGCCCCAGCGCGACATCGGGCCGCGGCAGCAGGTCGGTCAGGCCGTCGGCCACCATGGCGTCCGCGCCGTTGTACTGCTCCTCGGCCGGTTGGAAGACGGCGACCACGGTCCCGCCCCAGTGCTCCCGCCCCTCCAGCAGCAGCCGCAGCGCCGCCAGCAGCGTCGCGACGTGGGTGTCGTGCCCGCAGGCGTGCATGACCGGCACCTGCTCGCCCGCGGCGTTCGTCGTCGTCACGGTCGAGGCGTAGTCGAGCCCGGTGTCCTCGGCCACCGGCAGCCCGTCCATGTCCGCCCGCAGCAGCACCGTCGGTCCCTCGCCGTTGCGGGCGACCACGGCCACGCCCGTCCCGCCGATCCCGGTGTGGACCTCGAGCTCGTCGGCCGAGGGCATACCGGAGACCTCCTGGACCACCCGCGCGGCGGTCTCGTACTCGGCCATCGACAGCTCGGGGTGGGCGTGCAGGTGGCGGTACAGGTCCTCGACCCACGGCCGCAGGTCGGGGAGCGGGGCGAGGACGGCGGCGGTGGGCGAGCTCATGCGGTGAGGGTATGCGCTCGCCCGGCCCGGCGGGGGTGGCAGGGTACGACCCATGACGCAGACGCCGCGCAGGGTCATCCACACCGGGCAGGCCATGGTCGACCTCGTCCTCGAGGTGGGCTCGCTCCCGGCGCGCGGCGGCAACGTCATGGCCGACCGGGCGACGAGGTATGCCGGTGGTGCCGTCACCATCGTCGTCGCCGCGGCGCGCTCGGGTGCTCCGGCGGTGCTCGCCGGGGCGGTGGGCACCGGGCCCAACGGCGACCTGGTGCGGGAGGTGCTGGCCGGCGAGGAGGTCGAGGTCAGCGCACCGCCGGTCGAGGACCTGGACACCGGCGTCTGCGTGGTGCTGGTCGAGCCCAGCGCGGAGCGCACCTTCGTCACGACACGGGCGGCGGAGCGCCGGATCACCACGGACTCGCTCGCGACGAGCGCGGCGGTCACCGGCGATCTGGTATGCCTGTCCGGCTACACCCTCTTCGAGCCCACCCGCCACCCGCTGCTCGCCTGGCTGGAGGGCATACCGGAGGGCGTGGACGTCGTGCTCGACCCCGGTGAGCCCTTCGCGACCTTCGACGCCGACCTCGTTGAGCGCGTGCTGGCCCGCACCACCGTGTGGACCTCCAACGCCGCCGAGGCCCGCGCCCTCCTGGACGCCCCCAGCCGCTCGAATTCGACTACTGGTTTCGCTGCCATGGCGAACAAATCAGAGGTCGAAAACGGGCAGCAGGGCACGAATTCGACTATTGGTTTCGCTGCCATGGCGAACAAATCAGAGGTCGAAAACGGGGAAGAGGGCACGGGGGACACAGGAGTCACAGGAGGCGCAGGAGTCACAGGGGGCGTTGGGCTCGCGGGGCTGTGCGAGGCGGTGGCGGGGCGGCTGCCGGAGGGGGCGGTGGTCGTGGTGCGGGACGGGCCGGAGGGGTGCGTGGTGCGGGCCGACGGGGTCACCACCCGGGTGCCCGGCTTCCCGCAGACGCCGGTCGACACCAACGGGGCGGGGGACACGCATACCGGGGTCCTGTGCGCCGGCGTGGCGCAGGGCCGGGACTGGGTCGAGGCGGCCCGGCGCGCCAACGCGGCGGCGGCCATCAAGGTCACCCGCCGCGGCCCGGCGACCGCGCCGACCGCCGAAGAGGTCGACGACTTCCTCGCCTCGCGCTGACCCGCCGGCCCGGATCCGGCCCCGAGGTCACGATCCGGTCACGTTCTCCCCGCGGACGCAACGGCAGCCGTCATGCTGGACGTCTGGAGGACTGAGGCTGGCGCGCAGGGGGCGCCGGCCCCCCTCGGAGACAGGATCGACATGGAGCGCTCGCAGCACCGGCCCACGATCACCCCGCGCGCCCGCCGCGCCCGCACGGCCCGGGGCGCGGTCGCGGCCCTCGACCCCACCCGGTATGCACCCGAGGTCCAGCTCGCGCTCGCCGCGTTGCTCGTCGTGGTCGCCGGCCCGGTGGCCGGCGCGCTCGCCCCGACCAGCGCGGTGGTGGCCGGGGCCTCGGTGGTCCTTCTCCTCGTCGGCGTCACCCTGGCGGTCCTCGCGACGGTCAGCCTGCTCCGCCACTCCTGACCCGGCTCCGCGACCTCAGCCCGTCCAGGGCTGCCCGAAGCGGCCCCGGTGCGCCACCTCGCTGACCGGCCGCCGCCCACGGCGCAGCGAGGGCGAGCGCCGGTCCGGCGCGGCATACCCCATCGCGACGACGCCCACGATCCGCCGCTCCGGCGGCGCCTCCAGGGCGGCCAGCGTGCTCGCCCGCCGCTCCGGCGGCACCCCGAAGAAGAGCCCGCCCAGCCCCTCGTCCACCGCGGTGAGCAGCATGAGCAGCGCCGCCATCCCGGTGTCCACGTCCCAGTAGGGCACCGGCCAGCGCTCCTCGGAGCGGTCGGTGAAGCCCTTGTCCGCCTCGGCATACCGGTCCAGGTATGCCTCCTTGTCGGACAGGCAGACGACCAGGCAGGGGGCGGTGCGCACCCCGCGCAGCCAGGCGTCCATGCGCTCCTGCGCCTGCGTGCCCGTGGCGGCGGACCAGAAGCGCTGGCGTTCCTCCTCGGTCGTCAGCACCACGAAGTCCCAGCCCTGGGAGAAGCCGGCGCTGGGCGCCCGCACCGCGTGATCCAGGGCCCGATCGATCACCTCGGTCGGCACCGGTCGGGAGGGGTCGTAGGCCCGCACCATCCGGCGGGCGCGCACCACGTCGCGGAGCTCCATACCGCCCGATCCTGCCGCAGCGGCCCCTCAGGCCTCCTCGGGGGTGAGCCGGAGCAGCCGCCCGCTGCCCGCGTCCTCGAGCAGCCAGACCGCGCCGTCCGGTCCCTGCTCGACCGCCCGGATCCGCTGCCCCAGGTCGAAGGTCTCGCTGCCCTGCGCCTGCCCGTCCTCGAGGTCGACCCGCACCAGCGCCTGCCCGGACAGCGCCCCGAGCAGGGCGTCACCCTGCCACTGCGGGAACATCTCGCCGGAATAGATGAGCAGGCTGCCCGGCGAGATGCTCGGGACCCACGACGTCACCGGCGCGACGAAGCCGTCGCCCTCCGCGTGGTCGGGGATCTCGCCGCCGTCGTAGTGGTTGCCGTCGGACACCTCGGGCCAGCCGTAGTTGCCGCCCGCCTCGACGACGTTGAGCTCGTCCCCGCCCTCCGGACCCATCTCCGAGGACCACAGGGTGCCGTCCGGGCCGAACTCCAGGCCCAGCGGGTTGCGGTGCCCCCAGCTCCAGATCTGCGCCGTGACCCCGCCCTCGTCCTCGAGCGGGTTGCCGGGGGCAGCCTCGCCGTCGAGGGTGAGCCGCACGACGGTGCCCAGGGTGTTGCTGGTGTCCTGGGCGGGGTCCATCTGCTGCCGGTCGCCGGAGCTGACGAAGAGGTGCTCCCCGTCCGGGTCGAGCGCGAGCCGGTGCGAGAAGTGCCCCGTCCCGTCCACCTTCGGCGTCTGCTGCCAGATGACCTCCAGGTCCTCCAGCGCGGCACTGCCGCCGTCCTGCACGAGCCGGGCGCGGCCGACCACGGCACCGGTGCCGCCGTCCCCGGCCTCGACCCAGCTGAGGTAGACGACCTGGTCCTGCGCGAAGTCGGGCCCGGGCAGCACGTCGCCCAGTCCGCCCTGGCCCTCGTGGACCACCTCGGGCACCCCTTCCACCGGTATGCGCTCGCCCCCGTCGGCCGGCCGCAGGTGCAGCTCCCCGCTCCGCTCGGTGACGAGCAGGTCCTCGCTGCCCGGCAGGAAGGCCATGGCCCAGGGCTCGGCGAACTGGTCGACCTCCTCGACGACGAAGCCGGAGGACCCGGCGGCCGCGGACTCGGCGGCGAGGGTCTGCTGCGTCTCACCCTCCCCACCCTCTGCCGGGCCGCCGCTGCCGGCGGTCGAGCACCCGCTCACGACCACGCCGGCCAGGCACAGGGGGAGGAGAAAGGGACGGCGGGCGGGCTGGCGGCGCATACGACATCCTCGTTCGGTGGTCGGCACGGCGGGCTCGGTCCCCCACCAGCCTACGGTCGTCGTTCCGACACGTCGCGCTCACGAGGTCCGGGGGCGGTGTCGGCCGACGGTGGGATGATGGGGCGCATGAGCGAGGCCGACGTGCTGCCACCGGGCTATCCCCGCGAGTGGGAGGCCGACGTCGTGCTCTCCGACGGCAGGGTCGCCCACGTCCGCCCGATCCGCCCCGACGACACCGAGGCGATCCACCGCTTCCACGCGGCGCAGTCCGAGCAGTCGATCTACCTGCGCTTCTTCGCGCCCATCAAGCGGCTCTCGGACAAGGACGTGCACCGCTTCACCCACGTGGACTACTCCGACCGCGTGGCGCTGGTGATGTATGTCCGTGACGACCTCGTGGGCATCGGCCGCTACGACCGGATCCGGGAGGGCGGCAGCGTCGCCGAGGTCGCCTTCAACGTCTCCGACCACCACCAGGGCCGCGGCATCGGCTCGGTCCTGCTCGAGCACCTCGCCGACATCGGCCGGGAGGGCGGGGTGACCCGCTTCGTGGCCGACGTGCTGCCGCAGAACCGCAAGATGATCGGCGTCTTCCGCGACGCCGGCTTCGAGGTCTCGCACGAGTTCGACGACGGCGTCATCGCGGTGGCCTTCGACATCGAGCCGACCGAGGAGTCGCGGGCGGTGCGGATGTCCCGCGAGCACCGGTCCGAGGTGCGCTCGATGAGCGCCGTCCTGCACCCCGAGTCGGTGGCCGTGGTGGGCGTGAGCCGCCGCCCGGCGACCATCGGGCGGGCCTTCTTCGACGACATCGTCGCCGGTGGCTTCACCGGCCGCGTCTACCCGGTCAACAACGCGGCCGAGCCCGGCACCCTCATCAACGGCCACCCCGCCGTCGCCTCGGTCCGCGACATCGAGGGCGGGATCGACCTCGCCGTCGTCGCGGTCGTGGCCGAGGAGGTCCTCGGCATCGTCGACGAGTGCGCCGACGCCGGGGCCAAGGCCCTCGTCGTCGCCTCCGAGGGCTTCGCCGAGGCCGGCACCGAGGGCCGGGCGCTGCAGCGCCAGCTCCTGGTCCGCGCCCGTCACCACGGGATGCGAGTGCTCGGGCCGACGAGCTTCGGGCTCATCAACAACGACCCGCAGATCCGGCTCAACGCCTCCATCGCCTCGGCCGACCAGCTGCCGCCCTTCGGCAGCCTCGGGCTGTTCAGCCAGTCCGGCGGCCTGGGCATCGCGCTGCTCAACTCCGCCCGCCGGCGGGGCCTGGGCCTGTCGACCTTCGCCTCGGCCGGCAACCGGGTCGACATCTCCGGCAACGACCTCATGCAGTACTGGACCGACGACGACAGCACCACCGCCGTCGGCCTCTACCTCGAGACCATGGGCAACCCGCGCAAGTTCACCCGCATCGCCCGCAAGCTCGCCATGACCAAGCCGGTCGTCGTGGTGAAGTCCGGCATCGGCCAGCACGCGATCCCCCAGGGGCACCGCGTGCGCCTCACCCACGAGCGGCCGGAGACCTTCGGCCAGATGCTGCGCCAGTCCGGGGTCATCCGGGTCGACAACGCCCACCAGCTCTTCGACGTCGCCCAGCTCGTGCTCAACCAGCCGCTGCCCCGGGGGGAGCGGGTCGCGGTGGTGAGCAACAACGACGCGCTGGGCTCGCTGGCCGCCGACGCGGCCTCCGCCCGGGGGCTGCAGGTCACCCACGGCCCGGTCACCGTCCCCGCCGAGGCGCTCACCGAGCAGTTCCGCGAGGTCGCGGACGCCGCGCTCGCCGACGAGGCCGTCGACGCCCTCATCGCCTGCTTCGTCCCCCCGATCGCCGACATCGACCCCGAGGTGGTCCAGGCGGTGTCCGCGGCCGCCGAGGGGCACGTGAAGCCGTGCGTGGCGACCTTCGTCGGGATGCGCGGGGTCACCCCGGGGGCCGGCGTCCCGTCCTACCCCATGCCCGAGGACGCGGTCCGCGCCCTGGCCGCCGCCGTCCGGTATGCCCAGTGGCGCCGCCGCGACCACGGCGAGCGGGTGCGCCTGGAGGGGGTGCGCCGCGCCGCGGCCGGCGAGATCCTCGACGCGGCGCTCGCCCGCTCGCCCCGCGGGACCGAGCTGGAGCCCGAGGAGGCCACCGCGCTGCTCGCCGCCTACGGCATCCACGTGTGGCCGCGCGTCCCGGTCGGCTCCGCCGACGAGGCGGTCGAGGTGGCCGACCGGTTCGACGGCGTGGTGCTCAAGGCGACCTCCCCGCTGCTGCAGCACCAGCCCGGGCAGGGGTGGGTGCGGTTCTCGTTGCGCAGCCCGGAGGCGGTGCGGGAGGCATACCTCGACCTCGCGGGGCAGCTGGAGCCGATCGGCGTCGAGGGCATCGCGGTGCAGCAGATGGCGCCCTCGGGGGTGAGCGTCGAGGTCAACTCGGCCGAGGACCCGCTCTTCGGGCCGGTCGTCGGCTTCGGGGTGGCCGGGCTGCCGATCGACCTGCTCGGCGACGAGGCGCTGCGCTTCCCGCCGCTGACCGACGTCGACATCACCGAGATGGTGTCCTCGATCAAGGCCGCGCCGATGCTCGACGGCTACCGCGGCGCCATGCCGGTCGACCACGCCGCGCTGCACGACCTCATCGCCCGGGTGAGCGTGCTCGCCGACGACCACCCGCAGCTGGCGCACGTGCGGCTCAACCCGGTGCTGGCCCACCAGGAGGGGGTGGAGGTGCTCGGCGCCAGCGTGCGGGTCGCCCCTGCCCCGACCCGGGCCGACGCCGAGCGGCGGACGCTGCTCGCCGACGTCTGAGACGATGGCCCCATGGTCCGTCGTACGAGGTCGTCCCTGCCCGAGTCGCTCGTCGCCGACATCCAGGCGGCGGGCTACCTGCCGGCGGTCGTGCACGACGTCATCGTCACCGCCGTCGGGCGTGACACGGTGGTGACGCACCTCGTCCACGACGAGACGACGTTCGACGAGATGGCCGTGCGCAACCACCTCACCGTCCTGGTCCTCACCGATCGCCGCCTGGTCATCGCGCACGCCGACGACCACGAGGGCCCCGAGGGCCAGCGGATGGCGACCGCCACCACCGAGACGGTCCCGCTGCGCTCGGTCCGCGGGGTCATGCTCACCCACACCGTCCCCGACCCGGAGCGGTATGACGGGGGCCTGGGCGGGCGCGGCGTCACCCTCACCCTCGGCTGGGGCGCCGTCTCCCGGGTCGACCTGCTGCCCGCGATCTGCGAGGACCCGCAGTGCGAGGGCGACCACGGCTACGAGGGCACCGTCTCCAGCGACGACATCTCGCTGCGCGTCGCCACGGAGACCCACGGCGAGCAGCGGCTGGAGCAGACGCTGCTCTTCGCCAGCGAGCTCTCGGCGAGGCTGGGTCACTGAGACCGGTGATCGCCCGGGACGCAGAGGCATACCAGCCGCCGGCGCCGGGGTCGGGCCTGGCCTCGGTGCTGCCCGGCGCGCTCGCGGCCCTGGGCGTGGACGACCTGCCCGAGGGCGTCGCCCCCGCGACCTGGTCGCTGGAGCCGACCCGCCGCGTCGTCGTCGTGCTCGCCGACGGGCTCGGTGCCCGCCAGCTGGAGCGGCGCAGCGGGCACGCGCGCACCCTGCGCACCCTGGCCACGCCGCAGGGCGCGGAGGACTTCGCCTGCGGCTTCCCGTCCACGACCGCCTCCAGCCTCACCAGCCTCGGGACCGGCCACCTGCCGGGCGGGCACGGCATCGTCGGCTGGCAGACGAACTACCGGGGAAGGCTGTTCAGCCACCTCGCGTGGAAGGACGGGCCCGACCCTCACACCCACCAGCCGCTGCCCACGCTGCTCCAGCACGCGACCCGGCGCGACATCTCCATGACCTCGGTGTCGCAGCCGACCTTCTCCGGCTCCGGCCTCACCCGCGCCTCCCTGCGCGGTGGCGGCTTCGTCGGTGCCGGCGACCACGACGAGCGCACCAGCGGGGTGCTCCAGACCCTCATGCAGGCGGGCCGGCGCGGCCGGGCCCTGGTGTATGCCTACTGGGACGAGATCGACAAGGCCGGCCACGTGCACGGTCCGGACTCGCTGGAGTGGGGCGAGGCGGTCGAGGTCTTCGACACCTGGCTCGCCGGGCTGCTCGCCCGTCTTCCCTCGGGCACGACGGTGCTCGTCACCGCCGACCACGGGATGATCGAGGCGCCGCACGACCTGCGCCGGGACATCGCGCTCGAGCCGGTGCTCGACGAGGGGGTGGCGCTGCTGGCCGGGGAGCCGCGGGCGCCGCAGGCCTGGTGCCGCCCGGGCGCGCTCGACGACGTCGTCGCGACCTGGCGGGAGGAGCTGGGGGAGAGCGCGATCGTGCTCACCCGGGAGGAGGCGGTCGAGGCCGGCTGGTTCGGCCCGGTGCGCGAGGGGTATGCCTCCCGCATCGGCGAGGTCGTCGTCGCCATGCTCGGCCACGCCACGCTCCTGGACTCGCGGCTGCTGCGGCCGGAGGTGCTGCGCCTGCGCGGCCACCACGGCTCCATCACCGACGCCGAGACCGCCATCCCGCTGCTCGTCGCGACCACCTGACCCCTCCCGGCGCGGCCCTCGCCGGTCCGTAGACTGCCGGGGTGGCCGAGCTCGTCTTCTTCACCGGAACGATGGACTGCGGCAAGTCCACCCTCGCGCTGCAGATGAACCACACCCACCACCAGCGCGGTCGCCGCGGCCTGCTCTTCACCCAGCACGACCGCTCCGGGGCGGCGGTCGTCTCCTCCCGGCTCGGCCTGGCCAAGGACGCCCTCGAGGTCGGCGACGACCTCGACTTCTGGGAGCTCGTCGTCCGCCAGCGCACCAACGGCCGCGCCGTCGACTACGTCATCTGCGACGAGGCGCAGTTCTACCGGCCCGAGCAGGTGGAGCAGCTGGCCCGGTTGGTCGACGAGATGGGCATCGACGTGTATGCCTTCGGCATCACCGCCGACTTCCGCACCGAGCTCTTCCCCGGCTCCCGCCGCCTCATCGAGCTCGCGGACCGCACCGAGCAGCTGCAGGTGCGCGCCCTGTGCTGGTGCGGCAAGCCGGCCACCGTCAATGCCCGCGTCGTCGACGGCCACATGGTCGTCGAGGGGGAGCAGGTGGTCGTCGGCGACGTCGGGGGAGCGGGCAGCGACGGCGACGGCACCGACGGCGACGTGGAGGGCGGCGCCCGTGTACCGGTGGTGGAGTACGAGGTGCTCTGCCGCCGGCACTACATGCGCCGCATGAACTCCGCCGCAGCGCGCTCGGCCTCGAGCTCCCCGGAGCTGCTGCCCTTCGACCTCGACCTCTGCCCGCTGCCGGGCTCGCCCGAGTCGTCTCCCGTCAGTCGCGGGGAGGGCGCGAGCCGAACATGATGTCGTCCCAGCTGGGGACGCTGGTCCGGCCCTTGCGCCCGGACGGCTTGCTCGCCGGCTCCTCGGCGACCTCGTCGGCAGCAGCCTCGTCCGCAGCGGTGGCTTCAGCAGCCGTGTCGTCCTCGGGGGCGGCGTCCGCCTCCGGCTCACCGACCGGCTGACCGGCCTCGGACTCGGGCTCGATCTCCGCCTCGGCCTCCTGCTCCGGCTCGTCGTCGACCAGCGGCTCGACGACCTCGTCCTCGACGACCTCGTCCTCCACCGGCTCGTCGTCGACCGGGTCCTCGGCGGTCACGTCGTCGACCACGCTCTCCTCGACGACCCTCTCCCGGACCTGCGGCTCCCGCTCGATCTCCGGCTCGAGGTCGTCCTCGTCCTCGACGCCGAAGAACTCGTCGAAGGTGACCTCGCGCGGGTCGTGCCGGGTGCGGGCGAAGCTGCCCTCGGGCTCGTCGTCGAGGTCGTCCTGCGCCGGTGCCACGCTCGGCAGCCGCAGCCGGCGCCGCTTGCGGCCCCGTCCCCGGCCGACGGCGCGCTTGGCTTCCTCGGGCGAGACCGGCTCGGGCTCGGGCTCCGGCTCGAGCACCACCTCGGGCGTCTCGGACGTCTCGGCGACGTCCGGCTCCTCGAGCACCTCGGGCTCCGGCTCGACCGAGACGGCGTCCTCGACCTGCTCGTCCTCCAGGCCGACCGGGGCGGGCGCCTCGGCTGCCGACCCGCGGGGGTGGGCCGCGGGCGGGTCGCCCATGGTGTCGGGGTCGTAGGGCAGGTCCTCCAGCGGCAGCACCTCGTCCGGCATGTCGCGCTGGCCCGGCAGGTGGCCCGGGTCGTCGGCGCCGGCCCGCGAGGCGGGCTGGCTGCGCCGCCCGCGGCGCTGCCGACGCTCGCGCATCGTGGCCATGAGGCCGGCCGCTGCCTCGTCCTCCCCGTGCCCGCCGAGCAGCGGGTGCCCCGACAGCCCGCCCGGGAGCGCCTGCTCGTCCTCGCTCAGCCAGCGTGCCTCGTCGTCGAGCGCCTCCACCGAGCGCGCGCGCACGTCGTAGTGCCAGGCAGCGCGCCGCTCCCGGCCGCCCGCGCCGAAGGCGACGATGACCGTCCACGGCTCGTGCGCCTCGCCCCGGGCGGCGTCCCAGGACACCGCCGTGAGGTCCACGCCCCGGCTCTGCAACCGCTCCCGGACCCGCCGGTCCAGCGTGTGCGACCCGTCGGTGCGGCCGCTCGCGCGCACCGGCGCGCGCTGCGCCAGGCCCACGACGTGCTCGCGCTCGGCGAGCACCGGCCCCTCGAAGCGGCGCACCCGCTCCAGGTCCCACCCCGTCGAGGAGGCGACGTCCTCGGCCGGCTGCCCGGCCCGGATCATCGCCTGGACGTCGCGCGGGCTCGCCGCCCGACGGCCGCTGACCCCCTGCTCGGGCTGCCGCGACCGGGGGCGCAGCGCGGCGCGCAGCCGGTCGTCGACGCGCACGGCATACTGCGACCCGTCGTCGTCGGTGAGGACCAGACGACCACCCTCGTCGAGCTCGACGAACTGGAGCTGCTGCATGGTTGACCACTGTGCCACCCCGCCCGGACCGCGCGCGGGAGGGCACGCCGCGCGGGATACCCTGAACGGGCCATGATCGCCGCTTCCGCCGATGTGCGACTCGCCCTCGATCTCGTCGGCATCTTCGTCTTCGCGCTCTCCGGGGGGCTCGTCGCGGTGCGCGCGCGGCTCGACCTGTTCGGCGTCGCGGTCCTCGCCTGGGTCAGCGGCCTGGGCGGCGGCATCGTCCGCGACGTCTTCCTCGGCGACGTCCCCCCGGCCGGCATCAGCAACCCCTGGTACGTCGTCACCGTCCTCGTCGCGGGCCTGGTCGTCTTCGCCTTCCACGGCCTCTTCGTCGACCTCTCCCGGCACCGGCCCAAGCTGCGTCTGCAGCGGATCAGCGAGTCGGTGAAGTACCTCGACGCCGTCGGCCTGGCCACCTTCGCCGTGGCCGGCGCGCTCAAGGCGGTGGTCCTGGGGGCGCCGCCGCTCGCCGCGGTCTTCGTCGGCGGCATCACCGCCGTCGGTGGCGGCGTGGTGCGCGACGTCCTCGTCGGCCAGGTGCCCGAGGTGCTCCGCCGCGACCTGTATGCCGTCCCCGCCCTGCTCGGTGCCGCGATCGTCGTCGTCGCGGCCGAGCTCGGGCAGCTGTCCTTCGTGGTGGTCTGGTCCGCCGTGGCCCTCGTCCTGGGGATCCGGATCGCCGCCATCGTCTTCGACCTGAACGCCCCGACGCCCATCCCCTCCCGAGGAGAAGCAGCATGAGCAACCCCGTGACCGACCCGAGCGAGCCTGCCGAGCCCGGGGTCGCCGACCCGGCGGCCAGCCCCGACGACGTCTCCTCCGTCGAGGACGAGGTCGTCGCCGAGCTCGAGGAGTCCCTGGAGGAGACTGAGGAGAACGACCTCTTCCCCTACCAGGCCATCGTGCTCACCTCCTTCGGCGGACCCGAGGGCCCCGAGGAGGTCATGCCCTTCCTGCGCCGCGTCACCGGCGGCCGGGGGATCCCCGACGAGCGGCTCGAGGAGGTGGCCGAGCACTACTACCAGTTCGGGGGCAAGAGCCCGATCAACGACCAGAACCGCGCGCTCATCGAGGCGATCCGGGCCGAGCTGGAGCGCCGCGAGCTGCCGGTCCCCGTCCTCTTCGGCAACCGCAACTCCGAGCCCTTCCTCGCCGACGCCTTCCGCGAGGCGGCGGCCGAGGGCATGACCCGGCTGCTGTCCATCACGACCAGCGCCTACTCGTGCTACTCCTCGTGCCGGCAGTACCGCGAGGACATCGCCGCCGCGCAGGAGGAGCTGCTCGCCGAGGGCCACGAGGTGCACGTCGACAAGGTGCGGCAGTACTGGAACCACCCGGGCTTCTCCGCCACCAACGCGCGCATCGTCACCGAGGCGGTGCGCCAGCGGATGGAGGCCGGTGAAGGGGACGCCGACGCCGGCCCGGGTCGGGCGGCGCCGCACCTCGTCTTCGTCACCCACTCGCTGCCGGACTCCATGGACGACACCTCCGGCCCGGGCGACGAGGAGGGCAACCTCTACTCCACCCAGCACACCGAGCTGGCGGCCGCGATCACCGCCGAGGTGCGCGCCACCCTGGGCGTCGAGGTCGAGCACGACCTCACCTACTGCTCGCGCTCCGGCCCGCCGAGCCAGCCGTGGCTGGAGCCGGACGTCAACGACCACCTGCGCGAGCTCGCCTCCCGGGGCGTCCGCGACGTCGTGCTGGCCCCCATCGGCTTCGTCTCCGACCACATGGAGGTCGTCTTCGACCTCGACACCGAGGCCGCGGAGACGGCGCAGGAGCTGGGGATGGACCTGCTGCGCGTCCCGACGGTCGGCACCGACACCGAGTTCGTCATGGGCCTGGTCGACCTCGCGATGGAGCGGGCGACCCAGGCCCGCGAGGAGGAGGTCGAGCTGCCCACGTGGCCCGGCGACGCGCCGCGCCCGGCGGTCTGCCTGCCGGGCTGCTGCCCCAACCTGCGCCAGGCGAAGCCGGCTGCCTGCGGGAGCGACTGATGCCCTCTGCCCCGCAGGCCCCGACGGCGCCCGACCCCGGGCAGGTGCCGGCCGAGCAGCGCGCGGAGCTGGAGCGGCTCGCGGTGGACCTCGCCGCGGAGACCGGCACGCTCATCCGGGAGGAGCGCCCGGAGGGGCTCGGCGTCGCGCACACCAAGAGCACCGACCTCGACGTCGTCACCGAGATGGACACCCGCGCCGAGGCGCTGCTGCGCGACCGGCTCGCCACCGCCCGCCCGGGTGACGGCATCCTCGGCGAGGAGGGCGGCCTCGGGGCGGGCACGACCGGCCTCACTTGGGTGCTCGACCCCATCGACGGCACCGTCAACTACCTCTACGACCTCCCCTCGTATGCCGTCTCCGTCGCGGTCGTCCTCGGCGACCCGACGACGCCCGGGGCCTGGACCCCGGTGGCCGGAGCCGTCATCAACCCGCGGACCGACGAGATCTTCCACGCGCACGCCGGGGGCGGCGCCCGGGTGCGCAGCCGCGGCACCACCCGGACCCTCGCCGTCGGCACGCAGACCCGGTTGGAGTCGGCCCTGCTCGCGACCGGGTTCTCCTACGACCGCGAGGTCCGGCGGACCCAGGCGGCGATCGTCTCCGACCTGCTGCCCCGCGTGCGCGACGTGCGGCGCATGGGCGCGGCCGCGCTGGACCTGTGCCACGTCGCGGCCGGGCGGGTGGACGGCTACTGGGAGAGCAACCTGCAGCCGTGGGACCTCGCGGCGGGGTGCCTCGTCGTCACCGAGGCGGGCGGCGTGGTGAGCGGCCCCGGCGGCTCGCGCCCGCCCTCGAGCGAGCTCGTCGTGGCGGCCAACCCGACCCTCCACCCTCTCCTGAGCGGCGAGATCGACCGGCTCGGCCAGGGCTCCTGACCGCCCGTCGCATACCGCCTCGCGCGGGTCACGGGCGATAAGGCATACTCCCGCGCGGCGGATGTGCACCGAGCGCCGGCGGCGGGCACAAAATCGGTGGTCGCGGCGTTCACGACGACGAGACCACGCGGGAAGGCAAGAGAGGCGAGATGGCGACCGATTACGACGCACCACGCAAGAACGACGACGAGCTCAACGAGGACTCGATCGAGGAGCTGAAGGCTCGACGCAACGACAAGTCCTCGGGCAGCGTCGACGTCGACGAGACCGAGCAGGCCGAGGGCTTCGAGCTCCCGGGGGCGGACCTGTCCAACGAGGAGCTGTCGGTGCACGTGCTGCCCCGGCAGCAGGACGAGTTCACCTGCTCGCGCTGCTTCCTCGTGCACCACCGCAGCCAGCTGGCCAAGGAGGTCGGGGGGATGCCGGTGTGCACGGAGTGCGCGGCCTGACCAGCACCACGACGCCGTCGCGGGCGGGGACGGTCGCGGACCGTCCCCGCCCGACGGGCGGCTACCCTCGATGACCATGCCCCCCGAGCCCCAGACCGTCCCCGTCGCGCTGCGACGCCTGGACGGGGGCCTGCCCGTGCCCACGCAGGCGCGGCCGGGCGACGCCGGGGTGGACCTGCACGCGCGCGAGGACGTCAGCATCGCCCCGGGGGAGCGGGTGCTCGTCGCCACGGGGGTGGCGCTCGCCGTGCCCGAGGGGTATGCCGCCTTCGTCCACCCGCGCTCCGGGCTCGCGGCCCGGCACGGGCTGACCATCGTCAACGCCCCGGGCACCGTCGACTCCGGCTATCGCGGCGAGATCCTCGTCAACCTGCTCAACACCGACGCGCGCGAGCCCGTGGAGGTGCAGCGGGGCGACCGCATCGCCCAGCTCGTCCTCCAGCAGGTCGCCCGTCCCGTCTTCACCGAGGTCGAGGACCTGGGGGAGTCGGCGCGGGGCGCCGGCGGCCACGGGCATACCGGCACCTCCACCACCCTCCCGGCCACCGCCGGGCCGACCCGGAAGGACTGAGCCACCCGTGGCACTCTTCGGCCGACGCAAGACCAAGCAGCTCAGCGACGACGAGCTCCTCGAGCTCGACGAGGACGAGGCGACCGCCGTCCGGCCCGAACCGGCCGAGGGCGAGCCCGGCGTCGACCGCGACTGGGTGCGCGCCGAGGACGGCCCCTACGACATCACCGAGTGGCCCGAGGTGGACAGCGGGATCGACCTCGGCGCCCTGCGCCTGCCCTCGGTCAAGGGGATGTCGCTGCGGCTGGACATCGAGCAGAACTCCGGCCGGGTCATCGGCGCGACCCTCGGCTTCGGCGCCTCGCAGGCCCAGGTGCAGGTCTTCGCCGCGCCCCGCAGCGAGGGCATCTGGGACGAGCTGCGCGCCGAGATCGCCCGCGGCCTGGTCGACTCCGGCGGGGCGGCCGAAGCGGTGGACGGGCGCATGGGCAAGGAGCTGCGCGCCCGTATGCCCGGACGCGCCCCGGACGGACGCGTCGCCTACCAGCCGGCCCGGTTCGTCGGGATCGACGGACCCCGGTGGTTCCTGCGTGTGGTGATCGGCGGCCCTGCGGCCAGCGACGACAACCAGGCCCGCGGCGTCCTCGCCTTCGTCCGCCGGATCGTCGTCAGCCGTGGCGACGAGCCGCGCCCGCCGCGCGAGGTGCTCACGCTGACCCCGCCCAAGGGCTTCGCCGAGGCCGTCGCCAAGGAGGCGGAGGCCCGCCGCGAGCAGCAGGACCAGGCCCGCCGGGCGGCTGCGGCCGACGCGGTGCGCAAGGCGCCCTCGGCCGGCGGGTCGAGCGACGCCACGGCGGTCGCCGGCGTCGGGCTGACCGCCGGGGGCGGGGAGGACGCGCCCACCGGGGGCGGTGCCCCCGCGACCCCGCAGCCGGAGCCCACGGACGCACCCAAGGCGCCGCGCAACCCCGACTTCACATGAGCGGCGACGAGCCGAAGCCCCAGCCCGAGCCGCAGCCGCAGCCCGACGCCACCGCGGTCGGGTCGGGCGGCACGGCGGAGGAGACCGTCGAGCAGGTCATCCGGCGCCGGATCAGCGACGCCCTCGGCGGGTGGTACGGCTCGCTGGAGACCGCCCTGCCGACGGTCGCCTTCGTCACCACCTGGCTCGTCACCGACGCGGTCCGGCCCGCGGTGATCGCGGCGGCCGCGCTGCTCGTGGTCCTCACCGTCATCCGGGGCTTCCTGGGCGGGTCGTGGCGCTTCCTGGGCTCGGCGATCTTCGCCACCGGCATCGCCGCCTTCTTCGCCCTGCGCTCCGGCGAGGCCCAGGACGCCTTCCTCCCGGGGATCCTCGTGAGCGGCCTCTACGGCGTGGTCGCCCTGGTCTCCATCGTGACCCGGTGGCCGCTGCTCGGCTTCATCGTCGCCCTGGGCGACCCGGACTTCGCCGAGCGGCCCACGGCCTGGCGGCGCGACCCCGGCCTCGTCGCGGTCTGCGCCCGCCTCACCTGGGTCCTCGTCGCGCTCTTCGCGCTGCGGGTCGTCATCATGCTCCCGCTCTACCTCACCGAGCAGGTGGCCTGGCTGGGCGTGACCAAGATCCTGCTGAGCTGGCCGGCCTACCTGCTGGCCGTCGTCGTCATGGGCTGGATGCTCGCGACCGGCCGCACGCAGGCGCAGCCGGAGGACGCCTCGAGCGGGACCGCGGCGATCGACCCGACCCAGGGCCGCTGAGGTGGCGCCGGCGCCGACGGCTGGTGCGCCCGGCGCCACGCCCGTGGTCGGCGACGAGCTGGACCTCCTCGTCGGCCCGGTGGCGCACGGCGGTCACTGCGTCGCCCGCGTCGGCGACGCCGACGACGGGCTCGTCGTCTTCGTCCGGCACGCCCTGCCCGGTGAGCGGGTGCGCGTGCGGGTCACCGGCACCGGCGGGGGCGGCCGCTTCCTGCGGGCCGACGCCGTCGCGGTGCACGAGGCCTCGCCGGACCGCGTGCAGCCGCCGTGCCCGTTCTCCGGCCCGGGACGCTGCGGCGGGTGCGACTGGCAGCACGCCGACCTCGACGCGCAGCGCCGGCTCAAGGCGCAGGTCGTCACCGAGCAGCTCGCCCGGGTCGCCGGCCTGGACGAGGAGGAGATCCTCCGGCTCGGCGGTGGAGCGGACCTCGTGTGCGAGCCGGTCCCCGGCGACGAGCGCGGCCTGCGCTGGCGCACCCGGGTCGAGGTGGCGCTGCACCACGTCCCCGGCCGGCCGCCGGTCTCCGGGCTCCGGGCGCACCGCTCGCACCACGTGGTCGACGTCGACGACTGCCGCATCGCCGCGCCGGGCGTGGCCGCCACCGGTGCCTTCACCGACCCCGCGTCGCTGGTGCCCGCGACCCACGACCGCTCCCGCCGGGCGGACGTCGTGACCGCCCTCGACGTCGTCGCCCCAGCGGTCGGCGAGCCCGTCGTCGTGCTCCTGGCGGCGCCGGGGCAGGGTCGCCCGCGCGGTGGACGCGGTGGGCGGCCGGCCTCCCGCCGCGGCTCCCGGCGTCCCCCCGCGCCGCTCGGGCCGGTCCCCGAGGTCACCGAGCGGGTCGGTGGGCACGACTTCACCGTCTCGGCCCGCGGTTTCTGGCAGGTGCACCCCGGCGCCGCCGCCACCTTCACCGAGCAGGTGCTGGACTGGCTCGACCCACGACCGGGGGACTCCGTCCTGGACCTGTATGCCGGTGTCGGGCTGTTCGCCGTGCCGCTCTCCGCGGCGGTCGGTCCCGACGGACGGGTCCTCGCGGTCGAGGCGGACGAGGAGGCGACCCGGTCCGCGGGACGCAACCTCGGGGCATACCCCTGGGCGGAGGCGGTCGCCGAGCCCACCGCGAGCGCCCTGGGCCGCCTGGTCGCCGAGGACGAGCGGGTCGACCTCGTCGTCCTCGACCCGCCGCGCAGCGGTGCGGGTGCCGAGGTGGTGCGCGACCTGGCCGCGCTAGGCCCGCGGGCGGTGGTCTACGTCGCGTGCGACCCGGCCGCGCTGGCCCGCGACGTCGCCACCGCGCGCGAGGCCGGGCTGGAGCTGGAGGCGCTCCGGGTGCTCGACGCCTTCCCCATGACCCACCACGTGGAGTGCCTGGCGCTGCTGCGCCCGGCCGCCCCGCGCTGACCGAGCGAGGAGCCGACGATGCCCGACCTGGACCAGCAGCTGGAGTTCGGCGTCTTCCCGACGCCGGACGCCCGCCGCATCCCCGACCTGCTCTCCCTGGTGAGCCTGGCCGAGGTCGAGGGCCTCGACCTCGTCTCGGTGCAGGACCACCCCTACCAGGACGCCTTCCTCGACACCTGGACGCTGCTGTCGGTCCTCGGGGCGCGCACCACGACGATCCGGCTCGCCCCCAACGTCGCCAGCCTGCCGCTGCGCCCGCCGGTCGTGCTGGCCAAGGCGGCCGCCTCGCTGGACCTGCTCACCGACGGGCGGGTCGAGCTCGGCCTCGGGGCCGGCGCCTTCTGGGACGCCATCGTCGCGGCGGGCGGCCCGCGCCGGACGCCGGGGGAGGCGGTCGGGGCGCTGGCCGAGGCGGTCGAGCTCATCAGGGCCTTCTGGGCCGGGGGCACGGTGCGCTTCGAGGGCGAGCACTACCGCGCCAAGGGTCTGCACGCCGGCCCCGTCCCGGCCCACGGCATCCCCATCTGGCTCGGCGCCTACAAGCCGCGCATGCTGCGCCTCACCGGGCGCGTCGCCGACGGGTGGGTCCCGAGCATGGGGTATGCCGACCCGCCCGCCCTCGCCGGGCTCGCGGCCGTGGTCGACGAGGCGGCGCTGGAGGCCGGCCGCCCGCCCGCCGCGGTCCGCCGCATCTACAACGTCAACGGATCCTTCGGCACCGGCAGCGGCTTCCTGCGCGGCCGCCCGCAGGACTGGGCCGAGCAGCTCGCCGGGCTGACCCTCGAGGTCGGCATGAGCTCCTACATCCTCGGGACCGACGACCCGGACATGGTCCGCCGGTATGCCGCCGAGGTGGCCCCCGCGACCCGCGAGCTGGTCGAGGCCGAGCGCGCCCGGCGGGCCGCGGCGCCCGAGCCCGACGACGGAGCCGAGCGCGTGGCCACCGGGACCGAGGAGGCCGTGCCGGAGCAGGAGTTCGTCGAGGTGCGGCATACCGTCGCCGCGACCCCGGACGACGGGACCCGCCTCTCGCCCTCGATGCCGTGGGACGAGGGCGCGCGCCCGACCGCGCCGGACGGCGAGGCCGGCCGGCACCCGGAGCAGGCCCAGCACCTCGTCGACATCCACGACGGGCTGCGCTCCGAGCTCGGCCAGGTCCGCGACGTGCTCGACCAGGTGCGGCGCGGGCACCTCACCGTCGGGGCCGCACGCTCGGTCATCAACACCATGACGATGCGGCAGAACAACTGGACCCTCGGTGCCTACTGCGAGTCCTACTGCCGGATCGTCACCGGGCACCACACCCTGGAGGACCGCAGCGTCTTCCCGCAC
Source organism: Serinicoccus hydrothermalis (assembly GCF_001685415.1). Classification (NCBI taxonomy): domain Bacteria; kingdom Bacillati; phylum Actinomycetota; class Actinomycetes; order Micrococcales; family Ornithinimicrobiaceae; genus Serinicoccus; species Serinicoccus hydrothermalis. The sequence continues at coordinate 630,608 of NZ_CP014989.1, read as the reverse complement.
CTGCGGCGCAGCGAGCCCGGTCTGGCGCCGGTGCTGGACCGGCTGGAGGAGGAGCACGTGGTCATCCACGACGTCCTCGACGAGTTCGACCGGGCGCTGGTGCAGCTGGTGAGCGAGGACGGGACCGGCCGCGCGGGGGAGGAGGTCCTCGAGGGGGTGCAGCGCTCGCTGGACCTGCTCACCGACACCCTGCTCTCCCACCTCGCGTACGAGGAGCGCGAGCTCATCGGGCCCCTCACCCGGCACGGGCTGAGCTGAGTCAGGGGCCCGGTCGCGGAGGCAGGCAAGCCTCACCTGACGCCGGGGCGGGCGGTGCGGCAGGATGGACGGCAAGCGGGCGCGCCGCGTTGCGGCGGGCACCCTGGATGAGATATCTTGATGTCAAGATAAATTGCCGGTGAGCGAAGGAGCGACCTACGTTGAGCACCAATCCGAACAGCTTCGATGCCCAGGGCACGCTGGAGGTGGGGGACGCCAGCTACGAGATCTTCCGGATCGGTGGGCTCGAGGGCGCCGACACCCTGCCCTACTCGCTCAAGGTGCTGCTGGAGAACCTCCTGCGCACCGAGGACGGCGCCAACATCACCGCCGACCACATCAACGCGCTCGCCGGCTGGAAGGCCGACGCCGAGCCGGACACCGAGATCCAGTTCACCCCCGCCCGCGTCATCATGCAGGACTTCACCGGGGTACCCTGCATCGTCGACCTCGCCACCATGCGCGAGGCCATGGGCGACCTCGGCGGCGACCCCACCAAGATCAACCCGCTGGCCCCCGCCGAGCTGGTCATCGACCACTCGGTCATCATCGACGTCTTCGGTCGTCCCGACGCCTTCGAGCGCAACGTCGAGATCGAGTACGAGCGCAACGAGGAGCGCTACCAGTTCCTGCGCTGGGGCCAGACCGCCTTCGAGGACTTCAAGGTCGTGCCCCCGGGCACCGGCATCGTCCACCAGGTCAACATCGAGCACCTGGCCCGCACCGTCATGACCCGGGAGTCCGGCACCGACGGCGCGGTGCAGGCATACCCCGACACCTGCGTGGGCACCGACAGCCACACGACGATGGTCAACGGCCTCGGCGTGCTCGGCTGGGGCGTCGGCGGCATCGAGGCCGAGGCCGCGATGCTCGGCCAGCCCGTCTCCATGCTCATCCCGCGGGTCCTCGGCTTCAAGCTCACCGGCGCGGTGCCCCCGGGCGCGACCGCGACCGACGTGGTGCTCACCATCACCGAGATGCTGCGCGAGCAGGGGGTCGTCGGCAAGTTCGTCGAGTTCTACGGCGAGGGCGTCACCCAGGTGCCGCTGGCCAACCGGGCCACGATCGGCAACATGAGCCCGGAGTTCGGCTCCACCTGCGCGATCTTCCCCATCGACGACGTCACCCTGGACTACCTGCGGCTCACCGGTCGCTCGGACGAGCAGGTCGCTCTCGTCGAGGCCTACGCCAAGGAGCAGGGCATGTGGGCCGACCCGGACAAGGAGGCGCGCTACAGCGAGTACCTCGAGCTCGACCTGTCGACGGTCGTGCCCTCGATCGCCGGCCCCAAGCGCCCGCAGGACCGCATCGAGCTGGCCAAGGCCAAGGAGCAGTTCTGCGCCGACCTGGACAACTACGCGGACAACGGTGACGACACCGAGCTGTCCGGGGTGGACCAGGAGCTGGAGGACACCTTCCCGGCCTCGGACGCCCCCTCGCACGACGCCAGCGACGCGTCGCACGAGCAGGAGCGCCCGATGCGCACGGGCCGCGCCAAGGACGGCGACGCACGCCGTGCGTCCAAGCCGGTGCAGGTCACCATGGACGACGAGACCTTCGAGATCGACCACGGCATCGTCGCGATCGCCTCGATCACCTCGTGCACCAACACCTCCAACCCGTCGGTGATGATGGCGGCCGCCATGCTGGCCAAGAACGCCGTGGAGAAGGGCCTCACCGTCGCCCCCTGGGTCAAGACGTCGATGGCGCCCGGTTCCAAGGTGGTCACCGGCTACTTCGACAAGGCCGGCATGTGGCCCTTCCTGGAGGAGCTCGGCTTCCACCTCGTCGGCTACGGCTGCACGACGTGCATCGGCAACTCCGGGCCGCTGGTCGAGGAGATCAGCCAGGCCATCAACGACAACGACCTCGCGGTCACCTCGGTGCTCTCGGGCAACCGCAACTTCGAGGGCCGGATCAACCCGGACGTGAAGATGAACTACCTCGCGTCCCCGCCGCTGGTCATCGCCTACGCCCTGGCCGGGACGATGGACTTCGACTTCGAGTCCGAGCCCCTCGGGCAGGACAAGGACGGCAACGACGTCTTCCTCCAGGACATCTGGCCCGCGCCGGAGGACGTCGAGTCGACCATCGCCTCCTCGATCAGCCGCGACATGTTCACCGAGGACTACAGCGACGTCTTCGCCGGCGACGAGCGCTGGCAGAGCCTGGACACCCCGGACGGCAACACCTTCGAGTGGGCCGGCGAGTCGACCTACGTGCGCAAGCCCCCGTACTTCGAGGGCATGGGCGCCGAGCCGGAGCAGGTCGAGGACATCTCCGGGGCCCGCGTCCTGGCGCTGCTGGGCGACTCGGTGACCACCGACCACATCAGCCCGGCGGGCTCGATCAAGGCGGACAGCCCGGCGGGCAAGTACCTCTCCGAGCACGGCATCGACCGCAAGGACTTCAACTCCTACGGCTCGCGCCGCGGCAACCACGAGGTCATGATCCGCGGCACCTTCGCCAACATCCGGCTGCGCAACCAGCTGCTCGACGGCGTCGAGGGCGGCTTCACCCGCGACTTCACGAACGACGGCGAGCAGACCTCGATCTACGACGCGGCCCAGGCGTATGCCGAGGCCGGCACCCCGCTCGTGGTCCTGGCGGGCAAGGAGTACGGCTCCGGGTCCTCCCGCGACTGGGCGGCCAAGGGCACCCGGCTGCTGGGCGTCAAGGCGGTCATCGCGCAGTCCTACGAGCGGATCCACCGCTCGAACCTCATCGGGATGGGCGTGCTGCCCCTGCAGTTCCCCGAGGGCGAGAGCGCGGAGAGCCTGGGCCTGGACGGCACCGAGACCTTCGACATCTCGGGCGTGACCGCCATCAACGAGGGCTCCACGCCGAAGTCGGTCAAGGTCGTCGCGACCAAGGACGGCGGCGAGACCGTCGAGTTCGACGCGGTGGTCCGCATCGACACCCCGGGAGAGGCCGACTACTACCGCAACGACGGCATCCTGCAGTACGTCCTGCGCTCGCTGGTGTCCGCCTGAGGCGAGCCCCGGCATACCGCACCTCGGCGCCCCGCCAGCCGTCCGGCCGGCGGGGCGCCGCTGTCGTCACTGCCCGATATGCATCGACCGGATGGACCGCGGTCCAACGGGTGAGACGACCTTGGTCGCCGTCCACGGCAGCAGCAGGTGCGTCCGCCTTCGTCCGCGCGCTGTCCATTGACATCCGTGGCGACGTTTTCCCTGGTCAGGGGCTTCTCCATGATCGCACGATGTGGCTATCGGCACTCTCGCCGATGTGATCCCGGTGAGCGACCACAGTTCGCCGGAGAAGGGAATGGCGACCATGGAACGAACAAGGCGAACCTGGATGGCACAGTTCATGAGGGTTCTCAGTGTGATGATCGCGTTGGGCCTGGCTGTGGTCCTTCAACCGATTCCGGCGCAGGCCGCGCCGACGGTCACCGTCAAGGCTTCCTCCACGCAAGGGATGGCCGGCCCAACTCTGAACTCGTACCAGCACCGCACCTTCCAGCGTGGGAAGAGTCTGAAGTTGAGGTGCTACGAACGGGGCCAGTTGGTGTCGGGCTACTACTCGCCCTGGGTGGGCAAGTCGGATCTCTGGTATCAGACGATCGGCGATGGTGGAGTCTGGGTGGCCGATATCGACCTCGACACAGGGAGCAACGACCCTGTTGTACCGCGCTGTGATGCCAACCTGCCTTGGACGGAAGGGCAGGCGTATCCCGTCACGCAGAGTCCTGGATCGGGGTACTCGCACGGTGACAGCTACAACCGGCACGCCGTCGATGTGGGCCTGCCCAATGGAACGACGCTGCGCGCGCCCATCACCGGCAAGGTGTACTTCGAGGGCTGGTCCGGCCCGGGCGGGATTGTCACGCTCATCAAGAAGCCGGGAACGTCCAACACCTGCTACCAGCTGGCCCACCAGTCTGCCTCCTACATCAACGACGGGCAGAAGGTCATCAGAGGACAGGTCATCGGCAAGTCGGGAGGCTCCGGGAACGGTCAGCAGGGGTACTACGCCCCTCACCTCCACATGAATGTCGTGTACTGCAGCACCCAGAAGAGTCTCACCATTCTGAAGACTCAGGAGCGGGGAACTTCCTACCCGCTAGGTGCATCGCTCAGTTCCTGGAACGCCAGGTGATCGCTAGGTCCGGGTCCGCCGTGGCGCGGCGGGCCCGGACCGGCCATCAGCCGTGACCCGAGGGATTTGTGCGATCGAGGGAGCCCGGACGACTACTCCGCGGTACGGTTCGCCCATCGACTGGCCGGCTTTCCTGGTGGAGGGTTCTCATGCACGACGGTGACGATTCGGTGGAGGCATTCACGGACGACCTCCGTGAATTGTGGATCCGGGCCGGTAGACCGTCGTTCTCGTCACTCGCTGCGAAGACACACCTCAGTCGCACAAGCCTCAACGATGCGATGCGGCGCACTGACAGGCTTCCGTCCGAGACGGTCCTGTCCTCACTCGTGGAAGAACTCGACAGCGGATCGGCTCAGCGGTGGGAGCAGCGGCGCTCGGATCTTGCTGTTCAGCTATCCCGTGCAGCAGGTCGCGGGCGGGCGACGCCGGAGGACGAGCTCTCAGTCACGAAACAACCGTCCTCTCGTTCGAGGGCGAGGTGGTTGACTAGTGGCGCGGCCGCGGGAGCCGTTGTGACCTCGACTATCTGGTGGATCTTCTGGCTGCAGGAAGGGCCAGGCGGGGAAGCGATCCAGACGATTGCCGCCACGGCGTCTGACACGGTTGAAACCTCTGAGAACCCAGTGCAGACCGGGGATGACCCAGCTGATACCCGCTGTGTAGATGACGCTCGGATCGTTGGCGCACTGGACGAAGACGGATTCACCGTCGAAATTATTTTCTCGCCCGCGTGTGATGCTGCTTGGGGACGAATCGCTCGCCACGACGATCAAGGTCACGGCAATCGGATCGAGGTCGCCATTTATGATCGTGACGATCCGGAGGGCCCATCTCGTCAGCAAGCCGTCGAGCCTGACATTGCCGGCGCCTACACGATGCTGATCGTCAAGGATTCGCCGGTGCAACGACTATGCGTCGAGGGTGCGGCGTTCACGGACGGTGAAGGAATCCACAGTGATCCTGTGTGCAGTTGATCCGCTGACGCTCGAGGCCAGGACAGCCTCAGCGGCTACAGAGCAGTACTCAGAGCTCGCCGGTGCGGAGCAGCTCGCGCAGGTGGTCCGCCTGCCGCATCGCGAGCGCCACGATGGTCAGCGTCGGGTTGGCCGCGCCGCCGGTGGTCATCACCGAACCGTCGGAGACGAAGAGGTTGGGCACGTCGTGCGCCTGCCCCCAGCCGTTGAGCGGCCCGTCCGCCGGGTCGGCGGCCATGCGGCAGCTGCCCAGGTTGTGCGTCGCCGGGTAGGGCGGCGTGTGGTGCACCCCGAGGGCGCCGGCGGCACGGTAGATCGAGTCGGCGGCGCGGTAGGCGTGCCGTCGCATCGCGATGTCGTTCGGGTGGTCGTCGAAGTGGACGTGCGGCGCGGGGAGGCCCCACTGGTCCTTGACGTCGGGGTCCAGCGTGATGCGGTTGGACTCCTGCGGCATGTCCTCGCCGACCAGCCACATACCCGCCGTGTGGGCGTAGGCGTCCATGAGCCGGGTGAACTCGCGTCCCCAGCTGCCGGGCTCGACGAAGCTGGCCAGAAAGGCCGGGCCGAGCGAGAGGGTCTCCATGTAGTAGCCGCCGACGAAGCCGCGCGAGGGGTCGTAGACCGCCTCGTCGGCGATGATGCCGGCCATCGTCTCGCCGCGGTACATCCGCACCGGCTGCTCGAAGCGGGCGTAGGCCGAGCCGGTCAGGTGCCGCATGTAGTTGCGGCCCACCTGGTCGGAGGAGTTGGCCAGGCCGTCCGGGTGCGAGGGGGAGTCGCTCATGAGGAGCAGCCGGGGCGTCTCGATGGAGTTGCCGGCGACGCACACCGCCCGCGCCGCCTGCCGGTGCAGGTTGCCGTCGGAGTCGAGGTACTCCACCGCATCGACCCGTCCGTCCGAGCCATGGGTGATGCGGACCGCCTGGGACAGCGGGCGCAGCTCGGCGTTGCCGGACTCCAGGGCCCGCGGGATCTCCCGGACGAGGGTGGACCACTTGGCGCCGGACTTGTCGCCCTGGAAGTTGAAGCCGTCCTGCACCGTGGCGGGGCGGCCGTCGTAGGGCTCGGCGTTGGTGGCGTAGGGACCGGTGGCGTAGTACTTGTAGCCGGCGCGCTCGGCGCCGTTCGCGAAGACCTTGTAGTTGTTGTTCGCCGGCATCGGCGGCCGGCCGTGCCGGTGCGAGGAGCCCATCGCCTTCTCGGCCCGGTCGTACCACGGCTCCATCTCCTCGAGCGTGATCGGCCAGTCCAGCAGGTTCGCCCCCTCGACCTCGCCGTAGGTGCTCCGCGCCGCGAACTCGTGCGCCATGAAGCGTGGCGTCGCGCCGGCCCAGTGCGTGGTGGTCCCGCCGACCGCCTTGACGATCCAGGCCGGCAGGTTGGGGAAGTCCCGCGCCACGCGGTACGACCCGGACGTGGTCCGCATGTCCAGCCAGGCCATCTGGTTGAAGGCCGGCCACTCGTCGTTGGTGTAGTCGTCCGCGGTGAGATAGGGGCCGGCCTCGAGGACGACGACCTTGACGCCCTGCGTCGCCAGCTCGTGGGCGATCGTGCCGCCACCGGCGCCGGAGCCGATGACGACGACGACCGGCTCGTCCTGGGGGATCGTCTTGCCGTGGGTGGTCATCGGGAGTCCTCCTCGGGGGTGCGCAGCTCGGTCCGTGGCTCGCCGTCGAACTCGGTGATCCGCGGGTCGGGCAGCCAGTCCAGGTCGTCGAAGCCCCGGTGCAGGTAGCCGCCCTGGTCGAAGCTGGGGCCCTCGTAGCCGAGCAGCTCCCACACCTCGCGGTCGTCGTAGAGGGCGACGACGGCCACGCCGCGGATCTGCCGGAAGTAGGGCTCGTCGGCATACTCGCGCAGGATGAGCGTCGCCTCCTCGTCCGGTGCGCCGAGGAAGTCGCCGCCGCAGATGGTGTCCAGCATGTCCAGGTCGGGGCCGAGGGTGGCGGCGAGGCGCCGGTCGTCGGCGGTGGCCTCGACCACGGCGTCCGCGGTGCGCTCGTAGGGGCCGTCGGGGAAGCTGTCGTGCGGGTAGGCCACCCGCAGCAGCCGGACGAGCACCTGCCGCTGCCGGGAGGTGAGGGCGGCCGGGCCGCCGCGCAGCGCAGAGCTCGTGTCGCGCTTGATCGTTGCCGAGTCCTTGTCCGCCATGGAGCCTCCTCGTCCCCGTCGCACCGCGTCGTGCGACGTGTCGCCCACGCTAGGCGCGTCCGGCGGAGCCCGCCACGGGTGTTCTCAGTGCGTGAGAACGTCGGGGTCGACGCGACGGAAGTACGCGGCGACGTCGCCGGCCGCCACCCGCAGCCGGTGCTCGATGCGCAGGTCCGGTCCGTCGAAGCGCGCGGCACCCGCGGAGACGGCCACGCAGCCGAGCAGCCCGCCGTCCGGTCGGCGGACCGCGACCGCGGCGCAGCTGCTGCCGGGCAGGAACTCCTCGAACTCCCAGGCGACGCCGCGCCGGGTGACCCGCGCCAGGTGGGCCTCGAGCACCCCGGCGTCGGTGATGGTGCGCGGGGTGAGGGCGGGCAGCCCGTGGCGGGCGAGCTCCACCTGCCGCTCGGTGTCGTATAGGTCGGCGAGCAGGATCTTGCCGAAGGCGGTCGCGTGCGGCGCCTCGTGGAAGCCGAAGGTCATGGGCTCCAGGCGCGGGCACTCGGGGGAGTCGGCGACGAAGACCAGCGCCAGCGTGGCGCCCCTGCGGATCGCGAGGTATGCCGCGCAGCCGGTCGCGCGGTGCAGGTCCACGACCCGCTGACGCACCTGGGCGGACAGCCCGATCTGACGGTGCAGCGCCAGCCCCAGGCGGTGCGGCTTGAAGCCGAGCTCGAAGCGGCCCTCGTGGCGCAGGTGGAGCAGGTAGTCCCTCGCCACGAGGTCCGCGGCCAGCCGGTAGACGGTGGACAGCGGCAGGCCGAGCTCGTCGGCGAGCTCCCGCGCGGTGGCGCCGCCCCGGTCCGCGACGAGCTCCAGCAGGGCGAAGGTGCGCTCCACGGCGCGCGCACCGGCGGGTGTCGTGCTCACGCCCCCATCATGGGGCAGCCGCGCTTGACGTCCGGCGCGGGGCACCCCACGATCGGGCGCATGTACTTCATCGTCGTCAAGTTCCCCGTCAAGCCCGAGTCGGCCGAGCAGTGGCCGCAGATCGTCGCGGACTACACCGCCGACTGCCGCAGCGAGGAGGGCAACATCTCCTTCGAGTGGTCCCGGAGCCTGGAGGACCCGCTGCAGTACGTCCTCGTCGAGGCCTTCACCGACGAGGGCGCGGCCAAGCACGTCGAGAGCCCGCACTTCACCGAGGGCATCGAGGCGATGCGCCCGCACCTCACCGGCACCCCGCAGATCGTCTCCCGGCAGGTCGAGGGCGACGGCTGGGAGCCGATGGGCGAGCTGCAGATCGACTGAGCGCGGCGGCTAGCTGAGGTCCTGCTGGGAGCGGCGCTCCACCGGCTTGCCCGCCGCCTCCCCGACCGCCGCGGCGTGGTCGGGGACCGGCAGCTGCAGCCGCCGGTCGGTGCGCTGGTAGCCGGTCGAGTCGGGGCGCTCCGGCATACGCAGCTCGTCCTGGTCCACCTGCTCGTAGGGGACCGTGGAGAGCAGGTGGGCGATCATGTTGATGCGGGCCGAGCGCTTGTCGTCGGACGGCACGACGTTCCACCGGGCCTCGGGGATGTCGGTGTGGACGAACATCTCGTCCTTGGCCCGGCTGTAGTCCTCCCACCGGGTCAGCGACTCCAGGTCGGTGGGGGAGAGCTTCCAGCGGCGCATCGGGTCCTCCATCCGGGACCGGAAGCGGCGCTCCTGCTCGTCGTCGGAGACGGAGAACCAGTACTTGCGCAGCATGATCCCGTCGTCCATGAGCATCCGCTCGAAGATCGGGGTCTGCTGCAGCCAGCGCCGGTGCTCCTCCGGGGTGCAGTAGCCCATGACCCGCTCGACCCCGCCGCGGTTGTACCAGGAGCGGTCGAAGAGCCGGGTCTCGCCGGCGGCGGGCAGGTGCTCGATGTAGCGCTGGAAGTACCACTGCGTCTTCTGCCGCTCGGTCGGGGTCGGCAGGGCCACGATCTGGGCGTCGCGGGGGGAGAGGTACTCGGTGACCCGCTTGATCGCCCCGCCCTTGCCGGCTGCGTCCCGACCCTCGAAGACCACGACGAGCCGGTGGCCGGTCTCCTTGATCCAGGTCTGCATCTCGACGAGCTGCTCCTGGAGCCGGAGCAGCTCGTCCTCGTAGACCTTCTTGTTCAGCCGCGGCACCGGTCCTGCGGTGCTCCCGCCCGTGGTCCCCTCGGTCTTCTTCGCGTTGCTGCGCGTCGCCATGGGGTCATCGTGCCACTACGACGGCGCGTCGTGAAGAGGCTCAGCTCTCCAGCGGCTCGTGGTGGTCGCGTCCGGCGACGCCGCGCCGCCAGTAGCCGTCCACCTGCAGCGCGCTGGGCTGCAGGGCTTCCCCACCGACGCCGAGCTCGGCGGCCGCACGGCGCACCTGGACCATCGCGCCGGCCTCGCCCGCGGCCCACACGTAGTCGCCCGGCTCTGGGGGCAGGGACCGCAGCGACTCGGCGAGCGTGCCCTCCTCCTCGTCCATGAGCCAGGTGACGCGGGCGTCCGCGCGCTGGGGCAGGGGCACCAGGCAGGTCGCGTCCGGGACCTGGACCACGACCTCCAGGGGTATGCCGGCGGGAGCCTCCTCGAGCCAGCGTCCGACGGCGGGCAGGGCGGTCTCGTCGGCCAGGCAGACGTAGCGCCGCGCGTCGGCCGGCTCGGTCATCGACCCGCGCGGGCCGAGCAGGCCGACGACGTCGCCCTTCCTGGCGCCGCTCGCCCAGGTGCTCGCCGGGCCGGTGCCGTGCACGACGAAGTCGATCGTGACCTGCTGGGTCTGGTCCGCGTCGTGGACCCCGCGCACGGTGTAGTCGCGGGTCACCGGGCGCTGCGCGCCCTCGGGGAGGCTGGGCCGGTCGTCGACGACGGTCGGGAGCGTGAGCTCGCCGGTGGTCGGGTGCGGGAAGGCGACCTTGACGTGGTCGCCGACGGCCAGCGGCACCCAGGGGATCGGCGGCGCGCCGGCCTCGAGCCCGAGCGTGATGCGCCGCATCCGCCCGCCGAGCTGCTCGACGTGGCTGACGCCGGCGCGGCGGACGTGGAGCGGGTGGAGCTGACGGCTCCGCTGCAGGGCGGCGGGGGCGGCGCTGGTCATGGTGGTCCCGTTCGTCGAAATAGCGAAGATCTGCGTGCTCATAATAGAGGAGGCGTGCTGCGGATGGCGAGCAGCGGGGCGTGGGCAGGTCGTCGTACACTTGTTCGCATGAGCAGCGGACCGCCCGGATGGCCCGATCGGGTCCCCCCGGCCGGGGTCGCCGGCTGGGAGCAGGCCGCGGTCTCCTGGCTGCTCGACCAGTGCCCGGCCGACTACCGGGCGTATGCCGCCTGGCGCCGGCACCCGGCCGCGCTCGCCTGGATGGCGACCCGCCACCTGGAGGCCCAGCTCGAGGCCATGCGCGGAGCCTGGCGCGACGTCCGTCCCGAGCTCGGCCCGGCGCTGCCGCCCGGAACCATCGGCGACGTCCTGGAGTCCCTGGCCCGCGAGGGTCTGCGGCTGCGCGCCAACCACCGGGCCGCCGGCCTGCTGCTCGAGGCGCTGCGCCTGCGCGCCCCGATCGCCTGACCCCTACCGCCCCGTCAGTCTCCAGGAGAGCAGCTCGGCGAAGGCGTCGACATCGCCGGCCAGCCCGAACAGCTCGGTGCGCCCGATGAGAACCTGGTAGTCGTCCGGCCGGGCACTGCCCGACCCGCACTCCGGCTCCTGGGCCGTCGGTGCCGAGGCTCCCAGGACGACAGGGAGGCCGCTGCGACGCAGGACCGGGACCAGCTCCCGCGGCACCTGGTCCTGCCGCAGCATCCGCAGCGGCACGGGGAGCTGCTGCTCCATCCGGCGCCACGCGCGCCGCTGCCCGAGGACGCTGTGGGAGATCTCGAAGAGGGGGCAGCGGGGCCCACCGGTCCGCCGGTTCACCGCGTGCTCCAGCTCGGCGGCCGGCCCGGTGGACACGGCATAGACGCCGATGACGAGACGGACCGGCGGCGGCATCGCCTCAGCGTAGGGCGTCAGCCCGACTGGCAGCCTCTTCGTCATGTGAGAGCCCCCTCGAACAGGCTCACCGGTGACGAACCGGCGCTCAGAGGACGAACCGGCTGGCAGCCGGCATACCTCAGGTGCCGGTGTGGTCCGCAAGGCGCCGGCGCAGGGCCTGCTCGAAGCGCGTGACGTCGCCCCCGAGCTCGTCGAGGTCGGCACGGCTCAGCAGCACGGTATGCCCGCCGCCCTCGCCCTCGGCGAGGACCACCGGGGCGCCGGCCTCCTCGACCGCGGCCTCCTGCGTGGGCGTGAGCTCGTTGAGGTGCCGCAGCTCGAGACCGGCCACCATCTGCTCCCACTCCTTCTTGCGCCGCACCGTGGCGTGGGTGATGTCGCACAGCGAGCAGTGCGAGCTGCCGCGGGCCTTGCCCCACACGTAGGCCGCCTCGCCCAGGACGCCTCCCTTGGCGTTGTAGACGCCGATGACCCTCGGACCCTGCTGCTCACTCATCCCACCAGCGTCGGGCGCGGGACGGGGGACGTCCACCGCGAGCGGCCCGCCCTCCCGGCCCGGCCCGCCGGGTGCAGCGTCCTCCCAGGGCCGCCCACGTAGACTGGCGGGGCTGGACACGACGCCGACGACGCCGGAGGACGACACGTGGCACTGATGCGCACCATCACCGGGCCGTCCGACCTCAAAGGGTTGACGCAGGGTCAGGTGAGCGCCCTCGCGGAGGAGATCCGGGCCTACCTCATCTCCTCGGTCTCGCAGACCGGTGGCCACCTCGGCCCCAACCTCGGCGTCGTCGAGCTGACCATCGCGCTGCACCGGGTCTTCGACTCCCCCCGCGACACCCTGCTCTTCGACACCGGGCACATCTCCTACGTCCACAAGCTGCTGACCGGCCGGCACGACCTGTCCACGCTGCGCAAGCAGGGCGGGCTCTCGGGCTACCCGAGCCGGGCCGAGTCCGACCACGACGTCGTGGAGAACTCGCACGCCAGCTCCTCGCTGTCCTGGGCCATCGGCATCGCCACCGGCCGCAAGCTGCGTGGCGAGACCGACCGGCACACCGTCGCGGTCATCGGCGACGGAGCGCTCACCGGCGGCATGGTGTGGGAGGCGCTCAACAACATCGCCGACCAGCCGGACCTGCCGCTCATCATCGTCATCAACGACAACGAGCGCTCGTACGCCCCCACCCGCGGCGGCATGGCGGAGTACCTCGCCTCGCTGCGGGCCACCCAGGAGTACGAGCACATGCTGTCCTGGGGCAAGCGGCAGCTGTCCCGCACGCCGGTGGTGGGGCGCCAGGTCTACGAGGCGCTGCACGGCGTGAAGAAGGGGCTCAAGGACATCGTCAGCCCGCAGGGCATGTTCGAGGACCTGGGGCTGAAGTACCTCGGCCCGGTCGACGGGCACGACGTCGAGGCGATGGAGACCGCGCTGCGCCGCGCCCACGACTTCGGCGGCGTGGTGCTCGTCCACGCGATCACCGAGAAGGGCCACGGCTACGACCCGGCGACCGCCGACGAGGTCGACCGCTTCCACGCCGTCGGCAAGATCAACCCCGAGACCGGTCTGCCGCTGGAGGTGTCCGGGCGCTCCTGGACCGACGAGTTCAGCGACGAGCTGGTGCGGCTGGGCCGGGAGCGCGACGACATCGTGGCCCTCACCGCCGCCATGCTCATCCCGGTCGGCCTGCAGCCCTTCGCCGAGCGCTACCCGGAGCGGGTCTTCGACGTCGGCATCGCCGAGCAGCACGCCGTGGCAATGGCTTCCGGCCTGTCCTTCACCGGCATGCACCCGGTGGTCTGCGTCTACGCCACCTTCCTCAACCGCGCCTTCGACCAGCTGCTCATGGACTGCGCGCTGCACCGCCAGGGCGTCACCTTCGTGCTCGACCGCGCCGGGATCACCGGCACCGACGGCGCCAGCCACAACGGTATGTGGGATCTCACCCTGACTGGGATCGTCCCCGGGATCCGGGTCGCCGCCCCGCGCGACGGCCAGCAGGTGGCGCTCGCGCTGCGTGAGTCGGTCGACATCGATGACGGCCCCAGCGTGGTGCGCTTCCCCAAGGGCAGCGCCGGCGCCCCGATCGAGGCCGTCCGCCAGGTCGGCACGCTCGACGTGCTCCGCGACCTCGACGACCAGGACGGCCCGGAGAGCGACCTCGAGCTGCTCCTCGTGGGCGTGGGATCCATGGCCGGGACCGCGCTGGAGGTGGCCGACAAGCTGCGGGCCGAGGGGCGCCGCGTCATGGTCGTCGACCCGCGCTGGGTGCTGCCGGTGAGCCCGGACCTCGTCGACCTCGCCCGCGGCGCGGGCCGCGTGGCCGTCATCGAGGACAACATCGTCGGTGGCGGGATCGCCAGCGCGGTCTCGCAGACGCTCGCGGCGGCCGAGGTCGACGTGCCGGTGCACGGCTACGGCATACCCCAGGAGTTCCTCGACCACGGGTCCCGCGAGCAGGTGCTCGACCGCATCGGCCTGACGCCGGACGCGGTGGCGACCTCGCTGTCCGCCAGGCTCGGCTGAGCCGACGGACGTGGCCGTGGACCCGGTCGCGCTCGTCCTCAACCCCGCGTCGCGCGGCGCGCAGCGCGCCCGGCGCGAGGTGGTCATCGCCTGCGCCGAGGCCGGTATGCCCCCGCCCGAGATCCGCTCCACCACCGTCGCCGAGCCCGGGGCCGCCCAGGCGCGGGAGCTGCTGGCGCTGGGCTGCACCCGCGTCGTCGTCGCCGGGGGAGACGGGACGCTGCGCGAGGTGGCCGGTGCCGTCGGCGACCGCGCGGTCCTGGGGGTCGTGCCGTGCGGCACCGCCAACCTCGCCGCCCGCAACCTCGGGCTGCCGCTGCGGAGCACGACCGCGGCCGCCCGGCTGGCCGTCGCCGGGCCGGGGCGCCGGGTGGACCTGGGCCGGGTGGAGGCCTCGCACGAGGACGGGTCATCGACCAGCCTGCCCTTCCTCGTGGTGGTCGGCGTCGGCCAGGACGCCGAGGTGCTCGCGACGATGATCCCCGAGGCGAAGCGGAGGCTGGGGTGGCTGGCCTATGTGACCCCGGGGCTGAGCCGGCTGCGCCGTCCGGGGCGGCCGGTGGGCCTGCGGGTCGACGACGCCGCCGAGCAGGAGGAGCCGGCGTGGAGCGTCCTGGCCGTCAACGGCGGCCGGCTGCCGCTCGGCGCGCGGCTGGTGCCGGGGGCGCGGATGGACGACGGCCTGCTCCACGTCGCGGTCGTCGGGCCGCGCCGGCTCGCGGACTGGGGGCGGGTCGCGGCGACCGGGCTGGGGGCGCCGCACCGGGAGCACCCGGCGCTGCGCTACCGGCAGGGGCGGGTCGCCGTGCTCCGGCTGGGCGCACCGGGGCCGGTGCAGGTCGACGGCGACGTGCTGCCCGGCTGCGTGTCCGCACGGGTCGAGATCCGGCCCGGGGGCCTGCGGGTGGCGGCGCCGACGACCTGAGGGGACCGGCACGTATCTGGCGCCGGCCCCGGGACTCTTCCCCGGCATACCGAGGAGGAGAGCATGACCCGATCCCTGTCCGACGCACCGCCCGCCGGTGAGCTCGTCGCCGTCCCGACCACCGACGTCGACGAGCTCACCCGGCGGGGGCAGGGGCCGGAGGTCGTGCACCGCCTCGGCGAGGTGACCCTCATCCGCGACGACCGGGGCACGGTGCGCGCGCTGCCCGGCGAGGCCGCGGCCTGGAGGGCCCTGACCGACCCGGCCGTGACACCGTTTCAGGAGCTGCTCGCCTACCTCGACCTCGCGGCCTTCGCGACCCGCCGTGCGGGGGTGCTGCTGCGCCCCTGAGCCCGCGCCTGGGAGGCTGACCCCATGGACCCTCGCGCCGTGCAGATCGCCGCGCTGAGCTCGGGCTGGCGGACCGACCGGGCGCAGGAGGAGCAGATCCTGCAGATCCTGCGTGTTGTGCCCCGCGGCGAGCTCGACGCGGTCCTCGCCGACCTCGACCTCGACAAGGTCATCGGCGACGTCGACGACCACCTCTGGGGCCCGGACCACCGCACGCAGCTGCTGGACCTGCTGCTGCAGGACCGGCGGGAGGAGCTGTCGACGCCGACCCTCGCGCGGGTGATCGCCTCCCTGCACGCCGGCCCGACCCCGCGCGGCCACCAGGAGGCCATCGCCGGCGTGCTGCTCGCCCTGCGTGGCCGGCGGTTCCACGACCTGAAGTACCGCCTCAACACCGCCAGGGACCACCACGACCTGGAGCACCTCGTCTTCCGGGACCTCGAGGAGGACCTCCAGGAGCAGGTGCTCGAGCACATCGCCGAGCAGGCGGCGGCCCACCCCACGTCGGACCTGCGGGTGCTCTGCGACATCGACGACACGGTCCGGTGCGCCCTGCACGACGACCGCTACCCGAGAGGGACCGTCTACCCGGGCGTGGTCGAGCTGCTGACCCAGCTGGACCAGGGTGCCGCCGCGGACCCGGGCCGGGTGGGTGACCTCACCTTCGTCACCGCCCGCCCCGGCGGCCCGGCGGGCCTGGTCGAGGAGTACACCCGCGACGGGCTCGCCGAGCTCGGACTCCCGCCGCACGCGGTCCTCGGCGGGTCCCTGCTCAACCTGCACACCAAGGCGGCCATCGCCGAGCGCAAGCTGCAGAACATGGAGCGCGACCACCTGCTCTTCCCCGAGTGCCGCATGGTCTTCATCGGGGACAGCGGGCAGGCCGACGGCGACGTCGGCGCGCAGATGGCCGCCCGCCCGCACGACCACGTGGCCGGCACGCTGCTCCACGACGTCACCGGCCTCGACGCGCAGGCGCGTGCCGACTGGGCCGCGCGCGGCGTCCACGTCTTCGACACGTATGCCGGTGCCGCCGCCCACGCGCACCGCCTCGGCCTGCTCACGGCGGACCAGGCGCAGCAGGTCGCACGCGCCACCCGGACCGGGCTGGAGCTGCTCGACCTCGACCCGCAGCAGCGCGAGCACCTCGAGGTCGTTCTGTCCGACGAGGAGGCGAGTCTGCGGATACGCTGACCGAGCCGCTCCCCGCACGGCGCTGCCCTCGACCGCGCTCGAAAACGGAGTATCCATGCGACTCACCAGACGTTCGTTCCTCGCTGCCCTGGGAGCGGCAGCCACCCCCACCGTCCTCGGTGGCTGCGGGGGCTTCTCCACCGGGTCCGGGTCCGCCTCCAGCGAGGGCACGCTGTCCTTCACCACGTGGGGGACGGACGCCGAGCTGGCCGGCTTCCGGTCCGCGATCGCCGCCTTCGAGGCCGCCAACGACGGGGCCAGCGTGAGCCTCAACGCCGTCCCCTACGAGCAGATGTTCACCAACATCGACGCCCAGCTGCAGGCCGGCAACCCGCCGGACGTCTTCCGGGTGCCCTACTACACCTTCGGCAGCTACGCCGGGCGCGACCAGCTGCTCGACCTCTCACCGCACCTGTCGGCGGACGTGGCGGACCGGTTCACCCCGCAGGCGTGGGCCGCCGTGCAGAGCGGCGGCTCGCCCTTCGGGCTGCCCCACCACACCGACACCACGGCGATCCTCTACGACGTGCAGGCCCTCGCCGACGCCGGGATCGACTCCGTCCCGCAGACGCTGGAGGAGGCCTGGACCTGGGAGGAGTTCGCCGACGTCGCGCGCCGGCTGCAGGAGTCGCTGTCCTCGGACCGCTCGCCCTTCGCCTACAACTGGCAGGGCAACGGGGTGACCCGGTGGCTGAGCTGGCTCTTCGAGGCCGACGGCCGCTTCCTGGAGGAGGACCTGGTGACGCCGGCGATCGACTCAAAGGCCGGGGCCGCCGCGGTCGAGTTCACGACGAGCTTCTTCCGGGACGGCCTGGTCCCACGCAACAACTCGATCAGCTCCTCGACGTATGCCGCGGACAGCTGGTTCGCGGGGACGGTGCCCATGGTCTTCGCCGGGGCCTTCCTGCTGCCGGACGCCGAGGCGACCTACGAGCGGGAGTGGGCGGCGACCTTCCCGCCGCGGCGCGAGCGCTCGGCCGGCGACTTCGGCGGCAACGCCCTCGTCGCCACCGCCCAGACCGAGCAGCCCGAGCTGGTCGCCCGTTTCCTGGAGTTCGTCACCGAGGCCGAGCAGATGCGCGAGTTCTGCGCCGGGTCCTCGCTCCTGCCGACCCGCGCCGACCTCGTCGAGGAGGGCATCGAGTTCGACGTCCGCCCCGAGCTGTCGCAGGTCTTCCTGGAGCAGTCCAGCGCGGTCCTGCCGCAGGACTCGGGGCAGGTCGCCTCGCCGGACATGTCCTCGATCATCACGGTGCTCCAGGACGGCCTGGAGGCGAGCTTCCTCGGCGACGCCGACGTCGAGACCACCCTCGCCACGCTGTCCGAGGGCATCGGGACCGCGACGCAGTGACGGCGCGCGCTCGTGAGGCGCTGGCGGGCTACTCCTTCGCCGCGCCGACCCTGCTCCTGCTCGGGGTCTTCGTGCTGCTGCCCCTCGGCGGCGCGATGGCCATCAGCCTGCAGGAGACCAACGGCTTCGGCGAGGGCACCTTCGTCGGCCTGGACAACTACCGGCGCCTCGTGCAGGACCCGGTCTTCTGGCGTGCCACGGTCAACACCGCGCTCTACACGGTGCTGGTCACCCCGGCGGCGATGGCCATCGGGCTGGGCCTGGCGCTGCTGCTGAACTCGGCGCTCCCGGCGCGAGGGCTGCTGCGCTCGGTGCTCATCCTGCCCATGGCGATCTCGGGGGTCGCGACGGCGCTCATGGGGGTGCTGATCTTCGACGAGAACAGCGGCTTCCTCACCGAGGCCGCCCGGGTCCTGGGGCTGCCCCAGATCGACTGGCAGACGCACGGGCCGGCGGCGTTCGCCTCCGTCGTCATCATGACGCTGTGGTGGCGGGTGGGCTTCAACATGCTCATCTACCTGGCCGGGCTGCAGGGGATCTCGCACGAGCTGCACGAGGCGGCGCGGCTCGACGGCGCCAACTCCTGGCAGCGGCTGCTCCACGTCACGGTGCCCCAGCTCAAGCCGCAGTCGTTCTTCCTCGTCATCCTCAACATCATCTACTCCTTCCAGGTCTTCGACATCGTCTTCGTCATGACCGGCGGCGGGCCGGAGCGGGCCACCACGGTGCTCGTCACCTACGCCTACGACACCGGTTTCGTC
The DNA here is from genome assembly GCF_001685415.1 of Serinicoccus hydrothermalis. NCBI lineage: Bacteria > Bacillati > Actinomycetota > Actinomycetes > Micrococcales > Ornithinimicrobiaceae > Serinicoccus > Serinicoccus hydrothermalis. Next base: position 612,054 of record NZ_CP014989.1, on the reverse strand, counting down.
ACCCGCGACCAGGGGTATGCCGCGGCCATCGGCGTGGTGCTCCTGGCCGTCACGCTGGTCGTCACCGGCCTGCGCTGGCGCGCCGAGCGGCGGCGGGAGGAGACGGAGTGAACAGTTATCCGCAGGGTCCTGCCACACGGCGTCGCACGGGCGCGGCACTGCGCCTCGCAGGAGTGCTGCTGGCCGCGGTGGTCATCCTCTTCCCGCTCTACTGGATGGCGGTCGTCGCCTTCTCGAGCCGGTCCTCGCTCTCCGGAGGGGGCTTCCGGCTCTGGCCGGAGCAGACGACGCTGGACAACTTCCGGCGCGTCTTCGACTCCTTCCCGGTGCTCACGTGGTTCGGCAACTCGCTGGCGATCGCCCTGGTGACCTCGGTCATCATCGTGCTGGTCAACCTCCTGGCCGGGTATGCCTTCGCCCACCTGCGCTTCCCCGGCTCCGGGGTGCTGCTGCTCGTGGCGCTGTCCACGCTCATGCTGCCGGTGCAGGTCATCATGGTCGGGCTGTTCCGGCTCGTCACCGACCTCGGGCTCTACGGCAGCTACTGGGCGGTGATCCTGCCGACCGCGGCCTCGGCCTTCGGGGTCTTCCTCGCCCGGCAGTTCATCCTCACCATCCCGCGCGAGCTCATCGAGGCGGCCCGCATCGACGGGGCCTCCCACCTGCAGATCTTCTGGCGGATCGTGCTGCCGCTCTCGCGTCCGCTCATCGCGGTGCTCTTCTTCATGAGCATGCTGCAGACGTGGAACGACTTCGCCTGGCCGCTCATCGCGCTGCGGGAGAACGCGCTCTACACGCTGCCCGTCGGGCTGCTCTTCCTGCAGGGGCAGTTCGGGCCCGACTTCGGCGCGACGATGGCCTTCGCGCTCATCACGGTGGCGCCCATGGTGCTCGTCTTCCTGCTGGCCCAGCGCTGGTTCGTCCAGGGCTTCTCCCGCAGCGGGCTGCGATGAGCGCGGACCCGCCCACCGAGAAGTGGTGCGCCTCCTGCGGGCGCCGGATCGAGTGGCGCAAGAAGTGGGAGCGCTCCTGGGAGCAGGTGCGCTACTGCTCCGCCGCCTGCCGGAAGCGGGGCGTGCGTCCGGTCGACCGCGAGCTCGAGGCGACGATCGTCCGGCTGCTGTCGGCACGCGCCGCCCGCTCGACGATCTGCCCGTCGGAGGCCGCCCGGGAGGTCGCCCGCACCCAGGGGCAGGGCGGCGAGGGTGCCGGGGAGCCCGAGGCCTGGCGCGAGCTCATGGAGCCGGCCCGCCGCGCGGCGCGGCGGCTCGTGGTCTCCGGCCGGGTGGAGATCACCCAGGGCGGCCGCGTGGTCGACCCCTCCACCGCGATCGGGCCCATCCGGCTGCGACGCGGCCCCGGGTGGAGCGGCTGAGGCGGCATCTGGGCATACCCGGAGTCAGTAGTAGACGGCGAGCGGGCCGTCGGGCCCGTCGATGACCTTGACCGGGGTGTGGAAGACCCGGGTGAGGGTCGCGTCGGTGAGGATCTGCGAGGGGGGTCCGAACTCGGTGATCCGGCCCTCGTTCATCGCCATGATCTGGTCGGCGTAGCGGGCCGCAAAGTTGATGTCGTGCAGCACGATGACGATCGTCCGGCCCAGCTCGTCGGCCGCCGCCCGCAGCTGGCGCATCATCTGCACCGAGTGCTGCATGTCGAGGTTGTTGAGCGGCTCGTCCAGCAGCACGTAGTCGGTGTCCTGGGCGAGCACCATGGCGACGTAGGCCCGCTGCCGCTGCCCGCCGGAGAGCTCGTCGAGGTAGCGGTGCTCGAGCCCGGTGAGGTTGAGGAAGTCGATCGCCTCGCTGATGTGCCGCTCGCACTCCGGCGTCAGCCGCCCGTGGCTGTGCGGGAAGCGCCCGAAGCCGACGAGCTGGCGGACGGTGAGCCGGGTGATGAAGTGGTTCTCCTGCCGCAGGATCGACAGGATCTTCGCGATCGCCTTGGAGGGGGTGTGGACCACGTCGTGGCCGGCGACGGTGATCCGGCCCTCGTCCAGCCCGAGCAGCCGGCCGATCATCGTGAGCACCGTCGACTTGCCGGCACCGTTGGGCCCGATGAGCGCGGTGATCCCGCCGGCGGGGATCTGCGTCGTCACCGGCCCGATCCGGGTCTCGGTGCCGTAGTTCTTGGCGACGTCGACGAGCTCGATCACAGGCGGCCCTTTCGCATGATGTAGACGAGGAAGGTCAGCCCACCGATGAGCTCGATGATGATGGTGACCATGCCCTGCGCGTAGAAGACGTGCCGCAGCACGAAGTAGGCCCCGGACAGCACGACATACCCCAGGAGGAAGGCCATGGGCAGCAGCAGCCGGTGGCTGTAGGTGTCGGCGAACTGGTAGGCGAGCATGGCGACGAGGAAGCCGAGGAAGGTCATCGGCCCGACCAGCGAGGTGGTCATCGCCATGAGCAGGGAGACGAGGAAGAGCACGACGATGACCTCGCGCTTGTGGTTCAGCCCGAGGTTGGTCGTCGCGTCCCGCCCGAGGGCGAGCACGTCGAGCCGCCGGGCCCGCCAGAACAGCGTGCCCCCGGCGGCGAGCGCGATCGGGACGGCGTAGGGCAGGTAGTCCGCGTCGGCGTTGCCGATGTTGCCGAAGAGCCGGGCCGTGAGGATGTCGAACTCGCTCGGGGTGAGCAGCCGCTGCATGAAGGTCGACAGCGCGCCCAGGCCGCCACCGAGGATGACCCCGACGAGCAGCATGACGTGGATGTTGCCGAAGCGCCCCGAGAGCAGCCAGCCGTAGAGGATCGTGGCCAGGACGACCATGAGCGCGGCCTGGAGCAGGAACTGCGTCGTGCCGGTGACCATCGCGACGCCCGAGGCGCCGAAGACGAAGACCGCGCCGGTCTGCACGACGACGTAGAGCGTCTCGAAACCCATGATCGAGGGGGTGATGATGCGGTTGCTCGTCGCGGTCTGGAAGCTCACCGTGGCGAAGGCGTGGCAGAAGGCGACGACGAGGATGACCGCGATGCTCGTGACGCGCAGCTCGGCGATCCGCCAGAAGCCGTCGCTGCCCACCGGCATCGGGTTGCCGTAGGCGAGGATCCCGGCGGTGAAGCCCACGGCAAGGACCACCAGCACGGCCATGATCACGGCATACCGGACCCGGTCGCGGCCGCGCACGAAGGGTCCGGTGCGCCTTTCCCCGGAGGTATGCCCGGAGGCCTGCGTCGGCGCGTCGGTGGCGGCGGTCCTCGTCTCAGGCACGGCGCTGCCTGATGACGAGCAGGGCGATGAAGAAGAAGGCGCCGAGGACGCCGAGGATGAGCGAGACCGGCACCTCGAAGGGCATGATGATCGTGCGCCCGATGATGTCGCAGATCGTCACCACCCAGACGCCGAGCAGGCAGACCCAGGGCAGGTTGCTGCGCAGGTTGTCCCCGCGGATGAGGGAGACGACGTTGGGGACGATGAGGCCGAGGAAGGGCAGCGAGCCGATGACCACGGTGACGATGCCGGTGGCCACCGACACCATCGCGACCCCCATGAGGATGATCCGGTCGTAGTCGAGACCGACGTTGGTGGCGATGTCCTTGCCCAGCCCGGCCACGGTGAGCCGGTCCGCGATGAGGAAGACGAGGACCGTCACCACGAGGACGATCCAGAGCATCTCGTAGCGCCCGCGCACGACGGAGGTGAAGCTGCCGGCGAACCAGATGCCCATCTGCTGCAGCATGTCCGTGGCCATGGCGAGGTAGGTCGACACGGCGCCGACGACGGCACCGATCATGATCCCGACGATGGGGACGATGAGCGAGGACTTCAGCGACACCCGGCGCAGGAAGAGGAAGAAGACCATGGTGCCGAGGAAGGCCATGACGACCGCCCCGGTCATCCTCGTCAGCAGGCTGGCGCCCGGGACGAGGATGAGGACGAGCAGCAGCCCCAGCCCGGCCCACTCGGTGGTGCCGGTGGTGGTGGGCTCGACGAAGCGGTTCTGGGTGAGCAGCTGCATGACGAGGCCGCACATGGACATGGCGGCCCCGGCGAGCACGAGGGAGATCGTGCGCGGCACCCGGGTGATGCCGAACATCGCCCAGCCGTCCTCGCCCGCGGTGATGTCGTAGACGCCGACCGACAGCGAGACCGCGAGCAGCCCGGCGGTGAGCAGGACGGCGAGGGGCAGGGTCCACGCCGAGGACCCCCGGCCCGCGCCCCCTCGCCCCGGCGTGGCGTGGCCGGGGGAAGGGGCGGGGTCGGGGGTCGGTCTCGTGGACGTGCCCGAGGTCACCGGCAGGTCAGCGGGCCGAACCCATGGCCTGCGCCATGGAGTTGAACAGCTCGGTGTAGGCCTGCATGTCCTCGGTGAGGTAGAAGTCGGCCGGCAGGTAGACGATGTTGCCTGACCGCACGGCGGTGACGTTCTGCAGCGCCTCGGACTCCGCGATGAGCTCCTCCGCGCTGGAGTACTCGTCGCCCTCGGCCGCGATGGCCGCGTCGCGGTCCATGACGACCAGCCAGTCGGGGTTCGCCTCGGCGATGGCCTCGACGGAGATGTCGTCGCCGTGGCCGGAGTCGCCACCCTCCTGCTCGAGGGCGGGGGTGAGGCCGAGCACCTCGAAGACCGGGCCGATGGAGCGGCCGGTCACCGGGGCGACGTAGGAGATGTCGCCGCCGGAGGTGAGCAGCCCCATGACGGTCTGCTCGCTGTCGTAGGCCTGGGTCGCGGCGTCGATCGAGGCGTTGAACTCGTCGATCATCGCCTGGGCCTCGTCCTCGTGCTGCAGGGACTGGCCGACGAGCTCGAGCTGCCGGATGAGCTCCTCGTCGAGCGGGGCGTTCTCGTAGTCGGTCGTGGTGTCGACGATCGCCGCGTCCGGGGCGAGGTCCTGGATGTCGCCGTAGTAGTCCTGGAAGCGGTAGCCGGTGAGGACCAGGTCCGGGTCGGCGGCGACGATCGCCTCGAGGTCCGGCTCGCCGTGGTTGCCCAGGTTGGTCACCGCGTCGTCGCTGGCATACGACAGGTCGCCGGGGAAGATGTCCAGCGGGGCCGCGACGATCTCGACGCCCCACTCGTCCATGGCGCGCACCACGCGGTTGTCGGTCACCATGATCCGCTCGGCGGGGACCGGCACCTCGACGGTGCCCTGGAAGTCGGTCACCTCGACGGTCCCGGACGCGGCCTCCTCGCCGCCGTCCTCGGCCGACTCGTCGGCGGACCCCTCGGTCTCCTCGGCGGCAGCGGCGTCGCCGTCGGCGGCGGACTCGCCCTCCGCGGCGGTGTCGGTGCCCTCGTCGCTGCCGCAGGCGGCCAGGGTGAGCGCGGCGGCGGTCGCGACGGCCACGAGGCCACCGCGCGATCGTCGCAGGTGCATGATCCTTCTCCTCCAGGGTCGGGTGGTCGGCCGCGGCCTCTCCGCGCCCGACAAGGTAACCCTAACCTGAGTCATCTTTCGGCATGGATGGACCGCGCTAATTGTGGGATGCGTCACGCGTCGCCCCGAGGAGGCCCGGACCTCAGAACCCCAGCACGACCGCCTCGGCGAAGAGCTCCTCGCCGTCGGCGGCGACCCCGTGCTGGGTGAACCACCTGGCCACGTTCGCGCAGTCGCGGTGCAGCAGCGCCGCCCCCTGGGGGTTGGCCACGAGGTCCACCACCTGCGGCAGGTCGATGACGACCAGCGTCTCGCCCTGGACCAGCAGGTTGTAGGCCGAGAGGTCCCCGTGCGCCCAGCCCGCCTCCGCCAGCCCGAGGACGACGTCGCGGGTCTGCTCCCACAGATGGACCAGGAGCCCGTGGTCACCGCGGACCTGCGCCAGCCGCGGCGCGGCGGCGCCGCTCGGCTCGCCCACGAACTCCATGAGCAGCTCGGTGCCCTCCAGCGAGACGGGGTAGGGGACGTGGACGCCCGCCTCCCAGGCGTGGCACATCGCCTCCCACTCGGCCTGCGCCCACCGGCCGGCGGCCACGGCGCGCCCGTAGGCCGTGCCCCGGGCCAGCGCGCGCTGGTCGCGGGACCGGCGCACGCCGCGGCCCTCGGCATACACCGCGCTGCGGTGGAAGGAGCGGTGGTCGGCGTCGCGGTAGCGCTTCGCGGCGAGCAGGCAGCTCGCGTCCGTCCCGGGGGTGCTCGCGCTGCGCTCGACGAGGAAGACGTCGGCCTCCTTACCGGTCTTGAGCACGCCGAGCTCGGTGTCGATCGCGCCGGAGTCCTGCACGACCCAGGACGGGACGGGGTCGGGGCCGCGGTGGCCCGCCTCGACGTCCCAGTAGGTGGTGACACGCTGGTCGGCGGTGAGGTCGTCCGCCGCGGTCAGCGGCGTCCAGTCGACGACGAAGAACGGGTCGAGGTCGCCCGTGGGGTGGGAGGTCGGCACCCTGGAACTCTGGCGCGGCCATCGCCGCCACGGCAACGGGTTTTGTGCCGGGTCGGGGTCAGGAGAGCGAGCGCTTGGCCTGCTCCTCCTCGGGGATCTCGTCCTCGAGCCGCTGCAGCACCGTCTTGCCCAGGACGGCGACGCCGACCAGCCCGACGAGCACCGCCACGAAGCCGAGCCAGCCGCTGCCGGTGGCGGCGAAGACGACGTAGCCGATGAGCGCGATGACGGCGCCGGAGATGGCATACGGGAGCTGGGTCATGACGTGGGTGATGACGTTGCAGCTCGCGCCGGTGCTGGACAGGATCGTCGTGTCGCTGATGGGGGAGCAGTGGTCGCCCCAGACCGCGCCGGCGAGGACCGCGCCGAAGGCCGCGAGCAGCAGCTCGTCACCGCCGCTGACGTTGACCATGATGTCGCCGGCGATGGGGAGCAGGATGCCGAAGGAGCCCCACGAGGTGCCGGTCGAGAAGGCCATCGCGCCGGCCAGGACGAACATCACCGGCACGAGCCACTGCGGCGCCATGTTGGCGCTCTCGACCAGCCCGCCGAGGTACTCGCCGGTGCCGAGCTGGCCGATGAGGCCGCCGAGCATCCACGCGAGCAGCAGGATGTAGACGGCCGGGAGCATCGACTGCAGCCCGCTCCACACCCCGCGGCCCAGCGTGCTCGTGGAGAAGCGGGGGTTGGAGGAGGTGTAGCGCACGTAGTAGTAGAAGGCCGACGCCAGCCCGAGCACGGCGCCGTAGATGAGCGCCTGGGTGACGTCGGTGGAGGCCATGACGTCGAGGACGCCGACCCCGCTGCCGGCGACGTGGTCCTCGGCGGTGACGGCGCCGCGGTAGCCGGTCCAGACGATGCCGCCGAGCACCCCGGCGACGAGGAGCAGGAAGGGGATGACCAGCGCACGCTTGGCGCCGGGGGAGTGGACCGGGAGGTCCTCGGCGATCTCGCCGGGGATCTCCTCGCTGTCGTCGTAGGTCTCGCCCTCCATGATCGCGCGGCGTTCCTGGCCGCGCATGGGGCCGAAGTCGAGGCCGAGGACGACGACGACCCAGACCAGCAGGACCGCGGCGATCGCGTAGTAGTTCATCCCCGCGGCGCCGAGGAAGGCCCCGACGTCGCTCACGCTCAGCGTCGAGGCGGCGACGAGCGGGGCCATGATGCCGATGATGCTGGCCCCCCAGCTGGAGAACGGCACGAGCACCGCGACCGGCGCCGACGTGGAGTCGATGAGGTAGGCCAGCTTGGCCCGGGCGACGTGGTGGCGGTCGGTCACCGGGCGGGCGACCTGGCCGACGGCCAGGGCGTTGAAGTAGTCGTCGATGAAGATCGCGATGCCCAGCCCGGCGCCGAGCGCCTGCGCGCCGCGGCGGGTGCGGATGCGCTGGATCGCCCAGTCGGAGAAGGCCTGGCTGCCGCCGGACATGAGGATGAGGGAGGCGATGACACCGAGGGCGAGGGTGAAGAGCAGGATGTAGACGTAGTAGGTGTTGACCGCACCCTCCTCCCAGAAGATGACGGAGAAGTTGGTCCAGACGAGGCGCAGCGTCTCCAGCGGGTTGAAGTTGGCGACGAGCAGGGCGCTGGCCAGGACACCGGCGCCGAGGCTCAGCAGCACCTTCTTCGTCGCGATGACCAGCCCGATCGCGATGATCGGCGGCAGCAGCGTCAGGATCGGCAGGTCCTCGGTCATGGTGCCTCCTCGGCGGCGGTGGTGCCCAGACTAGTCGTGGCCAGAGCTAGACGTCCGCGCCGCGACGGCCGCGCAGCTTCGACCTCACGGTGAGGATGAGCACGACCGCGAGGATCCCGTAGAGCAGCCAGGTGATCCAGCTGCTCACGAGGACCGAGTAGTCGCCGTTGGACGACAGCAGCGCCTCGCGCAGCCGGCTCTCGGCCAGCGGCCCGAGCACCATGCCGATCATGAGCGGCGCCAGCGGGATGTCGTGGCGCCGCATGACGAAGCCGACGATGCCGATGAGCAGCAGCAGGTAGAGGTCGAACTGCGCGGCGGAGAGGGCATACACCCCGAGGCCGCAGAAGACCGTGATGCCGCCGTAGAGGTACGGCGCGGGGATGAGGAGAAGCTTGGACCACAGCTGGGCGAAGGGCAGGTTGATGATGAGCAGCACCACGAGCGCGACGAAGAAGCTCGCGAGCAGGGACCACACCAGGTCGGGAGCGCGGTCGAAGAGCAGGGGGCCGGGCTGCAGGCCGTACTGGTTGAAGGCCGCCAGCATGATCGCGGCGGTCGCCGAGACCGGCAGGCCGAGGGCCAGCAGCGCGCCCATCGCGGTGCCCGTGGTCGCGTTGCCCGCGGCCTCGGGGGCGGCCAGCCCCCTGATCGCGCCCTTGCCGAACTTCGGGCTCGGGCGCTTGCGGTCGAGCCGCCGCTCGACGTCGTAGGCCATGAACGTCGGCACCTCGGAGCCGCCGACGGGGATGATGCCGAAGGGCAGGCCGATCGCCGTGCCACGGGCCCAGGCGGGCGCGGCCTCGCGGAACTCGCTGCGCGAGAGCCAGGCCCGACCACCGGTCTTCATCGCCACGGTCTTGGGGTCGCGGCGCACACGTGAGGCGATGTGGAAGACCTCGCCGAGCGCGAGGACCGCGACCGTGACCGTGACGATGGAGATCCCGTCGAAGAGCTCGGGTATGCCCAGGGTCGCGCGCTCGGTGGCCGAGGTGGGGTCCATGCCGACGGTCGCGATCCCCAGCCCGACGACGAGCGCGGCGACCCCCTTGACCGCCGAGTCGCCGACGATCGAGGAGGTCGCCACGAAGGCGAAGAGCGCGAGCGCGAAGTACTCCGCCGCACCGAAGCTCGCGGCCACGTCGGCGAGGGACGGGGCGAGGAAGACCACCACGACGGCGGCGCAGAACCCACCGATGAAGGCCCCGAGCGCGGCGGTGGCCAGGGCCTGGGGCGCGCGCCCGTCCTTGGCCATCCGGTGCCCCTCGAAGGTCGAGGCGATGGCCGAGGCCTGACCGGGGGTGTTCATGAGGATGGCCATCGTCGAGTCGCCGAAGAGGCCGCCGAAGTAGACGCCGGCGAACATGATGAAGGCGGCGGTCGGCTCCAGGGCGAAGGTCATGGGGAGCAGGAGGGCGACGGCCATGGAGCTGCCGAGGCCGGGCATGACGCCCACGGCGGTGCCGAGCAGGCAGCCCAGCACCACCCAGAGCAGGTTGATCGGGTGGAGGGCCCCGGAGAAGCCCTCCATGAGCAGCGACAACGACTCCATTTTACATCCCTCCCACGAGGAAGCCGGCCGGCAGGTTGAGCCCCAGTCCCTGGGCGAAGGCGAGGTAGACCGCCGCCGAGACGACCAGGGAGAGCGAGGCGTCGAAGAGCGGCCGGGTGGAGCCGATGCCGCGGGCCACGCACCAGAAGAGCACGGCGGCGGCGATGATCCAGCCCAGCAGCTCGATCGTCAGCGCGAAGACGAGGAAGCCGCCCACGCACCAGGCGACCGCCTGCCAGTCGGTGAAGGTGCGCCACCGCGGCGCGTCGGGCTGCTCGGGGTCCTCGGCGTCCACCGGCTCCGGGTGGCGCAGGTAGTGCAGCACGAGGAGTGCCGAGAGCAGGTAGCCCGCCACGATGAGGATGTTGGGGAAGAAGCGAGGCCCGGGGAAGTCGGTGCCCTCGGGCACCTCCATGGTGAGCACGCCCACGAGCAGGTAGGTCGTCCACGCGGCCAGCAGCCCGGGGACGACGAGTCCGGAGCGGCCGTGCCAGAAGCCGGTGTCGCTCACAGCCCCAGCTCCTCGATCAGCGCCTCGTTCTGGCGCGTGTCCTCCTCGATGAAGTCGACGAGGTCGGGCCCGGTGAGGAAGACGTCGGTCCACCGGTTGCGCTCCATCGCCTCCTGCCACTCCGGACTCTGCGCCGTCTCGGTGACGATGGCCTCGAGCTCGGCGAACTCCTCGTCGGTGATCCCGGCCGGGGCCAGGAAGCCGCGCCAGTTGGTCATGGAGACGTCGTAGCCCTGCTCGATGAGGGTCGGCAGGTCGATCCCCTCCTGCCGCTCCGGGGAGACGACGGCCAGGCCGCGCATCCGGCCGGCCTCGATCTGGTCGGCGAACTCGTTGTAGCCCGACACCGCCGCCCGGGCGTCGCCCGAGGAGAGCACCTGGATGGCCTCGCCCCCACCGGACTGCGGGAGGTAGGTGATCTGGGTGGGGTCGATGCCCGCCTGGATCGCCAGGTCGGCGACGATGAGGTGGTCCAGGCCGCCGGCCGAGCCCCCGGTGAAGGGGAACGCGCCCGGGTCCTGCTCCCAGTCGGCGACGAGGTCGTCGATGGTCTCGTAGGGGGAGTCCGCGGGGACGACGATGATGTCGTACTCCTCGCTGATGCGGGCCAGGGGCCGGACGTCGGTCATCGCGACGGGGGAGTCGTTGAGCGCGATGGCACCGGTCATGACGGTGCCGGTCGTGAGCAGGTTGCTCGCCTGGCCGTCCAGGGTGGAGAACTTGCCGAGCCCGATCGTGCCGCCCGCCCCGGCGATGTTGAGCACCGTGACGTTGTTGACGATCCCGTCGGCGCGCATCGCGGCCTGCTGCTCGCGGGTGAAGGTGTCCCACCCGCCGCCCGGGCTGGCCGGCGCGATGAGGGTGAGGCTCGAGCGGAGGTCGGAGTCACCGTCCTGCGCGGACTGCGCCGAGAGGGCGAACGCCCACCCGACGACGAGGACGGCGACGACGGCATACACCACCATCGGCCACCGTGCTCGTCCGCTGCGTGCCTGCTCCCCGCTCATCCTGCTCCTTCGCTGGTCAGCCTGCGACTACTATCACTGACGCAACGTCAACTGACAAGCAACAGGACGGAGAGCCGCGATGACCGTGGTGCTCGCATGGACGACCACGCCGGAGGGACAGGCCGCCCAGGAGACGGCGGTGGCCGAGGCGCGCCGGAGGTCGCTGGGGCTGGTGGTCGTGCCGATGCAGGAGGGCCGGCCCCAGGTGGACGCCGAGGGGGTGGAGGTGAGGGTGCGCGAGCCCGACGAGCGGGACCGCGACGTCGTCGGCGACTTCCTCGACATCGCGGCGGAGGAGGACGCCTCGCTCATCGTCATCGGGGTCAAGCACCGCACCGCGATCGGCAAGCTCATCCTCGGCTCCTCGGCCCAGCAGATCCTGCTCGAGGCGGGGGCCCCGGTGCTCGCCGTGAAAGCCCCCCGCTGAGCGGTCCGTGTATGGTAAGTGCATGGCTGTCAAGACGATCACCATCGACCTCGAGGCGTACGAGAGGCTGAGTCGTCTCAAGGACGGGACGTCCTTCTCGCAGGTCATCAAGAAATACCTGCCCGCCGCCGGATCCACAGCGCGGGACCTGCGGGCGGCCCTCGACGCCTCTGACGTCTCCGACGAGACGCTGGACGCCGTGGCGGACGTCGTCGGCGAGCGTCGGCTGGACGCGGTCCGCGAACCTACGTGGTGATCCATCTCGATACGTCGTTCCTGGTGGACGCTCTGCGCGAGAGCCGCCGCGACCAGGAGGGGCCGGCGCGCGCGTGGCTGGCCGACCACGACGACGAGGCGCTGGCCCTCAGCGTCTTCGTGATGGCCGAGATGCTCGTGGGGGCCGAGCGGCACGCGGACCCGGCGCGCGAGCGCGCACGGGTCGAGCGTGCCTGCGGCGATCTGCCGATGGTCCTCCCTGACGCCCGGCTGGCCGGGACCTACGCCACGGTGCACGCAGGCCTGGCGAGCCTCGGCACCCCGGTCGCGGTGATGGATCTTCTCATCGGGTGCACCGCGCTCAACGCGCAGGCACCCCTGCTCACGGCCAACCCCTCGCACTTCGCGAAGATCCCTGCCCTGCGCGTGCTCACGTACCGGTGAGGCGTGACACAGTGGTGCTGTGGCCGCGCTGACGACGGATGCCGTCCTGACCCTGCTCCAGGAGGTCGCCGAGGAGGTCATCACCCCTCGCTTCCGTGACCTGGACGAGGACGAGATCGGCTCCAAGAGCCACCCGGGCGACCTGGTGACGGTGGCCGACCGGGAGGCCGAGGTCCTCATCACCCGGGAGCTGCGGGCCGCCTACCCGGACGCCGCCGTCCTCGGGGAGGAGGCCTTCGCCGACGACCCGGGCATCATGGAGGCATTCCGCAGCGCCGAGCACGCCTTCACCGTCGACCCGGTCGACGGCACCCGCAACTTCGTGCACGGCTCTCCGGACCACGCGGTCATGGTCGCCGAGACACGGGGCGGGCAGACGGTGCGCTCCTGGATCTGGCAGCCGCAGCACCGTCTGGCCTACGTCGCCGAGCGCGGCGCGGGGGCGACCCGCAACGGCGAGCGCCTGCCCGTCCTGCGCCCCGACGCCGACCCCGCGCGCTGGCGGGTGCGCACCTCCTCCCGTCGCCAGGTGGGCGAGTCGCTCGCCGGCACCCCGCCCATGTCGCTGACCTGGGTGAGCTGCGGCATCGACTATCCCCACCTCGCCGAGGGCGCCTGCGACGCGCTGGTCTACCGCGGGACCCGTCCGTGGGACCACGTGCCGGGTGCCCTGCTGGTCCACGAGGTCGGCGGCGTCGTCGCGACGACGCAGGGGGAGGCATACACGCCGCGCAGCGACCCCGAGGGCATCCTGGCCACGTCCGGCCAGGCGGTCCTGGACCGGTTGGTTCAGGGTTCCTGAGCCCCCGGCGGGTCGTGCTCGGTCGTGTCGTGCACGGCGGCGCGCAGCGCGAGCTCGCGCGCCAGCGTCGTGACCTGCTGCTCCAGCTGGCGCATGCGGCGGTAGGAGGCCGCGACATACCCGAGGAAGACGACGGTCAGGCCGTAGAGGAGCAGGTCCGCCCCACGCCCGACGCCCAGCAGCTGGGCCATCTGGGTGAGCAGTCGGGGGAAGAGGATCGCCATCGCCGCCAGCACGACGAAGCCCACGAGCAGCAGCCGTCGCACGGCCTGGTGTCGCACCCCCGCGGTGGAGCGGGTGAGCATCGCGGTCACGACGACGACGCTGACGAGCAGCACCAGCTTGATGACGGGTTGGTCGAGCACGTCAGCGCCTCTCTGTCACTTCAGGATGGTGTCGACGAGGATGTTGACCGAGTTCATGAGCGACTGGCCCTTGCCCCGGCTGTAGTCGGTGTAGAGCACGTGCACCGGGTGCTCGGCCCAGGGCAGCCGGGTGCGACCCAGCTGCAGGACGATCTCGGTGGCGTGCGCCATGCGGTTCTGCCGCAGGTCCAGCCGCTGCGCCGCGTCGCGGCGGATGACCCGCAGCCCGTTGTGCGCGTCGGTGAGGCGCATCCCCGTCTGCTGGTTGGTGAGCCAGACGGCGACCTTGAGCACCACCTTCTTCAGCCGGCCCGGGTGGGTCCGGTCGTCGAGGAAGCGCGAGCCGAAGACGATCGCGAGGTCCTCCTCCCGGGCGCGCTGCACCATCTCCGCCGCGTCCGCCGGACGGTGCTGCCCGTCGGCGTCGAAGGTGACGAGGTATGCCGCGTCCGTCGCGTCCAGGACGTAGCGCATCCCCGTCTGCAGCGCGGCCCCCTGGCCGAGGTTGAACGGGTGCTGCACGACGAGCGCCCCGGCCGCGCGGGCGCGCTCGGCGGAGGCGTCGTGGGAGGCGTCGTCCACGCAGACGACGTGGGGGAAGAACGCGCGGGCCTCGCGCAGCACCTCCTCGATGACCTGCGCCTCGTCGAACAGGGGGATCACCAGCCAGGTGTCCTCCTGCACGGGCGATAGAGTCATGCCTGCATTGTCCCCCACCAGCACCCCCGGGAGTCCCGTGACGACACGCATCGTCGACAGCGCCGATGTCGCGGACAGCGCGAGCATCGGCGACGGCAGCTCGATCTGGCACCTGGCGCAGGTGCGCGAGGACGCGGTCCTCGGTGCGGGATGCGTGGTGGGGCGCGGGGCCTACGTCGGCACCGGGGTGCACCTGGGGGACCACTGCAAGCTGCAGAACTACGCGCTCGTCTACGAGCCCGCCAAGCTCGGGCACGGCGTCTTCGTCGGCCCGGCGGCGGTGCTCACCAACGACACCTTCCCCCGCGCGGTGAACCCGGACGGCTCGCTCAAGGACGCGAGCGACTGGGACGCCGTGGGCGTCACCGTGGGCGACGGGGCCTCGATCGGGGCCCGGGCGGTCTGCATCGCCCCGGTCGAGATCGGCCCCTGGGCGACCGTCGCCGCCGGCGCAGTCGTGGCCAAGGACGTCCCCGCGCACGCGCTCGTCATCGGGGTGCCGGCCCGGCAGATCGGCTGGGTCGGGCACGCCGGCCGACCGCTCGAGCCGAGCGGCACGCCCGGTGAGTGGCGCTGCCCGCAGACGGGGACGGCATACCTCGAGAGCGACGGTGCCCTGCGCCGAGCCGAGACCGATGAGGAGACCGCATGACCGAGCAGCCCATGATCCCGGCGGCCAAGCCGCTCATCGGGGAGGACGAGCGCGCCGCCGTCGACCGGGTGCTGCGCTCGGGGATGGTGGCGCAGGGGCCCGAGGTCGCGGCCTTCGAGGGCGAGTTCGGCGCGCAGCTGGTCGGCGGGCGCGCCTGCGTCGCGGTCAACTCCGGCACGTCGGGCCTGCACCTGGGGCTGCTCGCCTGCGGGATCGGCGCCGGCGACGAGGTCGTCGTGCCGAGCTTCACCTTCGCGGCGACCGCCAACGCGGTGGCGCTCACCGGCGCGACCCCGGTCTTCGCCGACATCAGCCCGGACACCTTCAACCTCGACCCGGAGTCCGTGCGCGCCGCGCTCACCGACCGGACCGCGGCGGTCATGCCGGTCCACCTCTACGGACACCCCGCGGACATGGACGCGCTGCGGGCGGTGACCGCCGAGCACGGCATCCAGCTGTTCGAGGACGCCGCGCAGGCGCACGGCGCGACCTACCACGGCAAGCCGGTGGGGAGGTTCGGCTCGTTCGCGATGTTCAGCCTCTACCCGACGAAGAACATGACCTCCGGGGAGGGCGGGATGGTCGCCTGCGCCGACGAGGAGATCGCCCGGGGGGTGCGGCTGCTGCGCAACCAGGGGATGGAGAAGCAGTACGCCAACGAGGTGATCGGGCTCAACAACCGGATGACCGACATCCACGCCGCCATCGGCCGGGTCCAGCTGACCAAGGTCGGTGCCTGGACCGAGGCGCGGCAGGACAACGCCCGCTGGCTCGACGAGCACCTGGGGCAGGTGGACGGGGTCGTCGTCCCGACCGTGCGGGAGGGGTGCACGCACGTCTACCACCAGTACACCGTGCGCATCGACGGTGCGACGGGCGAGCAGCGGGACGAGGTCGTCACCGCGCTGCGCGAGGAGCACCGGGTCGGCTGCGGCGTCTACTACCCCACGCCCAACCACGAGCTGGTCTCGCTCGCGCGCTTCGCACCCGCCGGCGAGCTGCCGGAGACCGCCCGGGCGGCCGCCGAGGTCATCAGCCTGCCGGTGCACCCCTCGCTCACCCCCGGTGACCTGGAGCGGGTCGCGACCGCGGTGCAGGCCGTCGTCGGTGCCGGTGCGTAGGGGAGGCGCGATGATCGAGGAGGGAAAGACGGTCCGGATGGGCCTCATCGGGCTGGGGTCGATGGGCCGCCACCACGCCCGCGTCATCCGCGAGGTCGAGGGGATGGAGCTGGTCGCGGTGGCCGACCCCTACGGCGACAAGCACGGCGTGGCGGGCGGGCTGCCCGTCCTCGGCGACGTCGAGGGGCTCATCGCCGAGGGCATCGACGCGGCCATGGTGGCGGTGCCGACCTACCTGCACGAGGAGGTCGCGCTCGCGCTCGCCGAAGCCGGCGTGCACACCATGGTGGAGAAGCCGATCGCCGCGACCGTGGAGTCCGGCCGGCGCGTGGAGCAGGCCTTCACGCAGGCTGGGCTGCTGGGCTGCGTCGGCTACGTCGAGCGCTGCAACCCGGCGCTGCTGGAGATGCGCCGGCGCATCGCCGACGGCGAGCTCGGGGAGGTCTACCAGATCACGACCTCGCGGCAGGGGCCCTTCCCCGCGCGGATCGCCGACGTGGGGGTGGTCAAGGACCTCGCGACGCACGACATCGACCTCACCGCGTGGATCGCCCGGTCGCCCTACGCCACCGTGGCCGCCCAGGTCACGCACCGCTCGGGCCGGGAGCACGAGGACATGGTGCTCGCCACGGGGCGGCTGGAGAACGGCATCATCGTGTCCCACACGGTCAACTGGCTCAGCCCGCGCAAGGTGCGCGAGACCGTCGCGACGGGGGAGAAGGGCGCCTTCGTCGCGGACACGCTCCACGGCGACCTCACCTTCGTCGCGAACGGCGACGTCCGCTCGGAGTGGGAGCGCGCCGCCACCTTCCGCGGGGTCTCCGAGGGCGACTCGATCCGGTATGCCATCGCCCGCCGCGAGCCGCTGCGCGTCGAGCAGGAGAACTTCCGCGACGCCCTCCGCGGCCGCGAGGCGGACGTCGTGTCGATGGCCGAGGGCGTGCACACCCTCGAGGTCGTCGAGGCGGTGCTCGCCTCCGCCGCCGCCGGCAGCACCCAGACCCTGTGACCGACCGTCCGCCGCTCGTGGTGCTCGCCACGCGGATCTATGCCCCGGAGGCGGCGGCCGCGACCTTCCGGCTGCGGGCCCTCGTCCGCTCCCTGGGTGACCGGGCCCGGGTCCGGGTGCTCACGACGACGCCGCCCCCGGCGCTGCGCGGCCGGGGGAGCGGGCCGACCGGCGAGGTCACCGTCTCCCGGTGGCCGGTGCTGCGTGACCGGACCGGCTATGTCCGCGGCTACCTGCCCTACCTGTCCTTCGACCTCCCGCTCGCGCTGCGGCTGCTCATCGGTCCGCGGGCCGACGTCGCCGTCGTCGAGCCGCCGCCCACGACCGGGGCCGTGACCCGGGTGGCGCTCGGGCTCCGCTCGCTCCTCTCCCCGCGGCGCCGCACCCCCTACGTCTACTACGCCGCCGACGTCTGGTCCGACGCCACGGCCTCGATGGGGGCACCACAGCCCGTGGTCCGGCTCATGCGGGCGGTGGAGGCCTTCGCGCTGCGCGGGGCGCGCGACGTCGTCGCGGTGAGCGACGGGGTCGCCGACCGTGTCCGGGCCCTGGCCGGTCCGGACGCCCCGGTGAGCGTCGTGCCCAACGGGGTCGACACCGCGGTCTTCACCCCGGACGGTGACGTGCACCCGGAGGCGCCGGGCACGGCATACCTCGTGTATGCCGGGACCGCCTCGGAGTGGCAGGGTGCCGAGGTCTTCGCCGAGGCGATGCGCGAGGTCGTGCGGGAGGCGCCCGGGGCGCGGCTGGTCTTCCTCGGTCAGGGGTCGTCCTGGCGCGCGCTGGAGCGGATCGCCGCGGACCTGCCCGGGGGAGCGGTCGAGCTGCGTCCGCTGGTGCCGCCGGAGGAGGCGGCGGCCTGGTTGCGCGGGGCCGCAGCGGCGCTGGTGAGCGTCCGGCCCGGGGTCGGCTACGACTTCGCCTACCCGACGAAGGTCGTCGCGGCGCTGGCCTGCGGGACCCCCGTCGTCTTCGCCGGTCCCGGCCCCGCCGCGCAGGACGTGCGCGAGCACCGGCTGGGCGCCGCCGTCGAGTACGACGTGCAGCCCGTGGCGGCAGCGATGACCGAGGCGCTGCGGGCCGGTCCCGACCCCGCCGAGGCGGGACGCCGCGTCCGGTGGGTGCACGAGCACCGGAGCCTGGCCGCGACCGGGGAGGCGGCGGCCCGGGTGGTGCTGCGGGCCCGCCCGTAGACTGGGGGCCGGCGATGAGGAGGACCGGTCATGGCACGTTTCGGCAGAGCGGGGGAGCGGCCGGGTGCGCCCAAGGCCGAGGACCAGCTGGCCGACCAGGGAGTCAAGGGGCGCCGACCGCCGGCGGCCACGACGGCCCGGGCGGTGCAGAGCTGGGTGGACCAGAGCATCGAGGCGGCGCAGCGACGGGGTGCCTTCGACAACCTGCCCGGAGCGGGAAAGCCGCTGCGCGACGTCGACACCCGTAGCGACCCGGACTGGTGGGTCAAGAGCCTCATCGCCCGCGAGCAGCTCGACCTCTCCGGGGCGCTGCCGGGCGTGATGCAGCTGCGCCGGGAGAAGGCGACCTATCCGCAGTCGCTCTTCCCGCTGCCCGACGAGGAGTCGGTGCGCACGGTGGTGGCGGACTTCAACGAGCGGGTGCTCGCCGACCGCCGGCGCCCGTCCGCCGGTCCGACGTCGCCGCCGGTGGTGGGGCGCCTCGACGCAGAGGAGATGGTGCAGGCGTGGCGGGAGGCGCGAGGCGGGGGCTGACAGCAGGGTCAGGCCGCCACTCTGGACGCTCGGTGGGGGATGGGCGGCGCCAGACCGGACGCTCGGTGGGGGATCAGGGGGAGAGGAGCACCTGATCGAGCACGGCGGCGGCGCGGCGGCCGTCGTGGTGGCGCCCCGCCCAGGCGGGGCCTCGCGAGGCGAGAGTGGTATGCCCGTCGCGGTCGGCGAGGACGTCGCGCAGCGCCTGCTCCAGCGTCCCGGCGTCGGCCTCGACCACCGGCACCACCCCGTCGCCGCCCAGGTCACGGTCGGCGCGGGCCATGCGCTCCCGCACCCCGGCCGCCAGGTGCGCCACGGCGAGCCGGCCGGCGGCGAGGGTCTCGGCGAGCAGCACGCCCGGGTTGCCGAGCACGACCTGGTCGACCACGACGTCGGCGTCGGCGACGAAGGCGGCCATCTGCTCGTGCGGGACCCCGGCGAGCCGGCGGTACTCCACCAGCCCGGCCGACTGCAGACCCTCCAGCACCCGCTCGACCACCTCGGTGCCCTTGAGCCGCGGGTTGGACGGGGCGTGCAGCACCACCGGGCGTTCGCGCCCGAGCGCCCGTCGCCCGGGCGCCGCGGCGAACCTGTCGACGTCGACCACGAGCGGCAGCCAGGTCGCCCCGGGGAGCACGTCGAGCAGGTCTGGGGTGGAGACGAGGACCGTCCCGGGGTAGGCCGCGAGGTCGCGCGCGTTGCGCCCGACCACCTCCTGCAGGGTCCGCAGGTAGTCGTCCCACTCGCCGCCGAACGGGCTGTGCGGGTAGGCCGCGGCGTGCTGGCGCAGGTCACGGATCTCGCTGCCGTGGTAGACCACCGCGTGCCGGACGCCGGCCGCGTCGAGGGCCGCCACGTCGTCGAGCATCGACCGGGCGTGCAGGTCGCCCAGCACCGGCCGGCCGGACTCGAAGAGCACGTGCGTGGCCTCCCGCAGCACCCGCTCGCCGTGGATCGAGCGGACGTGCCCGCGCTGCGCGAGCACCGACAGCTCGTGGTCGGCCGGGAAGCGGAAGCCCGGCTGCGCGAGGGAGCGGGCGGCGGCGAGGTTCTGGGCCGCCACGCCGGTGAGGTGCTCCTGCGCGGCGTGCGCCCAGGCATACCCCTGGCCGGCGGTGTTCCACGGCCCGACGTAGAGCCGCCGCGCCGCCGCGGGCATGGGGGCCAGCGCCCGCAGCTCCGCGTCCGCCCGCCGCCGCACCGGCAGGGCGGCCAGGTCGCGCACCGGCGCGGGCAGCGCGGCGAGCCCGCGCCAGGCGAGCCGCCGCAGTCGGTTGACGGGTAGGGCCACGCCCGCAGCCTACGATGGGGCCCATGACCAGGCGGCCCGCATGATCCGGTTGCTGCGGGCCCTGCGTCGCCTGCTGCCGCTGCTGCCGCCGAGCACGCGCTGGTTCCTCCTCGGCTTCGCCGCGGCCTCCAGCGTGCTCGCCGTCGTCGACATCCTCGCGCTCTCGCTGCTGGCGCTCACCCTGGCCCCGATGATCCAGGGCAACCCGGTGCAGCTGCCGCTGCTCGGGGCGGTGCCGCCGGAGCGGTATGCCTGGCTGCTGGGCGGCATCTGCGCCCTCGTCGTCGTCAAGGGGCTGGCAACCATGGCCCTGCAGTGGGCGGTCGCGAAGCGGCTCGCGGCCTACGACCTCGTCATCGGCGACAGGCTCTTCGGCGCCTACATCCGCGCCCCGTGGACCGAGCGGCTGCGCCGCAACACCTCCCAGCTGGTGCGGCTCGCCGACGTCGGCATCGCCAACACGACGACCGGGCTGCTGCTGCCCGCCGCCTCGCTGCCCGCCGAGCTGGCGACCTTCGGCGCCGTGCTCGTGGTGCTGCTCGTCGCCCAGCCACTCACCGCGCTGGTCACCTTCGCCTACCTCGGCGGCCTCGCGGTCCTCATGTACGTCGTCATCTCCCCGCGCGCGGTCGTCGCCGGGCGCGTCGGCCGCGACTACTCGTTCAAGGTGGCCGGGCTCATGACCGAGATGATGGGCGCGCTCAAGGAGGTCACGCTGCGCGGCAAGGCGAGCGAGGTCGCCGCCGAGGTGCACGCCAACCGGGTGCACGCGACGCGGGCGCGCTCGCACCTCATGTTCCTCAACACCGTCCCCAAGTTCGTCACCGACACCGGGCTCGTGCTGGGCTTCGCGGTGGTGGGGGGAGCGGCATACCTCCTCGGCGGGGCGGACCAGGCCTTCGAGGCGGTCGCGCTCTTCGCGGTCGCGGGGATGCGGATGATCCCCAGCGTCAACCGCTTCCAGTCGATCATCACCCAGACGGCCTCGACGCTCCCGCACGCGGAGGCGGTCATCACCGACATCCAGGACGCGCAGGGCTATGTCGCGGCGGCCGAGCAGCTCGGCACCGAGCCGTTGCCGGACGAGCCGCGCCTGCTCGCGCTGCGCGACGTCGCCTTCTTCTACCCCGGTGCCCCCGAGCCCGCGGTGCACGACCTCGACCTGGACATCCCGCTCGGCTCCTCGGTGGCCCTGGTCGGCGCCTCCGGGGCGGGCAAGTCCACCCTCGTCGACCTCCTGCTCGGCCTGCTCACCCCGTCGGCCGGGGAGATCCGGGTCGATGAGCGGCCGCTGCCGGAGGTGCTCGGCGCCTGGCGGTCGCGGGTGGGCTACGTGCCGCAGGAGGTCAACCTCTTCGACGGGACCATCGCCCAGAACGTCGCCCTCACCTGGGGCGAGGACATCGACGAGGCCGCGGTCACCCAGGCCCTGGAACGGGCCCAGCTGATGGACGTGGTGACCGAGCGCGGGGGGCTGCGCGTGCGCGTCGCCGAGCGCGGACTGGCCCTGTCCGGCGGGCAGCGGCAGCGCCTCGGCATCGCCCGCGCCCTGTATGCCGACCCGCTCGTGCTCGTGCTCGACGAGGCGACCTCCGCGCTCGACACCGCGACCGAGGACGCCGTCGCCACCGCGATCCGCGACCTGCACGGCCAGGTCACCGTCATCGCCGTCGCGCACCGCCTCTCCACGGTGCGGCACAGCGACCAGGTGTGCTTCATGAAGGACGGCACGATCGTCGCCCGCGGCGACTTCGAGCAGGTCGTCGCCGCCCACCCGGAGTTCGCGACCCAGGCGCGGCTGTCGGGGCTGGCATGAGCACGGGTGCTGCCGAGGGGGTCGCCGGGCCGGTGCTGCCCGCTGTCGACGTCGACGTCGTCGTGGCGGTCCACGACGTCGCCCGCCCGGTCTGGCAGGTGGTGCACTCCGCGCTGCGCGGCGCCGACCTGCGCGGCGTCGTCGCCGGGGGGCCGCGCATCCGGGTGACCGTCGCCTGCCACGAGGTCGACGAGCGGGAGGTGCGCCGTCGCATGGAGGACGGTCTCGCCGGTCGTGGCGAGGACGCCTCCGAGCTCGCGGCGCACGTGCGCTACCTGACCGTGCGCGACGGGCTGCGCAGTCCGGCGGGCCCGTTCAACGCGGGCATCCTGGCCGCCGACGGGCGCTACGTCAGCATCATCGGCTCGGACGACCGGTATGCCGACGGTGCGCTCCCCGCATGGGTGCGGCTGGCTGACGAGCTGGGGTCGGCGTGGCTCATGGCGCGCGTCGAGACCGAGGACGGCGAGGCGGTGCCGACCCCCCGGACCCGGCCCGGGCGCAGCCGGGACCTCGACCTCGTGGCCGACCGGCTGGCCTACCGCACCGCACCGCTCGGCCTGCTGCGGCGCGAGGCGCTGGACGGGCTGGGGCTGCTCGAGGGCGACGGCCCGCTCACGACCGGGCTGCAGACCGGGGAGGACGTCGAGCTCTCGCTGCGGCTCGCCGCCTCCGGGGAGCGGGTCGACCTGGCCCGCGAGGCCCCGGCCTACGTCATCGGGACCCGCGGCGAGAGCAGGACGACCTCGACCACCCGCCCGGTCGCCGACGAGCTGGCCGCGCACGCCCGGCTGCTCGACCTGCGCTGGGTGCGGGCGCTGCCCGAGCCGGCGCGGGAGGCGATCGCGGTCAAGACGCTGCGGATCCACGTGCTGGCTGCCGTGCGACGGCGTCCGGCGCCGCTGGACTGGTCGCCCGGCGAGGCCGCCTTCGTCCGCGACCTGACCCGCGGGTTGCTCACCATGGCCCCGGGAGCGGAGCGCGCCCTGCACCGCGCCGACCGGGCCCTGCTCGACGCGGTGCTCGTCGCCCCCGACACCGACGCGCTCGCCGCCGCCTCGGCGGCCCGAGGCGAGGCCTCGCGCTGGGACATCCTGCTCACCCCCGACCCCCGTGCCAACCTCGCCCCCGAGGCCACCGTGCGCGCCCACGCCGAGGCCGCGGTGAGCGACGTGGTCGGCAAGGTGCGCACCGCGGTGGGCGGGCGGCATACCCTCCACGACGCGCAGCGCCCGCGCGTGCTCGTGCTGTCCTTCAGCCCGATTGCGCGGGACGCCCGGGTGCTCAAGCAGGTCCGCCACCTGTCGCGGGAGTTCGACGTCGTGACCTGCGGCTACGGGCCGGCGCCGGACGGGGTGGTCGGGCACGTCGAGGTGCCGGCCGACCGGCAGAACGCCCTGGACGGCCGGCTCATCACGCTGCGCAGCTACCGCGCCGCCTACACCGCGCAGGCCGGCGTCCGCTGGGCGCTGCGGCACCTGCCGCGCGGCGCGGCGGACGTCGTGCTCGCCAACGACCTCGACGCTGTTCCGCTGGCGCTGTGGCTCGCGCCGCGGGCGGGGGTGCACGCGGACCTGCACGAGTTCTTCCCGCTGCTGCACGAGGAGGACGAGGCCTGGATGCGGCGCATCTCGCCCTACCAGGAGTGGCTGTGCCGGACCTTCCTGCCGCGGTGCGCCTCGGTCACCACGGTGAGCGGGCGGATCGCGGCGGAGTACACCGCGCGCTGCGGGGTCGAGGTCGGCGTGGTCACCAACGCAAGCCCGTATGCCGCCCTCACCCCGACCCCGGTCCACGCACCCGTGCGGCTGGTCCACTCCGGCGCGTGCCTGCGCAACCGGCACCTGCCGGTCATGACCGAGGCCGTCGTCGCCGCCGCGGCGGCGGGGTCCCCGGTGACCCTCGACCTCTACCTCACCTCCAACGACCCGGGCCACCTCGAGGAGCTGCGCCGGGCCGCGCGGGAGAGCGGTGGCGTGGTGAGGGTGCACGACGCCGTCCCCTACGCCGACCTCATCGGCGTGCTCAACGCGCACGACGTCGGCATCCACGTGCTGCCCCCGCTGTCCTTCAACAACACGCACGCGCTGCCCAACAAGGTTTTCGACTACGTCCAGGCGCGGCTAGGGCTCCTCGTCGGCCCCAGCCCCGAGATGGCGCGCCTCGTGAGGGAGCACGGGGTGGGCGTCGTGGCGGACGGTTTCGACGTGGCCGCCGTCACCGCGGCTGTCGCGCAGGTCCAGGCAGACCGCGTGGCGGGGTGGAAGCAGGCCGCGGCGCGGGCCGCCCGGGAGCTCTCCGACGAGCGCCAGTCCCCGGCCTGGGTGCGCGCGGTCCAGGCCGTCGCCGACGGTGCGCGGGGTGGCCGTGCCGGCTGACCCGCGGCCCCGGCTGCTCATCATGGCCTGGAGCACGCTGCGGTCGGACGCTCGCGTGCTGCGGCAGATCCGGCTGTTCTCCTCGCGCTACGCCGTGACCACGCTCGGCTACGGCGAGGCCCCCGACGGCGTCGTGGAGCACCTGCGCCTGCCCGACGAGGTCGTCCACTGGCACAAGGACCGCCGGCTGCTCGTGCTGCGCCGGTTCGAGGCGGCATACCGCAGCGCGCCGGTGACGCTGGAGGCGGCCGAGCTGCTCGCGGGGCAGCGGCGCTTCGTCGTCGTCCTCGCCGACGACATCGACACCCTGCCGCTCGCCCTCGACCTCGCGCCGACCGGCGGCGTGCACGCCGACCTGCACGAGTACCACCCCCGGCAGAACGAGGAGTCGCGGCGCTGGCGCACCTTCGTCGCGCCCTACTACCGCTGGCTGGTGCGGCGCTACGGGCCGCTCGCCGACTCGGTGACGACGGTGGGGGAGGGCATCGCGCGGGAGTACCGGCTGCGCTTCGGGCTGCGCGCCGGGGTCGTGGTCAACGCCCCGCAGTTCGTCGACCTCGACCCACGTCCGGTCGAGGGGGGTGCACCGCTGCGCCTGGTGCACTCCGGCAACGCCCAGCGGCACCGCCTCGACGTCATCCTCGAGGCGATGGAGCTCGTCACCCGGCCGATGACCCTCGACCTCTACCTCATGCCGAACGACCCGGCCTACCTCGAGCAGCTGCGGGAGCGGTATGCCGGGTCGGCCTCGGTGCAGATACACCCCCCGGTCGCGCCGCACGAGCTGCCGGCGACGCTCAACGCGCACGACGTCGGGGTCTACGTGCTCCCGCCGGTGTCCTTCAACCACCTGTGGGCGCTGCCCAACAAGATCTTCGACTTCGTCCAGGGGCGGCTCGCGCTCGTCGTCGGGCCGAGCCCGGAGATGTCGGCCCTCGTGAGGCGGCACGGTCTGGGGCTCGTGAGCGCGGACTTCACCGCCCAGGCACTGGCCGCGACCCTGGACTCGCTCGACGCGGAGCAGGTGGCGGGCTTCAAGGCCGCCGCCGACGAGGCCGCCCACGAGCTGTCCGCCGAGCAGCAGGTGCGCGGCTGGGAGCGGGCGGTCGACACGCTCGCGGCGCGGGTCAACGGCTGACTCGGTGCCCTAGCGCCTCGCGGCGTCGGCCAGGGCGTCCAGCACCGCCGCGGCCGCGTGGCCGTCGCCGTAGGGCGCCGCGTCCGTGGGCCCGGGCGCGGGACGGGACGCCGCCTCGCGCAGCGCCGGACCGGGCTCGACGAGGACGTTCCACCCCAGCTCGACCGTCTCCACCCACTCGGTCTCGGTGCGCACCGTGGTGCACGGCGCCCGCAGCGCGAAGGCCTCCTTCTGCAGCCCGCCGGAGTCGGTGATGACCCCGCGCGCCCGGCTGACCGCGCCCACCAGCTGCGGGTATGCCAGGGGGTCGCGGGTGCGCAGCGCACCGCCGTCGAGGTCCAGCCCCTGCTCGGTGGCCCGGGCGCGCAGCCGCGGGTGGGCGAGCAGGACGACCGGGTGGTCGACCTGCTGCAGCGCGGTGACGATCGCGGCCAGGCGCTGCGGGTCGTCGGTGTTCTCCGCCCGGTGGATCGTCGCGACGGAGAAGCCGCCCGCGGGCATACCGAGGTCGTCCAGGACCGCCTCGATATTGACCAGCTCGTCCCGGACCCGGTGCAGCACGTCGATCATGACGTCGCCCACGACGACGGTGCGCCCGGCGAGCCCTTCGTCGGCCAGGTGGGCGGCCGCGACCGCGGTCGGCGCCAGCAGCAGGTCGGCGGCGTGGTCGGTGAGGACGCGGTTGTGCTCCTCGGGCATACGCCGGTTGAACGAGCGCAGCCCGGCCTCCAGGTGCGCGACCGGCAGGTGCAGCTTCACTGCGGACAGCGCGCCGGCGAGGGTGGAGTTGGTGTCGCCGTAGACGAGCACCCAGTCGGGGGCGTGCTCGGCCAGGACGTCGTCCATGGCGGCGAGGATCGCGCCGGTCTGGGCGCCGTGACCCCCGGAGCCGACCCCGAGGTGGACGTCCGGGTCGGGGATGCCGAGGTCGGCGAAGAAGACGTCGGAGAGCATCGGGTCGTAGTGCTGACCGGTGTGCACGATGACGTGCTCCACCCCGCGGGCCGCGCACTCGGCAGCGATCGGTGCGAGCTTGACGAACTGCGGGCGGGCGCCGACGACGGACAGGACCTTCACCTGCGAGCCTCCAGCCACCCTGCGACGGTGCGGCCGAAGTCACCCAGCAGCTCCGGCGCATCGGCCGCCGCCCGTTCGACGAGAGTGACGTCGACCGCGAGGTACTCGTGGACCAGGATGTTGCGCATCCCGACGGCACGGCCGAGGTCGGCCGCGGTCTCCGGCGGGATGACACCGACGGAGGCCGCTCCCTCGACCGCCTCCCGATAGGTCGCCGGAGCCCGGCCGGACTGCGTGGCCATGACGTGGCTGCAGATGTCCACCACGATCTCGACCGACTGGCTCAGGATTCGCTCGGTGGCCAGCCGGGCCACCGGGTCCCCCGCCAGCGTGGGACGACCCATGTCGGTGAGGATGCGCATCAGCTCGTCCAGGTGCGCGAGCCGCGCGAGGACGACGTCGGCGTCGAGATCACAGGGAGTCATGGGCGCGGCTCCGTGAGGAGCTCGAGCTGCCGGCGACGCAGGTGCGCCGTGTCGACGTGGTCCCGGATGGCCATCATCTGACGGGTCGCGAAGGCGCCCGCTTCGCGCTCCAGGAGCACCTCTCCGCAGGTGAGGGCCCGTTGGCGGACGACCGGGCTGCCGCGGTCCAGATCGAGGACGTCGACCCCGTCGCCCAGGAGAGCGAGCAGGTCGCTCGTCACGCCGACGACATCGCCGGTCCCGGTCCCGCTCTTCCACGCCACCGCGAGATCCAGGTCACCGGGCGATGTCTCACGGGGGTCCGCGGCGCTGCCGAACAGCACCATGAGGGCGAGCCCGTGCCTCTCGGCGAGGTCGGCGAGGGAGCCGTCGGCCAGCGCCCGACGGAGGCGCGCGAGGGCCGCCGCTCCGTCGCGCGTGTGCGTCATCGACATGTCCGCCAGCCTAGAGGCTGCTCGGGAGGCGCCGCGATAGCGTGGCCGGGTGCGGGTCCTGGTGGTGACGACGTGGTGGCCGACCTCGGCGTCACCTGGGACCGGTGTCTTCGTCGCCCGCGACGTGGCGGCGATCGCGGGCCGGCACCAGGTCGTCGTGCTGCACCTGGTCGCGCCTCGGCTGGCCGACCGGGCGGGGTCGCGGGGGCCCACCACCGTCGAGCTCCCCGTTGACGTCGCGACCGGGGACCCGGTGCCCTCGGTCCCGGTGGAGCAGCTCGTCATGGACCCGCGCCGACCCGACCACGTCGCCCGGGCCGCCCGGCGGGTCGCGCAGCTGCAGGGCCGGGCCGACCTGGTCCACACGATGGCGGTCTCGGCGCTGCTGCCGTTCGCCGGGCGTCGCCCGCCGCAGCCCTGGGTGCATACCGAGCACTGGTCCGGGCTCGCCGCGCCGGGCACGCTGTCGCGGACGCTGCGGGCGGCGCGGCAGGTGGTGCGCCCGCTGCTCGCCCGCCCGGACGTCGTCGCCGTGGTGGGGCAGGGCCTGGCGCGGGAGGTCCGCCGGCTCCGGCGGGGGCCGGTGCGCGTCGTGCCCAACATCGTCCCGGCCCCGACCGAGCCGGCGCCCCGGCGCGACCCCGACCTGCCGCTGAGCGGGCGTGGTGCGCTCGAGCTCGTGGCCGTCGGGGGGCTCATCCCGCGCAAGGACCCGGTGCGGGCCGTCCTCGCCGCGGCCGAGCTGCGCCGGCGCGGGGTGGAGGCACGGCTCACCTGGGTCGGGGAGGGCGTCCTGCGGGACGAGGTCGAGCGCGAGGCGCGGGCGCACGCGGTGCCGCTCCGACTGACCGGGTCGCTGCCGCCGGGAGAGGTGCAGGCGGCGCTGGAGGGTGCCGACCTGCTCCTGCTGCCCACGCGGGCCGAGACCTTCTGCCTCGCGGCGGCGGAGGCGCTGGCGTCCGGCCGCCCGGTCGTCGTGGGCGACGTCGAGGGGCCACGCGACTTCGTCGCGCCCCCGACGGGTGCGCTCGTGCCGCCCGGCGCGCCCGCCGGGGACTGGGCGGACGCGGTCGAGCGGGTCTGGGCGGCCGCCGCCGCGCTCGCCGCCGACGACGTGGCGCGGCCGCTGCGCGAGCGCTTCGGCGCCGAGGCCTACGCCGACCGGGTCGACGAGGTGTATGCCCTCGCCACCACCCGCGCTGCCCGCACCGATCGCGCCAGTCGCACCGACCGCGCCGCTCGCACCGACCGCGGTGGCAAGGTGCTGCCCCGGCGACACGGAGCCACCGCGGTGGCTGTGGGGGAGAAGGGCGGTGCTGACCCGGAGGTCGACGTCGTCATCGCCGTGCACAGCACGGAGCGCGACGTCGGACGCGCCGTGCGCTCGGTGCTCGACGGCTCGCCGGACCTGGCCGTGCGGGTGAGCGTCGTCGCGCACAACCTGCCTGCCGGCACGGTCCGGGAGCAGCTCGGGGACCAGGCGGACGACCCTCGCGTCCGCGTGCTGGAGGTGCGCGACGGCATACCGAGCCCGAGCGGGCCGTTCAACGCCGGGATCGACGCGGCCACCGCCCCGTGGGTCGCGATCATGGGCTCCGACGACGCGCTGGCCCCCGGCGCGCTGGCCGGCTGGCTGGACGCCGCCGACGGCGCCGCCCCGGACGAGCCCGTCGTCGTGCTGCCGCGGCTGGAGCTGTCCGGGCGCCGCGTGCCGACGCCCCCGAGCAGGGTGGGCCCTTCCGCGCGCCGCGGCGCGTCCCGGGCGCAGGACCTGGTGCGAGACCGGCTCAGCTACCGCTCCGCACCGCTCGGCCTCATCTCCAGGGGCGCGCTCAGCCTGCCCGGCACGCGGCTGCACCCCGGGGCCAGGGTGGGGGAGGACCTGCCGATGATGACCGCGCTGTATGCCCAGGCCCGCGTGATCCTCGCGACCGGCGCCCCGGCATACCTCATCCACGAGGACGCGCCCGACCGGATCACCGGCCGGCCGCGGCCGATCAGCGAGCAGCTGGAGACGGCGGACGTCCTCTGGGACCTGCCGTGGATGTCGCGGCTCACCGAGCAGGAGCGGCGCGCGGTGGGCACGAAGGTGCTGCGGATCCAGGTCTTCGGCGCGATCCTCGGGCGGCCGGACCCGTGGTGGTGGACGGCGCAGGAGCGGGCCGAGATGGCCCGGGTGACCCGCCGCGTGCTCGTGGCCGCGCCGGGGTGTGCGGCCCCGCTCAGCCTCGCCGACCGCGACCTGCTCGCCGCCGCGCTCGACCCCGGCGTCCCCGCGCCTCGCCTGGTCGAGCTCGCCCGCGCCCGCCGGCGCCACGGCACCCCCCGCACCCTGCTGCCCTCGTCGTGGCGGCACGCCCTGGACCCCGAGGCGCCGCTGCGCTTCATGCCCGCCTCCCTCCGCGCCTCCCGGCGACCCCGCCCCTGACCCGACCGGCCGCGCACTTTGCACCGACCGGCCGCGCACTTTGCACCGACTGGCCGCGCCACGCGGTCGGTCGAGGCAAGTCGTGCGGTCGGTGGACGCAAACCGTGCGGCCGGTCGCGACAAACCGTGCGGCCGGTCGACACAAACCGTGCGGCCGGTCGGTTAGGAGGGGGTCAGGGGGTGGAGGTGGGGACGTGGGCGTCGAGCCAGGCGAGGAGCTCGGTCTCGACCTCGTCGCGGTTGACCTCCTGCAGCACCTCGTGGCGGGCGCCGGGCCAGATCCGCGTCGTGACGTCCTGCATGCCCACGTCGCGGAACAGTGCGGCGACCTCCTCGGTCCCGGCCTCTCCGCCCACGGGGTCGACCTCGCCCGCGACGAGGTGCACCGGCAGCTCCTTCGGCATCTGCGCGGCGACCGAGCGCTGGCTCACCCAGCGCAGCCCGGTGAGTAGGTCGCGGTAGAAGCCCGCGCTGGCGGTCGCGCCGGACAGCGGGTCGGCCTCGTAGGCGTCGACCTGCGCCGTGTCCCGTGAGAGCCAGTCGGAGCGGGTCCGGTTGGGGCGGAAGCGCGCGTTGTAGGGCCCCATCGTCAGCGTCGTCATGAGGTGGCTCGGGGCCCGCGGCCCGCGCAGTCGCGCCTCGAGCGAGGCGACGCCGAGGCCGAGGTTCGCCAGCACCCCCGGGGCGCCGGCGGTGCCGGACAGGATCAGCGCCGCGAGCCGGTCGCCGTAGCGCGCGGCGTAGGCGCGGGCCAGGAACGAGCCCATGCTGTGCCCCAGCAGCACGACGGGCACGCCAGGCAGGTCGGCCTCGATCCGGTCGGTGAGCGCCAGCAGGTCGTCGACGACCGAGGCGAAGCCGTCCTGGTCCGCCATGTGCCCGAGCAGCCCGCGCTCGCCCCGCCCGCTGACGGTATGCCCGTGCCCCCGGTGGTCGGGCGCGTAGACGGCATACCCGTGGTCGAGGAGGCGCCGCGCGAGGTGCTCGTAGCGCGCGGCGTGCTCGACCATGCCGTGCGCGACGAGGACGACGGCGCGAGGCGCGCCCTCGGGCAGCCACGTGGTGAGGTGGACCTGGCTGCCGTCGGGGGTGGACAGGACGAAGGTGCTGTCGGACATGCCCCGATGATCCCTGATCGACCGGGCGCGGGCGCGCCGGGGAGCCGGACCGCCGGGTCCACCCGCCCACGTATCCTGGCCCGGCAGGGATCGCCGACCAGGACGGACACAGCACGGATGAAGATCGCCGTTGTCGCGATGGGCAAGATCGGGCTGCCGCTGGCGGTGCAGTTCGCCGACGCCGACCCCTCGCACGAGGTCGTCGGGATCGACGTCAACGCCCAGACGGTGGCGACGATCAACGAGGGCCACGAGCCCTTCCCGGGGGAGGCGCACCTCGCGGACAAGCTCGCCGAGCTGGTGCCGGCCGGCCGGCTCCGGGCGACGACGGACTACGCGGAGGGCGTCCCGGGCGCCGACGCGGTCATCGTGGTCGTGCCCCTCTTCGTCGACGAGGTCACCGGCGCCCCCGACTTCGGCTGGATGGACGCGGCGACCCAGAGCCTGGCCCAGCACCTCACCCCCGGCACGCTTGTCTCCTACGAGACCACCCTCCCGGTCGGCACGACGCGTGGCCGCTGGAAGCCCATGATCGAGGAGATCTCCGGGCTGCGCGAGGGGGGCGACCACGGCTTCCACCTCGTCTTCAGCCCCGAGCGCGTCCTCACCGGCCGCGTCCTCGCCGACCTGCGGCGCTACCCCAAGCTGGTCGGCGGCCTCACCGTGGAAGGCACGCGACGAGCCGTCGCGTACTACGAGGCGGTGCTCGACTTCGACCGGCGCGACGACCTCCCGCGGCCCAACGGCGTGTGGGACATGGGCAGCGCCGAGGCGGCCGAGATGGCCAAGCTCGCCGAGACGACCTACCGCGACGTCAACATCGGCCTGGCCAACCAGTTCGCCCGCTTCGCCGACAGCGTCGGCATCGACGTGCACCGGGTCATCGCGGCCTGCAACTCCCAGCCCTACAGCCACATCCACCAGCCCGGCATCGCGGTCGGCGGCCACTGCATCCCCGTCTACCCGCGGCTCTACCTCTCGACCGACGCCGAGGCCACCGTCGTGCGCACCGCACGCGAGGCCAACGCCGCCATGCCGGAGTATGCCGTCGCCCGGGCCGAGTCCCTGCTCGGCCGGCTCGAGGGCCTGCGCGTGCTCGTCCTCGGCGCGTCCTACCGCGGCCGGGTCAAGGAGACCGCCTTCTCCGGGGTCTTCGCCACCGTCGAGGCGCTGCGCACCCGCGGCGCGCAGGTGCTCGTGCACGACCCGATGTACACCGCGCAGGAGCTGTCCGCCTACGGCTGGGAGCCCTACGCCTGGGCCCCGGGCGAGCCCGGCGAGCCGGTCGACGTGGCGATCGTGCAGGCCGACCACCCCGAGTACGCCACCCTGTCCGCCGCCGACCTGCCCGGGCTGCGGCTGCTCCTCGACGGCCGCCGCGTCACCGACCCCGACCGCTTCACCGGGGTCCCCCGGCTGACCATCGGCGGGGGCGAGCCGGTCACCGCATGAGGCACGGAGCATGAGCGAGGGCGTCGGCTGGGCGGCCGTGGCGCCCGGGATCCTCGCCCTGGCGGCCCTCTGGGTCCTCCCGGGGTATGCCGTGCTGCGCGCCCTGGGTGCCCGCGGCCTGCTGGCGCTCGGCGCCGCCCCGGCGGTGACCACCGGGCTCGCCGGGGTGCTCGCCATCGGCTACGCCCTGCTCGGGGTGCCGTGGCGGCTGCTGACCTTCGGCCTGGGCGCCCTGCTCGCCGTCGTCGCCGCCGGCCTCGTCGGTGCCGCCCTCGGCACGATCCGTGACCCGAGGGGCGTCACGGTCGCGGGGGAGCGCGCGCTGCGTCCCTCCGAGCGCGGCTGGCTCGCCCTCACCTGGTCGCTCGGCGGTGGGACCCTGGCCGCGACGATGATGACTGGCATGGGGCGCGCGGACCAGCCGCCCCAGGCGTGGGACGCCGTCTTCCACCTCAACTCGCTGTGGTTCGTGCGGGAGAGCGGCGACGCCAGCTCGCTCGGCGGTCTCTCCCCGATGTATGCCGACCAGGCCGCACCCTTCTACCCCGCCGTGTGGCACTCGCTCGTCGCCATCGCGCCGGGCTTCGCGGGCGTCACCGAGGCCGCCAACGCCTCTTCGGTGGTGCTCGGCTCCGTGGTCTGGATCGCCGGCCTGGTGGCGCTCGCCCGGGTGGTCTGGCCGGCCCGGGCCCTGCCGACCGTCCTGGTCCCCGTGCTCGCCGCGACCTTCGTGACCTTCCCGGCGATCGCCGTCTCCATGCTCGCGGTGTGGCCGTTCGCGCTGTCCACCGCCTGCCTGCCGGGCACCATCGCGCTGCTCATCGCCAGCCTGCGGGGCGTCCTGACCTGGCGGATGCACCTCTCGCTCGCGTTGGGCCTGGCCTGGGCGGTGGCCGGGGTGGTGCTCGCGCACGCCTCCGGCCTCTTCTCCCTCGCGCTGCTGGCGCTGCCGCTGCTCAGCGTGCTGCTCGCGCGCCAGCTGCGGCGGCAGTTCCGCCTGGGCCGCCGGGCCGCCGCGATCGGCGTGGGCGTCGGCGGCGCGGTCGGGGTGCTGGCCGTCGCCGCCTTCCTGCTCACCTTCCCCCCGGTCCTCGCGATCATGGACTACCAGCGCGGCGGTCAGGACAGCTACCTGCCGGGCCTGGGCTCCCTGGCGATCGACCACCCGCTCGTCTACGTCTACAAGATCACCTCGGTCAACCTCGTCGTCACGCTGCTCGTCTGGTTGGGGATCGCGCTCACGCTGCGGTGGCGGCACGCCCGCTGGCTGGTCGTCTCCCTCGTCGCCGCCGTGGTCCTCACGCTCCTGGCGGCCGGACCGCCGGAGCAGCCGCTGCGCGTGCTGGCCGGCTTCTGGTACACGCAGGCCTCCCGGATCAACCAGCTCGTGCTCGTCCCCGCGATCATGCTCGCGGCCGGCGCCGGCGGGTGGCTCTGCGGCCGGCTGACGCGGGTCCTGCAGGTGCGGGTGGAGTGGGTCGCCGCCGGGTTCGTGCTGGCCCTCGTCGTCCTCACCTCGGGGCTGCGATGGACCAGCCAGGTCCAGGTCATGGCCTCGACCTACACGACCTACCCCATCGCCTGGGGCACGATGCTGGAGCCGGAGGAGATCGCGATGATCGACCGGGCCGCCGACACCCTGCCCGACGACGCCGTCGTCCTCGGCGAACCGGTCGCGGGCTCGCCCTACCTGCTGCACCGCGCGGGGGTCGACGTCGTCTTCCCCCAGCTCAGCCCCATCCCGGACAGCCCCGCGCGGGCGGTCCTCGAGGACCGCTTCGACCAGTGGGCGACCGACCCGACCGTCTGCGAGGCGGTGCGCGAGCTCGGTGTCACGCACGTGTATGCCGACTCGCTCAGCTACTACGACGAGCTCAACGCGAAGTACGAGGCCGGCACGCAGGGCCTCTACCTGCTGGACCCGGCGGGCGGGAAGGGCAGCGGCGGCGACGCCGGGGCGGACGCCTGGACGCTGGTCGACGAGGGCGGGCACGCCTCCCTCTGGGAGTTCACCGGCTGCTCGTGACCATGGCGAGGACCGCACGCACCTGCGGGTCCTCGTCCTGCGCCAACCTCTTCCGCGCCTGCGCCGGCGCGGCCGGGTGCACCGCCACCCACTGGCGCACCGCCGCGGCAGCGTCCCCGGCGAGCCGGTCCAGCAGGTCCGGGCCGGCCCAGGCGTTGCGCGCCAGAGCGACCCGGACCCGGGTGTCCTCGTCGTCCGCGAGGGTGTGCAGCAGGTCGGCCGGGGCGTGCCGGTGCGCCGCCGCGCTGGCCCGGATCCCCGGTCGGGGGTCCTGGGCCAGCGCACGGAGACGCCGCAGCGTCGACCCGGTCACCTCCGGCGAGCGGAAGGTGGACACCGGCGTGCCGTCCAGCGCCGCCAGGTGCAGCCGCCGGCGCTGCTCGTCGGTGAGGAAGGTGACGCAGGACATCCCCGCTCCTCAGGAGTCGGCGCGGGTGTTGACCTCGTAGGAGGTGTTGATCGACTCGAAGAAGTTGACCAGCTGCAGGGTGTCGTTGGCCGCGGCCATCCACTTGGCCGGGTTGGCGACGCCGTACTCCGGCTCGAAGCCCAGCTCCTCCAGCCGCCGGTCCGCGAGGTAGCGGACGTAGGTGTTGATGTAGTCGGCGTTGAGCCCGAGGATGCCGTGGGGCAGCATGTCCCGGTTGTAGGCCTCCTCCATCTCCACCGCGTGCAGGATCATCCCGCGGATCTCGTCGGCGAACTCCGGCGTCGCGACGTCCGGGTTCTCCTCGAGCACGGTGAGGATGAGGTTGATGCCGAACTTCAGGTGCAGGCTCTCGTCGCGGACGATCCAGTCGATGAGGGACCCGAAGTTGCGCAGCAGGTTGCGCTGCCGGAAGCTCAGCGCCACCATGAAGCCGGAGTAGAACCAGATGCCCTCGAGGATGACGTTGTAGGCGACCAGGTTGCGGACGAAGTCCTGCTTGCCCTCGGTCGTGGAGATGTCCAGCGTCTGCTCGGTCATCCGCTTGATGAAGCGAACCTCGAACTCCTCCTTCGCCGCCATGGACGCCACCTCGACGTGCGAGTTGTATGCCGCCTCCCGGTCGATGGGGAAGGTCTCCAGCACGTACTCGAAGCTCATGCAGTGGTTGGCCTCCTCCCACATCTGCTTGGCGAGGTAGAGGTGGCACTCGGCCGCGTTGACGTAGGGGTAGACGCCGAAGGCCAGCGCCTTGTTGACCAGCAGCTCGTTGGGGTTGAAGTAGCTCATGAGGAAGGTGAGCGCGTGCCGCTCGTCCTCGCTCATCCGCTCGAAGTCGCCGAGGTCCTCGCCCAGCTGCACCTCGTTGGGGAACCAGGTGTTGGCGACGGCCTGGTCGTAGAGCTCCATGGCCCACGGGTAGGTGACGGGCTTGAGCAGCAGGCCCTCGCGGATGCCGGTGCCAAGGATGCCGTTGCCGGTGGTGGTCGTGTCGAGGGTGTCGGTCATGGGGTCGTCTCCTCCGGGAGGTCTGGTCGGCGGGTGGTCACTGGCAGGAGTCGCACTGCAGGCGCTCCATCGGGTCGATCGGGCACTGCTGGCCGTCGACCTCGTCGACGACGGGCAGCTGCTCGACCTGCGGCGGCGCCTCGGCGACGGGGGCCGGGGTCGGGGTCGCCGAGGGGCGGGCGGCCGCGCCGAAGCCCGAGCGGGCGGGCGCGCTGCCGCCGCCGCTGGCGCCGAAGCCGCGTCGGGCACCGCCACCGCCGTTCGAGGTGGGCTGGGCCGCCTTGTTGACCTTGACCGTCGACTGCTCCGCGGTGTGCCGCGGCATCATGTGCAGGTAGTAGGTCGTCTTGACACCCATCCGCCAGGCCGCGGAGTAGAGCTCCTGCATCGAGCCGACGTCGCGGCTCGCGAGGTAGATGTTGCGGCTGATCGCCTGGTCGATCCACTTCTGCGCGCGGGCGGCCACGTGCAGGAAGGCGTAGGGCGAGAGCTGGAAGCTGGTGCGGTAGATCTCGGTGAGCTCGGCCGGCACCCCCTCCACCTTGGACAGGTCGCCCTGGTGCCGCAGCAGGTCCTCGCGCACCTGCTCCCACAGGCCCAGCTTGCGCAGGTCCTCGACGAGGTTGCGGTTGACCTCGAGGAACTTGCCGGCGCTGGTGGCCCGGCTGAAGATCTGGCTGAACTGCGGGTCCAGCCCCGGCGTAGTGCCGGCGACCAGGCCGATGGAGGCGGTCGGCGCGATGGCCATGAGGGTGGAGTTGCGCATCCCGCCCCGGACCTTCTCGCGCAGCACGTCCCAGTCCATGGCGCTGCCGCGGTCGACCTCGACGGTCAGGCCACGGTCGGCCTCCATGAGCTCGATGGTGTCGACGGGCACCATGCCCTCGCTCCAGCGCGACCCCTCGAAGTTGGGGTATGCGCCGCGCTCGCGGGCCAGGTCGGCGCTGGCGTCGATGGCGTGCCAGGAGACGAACTCCACCATCCGGTCGATGAGGTCGTAGGCCTCGGTCGACTCGTAGGACAGGCCGAAGCGCTCGACCAGGTCGGTGAAGCCCATGACACCCAGGCCGAGCGCCCGGTTGAGCTCGTTGGAGCGCTCGGACTCGGGCACCGAGCTGATGGTGATGTCGATGAGGTTGTCCAGCTGCCGCACGGCCAGCCGGGCCGAGTGGGCCAGGCGGTCCCAGTCGATGGTCACCTCGCCGGTGCTGTGCCGGCCGTGGACGTGGCGGGAGAGGTTGATCGAGGCCAGGTTGCAGACCGAGACGTTGTCGCGGTCCTGCGGCAGCGTGATCTCGGTGCACAGGTTGGAGGAGTGGATCGTCCCGGTGTTGTTGTTGAGCGCCCGGGTGTTGATCGAGTCCTTCCAGGTCAGCCAGGGGTGGCTGGTGGTCTGCAGCGAGATGAGGATGGCCTTCCACTGCTCCCGCGCACGCAGCTTCTTGTGCCGCAGCCGGCCGGCCTTGGCCTGGGCGACGTAACCGGCATACCGGGCGGAGAAGTCCGCGCCGGTGGCCTCGACCAGGTCGGGGGTCTCCAGCGGGTCGAAGAGGAACCACTCGTCGTCGGCCGCGACGCGCTTCATGAACTCGTCGCTCAACCACACCGCGGTGTTGGCGGTGCGGGTGCGGCGGTAGGGGTCGCCGGAGTTCTGGCGCAGGTCGAGGAGGGCCGGGAAGTCCAGGTGCCAGTTCTCCATGTAGAAGCACAGGGCGCCGAACTTCTTGCCGCCGCGGCTCACCGCGCGCAGCGTGGAGTCGATGGTGTGCATGAAGGGGATCGGGCCGGTCGAGGTGGTGTTGTTGGACCGGATCGGGCTGCCCTCGCAGCGCAGCTTGGAGACCGACAGACCGATGCCGCCGGTGCCCTTGGTGAGCCACATGACGTCGCGCACGCTCTTGGCGATGTGCTCGATGTCGTCCTCCATCTGCATGACGAAGCAGTTGGAGAGCTGGCTGTAGGCGGTGCCCGCGTTGACCAGCGTGGACCCGGCCGCGAGGTACTCCAGGCGGGACATGGCGTCGTAGAACTGCAGCGCGGCGGTCGTGGGGTCGGCCTCGTTGAGGGCCAGGCCCATCGAGACGCGCATCCAGAAGAACTGCGGCGTCTCCAGCACGGTCTTCGCCCGGTCGGAGTCGTTGAGGGCATACCGCGTGCGCAGCGTCTGCGCGCCGATGTAGCGCAGCAGGTCGTCGCGCGAGGGGTCGAGCGCGTCGGCCAGCACCTCGAGGTCGAAGAGCTCGGTCAGCCGCGGGTCGAGCAGGCCCGTGCGCACGCCCCGGGCGACCACGCCGGGGAAGTACTGGCGGTGCTTGGCGGCGATGACCTCGGGGTCGTCCTCGCCGAGCAGGTCGCGGGTGTCGCCGAAGACGGCCTTGTACATCGTCTTCACCAGCAGGCGCGAGGCGATGGTGTCGAAGGCGGGGTCGTCCTTGACGTTCTGCAGGGCCACCTGGATGACGGCCTCGTCCAGCTGCTCGCTGGTGATCCCGTCGAAGAGGGTGATCTCCAGCTCGGACTGCAGCTGGGTGGCGCGCACCACGGCGTCGTCCAGACCCCGCGCCGCCGCCTCGATGGACCGGGCGATCTCGGACCCGTCGTACTCCGCGCGGGTCCCGTCGCGCTTGATGACACCAATGCTCATCGTTCACCCCTCGTGAACTCGACTGCTGCGACGCGCTCGGGTCACGCAGGGGAGGCGAGGGGGTCGCGGGTATGCCGCGTCCAGCCCCAGACCGTCCCTCGCGGTCGCGAGCCACGGGCACCATCGGGGCGCCCGTGCACTGGCAGGTCTTCGGACTCACGGGCGTTCGGTGGGCTCTCGCCTCCCGGTTCCTACTGGTCGCGGCTTCCCACGCCCCGACAAGGGCGCAGTGCCTGATGCGACGGTCGTTCCCGTTCACCGCTGCGGGGCAGTCCCGGGTTCTCACCGGGTTCCCTCTTGCGACGACCAGAGCCTCCGGAGTGTCCCGGTCGCCCTGGTCGAACCAGCTGCAGGAGACACTATATACACGAAAACCACACGGATGTAACCCCTACATCTTGTGTCTTCGGCGATGGGCAGCGACGGCCCGCCCCGGGCCTGACAGACTGGCCCCGTGGAGTTCTACAGCGCCTACGACCAGGGCTTCGCCCGCATCGCCAGCTGCACCCTGCCGGTCGAGATCGCCGACCCTGGCGCGAACGCCCGACACACCCTCGAGGTGGTCCGGGAGTGCCACGAGGACGGCGTCGCGGTCGCCGTCCTCCCCGAGCTCGGCCTGTCCGGCTACGCCATCGACGACCTGCTGCTGCAGGACGCACTGCTGGACGGCTGCGTGGAGGCGCTCTGGGAGCTGGTGGAGGGCACCGCCGACCTGCTGCCGGTCGTAGTGGTCGGGGCGCCGCTGCGGCACCGCAACCGGCTCTACAACTGCGCCGTCGTCGTCCACCGCGGCCGGATCCTCGGGGTGGCCCCGAAGTCCTACCTCCCGAACTACCGAGAGTTCTACGAGAAGCGTCACTTCGCCGCCGGTGCGGGGACCGACGGCCAGACCATCCGGCTGCCGCGCACGAGCCACGCCGACACGGATCACGTGGAGGTGCCCTTCGGCCCGGACCTGCTCTTCCGGGCGGTGGACGTGCCGGGGCTGGTCCTGCACGCCGAGGTCTGCGAGGACCTCTGGGTGCCCGTCGCGCCCTCCTCGGAGGCCGCGCTCGCCGGGGCGACCGTCGTCGTCAACCTCTCCGGCAGCCCCATCACCGTCGGCAAGTCCGCCGAGCGGCACGCCCTGGCGGCGCAGGCCAGCTCGCGGCTGCTCTGCGCCTACGCCTACGCGGCGGCAGGGGAGGGGGAGTCCTCGACCGACCTGTCCTGGGACGGGCAGACGATGGTGCACGAGCTGGGCCGGCTGCTCGTGGAGTCCGAGCGCTTCGGCCAGGGGGCGCACCGCAGCGTCGCCGACGTCGACCTCCTGCGGATCCGCGCCGACCGGGCGCGCAACGGCAGCTTCGACGACAACGCGCGCGCGCTCGGGGACCGGGTCACCCGCTTCCGCACCGTCGACCTCGTGCTCGACCCGCCGCATACCGACATCGGGCTGCGGCGCACCGTCGACCGCTTCCCCTTCGTGCCGGACGACCCGGACGACCTGGCCCTGGACTGCTACGAGACGTTCAGCATCCAGGTCACTGCCCTGGCGCAGCGGCTGGCGGCCATCGGCGACCCCCGGGTCGTCATCGGCGTCTCCGGCGGGCTGGACTCCACCCACGCCCTCATCGTCGCGGCCCGCGCCATGGACCGGGCCGGGCGGCCGCGCAGCGACATCCTCGCCTTCACGATGCCCGGCTTCGCGACCAGCGACCACACCAAGGACAACGCGACCGAGCTCGCGGCCTCGCTGGGGGTCACCTTCGAGGAGATCGACATCCGCCCCATGGCGCGGCAGATGCTCGAGGACCTCGGCCACCCGTTCGCCGGCGGGGAGCCGGTCTACGACGTCACCTTCGAGAACGTCCAGGCCGGGCTGCGCACCGACTTCCTCTTCCGCGCCGCCAACCAGCGCGGCGGCATCGTGCTCGGCACCGGTGACCTGTCCGAGCTGGCGCTGGGGTGGTGCACCTACGGCGTCGGCGACCAGATGTCGCACTACACCGTCAACTCCGGCCTGGCCAAGACGCTCATCCAGCACGTCATCCGCTGGGTGGTCGGCGAGGGCATGTTCGACGAGGCGACCGGCCGCGTCCTCACCTCGATCCTCGACACCGAGATCACCCCCGAGCTCGTGCCCGCCGGCGAGGACGGCAAGGTCCAGTCCACCCAGGAGAAGATCGGCCCCTACGAGCTGCAGGACTTCACCCTGCACCACGTCATCCGCTTCGGTATGCCGCCCAGCCGGGTCGCCTTCCTCGCCTGGCACGCGTGGCGGGACGTGGAGCACGGCCCGTGGCCCCCCGGGTTCCCGGAGGAGGGGCGGCACGCCTACGACCTGCCCACCATCCGGCGCTGGCTGGTCCTCTTCGTCGAGCGCTTCTTCGCGTTCAGCCAGTTCAAGCGGTCCGCGCTGCCCAACGGCCCGAAGGTCTCCTCCGCCGGCGCGCTCTCGCCGCGCGGGGACTGGCGCGCACCCTCCGACGCCAACGCCCGGGTCTGGCTGGCCGAGCTGGAGCGCAACGTCCCCCTCGGCTGACCACCCGCGCAGGAGGATCCCTCCTCCGGGCCGGTCGCGCCCGCATACCGTGCGGCCGGCGGGCAGGACGCCCGAAGCCACGCCGGACGGGCGCGCCGGTTTGACGCATCAACCATGCCAGGGAATAAGGTTAGGCATAATCCTTGCTTACCGATGAGCAGGCACACCGACGTGGGTGCCTGCTCACCCTTGTGACCGGACGGAAAGCCGCACCAGATGACGCAGAGCCAGCAGGACGCCCCGCTGATCGTCGACGGGCCGTTGTCCGACAACGAGCGTCTCAAGCGCGAGAGCAACTTCCTGCGCGGGACGATCGAGGAGGACCTGCGCGACCAGATCACCGGGGGCTTCGGGCCGGACAACTTCCAGCTCATCCGCTTCCACGGGATGTACCAGCAGGACGACCGCGACCTGCGCTCCGAGCGCTCCCAGCAGAAGCTCGAGCCGCTCATCAACGTCATGCTCCGCGCGCGGATGCCCGGCGGCGTCATCACCCCCGAGCAGTGGCTCGTCGTCGAGGACTGGGCCGAGCAGCACACGATGTACGGCTCGGTGCGGCTCACGACCCGGCAGACGTTCCAGTACCACGGGGTGCTCAAGCCGGACATCAAGGACACCCACCAGGCGATCAACGCCGCGGGCATCGACTCCATCGCGACCGCCGGCGACGTCAACCGCAACGTGCTCTGCACCAGCAACCCGCTGGAGTCCCAGCTGCACGCCGAGGTCTACGAGTGGTCCACCCGGATCAGCGAGCACCTGCTGCCGCGGACCCGGGCCTACGTCGAGATCTTCCTCGACGGCGAGAAGGCCAAGAGCACGCAGGAGCCGATCCTGGGCAGCACCTACCTGCCCCGCAAGTTCAAGACCACGGTCTCGCTGCCGCCCAACAACGAGGTCGACGTGCACGCCAACGACCTCAACTTCGTGGGGATCGTCGAGGACGGCGAGCTCGTGGGGTGGAACGTCCTCGTCGGCGGCGGCCTGGCGATGACCCACGGCGACACCGCGACCTACCCGCGCCGGGCCGACGACTTCGGCTTCGTCCCCCTGGAGCACACCCTCGCCGTCGCCGAGCACGTCGTCACCGTGCAGCGGGACTGGGGCAACCGGGTCGACCGCAAGAACGCCAAGACGAAGTACACCCTGGACCGGGTCGGCACCGACGTCTTCAAGGCCGAGGTGGAGCGCCGCGCCGGCGTCACCTTCGAGCCCTCCCGGCCCTACGAGTTCACCTCTCGCGGCGACCGCTTCGGCTGGGTCAAGGGCCACGACGGCAACTGGCACCTCACGGTCTTCATCCTCAACGGCCGGATCAAGGACCGGCCCGAGGCGCCGATCAAGACCGGCCTGCGCAAGATCGCCGAGGTCCACCAGGGCGACTTCCGGCTCACCGCGAACCAGAACCTCGTCATCGCCGGCGTCCCCCCGCGGCAGAAGCGGGTCATCGACCGGCTCGCCCGCGAGCACGGCCTCGTCGACGACACGACGACGCCGCAGCTGCGCAACTCGATGGCGTGCGTGTCCTTCCCCACCTGCCCGCTGGCGATGGCCGAGTCCGAGCGCTTCCTGCCCGGCT
Source organism: Serinicoccus hydrothermalis (assembly GCF_001685415.1). Lineage (NCBI taxonomy): Bacteria > Bacillati > Actinomycetota > Actinomycetes > Micrococcales > Ornithinimicrobiaceae > Serinicoccus > Serinicoccus hydrothermalis. Next base: position 569,734 of record NZ_CP014989.1, on the reverse strand, counting down.
TCGTCGAGCAGGTGGAGCAGCTCCTGGCGGGCCACGGCATACCCGATGACCACATCGTGCTCCGGGTGTCCGGCTGCCCCAACGGGTGCTCCCGGGCGATGCTCGCCGAGGTCGGCCTCGTCGGCAAGGGCCCGGGGAAGTACAACCTGCACCTCGGGGGCGACCGGATCGGGACCCGGGTGCCCAAGCTCTACCGCGAGAACGTCAGCCCCGAGGTCATCCTCGAGGAGCTCGACCACCTCATCGGGTTGTGGGTCTCCGGGCGCGAGGAGGGCGAGGGCTTCGGCGACTTCCTCATCCGCACCGGGGTCGTGGCCGAGGTCAAGATCTCCCGCACCGACTTCCATGCATGACCAGCCGAGAGGACGAATCATGACGGCTCTGGCCAGGAACGACGACTGCTGCACCCCGACCCCGCTCATGCCGCACGACCTGGGCGCGGCGAGCGCGTGGCTCGACGGGCGCAGCGCGCAGGAGCGCGTCGCCTGGGCGATGGAGCGTCTGCCCGGTGGGTATGCCGTCACCTCAAGCTTCGGGGTCCAGTCCGCCGTCATGCTGCACCTGGTGACGCGTGCGGTCCCGGACATCCCGGTCCTACTCTTCGACACCGGTTACCTCTTCCCGGAGACCTACCGCTTCGTGGACGAGCTGACCGAGCGGCTGGGACTCAACCTGCACGTCTACCGCCCCGAGATGTCCGCAGCGTGGCAGGAGGCGAGGTTCGGCCGGCTCTGGGAGCAGGGCGTGGACGGCATCACCGAGTACAACCGCATGAACAAGGTCGAGCCGATGCAGCGGGCCATGACGGATCTCGGGATCAGCACGTGGTTCAGCGGGCTGCGCCGCGAGCAGTCCGACGGCCGGGCCGACCGCGAGGTGGTCGAGCTGCAGAACGGCCGGGCCAAGGTGCACCCCATCGTCGACTGGAGCAGCCGCGACGTGCACCGCTACCTCACCGAGCACGACCTGCCCTACCACCCGCTCTTCCACGAGGGCTACCTGAGCATCGGCGACACGCACACGACGCGCCGGGCCACGGACGAGCTCAGCGAGGAGAGCACCCGCTTCTTCGGGCTCGTCCGGGAGTGCGGCCTGCACGTGGAGCAGGGCTGACATGACGATCACCAGCACCGACCTGTCCCAGGGCACCAGCCCGCTCTCGCCGGACCAGCACCAGAAGTTCTTCGAGCTGGCGGCCTCGCTGACGCCGATGCAGAAGGTGTGGCTCAGCGGCTACCTCGCCGGCAGCGCGGAGGCGGGAGCGCCGGCCGGCGCCGCCCCGGCGGCCGCGGCGGAGCCGGCCACCCTGACCGTGCTCTACGGCTCGCAGACCGGCAACGCCAAGCACGTCGCCGGCGAGCTGGCCTCGGCCGCTTCGGCCCGCGGCCTCACCGTCGCGCTGACCGACATGGCCGACCTCAAGCCCACCCAGCTCAAGCACGAGAAGTTCCTCACCGTCGTCGTCTCCACCCACGGCGAGGGCGACCCGCCCGAGAGCGCGGAGAAGCTTCACGCCTTCCTCGCCTCGAAGAAGGCGCCCGACCTCACCGGCACGCAGGTGAGCGTCCTCGGCCTCGGGGACTCCAGCTACGAGTTCTACTGCCAGGCCGCCGTCGACTTCGAGGACCGGCTGCGCGCGCTCGGCGCGAGCGTCGTCGCCGACCGCCTCCTGCTGGACGTCGACTACGAGGACCAGGTCCCCGGGTGGGTGGAGTCCACGCTCGACGTCTTCGAGCCCGAGCTCAACGCCGTGAGCCCCGCCGGGGGCACCGTCGTGCAGCTGCCGGGACTCTCGGCGGCCGCGCCGACGGCATACTCCAAGCGGAACCCGTTCACCGCGGAGATCTCCGAGGTGCAGAAGATCACCGGCCGGGACAGCTCCAAGGACGTCCGGCACGTGGAGATCTCGCTCGAGGGCTCCGGGCTGACCTACCGGCCCGGCGACTCGCTCGGCGTCTTCTTCCACAACGACGCCGAGGCGGTCCAGGCCATGCTGGACGCACTCGGCCTCGACGGGGGAGCGGAGGTCACCCTCGGGGAGCAGACCAAGACGCTGCGCGCCGCCCTGACCGAGGACCTGGAGCTCACCCAGTCCTACCCCGGCTTCGTCGAGAAGTACGTCGGTGCCGCGGCCGAGCCGGTCGAGGCGCTGGCCGAGCTGGTCGAGGACAAGCCGGCCCTGCGCGCCTTCCTCGAGGAGCGGCAGATCTACGACGTCGTGCACGAGCACCCCGCGCGGATCACCGGGCAGCAGCTCGTCGACTCGCTGCGCAAGATGCAGCCGCGGCTCTACTCCATCGCCTCCAGCCAGAGCGAGGTGGAGGACGAGGTGCACCTCACCGTCGGCGTCGTCGAGTGGCACGGCTTCGGCCGCGCCCACCTCGGCGGGTGCTCGGGCCACGTCCGGCGTGCCCAGGAGGGCGACGAGGTGCGGGTCTACGTCGAGCCGGGGGACCACTTCCGGCTGCCGCCCGACCCCGGCGTGCCGACGATCATGATCGGCCCCGGGACGGGCATCGCGCCCTTCCGTGCCTTCCTGCAGGAGCGCGAGGCGCAGGGGGCCGACGGTGACAACTGGCTGCTCTTCGGCAACCCGCACTTCACCCAGGACTTCCTCTACCAGGTCGAGATGCAGGCCTACTTGAAGTCGGGGCTGCTGACCCGGATGGACGTCGCCTTCAGCCGGGACCAGGCGGAGAAGGTGTATGTCCAGCACCGGATCACCCAGCACGGCGCCGAGGTCTTCGACTGGCTCGAGCGCGGGGCGCACGTCTACGTCTGCGGCGATGCCAACCGCATGGCCAAGGACGTGCACGCGGCGCTGGTCGAGGTGGTCGCCGAGCACGGGCGGATGGACGCCGAGGCGGCCGAGGACTACCTGTCCGCGCTGCGCGACGACCGGCGCTACCAGCGCGACGTCTACTGAGTCAGGCCCCGTCCTCGCCGGTCCTGGTTCCGGCCGTCGGCCGCCGGCGCTCGCGGGTCCGTGCGCACCCCTCCAACCCCAGACGCCCCACGCGTCCCTCGATGCCACGACATCCCGATCCGCCCACGCCATAGCCTGCGCGGATCGGGATATCCCGGCAGGTCGTGACTGGTGGGGAGAGGGGGCCGCCGAGAGATCGTCAGGCCGCGACCCACTGGCCGCGCTGGGTGAGCACGTCCTTGAGGACGTCGGCCCGGTCGGTCATGATCCCGTCGACACCGAGGTCGAGCAGGCGATGCATCTCGACCGGGTCGTCGATCGTCCAGACGTGCACGGACTTGCCGATCTCGTGCGCCGCTGCGAGCGCCTTGGGGGTCACCACCTCGATGCCGTGGTGCTGCGGCGGCACCTGCAGCGCGTCGACCGAGCGCAGGGCCCGCGCGGCGACCGAGGCCCGGATGAGCGGCGGGAGCTCGGCGGCGGCCCGGAACGAGGCGGTGCTGCGCTGCCCCGCCGAGGTGGCCACCGGCCGGGTCAGCCGCATGACGGCCGCGTCCCGGCGCTGGTCGGAGAAGCTGGTCACGCAGACCCGCTCGTGGGCGCGGGCGCGCTCGATGACGCGCACCAGCGGCACGATCGCACCCGGGGTCTTGATGTCGATGTTGACCCGCAGGTCGGGGAAGCTCGCCAGCAGCTCCTCGAGACGCGGGACCGGCTCCTGCCCGCCGATCCTGGCCCGGGACACCTCCCGCCAGGACAGCTCGGGGATCGCGCCGCGCCGGTCGGTGACCCGGTCCAGGGTCTCGTCGTGGAAGGCCACGACCACGCCGTCCCGCGTCGCGTGCACGTCGGTCTCGACGTAGCGGTAGCCGAGGTCGACAGCCGCCTGGAAGGCGGCCAGGGAGTTCTCCAGGCCCACGCGCTCCCGGTCGAACCCGCGGTGGGCCATCGGGATCGGGCCGGGGTGGTCCAGGTATGCCGTCCGCACCCGTCGAGCCTAGCCGCTGCGGCCCTCCCTGCGGCCCGGGAGTGCGGTCACCTTCCAGCAACCTCCATCACCCTCTAGCGCGATGGAGGTTGCAGGAAGGTGACCGCACTCCGGAGGGCTGGGGGCTCAGACGTCGCTGCGCGGCTGCTCGAAGACGGTGGTCTCCGGGTCCCGGGGCACCAGCTCACCGACGCCCTGCAGGATCTCGTCGGGCCGGAAGGGGTAGGCCGCGAGGGTGTCGGCGCTGCTGATGCCGGTCATGACGAGCACGGTGTGCAGCCCGGCCTCCATCCCGGCGACGATGTCGGTGTCCATGCGGTCGCCGATCATGCCGGTGGTCTCGCTGTGCGCGCCGATGGTGTTGAGCGCGGACCGGAACATCATGGGGTTGGGCTTGCCCACGACATACGGCTCACGGCCGGTCGCCTTGGTGACGAGCGCGCTGATCGCCCCGGTCGCCGGGAGGATCCCGTCGGCGCTCGGCCCGGTGGCGTCCGGGTTGGTGGCGATGAAGCGGGCGCCGTCGTCGACGAGGCGGACCGCGGTGGTGATGGCCTCGAAGGAGTACTGCCGGGTCTCGCCGATGACGACGAAGTCGGGGTCCTTCTCGGTCATGGTGAAGCCGGCCTCGTGCAGGGCCGTGATGATGCCGGCCTGCCCGACGACGTATGCCGAGCCGCCCGGCTTCTGCGTGGCGAGGAAGTCGGCCGTCGCCAGGGCGCTGGTCCAGATGCGCTCCTCGGGCACCGGCAGGCCGGAGTGGTGCAGCCGCGCGGCGAGGTCCCGGGCGGTGAAGATCGAGTTGTTGGTGAGGACGAGGTAGGGCGTGTGGGTCGTCTCCCAGTGGTCGATGAGGTCGCGCGCGCCGGGCAGCGCGCGGTTCTCGTGCACCAGGACGCCGTCCATGTCGGTCAGCCAGGCGTCGATGTCGTCGCGGGTCCGCATGGTCCAAGGCTAGGCCCGGCAGATGACGGCGAGGTTTCCCCGGGGGCGTGGGGCTCAGCGCAGCCGCAGCGGCCCGGAGTCCGGGGGAGGGGGTGAGGGCTCCCCGACGTCCCCGAAGGGCCGGACCCCGCGCTCGGCGCGGGCGAGCTCTGCGCTGGTCCGCCAGCGGGTGGGGAAGGTGGCGCGTGCGGCGTGCCGGGTGAGCGTCACGTCGTCCAGCGGGCGGGGGGAGGCCACGAGCACGACGTTGCCGTAGCGCTTGCCGGTGGCCACCTCGCGCAGCACGAGCTGCCCGACGTGCGGCAGCACGGTGCGCAGCGTGGCGCCCAGCCGTGCGGCCCAGCGCAGCCCGGGCAGGTCGGCGCCGTTGACGAGGACGAGCCCGTCGGGCGCCACGACCCGGGCCAGCTCGGCGGCGAAGGCCTGCCCCGCGAGGGCGCCGGGCACCCGGCCCTCGTCGTAGGCGTCCACCACGACGACGTCGGCCGACCCGTCGCGCAGCCCGGTCACACCCTCCTCGCCGCGCTGCGGTCGCACCCGGATGCGGTGGCCACGGGGCAGCGGCAGCTCCCGACGGACCAGCTCGGTGAGCGCGGCGTCCGGCTCCAGCACGATCTGGGGCGAGCCGGGGTGGGTGCGGTGCACCCAGCGGGCCAGCGTCATACCCGCGCCGCCGACGTGCGTCACCGCCAGCGGTGCCGGGTCGGGGCGCAGCGCGCCCAGCACGAGCGCCAGGTGCTCGACGTACTCGAAGACGAGCAGCTCGGGGTCGTCGAGGTCGACGTAGGACTGCGGGTGGCCGTCCCGGACGACCGTGGCGCCACCGCGCTCGTCCCGGACGATCTCCACCTCAGATGTCGCGGAAGGTCTGGATCTGCGCGCCGAGGGCGTTGAGCCGGGTCGCGAGGTCCTCGTAGCCGCGGTTGATGACGTAGACGTTGCGCAGCACCGAGGTGCCGGGCGCCGCGAGCATCGCCAGCAGGATGACGACGCCGGGGCGCAGCGCGGGCGGGCACATGATCTCGCCGGCGCGCCACCGCGTCGGCCCCTCGATCATCACCCGGTGCGGGTCCATGAGGTGCACCTTGGCACCGAGGGTGGTGAGCTCGGTGAGGTAGATCGCGCGGTTCTCGTAGACCCAGTCGTGGATGAGCGTCGACCCCTGCGCGCAGGCCGCGATGATCGCGAAGAACGGCAGGTTGTCGATGTTGAGCCCGGGGAAGGGCAGCGGGTGGATCTTGTCCAGCGGCGCCTTGAGCGGGCCGGGGGAGGTGGTGAGGTCGACCAGCCGGGTATGCCCGTTCGCGCTGGCGTACTCGTCCGACAGCTCGCACTCGAAACCCATCGTGCCGAGGACGGCCAGCTCGATCTCCATGAACTCGATCGGCACCCGGCGGATGGTGATCTCGCTGCCGGTGACGACCGCGGCCGCCAGCAGGCTCATCGCCTCGATGGGGTCCTCGGAGGGGGCGTACTCGATGTCGGTGTCGATCTCCTCGACGCCGGTCACCGTGAGGGTGGTGGTGCCCAGGCCCTCGATCCGCACGCCGAGCTGCTGCAGGAAGACGCACAGGTCCTGGACCATGTAGTTGGAGCTGGCGTTGCGGATGACCGTGGTGCCGGTGTGCCGGGCCGCGGCGAGCAGGACGTTCTCGGTGACGGTGTCGCCGCGCTCGGTGAGCACGATCGGCTTGTCGGGGGAGACGGCGTCGTCCACGGTCGCGTGGTAGCTGCCGGTGGTCGCGGTGACGTCGAGGCCGAAGTGGCGCAGCGCGATCATGTGCGGCTCGACGGTGCGGGTGCCGAGGTCGCAGCCCCCGGCATACGGGAGCTCGAAGGTGCCGAACTCGTGCATGAGCGGGCCGAGGAACATGATGATCGTGCGGGTGCGCCGTGCCGCCGCCTCGTCCATCGAGGCGAGGTCGATCTTCTCCGGCGGCACGATCTCGAGGTCGGAGGAGTCGGGGAGCCAGCGGATCTTGTAGCCGATGCTCGTCAGCACCTCGGTGATGCGGTTGACCTCCTCGATCCGCGCGAGGTTGCGCAGCGTCGTGCGGCCCTTGTTGAGCAGGGAGGCGCAGAGGAGGGCGACGGCGGCGTTCTTGGAGGTGCGCACGTCGATGCCGCCGGACAGCTTGGTGCCGCCCTCGATCCGCAGGTTCTGGGGTATGCCCGAGGAGACCTGGACGATCTCGGAGTCCAGCTTCTCGCCGATGCGGGCGATCATCTCCAGGGAGAGGTTCTGCTTGCCCTGCTCGATGCGGGCGACGGCGCTCTGGCTCGTGCTCAGCAGCTCGGCCAGCTCGGCCTGGGTGAGGTCCTTGTGGCGACGGGCATCACGGATGAGCCCGCCGATGCGGGAGAGGTAGCTCTCGGTCATCCCGCCACTGTAGATCACATATATGAGATAAGTCTGGGTGGATGGCCGGGGTGTCGGGAGGGTCCGGATGAGGACTGCTGCGCCGCTCGCGGCGTTGCGTTCCTTCCTGGACAGGCTAGCGCGTCCTAGGCTGGACGTTGTGGTGAGCCGGATCTCCGACCAGCGACCGCGGCAGCGCTCCGCGGCCGGCCAGGGTGCGCCCGAGCCGGGTGCCTTCGCGCGCGGCCTGCAGGGCATACGCGCCGCGCAGGTCCGGCCCGAGCTCGTCCTCGAGGAGGTGCCGGCCCCGACCCGGCTGGCGCCGCACGCCGTGGCGCTGTCCGGCGAGGTCGTCCCGTCCCGGGTGGAGGACGAGGACCCGATCGCCACCGGCCGCTTCGTCGTGCTGCACGACCCCGACGCGCCCGAGCCGTGGGAGGGCACGTGGCGCGCGGTGACCTACGCCAAGGCGCAGATGGAGCCGGAGGTGGGTCACGACCCGCTGGCCGGGCAGGCCGGGTGGTCGTGGCTGACGGACGCCCTCGACGAGGCGCAGCTGGGCTGGGCCGCCGCCGCGGGCACCGTCACCTGCGTCACCTCGGAGAGCTTCGGTGCGCTGGCCGACCGGGAGCCGACCGTCGAGCTGGAGATCCGCGCGTCCTGGACGCCGGTGCTCAGCGAGGGGGACGAGGCCCGCGAGCTCGCGGCGCACCTCGGTGCCTGGGGCGACCTGCTCTGCACCCTCGCCGGGCTGCCGCCCCTGCCCGACGGTGTCGTGGCGCTCTCCGGGGTCCGCCGCTGACGATGAGCGGTGTGAGCGAGGAGGACCCCAGCAGCGACTTCGACCGTCTGGAGACCCCGCCCGGTGGCGTCCCCGTCGTCGTGGACACCGAGGCGGGCCTGGAGGAGCTGCTCTCCGCGCTCCGCTCGGGCGAGGGCCCGGTCGCCGTCGACGCCGAGCGGGCCTCGGGCTACCGCTACGGCCAGAAGGCCTACCTCATCCAGCTGCGGCGCGGCGGCGCCGGGACCTGGCTCGTCGACCCGGTCCCCTTCGGTGACCTGGCCCGGGTCGACACCGCGCTCGCCGAGGCCGAGTGGGTGATCCACGCGGCGACCCAGGACATACCGTGCCTGGCCGAGGTCGGGATGCGCCCACGGGCGCTCTTCGACACCGAGCTGGGCGCGCGCCTGGCCGGGCTCCCCCGGGTCGGGCTGTCGGCGGTGCTCGAGTACTACCTCGGGGTCACGCTCGCCAAGGAGCACTCGGCGGTGGACTGGTCCACCCGGCCGCTGCCGGAGCCCTGGCTGCGGTATGCGGCGCTCGACGTCGAGCTGCTCGTCGAGCTGCGCGAGCGGATGGAGCGGGACCTGCGTGAGCAGGGCAAGCTGGAGTGGGCCGAGCAGGAGTTCGCCGCGCTGTGCGACTTCACCGGCCCTCCCGGGCCCGAGGACCCGGACGCCTGGCGGCGCACCACCGGCATCCACCGGGTGCGCAAGCCGCGCTCCCTCGCGGCGCTGCGCGAGCTGTGGGAGACCCGGGACGAGATCGCCCGGGAGCGCGACGTGCCCCCGGGGCGGGTGCTGCCGGACGGGACCCTCGTCGACCTCGCGCACCGGATGCCGACGCAGGCCTCGGGGCTGGCCTCGGGCCGCAAGGAGAGCTCGCGGACCCGGCAGCGACGGGCCGAGCAGGGGCTGCTGCGCCACCAGAGGGCTTGGCTGGCCGCGGTCAGGACCGCCGCCGAGCTGCCCGAGGAGGAGCTACCCGAGCCCGCCCGTCGCGGTGACACCCCGCCGCCGCCACGCGCCTGGGCCGAGCGGGAGCCCGCCGCCGCCGAGCGGCTCACCCGGGTGCGGGCCGGCCTGGCCGAGCTCTCCGAGCGCCTCGAGATCCCGGTCGAGAACCTCATGACCCCCGACGTCGTCAGGCGCGTCCTGTGGCGGACGCCGGACGAGCGGGACGCGCAGGCGGTCGACGCCGCGACCGCCGAGCTCGGTGCCCGCCCGTGGCAGCGCGAGCTCGTGGTCCCGATCCTCGTCGAGGCGCTCGCCGCGCACCCCTGAGCCCACCGGACGTCCGTCCTGGCGGCCGCGACCCGCACCGGACGTCCGTTCTGGTGGCCGCGACCCGCACCGGACGTCCGGAATGGTGGCCCTCAGCGAGCGGAGTGCTCGTGCACCAGCTCGACCACCCGGGTCAGCACGGTGGGATCGGTGTCCGGCAGCACGCCGTGGCCCAGGTTGAAGATGTGACCCGGTGCCTCCCGCCCCTCGTCGACGATCTCGCGCACCCGGGCGGCCAGCGGCTCCCAGGGGGCGAAGAGGAGGGCGGGGTCGAGGTTGCCCTGGACGGCATACCGCCCGCCGGCCCGCTGCGCGCCGTCGGCGAGGCTGACGCGGTAGTCGATCCCGATGACGTCGGCGCCCGCGTCGGCCATCGCCGGCAGCAGCTCGCCGGTGCCGACCCCGAAGTGGATGCGCGGCACCCCGAGGTCGCCGACGCCCTCGAGGACGGTGCGGCTGTGCGGCTCGACGTGGCGCAGGTAGTCCGCGCGCGACAGGTGCCCCGCCCAGGAGTCGAAGAGCTGCACCGCGCTCGCGCCCGCCTCGGCCTGCACCCGCAGGAACGCGCCCGAGATCTGCGCCAGCCGCGCGCACAGGTCGCTCCACAGCTGCGGGTCGCCGTGCATGAGCGCCTTGGTGCGCTCGTGGTTCTTCGACGGGCCGCCCTCGACGAGGTAGGACGCGAGGGTGAAGGGGGCGCCGGCGAACCCGATGAGCGGGGTATGCCCCAGCTCGCCGACGAGCAGCCGCACCGACTCCGCGATGTCGGGGACGTGCTCCGGGGTCAGCTCCGGCAGGCGGTCGAGGTCGGCGCGGGTGCGGATCGGCTCGGCGATGACCGGCCCCGTGCCGGCGACGATGTCGAGGTCGACGCCCACCGCCATGAGCGGCACGACGATGTCGCTGAAGAAGATCGCCGCGTCGACGCCGTGCCGCCGGACCGGCTGCAGCGTGATCTCGGTGACCAGCTCCGGCGTGCGGCAGGCGGTGAGCATGGGCACGTCCCGGCGCACCTCGCGGTACTCCGGCAGCGACCGTCCCGCCTGCCGCATGAACCACACCGGGGTGTGCGTCGTGGGGAGCTGCCGGGCGGCCCGCACCAGGGTGCTGTCGGAGGTGGCGCGGTGCGGGTCGAGCGTGGGGGTCGAGGGTGAGGTCACCCCTCGATTGTCCCACGGTCGGGGACGGCGCCGGCCTTGCGACGACGGCGCCACACCAGCACCGGGAGGAGGACGACGGAGGCGAGGACCAGGAAGGGGAGCAGCGCCCCGAGCGCCGTGAGCAGTACGGTGACCGAGGTGGTGAAGGCCGACCACCCCTGGGCCAGCCCGGCGACGAAGCCGGAGTCGGAAGCGACCTCGGCCAGGTCCGCGGACCCCTCCGCCAGGTGCAGGGTGATGGTGGATCGGGCCACGTCGTCCGAGAGCACCTGCATCCGCGCCTTGAGCGCGTCCAGCTCGGAGTCGCGGGTGGACAGCTCGCGTTCCAGGGCGGCGATCGACTCGACGTCGGGGGCCTCCTCGACGAGGTCGCGCAGCCGGGTCGCTCCGGCCTCCAGGGTGGCGATCCGGGCCTCGACGTCGCGGTACTCCGTGGTGACGTCCTCGGCGTTGCTGCTCGTCGACTGCACCTCGCCGAGCTCGCCGAGGCTGGTCACGACCGCGTCGAGTTCGGCCGAGGGCACCCGGAGCACCACCGATCCGTAGCCGTCGCGCTCCGGCGTCCCGGGTCGCACGTCCTCGGAGGAGACGTAGCCACCCACCCCGGTCGCGGTGGCGCGGGCCCGGGTGACGGCGGCACCGACGTCCTCGACGACGACCTCCAGCTCGACGCGACGCACCATGAGCGGTGCTTCACTGTCGGCGGCGACCGATCCCTCGCCGATCTGCGCGGCGGCTTCAGCGGCCTCGCTGCCGGCCTCGCCCCCACCGTCGTCGCCGGCCGCCTCTTCCCCGACCGCCTCGTCCCCGGCGGGAGCCTGATCCGCGGCGTCACCCCCTGCTGAGTCGGTGCCCCCGCTCATGCTGCAACCGCCCACGAGCAGCATCAGCAGCACCAGCACCATCGCCGTGATCGTCCTGGTCCTCATGGTCCCGCCTTCCCTCCGTCTCGCCCGCACGCTGGCCGTTGCGGCACTGCCCCTGCGACGGCATCGTCCTGGCGGGACGTTCCACCCCTCGGGTCACGATCGCGTCACGATGGCCGGGCCGGGGTCACGACGTGGTGACGTACGAGTGATGAGACGCTGGGCGGTATGACGTCCTGGCTGGTCATCGGTGGCGGCATCAGCGGTCTCGCGGCGGCGCTGGCGGTGCTCGAGCAGGACCCCGGCGCGGCGGTGACGGTGCTGGAGGGCAGCGACCGGGCCGGGGGCAAGCTGCGCGGTGCCCGGGTCGCGGGGTGCGAGGTCGACGTGGGGGCCGAGGCGGTGCTCGCGCGCCGGCCGGAGGCGGTGAACCTCGTGCGCGAGGTCGGGCTGGCCGAGAGCATCGTCCACCCCACGCGGGCTGCGGCCCAGGTGTGGAGCCGCGGCGTGGTGCACCCGCTCCCGCGCCGCACCCTCATGGGGGTGCCGGCCGACCCGGCCGCGCTCGGGGGTCTGCTCACGGCCGAGGAGGTCGCGCGGGCGCTCGACGAGCGGGCCGAGACCCTCGCGGCGGAGGACGCCAGCATCGGGGACCTCGTCAGCGACCGGCTCGGCCGTGCCGTCACCGAGCGGCTCGTGGAGCCGCTGCTCGGCGGGGTCTACGCGGGTCACGCCGACCTCATCTCGGCCCGGGCGGCCCTGCCCGCGCTGCTGCGGGCCGCGCAGGCCGGTGAGCGACTCCAGGACGCCGCCGCCCGGGCGCTGCCCGCACCTTCGGACGGCACCCAGTCGCAGGGCAGCGCCCCCGTCTTCGCGACGGTGTCGGGCGGGCTGCACCGGCTGCCGCAGGCCGCCGCCGAGCGGATCCGCGCCGCCGGGGGACAGGTGCGCACCGGCACCCTGACGCGCGAGCTGCGCCACCATACGGACGGGGGTTTCGAGGTGGTGACCGGCCCGCGGCCCGGGCCGACGGCATACCGCGCCGACCGGGTGGTGCTCGCGACCCCGGCCGCGGCGACCGCCCGGCTGCTGCGCGAGGTCGCCCCCGACGCCGCCGGTCGCCTCGCCTCGGTCGAGACGGCGTCGACCGCCGTCCTGACCTTCGCCCTCGACACCGCCGAGCTGGGGGAGCTGAGCGGCTCCGGCGTCCTCGTGCCGCCGGTCGAGGGGCGCACGATCAAGGCCGCCACCTTCAGCGCCACCAAGTGGGATTGGGTGCGTGAGCTCGGGCACGGCGCCGGGCCGGGCGGGTCCGACCTCACGCTGCTGCGCGCGTCCGTGGGCCGGCACCGGGAGGAGACCGCCCTGCAGCGGGCCGACGAGGACCTCCTCGCCACCGCCCTCGACGACCTCGGCGGCATCCTCGGGCGGCGGCTGCCGGAGCCGGTGGACGCCCACGTCCAGCGCTGGGGCGGGGCGTTGCCTCAGTATGCCGTGGGCCACGTCGACCTGGTCGCGGACGTGCGCGCGTCGGTCGCGCAGGTGCCGGGCCTCGCGGTCTGCGGCGCGACCTACGACGGGGTCGGGGTGCCGGCCTGCATCGCCTCGGCCCGCCGTGCCGTCGCGCAGCTGCACCCAGCACAATGAGGGGCATGGCCGACTACACCCACCCCACCCCCGAGCAGGCCGAGGAGATCAACGCCTCGATCCGGTATGCCGCCTACTCCGTCTTCCGCTCCGCCGCGCCACTGCCGCAGGGCAAGGCACGGGCGAGCCTCGTGGCGCAGGTCGAGCAGGTCTTCCGGGAGATGGAGCATGAGGGCCTGGTGGTCCGCGGCGTCTACGACGTGTCCGCGCTGCGCGCCGACGCCGACCTGATGATCTGGTGGCACGCCGAGCGGGTCGAGACGGTGCAGCGGGCCTACCAGCGCTTCCGCCAGACCGACCTCGGCCAGCACCTGGCTCCGGTGTGGAGCAACGTCGCGATCCACCGGCCCGCGGAGTTCAACCGGGGGCACGTGCCGGCCTTCCTCTCCGGGGCCGAGCCCAAGGCATACCTCTGCGTCTATCCGTTCGTGAGGTCCTACGACTGGTACGTCATGGACGCCGACGACCGCTCCCGGATGCTGCGCGAGCACGGGATGGCGGCGCGGGACTACAAGGACGTGCTGGCCAACACGCTCGCGAGCTTCGCGCTGGGCGACTACGAGTTCCTGCTGGCCTTCGAGGCCGACGAGCTGCACCGGATCGTCGACCTCATGCGCGAGCTGCGCAACACCGAGGCGCGGCTGCACGTCCGTGAGGAGATCCCCTTCTTCACCGGCCCGCGCGTCGGCGTGGAGCAGATCGTCGCTTCGCTCCCCTGAGGGGAGGGCCGGGGGAAGGCCTACCCGACCGGCAGCCCACCTGGGCGACCTGGGCAAGGTTGTGCACCTGATGCAGCTCTCTCGACGCCGCGTCCGGTGCACAAGTTTGCCCAGGTCCCGATGGACGACCACCCTAGGGGTATGCCCCCACTCACCATCGGCGTCCTCGGCGTCGGCGCCCTCGCCTCCGCCGTCGTCACCGGCCTGTGCGAGGGCGTGGACGACGCGCCACCGGTCGTGCTCTCGCCCCGCGGCGCGGAGGCGGGCGCCCGGCTGACGCAGGCATACCCCTCCGTCGTGGTGGCGGGCGACAACCAGGAGGTCCTCGACCGGGCCGACGTGGTGCTGGTCTGCCTGCGGCTGCGGGACGCGGACCTGCTGGCGGACCTCGACTGGCGCCCCGGGCAGACCGTCGTCAGCGCGGTCGCCGGGCTGACCGGCGCGGATCTGGCTGCCGCTGTCGCGCCCGCGTCGCAGGTCGCCCGGGCCGTCCCGATGGTCGCGACGGCGCAACGGGCCTGGGCCACGCCGCTGCGTCCGGACCTGCCGGCTGCGCGCGAGGTCTTCGAGCGCACGGGCGGGGTCGTGGCCGTCGGCAGCGACGAGCAGTTCGATGCCGTCGCCACGGCGCTCGGGACGGTCGCCCCCTTCTTCGACTACCTCGCCACCGTGGCGCGCTTCCTCGTCGACCACGGTATGCCGCAGGCTGACGCCGACCGGCTGCTCGGCCAGAGCTTCGCCCACGTCGCGGCGCCGCTGGCGCAGGACGGCCTCGACATGCAGGAGCTCCTGCGCGGCCATGCCACCCCGGGCGGAGGCAACGAGCAGCTCGCGACGCTGCTGCGCCAGGCGGGGGTGCCGGAGGCGACCCGGGCCGGCCTCGACGAGATCTTCCGCCGGCAGACCGGCGGCGCCTACGAGGCAGATAGTTCCGACGGCTGAGCCACGCATGAATTCGACCTCTCGAAACGTCGCCATGGCGACGTTTCGAGAGGTCGAATTCGGGGTGGAAGCCTCAGCGGGCCCCGAGCTCCAGGGTCAGCGGGGCGGAAGCCTCAGCCGGCCTTGGGCTCCAGCGTCATCGCGATGCTGTTGATGCAGAAGCGCTGGTCGGTGGGGGTGTCGTAGCCCTCGCCCTCGAAGACGTGCCCGAGGTGGGAGCCGCAGGACGCGCAGCGCACCTCGATGCGGCTCGCGCCGAGGGAGTCGTCGCGGAGGTACTCCACCCGGTCCTCGGCCAGCGGGGAGTAGAAGCTCGGCCAGCCGCAGTGGCTCTCGAACTTCGTCTCGCTGCGGAAGAGCTCCGCGCCGCAGGCGCGGCAGGCGTAGACGCCCTCGGTCGTGGTGTTGGTGTACTCCCCGACGAAAGGCCGCTCGGTGCCGGCCTCGCGCAGCACGTTGTACTCCGCGGGGGAGAGCTGGTCGCGCCACTCCTGCTCGCTCTTGGCGCTCTGGTATGCCGTGGCGTCGGGCTGGGTCGCGTCGGTCGCGGGGGTGCTGTGATGCCTCATGCACAGGACAACGACCGAACGCCCCTGATGCTTCCTGACCTCGCCCCTGACACGCAGGGTCGCGCTAGATTCGCGGTATGCCCGCCGACGCCCAGACGCTGACCGCCCCCGGCCCCGACGGGCAGGAGCGGCAGGTGCGCCTGTCCAGCCCGGACAAGGTGGTGTGGCCGGCCACGGACGCGGGTGCGGCGATCACCAAGGCCGACCTGGCGGCATACCTGCAGGCCGTGGCCGAGCCCATGCTGCGCGCCCTCGCGGACCGCCCGGTGACCCTGCAGCGCGTGCGGGGCGGCATCGAGGGGGAGGAGTTCTACTCCAAGAACCCGCCCAAGGGCGTGCCCGAGTGGTCCCGGACGACCGTGTGCACGTACCCCTCCGGCCGCAGCCACCCGCAGCTCGTCATCGACGAGATCGACCTCGCCACCCTGCTGTGGACCGCGCAGATGGGCACCGTGACATGGCACCCGTGGCCGGTGCGCAGCGGCGACAACGACCACCCGGACGAGCTGCGGATCGACCTGGACCCACAGCCGGGACGCGGATTCGGCGACGTCGTCGAGGCGGCGCGGGGGCTGCGCGAGGTGATGAGCGACGTCGGGCTCACGCCCTTCGTCAAGACCACGGGCAACCGCGGCGTGCACGTCTTCGCCGCGATCGAGCCGCGGCTGGAGTTCCTCGAGGTGCGGCACGCGGTCATCGGGATCGCCCGCGAGCTGGAGCGGCGGATGCCTGAGCTGGTGACGACGGCGTGGTGGAAGGAGGAGCGGGGGGAGCGGATCTTCGTCGACTTCAACCAGGCCACCCGCGACCGCACGCTCGCGGCGGCCTGGAGCACCCGGATCCTGCCCGGCGCTCCCGTGTCGGTGCCGCTGACCTGGGAGCAGTTGGGCGAGGTCGACCCGGCTGCGCTGACCCTGCACACGGTGCCGGACTTCCTGGCCGAGCACGGCGACGCGTGGGCGGGCCTGCACGAGGAGCCCGGCACGATCGACGGGGCCTACGCGCTGTGGGAGGCCGACCTGGAGCGTGGCCTGGGTGAGCTCAACTTCCCGCCCGACCACCCCAAGATGCCGGGGGAGCCGCCCCGGGTGCAGCCGAGCAAGAAGGTGGCCGAGCACTGGGACGAGCACGGCAACCGGGTCGAGAAGGGCTGACGCCGCAGGTCAGGGAGGAGTCGTGGCGAGGAAGAGCCTTCCCTGACCCTCGATCCGCAGGCTCGCCGGCCGGTCCACGAAGCAGGTCCCGCCCCGGCCGAGGGTGAGGGTGGCGTCCTCCGCGTCGTCGGCGCCCGCCGCCACGGTGAACTCCCCGCCCAGCACCAGGGCGATCGACGGGCTGCCGGTCCCCACCTCGGCGGGGCCGGTCACCTCCAGCAGCTGCCAGGGCACGTCCGCGCCGCTCGCCTGGGTGCTCGGACGGTAGGCCCGCACCCCCGCGGCGACCTCGACCGGCACCAGCCGTGGCGGTGGCCCCGGCGTGAAGTCGAGCACGCGCAACAGCTCGGGGACGTCGACGTGCTTGCCGGTCAGGCCGCCGCGCAGTACGTTGTCGCTGGGATCCATGACCTCGACCCCGAGGCCGGAGAGGTAGGCGTGCACGTTGCCCGCCGGCAGCCACAGCGCCTCCCCGGCCCGCAGCGTGACCCGGTTGAGCATGAAGGCGACCGCGATGCCGGCGTCGCCGGGATGGTGCCCGGCCAGCAGCCGCACCAGCTCCGCCTCACCTCCGGCCGGCCCGGTCAGGTCCGCCTCCCCGAGGGCGCGGACCAGCTCCTCGACGGCGGGGTCGCCGGAGAGCAGCCAGGCCACGGCGTCACGCACGCCCGTGGCGGGGTCGGCGCTGCCCGTGAGCCTCGACCGCCAGGTCTCCAGGCCCTGCGCGTCGACCTGGCCGCCCAGGGCGTCGAGCAGCGCGAGCACCTCCTCGACCGGGCGGAAGCCGCACAGCGCGTCGAAGCCGTCCTCGACCGCGACGACGACCTCCGGCTTGGCGTGCGGGTCCTTGTAGCTGCGGTCCGGGGCGTCCCGGGCGGGACCGCGCTCCTCCTCCCGGGCATACCCGGCGCGGGCCTGCTCGGTGCTCGGGTGCGCCTGGAGCGACAGCGGGGAGGCGGCCGCGAGCAGCTTCATGAGGTAGGGCAGGTCCTCCCCGTTGCTCTCCTGCCACTGCGCGAGGTCGTCCCACTGCCCAGAGCCGTCCACGACCTTGGCCGGGGCGCCGGAGTGCGCGCCGAGCCACAGCTCGGCCTCGGGCCCGTCGCCGGGCTCCTGCCCGAGCGCGGCGGAGATCCCCCCGACCCGGCCCCAGGCGTAGTCCCTCACCACCCCGGTCAGCGGCAGCACCCGCGCCCCGGTCACGAGGCGGCCCCGCTCTGCTCCTCGAGCCGGCGGATGAGGTCCTCCGACATGCCACCGTCCTTCGTCGTGCGGTCCTGGGGTCGGTCGTGCGGTCCCGACCGGTCCTCCCGGTCTGGCCCGCCAGTATGCCTTCCCCCTCCGACAGACGTCGGTGCTGCGGACGCCTGTCGGTGGGATCAGGCAGACTGACGCCGTGGACCTGCCCGTGATGCCCCCGGTCAAGCCGATGCTGGCCAAGCCGGCCGCCACGCTGCCCGCGGGATGGAGCTACGACCCGAAGTGGGACGGCTTCCGCTCGATCGTCTTCCGGGACGGCGACGAGGTCGAGCTGGGCTCGCGCAACGAGAAACCGATGACCCGCTACTTCCCCGAGCTCGTGGTGGCGGCCCTCGCCGAGCTGCCGGAGCGGTGCGTCGTGGACGGCGAGATCGTCCTCGCCTCGCCGGACGGCTCCCGCCTGGACTTCGAGGCGCTCGGGCAGCGCATCCACCCGGCCGCCTCGCGGGTGCGCATGCTCAGCGAGAGCACCCCGGCCGCCTTCGTCGCCTTCGACCTGCTCGCCCTGGGTGACGACGACCTCACCGGTATGCCCTTCCGCGAGCGCCGCGCGCGCCTGGAGTCGATCCTGCCGGCCGTCTCGGAGGGCTCGGTGCACCTGTCGCCGCTCACCGACGACGCGGAGGAAGCGATGCGGTGGTTCACCGACTTCGAGGGCGCCGGCCTGGACGGCATCATCGGCAAGGACCCGGAGGCCACCTACCAGCCCAACAAGCGCGTCCTCACCAAGCTCAAGCACACCCGCACCGCCGACACCGTGGTCGCCGGCTACCGCACGCACAAGTCGGGCGACGACGCGATCGGCTCGCTGCTGCTGGGGATCTACACCGACGAGGGTCGGCTGGCGCACGTGGGCGTCTCGTCCTCGTTCACCATGGCCCGGCGCCGGGAGCTCTTCACCGAGCTGCAGCCGCTCGTGACCGACTTCGAGGGTCACCCGTGGGACTGGGCCGCCCAGCTCCAGGCGGACACGCCGCGCAAGAGCGAGGGCTCGCGCTGGGCGGCGGGCAAGGACCTGTCCTTCACCCCGCTGCGGCCCGAGCGGGTGGTCGAGGTCAAGTACGACTACCTCGAGGGTGACCGGTTCCGGCATACCGCGCAGTTCCTGCGGTGGCGGGAGGACCGTGAGCCGCGCAGCTGCACCTACGACCAGCTGGACCAGCCGGTCGACTACCCGCTGGCGCAGGTGCTGGGCGCGCCCGTGGTGGGGGAGTGAGGGGGCCTGACGTGACGCGGATGACGAGCACCGCGAGCCGCGCGGCGGCGGTGGGGACGGCCGTCGCCGGGGGAGCGGCCCTGGGCGGGGCGGTGTCGATGGGCACCGCGACCTATTTCGCCCACCGCATCATCACCCCGGAGCACGAGAAGAAGGACGACGTCACCGTCGTGTCGGTGGACGCTGATGCGGGCACGGTGACCCTGCGGGCCGACCCGCAGACGACCTCGGCCGGGCGCTACGGGCTGTGGCTGGACCACGGGCGCGGGCACGCCCGGCTCGGCGAGGTGG
Source organism: Serinicoccus hydrothermalis (assembly GCF_001685415.1). Taxonomy (NCBI): domain Bacteria; kingdom Bacillati; phylum Actinomycetota; class Actinomycetes; order Micrococcales; family Ornithinimicrobiaceae; genus Serinicoccus; species Serinicoccus hydrothermalis. The sequence goes on along the minus strand of NZ_CP014989.1, from coordinate 550,628 downwards.
TCGGGCCGGCCCGCACCGAGCCGGAGGAGCACGGCCGGGGGCAGCGGCGGCATACCGTCGTGACCCGCCGGCTGCTGGGGGTCGACGCCGGCGAGATGGTGCCCGGCCCCGCGCGGTGGAACAAGTACTTCTACTGCGGCGACCCCGGCAGCTCGCTCGGGCTGGAGCACGAGGACGTGCTGGTCGCCTCCGACATCGGCGACCTGCCGGCGTGGCGGGTGCCCGGTGACCCGGCGGGCGCCCACGGCGAGGACTGGGCGATCCTCGTGCACGGGCGCAGCGCCCAGCGCGGCGAGACGTTGCGTGCCGTTCCGGTCCTGCACCGGCTGGGCTACACCTGCCTGATCCCGATGTACCGCAACGACATCGGGGCACCGCCGTCGTCCGACGGCCGCTACAGCCTCGGGCTCTCGGAGTGGCGCGACATCGACGCCGCGATGCGGTATGCCCTCGCCCACGGCGCCCGCCGCCTCGTGCTCCTCGGGTGGTCGATGGGCGGCGCGATCGTGCTGCAGGCGCTCAACCGCTCGGACGTCGCGCACCGGGTGCAGCGGGTCGTGCTCAACGGCCCGGTCATCGACTGGGGCTCGGTGCTCGCGCACCAGGCGGACCTGCACTTCATCCCCCGCCCGATCGAGCAGCTCGCGCGCAGCTTGCTGCGCAGCAAGGCCTCCCGCCACCTGCTGCGCGTCGCGGAGCCTGTCGACGTGGCCGCGACCAACTGGGTGGACCGGGCCGACGAGGTCAGCCACCGGATCTTCATCATCCACTCGATGACCGACGAGACGGTCCCCTACGGGCCCTCGCAGGACCTGGCCCGGCGCCGCCCGGGGCTCGTCCAGACCTTCGTCTGGCCGCAGGCCCGGCACTGCCAGGAGTGGAACACCAACCCCTCGCTCTGGGAGGACCTCGTCGCCTCCTTCGTGCGCTGACGACGGGAGCAGCGATGACCGCCCTCGAGCTCGCCCGCGGGCCGCTCACCGAGGGCGAGCTGGACGACTGGTATGCCGTGCCGGACGACGCGGATCCCGGTGCCCGCTGGGTGCGCGGCAGCTTCATCGCCACGCTGGACGGCAGGGTCACCGGACCGGACGGTCTCAGCGGCGGGCTCAACGAGGGCTCGGCGGGGGACCACGCCGCCTTCGGGACGCAGCGTCGCTGGGCGCAGGCGGTGGTGGTGGGGGCCGGCACCGCGCGCAGCGAGGGCTACGGGCCGCTCGAGGGGTGCCTGCTCGTCGTCGTCACCCGCTCGGGGAAGGTGCCGGAGTCCTTGCGCGACCACCCCGACGTCCTCGTGGTCGGCGGCGACGGCGACGAGGTGACCCCGGCGCGGGTGCTGGAGGCGGTCGGGGAGCGGGGCCTGCACCGGGTGGTGGTCGACGGCGGCCCGGCGCTCTTCGGGGCCTGGGTCGCGGCGGGGGCCGTCGACGAGCTCTGCCTCACCGTCCGGCCGGTGATCGCCGGCGGGGAGGGTCCCTCGCTGCTCCCGGCCGACGTGAGGCTGCCCGAGCTCCTGGGCCGGGCCACGCACCTGCTGGAGTGGGAGGGCGATCTGCTGCTGCGGCTGCGGTTGGGGGCGTGACAGACTGCGGCGATGGCGAAGAAGTCGAAGAAGTCCGCAGGCAAGAAGGACAAGGACAAGAAGAAGCAGAAGGACAAGGCGAGGAAGGGTTCGTCGTCGTCGACCTCGTCCTTCACCGAGGCGCTCCAGGTCACCGACGGCTTCGTCCTCGCCGACGTCGACCCGCGCTCCACGCCCCACTTCTCCGGTGACAAGCAGGCCGGCAAGGACGCGCTGGCCGCCGCCGACGACGAGCTGGACGCGCTGCAGGAGAAGCTCTACGCCGAGTCCAGGGCGGGCGGGCGCAAGCGGGTGCTTCTCGTGGTCCAGGGGATGGACACCTCCGGCAAGGGCGGCATCATGCGGCACGTCGTCGGGGCCGTCGACCCCCAGGGCCTGGAGCTGACCGCCTTCAAGGTGCCGACCGCGGAGGAGAAGAAGCACCCGTTCCTCTGGCGCATCCGCAAGGCCCTCCCCGGGCCGGGGATGATCGGCGTCTTCGACCGCTCGCACTACGAGGACGTCCTCGTCGTCCGGGTGCACGATCTCGTGCCGCCGGGGCAGTGGAAGCGGCGCTACGCCACGATCAACTCCTTCGAGGAGAAGCTCGCCGCCGACGGCGTGACCGTCATCAAGGTCATGCTGCACATCTCGCCGCAGGAACAGAAGGAGCGCCTCGCCGAGCGGCTCGACCGCCCGGACAAGCACTGGAAGTTCAACCCCGGCGACCTCGACGAGCGGGCCCACTGGGAGGACTACCAGGAGGCATACCAGGTGCTGCTGGAGCGGTGCAGCACCGGGCACGCACCGTGGTTCGTCGTGCCCGCCGACCGCAAGTGGTATGCCCGGCTCGCCGTCCAGCAGCTGCTCCTGGAGCACCTGCGCGGGCTCGACCTCGCCTGGCCGGAGGCCGACTTCGACGTCGCCGAGCAGCAGGAGCGCCTGGCCGACCTCTGAGCCCGGGGAATCAGTCCCCGGAGAGCCCGGGCTGCGGCGTGGCCTGCAGGACCACCACGGCCCGGGCCGGCATCTGGTGGGTGCCGCCGGTCTCCCAGGGCACCTCGTCGTCCAGGTCGTCGCCGCTGGTGTCGACGACGACCTGCCAGGTCGGGGTGTTCATCCCGTCCGGCACGGTGAAGTCGACCGCCTCGTGGTGGCCGTTGAAGAGCAGCAGGAAGTGGTCGTCGGTGACCGGGCGGCCGGTCTCGTCCCGCTCGCTGATGGCCTCGCCGTTGAGGAAGACCATGACCGCCTGCTCGCGGCTGTGCCAGCGCTCCTCGGTCATGACCTCGCCGCCGGGGGCGTACCACTGGATGTCACCGAGCTCGCTCTGACCACCGTGCCCGGCGTCCCCGGCGAAGAAGCGACGACGCCGGAAGGCGGGGTGCTCGCGACGCAGCTCGATGAGCCGTGAGGTGAACTCCAGCAGCTCGGCCTGGTCCGGGTCCAGGTCCCAGTCCATCCAGGCGAGCTCGTTGTCCTGGGCGTAGACGTTGTTGTTGCCGTCCTGGGTGCGCCCCATCTCGTCGCCGTGCGCGAGCATCGGGACCCCCTGGCTGAGCATGAGCGTGGCCAGGAAGTTCTTCTGCTGCCGCAGCCGCAGCGCCCGGACCTGCGGGTCGTCGGTCGGCCCCTCGACGCCGCAGTTCCACGAGCGGTTGTGGTCCTCGCCGTCGTTGCCGCCCTCGCCGTTGGCCTCGTTGTGCTTCTCGTTGTAGGTCACGAGGTCGGCGAGGGTGAAGCCGTCGTGCGCGACGACGAAGTTGATCGAGGCATACGGGCGGCGGCCGCTCTGCTCGTAGAGGTCGCTGGAGCCGGTGATGCGGGAGGCGAACTCGCCCATCGTCGCCGGGGCGCCGCGCCAGTAGTCGCGGACGACGTCGCGGTACTTGCCGTTCCACTCGGTCCACAACGGCGGGAAGTTGCCGACCTGGTAGCCCCCGTCGCCGAGGTCCCACGGCTCGGCGATGAGCTTGACCTGCGAGATCACCGGGTCCTGCTGGACGATGTCGAAGAAGGCCGAGAGCTTGTCGACCTCGTGGAACTGCCGGGCCAGAGTGGCGGCGAGGTCGAAGCGGAAGCCGTCGACGTGCATCTCGGTGACCCAGTAGCGCAGGCTGTCCATGATGAGCTGCAGCACGTGCGGGCTGCGCATGAGCAGGCTGTTGCCGGTGCCCGTCGTGTCGTAGTAGTGCGCCTTGTCGAAGTCGACGAGCCGGTAGTAGCTGGCGTTGTCGATGCCGCGGAAGGACAGCGTCGGGCCGAGGTGGTTGCCCTCCGCCGTGTGGTTGTAGACCACGTCGAGGATGACCTCGATGCCCGCCTCGTGCAGCGTCTTGACCATCGACTTGAACTCGGTCACCTGCTGGCCGCGGTGGCCGTAGGCGGAGTAGCCGTTGTGCGGGGCGAGGAAGCCGATGGTGTTGTAGCCCCAGTAGTTCGACAGCCCCTGGTCCTGCAGGTGGGGGTCGTCGACGAACTGGTGCACCGGCAGCAGCTCCACCGCGGTCACCCCGAGCTTGACGAGGTGGTCGACCACGGCCGGGTGCGCGACGCCGGCATACGTGCCGCGGATCTCCGGCGGCACCTCGGGGTGGTTCATCGTCAGGCCCTTGATGTGCGCCTCGTAGATGACGCTGTCGTGGTAGGCGTGCTGGGGCGGCCGGTCGTGGCCCCAGTCGAAGAAGGGGTTGATGACGACCGAGGTCATGGTGTGCAGCGCCGAGTCGTCGGTGTTGTAGGAGCTGGGGTCGCCGAAGTCGTAGGCGAACAGACCCTGGTGGCCGCGGATCTGGCCGGCGACCGCCTTCGCGTAAGGGTCCATGAGCAGCTTGTGCGGGTTGAACCGGTGGCCCTCGGACGGCTCGTAGGGCCCGTGCACCCGGAAGCCGTAGCGCTGACCCGGCTGGCAGTTGGGGACGTAGCCGTGCCAGACGTGGGCGTCGACCTCGGTGAGCGGCACCGTCGTCTCGATCGCGCGGTCGTTGATGAGGCAGAGGTCCACGCCGGTCGCGTGCTCGGAGAAGAGGGCGAAGTTCGTGCCTCGGCCGTCGAAGGTCGCGCCGAGGGGATAGGCCGATCCGGGCCAGAGTTCCATGGGGGGTGCGGGCCTTTCTGTCAGGGGTTCACGGAAGGCTGACCGCGGTGTCACCAACATCTCAGTGTATGCCGTGCCCTCGCCGCCGCAGGGTTCGGCACCTCCCGGCACGTCGCGCCGGTGCGCGGCCCGGGCGGGGCTACCGTCGAAGGTGTGACCACGGCACCCACCTTCCGGCGCAGCCTGCGCCGGGTGCTGGCGCCGGTCCCGGGGGCGGTCCCGCTGGTCCGGCTGACCGCCGAGACGGCCGTCGTGGCCTTCCGCTACCGCGCCACCGGGCTCGCGGCGGAGGCGGCCTTCTTCACGCTGCTCTCGTTGCCACCGCTGCTCGTGGCCCTGGTCGCCGGGGCGGGCTTCGCCTCGGAGTGGCTCGGGCCGGAGACGCTCATGCGGATGAGCAGCGCTCTGGAGCGGTGGTCGCTGACCTTCCTCACCCCGGAGGCGGTCGACGGCGTCATCATGCCGACCTTCGAGCAGACCCTCACGGCCCGTCGGGGTGACTACCTGTCGGTCGGCTTCATCATCGCCCTGTGGTCCGGCTCGCGGGCGCTGCACATCTTCCTCGACGCGATCTCGATCATGTACGGCCAGGGCGGGGACCGCGGTCCGGTGGGTGCGCGCGTACTGTCGCTCACGGCATACTTCGCCTCGGTGGTGGTCATGGGGCTCACGCTGCCGCTGCTGCTCATCGGACCGGGCTATCTCCTGCGCTGGCTGCCTGAGCGCATGGACATGCTCGTCGAGCTCTACTGGCCGCTGGTCGGCGTGCTCGGGATCATGAGCCTCACCGGGCTCTTCCACGTCGCGACGCCGGCTCGCTCGCCGTTCTGGCGGGACCTGCCCGGCGCCCTGCTCACCGTCGTCCTCTGGGTGGTGAGCTCGGTCCTCATCCGGCGCTGGGCCGAGCTGGCGGCCGGCGGGTTCTCCGTCTTCGGCCCGCTCACCGCCCCGATCATCCTCATGGTCTACCTCTACTTCCTCTCCTTCGCCGTCCTGGTCGGCGCCTCGCTCAACGCGGGGATCCGCCGCCTGTGGCCGCCGCCGGAGTACCGCGGTCCCACGGCGCGGGTCAACGAGTGGTGGGAGGAGCGCCGTGCGCACCGCGAGCTGCGCCGGGCTGAGCAGGAGGAGCTGCGGGCCCGGGACGCGGAGTCCGTGGACGAGGAGGAGCGGCGGCTGGTGGCGATGGACGGCATACCGGGGCCGCGCTGAGGGGCGGGTGACGCGCCGTGGGGGTGATTTGGAAACGCCCGCCGCCGTCGGCTAGTGTTTTGCCTCGCGCCGCTGGTAGCAGCGGAGCAGGCGGATGTAGCTCAGTTGGTAGAGCGCAACCTTGCCAAGGTTGAGGTCGCCGGTTCGAGCCCGGTCATCCGCTCTGAGGCACCACCACCAGATGCCTCACGGTGGAGTGGCCGAGAGGCGAGGCAGCGGCCTGCAAAGCCGTATACACGGGTTCGAATCCCGTCTCCACCTCGCACTCGCGATCTTCATCGCGCAGGGACGATTGGCGCAGCGGTAGCGCGCTTCCTTGACACGGAAGAGGTCACTGGTTCGATCCCAGTATCGTCCACCAGCACAGCAAGCCCCTGACCTGCAGGTATGCCGGTCAGGGGCTTTGTCGTGCGTCCTGCGGGCACGCTCCGTGGCCGCGTAAGACAAGCGTGCGCGACCTCAGTCGGGCCTGCTGCTCCGGGCGATCCGACGTGCCTTCCCCTCGCCGGGGAGCACCGCGTTAAGGGCAGCACCCCTACGGGTCGCCAGGTCGCCACCCACCACCTGGGCCCTGCCCCGCATCAGCGCCTGCACGCCTGGCGCGCCACCTGTGCCGGATCGTTCTTCCAGTCGTTGGAGCCGAACACCGTGTTGCCCATCCCCGCCGACTGGTGGAAGTCGGTCGCCCTCGCACCGGGCAGCAGCGCCGTGACCGAGACGCCGTACTCGCGCATCTCCTCGCGCAGGCCCTGGGCGAAGCTCAGCATGAAGGCCGTCGTCGTGCCGTAGATCGACTCGTACGGGGTCGGGGTGAGCGCGGACAGCGAGGACGTGATGAGGATCCGGCCTTGGTCCTGCTCGGCCATGGCGGCGCTGACGTGCTTGGCGAGCAGGACCTGGGAGGTGATGTTGAGCGAGATCCTGGCCAGCTCGCCCTCGATGTCGGTGTCGAGGAAGGAGCCGCCCAGGCTCCGTCCGGCGTTGAGTGCTGGCCGCGCAGGGCCCCGGCCCGCGCTTCCTCGACGCCATGGTCGTGCTGGAGCAGCGCGAAGGTATCTGAGGGCATACCCGCGCCTCTCCCTCCTCGACGCACCGGCGCAGGGGCCGGTGCGCAGCACAGAGGAGAAGCACATGTCGCACGACACCACCAACCCCCACGAGCCGGTCGGCCCCGAGCCGGAAGCCGCCGACGAGGTCGGCACCGAGGAGCTCACCGAGGCGCCGCAGGCGGGCGAGGGAAGCACCGAGCAGGGCGTCGACGGGGACATCGAGCCGGTTGCCGCCGCGATGACGGAGGCCTTCGCGGTCGAGGAGACCGCCCCGGACACCTCCGGCCTGCGGCCGGTCGGCGAGGCCACCTACGGTCCGCCGGACCCCTCGACCGAGTCGGTCCAGGGCCCGGACAACCGGATCCAGATCACCGCGACGAGCAGCTACCCGTGGCGGGTCCACTGCTCGCTGCTCATCACCGCCAACGACGGCAGCAAGTGGATCGGCACCGGCTGGTTCAACGGCCCGAAGAGCATCATCACCGCCGGCCACTGCGTCTTCATCCACAACCCGGGCACGCAGCGGCACGGCTGGGTGCGCAGCGTCGAGGTCATGCCCGGTCGCAACGGCGCGAGCCTGCCCTACGGCAAGTTCGTCGTGCCCCGTGCCCAGCTGCGCAGCGTGCACGGCTGGACCAGCAGCCCGAACCACGAGTACGACTACGGCGCGATGGTGCTGACCGAGCCCAAGGGCAACCAGACGGGCTGGCTCGGCTTCGCCAACTGGTCCGACGCCACGCTCGACGGCACGACCCTCAACATGTCCGGCTACCCGGGCGACAAGCCCACCGGCACCCAGTGGTATCACTGGAGCGGCGTCGCCTCGCTCAGCGCGCGGAAGGTCTACTACACGCTGGACACCGCCGGCGGCCAGAGCGGCGGCGGGGTCTACGTCATCAAGGATGGCGGACGGTATGCCGTGGCGATCCACGCCTACGGTGGGTCCGGCAGCAACAGCGGCACCCGCATCAACAAGCCGGTGTTCGACAACCTCAAGCTCTGGAAGGGCTGAGCGCACCGCATGACGGCACGCATCCACGGCATCGTCACCGATGCCGACGGCAGCCCCGTCCCCGGCGCTCGCGTGGCGCTGGAGGCGGGGCCCGTGCCGCTGCCCGACATTGCGCTGCTGACCGGCGAGGACGGCACCTTCTCGCTCGACGTCCCCCGTGCGGGGGAGTATGCCGTCACCGCCCACGGCGAGGCTGGGTCCGGCCGGTGCACGGTGCTGGTCCCGGGTGAGGGGAGCGCCCGGATCACGCTCGTGATCTGAGCCGCGCGGCCGGCCTACGCGCCGGCGTGCTCGCGCCCGGCCCGGGCATGGCGTCGGTCGCGGGAGCGACCTACCTCCCGCACCCGTGGGGCGAGCCGCGCCGCCAGCACCACGGCACCAGGCAGCGTGGAGACCAGGGCGAGGACGCCATACCCCACCGAAACCCCCACCCCGGCGGCCGGGTCGAGCCCGACGACCGAGAAGACCCAGGCGGTGGCCGCCTCCCGCGTTCCCCAGCCGCCGACGCCGACCGGCACCGACATGCCCGCGATCGAGACGGCGGCGAGACCCGGCGCGAGCCGCGGGTCGGTCGAGGGCGCCACCGCGACCAGGGCGAGCGCGAAGATGCCGGCGAAGGCCACCCACCCCACCACCGACAGCATCCCGACACCGAGCAGGTCCCGCGCGGGCAGCCGGCGCAGCCAGCGCCACGCGACGGCAGCCGTGACGACGCCACCGGCGAGGCAGAGCGCCGCCAGCAGCGGCCGGTGCGGCGCGAGGGCGGCCGAGGCGGCGACCAGGACGACGGTCGTGCCGCACAGGCGCTCGGCGGCCACGGCCGCGAAGCCGCTGGCCAGAGCCCGGCGACCAGCGCTCACCTCGGCGTCGCTGCTGTCGTCCGCGGCCCGCAGGACGTCTCCCGCGAGCCCGCCGGGCAGCAGGCTGTTGAGGAAGGACGCCTGCCAGCAGCGGGCGACGGCGGGTCCGACCGGGAGCCGGATGCCGTGGTGGTGGGCGACCAGCCGCCAGCGCAGCGCCTGGACCAGCACGCCCGCGGCCCCGAGCACGAGCCCTCCCGCGAGCGCCCACCAGGGCAGCGAGCCGAGGGCGGTGGTGATGGGCTCCAGCCCCCACCGCGCGACGACGAAGCCCAGCACCCCGACGGTGACGAGCACCTGCAGCGAGGCGACCAACACCACCTGCAGACCTCGCGAGGAGGACGCGACCCTGGGCCGGGGCCCCACCGCCGTCTCAGCCACCCGACCCGCTCCCCGGCTCGCTGGGCAGGCTGAGCAGGTCGAGGTGGCCGACCCTGACCCGCAGCGAGCCGTCCATCAGCGAGCCCTCGCGCGCGGCCAACCACTCGCGGGCGAGGGGTGCCAGCGTGGCGTCCTGCTCCACCGCCACGGCCGCCCGGTCCTGGAGGTAGCGGCGCACCAGCGACTCGTCCGAGGCGTCCAGCTCCCAGTCGGTCGCGGCCAGCTCGACGTCCGCGCCCCGGCGGCGCAGCGCGGCGGCCATCGCCTCCGTCGCCTTGGGCCCGGGCCGGTCCTCACGGCGCTGGTGGTCGTCGAAGGCCGCCGTGACGGCGGCGTCCGCCTGGTGGGGCGGGGAGATCTCGACGTCGCCGGTCACCGTGAGGCTCAGGAGCGCGGCCACCCCGGGTCGGCCCGTTGGAGCGATGACGTCGGCGAGCGCGTTGAGCTGCGCCACGGTGAGCAGGTCGAGCAGCGCGGCGCAGGTGACCAGCACCTCCCCGCCGGAGGGCACGAGCGAGTGGACCTCCTCCACCGTGGCGACGGCGCGGCGGGTCGTGACGTCCGCGCCGGGCACGGCAGCGCCCGCCTGCCCGAGGAGGTCGGGGTCGTGGTCGACCAGGACCCAGCGCTGCGGCCCCGGGAGCCGTGGCGCCAGCCAGGCCTGGTTGGAGCCGGTGCCCGCGCCGATGTCGAGCACGACGAGCTCCTGACCCGTCCGCTCGCCGACGTGGTCGCCGAGCCGGCGCAGCAGCCCGGCGGCGCGCTCCCGGGCCCGGTGGTCGGCGGCGCGGCGCAGCGCCAGCCAGTCGGCGGGCACAGGGCGGCTCACCACCGCAGCACCGCCCGGAGCTCGGCCGCGGCGGTGTCCCACCCGCGGAGCCGGTCCCGGTGCCCGGCGGCGGCACGGCGCCACCGGTCCCGCAGCCCGGGGTCGTCGAGCCAACCCCGCAGGGCCTCCGCCCATCCTTCCTCGCGCGTCCCCGCCACGACCGCCCCGGCCCCGGGCAGGCCGTCCCGCTCGCCCGAGCCGTGCAGCGCCTCGACGGCGCCGGTCCCGGAAGGCACCAGAGCTGGTATGCCGTGCGCCAGCGCCTCGGTGACGACCATCCCGTAGGTCTCGGTCTGGGAGGGCAGGACGAGCAGGTCGACGGTGCGCCACAGCGCCTCGAGCGCGTCGCCCTCGAGGCTCCCCGGCATCCGGACCCGACCCTGCAGGGCCTCCGCCCGCGCGGTCACGGCACGGACATACCCCTCGTCGGACCCTCGTGGTCCGACCAGCGACAAGTTCCAGTGGCGGTCCTGCAGCCCGCCGAGCGCCTCCAGCAGGCCGAGCGGGTTCTTGCGCGGGGTGATCGAGCCCAGGGCCAGCAGGTGCGGTGGCGTGCTGCCGGTCGCGGTCTCGGCCCGGTCCGTGCCGGGGGCGACCGCGTGGACATGGGTGAGGCCGTAGCGCTCCCGCAGGTCGGCGTCGGCCCAGCCGCTGGTCGCGACCACCGTGCCCGCCGCGTGCAGGGCCCGCCGTTCGAGGGCGGCGAGGCGTGCCCGCTCCCGCTCGTCGAGACCGCCCTCGGCGGGCAACGGCAGGTGCACGAGCACCCCGACCCGCGCACCCCGCGCCCGCGCCTGCTCGATCTCCTCCGGTGCGGCCGAGCCGATCAGGCCGTCGACGAGCACCTCGTCGTGCCGCCCGAGCGCGTGCCGCAGGGCCGCGCGGTCGTCCTCCGTGGGGGACGGCCAGGCGCCGGGCACCGGCTCGGCGGTGACGTCGAGACCGGTCTCGGCCAGCTCGGTGATCATGCGCTCGTCGTAGCGGGTGCCCCCGCTGGGGCCCGCCAGGTCGGCCGGGACGACCAGGGCGGGCGACCGGCCACGGTCACGCTCGCAGGTCCAGGTCATAGGTCACCCACGCCCCGGGGTGCTCCCGCACGACGACGCCGAGGCCGTCGAGGTCGGCGTCCGGGTCGGCCCGGACCCGCTCGGCCAGGGCGTGGGCCACGTGCGCGGCCACCGCCTCGGTGGTGCTCAACCGGCCCGCGAAGTCGGGATGCTCGTCGAGGTTGGCGTAGCGCAGCGGGTCCAGCACCTCTGACAGGGCCTGCGACGCGGCCCCGATGTCGACGACGACGCCGTGCGCGTCGAGCTCGCGCCGCCGCCAGGTGGCCTCGACCACCAGCGTCGCCCCGTGCAGACCCTGGGCCGGGCCGAAGAACGGGTCGGGCAGGCTGTGCGCCACCATGACGTGATCGGTGACGGTGAGTCCGAACATCGTGCTCCTTCGAGGGTCAGGGCCGGGGGTCGCCCGGCTCGGGGTAGGTCAGCACGACGCACCCGGTGAGGTCGGGCCGTCGAGCCAGCTCCTCGACGGCGGCCACGACGCCCGTGAACGGGCGCTGCGCGCCGAGGAGCAGGTCGAAGGCGGGGTCGGCGAGCAGGTCCAGGGTGACCCGCAGCCGCTCCGCCGGGTCGCGGCGGTGTCGCCGGGCGGCGCCCACCCGTCCGACCTGGCTCCCGACGAGGGTGAGGCGACGGGAGTGGAAGTCCTCGCCGAGCGGCACCTGCGGTGCCGCCGAGCCGAACCAGGACAGCTCGACCACCTGGGCGTCGTCGCCGGCCAGCCGCAGGGCGAGCGCCAGGCCAGGTGCCGTCGTCGAGGCGTGGAGGACCAGGTCGCAGTCGCCCTGGGCCACGTCGGGGTCCACGGCGTCGAGACCGGCGGCGACGAGGCGGTCGCGTCGATCGGGGTCGGCCTCGACCACCTGCAGCCGCGACAGCGGGAACCGCCGCAGCAGCAGCGCGAGGGCGCCGCCGATGAGCCCGCCCCCGACGACCGCCACCCGGTCGCCCGCACACGGCGGTGCGTCCCACAGGGCGTTGAGCGCGGTCTCGACCGGGCCGGTCAGCACGGCGCGGGCGGTGGGGACGGCATCCGGGACCCGGGTCAGCGCGGTGACGGGCACGACATACCGGTCCTGGTGCGGGTGCAGGCAGAAGACGCGGGCCCCGGTCCAGTCGTGGGGGCCCTGCTCGACGACGCCGACCGACAGGTAGCCGTACTTCACCGGGAAGGGGAAGTCGCCCGTCTGGAACGGCGCGCGCATCCTCCTCGCCTGGGAGGGCGGCACCCCGCCGCGACGGACGAGCAGCTCGGTCCCGCGGCTGATGCCACTGACCAGCGCCCGCACGAGCGCCTCGTCGGGTCCCGGGGCGCGCAGCGGCTCGGTGCGCACCTCGCCCTCGCCCGGCGCGGTGGCCCAGTATGCCTGCGCCGTCCCGGGGGCTGCGGTGCTCACGCTCGTGTCTCCAGGTCCACGACGTCCCGCGTGAAGGAGCCGGCCAGGAGCAGGAGCGCGACCACGCAGGCGGTGCCGGCCAGGGCGACCGGCACGACCGGCACGAGGACGGTGACGAGGGCGATCCCCTGCAGCGCCGCGACGACCCGGCGCCACCCTCGCGGCGCGAGCGGCCCGCGCAGCGCCGGCCGGACCCACGACGCGAGGACGAAGAGATAGCGCATCGCCCCGATCGCGATCACCCACCACCCGAGCGTCGGGCCGGCGAGCACGGACAGCACCAGCAGCAGCGCGGCGTCGGACTCCATGTCCAACCGTGCCCCTGCCTCACTCGCGGTCCCGGTCCGACGGGCGACGTACCCGTCGGCGGCGTCGAGCGCCAGGGCCAGCCCGACCGCGGCCGCCAGGGCCCAGCCGCGGCCGGGGAGCTCCCCGGCCAGGACGAGCACGGTCGCCGTGGCGACGACCCCCGTCAGCGCCACCCGTCCGAGGGTGACCACATCCGCCGCGGTGACCGGACGCGGGCGTCGGCGGAGCAGGGCCGCGGTCGCCACGCCCGGCACGAGGAGGCCCGCTGCGAGCGCGAGGGTGGTGACGCCGGGCGAGGGCCAGACGAGGGCGAGGAGGCCGATGCACACCCCGATCGGCAGCAGCACGACCGCGGACTCGACCCCACCCGTGGATCCGCGCCGTGCGTCAAGCGGACCGACGGTGCGCGTCGGTGTCATGGGGTCCTCGACGGCGCCGCCATCAGCTGGCGTCCTGCACGTCGTCGGCGAGGGTCGGCGCCGTGGCGGTGAGCGGCCGCAGGTCCAGCTCGGTGACGACGTCGTCGCCGAGGCGGTAGCGGCGGGCGGTAGGACGCAGGGCGTCGGTGAGCCGGTCCTGACCGTCGACCCGCAGCCCGGGCACCCCGTCGCCGATGAGCACCGGCGCGGTCGTGAGGTAGAGACGGTCCACGGCCTCGGCCCGGACGAAGGCCGACACCAGCCGTCCGCCGCCCTCGACGAGCACCCGGTGCAGCCCGCGGGCCGCCAGCAGGTCGAGGACGGCGCGGGGCTCCATCGGGCCCGCGTCCGGCCACCGGACGACCTCCACGTGGTCGCCGACCGGACGGACCCGGGCGTCGGCCCCGACGACCCACAGGGTGGGGGAGGTGGCGTCGGTGAGCACCACGGCGTCCGCCGGTGTGGTCCCGCGCGGGTCGAGGACGACCCGGGTCGGGTGCGGGCCGTCCACCGCGCGGACGGTCAGCTGCGGGTCGTCGCAGGCCACCGTCGCCCCGCCGACGACCACGGCGTCCACCAGCGCCCGCAGGCGGTGCAGGTGCTCACGGTCGAGCTCACCGGTGACGAAGGCCGCGTCGCCGGTCCGGCTCGCGATGAAGCCGTCCAGGCTCTGCCCGAGCTGGGCCAGCACGCGCGGCCCGTCCGCACGGTTCAGGTCGCCGTAGCGCTGGGCCAGCTCACCAGCCGCCGGGATGCGCCCGGCCAGCAGCTGGTCCCACTCGTCCTGGTCGGCCTCGTCGTGGCCCATGCGGGCGCGCTTGGTGGCGAGGTAGAAGGCATTCTCCTCCCGGTCCGGCACGACCAGCGGCACGCGCTCTACGACCTCGATGCCGAGCGCGCTCAATGCCAGCTCCTTGGCCGGGTTGGAGGACAGGAGCCGGACGCGTCGCATCCCCAGGTCGAGCAGCATGGCGGCGCAGTGGTCGTAGGTGCGGGCGTCGGCGGGGTGGCCCAGGGCCAGGTTGGCGTCGACGGTGTCGACGCCGCGGTCCTGCAGGGCGTAGGCACGCAGCTTCTCGGCCAGGCCGATCGCCCGCCCCTCGTGACCGCGGGCGTAGACCACGGCCCCGCGCCCCGTCCGCGCGACCAGCTGCAGCGCATGCTGCAGCTGCTCCCCGCAGTCGCAGCGCCGCGACCCCAGCGCGTCGCCGGTGAGGCACTCGGAGTGCACGCGCACGAGCGGCGGCGGAAGGTCCGGGCCGTCGTCGTCGCTGACCCCGAGGCTGAGGACGACGTGGTCCGTCCCCGTGTCGTCGCGGTATGCCGTCATCCGGAAGGTCGCGTGGTCGGTCGGGAGCCGGGTGTCGGCCACCCGTTCGACCTGCCGCGGTGCGGTTCTCGCCTGCTCAGCCATCCTCCACATTATGGTCGTGACCGGCGATCTTCTCCTGCGGAGGGGCGAGCAGCGTGTCGACGAGGAGTGCTGGAGGTGAGACAGGTGACAGAATGGGTCCGTCGGGCCTCCGAGGGTCGGAGCCGCAAGGAACCCGCACCCGTTCGTGGGGGTGGTGCTGGCCCTGGGCCTGCGGGTGGCCTCGACGGTCCTGGGGGTGGTCGCGGCCCTGCCCGTCGCCGCACGATGCTCCTCCTCGACCGGGTCGAGACCGCCCCGGTCCCGGTCGCCGTGCTGGTCCTGCTGGTGGTCGTCGCGGTGGCGTCCGGCTGAACGCCCGTCCTACCGCGGGGGCACGAGGGCGTCGACCCCGTCCACCGCACCCACCGCGCCGGCGGCGAGCAGCTCGTGGCGTCGGCCCTCCTCCTCGGCGACCCCGACGACGGCCATTCCCGCCGCACGGCCCGCCTGCACGTCGGTCACCGAGTCCCCCAGGAAGACCGACTCCTCGGGGCGCGATCCGGTCAGCCCCAGCGCCCGCACCAGGAGGTCGGGCCGCGGCTTGAGGTCGGCCACCTGCCCCGCCGACCGGCCCACGACATGCAGGCGCGCGGTGACGCCGTGGCGGGCGCGGTCCAGCACGCCCGCCACGACGGCGGGGGTGTTGTTGGTGACCACGGCGACGGAGGCACCTCGACCCAGGGTGTGCTCGACGAGAGCCACCGCCCCGGTCCGGGGGGACACCCGGGCGGCGGCCTCCAGCTCGAGCTCGGTGACGAGGGCCTCCAGGGCCTCCAGCAGCCGGGGCGAGTGGTCA
Source organism: Serinicoccus hydrothermalis (assembly GCF_001685415.1). Classification (NCBI taxonomy): domain Bacteria; kingdom Bacillati; phylum Actinomycetota; class Actinomycetes; order Micrococcales; family Ornithinimicrobiaceae; genus Serinicoccus; species Serinicoccus hydrothermalis. The sequence continues at coordinate 535,228 of NZ_CP014989.1, read as the reverse complement.
CCGACCAGCCTCAGGCACTGCACGTGGTCCGCCTCGCCCTCCAGCCGCTGCGCCAGCTCGGAGCCGCCGAGCCTGCGTGCCTCCGCCCGCAGCCGGTCGCCCAGCTCGGCCCACCGGGCCCCAGGGAAGAGCCGGGCGAGGGGCCCGTCGAAGTCGACGAGCAGGGTCCGGGCGTCCTCGACGAGGCGGCGGGCGGTCTCCACCCAGCGAGCCTACCCAGGGCCGGGTGCCCGACCGGCCCTGGGCGGGGTCGCAGGCCCACCGGTCGACACCGGCTCCGCGCGGCGTCCCGCTGCTACCATCGCCGGGTGGCTGCGGCGCCAGGGGACGGCCCGCCGTCGGGTGCTCGCCTCCTGACGGGGCCCTTCCTCGCCCTGGTCCTCGCCGAGCTGGCCTACTTCGTGGGCATCGGCGCGCTCATCCCCCTCGTCCCGGTCTACGCGGCCGACCGCCTGGCAGCCGGCCCCCTCGTGGTGGGCCTCACGGTCGCCACCTTCAGCCTCACCGCGCTGGTGCTGCGACCGGCCGCCGGCCGGGTGGTGGACCGGTGGGGACCGCGGCGTCCCTTCGTCGGGGCCTCGCTGCTGCTGGCGGTCGTGCTGGTCGCGCACACCCAGGCCGGCAGCGTGCCGGTGCTGCTGCTGCTCCGGGCGCTCACCGGGGTCGCCGAGGCGATCGTCTTCGTCGCCGGCATGGCAGTTCTGCTCCACGTCGCGCCGCGGCAGCGCCGCGGTGAGGCGCTCAGCTACAGCTCGCTGTCGCTCTTCGTCGGCATCGCGCTGGGTCCTGCGCTCGGTGAGCGGCTGGTGGACCTCGGCGGCTACCGCACCGCCTGGCTCGGCGTCGCCGCCCTCGGCGTGCTGGCCGCGGCCGTCGGCACGGCGCTGCCGGGCGCCCGGCCGGAGGAGCCGCCGGACGGCGCCGCGCCGCTCTTCCCCCGCGCGGTGCGGCTGCCCGGGCTGGCGTTCGTGGTGGGGATGGTGGGGTCGGCGGGTTTCCTCGCCTTCGCGGCCCTGCGGGCCCGGGAGGTCGGTCTCGACGGGGCCGGGTGGCCGCTGGCCCTCTACGGCGGCGTCGTCGTGGCCGGCCGCCTGCTCCTGGCACGCCTCACCGACCGGTATGCCGCGACGCGGCTCTCCGCGGCCGCCCTGGTCCTGAGCGGGGCAGGGCTGGTGCTGCTCGGCCTTGCGGGAGGCGCGTGGGCCTTCGCGGCCGGGACCGTCGTGCTGGCCCTCGGGGCCGTCCTGCTCACCCCCGCCTTCTTCCGGCTGCTCACCGAACGCCTGCCCGACGGGCGGCCCGGTGCGGTCGGTGCGACCTTCGGGGTGCTCGTGGACGTCGGTCTCGGGGCGGGCCCGCTCGTGCTGGGGCTCCTGGCCCAAGGACGGGGCCTGGCCAGCGCTTTCGTGGCGCTCGGGGCTGCCACGGTCGGGGTGGTCCTCCTCCTGCGTGCAGGGGCCCGCCCGGCCGGTGCGACGCCGCCCCGGTGAGGGACTCCCCGCGGCCTTCCCGGACGTAATTTCACGCAAACCCTTGTGAGGCCCCTCCACGTTGACCTTCACCTGGCCAGGCACGCGAACGTTGACGCATCTTGAGGAGAGACAATGATGTCACGGCTCCGACCACACCGGTCCCGGAGATGGACAGCCCTCACGCTCGCGACGACGCTCGGCATCACCGGGCTCGCGCCCGCCGCGGTCGCGGCCCCGGCCGCCCCGGACGAGGGCGGTGACGACCTCGCCCAGGAGGCCGCCGCCGACTTCACCACCCTGCTCGACTTCGAGACCTACACCCTGGGGGGCCTGGACGGCCAGGACGGGTGGGTCGGCTCGGCCGCCGCGGCCGTCGTGCAGGACCCGCTCAACCAGAACAACTTCGTCGGCCAGCTCAACGGCCCGGGGGAGAAGGCATACTGGGAGATCCCGGCGATCGAGGACGGGGACACGGGGACGCTGTTCTTCCGGTTCCTGCGCACCGAGACCGTCGACACCTCGTTCGGCATCACCGACGTGGACGTCCGCGGCACCTACACGGACAGCCGGGCCTACGTGAACAACCAGAACGACGACATCCTGCGGGCCCGCGACGGCGGCGCGTTCGCGTCGATCGGCAACGTGGGGGAAGGACTCGTGGCAGTGCGTCTGGATCGTCGCGGACAACGCGAGCGACCAGGTCAGCGTCTACAGCCAGGGGGGTCCCTACGAGGAGCAGACCCGGCTCCCGGACGGCGCCGAGGAGCAGTTCGACTTCCGGGTGCCGGTCTCCCGCGGCCTGGACCGCTTCTTCTGGATCAACGGCTCGCGCAGCCCCGGCGACCTCTACCTGGACGACGTGGGCATCGACACCGCGGGGAAGAACCTCGCCATCCCCAGCGGCAACCCCGCCGACTGCGAGGCCGGGGAGATCCCCGAGCAGCCGCTGCTGAACCCGCTGCCCGACCCGGAGCCCTCCACCCTCGGCATCGAGGTGGAGGAGCTCGTCCAGCTCCCGGAGTCCTCGACCACCCCGGCCGCGAGCGACCAGCGGCTCATCCGGCACAACCGCATCACCCACCTCGACGAGGTCCCGGACGGCTCCGGTCGTCTCGCGGTCCCGGACATGAAGGCGATGCTCTACATGGTGGACAAGGAGACCGGGGACTACACCCCGTACCTCGACGTCCGTGAGCGCTTCGTCGACAACTTCCACAACCACGCGGGGCTCGGCACCGGGTTCGGCTTCGTCGAGCACCACCCGGAGTACGCCGAGAACGGGATCTTCTACACGGTCCACACCGAGGCCGGCAGCGCGCTCACCGAGGACGAGCCGCACTTCCCCGCCTACGGTGGCGTGAACTACCACAGCGTCGTCACCGAGTGGACCGCCGACGACCCCGCGGCCGAGGTCTTCTCCGGCACCAGCCGCGAGCTCATGCGGGTGCCGTTCGCGGGTCGCGTACACACCCTGCAGCAGATCGCGTTCAACCTGACCGTCAGCCCCGGCGACCCCGACTACGGGATGCTCTACATCCTGTCCGGCGACGGTGGCAACGGGGTCGGCAACGACAACCCGCAGGACCTCGCGACGCCGCACGGCAAGATCTTCCGGATCGACCCGCTGGGCGACGACAGCGACAACGGCCAGTACGGCATCCCGGCCGACAACCCGTTCGTCGGCACGGAGGGCGCGCTCGGCGAGATCTATGCCGTCGGGATGCGCGACCCGCACCGCATCAGCTGGGACCCCGAGGGCGACCACACGATGTACCTCGGCCACATCGGCGAGTGACAGGTCGAGTCGGTGTATGCCGTGGAGCCGGGCGACAACTTCGGCTGGTCCGACCGCGAGGGACCGTTCGTGGCGCAGAACCGGCAGATCTTCCCGCTGCCCGAGGACGACGCCGAGCAGTTCTTCACCTACCCGGTGGCGGCCTACGACCACAACCGCGACTCCGGCCGGGCGGGCTTCGGCTCCTTCGACAACACCGGCCGGATCCGCGGCGTCACGGTCACCGGCGACCCGGCGCAGGAGCCCGTGGTGCAGCCGAGCGTGACGATCACCGGCGGTGGTGGCGAGGTCACCACCGAGGAGACGGTCGACGTCACCGGTGAGGCCGACCCCGGAAGCACCGGGTGGCGCAAGGACGTCGAGGCGGTGTATGCCGAGCTGCAGAACTCCGAGGGTCGCAAGGTCGTCGGGCGCGAGGTCCCGGTCACCGACGGCACCTTCGCGACGTCCTTCGACGTCTCGGCCTTCGAGCCCGGTGACTACACGATCAAGGTGTCGGTGCGCTCGAAGGGCCACGGCAACGCCTCGGACACCGAGTCGGTGCGGGTCGTGTCACCGCCGGTGACCGACCGGGTGGACCTGCGCGTCTCGGCCCGCGCCCAGTGCTGGGGCGAGGAGGCCGTGGTGGCCGTCCACGTCGTGAACCAGGACGGTCACCGCGCCGACATCCGCGCGACGACCTCGCTCGCCGACAAGAAGTGGAGCGGTGTGGCCGACGGCCAGGCCGTCTACCACGGCTTCCGCTCCGGAAGCGCGGACGTCGAGGCCGGCACCCTCACCGTGGCGGGCTACGCCTTCTACGACGGCGTCGGGCACTACCAGCGCTACCAGGTGGAGCACGAGGCGGTGAGCTGCTCCTGACCCTGGCCCGCCCCTGACCCTCGCCCGCCCCTGACCCGGAGTGCGGTCGCCATCCTGCAACCTCCATCGCCCTACAGCGCGATGGAGGTTGCAGGAGGCTGACCGCAGTCCGGGTCAGGAGGAGCGCGGGGGACCGCTGGAGCCGCGCTCCACGAGGGTCGCGGGCATGACGACCCGCCGGGGGCGCTTGGCGGGCGGGCGCAGCGCGAGCTCCAGCGCCTTCTCGCCCATCTGCTGCATCGGCAGCCGGACGGTCGTCAGCGAGGGGGAGAGGTCCGCGGCCACCGGGACGTCGTCGAAGCCCGTGACCGACATGTCGTCCGGCACCCGCAACGACCGGGACCGCAGGACCGACAGCGCCCCGATGGCCATGTCGTCGTTGAGCGCGAGCACGGCGGTGCGGTCGGGGTAGCGTTCCAGCAGCTCGAGGGTCGCGGCCTTGCCGCCCTCCCGGGTGAAGGGCGCCTCCACGACCGGGACATCCTGCTCGCCCAGCCCGGCGGCGCTCAGGGCGCGGTGCACCCCGGTGAGGCGGTCGGCGACGGTGGTCAGCCCCAGGGACCCCGCGATGACGGCGATGCGCCGGTGCCCCAGCTCGAGCAGGTGCCGGGTCACGGCGTGCCCGCCGTCGGTGTTGGCCGGCAGCACCGCGTCGGTCGCGTGCTGGTGCCGCCCGATGGCGACGACCCGGCCCCCGGCCTGGGTGAAGCGGGTGAGCTCGCGGTGGATGCTGCGCTCGGCCTCCTGGTCGAGGTATCCCGAGCCGGCCACGACGATGACGCCGACCCGGTTGGCGATGAGGGTGCGCAGCTGGCGCAGCTCGATCTGGGGGTCGCGGCCGCTGTGGCACATCTGCACCGACAGCCCCTGTCGGCCGGCCACGCGCATGACGCCGCTCGCGATCTCGGAGAAGTAGGGGTCGGCGACCTCGTGGATGACCAGGCCGACGCTGGAGGTGGTGCCCCCCGCCAGCGACCGGGCGTGCACGTTGGCGATGTAGCCCAGGGACTCGGCGATCTGCTTGACCCGCTCGGCGACGGCGGCGCTCACGCCCTCACGACCGCTCAGCGCCCGGGACGCCGTGGCCACGGAGACGCCCGCGGACTCGGCGATGTCCACCAACCGTGGTGCGGCTCCGGTCATCCTCGACTCCTCCCCGAGGGCTCGTCTCCCGAGACCTCCGGCGCTCAACCTACCTGCGCCGCGGGCCCGGAGGACTCGCGGCGGGCCGTCACTTGTCAACGGCGCAGGAGGACGTTATCGTACAGCGCAATCGTTTGTGCAAACGTTTGCGTAAACGGTGACCCAGACCCGTGGGCCGCAAAGGAGCCGCCAGATGAAGCACAGCAGCCGCACATCCGTCACGACGTCCGGAGCCGACCGGGTCACCGGGGTCCGGCCCCACGGACCCCGCCCTGCACCGCGCCGCGCAGCGGTCGCCCTGGCCGCCGCCGGGACGCTCACGCTCAGCGCCTGCGGGCTCGGCGGCGGTGGTGGCGCCTCCGCCGGCGGCGGCGGAGGCGAGGGGGGCGAGGATGAGGGTCCCGTCACCATCGGCATCTCGCTGCCGCTGACCGGCGACTTCTCCGAGCCCGGCAAAGGCGTGCAGCGCGGCTACGAGGCCTGGGCGGAGTACACCAACGCCAACGGCGGGCTGCTCGGGCGCGACGTCGAGCTCACCATCTACGACGACCAGTCCAACGCCGACCGGGTCGCCTCGGACTACGAGAAGCTCATCAACCAGGACCAGGTCGACATCGTCGTCGGTCCCTTCTCCACGCGTCTGGTGGTGCCCGCGGCCCAGGTGGCCCAGGACTACGGCTTCCTCTTCGTCGAGCCGGCCGGTGCCGCCGAGGAGGTCTTCACCCAGGGCTTCGACAACCTCTTCTACGCCGCGCCGGCCATCGCCAACGACCACTACAACTACCTGGCCGACTACATCCTCGCCATGCCCGAGGACGAGCGGCCCACGACCGCGGCCTACGCCTCGATGGACGACCCCTTCGCCCAGGGCACGGCATACGGGCTCAAGGAGAAGCTCGAGGAGGGTGGCATCGAGACGGTGGCCGACGAGGTCTACCCGCCCAACACGACCGACTTCTCCAGCATCGCCAACAAGATCGCGGCGAGCGACGCCGACATCCTCGTCGGCGGCACGCAGTACCAGGACGCGGTCAACCTCATCGTGGCCCTGCAGCAGCTGGACTACCAGCCGCAGCTGGCCGCCTTCTCCACCGCCCCGACCAACCCGGAGTTCCCGGAGGCGATCGGGGACCAGACGGAGGGGATCATCTCGCCGACCGGCTACACCCCGGAGGCGGAGTACCCGACCAACGCCGAGTTCGTCGAGTTCTACACGGACAAACACGGCAACGCCCCCAACGAGGACGAGGCCAACGCCTGGACCACGATGCAGGTGGTCGCGGCCGCCGCCGAGGCCAACGAGTGCGCCGACCCCAGCCCCGAGTGCCAGCAGTCGATGATCGACTGGCTGCGCGAGAACACGGTCGACACCGTCGTGGGCCCGCTCTCCTGGGACGCCGAGGGCCGCCCGCAGGCCGCCCACCTCATCCAGCAGTGGCAGGACGGGGAGATCCGGATCGTGCTGCCCGAGGACACCAGCGACGCCGAGCTCAGCTACCCCAAGCAGGACTGGTGAGCACCACCGATGACCACCTGCCCCACCCCACCACAGAAGGGATGACCCCGTGACGGCTCTGATCACCCAGGCGGTGATCCTCGGGATCCTGCTGGGGGGCCTGTATGCCCTCCTCGCCGCCGGACTGACCCTCTACTTCGGGGTCATGCGGGTGGTGATGATCGCCCACTCGGCGTTCCTCATCCTGGCCGCCTACCTGGCCTGGGCCTTCCACCGGGCCACCGGCATCGACCCGTTGTTCTCGCTCGTCGCGAGCGTGCCGCTGTTCTTCGTGCTCGGCGTGGTGATGCAGCGCTTCCTGCTCTCCCGGCTCAAGCCGGCGACGCTCACGATGATGTCGGTGCTGCTCACCTTCGCCATCGCCCTCATCATCGAGGGGATGCTCGGCTTCGTCTGGACCGGCACCCAGCGGCGCATCAGCCTGAGCTACTCGACCGCCAGCTTCGAGGTCCTCGGGGCCAACGTCGCGGTGGTCAAGCTCGTGGTCTTCGGGCTCGCGGCGGTCAGCCTGCTGGCGCTCTACCTGCTCATGAAGGCGACGAGCTTCGGGCAGGCGCTGCGCGCGACGATCCAGCACAAGGAGGCCGCGGCGCTGCTCGGGATCGACACCGAGAAGGTCGCCGGCTACGGCTTCGGGCTCGGCCTGGCGACCGCTGCGGTCGGCGGGACGGCGCTGGCCCTGGACTCCACCATCTACCCGTCCCTGCACTGGCACTGGATCGGTCCGCTCATGGCGATCATCGTGGTCGGCGGTCTCGGGAGCATCCCGGGTGCCGCGATCGCGGCGATGGTCCTCGGCCTGGGCCAGAGCCTGCTCCAGATCCCGATGGGCACCACCTGGGCCCAGACGGTCTTCTACGTCGCCCTGTTCCTCACCCTGATGGTCCGCCCGCAGGGGTTCTTCGGAGGTCGCCTTGCCCAACGCTTCTGACCTCGCGACGTCCGCGTCATCGTCCGCGTCGACGTCCTCGACCACCGCCACCAGCCAGCCCGCCGCGCCGTCCCGCCCGGACGACAGCGCCGGCCGACGCTTCGACACCCGGCTGCGCTGGGCCAAGGTGGGGCTCGGGGTCGTGGCCCTCGTCCTCGCGCTCATGGTGCCCTGGCTGGCCCCGGACGCCTTCATCCTCTCGGTGGCCGTCGTCATCGCCAGCTACGCGGCGCTCGCCGTCGGCTGGAACTTCGTCGGCGGATTCACCGGCTACATGTCCCTCGGCCACGCCTCCTACTCCGGCCTCGGCGGGTATGCCGTCGCGCTGCTCACCACGCACACCGGGGTCAACCCCTGGGTCGCGCTGGTGCTCGGGGCCGTGGCGGTGGCGCTGCTCGCGATCCCCATCGGCATCGCCTCGCTGCGGGTCCGCGGCGCGTCCTTCGTCATCGTCTCCATCGCGCTGGTCCTCATCCTGCTGCTGGTCTTCCAGAGCTGGGCGTCGGTGACCGGCGGGTCGGAGGGGCTGCGCGTGCCGCGTCCGTTCGACAGCTCGGTGCTCCGCCCGGAGCAGCACACCCGCTTCTACTTCCTCTTCCTCGTCCTCATCGGCCTCGCGCTGCTCGTGTGGTGGCTCATCGACCGCTCCCAGTTCGGGGCCGGCCTCAAGGCGATCCGCGAGGACGAGGACAAGGCCGAGGCGCTCGGGGTGCCGACGTTCCGCTACAAGCTGGTGGTCTTCGTCATCTCCGCCTTCTTCACCGGCCTCGCCGGAGGCCTGTACGCGCTGTGGTTCGGCAACCTCGACCCGGTCTTCCAGTTCTCCATCCTCACCGGCTCCTACATGGTGCTCATGTCCCTCTTCGGCGGCATCCGCTCGCTGGTCGGGCCGGTGGTGGGTGCGGTCGTCGTCGGCTACGCCATGGAGGTCTTCAAGGCGCAGTACGGCGACAGCCAGTTCCACCTGGTCGCGCTCGGGCTGCTGCTGGCCGTCGTCGTGCTCTTCATGCCCGAGGGCGTGGTGCCCGCGCTCCTCGGGCTGGTGCACCGCTTCCGGCCCGCGTCCACCTCCATCCGGGAGGAGACCGCCGCGGACCTGCTCGAGCGCAACCGCGCGATCGACGCCCAGCGCCGGGCCGCGACCGACGAGGCCGCGGACGGGCATACCGACTCAGGCACCGATGCGGGCGACCGCGAGGTGCCCCACGCGAGCACCGGGAAGGGACGAGCATGAGCGTGCAGCAGGACGTGCGCCCCAGCCTGCAGACCGAGGGGCTCTCCAAGGCCTTCGGCGGCGTGCAGGCGGTCAACGGCGCGAGCGTGACCTTCCACGACGGCAAGGTCAACGCCCTCATCGGCCCGAACGGGTCCGGCAAGTCGACGTTCTTCAACATCGTCACCGGCATGATCGCCCCGGACTCCGGCAGGGTCAGCTTCCGGGGCCGGGACATCACCCGCCGGGCGCCGCACCGGATCTGCGCGGCCGGCATCGGACGCAGCTTCCAGCTGTGCCGGACCTTCCCGCGGATGACCGTCCTGGAGAACCTCCTGGTCGCGGTCCGCCCCACCGGGTGGGGCCAGCTGGTCGGCTCCAGCATGAACCGCGCCCAGGTGGCCAGGGCCCGCGAGCTGCTGCGACGCGTCGGCATCGACCACCTGGAGGACTCCCTCGCGCAGGACATCTCCTACGGGCAGCAGAAGCTGCTGGAGCTGGCCGGCGTGCTCATGGGCGACCCCGACACCATCCTGCTCGACGAGCCGGCGGGCGGCGTCAACCCGGCCCTCATCGGCCGGATCGGCACGCTGGTGCAGGAGCTCAACGCCGAGGGTCGGACCTTCATCATCGTCGAGCACAACATGGACATGGTCATGAGCCTGTCCGACCACATCGTCGTCTTCGACCGAGGTGCCCCCATCGCGGAGGGCACGCCGTCCGAGGTCCAGCAGGACCCCCGAGTGCTGGAGGCCTACCTTGGCGTCTGACAACCTTCTCGAGCTCAACGACATCGAGGCCGGCTACGGCCGCGCGGCGCTGGTGCTGCGCGGGCTCACGGTCAAGGTGCCGGCCGGCTCCGTCGTCTGCCTTGTCGGCCCCAACGGGGCCGGCAAGTCCACCGTCCTCAAGGTCGCGAGCGGCATGCTCACCCCGCGCTCGGGGTCGATCGTCGTCGACGGCGAGGAGGTGACCGGCTCCGGGCCGCAGATGATGATCCGGCACGGTCTCTCGCACGTGCTCCAGGGGCACAGCGTCTTCAAGGAGATGACGGTCGCGGAGAACGTCGCGCTCGGGGCCTACACAGTCAAGGACAGGGCGACCGTCCAGGAGCGCACCGAGTTCGTCAAGAACCTCTTCCCCGTCGTCGCCGACCGCTGGGCCGCCCTGGCCGGTGCCCTGTCCGGCGGGCAGCAGAAGCAGGTCGAGTTCGCGCGCTCGCTCATGGTGAGCCCGAAGGTGGTGCTGCTGGACGAGCCGAGCATGGGGCTGGACCCCAAGACCACGTCGGTCGTCTTCGAGCAGGTCGTGCGCATGCGCGAGGCCGGCATCGCCGTGCTGCTCGTGGAGCAGAACGCCCGCCGCGCCCTGGAGACCGCCGACATCGGCTGCGTCCTCGACCTGGGACGGGTCCACATCACCGGTCCCGCGCCGGAGCTGCTCCGGGACCCCCAGCTGGCCGAGCTCTACCTCGGCGGCGGCCAGCGCGACACCGGTCCCTCGGACCCCACCCCGGACAGCGACGACAGGCGTCCGGACCAGCTCACCACGACCGCCCCCGAAAGGACCTGACACCATGGCCACCCATCTCATCCGCATCGTCATGAACGGCGTGACCGGCCGCATGGGCTACCGCCAGCACCTGGTGCGGTCCATCCTCGCGATCCGCGACGCCGGGGGGGTCGAGCTGCCCTCCGGCGACCGCCTCCAGGTCGAGCCGATCCTCGTGGGCCGCAACGCCGAGAAGCTGGAGGAGCTGGCCCGCCGGCACGACGTCGCCGAGTGGACCACCGACCTCGACGCCGCCCTCGCCGACGACAGCGCCACCGTCTACTTCGACGCGCAGGTCACCAGCCGGCGCAAGGACGCGATCCTGAAGGCCATGGCCGCCGGCAAGCACATCTACACCGAGAAGCCCATCGCCGAGAGCGTCGCCGACGGCCAGGAGATGGTGGACGCGGCCGCCGCGGCGGGCGTCATCAACGGCGTCGTGCACGACAAGCTCTACCTGCCCGGCCTCATGAAGCTCAAGCGGCTCATCGACTCCGGCTTCTTCGGGGACATCCTCTCGGTCCGGGGGGAGTTCGGCTACTGGGTCTTCGAGGGCGACCTGCTGCCCGCCCAGCGCCCGAGCTGGAACTACCGGGCCGAGGACGGCGGGGGCATGGTGCTCGACATGTTCTGCCACTGGAACTACGTGCTGGAGAACCTCTTCGGCGCGGTCGAGGCGGTCACGGCGCGCGCCGTGACCCACATCCCGACCCGCTGGGACGAGCAGGGCCGGGAGTACCGCGCGACGGCGGACGACGCGGCCTACGCCATCTTCGAGCTCGAGGGCGGCGTCATCGCCCAGGTCAACTCCTCCTGGGCGGTGCGCGTGGACCGCGGGGAGCTCGTCGAGTTCCAGGTGGACGGCACCCGGGGATCGGCTGTCGCCGGGTTGTTCGGGTGCCGCATCCAGCCCAGCGTGAGCACGCCCAAGCCGGTCTGGAACCCGGACCTGCCGACCGAGGAGGACTTCCGCGCCCAGTGGGAGCAGATCCCCGACAACACCGAGTTCGGCAACGGCTTCCGCGCCCAGTGGGAGCAGTTCCTCGCCGACGTGCACGCCGGTCGCCCGCACCCCTACGACTTCGCGGCGGGCGTGCGGGGCCTGCAGCTGGTCGAGGCCGGTCTGCGCTCCTCGCAGGAGCGTCGCACCGTCGACCTGGCCGAGGTCGCGGCCCCCGCACCCGAGCCGGTGCGCACCCCGGAGCCGGTCGCGTGAGCACGGCGACGGCGCAGACCGCGCCGGCGGGCACGACCTCGACCGCGATCCGGCTCCCCGGCGCGGACGGACGGTGGCGCCCGGTGCGGCTGCACGAGCCCCGGGACTGGGCCGACCACCCGGAGCCCTATTCCAGCCGGGTCGCCTTCGCCGCGGCGCACGTCGTGGCCGACCCGTATGCCGACAACACGCCGGGGTCGCCGGCCGGTGTCGACTGGGACTCCACCCTGGCCTTCCGTCGGGGGCTGTTCCGCTACGGCTTCGGCGTCGCCGAGGCCATGGACACCGCCCAGCGCAACATGGGCCTGGACTGGGTCGCGGTGCAGCAGCTGGTCTCGCGCAGCGCGGCCCAAGCGGCTGAGCTCGGCGCCCGGATCGCCAGCGGCGCCGGGACCGACCACGCCCCGCACGCCTCGAGCCTCGGGGCGGTGCGCGACGCCTACCTCGAGGAGGTGGACTTCGTGCAGGGCACCGGCTCGCAGGTCATCGTCATGGCCTCGCGCCAGCTCGCGGCGACCGCCTCGGGCGAGGCGGACTACCGCGCCGTCCTCGACCCCGTGCTGGACCGCGCCGAGCAGCCGGTGATCCTGCACTGGCTGGGGGAGATGTTCGACCCCGCGCTGGCCGGCTACTGGGGGAGCCCCGACGTCCCGGCCGCGACCGAGGCCTTCCTGCGCCTCGTGCACGAGCGTTCCGAGGACATCGACGGGGTCAAGGTGTCCCTGCTCTCGGCCGAGCACGAGGTCGGTCTGCGGGCAGCGCTGCCCGAGGGGGTCCGGCTCTACACCGGCGACGACTTCAACTACCCCGAGCTCATCAGGGGCGACGGGGAGCACCACTCGGACGCGCTTCTGGGGGCCTTCGCAGCCATCACGCCGGCCGCGTCGGCGGCGCTGACCGCGCTGGACGAGGGCGACCTGGGGACCTACGACCGGGAGATGGCGCCGACCGTGGCGCTGTCCCGGCACATCTTCGAGAGCCCGACCTTCCACTACAAGACGGGCATCGCCTTCCTCTCCTGGCTCACCGGCCAGCAGCCCGGCTTCGTCATGGTCGGGGGTATGCAGTCCGCCCGCAGCCCGGTTCACCTCGCCCGGGTCTTCGAGCTGGCGAACGAGGCCCGCCTGCTGCCGGACCCGGACCTCGCCGCGGAGCGGATGCTCACCTGGCTCGCGGGAGCAGGGCTGCGCCCATGACCTCGGTCGCGCAGGCCGCGCCCGCCCTCGACGTCCCGTCCGGCCGGCCGGCAACGATCCCCACCCCGGAGCCGGGGGACCCGCGCCTCCGGCGGCTCTCGCTCAACCAGCGGACGTGCGCCGGGTGGTCGTTGCGCGAGGCGGTCGACGGGTGCGTGGCGGCCGGGCTGGGCTCGATCGGCGTCTGGCGCGAGCCGGTGGCCGAGGTCGGCCTGGACACGGCCGTGCGCTGGGTCCGGGAGGCCGGCCTGCGGGTGTCCTCGGTCTGCCGGGGCGGCTTCTTCACCGTCAGCGACCCGCACGCCTTCGCGGCCGCGCACGCGTCCAACGTCGAGGCGGTCCGGGAGACGGCCGCCCTCGGGGCCGCCACCCTGGTCCTCGTGCCGGGTGGCCTGCCCGAGGGCGACAAGGACCTGCCGGCGGCCCGGGAGCGCGCCGTGGAGGCGATCGCCGCGCTCGCGCCGGTGGCTGCCGACCACGGCGTCCTGCTCGCCATCGAGCCGATGCACCCGATCTTCGCCGCGGACCGCGGTGTCGTGTCCACCCTCGGGCAGGCGCTGGACATCGCCGAGGAGTTCGACCCCGCCACCGTCGGCGTCGTGGTCGACACCTTCCACGTGTGGTGGGAGCCGGGCCTCGAGCAACAGATCGCGCGCGCCGCCGGACGGATCGCGAGCTACCAGGTGTGCGACTGGATCACGCCCTTCCCCGCTGACGCCCTGCTCAGCCGCGGGATGATGGGCGACGGGCACATCGACTTCCCCGGGATCACCGCCCAGGTGAGCGCCGCCGGCTACACCGGCGACGTCGAGGTCGAGATCTTCCACGCGGACGTGTGGGCCGCACCAGGTGCCGACGTCGTCGCCACGATGGCCCGGCGCTACGTCGAGCTGGTCGAGCCCTCCCTCTGAGCCCGCCCGCTCAGAGCTCGGGCGGCGCCGCGAAGAGGTCCACGCGCGCCGGGGCGAGGATCGAGCGGGAGACGTTCTTGAAGTCGAAGCGGTCCAGGATCCGCGCCGCGTCCTCGTCGCTCAGGTCGTAGGCGTGCGCCAGCATCCGCACGTGCTCGGTGTAGAACGCGTGCAGCTTGTCGACGCCCTTGATGAACTCCAGCTCCTTGGCCACCCGGCCGAACGTAGTCCGCCCGGGTGACAGCGGGGTGGACGCGACGTGAACGTCAGCGGATGCCCGCGCGCATGAAGCTCTGGACGAACTGGCGCTGGAAGATGAGGAAGGCGACCAGCAGGGGTGCCACCACGAGGATCGTGGCCGCGGACAGCAACGTCCAGTCGATGCCCGACTCCGTGCCGTTGTAGACGGCCAGCCCCACCGTGAGCGGTCGGGCGTTGACGCTGTTGGTGATGACCAGGGGCCACAGGAAGTTGTTCCAGTGGGTGCTCACCGAGACCAGCCCGTAGGCGACCAGCGTCGGCTTGGCGAGGGGAACGTAGACCCGCCACAACCGTCCGAGTCGTCCGGCTCCCTCGATCTCGGCGGCCTCGTCCAGCTCGATGGGCATCGACTTGAAGGTCTGCCGGAGCAGGAAGATGCCGAAGGCGCTGGCGATGTAGGGCAGGCCGATGGCCGGGATGGTGTCCACCAGCTGCAGCGAGGCCATCGTCGTGTAGTTCTCCGAGATGAGGATGTCCGGGGCGATCATGAGCTGAACGAGCACCAGGGCGAAGGCGATGTTGCTGCCGACGAAGCGGAACCGGGCGAAGGCGTAGGCAGCCAGCACGCCGAGCACCAGCTGGCCCACGAGGATCCCGCTGACGAGCAGGATCGTGTTGACGTAGTAGCGACCGAAGGGCGCCCCCTGCCAGACCGAGACGAAGTTGTCGAAGGTCAGCGGGGCCGTGAGGTCGAAGGTCGTCGCCGCCTCGCGCTGGTGCACGGAGGCCCAGAGGGCATACAGCAGGGGCAGCAGCCACAGGATGCCCAGGAGCCAGGCCCCGAGGGTCTCCAGGCCGCGACCGATCCGCAGGCCGCCCCGGCCGGGCACGGTGTCCACGTCGGCACTCATCGGTAGTGCACCCGCCTCTCGAGCACGGTGAACTGCAGGATCGCCGCCAGCCCGAGGATGACCACGAGGGCCATCGTCAGCGCGCCCGCGTAGTTGGGGTCGAAGAAGGAGAAGGCGGTGTCGTAGATGTAGAAGAGCAGCAGGTTGGAGGCGTTGTTGGGTCCGCCGCCGGTCATGATGAACAGGTGGTCGATGATCTTGAAGGCGTCGGTCAGGGCCACCACGAAGACGAAGAGGGTCGTCGGCATGAGCAGCGGGAAGGTGACCCGCCGGAAGTGGTACCACCGGGAGGCGCCCTCGAGCTTCGAGGCCTCCTCCAGCTCGGGCGAGAGGTTCTGCAGCCCGGCGAGGTAGAAGATCATGAAGAAGCCGGCCTGCTTCCAGATCATCATCACCATGAGCGCAGGCAGGACCGTGTCGGGGTTGCCCAACCAGTTCCTCGTGGGTATGTCGAGCGCCGAGAGCACCTGGTCGATCGGCCCGATGCCGGGGGAGTAGAAGAAGAGCCAGATGCTGGCGACCGCGACCATGGGCAGGATGGTGGGGGTGAAGTAGGCCAGCCGGACGAAGGACTTGCCCACCAGCTTGTTGTTGACCCACACCGCCATGAGGATCGCCAGCGCCATGGACGTCGGCACCGTTCCCACGGCGAACCACAGGTTGTTGCGCAACACCTGCCAGAAGACGGGGTCCTGCACCAGCCGCTCGTACTGCGCCGTCCCCAGGTCCCCGTTGCGGCCGTGGGCCGAGGACCACGCCGACCGGATGATGGGGTAGTGGGTGAACGCGATCAGCACGACGAAGGCGGGCGCCAGCAGAGCCCAGGCGAAGGCCTGGTCGCCCAGCCGCCGCCCGCCCCGGCGGGCGGCGGGGGTCGTCGCCGTCATCGTCCCTGGTAGGGGGCCAGGACGCCGTCGATGTCGCTCTGCAGCTGCGTCAGCGCCGGCTCCGGCTCGGCCTGGCCGGTCAGCACCGCCGCGATGGTGTCGTTGATCATCTGCGAGACGCGGCCGTTCTCGTGCGACGTCGTCTCGCCGACCGCCACCTCCAGCTGGTCCCGGGCGACCGCGGCCTGCGGGAACTCCTCGGCGTAGTCGACCATCGTGTCGGTCTCCCACGCCTCGGGGCCGGTCGCGACGTACCCTGAGCGCATCGACCACTCGGCCGCGCGCTCGGGCTCGGTGAGGCACCGCGCGATCGTGTAGGCCGCCGCCCGCGTCTCCTCGTCGCCGCGGTCGAAGACGTAGAGGTTGCCGCCGCCGGTGGGCGAGCCGGGCTGGGTGTTGGCCGGCAGGATCGAGACCCCGAAGTCGAAGTCGGCGTTGCTGCGGACGTTGGTGAGGTTGCCGGTGGTGTGCCACATGATGCCGGTCCTGCCCTGGAGGAAGTCCTCCGGCGTCGAGGCCCACTCGGTCGTGCCGCTGGGCATGATGCCGCTCTCGGTCATGGACCGCCACCACTCCAGCGCCTCGACCGACCCGGGTGCGTCCAGGTAGTCGACGATGCCGTCCACGCCCGCGGTGTCCTCCACCCCGCTCTGGATGGCCATGGCCTGGAACATCCAGTTGCCGAACTGGGTCGAGGGGATCTCCAGGCCGTACTCCGCCGCCCCCGAGTCCTGGATCGTGGCCGCCTGCTCCTCCAGCTCGTCCCAGGTGGTGGGCGGGGCCTCGGGGTCCAGCCCGGCCTCCTCGAAGACGTCCTTGTTGTGGTACTGCACGATCGTCGACCGCTGGAAGGGCAGGCTCCACAGCTCGTCCTCCGCCTGCCCGGAGGCGAGGTATGCCGGGTAGAAGCGGTCCTCGGTCCAGGAGAGGTCGTCGTCGAGCGTGCTGAGCGGGACGATGAGCTCGCCGTCCATGAGCGTGTAGAGGTCGGTCGTCAGCAGCACCGCGAGGTCCGGGCCCTGGTTGCTGCGGGAGGCGGTCTGGGCCTTGGTCATGGTGTCGGCGTAGGTGCCGCTGTAGACCGCCTCGACGCTGATGCCCTCGTTCTCCTCGGTGCAGGAGGCGATGAGGTCGTCGACGACGTCGGTCAGGGGCCCGCCGACGGCCACGGGGTAGTACATCGTCAGGTCCACCGAGCCGTCCGAGCCGGCGCCACCGCCACCGCCGCAGGCGGTGAGGACGAGCGCGCCGGCGGACAGGGTGGCGGCCAGGGCGAGGGTGCGGCGAGGAGCAGACATGACAGGTACCTCTCTGGGGTTAGGCGGATGCCGGGGTGGTCAGGCTCCGGCCCGTGCGCGGGTCGAAGAAGCGGAGGTCGTCGGGCGTCGTGGTGAGCCGGACGTCGGTGCCGGTGCCGATGCGCGAGATGCCGGGCAGGCGGGCCACGAAGGTGTCGCCCCCCGGCCCCTCGAGGGTGAGCAGCGTCTCGGCGCCCAGGACCTCCGCGGTGCGCACCCGGCCCAGCACCTCCAGCGGCCCGGTGCCGTCGAGGGCCAGGGACTCGGGCCGGATGCCGACGACGACGTCAGTGTCCACCGGGGCGTCCAGCGACCACGGCCGGGGGTGGCCGGACACGGTGAGCCCCGCGTCGCTCCCGCGGGCGGGTAGAAGGTTCATCGGGGGCGAGCCGATGAAGGAGGCGACGTCGGTGTCGGCCGGCTCGGTGTAGAGGTCGACCGGGGCGGCCGCCTGGGCCACGAAGCCGTCGCGCATGACCACCACGTGGTCGGCCATCGTCATCGCCTCGACCTGGTCGTGGGTCACGTAGATCACGGTGAGACCGAGCTCGCGCTGCAGCGTGCGCAGCTCGATCCGCATCTGGTGGCGCAGCTTGGCGTCGAGGTTGGACAGCGGCTCGTCCATCAGCACGACCTTGGCGTCGGAGACCAGGGCCCGGGCGAGGGCGGCCCGCTGCCGCTGCCCGCCGGAGAGCTGGCTCGGCTTGCGGTCGAGGTAGGCCTCGAGCCCGACCTTGCGGGCGGCCTCCAGGCCGCGCTCCTGGCGCTCGGCCCGCCCCACCCGGCGCACCCGCAGCCCGAAGACGATGTTCTCCATGACGCTGAGGTGCGGGTAGAGCGCGTAGTTCTGGAAGACCATCGCGATGGAGCGCTTCGCCGCCGGGACGTCGTTGACCCGCTCGCCGTCGATGAGGACGTCGCCGCCCGTGGCGGACTCGAGGCCGGCGATGATGCGCAGCGAGGTGGACTTGCCGCACCCCGAGGGACCGAGGAGGACCACGAACTCGCCGGAGGGGGCGAGGATGTCCACGCCGTGGAGGACGTCGGTGCGACCCCCGTGCCCGTCCGGGAAGGACTTGGTCACGCCGCTCAGTTGCACCTCGGACATCAGGCCTCCATGCTCAGCCGTCGGGGGAGTCGCGCGCCGGTGCACGCCGCCGATGGACGCACGCTATCTAAATCGATTAAGATCGTCAACAGGGCATCCTGGTGCCACGTAGGGACGACAGTCGGGCAGGACACGGTGGAGGAGCGGCGATGGGCCCTGGACGACCGAGCATCCGCGACGTGGCGGAGCAGGCGGGGGTGTCGTCGGCCCTGGCGAGCTTCGCGCTCAACGACCGCGACGGGGTCGCGGAGGAGACCAAGGCGCGGATCCTCAAGGTGGCCGCCGAGCTGGGCTACCGGCCGGACCCCACCGCACGGGCCCTGCGGACCGGGCTGAGCGGGAGCTACGGGGTCCTGGTCCGCAACATGCAGAACCCCTACTTCCTCGAGGTGCTGCGGGGCGCCCAGGACGCCGCCTCCGAGAGCGGCGGCACGGTCTTCGCCGTGGACTCCGCCTACTCGGTGGAGCGCGAGCGCGAGCACGTGCGCCGGCTGGCACAGCAGCGGGTGGACGGCCTCGCCATCGCGCCCGTGGGCTCCGGCGACGCCGTGGACCTGTGGCACGAGCTGTGCCCCGGTCGCCCCACGGTCGTGGTCAACGCCGTCGCGCACCAGGACGGGGTGACCAGGGTGGGCCCGGACAACGTCGCGGCGGTGGACCTGGCGGTCGACCACCTGCACGACCTCGGCCACCGGCACATCACCTTCTACTCCGCACCGGCGGGCGTCATGGCCGACCACGACCGCCTGGAGCGCTTCCTCCAGCGCTGCGGGGAGCGTGGCGTCACGCCCCACCCGGTGGAGACGGCGCTCAACCTGGACGAGGCATACCGCGTGACGACGGACCTGCTCCGCGGCCCCCACCCGCCGCAGGCCATCGTCACCAACTCCGACTTCACCGCCCACGCCGTCTACCGCGCGGCGCGCGACCACGGGGTGCGGGTCGGACCCGACCTGTCGGTGGTGGGGCACGACGACCTGGCGACCTCCCAGCTCCTGGACCCGCCGTTGACCACGGTGCGGCTGGACCGGTTCCAGCTCGGACGGGCCATCGTGCAGCGCCTCCGGCCTGGCGCCGACACCTCCGACCACGTGGAGCCGGTCGAGCTGGTGGTGCGCTCCTCGACGGCTCCGCCGCGCTGACCCGCTCACCCGGCGGCCCCTGAGGTGCCGCGCCGGGGGTCGGGCAGCAGCAGCTCGACGTTGCGGTCGACCGTGGACCCGTGCGCCTCGAAGCCGCCCACCCCGTACGGGTCGTTGGCGGCCAGGGCACGGTGCCAGCCGGCCAGGTCGGCCACCGTCTCCACCGAGCGGGGACGCAGCGGGCCGTCGTGGTCGAGGATCGTCAGCCGGAGCGAGAGCAGACCCGCCCCGTGGTCGACCAGCTCGACCAGCCGACCCTGGGTCGGCCAGTCCATGACCGAGGAGGTGCTCACCTCCCAGAAGCCCCGGCCGTCCGCGCCCACGTGGGCCGCGACCCGGTTGCGGTGGATGTGCCCGCTGAACCAGGCGATGACGTGGGGGTGGCCCAGGAGCAGGTCGGCGACCTCCTCGCCGAGCACCCTGGCCTCCTGCTGCGGGTCCGCGCCGGGGGCGAGCAGGTCGTTGGTCATCGAGGTGCGCGGGTGGTGCGAGGCGACGACCACCAGGAGGTCCTGCGCCGCCGCCTGGTCGAGCTGCTCGCGCAGCCAGGAGAGCTGCTCCCGGTCGATGCTCCCCTCGAAGACGCCCGCCGGGTTGGTCGTGTCGAGCACGACGAGGCGCAGCCCCTCGAAGCCGTCGTAGGAGTAGTAGGCGGTCCCGTCCTCGACGTTGCGCCGGGTGAAGCCGTGCCCGTCGGGCAGGCCCCGGTCCCAGTGCGCGGCGACGTACTCCTCGCGGCTGAACGGGCGCCGCTCCGGGTCGGCCTCGACCGGCCAGGTCAGGGAGGTGAAGGCCGGCAGCGGGTCCCCGGTGAAGTCGGCGACGTCCTCGGCCCGGACGCTGCTCACCTTCCGGTGACCCAGGGTGATCTGCCGCAGCTCCGGGCTCGCCGGGACCCGACCCTGGATGAGGCCGTCGTGGTTGCCGAAGCAGGTGAGCCACGGGATCTCGAGACCGCTGGCCGCCAACGGTTCGAGGCCGCGGGCCAGCAGGCCGGGGACGGTGGGGAAGCCGTGGTCCCGGCCCCAGCGGTTGTGCGGGTCCTCCGGCGCCCACGCCCAGTCGACGCTGCCGTCCTGGGCGCCCTGGTATGCCGCACCCCCGGAGTCGAGGTCGACCGTGCCGCCGCTGAGCAGCCGGAGGAAGGCGACCAGCTCGTTGTGCTGCATGTTGTCCACGTTGTCGCCGGTGGTCATCACGGCCTGCAGCGGTGCACCGGTGACGGGGGAGCCGTGGTGCTCGTTGATGCGGCGCACGAGCATCTCGGTGGCGTGGGCGGCGAGCAGCTCCTGCGGGCGCTGCATCGGCAGCATGAGCCGGGTCTCCGGGCGCCGACCCAGCGCGTGCACCGCCTCCAGCCGGGAGGGGGACTGGGCGTCGATGAGCTGGACGTCGGTGAGGTGGGCGACGTGCCACAGGCTGCGCGGACGCGAGGACAGGGTCCCGCTCGTGAGGTCGGTCCGCACGACGTGGTGCTCGCGCGCCCCGGCGGACAGGCCGTGGAAGGCGGCGCGGCTGCCCTGGGTGAGGACCTCCCCGCGGACCACCGGGCGGTCCAGGGGGCCGCGGTGGTCGAGGCCGTGGGCGTCGGCGGCGTCGGCGTTCATGAGGCTCCCAAGGGTCGGTGTGGTCGGTGCTCGGTCAGTGGCTGCGCTTGACCGCGCCGTCGGCCAGGGCGTCGGCGGCCTCGCCCAGGCGCAGCCCGACGACGTCGAGGCGGCGGAGCAGCTCCCGGTTCTTCAACGTGGTCTCGTCCGGTGCGCCGCTGAGGGTCTCGGCGACCGCGACCTGGTAGCGCCGGCGGATCTCGTTCTTGCGGACGGCCAGGGAGCGGGCGCGGATCTGCAGCGGGTTGTCCGCGATGGCGCTGATCGCCACCTCGAGGTCGGCGAGGCCCTCCCCGACGGCCTGGAGCACCGTGTCCAGCCCGGGGTCCGGGGTCACCGCGAAGAGGTCGAGCTCGCGGACGAAGTCCTGCAGGTTGTCGAGGATGTCGTCGATGGAGCGCGAGAGCCGGAAGAGGTCCTCGCGGTCGATCGGGTTCGCGAAGGCGTTGGCCAGCCTGGTCACCGTGGCCGACCGACGCCGGTCGCCCTCGTGCTCCACCTCGGCCATGAGCGGTCGCGCCTGCTCCGGGGTCAGCTTCTGGGTCACGGCCTGCCGCGCCACCTGCACCCCGGCGATGGCGCTGCCCACCTGGGCCACCAGGAGGTCGACCAGCGCCCGGTCCGGCCGGCGGTTGAGGACCCGGGACAGCCTCACCAGACACCTCCGACCCGCAGGCCACCGGTGACGGCGGCGGACAGCCCGAAGGTGGTGGGCAGGGTCACCAGCCAGGCCACGGCGATCGCGGAGACCTGCGGCCAGCGCACCCGCCCCAGGCCCTGGCTCGCCCCGGCGCCGACGAGAGAGCCGGTGAGGGTCTGGGCGACCCCCGCCGGCGCCCCCACGCCGGCCGACCCGAGCAGGGCGCCGGTGGTGGCGATCTCCGAGGTGACGGCATACAGGGGCCGCACCGGGAGCAGCCCGCGACCCAGCCGCCGCGACATGCGGCGGTGCCCGATCGCGCTGCCCAGGGCGAAGAGCACTCCGGTCGCCACGAGCAGCGGTGCCGGTGCGGGGACGGCGTCGCCGCCGGCGCTGCTGCTCAGCCCCAGGGCCACGGCCGCGATGGCGAGCATCTTCTGCCCGTCGCTGGCGCCGTAGCCCAGGGCCAGGGCCGGGAAGCAGACGGCGTGCACCCGCCCCAGGCTGCGGCTGACGTGGCGCGAGTGCAGCCGCCGCGCGAGTCCCGCGACGACCGCTGCGGCGATGAGGGCACCGAGCACCGGCGCCAGGGCCATGGTCCCGAGGACGACGAGGACCGAGCCCCAGGGCACGCCGGCGCCCGAGGCGGCGCCGACGCCGGCCAGCGAGCCGACGAAGGCGAGGGTGAGTCCGGTGGGCACGCTCATCCTGGTCAGCGCCAGGACGACCACCAGCGTGGTGACGACAGCCACCAGCATGCTCAGCTCCGAGCGCTCGCCGCCGCCCCCGGGCAGGAGCTTCTGGGCGAAGCGCGCGGCCACCGCGGTGCCGAAGAGCCACGGGCCGGCCATGACGCCCAGGGCGAGGAGCAGCAGCGCCAGCAGGTGCCCGACGGAGTCCAGGGTGTGCGTGACCGACAGCAGCGTGGCGCCGGTGTTGGCGCCGTTGACGAGGGCGAAGGCCACCGCGGCCACGAGCAGGGGCCAGCTCACCGGCCGGCCCGGAGATCAGTAGGCATACAGGTCCAGCAGGCGGAGCCGGGGGGCGAGCACGGCCACCGAGTCACCGGTGTTGTTGAGGACGTTGCGGCCCAGGTCGTTGTAGAACCGGTCCGGCGTGTCCGTGCCGGGACCGGTGTAGACGCGCAGCTCGGCGCCGGGCGCCAGGGTGTAGCCCTCGCCGACCACGAGCCGGTTGATGACGGCGTCCTGCAGCTGGTAGCCGCTCACGTCGATGGTGCGCCGGGAGGTGTTGGTGAGGACGACGTGCTCGCCGGTCTCGGGCTGGAGGTCGTCGCCGTCGGGGTTCGCCACGACCTCGCTGACCTCGATGCCGTTCGCGCGCGGGAGCGGGTCGCGCCCGCGCAGCAGCCGGACCATCTCGGTGGGGAAGTCGGTGATGACCTCGTCGACGCACAGGTCGGCGGCCGCGTCGACGGCCTCCGGCGAGTTCAGCGTGTAGAGGCCGAGCTCCAGGTCGCGGGCGCGGACCCGGTCGATGTCGGCGGGGTCGAGGATGCGGTAGTTGGTCACCACGCCGTCGGCGAAGCCTGCCCACCGGTCCAGGGTGGCGTCGTCGGCCGGGATGTCGCCGATCTGCAGGACCGGGATCTGGGGCGCCAGCTCGTGGAAGGCGGTCAGCGACGCCTCGTCGAAGGAGCTCACGACGACCCGGTCCCGGGCGACGAGGCGCTGCCAGCGGCGGTCCTGCGTGAGTGCCTCGGCGAGCACCGCCTCGACGCCGGGGGAGTCCTCCGGGCTCTTGATCTCGATGTTGAGCGTCGTCCGGCCGCCCCCGAGCGCCCTCGCGGCGTCGTCGAGGTGCGGTATGCCCTCGCCCGCGTAGCGCGGCGAGAAGTAGCTGCCCGCGTCCAGCTGCTGCAGCTCGGCCCAGGTGAAGTCGACGATCGGGGAGCTCGCACGGTCGGGGTAGACCTCGCCGACGTCCGTCGTCCGGGTCCCGGTGGCGTCGTGGAAGATGAAGGGGGTGCCGTCGGCGGACAGCTGCACGTCGATCTCGATCGAGGCGGCGTGGCTGCGGCGGGCGTCGCGGATGCTGGCGACGGTGTTCTCCGGGCTGGTGCCGCCCGAGCCCCGGTGGCCGACGACCTCCGGCGCGGCGCACCCACCGGAGTCGGAGGGTGGAGTCCCGGTGGTGTCGGCGGCCAGGGCCGGGGGACCGACCAGTGTCAGGCTCGCTCCGAGGGCGCCCACCCAGAGGGCGGTCCTGGTGCGGGGGGCCGAGTGCGTCATTGCTCGCTCCGTCCGTAGGGTGCCAACACTGTATCTAAATCGTTTAAGACGCGCAATGGTGCGCCGGTGCGTGGGTCCGGCCGAAGGCGGTCCGCACCCCGACTGGACATCGGACCGGCCGGTGCAGTGGGGTGGTGGGGTGACCCAGCTGCTGCACCTGCGCTCCGCAGGGACCTCCCTCGTCCTGGACCTCGCCGACGACCTGCTGCCCGTGGTGCGCCACTGGGGCGCGGACCTGGGGGAGCTGGGGGAGCAGGACCTGCAGGAGCTCGTGGTCGCGAGCCGGGTCGCGCCAGGTGACACCCCGTTCGACAGCGCCGACCAGGTGAGCATGCTGCCCGAGCACGCCCGCGGGTGGCTCGGCCGGCCGGGGGTGGAGGGCTCCCGGTCAGGACGGGACTGGTCGCCGGCGTTCCGCACCAGCGGGGACGACCCGGCGACGGTGACCACGGAGCGCGACGGCACGCGGCGGGTGGTCGTGCGCGCGACCGATGCGACGGCATACCTCGCCGTCGAGGTGGAGATCGAGCTGCACCCGGGCGGTCTGCTGCGCACCCGCACCACGCTGACCAACAGCGGCGAGGAGCCCTACGACGTGGGCGCGGTCCGCACGGCGCTGCCCGTGCCCGAGCGCGCCACCGAGCTGCTCGACTTCGCCGGGCGGCACACGATGGAGCGCGTCCCGCAGCGCCAGCCCTTCGACATCGGCCTGCACAGCCGCGAGGTGCGCACCGGGCGGACCGGGCTGGACGCCGTGCACCTGCTCTGCGCGGGCGAGCCGGGCTTCGGCTTCGGCCACGGCCAGGTGTGGGCGGTCCACCTGGGCTGGAGCGGCAACCAGACGACGTATGCCGAGCGCCTCTTCAACGGCTCGCGCGTCCTGGGCTCGGGGGAGCGGCTGGAGCACGGCGAGCTGCGGCTGGCTGCGGGGGAGAGCATGACGACGCCCTGGACGTATGCCGCGCACGCCACCGGGCTGGACGAGGTCGCCGGCCGCTTCCACGCGTGGCTGCGCAGCCGTCCCCAGCACCCGACCCGGCCGCGGCCGGTGACGCTCAACAACTGGGAGGCGACCTACTTCGACCACGACCTGGGGCGGCTGACGGACCTGGTGGACCGGGGCGCCCGCGTCGGGGCCGAGCGCTTCGTGCTCGACGACGGGTGGTTCGGCGGGCGGCGGGACGACACGACCAGCCTGGGGGACTGGGTGGTCTCCGAGGACGTCTGGCCGGACGGGCTCGAGCCGCTGATCGAGCACGTCCACGCCGCGGGGATGGAGTTCGGTCTCTGGGTGGAGCCGGAGATGGTGAGCCTGGACTCCGACCTGGCCCGGACGCACCCGGAGTGGATCTTCTCCGCCGGGGGGCGCCGCGGCCTCGAGTCGCGCCAGCAGCACGTGCTCGACCTCGGCCACGAAGGGGCATACGCCCACGTGCGGGACCAGCTGCTCGCCCTGCTCGACCGCTACGACATCGCCTACCTCAAGTGGGACCACAACCGTTACCTCAACGACGCCGGGCACACACCGGGCGGCGAGCCCGGCGTCCGGGCGCACACGCTGGCGGTCTACCGGCTCATGGACGAGCTGCTGGCCGCCCACCCCGGCCTGGAGATCGAGTCGTGCTCGGCCGGGGGCGGACGCGTCGACCTCGGGGTGCTGGAGCGCACGGTCCGGGTCTGGGCCTCGGACTGCATCGACCCGCTGGAGCGGCAGCAGATCCAGCGCGGCACGATGCTGCTCGTGCCGCCCGAGCTGGTCGGCACGCACATCGCCTCGGGGGAGTCGCACACCACCGGCCGCCGGCACGACCTCGACTTCCGTGCGGGGACGGCGCTGTGGGGGCACCTCGGGATCGAGTGGGACCTCGCCACCTGCTCCGAGGAGGAGCTCGCCGAGCTGGGCGACTGGGTGGCCTTCCACAAGGTGCACCGGGAGCTGCTGCACACCGGCCGCGTCGTCAACGGGGACCACCACGACGACGCGACCTGGGTGCACGGGACCGTCGCGCAGGACCGGTCCGAGGCGCTCTACCAGGTCGCCTCGCTGCGGCGGCCGGTCACCACCGGACCCGGCCGGGTGCGGCTGCCCGGGCTGGACCCGGCGCTGCGCTACCGGGTCACGCTCGAGCGGCCGGGGGCGGAGCCACTCACCGCGGGGCGCGGCGTGGTGCCGTGGGCGGTCGACGGGATCGCCCTGCCTGGGCGCGTCCTCGCCGAGACGGGGCTGCCGGTGCAGCCGATGAACCCCGAGCACGGCCAGGTCTGGCGGGCCGTCGCGGTCGGGCCGCGGGGCTGACGCGCGCCTACGATGACGGCATGAGCGCCGTCGGGACCACCTGGGCCAAGAACCTCGCCTACTCGGCGACCGACCTGGTCGAGCCGGGCAGCCTCGACGAGCTCGCCGAGGTGATGGCCTCCGCCGAGGCGGTGCGCGTGCTGGGGTCGCGGCACTCCTTCAACCGGATCGCGGACACCACCGGGACGATGGTCGGGCTGGGCCGGCTGCCCGTGGACGTCAGCGTCGACGGGGAGCGGGGCCTGGCGCGGGTCGAGGGGGGCGCCGTCTACGGCGCGGTCGCCCGGCGGCTGCAGGAGCTGGGCCAGGGCCTGCACGCGATGGCCTCGCTGCCGCACATCACGGTCGCGGGGGCGGTGGCGACCGACACGCACGGCTCGGGCGACGGCATATCGTCGCTGGCGGAAGGGGTCGCGGCGGTGGAGCTCGTGACGACCACCGGCGAGCGGGTGCGGCTGGAGCGGGGCGAGGACGACTTCGGCGGCGCCGTGGTCTCGCTGGGCACGCTCGGGGCCGTGGTCGCGCTGGAGCTGGACGTGGAGCCGACCTACGACGTGGCCCAGACCGTCTACGAGGGGCTGACCTGGGACACCGTGGCGCAGGACGTCGACGCCGTGACCGGCCTGGGCACGAGCGTGTCGGTCTTCACCGACTGGCGCGACGCCGAGGCGCCGCACCAGGTCTGGGTCAAGCAGCGTACCGACCGCCCCGGCGGCGACCCGGCCGCGCTGGGGCTGCGGCCGGCGGACGGGCAGCGGCACATGCAGCGCGACGTGCCCGGCGAGCGCTGCACCCGGCAGGAGGGCATACCCGGGCCGTGGCTGGACCGGTTGCCGCACTTCCGGCTCGACTTCACCCCCTCCAACGGGGCCGAGGTGCAGTCCGAGTGGCTGCTGCCGCGTCGCCGTGCGGGGGAGGCGATCGACTGGCTCCGGGGGATGGCGGGCTCGCTCGGGCCGCTGACGAAGGCGTGCGAGATGCGGACCGTGTCGGCCGGGGCGCAGTGGCTCTCGCTGGCGCAGGAGGACTGCGTGGCCTTCCACTTCACGTGGGCGCCGGACCAGGCGGCGGTCGAGGCGCTCCTCCCGCGGATCGAGGAGGGGCTGACGCCGCTGGGTGCGCGCCCGCACTGGGGCAAGCTCTTCGACGAGGCGGCGCTCGCGCGGCGGGTCGGGGAGGCCTACCCCGAGGTGGGGCGACTAGCCTTGCTCCGGCAGCGGCTCGACCCGCGGGGCGCGCTGCGCAACGACTTCCTCGACCGCCTGGGCATCTGAGTCGGGGTCGTCCGCACCCGACCGAACCCCCTGAGGAGCCAGACGCATGAGCCAGCCGATCTGGTCGCTGCCGGCCGAGGACACGCAGGTGGCGCGCGCTCTGGTGGAGGCCTTCGGGGCCGAGCTCGGTGGGGTGCCGGACGGGGTCTGGGCTGCACCGGGCCGGGTCAACCTCATCGGGGAGCACACCGACTACAACGGCGGCTGGTGCCTGCCCTTCGCTCTGGCCCACCGCACGTATGTCGCGGTGCGGCGGCGCGACGACGGCCGGCTGCGGATCGCCTCCCGGCAGGCCTCGGGCCAGGCGTGGGAGGGGTCCGTGGCCGAGGTCGGCCCGCAGCAGCCGGGGGGCTGGGGATCCTACGTCGCCGGGGTCGCCGCGGTCCTGGGCGAGCAAGTGGGGCCGGACGCGCTCGGCGCGGACGTCCTGGTGGACGGGCACGTGCCGCTGGGTGCGGGCCTGTCCTCCTCGGCGGCGCTGTCCTGCTCGGTGGCGCTGGCGCTGCACGACCTCGTGCCGGAGCTCGCCGGCCTGGACCGGGCGGCGCTCGCCGCGGCCTGCGTGCGGGCGGAGAACGAGGTCGCCGGGGCGGCGACGGGCGGGATGGACCAGAGCGTCTCGCTGCGGGCCGTGGACGAGCACGCGCTGCTCATCGACTGCCGTGACTTCAGGCTCACACCCGTCGCCTGGACGCTGCCCGAGCACGAGATCCTCGTCATCGACACCCGGGCGCACCACAGCCTGGCGGACGGGCAGTATGCCTCCCGCCGCGCGGCCTGCGAGCGCGCCTGCTCGGTGCTCGGGGTGGCGAGCCTGCGGGAGGTCGACGGGGAGGACGTCGACGAGGTGCTGGCCCGGCTGGGCGACGCCGCCGAGACGGTGCGGCGGGTGCGGCACGTGCTCACCGAGAACACCCGGGTCCTGGACCTCGTGGCCGCGCTGGCCGAGCGGGAGGCGGACGAGGTGGGGCGGCTCATGAGCGCCTCGCACGCCTCGCTGCGCGACGACTACGAGGTCTCCTGCCACGAGCTCGACCTGGCCGTCGAGACGGCGGAGGCGGCAGGCGCCCTGGGCGCGCGGATGACCGGCGGCGGCTTCGGCGGGTCCGCGATCGCGCTGGTGCCCCGCGGGCGGGAGGAGGAGGTCGCGACCGCCGTCGCCGAGGTCTTCGCCGCGGAGGGACTGGAGGCCCCCCACCTCCTCACCGCCACGCCGAGCGCGCCGGCCCGCCGCGTCAGCTGACCGCCCCCACCGAGCGTCCGGTCTGGCGCCGCGTCCGAGCGACCGAGCGTCCAGTCTGGCGGGGGCCGGCCGCCAGAGTGGGCGTCCGGTGGGGTTGGCGTCACGAGACGAGGGCGGCGGCCTGCCGGGCGATCTCCCACTCCTCCGCCGTCGGTATGACGTAGCCCGCGACCCGGCTGTCCGCGGTGGTGATGAGGGTTTCGCCGTCGGCAGCGGCGTTGGCGGGTGCGTCGAGGAGCACACCGAACCCGGCCAGTCGCTGCAGGACGGCCGCGCGGAGCTCGACGTTGTTCTCGCCCACCCCCGCGGTGAAGACCAGCGCGTCGAGCCCGCCGAGCACCGCGGCGAAGGCGCCGACGTAGCGCAGCAGCCGGTGCACGACCACCTCGAAGGCCAGCACCGCCGCCGGGTCCCCGTCCGCCCGCCGCGCCATGACCTGCCGGAAGTCCGCCGAGCCGGTGAGCCCGAGCAGCCCGGACTCCTTGGCCAGCGCACGCTCGACCTCCTCGGTCGACAGCCCGGCCACCCGGCCCAGGTGCCCGGCGACCCCGGGGTCGAGGTCACCCGGACGGGTGCCCATGACCAGCCCTTCCAGCGGGGTCATGCCCATCGAGGTGTCGACGCTGTGGCCGCCGTCGACCGCAGCGGCGCTGGCCCCGTTGCCCAGGTGCAGCACGATGCTGCGCACCTCCTCCAGCGGACGGCCCAGGAGGTCGGCGGCCCGTCGGGAGACGTAGGCGTGGGAGGTGCCGTGGAAGCCGTAGCGCCGCACCCGGTGCTCCTCGCGCCACTGCCGGGGCACGGCGTAGGTCGCGGCGGCCTCCGGCATGCCCTGGTGGAAGGCGGTGTCGAAGACCGCGACCTGGGGCACATCGGGGAACGCCTCCTGCGTGGCGGCGATACCCGCGAGGTTGCCGGGGTTGTGCAGCGGTGCGAGCGGCACGAGGCGCTCGACGGTCGCGATGACCTCCGGGGTGATGAGCGTGGGGTCGGCGAACTCCGCGCCGCCGTGCACGACCCGGTGCCCCACGACGAGCAGGTCGACGTCGGCGAGGGTGGGGCCGTGCTCCTGGAAGGCGCGGGTCGCCAGCTGCAGCGCCGCCGCGTGGTCGGGCACGTCGAGGACCTGCTCGTGGGTCCTCCCGCCCACGGTGTGGCGCGCCACCCCGTCGCTCAGGCCGATGCGCTCCACCAGCCCCTTGGCCTGCGAGGCCCCGGTGTGCGGGTCGAGCAGCTCGTACTTCACCGACGAGGAGCCGGCGTTGACGACGAGCACGACCGGGTCGCCTCCCGCGGCGCCGCTCCCAGCGCCGCGCCCCGCGCCGCTCCGGCCGCCCGCCCCAGCGCCCTGGTGCGCGCTCATCGGCCCGCCCCCGCCTGGATCCCCGTGATGGCGACGGTGTTGATGATGTCGCGGACCGTCGCGCCTCGGGACAGGTCGTTGACCGGGGCGTTGAGCCCCTGCAGCACCGGTCCGACCGCCACCGCGGAGGCGCTGCGCTGCACCGCTTTGTAGGTGTTGTTGCCGGTGTTGAGGTCGGGGAAGACGAGCACGGTGGCCTGTCCGGCGACGGGGGAGTCCTTGAGCTTGGTGGCCGCGACGGAGGGGTCGACGGCGGCGTCGTACTGGATCGGCCCCTCGACCAGGAGCGAGGGCTCCCGCTCGCGCACGAGGCCGGTCGCCGTGCGCACCTTGTCGACGTCGGCCCCGCTGCCCGAGCCGCCGGTGCTGTAGGACAGCATCGCCACCCGCGGCTCGACGCCGAACTGGGCGGCCGTCGCGGCCGAGGAGATCGCGATGTCGGCGAGCTGCTCGGCGTCCGGGTCGGGGTTGATGGCGCAGTCGCCGTAGACGAGGACCTTGTCGGCCAGGCACATGAAGAACACCGAGCTGACGACCGAGACACCGGGGGAGGTGCGGATAACCTCCAGCGCCGGCCTGATGGTGTGCGCGGTCGTGGTGATCGACCCGGAGACCATGCCGTCGGCCCGCCCGGTCTTGACCATGAGGGTGCCGAAGTAGGCCGGGTCGGTGACGATGTCCTGGGCCTGCTCGAGGGTGACGCCCTTATGTGCCCGCAGCTCGGCATACGTCCGGGCGAAGTCCTCGCGCCAGTCGCTGGTGAGCGGGTCGACGACCTCGGCGGCGTCGAGCCGCAGGCCCAGCGCCGCCCCCCGCTCACGCACCTGCGCCTCGTCACCGAGCAGCGTGAGCCGGGCGACCCCGCGGGCGAGCACGGTGTCGGCCGCCCGCAGGATCCGGTCCTCCCCGCCCTCGGGCAGCACCACGTGCGCGCCCGTCTCCCGCGCCCGGGCCATGATCTCGTGCTCGAACATGAGCGGGGTCACCACGCCGGACCGGCGACCGGTGTCGTCCTCGACGGGGAGCAGCCGGGTGAGGTCGACGTGCTGCTGGGCCAGGGACCGGGCGTGCTCGATCTTGCGCTGCGAGCGGGGGGTGATGCGGCCGACGACGTCGTCCATGGTCATCGCCGTGCGCATGGTCCCGCCCTCGCAGCCGATGATCGGCAGTTCCACCGCGAGGCCCTCGACGAGCCGAGACACCTGCTCGCTGGGGCGCAGCCCACCGTTGAGGACGATGGCCCCGAGCGAGGGGAAGGTCGAGGACCGGTGGGCGAGGATGGCGCCCAGCAGCACGTCCTCGCGGTCGCCGGGGCAGATGAGCACGTTGCCCTCGCGCAGCCGGTCCAGGACGTTGGGCATGGTCATCCCGGCGATGATGAGCCCGGTCGCCTCTCGCTCGAGCAGGGTCTCGTCACCCGCCCGGAGTATGCCGTCGGTCGCGGCCATGAGGTCGCCGACCGTCGGGGCGGCGAGCAGCGGGTCGGCGGGCATCGCGAGGACGACCGGGTCGCTGCCGCCGCCGGCCACCTGCTCGGCGACCGCGTCGCGGACCGCCGCGGACATCTCGTCCAGGTCGTCGTCGACGCGGTTGGCGAGCACGCCCGCGACCGCCGCGTGCCGGCTCAGAGCCTCCTGCACGGTGACGGCCGCGGCGGTCGCGGTGTCCTCCACGCTGCGGCCGGCGGCGGGGATGATGAGCAGCATGGGCGCGCCGAGGTGGGCGGCGATGCCGGCGTTGGTGGAGAACTCGGTGGGGGCGGTGACCCCGGTGTAGTCCGAGCCGACGACGAGCACCCGCTCGTGCTCGGCGGCATACCGGTGGAACCGGTCGACGATGTCGCCGATGGCCGCGTCGTGCTGGTGGTGCAGGTCGTCGTAGGTCACCCCGACGGCGTCCTCGATGGCCGACGTCGACGTCGAGAGCGGGTGCAGCAGGTGCAGGAGCGGGTCGTGCTCCCGGTCCTGCACGACGGGGCGGAAGACGCCGACCCGGCCGCCGAGGGCGCACAGCTGGGCGAGCAGCCCGACTGCCACCGCCGACTTGCCGGACCGGGGCTCGGCGGACGCGACATACAGGGAGGTGCTCACGGGTCCCACGATAGCCACGCCTTACGCTGCGTCCATGGACACGTCGAGCTCGCTGACCGCTGCCGGTGGACTCTCCGCGGTGCGGGTGTGGGTCGACGGCGCCCTCGTCGGGCCGGAGGGCTCGGTGCCGGCGCTGGACCACGGGATCACCGTCGGCGACGGGGTGTTCGAGACGTGCAAGGTGGTCGACGGGGAGGTCTTCGCGCTCACGCGGCACCACGACCGCATGGACCGGTCGCTCGCGGCGCTCGGCCTGGAGCCGCTGGACCGGGACCGGGTCGGGGAGGGCATCGCTGCGGTCCTCGCCGAGGGAGGTATGCCGTTCGGCCGCCTGCGCTACACCGTCACCGCCGGGCTCGGGCCGCTGGGCAGCGACCGGGTCCCGGGAGCCGCGACGTATGTCGTCACCGCGGTCGAGCAGGACCCCATCCCGGCGACGACCTCCGCGCTCGTGGTGCCCTGGGTCCGCAACGAGCGGGGGGCGCTCACCGGGGTGAAGTCGACGTCCTACGCGGAGAACGTCGTCGCGCTCGCGGCGGCGAAGGCGCGCGGGCACTCCGAGGCGATCCTCGCCAACACCGCGGGGATGCTGTGCGAGGGGACCGGCACCAACGTCTTCGTCGTGACCGGCGACACCGTGCGCACCCCCGGCCTCGGCTCGGGACCGCTGGCCGGGGTCACCCGCGGGCTGGTCGTCGAGTGGTTGCGCGAGGACGGCGTCGACGTGGTCGAGGAGGCGCTGCCGCTGTCGGTGCTGGGCGAGGCCGACGAGATCTGGCTCTCGAGCAGCATCCGCGACATCACCGCGCTGCACCGGCTGGACGTCCACGACCCGGTGCTGCTGACCAGCGGTCAAGAGCTGGCCGTGCCCGGGCTGACCCCTCGTGACCTGGGGGGACAGCCCGGCCCGATGGCGCAGCGGGCCCTGCGGGTCTTCGCAGAGCGGGCCGCGCGGACCCTCGATCCTTGACGGAGACCTGACCTGTCAGCGGTGACAACCGCACGGGAGCGTGGCTACGTTCGAAGGAACACGTCAGCGACGGCGTCCGTCCCTCTCACGAGGAGTAGACGTGTGCGTCCTGCTGGAAAGCGCACTCTGGCCCTCATCAGCACCGGTGCCGTGGCCCTGCGGCGGCGCCAACTACGTGTGCTCGGGCACCGCGACCGACAGCGCCAACGGCGACGTGGTGACCACGGACTACGGCCTGACCTTCGACGCCTTCGGCTACCCGGCGGCCAGCCCCTACGACGGGGAGGAGCTGTGGCGCTGCTCCGGGGTCGCCGGACCGGACACGCGCGGCACCACCGACCACCGTCTGCCGTGCTCGATGACCGGCGGTCCAGCGGGGGTGGCTGGATCACCGGCGGCGTCCTCAACTGGGTGAACTCCTTCGGCTACCAGGGGGAGCGGGACGTCATGTACGGCCCCTACCTCGGGAACGTCGAGCAGCAGGTCTACACCGCTGCCAGCACCAGCTGAGTCACCAGCCGAGGCGATTTCTTCGCTCGGGCACGGGGAGGCTAGACTGCCTCCTCGTGCCCGCGGGCACGTCCGGACGTGTAGCTCAGTTGGTTAGAGCGTTCGCTTCACACGCGAGAGGTCAGGGGTTCGAGTCCCTTCACGTCCACCCGGTTCGAGGTGCGGTATGAGGCCCCTAGCCTGCGGAGACGCGGTCGAGGAGCGTTCGGCGTGGCTGGCGGCTGTCGCCTGTGGGGCTTGTCATCGCGTCACGTCGCGGCGCTGACCTCGAGGAGGCTGCGCCAGGGGTCCTCGAAGCGCAGGGTGCGGCCGTCGTGCTGGGCGGGGATCTCGTGGTGGCGGAGTCGCTCGGCGAGTGCGTCGACGTCCTGGGTGGTCGGTACCACGATGGAGACCTGCCCGAGGCCGATGGTGGCGGCCCGGGCGCCTGCGCCGCGGCTGCCCCAGCTGTTCATGGCCATGTGGTGGTGGTAGCCACCGGCCGAGACGAAGATCGCGCCGTTCCACTGGGCGGTGACCTCGAAGCCGAGGGCGTCGACGTAGAAGGCCCGCGCGGTGGGGACGTCGCCGACCTTGAGGTGCACGTGGCCCACCTCGGCGGTGCTGGGGGCCTGCTCCACGTGGTGGTCGCGCAGGAACGCCTGCGGGTCCAGGGGGAGGGAGTCCATGGCCACCCGGCCGCCGTGCCAGCTCCACTGCTCGCGCGGCCGGTCCCGGTAGAGCTCGATGCCGTTGCCCTCGGGGTCGGTGAAGTAGAACGCCTCCGAGACCAGGTGGTCGGCGGAGCCGACGAAGATCGAGCGGGGGTGCTGGGCGGCCCGGGCGACGACGTCCGCGAGCGCGGCTCGGTCCGGGAAGAGCAGCGCGGTGTGGAACAGGCCTGCCTGGCCGGGTGCCGGGGCGGGGAGGCCGGGGGTGTGGACGAGGACGACGAGTGCGTCGCGTCCGCGACCGAGGACGCTGGTGTCGGCCCGCCCGAGGGCGGGGGAGCCACGGTCGACGGCGGTGCCCGCGGCGTCGCCGGGCAGCTCCTCGAGGCCGAGCGCGTCACGGTAGTAGTCCGTCATGCCCGGGAGGTCGGCCACGTGCAGGGTGACGGCGTCCATGGTGGTGGTGCCGGGCAGAAGGAGATCGGTGGTCATGGTGGGGCCCTCGGAAGTTGTCGTGTCAACTAATTACGCCACCGTACCACCGCATAGTTGTCGGTACAACTGACCCCGCCTCGTCAGTGGTGGAGGTTGTCCCGTCAACCATCGGTGATACTGGTGCGATGACGACGACGTGGTTGACCGATGCCGAGCGGGCGGCCTGGGTCCGGATGGCAGCCGTGCTGGAGCTGCTGCCCGGTGTGCTCGACACGCAGCTGCGGCGGGACAGCGGGCTCACCCACTTCGAGTACTTCACGCTGGCCATGCTCTCCGAGGCAGACGGCCGGACGCTGCGGATGACCGCCCTCGCGGCCCAGACCAACGCCACCCTCCCGCGGCTCTCGCACGTGGTTCGGCGTCTCGAGGGTCGAGGTCTGGTGTCGCGTATGCCGTGTCCCGAGGATGCCCGCGCCACGAACGCCCGGCTGACCGACGACGGGTGGGAGGCGGTCCGGGCAGCTGCGCCGGGTCACGTCGCCGCCGTCCGCGACGCCGTCGTCGACGCGCTGACCCCCACGCAGATCGAGCAGCTGACGGCTATCACCACGGCGATCCTGCGGCGTATCGATCCCGATGGGACCATGCTGGACCGGTCATGAACCGCTGCGGGTGGTCGGTGCACGACGTCGCCGCCCACCTCACCGACTCGGCCCTCACGACCCGGTTCGGCTTCGAGCGTCAGATGGTCCGCGCCCGCTTCGACTCCGACCGGGCGAACGAGGAGGGAGCGGCGAAGCGCAAGGGCACCGACCCGGTCCTGACGCTGGACGCGTTCCGCGCTACGGCAGACCGCACCTGCAGTCCGCCGGCACCCATAGCCACCCGGCTGGTCGAGGCCTGTGTGCACGGTGAGGACATCTGCCGTCCCCTGGGCATCCAGCACGCCTACCCGATGGAGCCCGTCATGATGGCGCTGACGCACATGGTGAGGACCAGCGCCGGGTTCGGTGGAGGCAGGGAGCGTGCCCGCGGCCTCCGTCTCTGCCTCCTTCCGCCCGAGGCTCAGATCGGCGACGGCCCCGAGGTCCGCGGCGAGCCCATCGCGTGCATCGAGCCGGCGGCGTCCCCCAGCGCCGGTCGCTCCACCACCAGCTCAACGGGGTGACGGCGGCCGCGACGACCAGCAGCGGCCACCAGGACCCCGTCGCACCACCGGACGGCCCGTCCGCAAGGGAGCGGCTCACCCCCTGACCACATGCGACAGCCCCGGTCGAGGACCGGGGCTGTCGTCGTGGGTGCCGTGCTGGTCAGCGCAGGGCCGCGGGGGCGGTCCGTGCCCACCAGTCGCCGAGCCCAAGGGTGCTCCACGCGGCCGGGATGGCGGCGATGGTGAGCAGCACCAGCGCGCCCGTGAGGTGGTCGTCCAGGAACGGGTTGGTCACGGTCGGGATCGCCGCGCCGTACATGAACAGGTACATCAGCGCTCCTGCCAGGGCGCCCACGCGGGCTCCGGCACCGGTCATGAGGGTGACGCCGATGCCCAGCAGGCCGAGCATGAAGAGCCAGTCGATGACGACCATGCCGGCCATGCCGTTGTAGAAGCCGGCGAGCGGACCCTCGACACCGCTGAGGTAGCCGGTGGTGGGGCTGCCGCCGTTGATCCAGGCGCGCTCGCCCGGGGTCGCGTAGCCCAGACCGAAGGTCTTGTCCAGGAACGCCCACAGGAAGTAGAAGCCGAAGGCGATGCGGGTGATGGCCAGCATCCAGGCACCGGCCACGGGCAGAACCTCGTGGTCCCGTGCCGTGAGGCGGGTGGCCGTGGTGGTGGCGGAGCTCATGATGCCTACTTTCGACGTGTCCGACTAGGTACTACACAGTGTAGCAGTCAGACTACGACGGTATGTAGTGCTTTGGTCGCCCACGCCGACACCTCGGACGTCAGGGGAGTGCCAGACATGGCGGGGGCGTCCAGCCACATCATCCCGTAGGTGTCCGACACCCGCGGCAGGCCGCCCGGGCCAGCCTCCCAACCGGGCCGCGGGACGGCGAAGTAGATGAGGTCGATGTGCTGGTGCGGCGGGTCCTGCGAGATGTCCTCCACCTGGATGCCCTCAGGGCGCACGAGCTGCCGGGGCGAGCCCGGTGCGTCGTGAGGTATGCCGGGGGAGCCGACGAGGTCGACCGCCAGGCCGGTCTCCTCGAGGGTCTCGCGCCGCGCCGCGTCGTCTGGGAGCTCATGCGGCTCGATGTGTCCGCCGGGCGGAAGCCACAGGCCGACCTTGGGGTGCGGGTGCAGCAGGACGTGCCCCGCGTGGACGACGAAGACCGCCACGGTGAAGTGCTTGGTGATGCCGTCCGGCGGCTCCCGGTCCTCGACTGCGCCCACGACCAGCACCCTAGGCGCTCTGCCCCGGGCCGGTCTGCGCGCCGTGCGCGACCCGATATCCGGTGCCGACGTCCGCGATCCGGCGGGTAGGGTTGGGCGACCGACGGGCGCGCGCGGCGCACGTCATACCCCATCTCCGAGGAGCGCCAGCGTGTCCACCCAGATCACCGTCAGTGTCGCAGGCAGCGAGCGAGCGGTCGACCAGGGCACGACCGCGGGCGACCTCTTCGCCGACGACCGCCAGGTGGTCGTGGCGCGGGTCGGTGGCGAGCTGCGCGACCTGCACCACGAGCTCGTCGACGGCGACGTCGTCGAGCCGGTGCTCGTCACCGAGCCCGACGGGCTCGACGTGCTCCGGCACTCCTGCGCCCACGTGCTGGCCCAGGCGGTCCAGCAGACCTGGCCCGACGCCCGGCTCGGGATCGGCCCGCCGGTGCGCGACGGCTTCTACTACGACTTCGACGTCGCCGAGCCGTTCACCCCCGACGACCTCAAGCGCCTCGAGAAGACGATGCAGCGCATCATCAACTCCGGGCAGACCTTCGCCCGGCGCGAGGTCGACGACGAGGCCGCCCGGGAGGAGCTGGCAGCCGAGCCCTACAAGCTCGAGCTCATCGGCCTCAAGGGTGGCGCCTCCGAGGACGCCGCCGAGGGCGCGAGCGTCGAGGTCGGCGGCAGCCAGCTCACGATCTACGACAACCTCGACCGGACCGGCGAGACGGTCTGGGGCGACCTGTGCCGCGGCCCGCACCTGCCGAGCACCAAGATCATCGGCAACGCCTTCAAGCTCATGCGCAGCGCCGCAGCGTACTGGCGGGGCAGCGAGAAGAACCCGCAGCTGCAGCGGATCTACGGCACCGCCTGGCCGTCCAAGGACGAGCTCAAGGCATACCTCGACCGTCTCGCGGAGGCCGAGAAGCGTGACCACCGCCGCCTGGGCGCGGAGATGGACCTCTACTCCTTCCCCGAGGAGCTGGGCGCAGGCCTGCCCGTCTTCCACCCCAAGGGCGGCGTCCTGAAGCGGGTCATGGAGGACTACCTGCGCCAGCGGCACATCGACGAGGGGTTCGAGTACGTCGGGACCCCTCACGTCGCCAAGGAGGGGTTGTTCCACACCTCCGGCCACCTGCCGTACTACGAGGACACGATGTTCCCGCCGATGGAGGAGGACGGGCAGCGCTACTTCCTCAAGGCGATGAACTGCCCCATGCACAACCTCATCTACCGCAGCCAGCAGCGCTCCTACCGCGACCTGCCGCTGCGGCTGTTCGAGTTCGGGCACGTCTACCGCTACGAGAAGTCCGGAGTGGTGCACGGACTGACCCGGGTGCGCGGGCTGGAGATGGACGACTCGCACTCCTACGTCACCCGCGAGCAGGCCCCGGGCGAGATCCGGCACCTGCTGACCTTCGTGCTCGGGGTGCTGCGCGACTTCGGCCTGGACGACTTCTACCTCGAGCTCTCCACCCGGGACGAGGTGGGGGAGAAGAAGGACAAGTTCATCGGCACCGACGAGCAGTGGGCCGAGGCGACGGCCGTGCTCGAGGAGGTCGCGCGGGACTCCGGGCTGGAGCTCGTGCCCGACCCCGGTGGTGCCGCCTTCTACGGGCCCAAGATCTCGGTGCAGGCCCGCGACGCGATCGGCCGGACCTGGCAGATGTCGACGGTGCAGTACGACTTCAACCAGCCGGAGCGCTTCGGGCTGGAGTACTCCGCCGCGGACGGGAGCCGTCAGCAACCGGTGATGATCCACTCGGCCAAGCTCGGCTCGGTCGAGCGCTTCATGGGGGTGCTCATCGAGCACTACGCCGGTCAGCTCCCGCCCTGGCTCGCGCCGGTGCAGGTCGTCGGGGTGCCCGTGGCGGAGGACTTCTACGGCTACCTCGACGACGTCGCCGGCAGGCTCCGGGAGCACGGCATCCGGGTGGAGGTCGACCACGGCGACGACCGCTTCCCCAAGAAGATCCGCAACGCCAGCCGGTCCAAGGCTCCGTTCATCCTCATCGCGGGTGGCGAGGACGCCGAGGCCGGCGCGGTCTCCTTCCGCTTCCGCGACGGCTCGCAGGAGAACGCCGTCCCCGTCGACGAGGCGGTCCAGCGGATCGTCACCGCGGTGCGCGACCGCGTGCAGGTCTGAGCTCCGCGCTCGGCGCACCGGCATACCCCTGACCTAGGATCGGCTCACCCGACGGAGCAGGAGCAGGTATGCCGACACTGGGGGAGGCCGCGCAGGGTGTGCGCGTGCGCGCGCTCACCGACGACGAGGCGCTGCTGCTCGGTGCGCTGCACAAGCAGGCTCTGGTCAGGGCCGGCACCGACCCGGACGCGGGCGAGCCGATGCACGTGCGTGCCTTCGCCAGCGCCTGGCACCCGCGCGCCGACGACCTCCCGGCCTGGGTCGCCGAGCACGACGGCGAGCACGTCGGGGTCGCGGTGGTCCGCCGCACGATGCTGCCCCACCTCGCGGGTGCTCCGCGGCTGCTCGTCCTCTCCGCACTGGGTCCGGCAGACACCGTCGGTGAGGAGGCGGTCTGTCTCGCCCTGGTCCGTCAGGTCATCGGTTGGGCGCGGGAGCGTGGCGACGAGCGGGTCGAGGTCGCGGGCGACGTTGCGCTGCCGGCTCCCGTCCTGGATGCGGTCCGCGCGGTGGTGCGGCAGGCGACCTCGGTCAGCCTGCCCACCCAACCCTGAGCGGGTCCGACGCCCGCAGCAGGGTCAGCCGCGGAGTGGCTCGAGGACGAAGACCGGGATGAGCCGGTCGGTCTTCTCCTGGTAGTCGGCGTAGCTGGGGAAGGTCTGCACCGCGCGCTCCCACCACGCGTCCCGCTCCGGCCCCTCGCCGAGCTCGCGCGCCCGCAGCGCCTGCTGGCTGGTGCCGTCCTGGACCAGGACGTCGGGGTTCTTGGCCACGTTGTAGTACCACGCCGGGTGCTCGGGCGCCCCACCCTTGCTCGCGACGGCGAGGTAGGAACCCTCGTGCTCGACCCGCATCAGCGGGACCCGCCTGAGCATGCCGCTGCGGGCGCCACGCATGGTGATGACCACGACCGGTCGGTCCTGGATCGTCGCGGCGGCGGTGTCTCCCGCGGCGTCGATGTCGCGCAGCTGGGTGGCCACCCAGTCGCTCTTCTCCGGCAGGTATGCCGCCGGGTCGCCGATCGCGGCGTCGTCGAGGTCGTGCCGTGCGCTGCTGTTGTCCATGACCTGGCCAACTCCGGCCGGGCACCCAGTGTTCCCGCCGGTCACGTGTCGCCCGCACGGATGCGTGCCCTCACGAGGTCGGCCACCGCCGCGGCGGCCCCCGGCACGCCGCGGTATCCCGGGAAGGCGTTCACGTCCACGACGACCGGTCCGTCCGGACCGAGCACCACGTCCACACCTGCCAGGTCGAGCCGGCAGACGCGTCGGGCGGCGAGCGCCAGGCGGGTCAGGTCGTCGGGGACCGCGAAGACCGCCCTGGACGACAGGTGCCCCGCCAACAACGGGGAGGGCTTGAGCAGACCGCTCACATGGTCTCCGATGACGTAGAGCTTGTGGTCGGCCCCGTCGTTCGGGACGAAGGGCTGGACGAGGTAGGTCTGCACGGCCCGGGACCATGGCACGGGTATACCCCTGGCCACGAGGCGCTGCTCCAGCCGTTCCGGACGGCGCAGCAGCCGCACGCCGGGCAGCGGGTTGAGGCAGGGGATGCCCGCGCCCGCGAGCCTGGCGACCACCTGCTCCGGGCCGCGGTGAGGCGAGGATGAGAGGACGATGACGGCTTTCGCGACGGGCCGCGACGGTGTCCCTAGACTGCGGCCTATGACCTCCGTGCCCGAGCCCGAGGACGCCATCACCTTCGCGGGGTCGCAGGACGGCTTCGAACGCCTCTGGACCCCGCACCGGATGGCCTACGTCCGGGGCGAGCGGCCCAGCAACGACGCCGGCTCCGGCTGCCCCTTCTGCGCGGCGCCCGGTCAGGACGACGCCGAGAGCCTCGTGGTCCGGCGGGGCGAGCACTGCTACGTCGTGCTCAACCTCTTCCCCTACAACCCCGGTCACCTGCTCATCTGCCCCTACCGCCACGTCTCGCTCTACGTCGACATGACCCCGGAGGAGACGGGGGAGTTCACCGAGCTCACCCGGCAGGCGATCGGCGCGATCACCGCCGCGAGCAACCCGGCCGGCTACAACATCGGCATGAACCAGGGCGAGGTCGCGGGGGCCGGCGTCGCCGCCCACCTGCACCAGCACGTCGTGCCGCGCTGGATGGGCGACGCCAACTTCCTGCCGATCGTGGCGCAGACCAAGGCGGTCCCGCAGTTGCTGCAGGACGTGCGCGAGCAGCTCGCCGAGCACTGGCCCGGCTGAGGGGTATGCCTCAGCGCCCGGCCTGCCAGGCGCGCCACAGCTCCGCGTAGGGCCCGGTGCCGGCCGCGAGCTCCTCGGGCGCACCCTCCTCGACGACACGGCCGTGCTCCAGGACGACCACCCGGTCCGCCGCGGCCGCGGTCGTGAGCCGGTGCGCCACGAGCAGCGCCGTGCGCCCCTCCAGCACCCGCTCCATCGAGCGCTCCAGGTGACGGGCGCCGGCGCTACCCGCCTCCGCGGTCGCCTCGTCGAGGATCGCGACGGCCGGGTCCCGCAGCGCCAGCCGGGCGAGGGCGACCTGCTGCGCCTGGACGGCGGTGACCGGGTGCCCGCCCTCGCCCACCACGGTCGACAGGCCCTCCGGGAGCAGGTCGACCCACGGCCGCGCGCCCGCGACCTCCAGGGCGGCCAGCAGCTCCTCGTCGGTGGCGCCGGGCCGAGCGAGACGCAGGTCCTGGGCCAGCGTCCCGGCGAAGACGTGCACCTCCTGGGTCACCAGCGCCACGTGCTCGCGCAGGACGTCCCGGTCCAGGTCCGCCACCGGGCACCCGCCGAGCAGCACCCGCCCCGCGACGGGCTCGTGGATGCCGGCCGCCAGCGCCGCGAGCGTCGTCTTCCCCGCGCCGCTGGACCCGACGAGGGCCACGTGCTCACCCGGTCGCACCACGAGGTCGACGCCGTGCACCACCTCCGGGCCGTCGGCATACCCGAAGCGCACCCCCTCCAGCGAGAGCCGTGGCGCGACCGGCGGCTCGCCGCCCGCCCGCGCCTCGACCGGGACCTGCAGGATGCCGGCCAGCCGGCGCAGCGAGGCGGTGGCGCTCTGCGCCTCGTCCAGGAGGTTGACCAGCGCGCCGACGGGGTCGTAGAGGCGGATGAAGTAGAGCGCGGCGGCGGTCGCCTCGCCCAGGGTGGCGCTCCCGTCACCGACCAGCAGCGCACCGACGAGGAGCACCGAGCCGGTGCCGGTGAGCTCACCCAGGTGGATCCGGCTGAAGAACCAGGCGGTGGTGTCGGCGGTGCGGATGCGGCGGCGCCGTGCCATCTCCGACGCCTCGCCCACCCGACGCAGGTGCCGCGGGCCGAGCAGGAAGGCCCGGACGGTCTCCACCCCGCCGAGGGTCTCGACCAGGGCCTGGGAGCGCACCCCCTCGGCCGCGCGCTCCGCGGTGTAGAGCGGCGGCGCGACCACGGTGTAGCCGCGGGCCGCCCAGACGTAGAAGGGCATCGACACCAGGCCGGCCAGGGCGAAGCGCCAGTCCAGGGCGGCCAGGCCGACGAGCGTGAGGACGACGGTGAAGGCGGCCCACAGCAGCTGCGGCACGGCCTCGCGCAGCGCCTCGCTGACCTGGTCCACGTCGTTGCTGACCCGGGAGACGAGGTCACCGGTCCCGGACCGCTCGACCTCGGCCTGCGGCAGCTGCAGGGCCCGGGAGAGCACCCGCTCGCGCAGCGCGGCGAGCACCTTCTCGCCGACGCGGACGACGAGGTACCACCCACCGCTGCCCGCCACGCCCTGCACCAGGGTGGCGACGGTGATGACGACCAGCGGCGCGACCAGCTCGGCCGGGGTCCCCGACCGCTCGGCCACGTCCACGATCCGGCCCAGCGCCGGCGGGATGAACAGCCCGGCGGTCACCGTCGCCGCGAGCACGGCGAAGGCCAGGCCGACCCCGAGCCGCTCGGGCCGCAGCGCGCGCCACAGCTCCCGGCGGGCCTGGCGGGGGGTGGCCACCGGCAGGGTCGCCTGCTCCAGGGGCAGGTCCGGGGCGCTCACGACAGCACCACCGCGGCATACC
Source organism: Serinicoccus hydrothermalis (assembly GCF_001685415.1). Lineage (NCBI taxonomy): Bacteria > Bacillati > Actinomycetota > Actinomycetes > Micrococcales > Ornithinimicrobiaceae > Serinicoccus > Serinicoccus hydrothermalis. The sequence goes on along the minus strand of NZ_CP014989.1, from coordinate 492,008 downwards.
GGGGGTCGGTGGAGCACTCGGTATGCGTGCCCGTGAGCACCGCGCGTCCGCCCTGCACGAGCACCACCCAGTCGGCGGTGGACAGCAGGGTGGGGCTGCCGGTGACGAGCAGGGTGCTGCGAGCGCCCGACCGCAGCTCCCGCAGCCCGTCGGCGACCGCGGACTCGGTGACCGGGTCCAGGGCGCTGGTCGGGTCGTCGAGCACGAGCAGCGGCGGGTCGGCGGCGAGGGCGCGCGCGAGGCTGAGCCGCTGTCGCTGCCCGCCGGAGAGGTTGCGACCGCCGTGGAGCACGCCGTCCTGGGCGAGGCGTCCACCGACCTCCTGCGCCTGCGCGGCCTCCAGCGCACGGCCCCCCGTGCCGCCCAGCATCTCGGTCAGGGTCTCGGTGAAGAGCGAGCCCTCGTGCGGGGGCACCACGAGGTGCCGGTCGAGGGTCTCCAGCGGCAGGTCCGTGGCGGGCCGGCCGCCCACGACGAGTGAGCCGGCGGCCGGGGCCCGCCGGCGGGCGAGGGCGTCAAGGAGCTCGGTCCGGGCGCCGAGGTCGTCCACCACGACGCCGACGACCTCGCCCGGCCCGACGGTGAGGTCCAGGCCGTCGAGGTGCGCGCCACGCAGGTCGCGGACCTCGACCGTGGCGGGCAGGCGGGCGGGGTCGCGGTCGTCACCCCGGTCGCCGTCCTCCACGGCGACGGGCGTGTCGAGCAGCTCGGCGATCCGGCCGGCGGAGGCGCGGACCGAGGCGACCAGCGCCCCCGTGGCGGCGAGCCGCTGGACCGGACCCACGAGGAACTGCGCCAGGCCGACCCCGGCCACCAGCTGTCCGGGCGTGATGTCCCCGTCGAGGGTGAGCAGCGCGCCGACCGAGGCGACGGCGATGAGCAGGAAGCCGCCGATCGTGGTGGTGATGCCCTCGAAGACCGACTCGGTGGCTCCGGCGCGCACCCGCGCGTGACGAGAGACCTGGCTGACCTCGCGGTACCGCTGCGCCGCCGGCCGCCCCGCACCGAGACCGCCGAGGACCCGCAGCCCCGAGACGAGGTCGACGGCGACCTCGGCGGCACCGGCGGCGGCCTCCTGCTGCGCGGCGCTGCGGGTCTGCAGCGGGCGGGCCAGGAACGGGGCGACGAAGACGACGAGGACCACCGACCCGACGGCGACGAGCCCCAGGAGGGGCGAGATGAGGAAAAGCGCCGTCGAGGCGACCAGGAGGGCCGCCGCCCCGCTCGTCCCGACCGCCAGGGCGTCGACGGCGCGGCCCACCTGCGAGGCGTCCGAGCTGGCGATGCTCAGCCGCTCGCCGGTGGAGCGCTGCCGCCCGAGCTGCGACCCGTGGCGGTCCAGGACCCTGGCCACGACGGCCTGCCGCACGTCGTGCTCGGCCCGGGTGGCCGCGCGGACCCCCACGGGTCCGGCGCCGTTGCCGCAGAGCGAGAGGACGGCATACACGGCGGCGAGCAGGGCGAGCCACATCCAGGTGCGCGACACCGAGCCCTGCGCGACGGCGTCGTCGAGGGCCAGCCCCACGATCACCGGGGTGCTGGCCTCGCAGACCTGGTGCACGCTCACCATGACCGCGCAGAGCACCGCCCCGCCGCGGGACCGGGAGAAGGCGAGCCGGACCACCGAACCCGGGGTGTGCGCGGCGGCGGCTCTCGCCATGGGGAGGGGTCCTTCCGGGAGCTCGCGGGGAGGGGGCGTGGGGGAGCGGGGTCACCGACCCACCGCCCGACTTTAGTCACGCCGGTCTTGTCGAAAGGGACAGGGTCCGGGACGCGCCCGCACAGGGTCGGTGCCCTCCCGGCGCGGCCGTAGAATCAGTGGCGTCCCGGCGCGCGGCGACCCCCACCCGAGGTGCCCGCGCCGTCCACACACCGCGCAGCACGAGAGGCACCACCGGCATGTCCGAGCCCACCCAGCACACCACCGGCACCACCCGCGTCAAGCGCGGCATGGCCGACATGCTCAAGGGCGGCGTCATCATGGACGTCGTCACCGCCGAGCAGGCGAAGATCGCCGAGGACGCCGGCGCGGTCGCGGTCATGGCGCTGGAGCGGGTGCCGGCCGACATCCGCGCCCAGGGCGGGGTGTCGCGGATGAGCGACCCGGACATGATCGACGGCATCATCGAGGCGGTCTCGATCCCGGTCATGGCCAAGGCCCGCATCGGGCACTTCGTCGAGGCGCAGGTGCTGCAGAGCCTGGGCGTCGACTACGTCGACGAGTCCGAGGTGCTCACCCCCGCCGACTACAGCAACCACATCGACAAGTGGGCCTTCACCGTCCCCTTCGTCTGCGGTGCGACCAACCTCGGGGAGGCGCTGCGCCGCATCACCGAGGGTGCCGCGATGATCCGCTCCAAGGGCGAGGCCGGCACCGGAGACGTGTCCAACGCCACGACGCACATGCGGTCCATCCGCGCCGAGATCAACCGGCTCACCTCGATGGCGCCGGACGAGCTCTACGTCGCGGCCAAGGAGCTGCAGGCCCCCTACGAGCTGGTCAAGGAGGTCGCCGAGGCGGGCCGCCTCCCGGTCGTGCTCTTCACGGCGGGCGGCATCGCGACGCCCGCGGACGCCGCGATGATGATGCAGCTCGGGGCCGAGGGCGTCTTCGTGGGCTCGGGCATCTTCAAGTCCGGCAACCCCGGGCAGCGCGCCGCCGCGATCGTCAAGGCCACGACATTCCACGACGACCCCGACACGCTCGCCGAGGTCTCCCGCGGCCTGGGCGAGGCGATGGTCGGCATCAACGTCGACGACATCCCCCAGCCGCACCGCCTGGCCGAGCGCGGGTGGTGACCCCGCAGGACCCCTCCGGCAGCACGGACGCACCGGTGACGATCGGCGTCCTCGCCGTCCAGGGTGGCGTGCGCGAGCACGCCACCGCACTGGCCGCCGCGGGCGCCTCCACCCGTCTGGTCCGACGCCCTGCCGAGCTCGACGGGCTGGACGGCCTCGTCGTCCCCGGCGGTGAGTCCACGACGATCGACCGGCTGTGCCGCATCTTCGGCCTGCACGAGCCCATCCGGGACCGGATCGCGGAGGGTAGGCCCGTCTACGGCTCCTGCGCCGGGATGATCCAGCTCGCCGACGAGATCCTCGACGGGCACCGCGAGCAGCAGACCTTCGGCGGGATCGACATGACGGTGCGCCGCAACGCCTTCGGCCGGCAGGTCGACAGCTTCGAGGCCGACCTCGAGATCACCGGGCTGAGCGACCCGCAGCGCCCCTTCCGGGCCGTCTTCATCCGGGCGCCCTGGGTGGAGCGGCTGGGCGAGGAGGTCGAGGTGCTGGCCAGCACCGACGGTCACCCGGTCGCGGTGCGGCAGGGCGGCCTGCTCGCGACGAGCTTCCACCCCGAGGTCAGCGGCGACCACCGGGTGCACGAGCTCTTCGTGCAGCTCGTGCGGGCTCAGCGCAGGTAACGGCCGAGCAGGCCCAGGGTGTCCCGGGTGATGCCCCCGGTGCCGCCGAGGACGTACATCGAGCCGGGTCGCAGGTGGGTCAGCGCCTGGTGGGCGCCGCCCGCCACCCGGTCACCCGGGGTCAGCACGAGCGGGGCGTCGTGGCGGCCGGCGAGCGCGGCGGCGACCAGCGCGTCCGGGAAGTCCGTGCCCAGCGCCACGAAGGCCGGGTCGGTGCCGCGGGGGAAGGTGGCCGCGATCCGTGCCGCGGTGCGGTAGCGGTCGGTGCCGGCCCAGCGCACGACGCCGCCCGAGGCATACTGCCGGGCCTCCCGCACCACGGTCCCGGAGACGGCGCCGTCGCCCCCGAGCACGACGATCTCGCGCGGCTGCAGCCGGCGCAGCGCGCTGATCGTGCTCGTCGGCAGGCCGTCGGGGCGGGTGAGGAGCAGCGGCGCCTGCTGGCCGTTGGCGACCGCGGCACCGGCGAGCGCGTCGGGGAAGTCGCGGCCGCTGGCGAGCAGCACGCGGTCCACCCCGCTGGGGTAGTAGCCCGCGAGCGCCGCCGCGGTGCCGTACCGGTCGTCGCCGGCGACGCGGTCCACCCGGCCGGTGCGGGCATACCCCCGCAGGTCGCGCAGGACGTCGCCGGAGACGGCGTCGGTGCCGCCCAGCACGACCAGGCGGTCGGGGCGCAGCCGGTTCAGCGCCCGGACGGTGGCGCCCGGCAGCCCGTCCTGCCGGGTGAGCAGCAGCGGGGCGTCGTAGACCCCGGCGCGGGCCGAGGCGGCGAGCGCGTCCGGGTAGTCCTGCCCGGAGACGACGTAGACGACGCCCACGCCGGGGCTCCACTGCTCGGCGACCTTCGCGGCGGTGCCGTAGCGGTCGGTGCCGCTGAGGCGGACCGGTTCGGTCGGGGTCGGCGCGGCCCCGGCGAAGGTGAAGTAGTCCGAGGACAGCCCGTCGGACCAGCTCGGCCAGTAGCGGGAGAGCATGAGGCCCGTCCCGGTGGCGTGGGCGTAGGTGTAGGCACCGCCGGAGGTGAAGCCCTCGACCCTGGCGGTGAGGATGCGCCCGCCCCAGGCGCCGACGCCGTCGCGGGTGAGCACCTGGACCCGCTCCACCCGGTGGATGCCGTAGCGCTGCTGCAGCGCGGTGCGCGGCAGCGAGGCGCTCCACCGGTGCCGCGGGTTGGCCGCCGTGGCGTCGTAGGGGTCCTTCTGCGCGCGCAGGTAGTCGTGCCCGTTGCCCGCGGCGAGGGTCTGGCCGCCGGTCGAGGCGGAGTACATCGTCGTCGCGAGCCGTCGGCCGTCCGGGAAGGCGAAGGTCAGCACCTCGCCGGCGGTGGCGTCCACCGCGGCGGTGTTGGCGGAGTACTCGTAGGAGGTCAGGGTCCCGTCGCCGTTCCGGGCGCCACGGCCACGGTATGCCTGGCACGCCGTCGTGTCGCACACGTCGTAGTAGGAGGTGCTGGCGCTACGGCGCGCGTAGGTGCGCGCGGCCACGGACTGCGCCCGCAGCGCCGCCGGGTGGAAGGAGGGGCCCATCTCGGCGGCGACCACAGAGCGCAGGTAGTGCTGCTCGGGCAGGTGGTTGACCGTCGCGAGCGCCGAGCTGCCGTGGTGGGTCGCGGTGAGGGCGCCGCGGTAGACCCGCAGGCTCCCGGTGGGCAGGTAGAGGTCGACCGTGCCCTCCTGCGAGGAGGAGAAGGTGACCGGGCAGCGCCGAGACATCCCGGAGGGCCACCACGAGGACCAGGAGGAACCGTCATACCCCTCGAGCACGCAGGAGGTCGCCGAGGAGCCCGTGGCGCGGACCCGCCACTGGCTGCGCCCCGACGGCAGCGCCCAGGTGCGGCTGCCCGGGGCGGCGGAGACGCGCAGCCCGGAGCGGTGCGCCACCCGGGTGACGCCGTCGTCGTCGATGGTGATGCCGACCGCGATGTCCTGCAGCGCCCACGTCTCCAGCCGGGTGCCCGGGTAGTAGAAGCCGACGATCTGCTGGTGCGAGAGCCCTTGGAGGCCGGCGCCGTGCGCTCCCCACTGCGACATGCCGATCCGGTGGCCGTAGCCGCCGCCGGTGATGTCGTAGCTGCCGTCGGCGGGCACCGGGTAGACCTCGGCGCCCGGCACCGGCGCGGGGAGCACGGCGTCGGTGGTGACGACCGTGGTCTCGCCCAGGTCCTCCGGGCTCTCGAGCTCCGGGACGGCCTCGGCCTGCTGGGCGTAAGGGAGCGAGACGCCGGACGCCGGGTCGCTCGGGTCGGGCTCGGGGGCGGCAGGGCTGGCGATCGCCGGGACACCCGTCGTGAGGGACACGACAAGGGCGAGCGCGAGACCCAGGACGGACGGACGTCGCACGATGACTCCTCGTCGAGGGGGTGGACCGAGCAGGGACAGGCCCGGACCACCGTCCACTATGCGGCACCAGGTGGTGGTGGGACAAGAGTGAGTCGTGAGGTGACTGCGGCTCAGCGCGGGTCGGGCAGCATCATGAGCGCGATGTCCGGCCCGTCCTCGGGCACCCAGTCCAGCCGGGTCGTCCCGATCTCGACCCAGCCGCGGCGCAGGTAGAGGTCACGCGCACCGGCGTGGCTGGGGAAGACGTCGAGCACGGGCACCAGGCCCTCCGTCCGGCACCAGCCCTCCGCGGCGTCCAGCAGCCGGCCGCCGACCCCGCGGCCGCCGGCCCCCGGCGCCACGAAGAGGGTGGAGACGCAGCCGAGCCGCTCCAGGGGCATACCGCTCGCGGCGCCGAAGGCCCGGCCCACGGCGTCGTCGACGAGCCGGGTCACCGCCACGTGACCGACCGGCGCGTCGTCGAGCAGGGCGACCCAGGCGGCGACGTCGCGCTCCCGAGCCACGAACTGCTCGGGCGGGAAGGGGAGCGGGTTGCGCAGCGGGTAGCCGGTGGCGGGCTGCTGGGCGATGAGCACCGCGGCGAGCGCCGGGACGTCGCCGGCCTCGCGTGGGCGGATCTGCGCCGCACGGGGGTCCCCATCCATGCGGGTAGCCTAGGACGTCGGTCCGTGAGCAGACCGCCCGAGGCGGTCGCGCGGCATACCCGATCCAGCGACGCAACCAAGGAGCAACGATGAGTGGTCACTCCAAGTGGGCGACGACGAAGCACAAGAAGGCCGCGATCGACGCCAAGCGCGGCAAGCTCTTCGCCAAGCTCATCAAGAACATCGAGGTCGCGGCGAAGATGGGTGGGGGAGACCCGGCCGGCAACCCGACGCTCTACGACGCGATCCAGAAGGCGAAGAAGAGCTCGGTCCCCAACGACAACATCGACCGGGCGGTCAAGCGCGGGTCCGGCGCGGAGGCCGGTGGCGCGAGCTACGAGGCCCTGGTCTACGAGGGGTATGCCCCGGGCGGCGTCGCGCTCTACATCGAGTGCCTCACCGACAACAAGAACCGCGCCGTCATGGAGGTGCGCACCGCGCTCACCCGCAACGGCGGGTCGATGGCCGACAGCGGCTCGGTGGCCTACCTCTTCGAGCGCAAGGGCCAGGTCGTCGTGCCCAAGGAGCAGGAGAGCGGCGAGACCGGCGAGGACGCGCTGCTCGAGATCGTGCTCGAGTCCGGGGCCGAGGAGGTCGAGGACCTCGGTGAGTCCTTCGAGGTCATCTCCGAGGCCGGCGACGTCGTGGCGGTGCGCACCGCGCTGCAGGACGCGGGCATGGACTACGACTCGGCCGAGGTGACCTTCGTGCCCAGCATGCAGGTGCCGCTGGACGCCGACGGCGCCAAGAAGGTCATCCGGGTCGTGGACGCGCTGGAGGACTGCGACGACGTGCAGAACGTCTACTCCAACGCCGACATCTCCGACGAGGTGCTCGCCGAGCTCGACGAGGCCGAGTAGTCGCGAGCGGAGCGAGCTTGACTGCTCGGAGCAGAAGGCCGCCCGAGCGCAGCGAGGACCACGCTGTCGCCGGTGGTGTGTCGCGGCAGCGGCTCGCCACTGCGACTGTGTAGCGTGGAGTGCGAACATCTGTCCACACTCTCCGAACGGGAGCGGTATGCGCGTGCTCGGCGTCGACCCCGGCCTGACCCGCTGCGGTCTGGGCGTCGTCGAGGGGCTGCCCGGTCGGCGGCTGCGCCTGGTCGAGGTCGGCGTGGTGCGCACCCCGCCGACGGACGACCCGGCCGAGCGGCTGCTCACCCTGCAGACCGAGCTGGACGAGTGGTTCGCCCGCACCCGCCCCGAGGCGGTCGCCGTGGAGCGGGTCTTCGCCAGCACCCGCAACAGCAGCATCATGGGGGTGGCCCAGGCCTCCGCGCTGCCGATGCTGGCGGCCGCGCGCCTCGGGGTGCCGGTCGTGCTGCACACCCCCTCGGAGGTCAAGGCGGCCGTCACCGGCAACGGCCGGGCCGACAAGGGGCAGGTGACCCGCATGGTGACCCGGATCCTCACGCTGGAGCAGGCGCCCCGGCCGGCCGACGCCGCCGACGCCCTCGCGCTCGCGATCTGCCACCTGTGGCGCGGGGGCGCCCAGGCCCGGCTGGAGGGCGAGGCGGGGGGCCCCAACCGCTACCAGGACGCCGAGCGGGAGGCGGCCCGGGCCCGGCCCAACCGGCTCGCCCAGCTGCACGACGAGCACCGCACCGCCGCCCGGTCCGCCGCCGCGCGCGCCTCGGCCCGCAGCGGCTCACCCGCCACCACCGTCTCGAGCAGGAGGAACCCCCGGTGATCGCCTCGATCCGCGGCACGGTCCGCCACGTCGGCCTGGACCACCTCGTCGTCGAGGTCGGCGGGGTGGGGCTGCTCGTCCACACCACCCCGGACACCGCGGCGGGGACCCGCACCGGTCAGGAGGTCTCGCTGGAGACGACCCTGGTGGTGCGCGAGGAGTCGCTCACCGTCTACGGCTTCGGCACGACCGAGGCCAAGGCCATCTTCGAGCAGGTCCAGACGGTCAGCGGCGTCGGCCCGCGGCTCGCGCTGGCGATGCTCTCGGTCCACTCGCCCGACGACGTCCGCGCGGCCCTCGCGCAGGGGGACCTCGTCGCGCTGACCAAGGTGCCGGGGATCGGTCGCAAGTCCGCCGAGCGGCTGGTGCTGGAGCTCAAGGACAAGATCCTGGCGCTGGGTGCGGAGCCGGGTATGCCCCCGCGCGCCGGCGGCGCGGCCGCCGAGGCCGACGACGCCGTGCAGGGCCAGGTGCGCGAGGCCCTGCAGGGCCTGGGCTGGACCGCCAAGCAGGCCGAGGGCGCGCTCGCCACCGTCACCAAGGGCGAGCAGCCCACCGACGTCGCCGCGCTGCTGCGGGCCGCCCTGCGGGAGCTGGGCCGGTGAGCGAGGCGGCCGGACGGCACGAGGACGGCTCCTACGAGGTCGAGGTGCCCGAGGGGCCGCTCGACGCGACCGGGCGGGTCGTCGACCCGGCAGGCACCGACGAGGAGCGCCGGATCGAGGCCGCCCTGCGGCCGCGGCGGCTCGCGGACTTCCCCGGCCAGGGACGGGTCCGGGACCAGCTGGGGCTGGTTCTGGAGGCGGCGCGACGCCGGGGCAGCCCGCCGGACCACGTGCTGCTCTCCGGTCCGCCCGGCCTGGGCAAGACCACGCTGGCGATGATCATCGCCGGCGAGCTCGAGCAGCCGATCCGGATCACCAGCGGCCCCGCCATCCAGCACGCCGGCGACCTCGCCGCGGTGCTGTCCTCGCTGGTCGAGGGGGAGGTGCTCTTCCTCGACGAGATCCACCGGATGTCCCGCCCGGCCGAGGAGATGCTCTACCTCGCCATGGAGGACTTCCGGGTCGACGTCATCGTCGGGAAGGGCCCGGGCGCCACCGCGATCCCGCTGGAGCTGCCGCCCTTCACCGTGGTCGGGGCCACCACCCGTGCCGGCCTGCTGCCCGCACCGCTGCGTGACCGCTTCGGCTTCACCGGCCACCTCGACTACTACGCCACCGAGGACCTCGTGACGATCCTGCACCGCAACGCGGCGCTGCTGGAGATCGAGGCCGACGACCCCGGGATCACCCAGATCGCCTCCCGCTCGCGCGGCACGCCACGCATCGCCAACCGGCTGCTGCGCCGGGTCCGCGACTGGGCGCAGGTCCACGGCCAGGACGTCGTCGACGAGCCGGCCGCCCAGGAGGCGCTGGCCCTCTTCGACGTCGACGAGCTCGGCCTGGACCGCCTGGACCGGGCGGTGCTCGACGCCCTGTGCACCCGTTTCGGCGGCGGGCCGGTGGGCCTGTCGACGCTCGCGGTCGCCGTCGGCGAGGAGCCCGACACCGTCGAGACCGTCGCCGAGCCCTACCTCGTGCGCGAGGGCTTCATGGTGCGCACCCCGCGCGGGCGCGCCGCCAGCCCGGCCGCCTGGACCCACCTCGGCCTGCACCCGCCGGAGCAGCCGGCGCCGGGTGGCACCGTGCCCGGCGGCGCCGGGCGACGGCTCGGGGGCGAGGGGGGCCCGCCGGACACACTCCCGCTGGGGGAGTGAGGACACGGCACACCCGCCTCTTTGGTGGCCCCAGGGGACTCACCTAGACTGCCCCGGGTGCCTGCCGCGCGGCTCTGCGCGAGCGGCGGGACGACGGCGTCGCACCCGGCGCCCCACGACACACGCTTCCGAAGGGTCACTCCATGACACTGGCGACCGGCTCCGCTGCGGGCGCGGGGGGTTCTGGCCTCACGCTGCTCATCCTGGCACTGCCGATCATCTTCCTGCTGTTCCTCATGTTCAACCAGCGGCGTCGCGCCCGCTCGGTCAACGAGGCACAGAGCCAGCTGCAGCCGGGGCAGGAGGTGATGACGACCTCCGGGATGTACGGCGTGGTGCGCGCCGTCGAGGCCGACGTCATCCACCTCGAGGCCGGCGGAGTGGTGCTGCGCTTCCAGCGCCGCGCGATCCTGCCGATGTCCATGGTGGGCACCGCGGCCGGGCGCCCCGGTGAGACGCAGCGACCGGACCAGGGCGACGACGACACCCCCGCCACGGACGACACCGACGGCCAGCCCCGATGACGACCTCCACCCCGGCGCCCCGCCGGGACGAGGACCTCCCCGGCGCGGGGGAGCGCGGCGGCCGTCGCCAGCGGCGGTCCGGGGGCGGACGCCGCTCCGGCGGGCAGCGCCGGGCGCGGATCCGCGGCCCGCTGCGTACCCTGCTCAGCCTGCTCGTCGTCACCGTGCTCCTCTTCGGCGGCATCGGTGCCGCCCGCCTGTGGGCCGACCCGCCGGCCTCCCTCACCCCCCAGCTCGGGCTCGACCTCGCCGGCGGCCGGCAGATCGTCATGGAGCCCATCACCGAGGACGGCTCCACCGTCTCCGCGGAGCAGCTCGAGCAGGCCATCGACATCATCCGGCGCCGCGTCGACGGCGGCGGCGTCACCGAGGCCGAGGTCACCCGCCAGGGGCAGAACGTCTCCGTCGCCATCCCCGGCAACCCCACGCCCGACCAGGTCGAGGCGCTGAGCCGCTCCAGCCAGCTGCGCTTCCGCCCGGTCCTCATCGCCCAGCCCACCGGGCCCGAGGCCGAGCTGCCCGAGCAGCGCCGGCTGCCGCTGCCGCCCAGCCTCATCCAGGAGCAGCTCGAGGAGTTCGAGCAGCAGCAGCAGGACGCGCAGGAGTCCGGCACGCCGCCCGAGGAGGACAGCGTCGACGAGGCTCCTCCCGGCGACGAGGCGGAGCAGACCGACGAGAACCGCGGCGGCACCCGGCTGCCCGCCAGCGGCAGCGACGACGCCGCGGCCACCGAGGCCCCGGGCGTCCCGGCCGAGGACGGCGCGGACAGCACCGCCCCGCCGGGCGAGGACGGCGCCACCACCCCGAGCGACCCCTCCAGCCTCGCGCAGATCACCCCCGAGCTGCAGCAGGAGTTCACCGACCTCGACTGCGCCGCCGAGGGCGTGGCCACCCAGGTCGCCTCCGCCCCCACCGACCAGCCCACCGTGGCCTGCTCGGTCGACGGTGACGAGAAGTTCATCCTCGGCCCGGTCGAGCTCACCGGCAGCAGCGTCACCGACGCCAACGCCGGCCCGGAGACGGTCCAGGGCGGCGCGGTGACCGGCCGGTGGCAGGTCAACCTCACCTTCGACGGCGAGGGCGGCCAGACCTTCGCCGAGATTACCTCGCGGCTCTACGGCTACCCGCAGGGCGAGGCGCAGAACCGTTTCGCGACCGTCCTCGACGGCCAGGTCATCACGGCGCCCACCGTCAACAGCGTCATCTCGGGCGGCACCGCCACGATCTCCGGCGACTTCACCCCGGAGGAGTCGCAGACCCTGGCCAACCAGCTGAAGTTCGGTGCGCTGCCGCTGAGCTTCGAGGTGCAGACCTCGGAGCAGATCAGCCCCACCCTCGGCGGGGAGCAGCTGCGCTACGGCGTCATCGCCGGCATCATCGGCCTGCTGCTCGTCTTCGCCTACATGCTGGTGCAGTACCACGCGCTCGGCCTGGTCGCGATCGGCTCGCTCGTCGTCGCGGCGCTGCTCGCCTACGGGTCGGTCACCCTGCTGGGCTGGGCCAACAACTTCCGGCTGACCATGGCCGGGGTGACAGGTCTCATCGTGGCGATCGGCATCACGGCGGACAGCTTCATCGTCTACTTCGAGCGGATCCGCGACGAGGTCCGTGCCGGACGGCCGCTGCGGTATGCCGTCGACACCGGCTGGGATCGGGCGCGCCGGACGCTCATCATCTCCGACCTCGTCAACCTCATCGCGGCCACCGTGCTCTACCTGCTCTCCGAGTCGGGCGTGAAGGCCTTCGCCTTTGCCCTGGGGCTCACGACGATCATCGACCTCGTCGTGGTCTTCATGTTCACCCACCCGCTCGTGAGCATCCTGGCCAACACCCGCTTCTTCGGCGAGGGCCGCAAGTGGTCGGGCATGGAGCCCGAGCGGCTGGGCGCCAAGCGCTCGGCCTACCTCGGCCGGGGCAGGGTCCGCGAGCCCGACGTCATCGCGCCGGGCCGCCGGCGGCATACCCGCGAAGAACTGGAAGGCGGTGTGGTCTGATGTCGCGCTTCTCCCGCCTCGGCAACGACCTCTACTCCGGCGCACGGTCCTACAACATCGTCGGCCGCCGGCTGTTCTGGTACCTCTTGTCCGGCATCCTCATCGCGGTCTCGCTCGTCGGGCTCTTCGGCCGCGGGCTCAACTTCGGCATCGAGTTCAGCGGCGGCTCCGAGCTGCGGGTGAGCCAGGTCAGCGCGCAGCAGATGGAGGACTACGAGCAGCGCACCGACGCCATCATCGAGCAGGTCGCCCCCGAGGGGACCACCACCATCACCCAGATCGGCGACTCCACGATCCGGGTGCAGACCGGTGAGCTGGAGAGCTCGGACGCCGAGGCCGCCCGCGGCGACCTCGCCGAGGAGTTCGGGGTGGACGTCGCCGACGTCACGAGCTCCTTCGTCGGCCCGTCCTGGGGCGAGACCGTCACCAACCGGGCGATCATCGCGCTGGCGGTCTTCCTCGCCCTGGTCACCGTGGTCCTCACCTTCTACTTCCACACCTGGAAGATGGCCGTCGCGGCGCTCGTCGCGCTCATCCACGACGTCTTCTTCACCATCGGGATCTACGCCCTCATCGGCATCGAGGTCTCCCCGGCCTCGGTCATCGGCTTCCTCACCATCCTGGGTTACTCGATCTACGACACGATCGTCGTCTTCGACAAGGTGCGGGAGAACACCGAGCACGCCTTCGACACCAAGCGGCAGACCTTCGGCGAGGCGGCCAACCAGGCGGTCAACCAGACCCTGGTGCGCTCGATCAACACCTCGGTGGTGGCGCTGCTGCCGGTCGCGGTGATCCTCGCCGTCGGCGTGACGCTCATCGGGCCGGGCACCCTGGTCGACCTGGCGTGGGCGCTGTTCATCGGCATCGCGGTCGGGACCTTCTCCTCGATCTTCATCGCCACGCCGCTCCTCGTGCACCTGCGCGAGGGCGAGCTCACCATCCGCCGGCACGACGCGCAGGTCCTCAAGCGGCGGGCGCGGCACGAGGCGCGCGCCGCCCGGGGTGACGACGCCGAGCCCGAGGACGGGCTCGAGGGTGGCGAGGACGACCTCGTCGGTGCCGGGGTCGGCGGGCAGGAGCCGTCCGGCTCCCGTTCCTCCGGCACGGCGGCGACGGGAGGCGGGTCCGGCGGCGGCCAGACGTCGGGCCGGCAGCTGCACCCGTATGCCCAGCGCGGGCCCCGCAACCAGCCCAAGCGCAAGCGCCGCAACCGCTGACCCCTAGGATCCCGCTCATGACCAGCCCTGACGGCCAGCTCGCGGCCGACGTGCTCGCCGGGATGCGCGACATCCCGGACTTCCCGGAGGAGGGCGTGGTCTTCAAGGACTTCACGCCCGTCCTGCTCGACGTGCAGCTGCGCGACCGGATCGTCGCCGACACCGTGGAGCGCCGCCGCGGCCAGGTCGACGTCGTGGCCGGGATCGAGGCCCGCGGCTTCATCCTCGGGGCGATGATCGCGCACGAGCTCGGGGTCGGCTTCGTGCCGGTGCGCAAGGGCGGCAAGCTGCCGGCCGCCGTGCACAGCCAGTCCTACACGCTGGAGTACGGCACGGCCACCCTCGAGATCCACCAGGACGCCGTGTCCCACCACGAGCGGGTGCTCGTCGTCGACGACGTGCTCGCCACCGGGGGGACCCTGGCCGCGACCTGCGAGCTCATCGAGCGCTGCGGGGCGAGCGTCGCCGCGATCGAGCTGGTCCTCGAGATCGAGGCGCTGGCGGGCCGGGACAAGCTGCGCGGCTACGACCTGCACTGCCTCACCGCCGCCTGATCCGGCACCCCTGCCGGCGTGTCACCGGCGTGCAGGAGGGCGCCGCCCAGCACCTATGATCTGTGCATGAGCGAGCCGGCCGCCACGACGCCCCCGACGCGGGTGGGTGGTGGCCTGCGGCCGCGCTGGGCGCGGCTCGGTGGCACCCGCGCCTCGACCAACCCGGCGCTGGAGCCGCTGCTCCGCTCCGTGCGCGCCACCCACCCCAAGGCCGACCTGGCGCTCGTCGAGCGCGCCTACGCCGTCGCGGACGAGATGCACAAGGGCCAGCTGCGCAAGAGCGGCGACGCCTACATCACCCACCCGCTCGCGGTGGCGACGATCCTCGCCGAGCTCGGCATGACCCCCTCGACCATCGCGGCGGCGCTGCTGCACGACACGGTGGAGGACACGCCATACTCCCTGGCGCAGCTGCGCAAGGACTTCGGCGACGAGATCGCGATGATGGTCGACGGCGTCACCAAGCTGGACAAGGTGACCTACGGCGACGCCGCCCAGGCCGAGACCGTGCGCAAGATGGTCGTGGCGATGGCGCGCGACATCCGGGTGCTGGTCATCAAGCTCGCCGACCGGCTGCACAACGCCCGCACCTGGCGCTACGTCTCGGCCGAGAGCGCCGCCCGCAAGGCGGGGGAGACGCTGGAGATCTACGCCCCGCTCGCGCACCGGCTGGGGATGAACACCATCAAGTGGGAGCTGGAGGACCTCTCCTTCGCCCAGCTCTACCCCAAGGTCTACGACGAGATCGTGCGCATGGTCGCCGACCGGGCGCCGGCGCGCGAGGAGATGCTCTCCCGCATCCGCGGCGAGATCGGTGACGAGCTGCGCGGGGCCAAGATCCGGGCCACGGTGACCGGGCGGCCCAAGCACTACTACTCGGTCTACCAGAAGATGATCGTGCGGGGGCACGACTTCGACAAGATCTACGACCTGGTCGGCGTGCGCGTGCTCGTCGAGTCGATCCAGGACTGCTACGCGGTGCTCGGCGCCCTGCACAATCGGTGGAACCCGGTGCCGGGGCGGTTCAAGGACTACATCGCGATGCCGAAGTTCAACATGTACCAGTCGCTGCACACGACCGTGATCGGGCCGAGCGGCAAGCCGGTGGAGATCCAGATTCGCACCTACCAGATGCACCGCCGGGCGGAGTACGGCGTCGCCGCGCACTGGAAGTACAAGGAGCAGAGCCCGGACGGCACCAAGGCCGTCGCCGGTCCCGACGGGGCGCCCGGAGCGCTGGAGGGTATGCAGTGGCTCCGGCAGCTCATCGACTGGCAGCAGGAGACCTCAGACCCCGGCGAGTTCCTCGACTCGCTGCGCTTCGAGATGGGCGCCGCCGAGGTCTACGTCTTCACCCCGGACGGCGACGTCATGGCGCTGCCCGCCGGTGCGACCCCGGTCGACTTCGCCTACGCCGTCCACACCGAGGTCGGGCACCGCTGCGTGGGTGGTCGGGTCAACGGCAAGCTCGCCCCGCTGGACTCCGAGCTGGCCAACGGCGACGTCTGCGAGATCATCACGAGCAAGGCCCAGGACGCCGGGCCCAGCCGCGACTGGCTGACCTTCGTCAAGAGCCCCCGCGCGCGCAACAAGATCCGGCAGTGGTTCACCCGCGAGCGCCGCGAGGAGATGGTCGACTCCGGCAAGGACGAGATCGCCAAGGTGCTGCGCAAGCAGAACGCCCCGCTGCAGCGGCTCATGCGGCACGACACGCTGACGGCCGTGGCGCAGGGCCTCAACTACAAGGACATCGACGGGCTCTTCGCCGCCGTCGGCGAGGGGCACGTGTCGGCGCAGCACGTCGTCAAGCAGCTGCTGGCGACGCTCGGCGGGGAGGACGGCACCGAGGAGGACCTGGCCGAGGCGGTGCGGCCGCGCCGTGGCCGCGTAGCCCAGGCCGACCCCGGGGTCACCGTCGTCGGCGCCGACGACATCTGGGTCAAGATCGCCCGCTGCTGCACGCCGGTACCGGGCGACCCCATCCTGGGCTTCGTCACCCACGGCAAGGGGGTGTCGGTGCACCGCACCGACTGCACCAACGCCCTGGAGCTGCAGTCCAAGTCGCCCGAGCGCATCATCCGGGTGGCCTGGGCGCCGACCGAGCGCAGCCTCTTCCTGGTCAACATGCAGGTCGAGGCGCTGGACCGGGCGGCGCTGCTCTCCGACATCACCCGGGTGCTCTCCGAGCAGCACGTCAACATCCTGTCGGCCTCGGTGCAGACCAGCCGGGACCGGGTGGCGCTGAGCAAGTTCACCTTCGAGATGGCCGACCCCTCACACCTGGAGTCGGTGCTCCGCGCCGTCCGCCGGATCCCCGCCGTGCTGGACGCCTACCGCGTCACCGGCACGACGAGCACCGACCCGCACCGCCGCGAGACCGCAGCCGCCACCGACGCCTCCTGAGCCCCAGCGGCCCCGCAGGCCTCCTGAGCCCCGGTCGTCCGGCGTACCTCCTGAGCCCCGGCTGCCCGGCATACCTCCGCCACCTGCCGGAATTCGACTACTGGAAACGTCGCCATGGCGACGTTTCCAGTAGTCGAATTCGGGGGAGGGCTCAGGCGGGGGAGAGGAAGGCGGCGAGGGCGGCGGCATACCCGGCCTGGTCCAGCGTCCCGCAGATCTCGCGCGTCGAGTGCATCGAGAGCACGGGGGCGCCGAAGTCGACCGTGGTGGCGCCGGTGAGCGCCGAGGTCATCGGGCCGACGGTCGAGCCGCACGGCAGGTCCGAGCGGGTGACGAAGGTCTGCATCGGCACGCCCGCCTGCTCGCAGGCCAGCGTGAAGGCGGCCGCGCCCAGGGAGTCGGTGGCGTAGCGCAGGTTGGTGTTGACCTTGAGCACCGGCCCGCCGTTCATGAGGATCGGGTGGCCGGGCTCGTGCCGCTCCGCGTAGTTGGGGTGCGTGGCGTGCGCCATGTCGCCCGAGGCGATGACCGACCCGGCCAGCGCCCGCCAGTATTCCTCGCGGCCGCCTCCGGCGGCGAGCACGATCCGCTCCAGCCACGAGGGCAGAAAGGTGGACTGGGCACCGCGCTCGGAGGTGCTGCCGACCTCCTCGTGGTCGAAGAGCACGATGACCGGGACCGAGTCGGCGGCGCCGCCCTCACCGGGGTCGGCGACCGCCTGCAGCAGCGCCCGCACCGCGGCATACGAGGTGGCGAGGTTGTCCAGCCGTGCGGAGGCGACGAGCTCGCCCTCGCCGCCGATGCGGCGCGCCGGGGTGAGGTCGTGGGTCATGGCGTCGAAGCCGAGCAGGTCCTCCGGCGCGACGTCGACCTGCTGCGCGAGCCAGTCGCGGAAGGAGGTGCGCTCGGCGCCCGTGCTCCAGTGCGGGGCCAGGTGCTCCTGGTCGTTGAGCTTGAGCCCCTCGGTGCGCACGGTGCGGTCGAGGTGGATGGCCAGCTGCGACACGCGCAGCAGCGGGTCGTCGCAGCGCCACAGCAGCTGGGCGATCCCGTGCGGCGCGGTCGTGTCCCGCACCGCGACGCGACCGGACAGGCCGAGGTCGCGGTCCAGCCAGGAGTTGGTCAGCGCGCCGCCGTAGACCTCGACCCCGAGCATCTGCCACCCGGCACGGGCCCAGTCCGGCTGCGGCTTGATCCGCAGGTTGGGGGAGTCGGTGTGCGCCCCCACCACGCGGTATGCCGTGTGCGCCGGCCGGTCGGCGGGCAGGTGGGCGGTGGACCAGGCGATGAGCGAGCCCCCGCGCCGGACGACATAGCTGCCCGGTGCGGACGGGGTCGGCTCGGTCTCGTCGACCTCGGTGAAGCCGGCGTCGGTGAGCAGCTCCTGCGCGGCGTGCACCGCGTGGAAGGGGGAAGGAGAGGCGTCGAGGTAGGCGCACAGGCCGTCGGCGACCTCGCTCACCTGGGTCGCGAGGCGGGTGAGGCTGCTCACCGGCCGAGACCTCCGCGCGCCGAGCTCAGCCACAGCTTCTTCGTCGACAGCTCGGCCTCGAGGTCCTGGGCCTTCTTCTCCTCGCCGGCGGCCTGGGCGGCCGCGAGGTCGGCCTCGAGGCCCTGCACGGCGCGCTCGAGCTGGTCGACCATGGACTGCGCCCGGGCGTTGAGCTCGGGATCGGTCCGCTTCCACTGCGAGTCCTCGATGTCCCGGACCTTCTGCTCGACGGCCCGCAGCCGGTTCTCGACCCGCTTGATGTCCGCCCGTGGCACCTTGCCGGCGGCGTCCCAGCGGTCCTGGATCTTGCGCAGCTCGGCCTTGGTCTGGTCCAGACGTCCCTCGTCGACGGCGAGCGCCTCGGCCTCCTGCAGCAGCCCCTCCTTGACCTTGAGGTTCTCGGTGAACTCCGCCTCCTCGGCGGCGACCACCTCGTCCTTGGCGTCGAAGAAGGAGTCCTGGGCCGCCTTGAAGCGCGCCCACAGGGCGTCGTCGTCGGCGCGCGAGGCGCGGCCGGCCCGCTTCCAGTCCTGCATGAGGCGCTTGAAGGCCCCGGCTGTCGCGCCCCAGTCCTTGCTCGTGGAGAGTGTCTCCGCCTCGCGGACCAGGCGCTCCTTGGTGCCCTTGGCGCTGGCGTGCTCCTCGTCGAGCTGGGCGAACCAGTTCTTGCGCATCTTGTCGAAGTCGGACCGCGCGTGGCTGAAGCGCTGCCACAGGGCGTTCTCCAGCTCCTTGTCCAGGCGGGGCCCGGAGCGCTGGTGCGCCTTCCACTCGTCGAGCAGCGCGCGGACCCGGGCGCTGCTCTGCTTCCACTGCACCTTGGCCGGCTCGGTGCCGGCGAGCTTCTCGGCCTCGAGGACCAGCTTCTCCCGCTCCTGCGCGGCCTCCGCCTTGGCCTTGAGGCGCTCCTCCTGCTCGGTGCGGGAGCGGACCTTGACGTCCTCCTCGAGGTGCTTCACGACCGCGGAGAGCGCGGCGAGGTCACCCACCACGTGCGCCTCCCCGATCTGCTCCTTGAGATGGGCCAGCGACTGCCGGGCGTCGTGCGCGGAGACCTCGGTGCCCGCCAGCCGTGCCTTGAGCAGGTCGGCGGAGGCCAGCATCTCGTCGTACTTCCGCGCGAAGTAGGCCAGCGCCTCATCCGGCGTGGCCCCGGGGTAGGAGCCGACCTCGCGCTCGGAGCCGTCCGCGGCGACGACGAAGACGGTGCCGTCCTCCCCGACGCGCCCGTGCTTCATCGACTCGCTCGGGTCCGGGTGCGGCTCCGGGGTGGGGGCACCACCGCCGGCCGCGGGCCGCGGCGCGGCCTTGCGCGCGGCGAACATCGCGGGGGAGGGCGCCGAGGGCTTGGGGCGGGGCGCGGCCTCCGGCTGGGGGGTCGCCTCCGGCTCCGGCGCGGCCTCCGAGTCAGCCTGCGCGACCGCTTCCGGCTGCGGCTCCGGCGCGGCCTCCGAGTCAGCCTGCGCGACCGCTTCCGGCTGCGGCTCCGGCGCGGCCTCCGAGTCAGCCTGCGCGACCGCTTCCGGCTGCGGCTCCGGCGCGGCCTCGGGGGTCGACTCCGCCTCGGGCTCGGGCTCGGGCTCGGCGGTCGGCTGCGGGTCCGGCTCCTCCTGCGTCCCGGCGGGCGCCTCCGGCGCCGGCTGCGGCTCGACGTCCTGGGTGGCGGCCACCTGGGGCTCGGCGGCCGACTCCTCCGGCTCGGTCGGGGTGGGCGTCTGCTCGGACACGGTGGTGGCCTCTCTGGCGGGGACCGCGAGCACGGCCATCGGGGCCGTCTCGACATGGCGTGGACGCTCCGACCCTACCCGGCCGACCTGCACCGGCCCCGGCGAGGTGCCCGCCCCGCAGGTGCGTAGGGTCGGTGGCATGTTCGTCCGCAGCGTCGTCGCCGACGCCTTCGCCACCAACTGCTACATCGTCGCCCCGGCCGAGGGCGAGGAGTGCCTCATCGTGGACCCCGGCATCGGCGTGGAGAACCGCGTGCAGGACCTGCTGGCCGAGCACCGGCTGCGGCCGGCGGCGGTCCTGCTCACCCACGGCCACCTCGACCACGTGTATGCCGTCACCCCTGTCTGCCGGGGCACCACCGCAGTCAGCCCGTTCATCCACACCGACGACCGCTACCGCCTGGTGGACCCGCTGTCCTCGATGAGCCCCGAGCTCATCCTGGCGATGGAGCAGCAGTTCGGCCGCCGTGCGACCTGGGCCGAGCCCGAGGACGTCGTGGAGATCACCGACGCGCAGGAGCTGGAGCTGGCGGGCCTGCGCATCGGCGTCGCCCATGCGCCGGGCCACACCGAGGGATCGGTGCTGTTCACGACGCAGGGGCTGCCGGAGGGCATACCGGGGGAGGAGCTGGACCGCACCGTGCTCTCCGGGGACGTGCTCTTCGCCGGCTCGATCGGGCGGACCGACCTGCCGGGCGGGGACCCGGCGGCGATGCAGCGCAGCCTGCGCGACGTCGTCCTGCCCCTGGCCGACTCCTCGTTGGTGCTGCCCGGCCACGGCCCGGCGACGACGATCGCGCGCGAGCGGGCGACCAACCCCTACCTGACCTCGCTCTGACCGTGGAGCTCGCGGTGCAGCCGGTGCATCCGCGCGTCCAGCTCGGCGGCGCTGTCCGCCGCCGTCTTGAGCTCGTCGAGCAGCGTGCCCGGGACGTTGCCGTCGTACTTGTAGTGGATCTTGTGCTCGGTGCTGGCCCAGAAGTCCATGGCGATGGTGCGTAGCTGGACCTCCACCGGGACCTCGACCCGCCCGGTCGACAGGAAGACCGGGATCTCGATGATCGCGTGGAGGCTCTTGTAGCCGTTGGGCTTGGGGTGGGCGATGTAGTCCGAGACGCGCCGGATCGTGATGTCGTCCTGCTGGGTCAGCAGGTCGAAGATGCGGTAGGCGTCGGTGACGAAGCTGCAGGAGACGCGGATGCCGGCGATGTCGGTGATCTCGCGCCGGATCGTGTCCAGGTCCATCGCCAGCCCGCGGCGCACGACCTTCTCGCGCAGGCTGTCGGGCGACTTGACCCGGCTGGAGACGTGCTCGATCGGGTTGTAGTCGTGCATGTGGGAGAACTCGTCGCGCAGGATCTCGATCTTGGTCTCGACCTCGCGCAGCCCGAACTCGTACTCGAGCAGGAAGCGCTGCAGCTGCTCACCCACCTCGCGCAGCTGCGCCGGGGTGATCCCCTCCCGCGAGGACAGCTCGAAGGACGGGGGCAACGCAGCTCCGGTGCTCATGGCACCACTATGCCCCGTGCGCGTGTGGACGGCCTGGGAGGGCGACGGCATACCGCTCGATAGACTCTCGCGGGTGATCTCCCCGCGCACGCCGTCCGGTGTCCTCGAGCTGCTGCCGCCCGAGCAGATCGCCTTCCAGCGGATGCTGGACTCGATTCGCTCCGGCTACGAGCGCTTCGGCTTCCTCCCGATCGAGACCCCCGTCTTCGAGCGCTCCGACGTCCTGCTGACCAAGACCGGCGGGGAGACCGAGCGCCAGGTCTACTTCGCCCAGTCGACCGGGGCGCTGGAGAAGGCGCGCTCGCAGGACGGCGCCGAGGAGACGCTGCCCGAGCTGGCGCTGCGCTTCGACCTCACCGTGCCGCTGGCGCGCTACGTCGCCGAGCACGAGCACCAGCTCACCTTCCCGTTCCGGCGCTACCAGATGCAGCGGGTCTACCGCGGCGAGCGGCCGCAGCGGGGGCGGTTCCGGGAGTTCTACCAGTGCGACGTCGACGTCATCGGCAAGGACGAGCTGTCGGTCCGGCACGACGCTGAGGCTCCGGCGATCATCAACGCGATCTTCGCCGACCTCGCCATCGGCGACTTCACCATCCAGATCAACAACCGCAGGCTGCTGCGCGGGTTCTACGAGGACCTCGGGATCGGCGACCCGCAGGCCCAGGCCGCGGTGCTGCGCGAGGTCGACAAGCTGGACAAGCGCGGTGCCGACTACCTGCGGACCACCTTGACGGGTGAGGGCTTCGGGCTGGGCGTCGACGTGGTCGAGCAGATCCTCGCCTTCGTGCAGACCCGCTCGACCGGGCACGACGACGCCCTGGCGCGATTGGATGAGGTGTCGGCCGGGTCGGCCGGGAGCGAGGAGCTGGCCCGGGGCGTGGCCGAGCTGCGTGAGGTGCTCGGGCTGGTGCGCGCGCTCGGGGTGCCGGAGGACAACTACTGCCTCAACTTCTCCATCGCCCGGGGGCTCGACTACTACACCGGCACCGTCTACGAGACGACCCTCGACGAGCACCCCGAGCTCGGCTCGATCTGCTCCGGGGGTCGCTACGACGACCTGGCGGGGCAGTACACCAAGTCGCGCCTGCCCGGGGTCGGGATCTCCATCGGGCTCTCCCGGCTGTTCTGGCAGCTGCGTGAGGCCGGCCTCATCGAGGCGTCGGCGGCGGAGTCGACGGTCCAGGTGCTGGTGCCGCAGGTGGACGCCGAGCTGCTGGACGACCAGCTCGCGCTGGCCTCGCAGCTGCGGCACGGCGGGATCAACACCGAGGCGGTGCTCGACGGTGGCAAGCTCGGCAAGCAGCTGCGGTATGCCGACCGCGCCGGCATCCGCTTCGTCGCGATCCTGGGTCAGCAGGAGGTGGCCGACGGGACGGTCACGCTCAAGGACCTGCGCCGCCAGGACCAGTTCAGCGTGCCCCGCGACGAGGTCGTCAGCGCGCTGCGCGTCGAGCTGGCCCAGCCGCTCGTCTGACCCGCCGGCGTGCGCCGGGCGGGGAGGATCGGTGCAGGCGCAGGGATCCTCACCGGGTGGATGGCTCCGAGCGGGGAGGATCGGTGCAGGCGCAGGGATCCTCACCGAAGGGGTGGGCTGACTCGCCGGCGACGTCAGCCGTCGACGTTCACCGACAGCAGGCTGATCGGCTGGGCCGGGGCACCGTCACCGCCGCCGCTCGCGGTGCCGGCCTCCGCGACCGCCTCGACGATCTCCAGGCCGGAGGTGACGCGCCCGAAGATGCTGTAGCCGCCGCCCTCGACCGGCAGCTGGGTGTCGTCGTAGACGATGAAGAACTGCCCGCCGTTGCTCTCCGGGTCCTGGGTGCGCGCCATCGCGAGCGTGCCGGGCGGGTAGAGCCCGTCCTCCGGGGCGTTCTCGATGCCGTAGCCGTATCCGGGGTTACCGCTGCCGGTGCCGGTCGGGTCGCCGCACTGGAGGACGGAGATGCCGCTGGTCGTGAGCCGGTGGCAGGCGCTGTCCTCCCAGTAGCCCTCCTGCGCCAGGAACTCGAAGGACGCCACCGTCTGCGGCGCGTCCGCGGCATAGAGCTCCAGCCCGATGTCGCCGCAGTTCGTCTCCAGGGTGGCCGTGAGCGTCGCGGGGTCGGCCGGGACCGGCTCGGGGAGGTCGGACTGCGCGTAGGTCGTGACGTCGCCGGGGGCCTCGGGCGGCTCCTCGCAGGACAGCGCGGAACCGCCGCCCTCGCCGGAACCGCCACTCTCCTCGGAGGCGCCGGTATAGGTGGCCTCGCCCCCGCAGGCGGTGAGCACGAGCAGGGCGGTGGCGGCAGGGAGGAGGGCGCGTCGCATACCGGCATCCTCGCATCCGGCACGGCGTCCGCTCGGTCGGACGTCCGGGGGATTTGGGGAGGGCAGGGGGCTGCGTGTTAGCGTACTAGCGCGTTACGACAGCACGCCGGATCACACGGCACGAAGGACGAGGGATGAAGCAGCGTGAGGACGCCGCCCGCGGCGCGCAGGCCCGGGACGGTCTGGCCCGGGTGCTGGCCGCGCTCGCGGACCCCGCTTCCGTCGACGCCTTCCTCGACGACCTGTGCACCCCGGCCGAGATCGAGGCGTTGGCCGACCGCTGGTCCGTGGTCCCGCTGCTCGCGGAGGGTATGTCGTACCGCCAGATCCACGACGAGACCGGCGTGAGCGTGACGACGGTCGGGCGCATCGCCCGCTGCCTGGACGCCGGCGCCGGCGGCTATCGTGCCGCCCTGGAGCATCGCGACGAGCATCCCGCGGGCCTGCCGACGGCCTGAGCCGCCCGACGGCGCGCACCCACCACCGAGCTCCCCCCGGCCCGACCGGCCGAGCCACCCACCTGCCACGAAAGGCCCCGATGACCCCGCCTGCCCAGCCGCGCGACCGCCTGCGCGTGGCGATCCAGAAGTCCGGCCGCCTGGGCGAGCCCGCGCGCGAGCTGCTGGCCTCCTGCGGCCTCACCTGGCGCGAGAGCCGCGACAAGCTCTTCTGCTACGGCGAGAGCCTGCCGGTCGACCTGCTGCTCGTCCGCGACGACGACATCCCCGGCCTCATCGCCGACGGGGTCTGCGACATGGGGATCGTGGGCCGCAACGTCCTCGTCGAGCACGACCTGGCCCGGCGGGCCCAGGGCCGCGGGGCGGATCTCACCGAGTGGCGCCAGCTCGGCTGGGGCACGTGCCGGCTGGACGTCGCCATCGACGAGGACCAGGAGTGGACCGGCCCCGAGCAGCTGGCCGGGATGCGGATCGCCACCTCCTACCCCCACACCCTGGGCCGCTGGCTCGAGGAGCACGGGGTCGACGCCGAGCCGGTGCTCCTCAACGGCTCGGTGGAGATCGCTCCACGGCTGGGCCAGGCCGATGTCGTCTGCGACCTGGTGTCGACCGGCGGCACGCTGCGCGCCAACCAGCTCAAGCCGGTGACGACGATCCTGCACAGCGAGGCAGTCATCGCCGGGCCGGGGCACCCGCTGGACGACGGGCGCCAGGAGATCGCCGACCTGCTGCTGCGCCGTCTCGACGGCGCGGTCCAGCTCAAGGAGTCCCGGTTGCTCATGCTCCGGGTCGAGCGCCCGCTGCTCGACGACCTCCTGCCGCTGCTGCCCGGCGGCCACGAGCCGACCGTCATGGCGGTCGACGGCCGCGACGAGGTCGCGCTGCAGATGCTCGTCCACGGCTCGGTGTCGTGGGCGAGGCTAGAGGACCTCAAGCGCGCCGGGGCGCACAACCTCATGGTGCTCCCGGTCGAGGGGATGCTCGCATGAACGTCCTGACCTGGGAGGACCTCGACGAGACCGCGCGGACCGACGCCCTGCGCCGGGGCACCGCGGCCGCCGGTCCCGAGGTCACCGAGGGGGTCGCCCGCATCCTGCGCCAGGTGCGCGAGGGCGGGGACGCCGCCCTCCTCGAGCTCACCGCCCGCCTCGACGGCGCTGAGCTGACCTCGCTGCGGGTCAGCACCGAGGACCGCGACGCCGCCGTGGCCGGGCTGGACCCGGACCTGCGGCAGGCGATCACCGAGGCCGCGGGTCGCATCCGCACCTTCCACGCCGCCGGCATGCAGCAGGGGTATGCCGTCGAGACCGCCCCCGGGGTCGTCTGCCAGCGGGTGGTCCGCCCGATCCGCCGGGTCGGTCTCTACGTCCCCGCCGGGTCGGCACCGCTGCCCTCCACCGCGCTCATGCTCGGGATCCCGGCGCAGCTCGCCGGCTGCCCGGAGGTCGTGCTCGCCACCCCGCCGCGCCCGGACGGCACGGTCGACCCCGCCGTGCTGGCGGCCGCGGCCGAGTGCGGCATCGACCAGGTCGTGCTCGTCGGGGGCGCCCAGGCGGTCGCCGCGCTGGCCTACGGCACCGAGACCGTGCCGGCCTGCGACAAGATCTTCGGACCGGGCAACGCCTGGGTCACCGAGGCCAAGCGCCAGGTGAGCACCGCCGAGGGCGGCCCCGGCATCGACATGCCGGCCGGCCCCTCCGAGGTGCTCGTCATCGCCGACTCCGGCGCCGACCCCGAGTTCGTCGCCGCCGACCTGCTCTCCCAGGCCGAGCACGGCCCGGACAGCCAGGTCGTCCTGCTCACCGACTCCCGGCCGCTGGCCGAGGCGGTCGCGACCCAGGTGGAGGAGCAGGTGGAGAGCCTGCCGCGCGCCGACATCGCCCGCAAGGCGCTCGCGTCCTCGCGCCTCGTCGTCACCCCCGACCTGGCCACAGCTGTCGAGGTGTCCAACGACTACGCCCCCGAGCACCTCATCCTCGCCCTGCGCGACGCGTCGGCCTGGGTGCCGCGCATCGACCGGGCCGGGTCGGTCTTCCTCGGCGACCACACCCCGGAGACGCTCGGCGACTACTGCTCCGGCACCAACCACGTGCTGCCCACCGCGGGTGCCGCGCGCTTCACCGGCGGCGTCAACGTCGGCGCCTTCCAGATCGCCATGACCGTGCAGCGCGCCACGCCGCAGGGCCTGGCCGCCGTCGGCCCGTGCGCCGTGACGCTCTCCGAGGCCGAGTCGCTGCACGCCCACCAGCGCGCGGTCACGCGCCGTCTCGCCCGCACCCAGGGGCAGCCGTGACCACCCGCGGCGACACCACCTTCCCGGCGCACCTGGTGCGCCCGGACCTGCGCGACTTCGCGGGGTACTCCTCGGCCCGCACCAGCGCGCCCACCGGCCTACCGGACCGGATCTGGCTCAACGCCAACGAGTCCGGGGTGGCGAGCAGCGCGGACGACGCGGGCGGGTCCCGGCGCTACCCGGACCCACAGCCACCCGCCCTGGTCGAGGCCTTCGCCGACCTCTGGGCGACCACGCCGGACCGGGTGGTCGTCGGGCGCGGCAGCGACGAGGCGATCGAGCTGCTCGTGCGCAGCCTGTGCCGCCCCGGCGGCGACGGCGTCGTGGTGACGTCCCCGACGTTCGGCATGTATGCCGTCTCCGCCCGGTTGCACGGCGTGCCGGTGATCGACGTGCCCCAGACCGACGACGAGCTGCGTTGGCGGGTCGACACGGCCGCCGTCGCACGGGCCGTCCGGGACAAGGGTGCCCGGCTGGTCTTCCTGGCCTCGCCGGGCAACCCCACCGGCTCCGTGGTGCCGCTGCGCGAGATCGCAGCTCTGACCGAGGAGCTGGCCGACCAGGCCGTCGTCGTGGTCGACGAGGCCTACGGCGAGTTCGCCGCGCAGCGCTCCGCGATCACCCTGCTCGAGGAGCACCCGACCCTCGTCGTGCTGCGCACCCTGTCCAAGGCGCACGCGCTCGCCGGCGCGCGCGTCGGCATCGCGCTGGCCCACCCGGACCTCGTCGCGGTGCTGCGCCGGGTGCAGGCGCCCTACCCGTTGCCGGCGCCGGTCACCGAGCTGGCCCTGCGGGCCCTGTCCGAGGAGGTCCTGCACGCGACGAGGCAGCACGTCGGCGACGTGCTCCGGCTGCGCGACCAGGTCGGCCGGTGGCTGCGCGACCTCGACGGAGTGCGCACCGTGTATGCCAGCGAGGCCAACTTCTTCCTGGTGCGCTGCGACGACCCCGACGCCCTGCTGCATACCCTGGGTGCCGCCGGGATCGTGGTCCGCGACATGCGCCACCTGCCCGGCCTGCACGACGCCCTGCGCATCACCATCGGGACCGGACCCGAGATGAGCGCCCTGCGCGAGGCCCTGACCAGCGCACGACCCGCCCCCACGACCGAGGAGACCCCCGCATGAGCCCCCGCCCGATCTGCTTCGTCGACCGCGACGGCACGATCATCGTCGAGCCGGAGGACCACCAGATCGACGCGCTGGACAAGGTGGCGCTCGTCGACGGCGTCATCCCCGCGCTGCTGCGGATCCAGGCGGCGGGCTTCGACCTCGTCATGGTGAGCAACCAGGACGGCCTGGGCACCGAGTCCTTGCCCACGCCCGACTTCGAGGGGCCGCACCGGCTCGTCATGCAACTGCTCGGCAGCCAGGGCATCACCTTCCGGGACGTCTTCATCGACCGCCACCACGGCGGGCCCGAGGCACCCTGGACCCGCAAGCCCGGCATCGGCATGGTCGCCCACCTGCTCAAGGACCGCGGCGTCGACTGGGACCGCAGCGTCATGGTCGGCGACCGCGGCACCGACCGGGAGTTCGCCGACAACCTGGGGATCCCGGCATACCTGCTGGGCGGGGAGGGGACCGACGATGACCGGAGCCGCACCACCTGGCCGCAGATCGCGCACGAGCTCGCGGACGCGCCGCGCACCGCCCGGGTCGAGCGCGCGACCTCCGAGACCGCGATCACGGTCGAGGTGGACCTGGACGCGACCGGCGGCAGCGAGATCAGCACCGGCATCGGGTTCTACGACCACATGCTCGACCAGCTCGCCAAGCACGGCGGCTTCCGGCTGCGCGTGAGCTGCGAGGGCGACCTGCACATCGACGACCACCACACCGTCGAGGACGTCGCGCTGGCCGTGGGCGAGGCGATCCGCACCGCGCTCGGCGACAAGCGCGGGATCGGGCGCTACGGCTTCACCCTCCCCATGGACGAGGCGCAGGCGACCGCGGCGATCGACCTGTCGGGGCGGCCCTACTTCGCCTACGAGGGCAGCTTCGACCGGGAGGCCGTGGGCGAGTTCTCGACCGAGATGGTCGAGCACTTCTGGCGCTCCTTCGCCGACGCGATGCGCTGCACCCTGCACCTGTCGGTGACCGGCGGCAACACCCACCACAAGATCGAGGTGGGCTTCAAGGCGGTCGCCCGCGCGCTGCGCATGGGCATCGCCCGGCAGGGCGACTCCAGCGAGCTGCCCACCACCAAGGGCGTCCTGTGAAGGTCGCCCTCGTCGACGGCGGTGGCACCAACATCGGCTCGGTCAGCTACGCCCTCGAGCGGCTCGGCGCGAGCAGCAGGCTCACCGCCGACCCGGCCGACATCCTGGCCGCCGACCGCGTCATCCTGCCCGGGGTCGGCGCGGCCGGTGCCGGCATGTGCCGGCTGCGCGAGCTGGGCCTGGTCGAGACGCTGGCCCAGGTGCAGGCGCCGCTGCTCGGGGTATGCCTGGGCATGCAGCTGCTCTTCGAGCGCTCCGCAGAGGACGGCGGGGTGGCGACGCTCGGCCTCGTCCCCGGCGAGGTGGTCGGCATACCGGGCGGACCCGACCTGCGGGTGCCGCACATGGGCTGGAACGCGCTGACAGGGCTCGTGGAGGACCCGCTGCTCGCGGGGATCGAGGAGGGCGACCGGGCCTACTTCGTGCACTCCTACGCCGCCGCGCCGAGCGAGCACACCCTGGCGAGCACGGTGCACGGGCAGCCGTGGACCGCGGTCGTGCGCTCCGGGCTGCGGTGGGGCGCGCAGTTCCACCCCGAGAGGTCGGCGTCGGTCGGCGCCCGGCTTCTGCGAAACTTCCTCATGGAGGTCGACCGATGACGCCCGACCTCAGCACCGACACCGGAGAGATCCCCGTGACCAACACCGGAGCCTTCACCGTCTACCCGGCGATCGACGTCCGCGGCGGCGCGGTCGTGCGCCTGCACAAGGGTGACTACGACCAGGAGACGCGCTACACCGACAACCCGGTGGCCGTGGCCGAGAGCTATGCCCGCTCCGGCGCCGCCTGGCTGCACCTGGTCGACCTGGACGCGGCCCGCGCCGGCGGATACACCCTGCTCGAGACGCTCACCACGATCTGCGACACCACCGGCCTGCGGGTGCAGACCGGCGGCGGCGTCCGCAGCGTCGACGACGTGCAGCGGCTGCTGGACGCCGGAGCCGAGCGGGTCGTCGTCGGCTCGCTCGCGGTGCAGGAGCCCGCCACCGTGGTCGGGTGGCTGGACCGCTTCGGGCCCGAGCGGGTCACCGTGGCGCTCGACACGCGGATCGGCGAGGACGGCCGCTGGGTGCTGCCGACCGCGGGCTGGACCTCGGTGGGGGAGCAGGACCTCACGACGACGCTGCACCAGTACCACGGCTCGGGCCTGCGGCACGTTCTCTGCACCGACATCGGCCGGGACGGCACGCTGTCCGGGCCCAACTTCCACCTCTACACGATGCTCACCCGGTCCAACCCCGCGCTGCAGGTCCAGGCCTCGGGCGGGGCCCGCTCGGTCGACGACGTGCGGGCCGCCAAGAAGCAGGGCTGCGCCGGGATCATCCTGGGCAAGGCGTTGCTCGAGGGCCGGTTCACCGTCGACGACGCGGTGCTGGAGGAGCAGCCATGACCCTGGCGCGGCGGATCATCCCCTGCCTCGACGTGCGCGAGGGGCGGGTGGTCAAGGGAACCCGCTTCCGCAACCACCGCGACATGGGCGACATCGTCGAGCTGGCGCAGCGGTATGCCCGTGAGGGCGCCGACGAGCTCGTCTTCTACGACATCACCGCCAGCCCCGAGGGCCGCGGCGTGGACGTCGGCTGGGTGGCGCGGGTGGCGCGCGCCATCGACATCCCCTTCTGCGTGGCCGGCGGCATCCGGTCCGTGGAGACCGCCCGTGCGGTGCTGCACGCCGGGGCCGACAAGGTCTCGGTCAACACCCCCGCGACGCAGCGGCCCGAGCTGGTCGGCGAGCTCGCCGACGCCTTCGGTGTGCAGTGCGTCGTCGTCGGCGTCGACAGCCTGCGGGACGAGGACGGGCACTGGCGGATCCGGCAGTTCACCGGCAGCCCCGAGGCGACCCGGGCGCTGCAGACGACCACGCTGGACTGGGTGCGCGAGGTCGTCGGGCTGGGCGCCGGGGAGGTCGTGCTCAACTGCATGGGCTCGGACGGGGTGCGGGACGGCTACGACATCGAGCAGCTGGCCGCGGTCCGCTCGCTGTGCCCGGTGCCCCTCGTCGCCAGCGGCGGGGCCGGGACCCCGCAGCACTTCGTCGACGTCTTCCGCGAGGCCGACGTCGACGGCGCGCTCGCGGCGACGGTCTTCCACGACGGGTCCATCCCCATACCGTCCCTCAAGGCGACGCTCGCCGAGCAGGGTGTGGAGGTGCGCTCATGAGCGACCGGACACCCCGTATGTCCGGTCCCGGGGCACCTGACACCGACCGGACACCCCGTATGTCCGGCGTCGAGGCGGACTTCGACGTCGCCGACGTCGACTTCACCAAGACCGACGGGATCATCCCCGGTGTCGTGCAGCACGCGCACACCGGTCAGGTGCTCATGGTCGGCTTCCTCGACGAGCAGGCGCTGGCCACGACCCTGCGGACGGGGCTGGCGACCTTCTTCAGCCGCAGCCGGGGCACCCAGTGGACCAAGGGGGAGACGAGCGGCAACGTGCTGCGCGTCGAGGCGGTCGAGCTCGACTGTGACCGCGACACCCTGCTGCTCCACGCCGTCCCCAGCGGACCCACGTGCCACACGGGCGAGGAGACCTGCTTCGACCCGGGCGCGCGTCGGGGGTCTTTCGTGCACGAGCTGGACGAGGTCGTTCGCGTCCGCCAGGCGGAGCTGCCGGAGGGGTCCTACACCACCTCGCTCTTCGAGGGCGGGGTGCGACGGATCGCGCAGAAGGTCGGGGAGGAGGGGGTCGAGACGGCGCTGGCCGCGGTGGCACAGGACGACGAGGCGCTGCTCGGGGAGTCGGCCGACCTCGTCTACCACCTGCTCGTGCTGCTGCGCTCGCGCGACCTCGGGCTGGCGGACGTCGAGCGGGTGCTGCGGCAGCGGCACGGCTGAGCGCCTACGCGCGGCTGCGCAGGCCGACCTCGGCGAGCTCGAGGTCGGCCAGGGCACGCATCGTATCCGGGTCGCGGGTCCGCCAGGCGGCCACCGGGTCCTCGAAGAGCGCCTGGAGCCGGCGCGGGTGCTGGTGGACCAGGGCACGCAGCGCGAGCAGCTCCAGCGACTCGGGGTCGGACAGCTCACCCGTGAGGGAGTGGGCCCGGCGCACCCACAGCAGGCGCAGCACCGCCCAGGCCAGGACCACCACGAGGATCGGCGTGCCCGCGCTGATCAGGGTCACGACCCAGGCCACCGTCCGGACCGCGCCCTCCAGCCGGTCGCCGGCGGAGACGAGGTCGGTGCCGACGCCCGCGGCGCCGGTGAACGGTGCCTGGAGGCTGTCGCCCACGAGCGGGATCTCCGTGACCCGGCCGGCGACGTCGTTCATGCGCGTCTGCATGCCCGTCCCGGCCGAGCGCAGCGGGACGGCCGGCGCCGCCAGCGTGAGGACGAGGCCGAAGACCCACCGCCCGATGAGCACCCACAGCACCACCCAGCCCAGGACGAAGAGGTCCGCCGCGATCTGACGGGTCCGGCGGGCGGGAGCATCGGCATACCAGTGCATGGGGTCATCCTCACCCACCTCCCCGACCGGCCGCAGGGTTTGGTCGGACCGGCCGCACGGTTTGCGCGGACCGGCCGCACGGTTTGCGCGGACCGGCCGCACGGTTTGCGCTGCAGAACACAAAGTGCGCGGTCAGTCGACACAAGGTGCGCGGTCGGTGGACGCAAAGTGCGCGGTCGGTCGACACAAACCGTGCGGCCGGTCCGGGTGCTGAGAGGATCGGGGGCGTGACACCGCCGATGCCCCCGACCCAGACGCCGCTGGGGCGGGCGGTGGGGGACTGGCTGGACCACCTGCGGGTGGAGCGGGGGCGGTCCGAGCACACGTTGTCGGCCTACCGGCGCGACCTGCGTCGCTACCTCGACTTCCTCGGTGACCACGGCATCACCGCCGCGGGCGAGGTGCGCCCCGAGCACGTCACGCAGTTCCTGGCTCACCTGCGCGCAGGGGACGCCGACCACCCGCCGCTCGCCCCGACCTCGGCCGCCCGCGCGGTCGTCGCGGTGCGCGGCCTGCACACCTTCCTCGCGGTCGAGGGAGAGGTCGAGGACGACCCGTCCCGGGACGTCGCCCCGCCGACGCCGCCGCGGCGGCTGCCCAAGGCGCTGAGCGCCACCGACGTCGAGCGGCTGATCCAGGCCGCGTCGGTGGGGGACACCCCGGCGGCACTGCGCGACCGGGCGCTGCTCGAGGTGCTCTACGGCTGCGGCGCCCGGGTCAGCGAGGCCATCGCCCTCGACGTCGACGACCTGGACCTCGCGCGCCCCGAGGCGGCCGCCGACGGAGAGCTCCCTGGTGTCGTGCGCCTCTTCGGCAAGGGGCGCAAGGAGCGGGTGGTGCCCATGGGTCGGTATGCCCGGGACGCGCTCGACGCGTGGCTCGTGCGCGGGCGCCCCGAGCTGGCCCGGAAGGGCAGCGGCACGCCGGCGGTCTTCGTCAACGCGCGGGGCGGGCGCCTGTCCCGCCAGTCCGCGTGGAACGCCATCCGGGCGGCCGCCGACCGCGCCGACCTCCGCGCCGAGATCTCCCCGCACACCCTGCGCCACTCCTTCGCCACCCACCTGCTCGACGGCGGCGCCGACGTCCGGGTGGTCCAGGAGCTCCTCGGCCACGCCTCGGTCGCGACCACCCAGATCTACACGCACGTGTCCACGCAGCACCTGCGCGAGGTGTATGCCCAGTCCCACCCCCGTGCGCGCCGCTGAGCGGGCGGACAGACGGGGTGTCCGGTCGGGGGAGATGCGGACACAAGGGGTGTCCGGTCGCTGCGGACACTTCGACCTCAGGTCGAGGTCCAGGCGGATGACCGGACCTGGACCCGTGGATTAAGGTCGGACCGATCGGCGGGACGCCGACCACCCCGAACGGATCTGGAGACACCACGTGAGTCACGACCGGCTGCCCGGCACCGAGACCTCGGGCGTGGGCCAGGAGGGCCCCACCGGCCGGCCGCTGCCCGACTTCCCCGTGCCCGAGCCCCTCGCGAGCCACGGCCCGGCGCGCATCATCGCGATGTGCAACCAGAAGGGCGGCGTCGGCAAGACCACGTCGACCATCAACCTCGGCGCCGCGCTGGCGGAGTACGGCCGCAAGGTGCTCATGGTCGACTTCGACCCGCAGGGCGCCCTCTCGGTCGGCCTCGGGGTGCGCACGCACGACCTCGACGTCACGATCTACAACCTGCTCGTCGAGCGGGGCCACGACGTGCACGACGTCATCCAGCCCACCTCGGTCCCCGGCATCGACATCCTCCCGGCCAACATCGACCTGTCCGCGGCCGAGGTGCAGCTCGTCGGCGAGGTCGCCCGCGAGCAGGTGCTCGCCCGCACCCTGCGCCCCGTCATGGACGACTACGACGTCATCTTCATCGACTGCCAGCCCTCCCTGGGCCTGCTCACGGTCAACGCGCTCACCGCCTCCCACGGGGTCGTCATCCCGCTGGAGACCGAGTTCTTCGCCATGCGCGGCGTCGCGCTGCTCATCGAGACCATCGAGAAGATCACCGACCGGCTCAACCCGCGGCTGGAGATCGACGGCATCCTCGCGACGATGTACGACGGCCGCACCCTGCACTCGCGCGAGGTCGTGCGCAGCGTCGTCGACCACTTCGGCGACACCGTCTTCCACACCGTCATCAGCCGCACGGTGAAGTTCCCGGACGCGACCCTGGCCGCCGAGCCCATCACGAGCTACGCCAGCACGCACTCCGGCGCCGAGGCATACCGTCAGCTCGCCCGGGAGCTCATCGCGCGCGGCGGCGCCCCCTGAGCGAGGTGGGTATGCCGCCCGCGCCCGCCCCGGAGCACCAGGCGGGCGAGTCCCAGCCCCCGGCGCAGACCCCGGGCGGGGTGCTCGTCTCCGGCCGCCGCGGCTTCGAGGTGCACCTCGACGTCTTCTCCGGCCCCTTCGAGCTGCTGCTGGGCCTCATCGCCAAGCACAAGCTCGACGTCACCGAGATCGCCCTGGCCCGGGTCACCGACGAGTTCGTCGCCTACCTGCGCGCCGCGCAGGACGGCGAGGAGGAGTGGGACCTGTCGCAGGCGAGCGAGTTCGTGCTCATCGCGGCCACGCTGCTCGACCTCAAGGCGGCCCGCCTGCTGCCCAGCGGCCGCGAGGACGACGAGGAGGACCTCGCGCTCATCGAGGCCCGCGACCTCCTCTTCGCCCGGCTGCTGCAGTACCGCGCGTTCAAGCAGGTCGCCGACGAGCTGCGCCTGCAGATGGAGGGCAAGGGCCGGATCTTCGCGCGCGACGTCGGGGTGGAGGAGCGCTTCGCCTCGCTGCTGCCCGAGCTCGTGCTGACGGTCACCCCGGAGCAGCTGGCGATGATCGCCGGGCGCGCCATGATCCCGCGGCCGCCGCCGGCGGTCGGGGTCGACCACCTGCACGCGGCCCAGGTCTCCGTCCGGGAGCAGGCCTCGATCCTCGTCGGCCGGCTGCGCGAGCGGGGCAGCGCCGGCTTTCGCGACCTCGTGGCCGACGCCGACTCCACGCTGGTCATCGTCGCGCGCTTCCTGGCGCTGCTGGACCTCTACCGCGACTCCGTCGTCGCGCTGGAGCAGGACGAGGCCCTGGGCGAGCTCACGGTGCGCTGGACCGGGCCGGAGTCGGGCGGGGTGAGCACGCAGGTCGGGGCGGAGTTCGACGAGGAGGTGGCGGATGAGCCAGCAGGATGACGGCACACCGGCGGAGGTCGCCGACGAGCCGGAGCAGGAGCAGGTCGCCTTCGACATCAACGACTTCCCCGGCGGGGCGCGGTCGGCGGTCGAGGCGGTGCTCATGGTCATCGACGAACCGGTGACCGAGGAGTCCCTCGCCAGTGCCCTGGAGCTGCCGGTGGAGGACGTCGGCGCCGTGCTCGACGACCTCGCCCAGGAGTATGCCCAGGGCAACCGCGGTTTCATGCTGCGCCGCCTCGGTGGCGGGTGGCGCGTCTACAGCCGCCCGGAATACGCGCCGGTGGTGGAGAAGTTCCTCCTGGGTGGTCAGCAGGCCCGGCTCACCCAGGCCGCGCTCGAGACGCTCGCGGTCATCGCCTACCGCCAGCCGATCAGCAGGGCCCGGATCGGCGCCATCCGCGGCGTGAACGTCGACGGGGTGGTGCGGACGCTGCTGGCTCGCGGCATGGTCACCGAGACCGGTCAGGACCCCACGGGCGGGGCGGTGCTCTACGGCACCACCGACCTCTTCCTGCAGCGGATGGGTCTGGACACGCTCGACGACCTGCCCGCACTGGCCCCCTATCTCCCCTCGGCCGAGGTGCTCGAGGAGCTCGCATCGGAAGGACTCGCATGAGCAGCGGCAAGAAGAACCCCGGATCCCGTGGCGGCCAGGGTCGTCCCGGTCAGGGCGGCCGGTCCGGCGGCGGCCGGTCCGGGGGCAAGGGCGGACCCCGGGTGCCCGCCCAGGGCGGAGGAGCCGGGCCGCGTCGCGCGGGCGGCACTCGCCCCCCGCGTCGGCGTCGGCCCACCACCCCGCCGGACCCGGCGAGCCGCGACGTCCACAGCCCGGACGGCGTGCGGCTGCAGAAGCTGCTCGCCGGTGCCGGCTTCGGCAGCCGCCGCGCCTGCGAGAAGCTCATCGAGGAGGGCCGGGTCGAGGTCGACGGCCAGGTGGTCGTCGAGCTCGGCGTGCGCGTCGACCCGAGCAGCCAGACCGTGCACGTCGACGGCGACCGCGTCGTCGTCGACACCGACAAGGTCTACCTCGCCTTCAACAAGCCCGCCGGCGTCGTCTCCACGATGGAGGACGAGGAGGGTCGGCCGTGCCTCACCGACTACGTCGGCCACCTCTCGCGCCGGCTGTTCCACGTCGGGCGGCTCGACGTCGACACCGAGGGACTCCTCCTGCTCACCAACGACGGCGACCTCGCCCACAAGCTCCAGCACCCGGCATACGGCGTGCCCAAGACGTATGTCGCGCAGGTCCACGGCGTCGTCGCGCCGGGGATCGGCAAGCAGCTGCGCGACGGGGTCGAGCTGGAGGACGGTCTGGCGAAGGCCGACAGCTTCCGGCTCGTCGACGACATCCCCGGCCACTCGATCATCGAGATCGTGCTGCACGAGGGCCGCAAGCACATCGTGCGCCGCATGATGGAGGAGGTCGGCTACCCGGTCGAGGCGCTCTCGCGGGTGCAGGTGGGCCCGATCAAGCTGGCCGAGCTGCGCCCCGGGAAGTACCGCGCCCTGTCCGCCGAGGAGGTCGCCCAGCTCTACGCCGCGGCGGGGGAGTAGGGCGGGGACGGACTTCCTCCGTCTGAACGCCGGTACGTCACTCGAGAGCCCCCTCGAGCAGGCTGCTGAGTGACAAACCGGCGCCCAGTGTCCGGAGTGACCGGTGCGGGGTATGCCGTTGCGGCCGTTAGGCTGGACGGGTGCCGTCCAGCCCCCTCACCATCGCCATCGACGGACCCAGCGGGTCCGGCAAGTC
This sequence comes from Serinicoccus hydrothermalis, assembly GCF_001685415.1. Classification (NCBI taxonomy): domain Bacteria; kingdom Bacillati; phylum Actinomycetota; class Actinomycetes; order Micrococcales; family Ornithinimicrobiaceae; genus Serinicoccus; species Serinicoccus hydrothermalis. The sequence goes on along the minus strand of NZ_CP014989.1, from coordinate 455,071 downwards.
CTCCGTGTCCAAGGCCGTGGCGCGCGAGCTGGGCCTGGGCTACCTGGACACCGGCGCGATGTACCGCGCGGTCGCCTGGCACTGCCTGGACCAGGAGGTCGACCTCACCGACCAGGAGGCCGTGGCGCAGGCGGCCCGCGACCTGCCGCTGGAGATCTCGACCGACCCCGACGACCAGACCCTGCGCGTGGGCGGCACGGACATCACGAGCGCCATCCGCGAGACCCGCGTGACCTCGCAGGTCTCGACCGTGGCCACCAACCTCGACGTGCGCGCCGAGCTGCGTCGCCGCCAGCGCGAGATCATCTCCGAGGCCCGGGACGAGCGTGGCGGCATCGTCGCCGAGGGTCGCGACATCACCACCGTCGTCGCCCCGGACGCCGAGCACCGCATCCTCGTCACCGCCTCGGAGGAGGCGCGCCTCGCCCGGCGCTCCACCGAGCTGCACGGCGGCGCCGACGCGGACCAGGTCGAGGCCACCCGCGACCAGATCGTCCGCCGGGACCGGCAGGACTCCACCGTGAGCGCCTTCATGGAAGCCGCGGACGGGGTCGTGACGTTGGACACCTCAGAGCTTGACTTCGACCAGGTGGTGGCTGCCGTGCTGGCCCTGGTCCGCGGTGAGGTCGAGCCGGCCCAGCACGAAGAGGAGCCGGCCACCTCGCCCGACGGGCACGCCGGCGGCCCTGCCTGACCGCCCGCCCCCGACATACCCCTGACGCCGACCCGAGGAGAACGACATGAGCACGCAGAACTCCGAGAAGATCTCCGCCTACGCCCACCCCGAGCGTCTCGTCACCACCGAGTGGCTCGCCGAGCACCTCGACGACCCGCAGGTCGTCGTGCTCGAGTCCGACGAGGACGTCCTGCTCTACGACACCGGCCACATCCCCGGCGCCCGCAAGCTCGACTGGCATACCGACCTCAACGACCCGGTGACCCGCGACTACGTCGACGGCGAGCGCTTCGCCGAGGTCATGGGCGCCCGCGGCGTGGGCCGCGACACGACCGTCGTGATCTACGGCGACCGCTCCAACTGGTGGGCCGCGTATGCCCTCTGGGTCATGACGCTCTTCGGCCACGAGGACGTCCGGCTGCTCGACGGCGGCCGCGCCGCCTGGATCGCCGAGGGCCGGGAGATGACCGCCGGTGCGTCCGAGGTGACGCCGGCGTCCTACCCGGTCGTCGAGCGCGACGACACCCAGGTGCGCGCGTTCAAGGCCGACGTCCTGGAGCACCTCGGGCAGCCGATGGTCGACGTCCGCTCGCCCGGTGAGTTCTCCGGCGAGCTGCTGCACATGCCCGACTACCCGCAGGAGGGCGCCATGCGCGGCGGCCACATCCCGGGGGCGAAGTCGGTGCCGTGGGCCCGTGCGGCCAACGAGGACGGCACCTTCAAGTCGCGCGAAGAGCTGGAGGAGATCTACCAGCAGGAGCAGGGCCTGGCGACCTCCGACGACGTCGTCGCCTACTGCCGCATCGGCGAGCGCTCGAGCCACACGTGGTTCGTGCTCACCCACCTGCTGGGCTTCGAGAACGTCCGCAACTACGACGGCTCCTGGACCGAGTGGGGCAACTCGGTCGGTGTGCCGGTGGAGCGCTGAGGTATGCCTGCAGAGACCGACCGCGCCGATCTCCCGGAGGCGATGGCCGAGCTCGCCGAGGAGTTCCACGCGGTGAGCCAGTCCGACCGGCTGCAGCTGCTGCTGGAGCTCTCCCGCGAGCTGCCCGGCCTGCCGGAGCGCTACGAGGGCCACCTGGACCAGATGGAGCGGGTGGACGAGTGCCAGTCGCCGCTCTTCCTCGCCGTCGAGGTCGGGGACGACGCCGACCGCACCGTGCGGCTGTTCTTCGACGCCCCGGCCGAGGCGCCGACCACGCGCGGCTTCGCCGGCATCCTGCACGAGGGGCTGGACGGGCTGGGTGCCCAGCAGGTGCTCGACGTGCCCGACGACGCGCCCTACCGCTTCGGGCTGGCCGAGGCCGTCTCGCCGCTGCGCATGCGCGGCATGGTCGGCATGCTCGGACGGATCAAGCGCCAGGTGCGGCTGCGCTCCGACGCCATCGCTGCAGGGGAGCGCGCATGACCGAGCAGGACGGCCGGCGGTCCGGCGACGCCGAGGTCGACGAGGTCGAGGTGGAGTGGACCGTCGGCGACCCCGACGAGCTGCCCGACCTCGAGGCCAGCGAGCAGGACGAGGCGCTGGAGCAGGCGCTGCGCGCCGGGCTCGTCGACTTCGAGCTGTCCGAGGAGGACCAGGCGCTCGTCGAGCGCGGCGAGCTGCCCGTGGACGTGGGGGAGGACGTCGGGGGCCGGCCGGTGGTGGCCGTCGTCGGTCGCCCCAACGTGGGCAAGTCGAGCCTGGTCAACCGCATCATCGGACGCCGGGAGGCGGTCGTCGAGGACGTGCCGGGCGTGACCCGCGACCGCGTCTCCTACGACGCGGACTGGTCCGGGCGCCGCTTCACCCTCGTCGACACCGGCGGTTGGGAGGTCGACGCCACGGGCATACACCTGCGGGTCGCGGAGCAGGCCGAGGTCGCCGTCGAGCTCGCCGACGCCGTGATGTTCGTCGTCGACGCGACCGTCGGCGCCACCGACACCGACGAGCAGGTCGTGCGCCTGCTGCGGCGCTCCGGCAAGCCGGTGGTGCTCGTCGCCAACAAGGTCGACGACCAGCGCTTCGAGGCCGACGCCGCGATGCTCTGGAGCCTGGGGCTGGGTCAGCCCTGGCCGGTCTCGGCGCTGCACGGCCGCGGCTCGGGCGACGTGCTCGACGCCCTGCTCGAGGTGCTGCCGGAGCGGTCCGCGGTGGCCGGTCCGACCCCCGAGGGCGGCCCGCGCCGGGTCGCGCTGCTCGGGCGCCCCAACGTCGGCAAGTCCTCGCTGCTCAACAAGCTCGCCGGCTCCGACCGGGTCGTCGTCGACGACGTGGCCGGGACCACCCGCGACCCCGTGGACGAGCTCATCGAGCTCGGCGACGACGGCCGGGTATGGCGTTTCGTCGACACCGCGGGCATCCGCCGGCGGGTGCACCAGGCCAAGGGCGCCGACTTCTACGCCTCGCTGCGCACGCAGGCGGCCCTGGAGAAGGCGGAGGTGGCGGTCGTCCTCGTCGACGTCTCCGAGCCGATCGCCGAGCAGGACATCCGGGTCATCCAGCAGGTGGTCGACTCCGGCCGGGCCCTCGTCGTGGCCTACAACAAGTGGGACACGCTGGACGAGGAGCGGCGCTACTACCTCGAGCGGGAGATCGAGCGCGAGCTCGTGCAGATCACCTGGGCGCCGCGGGTCAACATCTCGGCGGCCACCGGGCGCAACGTCGCCAAGCTCGTGCCCGCGCTGGACACCGCGCTGGCCTCCTGGGACCGGCGCATCCCGACGGCCAAGCTCAACGGCTTCCTCGGTGAGGTCGTCGCCGCGCAGCCGCACCCGGTGCGGGGCGGCAAGCAGCCGCGCATCCTCTTCGCGACCCAGGCCGACACCCGTCCTCCGCGCTTCGTCGTCTTCGCCTCGGGCTTCATCGAGGCGGGCTACCGGCGGTTCCTGGAGCGGCGGCTGCGCGAGCAGTACGGCTTCGTGGGGAGCCCGATCGAGATCTCCGTGAGGGTGCGCGAGAAGCGGCGCCGCTGACCGCCCGCGGCGATTGGGCCGGCGGGTGGGCGATGGGCTAACCTGATGCTCGCCCAGAAGGGCCTCGGGATGTGGCGCAGCTTGGTAGCGCACCTGACTGGGGGTCAGGGGGTCGCAGGTTCAAATCCTGTCATCCCGACGGAAAAGCCCTGATGAGAAGCCCTTCTCATCAGGGCTTCCTCATGCCCGGCGCCGGGAGGGCCAGCTTCAGGAGCCTAAGCCTCGATCCACCGACAGACGTCGTTGAGTGGGGCGTTGCCGACCGCGTAGGCGATTCTGGGGAGCGGGCGTAGGAGATCTCCCGACCTCGCTGTCGGGGTGTTCCACGTGCAGGTTTCCTGGGGTTGCGCCGTCGCCGGCTGAGCGGTCAGGTCGTGGCCGGTAGGGGTGGTCCGCAGACGGTGGTGAACAGTCGCTTCCAGGCCTGCTGCCAGGGCCAGTTCGTAGGCAGGTGCAGACGGAGTCGCCGGGCCGAGGACGCTGCCCGGGCGGGCACGGTGACCATGGTCCGGCGGATGGTGGCGGTGGTCGCTCGAGCCAGCTGGTGGCCGGTCAGCGTGGCGGCGGCACGGGTGAGGTTGAACGCGAGAACCGCGAGCACGAGCCACGCGGCGTTCGCGGCGAACTTGCCGGAAGGCAGGTGCGCCAGGGCAGAGCTCTTCAGGTCAGCGTTGACGTTCTCGATGACCGCGTGGGCGCGGTGGACCTTGTCAACGGCGACGGTGTCCAGGAGGTCGGCGTCGGTGGTGGTGAAGAACGCGTGGAAGCGCCAGGTGTCGAACAACTGGTCCTGGCCCTCACCCTTCTTGGGGTTCAGGTCAGGGATGCGGCGCACGACCAGGCGGCCGGGCACGTGATGGGAGCGGGCCTGAGCGGTGAACGCGGTGAAGGGGACCTCGGCGACCTCGGCACGGGAGATCCACGCCCCGGTGCTCTCGTCCCGGATGGCGTCGGTGTACTCGATCGGGGTCCACGCCTGCTCGTCGATGGTGGCGATCGCGGCCCGGATGCTGCTGGTCAGCCGCACGGTGACGGAGACCTCCGCGCCGGCCCGGACGGCGGCACCGATGGTGGGGTACCCGTAGAACGCCGAGTCTGCACGCACCAGAACGGGCCGGCTTGCCTGGTTGCTGCGCATCCTGGCCACGGTCGCCAGGGCGTCGGCGACCAGCCGGTCGGCTCCCCGCGGGGAGCCGACCGAGCCCTTGCGCAGCCGCTGGGCCACGACCACCGGGGCAGCCTGGTCGGTGGACACGGTGGCCAGCAGCGCGTTCAACCCGCGCACCCGGGTGTAGCCGAACCCGGCGCCCTGCTTGGCGTACCCGTGGACCTCGATGATCGTGTCATCCACGTCCACCACCGCGTACTCGTCCAGGCCCTTGACCACCGGGGTGAGGCGGGCCAGGTTGGTCAACACCCGGGAGGCGACGGCATCCAGCTGGCGGACGTGGCCGAAGGTGAACGCCCGCAGGAACGAGCCCAGCGTCGAGGGTGCGTAGCAGGCGGAGAAGAGCTTCTTCATCGCGCCGTGGCGCAGCAGCGCCATGTCATCGATGCTGTCCGCCCCAGCGACCATCCCGCCCACCAGCGCACACACCTTCGCCCCCGCGTTGGCGCCCTTGTCCGTGGGCACGCTGAGCCGCTGCTGCGAGAGCTCACCGAGCCCGGCCCGCTCGGCCAGTGCGATCACCGGCACCAGGCCCGCCGCCGACACCAAGTTCGGGTCGTCGAACAGCGCGGAGTCGGCCGTGAACCTGTGAGAGAGTCTCATCCCAGAGATGCCCTTCCGGGGTGGCAGTTTGGAACCGTCGCAAGTCCCAATCTCCCAGCACGGCAGGGCATCTCCTCGTTACGGCACGCTCACAACCCCCAGGTCATCGGTGGATCGAGGCTAAGCCGTCCGATCCCGACCTCGTCCTCAAGGCGTGGAAGCGGCGTCGGTATGGCTCTCCTTCGGGACGCGACGGTGCGTCCTCGCCCGTGGACCGGTAGGTTGCAGCGGAACCGCGACGACGAGGGAGCCTGAGCCCATGTCCACCCAGGAACGACCGACCAAGAGCAAGCTCAAGGACGAGGCCCGACGCGCGGGCAGGAGCCTCGGACGGCTCGACTACCGACGGCCCGAGTACCCGCACGGCATCCACCCCGCCCTCGTCCCGGGCATCTCCATCGACGAGCAGCGCCGTCGCTACGGGCTGAGCAGGACGGTCTTCGTCCTCGCCGGCGTCCTCACGGTCATCTTCGTCATCTGGGGGGTGGCGGACCCCGAGGGCGTGGCCACGGTGGCGCAGGCGGCCTTCGACTGGTCCACGACCAACGTGTCATGGCTCTTCAACAGCGTCGCGATCATCGTCCTGCTCGTGCTGCTCGTCATCGCCTGCTCGCCCTACGGGCGCATCCCGCTGGGCAAGGACGGGGAGGAGCCCGAGTTCAGCACCTTCGCCTGGGTGTCGATGCTCTTCGCCGCCGGCATCGGGATCGGCGTGCTCTTCTTCGGCCCCTCCGAGCCGCTCACCTACTTCGTCACGCCGCCACCCCTCACCGCGGAGCCCGAGTCGGTCGAGGCCCTGCACGGCGCGCTGGCGCAGACCTACTTCCACTGGGGCTTCCACGCCTGGGCGATGTATGCCCTCGTCGGGGGAGCGGTGGCCTACTCGGCCTACCGCCGGGGCCGCAGCCTGCTCATGTCCTCGGTCTTCCGCTCCATGTTCGGGGCGCGGCGCACGGACGGCTTCGCGGGCAAGCTCGTCGACTCCTTCGCGATCATCGCCACCCTCTTCGGCACTGCTGCGGCGCTCGGGATCGCCGCGATGCAGATCGGCACCGGCGTGAGCATCGTCACCGGGGTCGGGGAGCTCACCACCACGCTGCTCGTCGTCATCCTCCTGGTGCTCACCGCCGGCTTCATCGTCTCGGCCGTGTCCGGCGTGGCCCGCGGCATCCGCTACCTGTCCAGCATCAACATCGTGCTCACCGTCGGCATCGTCGGGATCGTGCTCGTCCTCGGCCCGACGCTCTTCCTGCTCAACCTGCTCCCCTCGGCGATGGTCGAGTACGTCGGGTCGATGTTCGACATGATGGGCCGGTCCCTCTCCTGGGGCGAGGAGACGCAGGCCTTCCAGTCGGCCTGGACGGTCTACTACTGGGCCTGGTGGATCTCCTGGTCGCCCTTCGTCGGGATCTTCATCGCCCGCATCTCCCGCGGCCGCACGGTCCGGCAGTTCCTCCTGGGCACCATCCTCATCCCCTCGACCATGCTCTTCGTCGCCTTCGGCGTCATGGGTGGGACGTCCATGTGGATGTACCGCGAGGGGTTGCCGGGCTTCGCGGCGGACCTGGCGCCCGCGCAGGTCTTCTTCACGATGATCGACAACCTGGACTACGTCGCCTGGGTGCCCTACGTCGCGATCGTGGTGCTGTCGATCTTCTTCATCACCTCGGCCGACTCGGCCTCGGTCGTCATGGGGATGCTGTCCAGCCGGGGCGACCAGTCGCCGCGTCGCGGCGTCGTCGTGTTCTGGGGGCTGGTGATGTCCGGCATCGCGGTCGTCATGCTCTCCCTCGGTGACGCCACCGCGCTCCAGGGGCTGCAGCAGCTCGTCATCGTCACCGCGGTCCCGTTCGCGCTCGTCATGCTGCTCATCGTCGTGGCGTGGGTCCGCGACCTGCGCACCGATCCCGCCACGCTGCGTCACCTGTATGCCCAGAGCGCCGTGCAGCATGCGGTGATCGAGGGCGTGCAGAAGCACGGCGACGACTTCTCGCTGCAGGTGGGCAAGGCCGGTCCGGGGGACGGCGCCGGGGCGCACATCGACTCCGAGGACGAGAGCTACACCGACTGGTACCAGCGTCGTGACGAGGACGGGGAGCCGGTGGGCTACAGCTACGAGACGGGGGAGTGGGAGGACGGATGGACCGCCGACGGAGAGGACGCACGACGTGAGGAGGACTGAGAGTGGCCGACGGCCCAACATCGTCCTGATCCAGGCCGACCAGCTGGCGCCGCACCACGTCGGCGCCTACGGGGCCGAGGCGGCGCGCACGCCCCACATCGACGAGCTGGCGCGCGGGGCCGCCGTCTTCGACCGGGCATACTGCAGCACCCCGCTGTGCGCCCCCTCGCGGGCCTCCATGCTCACCGGTCGCCTGCCCTCGGACCTGGGCTGCTACGACAACGGCGACGACTTCGCGGCGACCGAGCCGACCTTCGCGCACCTCCTGCGGTCGGCCGGCTACCACACGGCCCTCGTGGGACGGATGCACTTCATCGGTCCGGACCAGCACCACGGCTTCGAGCAGCGCCTCACCACCGACGTCTACCCCGCCGACCTCGACATGGTGCCCGACTGGGACCATCCCCTGGACCGGCCGCTGCAGTGGTACCACGACGTCGCTCCCGTCCTCGACGCCGGAGCATCCGTGGCGACCGTGCAGCAGGACTTCGACGACGAGGTCGTCTTCAGCGCGCTGCGGCACCTCAACGACCGGGCGCGCGCCGACCAGGCGGCGGGGGAGCGGCAGCCCTTCCTGCTCGTCGCCTCCTTCATCCATCCGCACGACCCCTACGAGCCGCCGCCCGAGCACTGGGAGCGCTTGGCCGACGCCGACATCCCGCCGCCGGCCCACCCGGAGGTGCCGGACGCCGAGGCCGACCCGCACAGCCACCGGCTGCGCCAGATGTGCGGTCTGGACCGCCGCCCGCCGAGCCCGGACGACGTGCACCAGGCCCGGCGCGCCTACTACGCGGCCGTGAGCTACGTCGACGACATGGTGGGGCGGATCCGGGCCCGGCTGGAGGCCCTCGGACTGGCCGATGACACGGTGGTCATCCTCACCAGCGACCACGGCGACATGCTGGGGGAGAAGGGGCTCTGGTTCAAGATGTCGCCCTACGAGCAGTCCTCCCGTGTCCCGATGATCGTCCACGACCCCTGGGGCCTCGTGCCGCAGGGCAGGTTCGCCAACCCGGTGAGCCTGCTCGACGTGCTCCCGACGCTGCTCGAGCTCGGGGACGTCGACCCTCCGCCGACCGCCCAGGGTCTGTCGCTGCTGGAGAGCGCCCGTCGGGAGCAGGCCGGCACCCCGCCCACGGACCGGGACGTCGTCGTCGAGTACCTCGCCGAGGGGACCCACCACCCGCAGGTCACGGTCGTCCGTGGCCCGCTCAAGCTCGTGGTCTGCCCCGGGGACCCGGACCAGCTCTTCGACCTGGACTCCGACCCGGACGAGCTGCACGACCGGGTGAGCGACCCCGAGCTCGCCGAGGCGGCGCAGTCGATGCGTGCCCAGGTCGAGAGCCGCTACGACCTCGCCGCGCTGGGTGAGTCGGTGCGTGCCAGCCAGCGGCGACGCACCCTCGTGGCCGAGGCGCTCAGCACGGGTCGACGCCGCCCGTGGGACCTGGTGCCGGAGGCCGAGCAGCGCTACGTGCGGGGCGACTTCTGGGGAGCCCTGGGTTATGGTCGGGTCCGCAGCGACGCGCGGCACGGCGGGGCGTCAGGCTAGCCATGCGGAACAGGTCTCGCTAAGGTCAGATTGTCAACAAAAGGACAAACTCTAGCCGTAGGGAAAACACCGTGGACGCACTTGCCCAACGCCTCGGGTTGCGCACCAACCCGCAGATCTTCTTCACCTCGGCCGGCCTCATGGTCCTCATCCTGGCCCTGCTGCTGATCTTCCCCGCGAGCATCGGCGCGGGCTTCGCAGCAGCGCGGACCTGGGTGACGACCAACCTCGGATGGTTCTTCATCCTCGGGGTCACCGCCTGGTTGATCTTCCTCATCTGGATCGCGATCAGCCGGTTCGGCAGCCTGAAGCTGGGGAAGGGGGACGAGGAGCCGGCCTACGGCAAGGTGTCCTGGTTCACCATGCTCTTCGCCGGCGGCATCGGCACCATCCTCATGTTCTGGGGCGTGGCCGAGCCGATCTCGCACTTCACCACCCCGCCCTTCCCGGGCGTGGAGCCCTACAGCGCCACGGCGGCGGAGGACGCGATGAACATCGCGCTCTACCACCTGGGCCTGCACACCTGGGCCATCTTCACCCTGCCCGGCCTGGCGTTCGGCTTCTTCATCTACCGCTACGACCTGCCCATGCGGGTGAGCTCGGTCTTCTACCCCTTCCTCAAGGAGCGGATCCACGGCCCGATCGGCAAGACCATCGACGTCTTCGCCGTGCTCGGCACGGTCTTCGGGTTGGCCGTGAGCCTGGGCCTGGGCACCTCGCAGATCAGCGCGGGGCTCTCCGAGCTCACCGGGGTCGGGGACAACGTCCTCGTCCGCGTGCTGGTCATCACCGTGCTCACCGCCGTGGCGACGACCTCGGTCGCGGTGGGGCTGGACAAGGGCATCAAGCGCCTGTCCAACCTCAACATCGGTATGGCGGTCGGCATGATGCTCTTCGTGCTCTTCACCGGCGGGGCAACGGTCTTCCTGCTGCGCGAGCTCGTCGAGAGCGCCGGCAACTACATCGCGGCGCTGCCCGCGCTGGCCTTCTGGAACGACGCCCTCGCCAACACCACCCAGGCCGACGGCTGGGGCTGGCAGGCCGGCTGGACCGTCTTCTACTGGGCCTGGACCGTCACCTGGGCACCCTTCATGGGCGTCTTCCTGGCCCGGATCTCCCGGGGCCGCACGGTCCGGGAGTTCATCGGCGGCGTCCTCGTCGCGCCCTCCCTGTTCACCCTCATCTGGTTCGTCATCTTCGGCTGGTCGGCGATGAACATCGACGGGATCGGTGGCGACGGCGGACCCATCTCTGCCGCGGTCGCCGAGAGCGTCCCGCTCGCGATGTTCACCTTCTTCGAGAACTTCCCGTGGACCCCGGTCATGCAGGGCCTCGTGGTCGTCATCGTCGCCCTGTTCTTCGCGACCTCGGCGGACTCCGCGGCGCTCGTCATCGACATGCTCTGCTCGGGCGACGAGGAGGAGGGCCCGGTGCCCCAGCGCGCCTTCTGGGCCTTCTGCCTGGGCGCCCTGGCCGCGCTGCTCATCGTCCTCGGCGGGGACGAGGCCATCCCCGCGCTGCAGGAGGTCATCACCGTCGTCGGGCTGCCGATCTTCATCCTCGTCTTCGCCATGATCCCGGCACTGCTCATCGGGCTGAGGTCGGAGAAGCGGCGGGTCGAGCGCGGCGACGACAGCATCTCGCCGCAGGAGGAGATCCTGCGCGACTCCGAGGACGAGACGACCACCCGCGACACGGAGGGCACCCCCACCGGCTGAGGCCGCCCGTCCCAGGATCGTGGTCCATGGAGAAGATCATCCTGGACTGCGATCCTGGGCATGCGCCGCCTACGGCGTCGAGGTCCCGGTCGCGCGGGGCTCCTCCCGCCCCCTGGTGCGTGGCCGCCCTCATCGACCCCGGCATGTTCACCACGGAGAAGGCCGACGTGCGCGTCGAGGTTGCGGCCAGGTGGACGACGGGCATGACGGTGTGCAACTTCGAGGAGCAGCGCGGGATGCGCCACTTCGGGGGGACGGCGGTCGAGCAGGTCGACTTCCGGCCCACCGTCGCCACCGGGATCGACCACGCCCGCTTCTGCGACCTCGTCGTGGACTCGGTGGAGCGGCTCACCGCCCGGCTCGGCTGAACCGGACGGGACGCGTCAGAGCACGTCGGCCAGGGCCTTCTCCCAGAGGTCGCCGGCCTCGTCCACCTGCTCCGGCGTCACGACGAGGGCGGGGATGAAGCGCACGACCTGCGACCAGGCGCCACAGGTCAGCAGCAGCAGCCCGTGCCGGGCGGCGGCCTGCTGGGCGCGGGCGGCCGTCTCGCCGTCCGGGGTGCCGTCGGCGGTGCGGAACTCCGCACCGAGCATGAGGCCGAGCCCGCGCACGTCCGTGATGGCGGTATGCCCGTCCGCCGCGGCCTGCAGGCGGCCGCGGAGCTGCTCGCCGCGGGCGGCGGCGTTGCCGACGAGGTCCTCGCGCTGCATGACGTCGAGCGTCGCCAGGGCGGCGGCACAGGCCACCGCATTGGCCCCGTAGGTCCCGCCCTGGGAGCCGGGCCAGGCCTTGCTCATGAGCTCCTCGGACGCGGCGATGCCCGAGAGGGGGAAGCCGGAGGCGATCCCCTTGGCGGTGATGAGCACGTCGGGGGTGACGCCGAAGTGCTCGTGCCCCCAGAACCGGCCGGTCCGGCCCCAGCCGGTCTGCACCTCGTCCAGCACGAGCAGGATGCCGTGCCGGTCGGCGCGCTCCCGCAGCCCGGCGAGGAACTCCGCCGAGGCGGGCACGTAGCCGCCCTCACCGAGCACCGGCTCCACGAGGAAGGCCGCGGTGTCCTGCGGCGAGCTCACCGTCTGCAGCAGGTAGTCCAGCTCGCGCAGGGCGAAGGCGGTGGCCTCCTCCTGGCTCCAGCCGTAGTGGGTGGGGCTGGGGAAGGGGGAGACGGCGACGCCGGGCATGAGCGGCGCGAAGCCGGAGCGGAACTTCGTGCCGGAGGTGGTCATGGAGGCCGCGGCCACGGTGCGCCCGTGGAAGCCGCCGTGGAAGGTGATGACGTTGGGCCGGCCGGTCGCCTGCCGGGCCAGCCGCAGCGCGGCCTCGACGGCCTCCGACCCGGAGTTGACGAAGAACATCGAGTCCAGGCCCGCGGGCAGGACCTCGGACATGCGGTCCACGAGGTCGAGCAGCGGACGGTGCATGACGGTGGTGTACTGCGCGTGGATGAGCTTGCCGATCTGCCTTTGCGCGGCGGCCACGACGTCGGGGTGGGCGTGCCCGGTGCTCGTCACACCGATGCCCGCGGTGAAGTCGAGGTAGCGTTCGTCCTGCTCGTCCCAGAGGATGGCTCCCTCGCCGCGCTGGGCGATGACGGGAGTGGCCTGCTTGAGCAGCGGGCTGAGGTGCGCCACGATCGGTCTCCTGCGATTGGTAGATTGTTGACAATCCGAACGTACCGCATGAGGAGGCAGCTGTGAGCGAGGGACGAGCAGGCGTCGAGGGTCAGGACCCGGGCGGGGCGGTGGACCGCGTGCCCACCGATCTGTTCATCGCCGGCGAGTGGGTCCCGGCCGGCAGCGGCGAGCGCTTCGACGTGCTCGACCCGGCCACCGGCCGGCCCATCGCGAGCGTCGCCGACGCCGGCCCGGACGACGGCCGGCGCGCCGTCGAGGCCGCCGCGGCCGCGCAGCCCGAGCTGGCCGCGACCTCACCCCGGGAGCGGGCGGACTGGCTCAACGCGGCGTACGTCGCCGTCATGGACCGGGCCGACGAGCTGGCGATGGTCATGACCCTGGAGATGGGCAAGCCGCTGGCCGAGGCCAAGGGCGAGATCACGTATGCCGCCGAGTTCCTGCGCCACTTCGCCGGGGAGGCGCTGCGGATCGAGGGCGGCTACCAGACCGCGCCGGCCGGCAACGCCCGCTTCCTCACCATGCGCCAGCCGGTCGGCCCCTCGCTGCTCATCACCCCGTGGAACTTCCCCATGGCGATGGGCACCCGCAAGATCGGCCCGGCGATCGCGGCCGGCTGCACCAGCGTCATCAAGCCGGCCCACCAGACCCCGCTGTCGATGCTCGCGCTCGTGGAGATCCTCGCCGAGGTGGGGGTCCCCGCCGGCGCGGTCAACGCGGTGACCACCACGCACGCCGGCGAGGTCATGGAGCCCATGATCCGCTCCGGGCTCGCCCGCAAGCTGTCCTTCACCGGGTCGACCAAGATCGGCAAGGTGCTGCTGGAGCAGTGCGCCGAGCGGGTCATGCGGACCTCGATGGAGCTGGGCGGCAACGCGCCCTTCATCGTCTTCGCCGACGCCGACCTCGACGACGCCGTCGCCGGGGCGATGGCGGCCAAGATGCGCAACATGGGCGAGGCGTGCACGGCCGCCAACCGGATCTACGTCGAGGAGCCCGTGGTCGAGGAGTTCGGTCGCCGCCTCGCGCAGGAGATGTCCGCGCTGACCGTCGGTCCCGGCACGCAGGAGGGCGTCAAGGTCGGCCCGCTCATCGACGACGCGGCCCAGACCAAGGTCGCCGAGCTCGTCCAGGACGCGGTCGACGGCGGCGCTCAGGTGCTCACCGGGGGAGAGGTGCCCGACGGCGAGGGCTACTTCTACCCGCCGACCGTCCTCACCGGCGTCTCGCCGGACGCGCGGATGGCGGGCGAGGAGATCTTCGGGCCGGTCGCGCCGCTGACCCCCTTCACCACCGAGGGCGAGGTGCTGGGCCTGGCCAACGACACCCCCTACGGCCTCGTGTCCTACGTCTACACCCGGGACCTCGACCGCGCCCTGCGCATGGCCGAGGGCCTCGAGGCCGGCATGGTCGGTCTCAACCAGGGCGTCGTCTCCAACCCGGCGGCCCCCTTCGGCGGGATCAAGGAGTCCGGACTCGGCCGCGAGGGCGGCGCGCTCGGCATCGAGGAGTTCCTCGAGGTGAAGTACGTCGGGATCGCCGGGCCCCGCCCCGCTCAGGAGGGCTGAGGTCCGCCGGCCTCGTCGATGACGCTGCCGGCCGCCGACCCGGTGAGCCGGCGCAGCGCGTCCTGCATGTGGTGCACGATGAGCGCGTCGGTATGCCGGGGGTCGCCGCCGGCGAAGGCGAGGGCGATGTCGCGGTGCTCGCCGACCCGGGCCTCGTCGACGGCATACGTCGGCTCGAGCAGGTGGATGCACATGCGCGTCTCGGTGAGCAGCGTCGCGTGGATGCGCGACAGGTGCGGGCTGTCGGCGTGCTCGACGAGCACCTCGTGGAAGCGGATGTCGGCGAGGCTGACCTCCCGCACGTCCTGCTCCTGCGCGGCGGCGGCCATGTCGTCGACGACCTCGAGCAGCGCGGTGGAGGCGGCCGACGGGGTGGTCTCGTGGATCCGCCCACCGGCTGCCCGCTCGATCGCCGACCGGGCGAGGTAGAGGTCGCGCACCCGCGCGTCGGTCATCTCCACCACGAAGAGCCCGCGGTTGGGGTGCGCGACGAGCAGGCCCTCCTGGGTCAGCCGTTGCAGCCCCTCGCGCAGCGGGCCGCGGCTCACCCCCAGGCGCGCGGCATACTCCACCTCGCCGAGCTGGCTGCCCGGCGCGATCTCGCCGAGCGCGATCGCCTCGCGGATGCGGGCGGCCACGATGCTCGGGGTGGACTCGCGGGTCACGGGGTGCAGCGCGGGCGAGGGGCCGCGCGAGATGTGTGCCGTCATGTGGCTGCTCCTGCCCGGTCCGCGACCCGATCCTGCCGTGTCCCCTCGGCGAAGAGCGCGCCCAGACCGTCGACGGCGGGGACCTCTCCGACCAGCCCGAGCCCGGCGTGGACGCTCACCTGGTTGGCGGTGAGGACGACGGTGCCGAGCCCGGTCTCGAGCTCTTCGAGCCAGCGCAGGGTGTGCAGGGCGGTGTCCGGCACGAGCACCGCCTGCGCCCCGGTGCGGTCCACCCCCGCGGCGAGGCGGAGCACGTCCGCCCGGCCCAGGGTGCCGACCTCCGCGGCGGTGACGATGCCGTGGCTGCCCATGGCGGTGACGGTGATCCCGGCCTCGTCCAGGAAGGCCACGAAGGCCTCGGCGACGTCCTGGGGGTAGGACGCGGCGACGGCCACCCGGGAGACCCCGAGCAGCCGGCACGCCCGCACGAAGGCCCAGGAGGTGGAGGTCGCGGGCAGTCCCGTGTGCGCGGCGAGCCGGTCGACCTGCTCGCGCGCGCCGGCGCCCCCGAAGACGAAGCTGCCGGAGGTGCAGGCCCACACGACTCCGTCGCAGCCGCGCGGCAGCCGGTCCGCGCCGGCGGCCAGCCGGTCCGCCCCGCCGAGGTCGAGCAGGGCGTCCACCCGGTGCGCGTCCTCCCCGACGCTGGTGTGCACGAGCGGCAGCGTGACGTCGTGGCCCTGGGAGCGCAGGTTGGCCTCCACCCACGGGTAGTCGTCCTCGGCGCTGTGTCCGGGATAGAGGATCCCGATCGTGCTCATCGCCCACACCCCTCGCTCTCCGGCCGTCCTGGCCGGGCTGGTTGATGCTTAGATTGTAGACAATCGCGGAACGGAGGGCAGGTATGCCGTACGACGTCGCCCGGCTCGGGGCGAGCCTCGCCTCGCAGGTGCGCGGCAGGGTGCGACAGGACCCGCTCGGGCGGGCGCTCTACGCCACCGACGCGTCGAACTACCGGGTCGTGCCCGACCTGGTCGTCCTGCCCCGTGACGAGGCGGACCTCGTCACGACGATGGGGCTGGCGCGGGAGGCGGGGGCGCCGGTGGCGCTGCGCGGGGCCGGGACCTCGATGGCGGGCAACGCCCTCGGCGGCGTCGTCGTCGACGTCTCCCGTCACCTCGATGCGATCCTCGACCTGGACCCGGTCGCGCGGACGGCGACGGTGCAGCCCGGGGCTGTCCTGGGCACCCTCGTCGCCGCGGCCAGGGAGCACGGCCTGACCTTCGCCGCGGACCCGTCCTCGGCCAGCCGCTGCACCGTGGGCGGCATGATCGCCAACAACGCCTGCGGCGCGCACTCGGTCGCCTGGGGGACGACGGCGGACAACGTGCGCAGCCTGCGGGTCCTCACCGCCGACGGCAGGCAGGCCCGCATCGGGGCGCCCGGTCCCTCCGGCCCGGCGGTGCCGGATCCCGCGATGGCCGACCTGCGCCGGGCCATGGCCGACCTCGGCCGGGACAACGCCACCCTCATCGAGCGCCGGTTCGGCACCTTCAGCCGGCAGATCTCCGGGTATGCCCTGCAGCACCTGCTCCCCGGCCCCTCGGGGGAGGTGGACCTCGCCCGGCTGCTGTGCGGCAGCGAGGGCACCCTGGCGACCACCCTGGAGGCCACGGTCGCGCTGGTGCAGCCGCCCCCGGCCGTGGTGCTGCTCGCCCTGGGCTTCCCCGACGCGGTCTCGGCGGCGCGCAGCGTGCCGCTGGTCCTGCCGCACGAGCCGCTGACGATGGAGTCGATCAACGCCACCCTGGTCGAGCGGCTGCCGGACGACACCCGTCGCGAGGCGCAGGACGCCGGGTTGCCCGAGGGCCGGATGTGGCTGCTCGTGGAGGTGGGGGGCGAGGACGAGGGGCACGCGCGCCGCCGGGCGGCGGACGTGGCCGCGGCGGTGCGCGACGGCATAGCCCGCAGCACGGCGGCCGTGGTCACCGAGCCGGGTGCACAGGCCGTGCTCTGGCGCTGCCGCCGCGACGGCACCGGGCTGGCGACCCGCCGGGCCGACGGCGCCGAGGCCTGGGCCGGGTGGGAGGACGCCGCCGTGCCGCCGGAGCGGCTCGGCGAGTACCTCACCGGCCTCGAGGAGCTCATGGGCAGGTTCGGCTACTCGGGCGCCTCCTACGGGCACTTCGGTGAGGGCTGCATGCACCTGCGCATCGACTTCGACCTGGTCAGCGATGCCGGCGTCCGCGACTACCGCTCCTTCGTCGAGCAGGCCACCGACCTCGTCGTCGGTCTCGGCGGCTCGGTGTCGGGGGAGCACGGCGACGGCCGGGCCCGTGGCGGGCTCCTGGAGCGGATGTACGGCGCCGACGCGACCGCCCTCTTCGCCCGGGTCAAGCGTGCCTGGGACCCCCACGGGCTCCTCAACCCGCAGGTCATCGTCGACCCTCCGGCGGTGGACACGGCGCTGCGCCAGCACGGGCACGCGGCCGGCTTCGACGGGCGGACCGCGCTGGCCTTCACCGAGGACGCCGGCAGCTTCGCGCAGGCGCAGCGCCGGTGCGTCGGCGTCGGCAAGTGCATCCAGACCTCCGGCGGGGTGATGTGCCCCAGCTACCAGGTCACCCGGGACGAGACGCACTCCACCCGCGGGCGCGCCCGCGTGCTCTTCGAGATGATGGAGGGCGATGTCATCACCGAGGGGTGGCGCGCCGAGGAGGTCAGGGACGCCCTCGACCTGTGCCTGTCCTGCAAGGGGTGCGTCGGGGACTGCCCGGTCAACGTCGACATGGCCGGCTACAAGGCCGAGTTCACCCACCAGCACTACCGCGGCCGCCCGTGGGCCCGGCCGCGGTCGCACTGGTCCATGGGCTGGCTGCCGGTGCTCGCCCGCGCCGCGTCGCTCGCGCCCGGGGCGACGAACGCGGTGACCGGCTCCGCGGCGGCCGGGCTGCTCAAGCGGGCGGGCGGCATCGCCCCCGGCCGGGACGTCCCGCGTTTCGCGCCGCGGTCCTTCACCTCGTGGTTCCGTCGCGAGCACCGGCCGGTGCGGGAGGAGGGACGGCCCAAGGTCCTGCTCTGGCCGGACACCTTCACGACCTACCTGTCGCCCGAGGTGGGGCGGGCGGCCGTCGCCGTGCTCGAGGACGCCGGGATGGAGGTGCACCTGCCGCGCGGCCCCGTCTGCTGCGGGCTGACGTGGATCTCCACCGGTCAGCTCGGGGTCGCCGCCCGGGTGCTGCGGCACTCGCTGGAGACGATCGGGCCGGCGTTGCGCGCGGGGGCGACGGTGGTCGGCCTCGAGCCGAGCTGCACCGCCGTCTTCCGGCACGAGGCGGTCGACCTGCTCCCGGACGAGCCGCTGGCCGCCCTGGCGAGGACCCAGGTGCGCACCCTCGCCGAGACGCTGGCCGAGCGGGCGCCGGACTGGGAGCCGCCGCAGGTCGGGAAGGACGCGCTCGTGCAGGTGCACTGCCACCAGCACTCCGTGCTGGGCTTCGACGCGGACCGCCGGCTCATGGAGCGGGCCGGGATCCGGGCGCAGGTGCCTGACTCCGGGTGCTGCGGCCTGGCGGGCAACTTCGGCTTCGAGGCGGGCCACGAGGAGCTGTCCCGGCAGGTGGGCGAGCGGGTCCTGGCACCGGCGGTGCGCGCGGCGGCACCGAGCACCGAGGTCCTCTCCGACGGCTTCTCCTGCCGGACCCAGATCGCCTCGCTCACCGACCGGCGGGGCCGGCACCTGGCGCAGCTGCTCGCCGACGGGCTCGAGGGTTCCTAGACCAGCCCCGTGGGCTGCATGAGCTCCAGGACGGTGCGCGCGTAGCCGCGGGCGGCGACGACGAGCTCCTCGACCGCGACCGACTCGTCCGGACGGTGCGCCTGGTCGGACACGGACCCGGGGCCCTGGACCACGACCGGTATGCCCCACGCGTCCGCGACGAAGCCGCCGTCGCAGGCGGCGGTCCAGCCCGCGAGGGGAGCGGCGCCGCGGCCGGCGGCGCTCATCGCCCCGTCGACCCTGGTGACGAAGCGGTGCTCCGGCGGGGTCTCGAAGCCCGGCATGTCCATGGGGGAGGACAGGGTCCAGGTCAGGCCGCGCGAGCCGAGATCGAGCCGCTCCAGCCGGCCCCGCAGGGTCTCGAGCACCGCCTCGACCGGCTCGCCGGGGAGCAGCCGCCGGTCCACCTCGACCCGGCACAGGTCGGGGACCGCCGAGCCCGAGGTCCCGCCGGCGATGACGCCCACGTTGAGCGTCGCCGGCCCGACGAGGGGATGGACGTCGCCGCGCAGCTCCTCGTGCCAGCGCTCCAGGTCGGCGACGACCTGCGCGGCGCCGCCGATGGCGTTGCGGCCGTCCTCGGGGCGACCGGCATGGGCCGCGACGCCGCGCACCTCGACGTGCAGGTAGGACGCGCCCCGTGCCGCGACCACCGTGGTCAGGTCGGTGGGCTCCGCCACGACGCAGCCCAGCAGGTCCGGACGGGGGCCGGCGACGAGGTCCCGGATGCCCAGGCCGTTCTGCTCCTCGTCGCACAGCGCGTCGAGGAGCACGGGCCCGGAGGGGACGATCCCGCTCTCGCGCACCATGGCCAGGGCCAGCAGGACGGCGGCCAGTCCGCCCTTCATGTCGGCGCTCCCGCGCCCGACCAGCCGCCCGTCGACCACGCCACCGGCATACGGGTCGTCGCTCCAGTCCGCGAGCTCGCCCGGCGGCACGACGTCGGTGTGCCCGAGGAAGAGCAGGCCGGGACCGTTCTGCCCGGGGAGCGTGACGCGCACGTTGGGGCGACCGGGCGCCACCTCGTGCTGCTCCACCTCGAGGTGCAGCTGCTGAGCGAGGTCGGCGAGCACGGCGGCGGTGGCCGCCTCCTGCCCGGGAGGGTTGGCCCCCGGTGCCCGGACCAGCGCCTGGGCCAGCGGGACCAGACGCTCGGCCGTGATCGTGTCGAGGGCAGCGGTCCCGCCCGGGGTCACCGGGCCTCCACGGCGTCGACGGCGCGCGCGAGCCGGGCAACCCCCTCGCGGATCCGGTCCGGGGGCGTCGAGGCGAAGCACAGCCGCAGGTCGTGCGGAAAGCGGCGGCCGGGGGAGAAGGCGTTGCCGGGGATGTAGGCCACGCCGTCGGCGAGCGCGGTCTCGAAGAGCGCCTCGGTGTCGAGCCCGGTGCCGAAGCTGACCCAGAGGAAGAAGCCGCCCTCGGGGTCGGTCCAGGTCGCCCGCCCGGACAAGTGCTCGGTGAGGGCCTCCTGCATGGCCTCCTTGCGCCGGCGGTACTCCAGCCGCTGGGTGGCGAGGTGCTCCTCCAGGTGCCCGGCGCGGAGGAACTCGGCGACCATCCGCTGGGCCGGGAGGTTGGTGCAGGTGTCCATCGACTGCTTGGCGTGGATGAGCAGCTGGCCGAGCGAGGGGTCGGCGTCGACCCACCCGACCCGCAGCCCGGGGGCGATGATCTTGGAGAAGGTGCGCACCGAGAACACGAGGGGGTCGCCGTCGGCGAGCTCGTGCAGGCTGGGCACAGGGTCGCCGGCGAAGCGCAACATGCCGTAGGGGTCGTCGTCGAGGACGACGCTGCCCCACCCGCGGGCCAGCTCCAGCAGCTCCTGCCGTCGGGCGAGCGACATCGAGGTGCCCGAGGGGTTCTGGAAGGTGGGCACGGTGTAGATGAGCTTGGGGGTGCGGCCCGCCCGGTCCACGGCCACGCGCAGGGCGTCGATCGACATCCCGTCCTCGTCGACCTCGATCTCGGCGAGCTCGGCCTGGTAGGCCAGGGCGGTGGCGCTGCCGTTGGTGTAGGTCGGCGACTCGACCGTCACGAGGTCGCCCGGGTCGATGAAGAGCTTGGCGGCCAGGTCCAAGCCCTGCATGCCGCCGGCGGTGATGGTGAGCCGCTCGTCGGTGGTCGCGTCCGTGGTGCCCTCCAGCATCTCCAGCAGCGCGGTCCGCAGCGGCGGATCGCCCTCGGTCGCGGCGTAGTCGAAGGCGTCGGCGCCGGTGAGGCCGGTGCGGGCCGCCTCCCCGAGCTGCTCGGTGGGGATCGCCTCGGCGGCGGGGCTGCCCATGGCGAAGCGGACGATGTCGTGGGTCTGCTTGGCCAGCAGCGAGGTGCTGGAGTCGATCACCGAGCCGACGAGGTAGTCGGCGCGGGAGCCCAGCGGCAGCGTGGTCGGGGTGTCGGTCGTCATCAGTGGATCACCAGTCCTTGGTCGAGGGGTGCGAGCAGTTCAGGTCCGGCGTCGGTGACGAGCACCGACTCCGAGGTCTCGTAGCCCCAGCCGTCCATCCACATCCCGAGGATCATGTGGAAGCACATGCCAGGTTCCAGCACGGTGGGGTCCTCGGCGCGCAGGCTGACCGTGCGCTCGCCCCAGTCCGGGGGGTAGCCGATCCCGATGGAGTAGCCGATCCGTGAGTCCTTGCGGAGCCCGTGCCGGGTGAGCTCGGCGATGAAGGCGGCGTGGACGTCGGCGGCGGTCGCGCCCGGGTGCATCGTCCGCAGCGCGGCGTCGAGCGCGAGGCCGGTGCCCTCGGCGGTGCGGGCGAGCCGCGGCGGGGGAGCGCCAAGGCTCACCGTGCGCGCGAGGGGCACGTGGTAGCGCCGGTGGACGCCCGCCAGCTCGACGGTCGTGGCCTCCCCCTGCCGCAGCGGCTCCTCCACCCAGGTGAGGTGCGGCGTGCCCGCGGTCTCGCCGCTGGGCAGCATGGGCACGATCGCCGGGTAGTCGCCCCCCAGCGCCTCGGTCCCGTGCGCCTGCGCGTGCTGGATCTGCGCCACCACGTCGCACTGGCGGCGGCCGGCGCGCAGGGCCTCGATCGCCGCCGTCATGGCGCGCACCGTGACCTCGCCGGCCGCACGGAGCAGGGCGATCTCGGTGTCCGACTTCACCACCCGCAGCCAGTTGACCAGCTCCCGGCTGTCGACCAGCTCGGCCTCCGGCAGCGTTGCCCCGAAGGCCAGGTAGGCCCGCGGGGAGAAGAAGTGGGCGTCCAGCTCCATCGCGATCGTGCCGCGTCCCCCCGGCAGGGCGCCCACCTCACGCCCGGTGGCGGCGATCCACTCCCAGGGGTGGATGTCGTGCCGGTGGACGTAGTGCTCGGGGTAGCCGTGGATCCGCTCGCGCGGGAGCGTGGCGGTGTGGTGCCCACCCTTGGCGTCCATGGCGCGCAGCACGAGGTGCGCCTCGCCCTCGGCCGGCACCAGGAGGGCCTGCGGCATGTAGAACGACCACGCGTTGTAGCCGGTGAGGTAGTAGAGGTTCGCCGGGTCGGTGACGACCAGGGCGTCCAGCCCCCGCTCGCGCAGCACCTCCTGGGTGCGCTCCATCCGTCGTTCGTGCTCGGGGCGCAGCGTGTGGGGGTCGGCCGTCTGGGCGGCCTCGGTGATCTCGGTGAGCGCGCTCATCCCTGCCTCTCGTCGCTGCTGCTGATGGTCGAGCCCGCCCCGAGCCCGGGACGGTGCGCGAGCAGGCTCTGCCCCGGGCCGACCGCGCTCAGCCCGATCGCCCCGAGCGCCTGCCAGAGGGTGACCTGGTTGGCGCTGAGCACGGGTATGCCGAGCTCGGCCTCGAGCGGTGCTAGGAGGTCGTAGGTGCGCAGGTTGGTGCAGGACACGAAGACCGCCTCGGCGTCCGGGCATACCGTGTCGCGCACCAGGTCGGCGGTCACGGACCCCGGCACGGTCCAGATCTCCCCGACCAGGCCCAGGTGACCCGCGGAGGCGACCTCCAGCCCGGCCCCGGTGAGGAACCGTCCCAGGCTGTCGGTGACGGACTCGTCGTAAGGGGTGACGATGCTCACCCGGTGCGCACCCGTGGCGTGCAGGGCCGCGACCGCGGCCCCGCTCGTGGTGACCGCCGCCGGGGCGCCGGCCTCGACGATCGCCTCGCGCAGCGCCACCTCACCGCTCGGTCCCGCCACGAAGCTGCCCGAGGTGCAGGCGTAGGCGACGACCGAGGGACGCACCGTGGACAGGTCGTGCGTGGCCTGGCCGACGGCGCCGGGCGCGCGGACCGCGCGGGCCTGGGCCAGGCCGACCGGCAGCGGCAGGTGCGGCGTGCGGGTGAGGTGCAGGGTGGCCTCCGGCGGGCACCAGCGCCACAGCTCGCGGTCGAGGGCGAAGTCGTAGGGGACCACCACGCCGACCCCCGGCTCCCGCAGCGCGGTCCCGGGT
This sequence comes from Serinicoccus hydrothermalis, assembly GCF_001685415.1. Lineage (NCBI taxonomy): Bacteria > Bacillati > Actinomycetota > Actinomycetes > Micrococcales > Ornithinimicrobiaceae > Serinicoccus > Serinicoccus hydrothermalis. The sequence goes on along the minus strand of NZ_CP014989.1, from coordinate 432,195 downwards.
CGGGACGTCGCGTCTCCCGGTCGCGGTCGTGCTCCACGCACGGTCAGGCTGTCCTGCACGTGCACCACGATGCCTGACGGGGGAGATTGTTGACAATCCGACACGGCCTTTTCTACCGTCTCGATGTGACCGGACCCCGCCCGCGCGTCGTCGTGCTCACCGCTCCCGGCCTCGCCGCCCCGTCCCAGCTGGATGCGGCGGCTGCCGAGCTGGACGTCGAGGTCGAGGTGGTGCAGGCCGAGGAGCTGGCCCGGGCGCTGCCCGGGGCGCGCGCCCTCTTCCTCTGGGACTTCTTCTCCGCCGCGGTCCAGGACGCGTGGCCGGCGGCGGACGTCCTGGAGTGGATCCACGTGGCGGCCGCCGGGGTCGACAGCCTCCTCTTCGAGGACCTGCGGCGCTCGGACGTCACCGTCACCAACGCCCACGGCGTCTTCGACCGACCGATCGCCGAGTTCGTCCTCGCCAGCATCCTGGCCCACGCGAAGCGGCTGCACGAGAGCATGCGCCTGCAGCGGGAGCACGAGTGGGCCCACCGCGAGACCACCCGGGTGCAGGGGCAGCGGGTGCTGGTCGTGGGCACCGGGGGGATCGGCCGGGAGATCGCGCGGCTGCTGCGGGCCGTGGGGTGCGAGGTGCGCGGCGCCGGCCGCCGCGAGCGCGAGGACGACCCTGACTTCGGCACGGTCGTGCGCAGCGACGAGCTCGCCGAGCACGTCGGCTGGGCCGACCACGTGGTCAACGCCACCCCGCTGACGCCGCAGACGCGGGGGCTGCTCGACGGTGCCGTCTTCGCGGCGATGCGCCCGGAGGCGCACGTGGTCAACATCGGCCGGGGGGCCAGCCTCGTGGAGGCGGACCTGCTCGCGGCCCTCCGCGAGGGTCGCCTCGCGGGAGCCTCGCTGGACGTCTTCGGGACCGAGCCGCTGCCGGACGACTCGCCCCTGTGGGACGCGCCGGGGCTGGTGGCCTCCGCGCACCTGTCCGGCGACGTGGTGGGCTGGCGGGACCGCCTGGCCGAGCAGTTCGTCGCCAACCTGCGGCGGTGGCGCGCGGGGGAGCCGCTGACCGGCGTCGTCGACACCCGCCTCGGGTATGTCCCCGGCCGGGATTCGGGGTCGGGCTCCGAGGGGGCCTCGTGAGCACCCTGCGCCCGACGGTGTGCGAGCTGTCCGCCGCGTACGCCGACGGGTCGACCACGCCGCTGGAGGCGACCGAGCGCGCGCTGGAGGCCATCGAGCGGCTCGACCCGCTCGTGCACGCGATGGTCCTGGTGGACCGCGAGGGGGCGCTGGAGGCGGCTCGCGCCTCGACCCGGCGCTGGGCCGACGGGGCCGCGCTCGGCCCGGCCGACGGCATACCGACGACCATCAAGGACATCCTGCTCACCCGGGGCTGGCCGACCCTGCGGGGCAGCTTGCTCATCGAGGAGGGCGGTCCGCAGGACTGGCCCGAGGACGCGCCCGCCGTGGCGCGGCTGCGCGCGGCCGGGTGCGTGCTGCTCGGCAAGAACAGCACGCCCGAGTTCGCCTGGAAGGGCGTGACCGACTCGCTGCGGCACGGGCACACCGGCAACCCGTGGGACCCCACGCTCACCTCCGGCGGGTCCAGCGGCGGGGCCGCGGCGGCGGTCGCGCTCGGGATGGGCGCCTGGTCGGTCGGCACCGACGGGGGCGGGTCGGTGCGCATCCCGGCCTCCTTCACCGGCACGGTCGCGCTCAAGCCGACCTACGGCCGGATCCCGCTCTTCCCGGCCAGCCCTTACGGCACCCTCTCGCACGCCGGCCCCATCACCACCTGCGTGGACGACGCCGCGCTCATGCTCGACCTCGTCGGCCGCCCCGACCCGCGCGACTGGTCGGCCCTGCCCGAGCCGCCCGCATCTTTCTGGGAGGGCCTCGAGGACGGGGTGGAGGGCCTGCGGGTGGCGGTCTCGCCGCGCCTGGGCCTCGACGTCGACAACGACCCGGAGGTCGAGGAGGCGGTGCTGGCCGCGGCGCAGCAGCTCGCCGAGGACGGTGCGCAGGTCGAGCAGGTGGATCCCGGCATCTCCGACCCGGTGGACGCCTTCCACGTGCTCTGGTTCAGCGGGGCCGCCAAGGTGATCGAGGCCTACGGGCCGGGCGCGCTGGACCGGGTCGACCCCGGGCTGCGCGAGGCGGTGCTGCGCCACGGTGAGGGGGCGAGCGCGAGCGCCTACCTCGACGCGACGGCGGTCCGCATGGAGCTGGGGCGCCGGATGGGGATCTTCCACGAGACCTACGACGTGCTCCTCACGCCCACCATGCCGATCCCCGCGTTCGAGCTCGGGCACCAGGCCCCCGGTGGCGGCGAGGCGCTCTGGACGTCGTGGACGCCCTACACCTACCCCTTCAACATGACCCAGCAGCCGGCGCTGTCCGTGCCCTGCGGCCTCACGGCGCAAGGTCGCCCGATCGGGCTGCAGGTGGTCGGGGCCCGGCACGACGACGCGCGGGTGCTGCGGGTGGGCCGCGCGGTCGAGCGGCGCGCGCCGGCGGGTCTGCCGCCGATGCTGTCCGACCCAGCCCCGGAGGGACGAGGAGAACGAGCATGAGCAGGTACGTCACCGTCACCCTCGAGCAGCGGGGGGTCACCTGCCGCGCCCGGCTCCTGGACGAGGAGGCGCCGCGCACCTGCGCGGCGGTGTGGGACATGCTGCCGGTGAGCGCGCAGGTCTACCACGGCAAGTACGCCCGCAACGAGATCTACACCCTGGTGCCGCACCCGGGGCAGGAGCACGAGCCCGGCCGGGAGAACACCACGATCACCCCCATCCCGGGCGACCTGTGCTGGTTCACCTTCGACGGGGACCAGCTCGGCAACGCGGCCTACGGCTACGAGACGCAGGAGGACCACCGCGCCGCGGGCCGCGGCGGGCTCGTGGACCTGGCGGTCTTCTACGGGCGCAACAACCTGCTCGTCAACGGGGACCAGGGCTGGGTGCCCGGCAACGTCTTCGGCGAGGTCGTCGAGGGTCTCGCCGAGATGGCCGCCGCGTGCCAGGACCTCTGGATGGGCGGCGTCCGCGGCGAGCGCCTCACCCTGGCCCGCGCCGAGGACTGAGCACGACCCTCGTCCTGGTCCGGCCCGACGGACGCACGGGACGGGTAACGTGGTCGGATGGGACGTCGTCGAGGATGGATCATCGGTCTGGCCGTCGCTGGTGTGGTGCTCACGCTGCCGCAGGTGGCCCTGTGGCGCCCGACCCCGGACACGCCGCTGGCGCAGGGCCTGTACTGGGTGGCCGGGCTCTCCTACCAGCTGTCCGCGCTCCTGCTCGGCGTGTCGATCGCCGCGACCGCGGTCCTGGTCGGTGAGCGGATGGGGGTCGTCCGGCTGCCGGGTCGACCCTCGCCACGCCTGCTGCTCGCGGGGGTCGTCGGCGTGGTCGGGGGCACCCTGGTGCAGTGGATGATGCAGGGTGTCCTGCTCGGCGCGGAGGGCCAGATGTCGGTCAGATGGCCGCTGCTCCTCCTCGAGGCCACCTCGTGGGTGGTGATGCTCGGCTACGCGCTCCTCGGGGTGTGGCTGGTCGCCCGGCTGTCCGTCGGTGACCGGGACGAGGTGCCCGGCGGCCAGGTGAGAGACCGGTCACAGCTGCGGTGAGTCGCGCGTCGCCGGGATCGGCGCACCAGGACGAGCACCTAGACTCCCGGGGTATGACGGGCGTCCAGGGGGAGAGGTCCGGCCCGGCGCCGGAGCACCGCGTGCTGCTCGTGACCAACCGGCTCTGGACCGTCCCGAACCTGCTGTCGATGCTGCGCCTCGCGCTGGTCCCGTTCTTCGTGTGGACGCTCGTCGAGCGGGAGCTCGGCTGGGCGGCGCTCGTGCTCGTGGTCGCCGGCGCGTCCGACTTCGCCGACGGGAAGATCGCCCGGCACTACGGCATCACGAGCCGGCTGGGGCAGGTGCTGGACCCCGTCGCCGACCGCCTCTACATCGCCGCCACCGTGCTCGGGCTGGCTGCCGTGGACGTCATCCCCTGGTGGCTGGTGGGCGTGCTCTTCGCCCGCGAGACGCTCATCGTCCTCATGTACCCGGTCGTGCGGCACCACCGCCTGCCCATCCCCGAGGTCACCTTCGTCGGCAAGGCGGCGACCTTCAACCTGCTCGGCGGTTTCCCGCTGCTGCTGCTCGGGCACGTCGAGGGATGGTGGACGGTGCTCGCCCTGGCCTGCGGCTGGGCGCTGGTGTGGTGGGGCACGGTGCTCTACTGGGTGACCGGCCTCACCTATGCCTGGCAGGTCGCCGACATGGTGGGCCAGCGCCGTCGCTCCGCCGGGGCCGACCGATGAGGCTGCCCCGCGGTCACGCCGACCCCGACCCCGACCCCGCGGCGTCGATGGCGCTGCTGGAGGAGGTCCTCGACCCGCCCCTGGGTCCGGGCTACCACTCGGCGGCGCAGGCCCGGACCGAGCAGGGGCTGCCGGCCTCCTCCGGCACCCGGACCTGGCTGATGTTCGGCACCACGCTCGTCCTGGGCGTGCTGCTGACCACCGCCGCGACGACCCTGCGCGCGCCGGACCCGGCCGAGGCCGCCGGACGGGCCCAGCTGGTCGAGCGGATCGAGGAGGCCGAGCGCGTGGGCGACGAGCGCAGCCTGCAGGTGGACGCGCTGCGGGCCGAGGTGGGTGAGCTGGAGCAGCAGGCCCTCGTGGCGGACAGCGGCGGCTCCGGCGAGGCCATCGCCGCCGCAGCGGTCAGCGCCGGCGGCGTGGCCGTCGCGGGTCCGGGGGTCCGGCTGACGCTGCACGACGCCGACGAGCCCGCCGACGACGCGCCGGGGGAGGACGCCGAGCCGGAGCGGATCAACTCCCGCGACCTGCAGCTCGTCGTCAACGGACTCTGGCGGGCCGGTGCCGAGGCGATCTCGGTGGACGGGCACCGGCTCACGAGCACCTCCGCCATCCGCTTCGCCGGGCAGGCGATCATCGTCGACTTCCGGGGCCTGACCCCGCCCTACGACGTCCTGGCGATCGGACCGCCGGAGGAGCTCATGGCCGAGCTCACCACCGGGGCGACCGGGGCATACCTCGCGGAGATCGACCGCCAGCTCGGCCTCACCTCGGACGTGAGTGCCGCGGGCGAGGTCACCATCGGTGCGGCCGACCGGCTCTCGACCCGGGTGAGCAGCGTCGTCACCGGCGAGCCCCCGACCGCCCCGTCACCGGGCGGCCTGCCCACCGCCCCCTCCCGAGGCGAGGAGCCCCGATGATCCCCGTCCTCGGCCTGGTGGTCGGCGTCGTCCTCGGCCTGGTGATCAGCCCGGAGGTGCCCGGCTGGTTGCAGCCGTACCTTCCCATCGCGGTGATCGCCGCGATGGACGCCGTCTTCGGTGCGGCGCGGGCGTCGCTGGAGGGCATCTTCAACGACCGCGTCTTCGTCATCTCCTTCCTGTCCAACGTGGTCGTCGCCGCGCTCATCGTCTTCCTCGGCAACCAGCTCGGCGTCGGCGCCCAGCTCTCGACCGGCGTGGTCGTGGTGCTGGGCCTGCGGATCTTCTCCAACGTCGCCGCCATCCGACGACATCTGCTCGGTGCCTGAGGTGACCGGGGTGACCGAGGAGCAGACCCGACCCGACGCACCCGGAGGCCCTCCCGGCCGCCGGGGCATCCCGCGGCCCCGCGTGCGCCGACGCGCGAGCCCGACCCAGGCCGAGGCCCGGCAGCGGCTGCGCAGGTTCGGCCGCTTCCGCCCGACCCGGGGGCAGCTGACGGCCGCGCTGCTCACCGGGCTGCTCGGCGTCGCCCTCGTGGCGCAGGCGCGGGTCACCGAGGAGGCCGGGCTGGAACAGCTGCGGGAGACCGAGCTGGTGGCCCTGCTCGACGACGTCACCAGCCGCGCCCAGTCCCTGGGCGAGGAGGTCGACCAGCTCGAGGCCGACCGCACCCGGCTGCTCGGGTCCGAGGGTGACGCCGCGGCCGCCGACGCGGCGCGCGAGCGCCTGGAGTCCTATCAGATCCTCGCCGGGACCGTGCCGGTGCAGGGCCCGGGCATCACCGTCATCGTCGACGACGGGGGCTCGGTCGTGACCCAGACCATGGTGCTGGACGGCATCCAGGAGCTGCGCGACGCCGGTGCCGAGGCGATCCAGGTCGGCCGGGTGCGCGTGGTCGCGTCGTCCTACGTGAGCACCGACGACGAGGGCGAGGTCCTCCTCGACGGCCAGCGGCTGGGCTCGCCCTACACGATCACGGCGGTCGGGGACGCGCATACCCTGGCGGGGGCCATGGCGATCCCCGGCGGCTTCTCCGACTCGCTGCGCAGCGCCGGTGCAGAGGTGACCGTCGTCGAGGCCGACACGGTTGTCATCGACGCGTTGCACGAGCCGATCCAGCCTCGTTACGCTCAGCCTGTGCCCTCGACCGAGGATCCCTGAGGTCGGGCGCCGCGACACCGCCGTCCGCTCCGGCCGGCGCACCGGTTCTGAGTCCGAGGAGAGCGATGAGCAGCCTGGAGTACCCCGACGACCTGCGCTACACCACCGACCACGAGTGGATCCGCGACGTCGGCGACGGCACGGTCCGCGTGGGGATCACGTCCTACGCGCAGGACGCGCTCGGCGACGTCGTCTACGTCTCGCTGCCTTCGGTGGGCGAGCAGGTGGCCCCGGGCGACTCGTGCGGCGAGGTGGAGTCCACGAAGTCGGTGAGCGACATCTACGCCCCGCTCGCCGGTGAGGTCACGGCGGTCAACGAGCTCCTCGACGCGACTCCCGAGCTGGTCAACACCGACAGCTACGGCGACGGCTGGATGTACGAGATGAGCCTGTCCGACCCCTCCGTGCTGGACACCCTCCTGGACACCGACGCCTACCAGGCCCAGCTCGACTGAGCTGTCGGTGGCCTGACGTAGAGTGTGGCCACACCGACCGACGGGGCCGTCCGCCCGCCGGGACAACACCCCACCGACGAGGAGGTCAGCACCGTGAGTGGCGACGATCGTGACCGCGAGCACCACGACCTGGGTTCCGACCCGACCACGGCCCGGATCCCCGGCGGTACCGACCTGCCCGCCGCGGAGTACACCTTCGACGACGAGGCGCCCCGCCTGTCCGTGGACGACCAGCGCACGGTGGACGCCCTGCGCCCGGGCACGGCCCTGCTCATCGTGCTGCGCGGTCCCAACACCGGTGCGCGCTTCCTGCTCGACGCCGACGAGGTCACCTCGGGCCGGCACCCGCACAGCGACATCTTCCTCGACGACGTGACGGTCTCGCGCAAGCACGCGCAGTTCGTCAAGGAGGAGGAGGGGTATGCCGTGCGCGACGTCGGCTCCCTCAACGGCACCTACGTCAACCGGCAGCGGATCGAGCAGATGCCGCTCAACCAGGGCGACGAGGTACAGATCGGCAAGTTCCGGCTGGTCTACTACCGCGGTCGCTCGTGAGCTCACCGGCACCCGACCACGCCGGGACGGTGGCGCCCGGCGGGGTGTCGATCGGTGCCGTCCTGCGCGAGCTGCACGGCGACTTCCCCGACCTCACGCAGTCCAAGATCCGCTACCTCGAGCAGGAGGGGCTCATCAGCCCCGAGCGGCGGGCCTCCGGCTACCGCCTGTTCACCGAGGCCGACATCGCCCGGCTGCGCTTCATCCTCACCGCCCAGCGGGACCGCTTCTGGCCGCACAAGGTCATCAAGGACGCCCTGGACCGGCTCGACCGGGGGCTGGACGTGCCCGGGCTGACCGGGCCCGCACCGGAGGCCGACGCCGGCCACCCGGCCCCGGCCCCGCCGCCCGAGCCGGCCACGCACGCGCCGGTCTCCGACCTCAGCGCGGGTGCGCTGCGCCGCCGCCGTGCGGTGCGGCTCTCCCCGGCGGAGCTGCGCGAGCGCACCGGTCTGGACGCGGCGGCATACTCCCAGCTCAAGGCCTTCGGGCTGCTGCGCACGGACGCCGGGGGCAAGCACCACGCCGACGACGTCGACGTGGCCGAGGCCGCGGTGGCGCTGTCCCGCTTCGGCCTGGAGGCCCGGCACCTGCGGCTGTTCCGGGTCGCGGCGGACCGGGAGATCGGGCTCACCCAGCAGCTGCTCGAGCCGCTGCGGCGGCGACGCGCCCGGGGCGCCTCCGGCCCTGACCCCGCCGAGCGGGAGGCCGAGCTGCTGGCCCAGACGCTCTCGCTGCACGTCGCGCTGGTGCGCTCCGGGCTCAACCAGTCCCGCTGACCCATCGGGTGCCCCGTCCGCCCCACGTCGGCGGGCGTCGGAGGGTACCGTGGAAGGGTGAAAGAGCTCGACGTGCTCGGTGTCCGGGTCGAGATGCCGACCAACAGTCCCATCGTGCTGCTGCGCGAGCGTGACGGCCAGCGCTACGTGCCCATCTGGATCGCCGCGCCGGAGGCGACGGCCATCGCCTACGCCCAGCAGGGCGTGGAGCCGCCTCGCCCGCTGACCCACGACCTCATGGTCACGGTCATCGAGGCGCTCGGCCGCAAGCTCGAACGGGTGCAGATCACCGAGCTGCAGGACGGCATCTTCTATGCCGAGCTGCACTTCGACGGTGACGTGGTGCTCTCCGCCCGACCGTCGGACGCGATCGCGCTGGCGCTGCGCTCGGCCACCCCGATCCTCACCACCGAGGACCTCCTGGACGAGGTGGGCGTGACCATGGCCGTCGAGGAGGAGGACGAGGTGGAGCGCTTCCGCGAGTTCCTCGACGAGGTGTCGGCCGAGGACTTCGAGTCCTCCGCGGGTGGCGGGGACGAGGAGGGGCGGCCGTGAGGTCCCGGCGTGGCGCCGTTGACCCGGGGTCGGGCGCGGCATACCGTCACCTTGTGCACCACACCAGTCACACGAGTCACACCATCGAGGAGAACCGGTGAACGCTGGAGCAGACGCACCGGGCGGACCGGCCGGTGGGGCGGCGCAGGCGCCGGCCCAGGGGATGTTGTTCTCGGACGACACGGCGGCGCTGGACGACGGCATCGGCTACCGCGGCCCGACGGTCTGCGGCGCAGCGGGCGTGACCTACCGCCAGCTCGACTACTGGGCCCGGACCGGGCTGCTCGAGCCCTCGGTGCGCAACCCCTCCGGCTCGGGGACGCAGCGGCTCTACAGCTTCCGCGACATCCTCGTCCTCAAGATCATCAAGCGGCTGCTCGACACCGGCATCTCGCTGCAGCAGATCCGGGTGGCCGTCAACGCCCTGCGGGAGCGGGGCGTGCAGGACCTCGCCCGCATCACCCTCATGAGCGACGGTGCCAGCGTCTACGAGTGCACCAGCGACGACGAGGTCATCGACCTCGTCCGCGGCGGCCAGGGCGTCTTCGCCATCGCCGTCGGCAGCGTCTGGCGCGAGGTGGAGGGGCAGCTCGCCGAGCTCCCCAGCGAGCGTGCCGACGAGCCGCCGGTGGACCACCCCGGCGACGAGCTGTCCGCGCGCCGGCGCGCCCGCAAGACCTCCTGAGCCCGACCCGCCTGCGGCGCCCGCGGACGGGTGCCGGTGCTAGATTGGCGGGGCCGACGACGTCGCGTGGGAGAGTCCTCCCCGTCACACGGTGAGGCGCCGAAGGGGCATACTCCCCACCAAGCTCTCAGGCGCACCGGACCACGCGGAGCAGGCAGCTCTGGAACGCCCCGCACGGGGCCGGCAGAGGGGGAGGTGCCCCCGCAGGCCCACGCCCGAAGGAGTTCGTCCCCCCATGAGCACCCTGAGCCACCCCACCGCCGAGTTCGTCGCTCGCCACGTCGGTCCCCGCGAGGAGGACGTTGCGAGGATGCTGGAGGTGGTCGGCTACGACAGCCTCGAGGCGCTCGTCGAGGCGGCCACGCCGGAGGGGATCCGCGGCGACGTGCCGCTGGACATCGAGGCGGCTCCGAGCGAGCAGGCGGTGATCGCCGAGCTGCGCGCGCTGGCGGCCAAGAACACCGTGGTCACGCCGATGATCGGGCTGGGCTACTACGGCACGCAGACCCCGCCCGTGGTGCTCCGCAACATCCTGGAGAACCCGGCGTGGTACACCGCCTACACCCCCTACCAGCCGGAGATCTCCCAGGGCCGGCTCGAGGCGCTGCTCAACTTCCAGACCGTGGTCACCGACCTCACCGGCCTGGCCGTGGCCGGCGCCTCCATGCTCGACGAGGGCACCGCGGGCGCCGAGGCCATGGCCCTCATGCGTCGCAGCAGCAAGGTCGCGCAGGACGCGGTGCTGCTCCTCGACGAGCACGTGCTGCCCCAGACCGAGGCGGTCATCCGGGCCCGGGCCACCGCGGTGGGCTGGGACGTCGTGACCACCGACGTCACCGCCGTGACCGACGAGGAGAGCCTCAAGGAGGCCGCGCAGGGGCGCGAGGTCTTCGGGGTGCTCGTGCAGTACCCAGGCGCCGACGGCCAGGTGCGCGACTTCGCCGCCCTCACCGACGCCGCGCACGAGGCCGGGGCGCTCGTGACCGTCGCCGCCGACCTGCTCGCGCTCACCCTGCTCGCCCCGCCGGCGCGGTGGGGCGCCGACGTCGCCGTCGGGAGCAGCCAGCGCTTCGGCGTCCCGCTCGGCTTCGGCGGCCCGCACGCCGGCTACCTCGCGGTGCGCGAGGGGCTCGAGCGCACGCTGCCCGGGCGCCTGGTCGGGGTCTCCAAGGACGTCGACGGCAAGCAGGCCTACCGGCTGGCGCTGCAGACCCGCGAGCAACACATCCGGCGCGAGAAGGCGACGTCCAACATCTGCACGGCGCAGGTGCTGCTCGCCGTCATGGCCTCGATGTATGCCGTCTGGCACGGCCCGGAGGGGCTGCGCCGGATCGCGGCGCGGGTGCACGCCCGGGCGCGCGCGCTGGCCTCGGCCCTGACCGGGGCGGGGCTCGAGCTGGGCGTCGACCGCTACGTCGACACCCTCACGGTCCGCACCCCGGGGCGCGCCGACGAGGTGCTGGCGGCCGCGCTGGAGCGCGGCATCAACCTGTGGCAGGTCGACGAGGACACCGTGCTGCTCTCCGTCGACGAGCTCACCACCGAGGCCGACCTGCGCGCCGTCGCGGAGGCCTTCGGCGCCGACCCCGGCTCGGTGACCGTCGACGAGGGCACCGCCCCCGACCACGGCGACCTCGCGCGGGCCGAGGACGAGGCATACCTCACGCACCCGGTGTTCAGCAGCCACCGCAGCGAGACCGCGATGCTGCGCTACCTGCGCAGCCTCGCGGACAAGGACTACGCGCTGGACCGGGGGATGATCCCGCTCGGCTCCTGCACGATGAAGCTCAACCCCACCACCACCATGGAGGCGGTGACCTGGCCGGAGTTCGGGTCGCTGCACCCCTTCGCCCCCGCGGACCAGAGCCAGGGATACCGGGAGATGATCGACCAGCTGTGCGGGTGGCTGGAGGAGATCACCGGCTACGACCGGGTCTCGCTCCAGCCCAACGCCGGCGCCCAGGGCGAGTTCGCCGGCCTCCTCGCGATCCGGAAGTACCACCTGGACCGTGGGGACGAGCAGCGCAGGATCTGTCTCATCCCGGCCAGCGCGCACGGCACCAACGCCGCCAGCGCGGTGATGGCCGGGCTCAAGGTCGTCGTCGTCAAGAGCACCGGCTCCGGCGAGGTCGACCTGGAGGACCTACGCGCCAAGATCGAGACGCACGGCGAGCAGCTCGCCGCCATCATGGTCACCTACCCCTCCACGCACGGCGTCTACGAGGACACGATCACCGAGCTGTGCGAGCTGGTGCACGAGGCCGGGGGACAGGTCTACGTCGACGGTGCCAACCTCAACGCGCTGCTCGGCATCGCCAAGCCGGGCGAGTTCGGCGGCGACGTCAGCCACCTCAACCTGCACAAGACGTTCACCATCCCGCACGGCGGCGGCGGTCCCGGCGTCGGGCCGGTGGGCGTGCGCGAGCACCTGGCGCCCTACCTCCCCAACCACCCGCTGGACGCCGAGGCCGGCCCGGAGACCGGGCCGGGGCCGATCTCGGCCGCGCCCTTCGGCTCCGCGGGCATCCTTCAGATCCCGTGGGCCTACATCCGGCTCATGGGCGGGGAGGGCCTGACCCGCTCCGGTCAGGTGGCCGTGCTCAGCGCCAACTACGTCGCCCGGCGGCTGCACGAGCACTTCCCGGTGCTCTACACCGGCGAGCACGGCCTCGTGGCGCACGAGTGCATCCTCGACCTGCGCGGCCTGACGAAGAGCACCGGCGTGACCGTCGACGACGTGGCCAAGCGGCTCATCGACTACGGCTTCCACGCCCCGACGATGTCCTTCCCCGTGGCGGGGACCCTCATGGTCGAGCCGACCGAGTCCGAGGACCTGGGGGAGATCGACCGCTTCATCGAGGCCATGATCGCCATCCGCCGCGAGATGGACGATGCCGAGGGCTCGGTCGAGACCAGCGCCCTGCGCGGCGCCCCGCATACCGCGCTCAGCCTGGCGGGGGAGTGGGACGAGAACCTCGACTACGACCGGATGGCCGCGGCCTACCCCGCCGGTGTCGACCCCGACCGGAAGTACTGGCCCCCGGTCCGGCGCATCGACGGCGTCTATGGCGACCGCAACCTCGTCTGCTCCTGCCCGCCGCCGGAGGACTTCGAGGACTAGGCCGCCCCGCCCCGGAGTGCGGTCACCTTCCAGCAACCTCCATCGCCCTACAGCGTGATGAAGGTTGCACGAAGGTGACCGCACTCCGGGCGTGAGGCACGCCAGGCCAGGGTGTGGTGATGCAGGCCACAGTGTGTGAGGATTCAGCGCATGGGCCAAGAGGTGAGTCGCAGCGAGTTCACGCGGGAGCAGCGCCTGGCGTTCCGGGCCAAGGTCCGTGACGACCTGGACTGCTTCGAGCAGATGCTCGAGGGCAGCAGGTTCGACTTCACCCGGCCGCAGATGGGCCTGGAGATCGAGCTCAACCTCGTCGAGGAGGACGGCCTCGCCCCGGCGCTGCGCAACCAGGAGGTCCTCGCCGACATCGGGGAGGGCGACTTCCAGCCCGAGGTCGGCCGCTACAACATCGAGCTCAACGTCCCGCCGCGGCCCATGGCCGGCGACCAGGCCGTGCGGCTGGAGCGGTGGCTCTCGCAGTCGATGCGGCGGGCCGGGGACGCCGCCCGCGCGTATACCTGCCGGGTCGCCTCGATCGGCATCATCCCCAGCCTGCGCGCGGAGCTCTTCGACTCACCCTGGCTCTCCGAGGGCGTGCGCTACACCGCCCTCAACGACTCCCTCATCCGGGAGCGGGGCGAGGGCTTCGAGCTGGAGCTCGAGGGCCCGACCGGTGAGCGGGTGCAGAGCTATCACGACACCATCGGCCCGCTGTCCGGCTGCACCTCGGTGCAGCTGCACCAGCAGGTCACCCCGCTGGACTTCCCGGTCTACTGGAACGCCGCGACGGTCATCTCGAGCCTGCAGATCGCCATGGGCGCGAACTCGCCCTACCTCTTCGGCAAGAGGCTCTGGGCGGAGACGCGGATCCCGCTGTTCACCCAGATGACAGACACCCGCTCGATCGAGCTCAAGCACCAGGGCGTGCGCCCGCGCGCCTACTTCGGACGGTCCTGGATCACCTCGATCTTCGACCTCTTCGAGGAGAACGTCCGCTCCTTCCCCGCCCTGCTCCCCGAGGCCTCGGACGAGGACGCCAAGGCCGTGCTCGCGTCGGGCGGCGTGCCCCACCTGTCCGACCTCAAGCTGCACAACGGCACGGTATGGCGGTGGAACCGCCCCATCTACGACATGTCCCAGGGCGTGCCGCACCTGCGGGTGGAGAACCGCGTGCTCCCCGCCGGCCCGACCGCCGTGGACACGGTGGCCAACGCCTGCCTCTACTACGGCCTGCTCGAGTCGTTCACGACCAGCGGCCGGCCGATCTGGACGAAGATGCCCTTCGCGGACGCCGACCGCAACTTCCTCGACGCGGCCAAGCACGGCATCGAGGCCACGCACACCTGGCCCGGCCTGGGCCGGCTCCCGGTGGTGGACCTCGTCGCCGACCACCTGCTGTCGGTGGCCGACGACGGGCTCGCCGCCCTCGGGCTGCGCCGCGAGGTGCGCAACCACTACCTGTCCATCATCGAGGGCCGGTGCCGTGCGGGCACCAACGGCGCGAGCTGGCAGGTGGCGGTCACCGAGGCCTACGAGGACGCCGGGCACAGCCGGGACGAGGCGCTGACCGCGATGTTCGGCCACTACCTCGACAACTCCGAGGACAACCTGCCGGTGCACACCTGGGAGGTGCCGACGGTGGAGGCGCGGTCCGCGGAGGCGGAGGAGCGGCAGCCCGCCCCGGCCTGACCCGGCCGGGCCTCAGCGGTGGTTCCAGGCCTCCATCGTCGGCTGCTCGCGGTGGTGGCCGAGGATGCCGACCGCGCCGACCTCGAAGGTCAGGTGCTGGCCGAAGCGCGGTGCCTGGCGCAGGTAGACGCTGGTGAGGATCCGCAGCGCGTGCCCGTGCCCGACCAGGGCCACGTCGCCCTCGAAGAGGTAGGGCCAGACGCGGGCCAGCACCACGCTGGCGCGTGCCGCGACCTGCTCCACGGTCTCGCCCGGGGTGTCGCCCGGCACGATCTGGTGGTGGAAGACGTTCCACCGGTAGCCCAGCTCCTCCCGGATCTCCGGCGTGCTGCGCCCCTCGTAGCCGCCGTAGTCCCACTCGCGCAGGTCCTCGTCGATCTCGTCGACCTGCAGCCCGGCGAGCTCGGCGGTATGCCGTGCCCGCTGCAGCGGCGAGCACCGCACGTGCGCGAAGGAGCGGTCCCCGAGGACCCTGCGCAGACCGGCAGCCGCCTCCTCTCCCTCGGGCAGCAGCGGGAGGTCGGTCAGGCCGGTGTGCCGGCCGGCCTTGGACCACTCGGTCTGACCGTGGCGCACCAGGACCAGCTGGTGCGGGGGGATGGCGGGGCCGGGCATCTGCGTCGTCGAGTCACTCACCCCTGGCACACTACGGGCATGGCTGACGACCCGCACCGCTCCGTGTCCCTCACCCGCACCGGCCCTGGCCACTTCGAGGCCCGCAACGACCGCGGCGGCAGCATCCCGGTCGGCAACGGCGCCGGGGAGGACGGCGCGGCCTTCACCCCCGTGGAGCTGCTGCTCGTGGGCGTCGCCGGCTGCTCGGGCATCGACATCGACCTGCTGACCTCGCGCAAGGCCGAGCCCACCTCCTTCGAGATCTCTGCCGGTGCCGACAAGGTGCGCGACGAGGAGGGCAACCGCCTCGGTCCGGTCACCGTGACGGTGCAGGTGACCTTCCCCGAGGGCGAGGCCGGCGACGCCGCGCGGGAGCGGCTGCCCGAGGCGGTCACGATGTCGCGGGACCGGCTGTGCACGGTGTCGCGCACGGTGGCACTGCCGACCCCGGTCGACTTCGAGGTCCGCTAGGAGCCCTCGCCCGCTCCGCGCCCGTCGGCCGTGATGCTGGTCGAGCCCCCCGAGGACGAGCCCTCGGGCCCCGGGGCCGGCACGCTGCGCGGCGAGGAGTCCGTGCTGGGCTCCGAGGGGTGGGCGGCGCGGGCCTGCCCCGCCGGTCCGGTATGCAGGTGGCCGGCCTCGCGCAGGTGCTCCTGCACGCGGTGCGCCCCCTTGACGCCGAGCAGGGCCCGCGGGTGGATCGCCTGCCCGGCCCGGACCACGGAGATCTGGCCGTTCGGCTCCAGCACCACCAGCGCGGCCTGCGACAGGTGGCTCACCCCCGCCTGGCGCAGCGAGCTCCAGAGCATGGGCATCGTCAGCCCGTAGCTGCGCAGGGCGTCGTTCTGGACCTTGCCGGCGACGACGAGGACGGCCGCCCGGGCCCGGGACTGCGGGTCCAGCTGGGGCAGGGGCAGCCGGCGCAGGTTGCGGAAGGTGACCTCCAGCCCGGCCAGCGTGCCCAGCGCGATGAGACCGCCGGTCAGCGTCGGCACGTGCCCCATGGTCGAGCGGCCCACGATCGCCCCGAGGACGGTGACGATCGCGAGGTCGAGGCTGCGCGGGCTGGAGTAGAGGCGCTGGCCCCACAGCCGCAGCACGGCGCCGAAGACGAAGTAGATGGTGATCGTGCTGAGCACCACGGCGATCGCCCCGGCGGGCGTGATGCCGATGTAGTGCCACAGGTCACGCATGGCGCTCATCGTCGCAGATGGAGCCGGAGAATCCGGTGGCGGCCGCCCCCTGCGGTCGGGCAGGCTGGTCGACATGACCACGCAGACGACAGGCACGGCATACCGCTGGGGCAGCCTGGGCACCGACGACGTCGGCGCCTGGGCCGAGCTCGTCAACCACCTGGCCGTCGTCGACGGCACGGAGGAGTTCTCCTCCGCCGAGGACCTCGCGGAGGAGCTGCGGGCACCGGGCACGGACCCGGAGCGGGACACCGTCGCGGTGTGGGCCGGCGACACCCTCGTGGGCTACGGCGCGACGGGGGTGCCCCAGACCCTGGACCACGAGGGGCAGGCCCGGGCCTACCTCGACGGCGGCGTCCACGCCGACCACCGCGGCCGCGGCCTCGGGACCGAGCTCGTCCGGCACCTGGAGCAGCGGGCGCAGGAGCTGCTCGCGCAGCGCCACCCCGACGTCCCGGGCTACCTCTCCGCCGGGGGCGGGCTGGACGGGTCCGGGTCGCGCGAGCTGCTGGGCGACCACGGGTATGCCGTGGTGCGCTACTTCAACCTGCTGGGCCGCGACCTCGCCGACCCGCCCGCCGTCGCCGAGATCGACGGGGTCGAGCTGCGCACGCCCACCGACGAGGACGAGGAGGCGGTCCGGCTGGCGCACAACGCCGCCTTCCGGGACCACTGGGGCTCGGGGGAGAGCGACGCGGAGCGCTGGCACGAGCGATGGGTCTCGCGCAGCGCCCGGCCGGCGGTCTCGACGGTCGCGGTGGCCCGGGGCGGTGAGCTGGACGGCCAGGTCCTCGCCTACGTCATGGCGGCCCAGTGGGTGGACCGGGAGGCCTACGTCGCCATCCTCGGCACGGTGGCGGCAGCCCGCGGCCGGGGGATCGCCGCCGCGGCGCTGGCCCGCACCATCGGCCTGGCGGCAGCCTCCGGCGACTACGACGTCATCGAGCTGGACGTGGACTCCGACAGCCCGACCGGGGCGACGCGCCTCTACGAGCGCCTGGGCTTCGCGCTCAAGCACCGCAGCGCCGCGATGCGCAAGCCGCTGACCGCGCCGACGACCTGAGGCGCGCGCTGCCCGGGGCGCGGACGGCGGTGCGCGACCGGCGGGGGAGCGGCGGCTAGGGTGGCCGCCGTGACCTCCGCCACGACCTCAGCCGGACCGCTCGCCCAGACCGTCATCGGCGAGGACGGCCCGGTGGTGGTCTTCTGCCACGGTCTCCTGGGGCGGGGTCGCAACTTCACCGGGATCGCCAAGGCGCTGCAGCCGGACTTCCGCTGCGTCCTGCTCGACATGCCCGACCACGGTCGCTCGCCCTGGACCGAGGCCTTCGACTACGCCGGGGCCGCCGACCTGGTGGTGCAGCAGCTGCGGGCGCTGGGCGCGGAGGGGACACCGGTCAACCTCGTCGGCCACTCGATGGGCGGTAAGATCGCCATGACCGCGGCGCTGCAGGCGCCCGAGCTCCTCGACCGTCTCGTCGTCGTCGACATCAGCCCCACCGGCTCCGCGGACGGCAGCAACTTCCAGCACCTGCTGGACTCCCTCGAGCGCATCGACCTCGGCTCGATCACCTCCCACGGGCAGGCCGACACCGAGCTGTCCGCGGACGTGGACTCCCGTACCCTGCGCGGCTTCCTCCTGCAGAACCTGCGCCGCGACGGCGACACCGGGGAGTTCGCCTGGCAGCCCAACCTCGACGTGCTGCGCCGCGACCTGACGGCGGTGATGGGTGACGTCCCGCACGAGGGACGGAGCTTCGGGGGGCGGGTCCTGTGGATCGCCGGGGCGGACTCGCCCTACGTCGGCGAGGCCGACGGCGAGGTCATGCGCCGGCTCTTCCCCCGCACCGTGCAGGTGACGATCAAGGACGCCGGCCACTGGGTCCACTCCGAGCAGCCGCAGGCCTTCACCGCGACGCTGCGGCAGTTCCTCCGCGCGCGGTGAGGACCCGGGGCCGGGACACCCTCGGCCCTCGTCACGGCCCGTCCCGGATGGTTACAGTCGGCCCATGGCACGCTTCCTGGACATCCACCCGGTCGACCCGCAGCCCCGGCTCATCCAGCAGGTGGCCGGGGTGCTGCGCGAGGGAGGTCTCGTGGCCTTCCCGACGGACGCCTGCTACAGCCTCGGGGCGCAGCTGGGCGACCCGGACGCCAAGGGACGGATCGTCTCGATCCGGGGGCTCGACGACCGCCACCACTTCACCCTCATGTGCGCCGACTTCTCCCAGCTCGGCCAGTTCGTCCAGCTCGACAACGCCGTCTTCCGCGCGGTCAAGGCCGCGACCCCGGGCTGCTACACCTTCATCCTGCCGGCCACCAAGGAGGTGCCCCGGCGGCTCCTGCACCCCAAGAAGCGGACGGTGGGCGTGCGCATACCCCAGGACCCGATCTGCCGGGCGCTGCTGTCGGAGATGGGGGAGCCGCTGCTCACCAGCACCCTGCTCCTGCCGGGGGAGGAGGAGCCGCTGGGCTACGGCTGGGAGGTCAAGGAGCGGTTGGACCACCAGGTCGAGGTCGTCGTCGACGGCGACCAGACCGGGTGCGAGCCCACGACCGTGGTCGACCTGTCCGAGGGGTATGCCGAGGTCGTGCGGGTCGGGTCCGGTGACCCGGCGCCCTTCTCGTGAGCGAGGAGCTAGCGGGCCGGGCTCAGCCCTGCTCGCGCTGCCAGCTCAGGCCGTCCGTGTCCGCCCCGAGCTCCTGGTCGACCTCGCGCTCGATGTAGTCCCGGCGCTCGGTGTTGGGCGCCTCGACCTCGAAGAGGAGGCCGACCCCCTGCTCGGCGTCGTCGCCCTCCTCGCGGACCGTGATGCGCACCTGGCCGCCGTCCCGGAACGGGATCGTGTAGCCGTCCTGCTCGCGCAGCGAGCCGCGGTGCAGCTGGGACCGCTCCATGTAGTCCTCGAGCACGTCGTTCGGCTGCGGGACGGACAGGAAGGCCGAGCTGCGCTCGTGCCCGGAGGGGGACACGGCCTCGAAGGTGTTGGGCATCGCTCTGGCACTTCCTCGTCGTCGGGGATGTCGCGGAGGGTCCATCATGGCAGAGCGGCGGCCTCGGGGCCGAGCGACCCACCCGCGTGCCGGGAGAGCACGACCGCGACCTCGTGGTGCCGCGTCTGCGGGAACATGTCGAACAGCCGCGCCCGCGTCACCCGGTAGGACGGCATCCGCTCGAGGTCCTGCGACAGGGTGGCCGCCGCGCAGCTGGAGTAGACGACGTGCGGTATGCCGGAGGTCTCGAGCCACTCCGGCAGCCTCGCGCCGAGCCCGCGGCGGGGCGGGTTGACGATCACGAGGTCGGGGCGCTCCTGCCGGGCCGAGCCCAGGGCATACGCCGTGGCGTCGTCGGTGACGAAGCGCAGACCCTCGGCGGCCGGGCCCAGCCCCTCGGCGCTGCGCCCGGCGCTGCGCACCGCCTCGGCCGACACCTCGACGCCGGTCACCTGCCGGCCTGGGGCCGCGAGGTGCACCGCGAAGCCGCCGACGCCGCAGTAGAGGTCCCAGACGCTGCCCGGGTCGAGCTCGTCCACCCACGCGGCGACCTGCCGGTAGAGCGCCGAGGCGACGGTGGTGTTGGTCTGGAAAAAGCTGCGGGTGCCGAGGTGGAGCGTCACCTCGCCCAGGCGCATCGGCAGCGTTGTGTCCGGGGTGAGCACCTCCTCCCGCCGCCCCTCGAGCACCGCCGCGTGGGCCGGCTGCAGGTTGATGCTGGCGACCTGCAGCCTCGGCAGGTCGGGGCGGCGCCGCCACGCCTCCACGAGGTCGCCCACCCGCCGTCGCTGGCCGGGGGAGCGGAGCACGACGCGGGCCAGGATGGCGTCGTCGGGGGAGTGGGTGAGCAGGACGTGCTTGAGCTCGCCCTGGCGGGAGGGGACGTCGTAGGGGGTGAGCCCGGCGCCCGCGAGCAGGTCGGGCAGCGCGGCCACGGCCCGGTCCAGACCCGCCTCGTAGAGGCCGCAGTGCCGCAGGTCGGTCCCGTGCCCGTCGGCGTCGAGGATGCCCACGGTGGGCGCGACCTTGGTGCCGCCGACGACGAGCTTGGCCTTGTTGCGGAAGCCCGACTCCGGGCTGGGCACGGGCTCGAGCCACGGGTCCGCGGCCACATGCGTGTCCAGCGTCCCGGCGACGTCGCGCTGCTTCTGCGCGAGCTGGAGGGCGTACGGCTGGCCCATGAGGGTGCACGACCGGCACGTCCCCGCGTCGAAGTAGTCGCACCTCACCGCGTCAGACTACCGACGCCTAGGGCCGACCCCCGGTGCGCAGGCTGTCCACCGACAGGCGCCCGGCACCCGTGAAGACGAGCGGCAGCACGAGGGCGACGAGGAGCAGCGCCACCTCGCCGGTGAGCGACCCGTCGCCGGCGAACGGCCGGTAGTCCTCGCGGAGGAAGACCCCGAGGATCCAGACGGCGGCCAGCACGGCGGTGAGGAGGAAGGCCGCCGGTCGGGTGAACAGGCCCAGGAGCAGCAGGACGGGCAGGCCGACGGCGCAGAGCATGATCGCCCAGGCGAAGAAGTCGGGGGCCTGGGAGCCGATGAGGGTCTGGTCCACCAGGGCGGTGAAGCGCGCCATGTCGAAGGCCGCGTAGGCGCCGTGCGGGACGAGCAGCAGGGAGCCCGCGCGCAGGAGCAGCAGCCCGAAGTCGAGCGAGCGGCCGTGCGCCTCGACCGGGCCGGTCACGGCATACCCCTCGTCCCAGGGGTCGCCCACCTCCCGGTGGAAGTCGGAGGCGTCCTGCCCGTCGACGCTCTCGCTCATCCCACCACTGTGTCAGCCTGCCGCCGCCGGGCCAGGGTCAGCGCCCGGCGTGTCCTGCGGCACGCCCCACATCGCGGCGACGTGACGGACGTCGGTGCCGCAGCAGCCGCCGAGGATCCGGACCGAGGGCAGGGAGGCGGCCAGGGCGTGCGTCGCCGCGGCGAGCGCGGGGATGTCGCCCTCGTCCAGCTCGACCGCCTCGTCGAGCTCGGCGTGGCTGAGCGCGGAGGCGTTGACCCGGAGCCCGGCGATGCGGGACCTCCAGCCGTCCTCGGAGGTGCCGGCGCCGGCCGCGTCCACGCCCGGAGCGATGTGGCGGGGATGGGCGCAGTTGACGAGGAAGTGGCTGGCCGCGCCCGAGGTCGCCGCGTCGACGGTCTCGATCGCGGACCCGAGCGGGGTGCCGTCGGGCAGGGCGCCGTCGGTCTCCACGGTGAAGGACACGGCGACGGGTATGCCGACCGCCTCGGCCGCGCGCACGACGCCGACGGCCTCACCGACCGAGGTCAGGGTCAGCGCCGCCGCCAGGTCGGCACCGGCCTCGGCGAAGGCCGCGAGCTGGTCCTGGTGGTACGCGGCAGCCTCGTCCGGGTCGATGGTGCTCGCCGCGTAGCCGTCGCCGCGCGGGCCGACCATGCCGCTCACCACGACGGCCGGGAGGTCGGGGGAGAGGGCCTGCGCGAGGTCGTGCAGCCAGGTCACCGCCTCGACGTTGACCCGGTGCAGAGCGGTCCGGTCGTAGCCGAGGGCGCGGCCCCAATCCGGGTTGGCTCGCCAGGTGGGTGACTCCAGGAGCAGGCCCGCGCCACGGTGCCGGGTGATGTGGGCATACCCCGTGTAGTAGTCCCGCAGGCGGCGCCGGCCCTCGTCGTGCTCGAGGAGCGGGAAGGCGGCGAACTCGGGCAGGTCCACCCCGTGGTGGAAGATGAGGTCGGTCTCCATGCCTCCGTCGGTGACGAAGCCGGCGGGGACGGAGGGGAGCCGCCAACGCTGACGGTCCGAGGTCCTGGTGACGCCACCCATGGCTGCTCCTCCGTCTCAGGGGCGCAGCTTCGCACGGTGCCGCGCCCAGGGTCGTCCGCAGTCAGGAGGACCCTGGGGGGCGTCCAGATACATCCGGGGCGGCGGTCTCAGCGCTCGAGCGCCTCGCGCAGCGCCGCCGCGTCGGCGGCCAGGTCCTCCTCGTCCCGGGGTCCCTTGCGGGTGAGGTCGAAGTCGCCCGGGTCCGAGGTCGGGAAGACGTGGACGTGGGCGTGCGGGACCTCGAAGCCCTGCACGATGATCCCGACGCGCTCGGCGCCGTAGACCTGCTGCTGCGCCCGGCCGATCGTCGCGGCGACGTTCATGACATGGTCGAGCGTCCCGGTCGGCAGGTCGACCCAGTGGTCGGTCTCGTCCCGGGGCACGACGAGCACGTGACCGGGGGTGAGGGGCTCGATGTCGAGGAAGGCGGCGCAGACCTCGTCGCTCCAGACGATGTGGCCCGGGATCTCGCCCTCGATGATCTTGGTGAAGATGGTGGACATGGACCGACAGTAGTGATGACGGGCGCACCTCGCACTGGCGGAGGTGGACCCGCCCCCCTACGCTGGCGGTGCCGCGTGGTCTGCGCGGCACACCACCTGGGGAGGAACATCATGAGATCGACCCGAGCACGACTGACTGCTGTCGCGGCGCTGGCGCTGGCGCTGTCCGCCTGCGGCGGAGGGGACGGCGGCGAGGAGGCCTCGAGCCCGTCCGAGGAGACCTCGGCCGCCGAGACCTCGGCCATGGAGGAGGAGACCATGGACGAGACCTCCGAGGAACCCATGGAGGAGACCTCGGAGGAGCCGATGGAGACCACCGAGGAAGAGACGACCGAGGACTCCGGGTCCGAGGAGGCGGGGTCGGCGGTCGACACCCTGCCGGCCGGCGTCATGGACTCGCCGCCCGAGACGGTCGGCGACTTCACCCTCGCGGACGACAGCGGGCCTGCGGTCATCTACGAGATGGAGTCGGGGGAGTACGTGTCGGTCGACAGCCAGCCGCTGTCCTCGCCCTACGAGGACCTCGTCTCCGAGATCGAGACCGACAACACCGAGGCCGGTGCGGGCAGCTGCGGGCTCAACCCCGGCGGGACGTCGGCCGTCTGCTACCAGCGCACCGAGGACGGCGTGATCACCATGAACGGTGACGCCGGGACGCTCGACCTCATGGTCACCTTCGCCGACGAGTTCGCCGCCGCCGTGTCGTCCTGACGTCCTCGCTGCCGCCCGCGGACGCGCACTGTCCGCGGGCGGTGCCAGGCTGGGCACATGACGACACAGATCGTGCTGGTGCCGGGGTTCTGGCTGGGGGAGTGGGCGTGGGACGAGGTCGCCCGGCTCCTGTCCGAGCAGGGGTATGCCGTGGACGCGCTGACCCTGCCGGGCCAGGGGGTCGAGGACCCCGACCGTTCACGGGTGACCCCGCAGGACCAGGCGGACGCGATCGTCGCCGCGCTCGACCCGGCGGCGGACCGGCGGGTCCTGGTGCTGCACAGCGGCGCGGCGGTCCCGGGCACCCTGGTGCTGGACCAGCGACCCGAGCTGGTCGACCACGTGGTGTGGGTCGACACCGCGCCGTCGGCGGACGGCGGCGCGATGGACGCCGAGTTCGCGGAGGAGGTGCTGCTGCTGGAGGACCGCTACGAGGACGAGCTGGCGGAGGGATCCATGCGGGACCTCACCGAGGAGCAGCTCTCGACCTTCCGGGAGCGTGCGGTCCCGACCCCCGGGCTGGTCGTCAGCACGCCGGTGCGGCTCACGAACGACGCGCGGCACGACGTGCCGGCGACGGTGGTGTGCACGTCCTTCCCGAGCGAGGACTTCCGCAGCTACGCCGCGCAGGGGGTGCCCTTCCTCCGTGCGCTGCCGGACTACCGGGCGCTGACCTACGTCGACCTGCCCACGGGTCACTGGCCCATGTGGTCCCGGCCCGCCGATCTGGCCGCCGTCGTGGCCGACGCGGCCGGCTGAGCCCGTTCCGGGCGCCTCGAGCGCGTCCGGCGCCCCGCGGGTCGGGGGCGGCGTGCCTCGGTGGACCCTCCCCGCCGGGTTGCCAGACTGTCGCCATGGCTGACCTCACCGAGCCCTGCCCCAACTGCGGCACCCTCCTGCGCTGGGAGACCTCGCACGAGCGGTGCGACGGCTGCGGATGGATCAGGCCGTGCTGCGAGGGTGCCCCGTGCCCCGGGTAGGCCGGGCCGGATCACTCGTCGCCGCGCTCGCGACGTGGTTCGTCCTCGTCCTGGTGCTCGCGGCGGGGGGTTTCGCGATCGGGGCGATGATCCCGTGCGAGGGCGGTCTGGAGTGCCTCGACTACCCTTTCGGCGGGGCCCTGCTGGGAGCACTCCTGGGGGCGGTGGCGGCGGCCGTGCTGGCGGCCCGGTGGATGCGCTGGTGGTGGCTGCCGACCACGATCGTGCTGGTCGTGCCGGCCGTGATGCTCGCGGAGGTGGACGAGACGCTCTCGCTGGTGCTCGTCCTGATGGCCCCGGTGGTGGCCGGGCTGACGGCGGTGGGGCCGCGTGCGGGGGAGAGCGGTGCTCGTGACGCCGGCGCGGACGAGAACGGTGCTGACGACGTGGGTGCGGGGGAGCCCGGCGCGGGGGAGCGGCGCCGTGCCTGGCTGCCGGGAGCGGTCGCCCTGGCCTGCGCCGTCGCCCTCGCGACGGGCACCTGGATCGTGCTGGACCGCGAGGAACGCCGCGAGGAGATCGCCGAGCTGGAGGCTGTGGGCGCGGATCTCGTGGCGCCCGTCGGGCGGGAGGACCTGTCCGTGTGGACGGTGACGGGGCTTTCGGGAGACCTCGTGTCCTACATCGTGGCGCGCGGCGAGATCCCGGACGCGGCATACCTCGACGTCGACATCCGCCCCGGCGGCGGTGACTGCCTCACCCTGACAGACAACCGGCCGTGCGAGGACCTCGGCGACGGCCTGAGTGTCTACCGTCAGCCCGAGAGTGACCACTACGTCGTCTACGTCGACCTCGGCGGGAGCAACGTCCGCCTCACGGACCGGACGAACTTCGACGGGGTGCCGGGTTGGACCGAGGACGAGACCGTGGAGCTCGCGCGCGAGCTGCAGCCGGTCGACGCCGCCTGGCTGGTCGACCACGAGCGGCAGTGAGGGCGCTCCACCCGGCGCTGTCGGCGGGGCAGGGGCGGACGTCGGACCGGTGGACCTCCTGGCAACTACTTGACATAATGTGACTTATCGGCGTTCTTCGCAGAAGGCCGCCAGGCCCATCTGGCCAGCGACCCGACCTGGGCAAGGATCTGCACCCGAGGCAGCGTTCTCGACGTCGTTTCCGGTGCACAACCTTGCCCAGGTTGTCCGTGCGGTGCACAGCCTTGCCTGCGGTGCACAACCTTGCCCAGGTGCCGGCAGGTTCCGCCGCGGCCCTCAGGGCGTCGAGGTCAGGAACTGCGTGGTCGTGACCGTGGCGAACTCGCCGTGCAGGTTGGTCGCCGTGACCCTGGACAGCGTGTCCGCGGTGACGAGCTCGCCGTCGGGGTCCTGCCGGTCGAAGGTATGCGTGGCGTCGAGGGCGAACCACACGTCGAGGCCGAGGTTGCCTCCCACCCGCGCCGTCGTCTCGCAGCAGTGGTTCGTGGTGATCCCGCACAGGACCAGCTCGGTGATGCCCTCCTGCCGGAGCCAGGCGTGCAGGTCCGGTGTGCCGTGGAAGCTGGAGTTGACGCTCTTGCGCACCAGCAGGTCGGGCTCGCCGGTGACCACCGGCTGGAAGTCGTTGCCCGGTGCGTCGGGGTGCAGCGGCGAGGTTGTGCTGGTGGAGTCGTGACGGACAAAGACCACGGGCCTGGCGGTGGCCCGCCAGTGGTCCAGGAGCACGGCGATGTTGGACTCGCTGTGCGGGTTGTTGCGCCTCCCCCAGTACTCCTCGTCCAGGAACCCCTGCTGGACGTCGATCACCACCAGCGCCGCCGTCGGGCCGACCCGTTCCATGGCCCGAGGCTAGCCCGGTGCTGCGGGGCCGTCGACGTTGACCGTGGGCGCACCCGAGCCGCAACGCACGATGACCGCACGGGAGGGCTCCTCCCCCGGGTTCGACTCGCGGTGGACCGCCCCGGCGGGCACTCGGACGAAGTCGCCCGGCCCGGCCTCGATCACGTCGCCGCCGGACGGCCCGGACTCCAGCCGGAAGGTGCCGGAGACGATGTAGAGCGTCGTCTCGTGCTCCCCGTGGTGGTGCCAGCCCGTGACGGCGCCGGGCGCGGTGTCCACGGTGCCGGTCCACATGCCCTCGGTGTGCTCGGCCACCCGCCGGCTCATGCCGGGCGTCGGGTCCGCGTCCACGAGGGCGCCGTCGGGGATGCGGCGGCACGGGACGGCGGCTGCGGGGAGCTCTACTTCGGGCATACCTGCATCCCACCCCGGCCGGGCCCGGCTGTCCAGTCCGCGACACCGGCGGGCAGCGCAGGACCGGCACGACGCGGCGGTATACCTTGTGCTCCGAGGAACGAGCGAGAGGGGCGGTATGCCGCAGGAGGCTGAAGACGACGGCGCGCAGCGCAACCTCTTCTGGCACGCCATCCACCGGGTGGACACCTCGCGCCCGGTGCGGGCCTTCGTCCGCTACCTGCTCGTCCGCGGCAACCTCTCGGCCGGCGGGGTGACGATCTCCGCGCTCGTCTCCCTCGTCGCCCTGGTCACCATCCTCACCAACGGCTTCCGGGTGGTCCTGGGCCGCCAGCCCGAGCTCTTCGACCGCGTGGTCATGGCCATCAACACCGCCTTCCCCGGTCTCGTGGACGACGGGGTCAACGGCGGCATCATCGACCCCGACCGGCTGCTCCTGGAGCGGTCGCTGACCTTCGCCACGATCATCTCGGTGCCGGTCCTGGTCTGGACGGCGACCAACGTGCTCACCGGCCTGCGCAACAGCATCCGTTCGATGTTCGGGCTCACCGGCGCACCCATGCGACCGATCCGCGGCAAGCTGTGGGACGGGGCCGGGGTGCTCATGCTGGCCACCGCAGTGCTGGTGTCCTCGCTGCTGCTGAGCGCGACGACCGGTGCCGCGCACCTGGCGCTGGACGCCGTCGGGGCCAGCGGCGACACCACCCGGTTCCTGCTGCGCAGCGCCGCCGTGCTCGCGGCCTTCGTCGTGGACGCCATCACCTTCTACGTGCTCTTCCGCGTCGCCGCCAAGGTGCGGATCCCCAGCCCCGACTGGTGGAAGGGAGCACTGCTGGGCGCGGCCGGCTGGGGCCTGCTCCGGCTGGCCGGGACGAGCCTCATCGGCCGGTGGGACAACCCGATCATCGCCTCGTTCGCGGTGCTGGCCACCCTCATCATCTGGCTCAACCTGGGCCTGCGCTGGTGCCTCTACACCGCCGCGTGGACGGCGAACCCGCCGCACACCAACCTGCCGGTGGAGCCCCGGGCGGTCCACGACCGGGAGACCCCGAACTACGTCACCCAGACCGTGCCGGAGACGCTGGATTGGCCGCACCACGAGGTCACCGGGACACTCATCCCCGACTCCGGCAGCGACGGGCCTCGATCACCCTAGAATCCCGCCATGACCACGGTCCTCTACGCGATCTCCTCGGTCTGGCTGGTCGCCGAGTATGTCCTGAAGATCTGGGCGATCGGCTCGGTCCCGGAGAACCGGCGCCCGTCCGCGTCGTCGGCCTGGCTGCTGCTCATCCTCTTCATCCCGCTGGTGGGCTTCCCGCTCTACTTCCTCATCGGCAGCAAGTACGTCTCGGGCCGCCGGCACGACATCCAGCGGCAGGCCAACCAGCTCCTGTCCGACCACGCCGACACCCTCCCCGACCTGCCGCAGGTCCAGCCGGAGCCGGACCTCGACTCGATCCTGCGGATGAACCGGGAGCTCACCGGGCTGTCCTGCGTCAGCGGGTCCTGCGACGGGGTCTTCCCCGACACAGCGGACTTCTTCGCCGCCATCGCGGCCGCGGTAGACCAGGCCCGCGACTTCGTGCACGTCGAGTTCTACATCGTCTCCTGGGACGAGAGCACCGACGTCGTCTTCCAGGCCCTGGAGCGCGCCGCCGGCCGCGGCGTGGAGGTGCGTCTGCTGCTGGACCACCTCGGCTCGCGCAAGTACCCGGGGCGCAAGGAGCTGGGGCCGAGGATGGACGCGGCCGGCATCGAGTGGCACCTCATGATGCCGCTGAACCCGCTGCGCAAGCAGTGGCAGCGCCCCGACCTGCGCAACCACCGCAAGCTCGTGGTCGTCGACGGCGAGACCGCCTTCGTCGGCTCGCACAACCTCATCGACCCGGCCTACGGCAGCGCCAAGAACGCTCGCATGGGACGGGCCTGGAGCGATGTGTCCGTCCAGGTCAGTGGGGACGTCGTCATCCAGGTCTCCGCCGTCTTCGTGACGGACTGGTACACCGAGACCGGGCAGAACCTGAACCTCGACCACGAGCGCTACTTCCCCGACCAGCCCGACCTGGTCCCGGGAGGCGCGGCACACGCGATGCAGCTCGTCCCCTCCGGCCCCGGCTTCCCGACCGAGCCCAACTGGAGGCTCTTCGTCTCCCTCATCCACATGGCGCGGGAGCGGGTCGCCATCACCACCCCTACTTCGTGCCGGACGAGGCGCTGCTGGCGGCGATCACCAGCGCGGTCTACCGCGGGGTGCTCGTGGAGCTCTTCGTCGGCGAGGAGGCCGACCAGTTGCTCGTGGGGCACGCGCAGCGCTCCTACTACCAGAGCCTCCTGGAGGCCGGGGTCGTCGTCCACCTCTACCCGGCGCCGACGGTGCTGCACGGCAAGTACCTCACCGTCGACGACCGGGTCGCGCTCATCGGCTCGAGCAACATGGACTTCCGCTCCTTCGCCCTCACCTACGAGATCATGCTGCTCGCCTTCGGTGGCGACCTCGTGCGGGACCTGCAGGCCAACGACGCCGCCTACCGCGTGGCCTCCCGCGAGCTGACGCTGCAGGAGTGGGCCGGGCGGCCCTGGCACGAGCGCTACCTCGACAACGTCTGCCGCCTCACCGCCGCGCTCATGTGACGCCGCCGGCGCGGGCCGCTCCCCCTGCGTCGCCGCGGCCGGACGCCTACGGTGGGGTGATGCATACCCTCCGCGACGGCACCCCGCTCCCCCACGTCGGCTTCGGCACCTATCCCCTGCGCGACGAGGAGGGGATCGAGGCCATGGTCTCCGCCCTCGAGGTCGGCTACCGCTACCTCGACACCGCGGTCAACTACGAGAACGAGCGGGAGGTCGGCGAGGCGCTGCGGCGCAGCGGACTCCCCCGCGAGGACGTGCTCGTCGCCACGAAGATCCCCGGCCGGGCGCACCAGCGGGACGCGGCCATCGCCAGCGTGGAGCAGTCGCTGGAGCGGCTGGGCCTGGACCAGGTCGACGTGGCGCTGGTCCACTGGCCCAATCCCTCCCAGGGTCACTACGTGGAGGCGGTCGAGGCCCTGCTGGAGTGCCGCGAGCGGGGTTTCGTGCGCTTCGTGGGCACGAGCAACTACACCGAGGGGCACCTGCGCGAGGTGCTGGACGCGACGGGCGAGGCACCGGTGCTCAACCAGATCGAGTGCCATCCCCTGTTCCCGCAGGAGGAGATGCTGGCGGTGCACGAGGAGCTCGGCGTGCTGACCCAGGCCTGGAGCCCGCTGGGCAAGCGGGAGGCGCAGTACGACGCCGCCCCGGTCAGCGACGCGGCGCAGCGCCTGGGCGTCTCCCCTGCGCAGGTCATCCTGCGGTGGCACCTGGAGCGGGGCGTCATGCCCCTGCCCAAGTCGGCGACCCCGAGCCGGCAGGCCGCCAACCTGGACGTGGTCGGGATGGAGCTGACCCCCGAGGAGGTCGCGGCCATCACCGCGCTCGGCCGCCCCGACGGACGGCTCTTCGGCGGCGACCCGGAGACGCACGAGGAGATGTGAGGACTCGTCCACACCCTCCCGGCGGCGGGTGCCTCGTCCACAGATGTGCGCGCGGCACTCCCCCACCGCCCGTGCGGGCGGCAGGGTGGGTCCATGGCGACGACGACGGCGGCACCGGCCAACGAGGTGCGGCTCACCGGCAGGGTGAGCGGCGCACCGGAGCAGCGGGAGCTGCCCAGCGGTGACGTGCTGGTGCAGCTGCGGGTGGTGATCCCCCGTCCGGCGGCACGATCCCGGGGTGCGACCGGCTCCCGGCAGCGGGTGGACACCATCGACGTCACCTGCTGGAGCGCCCGGGCGCGCGGGGCGGCACTCCGGCTGGACGACGGCGCGGGCGTGCAGGTGACGGGCGCCCTGCGGCGGCGCTTCTTCCGCACCGGGTCCGGCGCGGCCTCGAGGTATGACGTCGAGGCCAGCTCGATCCGGGGCGTCCCGCTGGAAGCAGGCTGAGTGATGCGGGGCCCCACCGCTCAGCAGAGGCGCCGCAGCACCGGGACGCGCTGCATGGCCAGCACGAGGAGGGTGGTGACCACGCAGACCGCGAGGAAGCGCAGCAGCAGCACCGGCCAGGGCGCGACCGGTGGTCCGAGCAGCCCGGTGTCGGTGCCGACGAGCAGGACGAGGAAGTGCAGCGCGAAGATCCCCAGCGTGGCCCGGCCGACCGGGTCCACGACGGCCATGACGCGCGGGGCCGTGAGCACGGACAGGGCACCGCCGGGTCGGACGAGAGCCTGCGCCAGGAGGTAGACGCAGACCGAGAGGACCGCGACCGTCGGGGAGTAGTAGTGCGCCCCTGCCCAGTCCTGGAGCCAGGTCGGTGCGGCCGGGTTCTTCCACTGCCAGGTGAGCAGCGCGGAGAGGGCCAGCACCGCGAGCACGAGGACGGGGACCCACCGTGACGGGAGCACCACCCCGCGCAGCGCCCAGCCCAGCAGGTAGGCCCCGAAGTAGGGAAGCCACCAGGTCCAGGCGCTGTGCGTGACCCCGACCGGCTCTCCGCCCGGCCCGAGCGGCCACAGCGACAGGACGGGGACCGACCAGGCCACCACACCGGCGAGGACCCACTCGCGCCGGTCCGTCCGACCCACCCAGGGCACGAGCAACGGGGTGAGCAACGACAGGCCGAGCACGATCCAGAAGAAGTAGAGGTGCGGCGCGACCCCTCCGGTCAGGCTCCGGGCCAGGGCCTCGGACGGTCCCGGCCACCACCCGGAGCGGGTCAGGCTGAGGTAGCCGATGTAGACGAGGTTCCACACGACCAGCGCCGGCACGAGACGCCCGGCCCGGCGACGCAGGAAGTCACCCGAGCCGCGGAAGCGCGCCGGGTCCAGCGCGAGGGCCCCGGAGAGCATGACGAAGACCGGGACGACCCACAGCAGCGGCAGGTCGAGCGCTCGCGCGACCCACCCGTCCACCGCCGGCACACCCGGGTCCCCCTCGACGGCCGCGGTCGCGGTGGCCCCGACCGTGTGGATGAGCACGACGCCGTAGACCGCGACGCAGCGCAGCCAGCTGATCCACTCCGTGCCCGGCATGGGGACAGCCTCTCACCGCGGCAGGTCGATCGACGGGCATCCGTCGGTGTCTGCGACGTAGCCTGGAGCCCATGTCAGCGTCCCCCGCGAACCTGCCCGCCCGCACCCACGAGAGCAGGACCTCCCGCCTGGTGGCCTACGACCACGGGGCGCACCTGGCCACCTGGGACCTGCGCGGCGAGCCCGTGGTCTGGTGCAGCCAGGAGGCCGTCCTGGACGGCAGCCGGTCCATCCGCGGCGGGGTCCCGGTGTGCTTCCCGTGGTTCGCCGACGGACCCGCGGGGGACCTCTCCCCCGCGCACGGCCTGCTGCGTACGGCCACCTGGACGCGCGCAGCGCCGACCGACGGCGAGGTCTGGGCCTGGACGATCGGCGACGAGGACGTGGCCGGGCAGCCGGGCGCGGAGCACCTCACCGGCCCGTTCCGGGTGAGGTATGCCGTCTCGCTCCTCGACGGCGCCGACGGGCCGGCCCTCGACCTCGACCTGAGGGTGCACAACCCCGGTGCGGACCCGCTCACCGTGGAGATGGCGCTGCACACCTATCTCGCCGTCGGCGACGCCACGACCACCACGGTGCACGGGTTGTCCGGCGCGGACGCCCTGGACAAGACGACCGGACGCCGTCGCCGCCAGGAGGGCCCGGTGCACCTCGACGGGGAGACCGACCTCGTCGTCGACTCCCCCGGGGCGCCGCGCGTGGAGGTCCACGACGGGCGCCGCGTCCTGGCCCTCAGCACCCGGGGCGCCACGCAGACCGTCGTGTGGAACCCCGGCGACGAGAAGGCCGCCGACCTCAGCGACCTCGGCGCGCAGGAGTGGCGCGAGTTCGTCTGCGTGGAGACGGCGGCCACCGCCGACCTGGCCCCGACGATCGCGCCGGGCACGACGCATACGCTGGGCTGCAGGATCGTCGTCCACCCCGTCAGCTGACCCCGGAGGCCAAGAGGCTCATGCAGGACAACTCCAGCGGTGACGACGCCCCGTCGCTCGACGAGGGACACGCAGCGGGCGGGGGCCCGGCCCCCGAGGGCGAGCTGCCGCCGGAGCAGACGTGGGACGCCTCCGAGAACGCCGAGGCCATGGCCTCCGCCGCGGAGCGCGAGCCGGAGCGTCCCGAGGTGGACCGCGGCGACCTCATCCTGCAGGGGCTGCGCGGGGCGGCCGCCTGGTCCTGGCGCTTCCTGCTCGTCGTCGCCGCCGTGGTCGTCATCCTCTACGGGCTCGGGCGCGTGTGGGTCGGCGTCCTGCCGATCATCCTGGCGCTCATCGTCAGCTCGGTGCTGTGGCCGCCGGTGCGGTGGCTGCGTCGGCACCGGTGGCCGGGGGGCCTGGCGGCCGCCGCGGTGCTCCTCGCGGCCCTCGCCGTCTTCAGCGGCGTCATCGCCGCCATCGCGCCGGGGATCACCAGCCAGCTGCGGCAGGTCGCCAACAGCGCCGAGACCGGTGCCGACATCGTCCTCGACTGGCTCTCCGGCCCACCGGTGAACCTGCAGAGCGAGCAGCTCGACACCTACGTGGAGCAGGCGACGGACTGGCTCCAGTCGCGCGCGAGCACCCTCGCCGAAGGAGCGTTGTCCACGCTGACCGCCGTCGGCTCGATCATGGTCACGACCGTCCTCGTCGTGGTCCTCACCTTCTTCTTCCTCAAGGACGGCCACGGGTTCCTGCCCTGGATGCGCAAGACCGTCGGACGCACCGCGGGGCTCTACCTCACCGAGGGCCTCGCCCGGGTCTGGGTCACGCTCGGCGGCTTCCTGCGCGCCCAGGCCGTCGTCGCCGCCGTCGACGCGACCTTCATCGGCCTCGGCCTCGTGCTCCTCGGGGTCCCCCTGGCCTTCGCGCTGGCGGTCATCACCTTCTTCCTGTCCTTCATCCCCATCGTCGGCGCCTTCGTCGCGGGCGGCCTGGCCGTCCTCGTCGCGCTGGTGTCCAACGGCTGGGTGACCGCGCTGTGGGTCATCCTCATCGTCATCGCCGTCCAGCAGGCGGAGAGCACCTTCGTCGCCCCCCTCATGCACAGCCGCGTCATGTCCATGCACCCGGTGATCGTGCTGCTCGGGGTCGCCGCCGGCGGCACGCTGTGGGGCGTGCTCGGCGCCTTCCTCGCGGTCCCGGTCCTCGCGAGCATCCTCACGCTGGTCCGCTACGGCAGCGAGCAGCTCGACCTGCGCACCGGCCAGCTGCACGTGGACGACCTGCGCAACGTCACACCGCAGGGGCGCACGGCCGCGGAGCTCGCCGAGAGCACGGCCCCACTGTTCGCCCTGCGCGCCCGCCAGGCATACCTCCAGGCCGAGGACGAGCGCGGCGCCGCCCAGGTCGCCATGCTGGGGCGCACCGGTGAGCTCGCGGCCTCGCTGCGCGACCGCATCCTCTCCCCCATCCTGCGCCGGGACCGGGACGAGGACGAGGACACCCGCCCGCCGCACTGACGCACGACACCCCCGGACCGAGAGGTCCGAGGGTGTCGTGAGGGGGCCGGACCGCTCACGGTCCGGCGAGGATCACTTGGAGGCGTCCTTCCAGGCGTCCTTGACGTTCTCGCCCGCCTGCTTGACGTTGGCGCTCGTCTGGTCCGCCTTGCCCTCGGCCTCCATCTGCTCGTCGTCGGTGGCGCCGCCGAGCGCCTCCTTGGCCTTGCCGAGGGACTCCTCGGCCTTGTTCGAGATCTTGTCGCCGAGTCCCATGCCGGCTCCTTTCGTCGTGGTCAACACCCTCACCCTCTCCCCGGCCGGGGTCGTGGTGCAAGCCGAAGGGCCACGTCGCGCCTCCCACGGGCGAGGACCGGGGTCGCTAGCGTGTGCGCCATGACCACTCCCACGGTGCCGCGCGCCGATCCGGCGACCGAACGCACCCGGGCCCACCAGCGGGCCTTCGGGTGGTACGACTGGGCCAACTCCGCCTACGTCACCACCACCGGCACCGTGCTCATCGCGCCGTACCTCACCGCGCTGGCCCGCGCCGACGCCTGCCCCGACCTCGTCGAGGGGCAGACGTGCGACCAGATGCTCTCCGTCCTCGGGGTGCCGGTGGCCGTCGGTGCCGTCGCGCCGTACACCATCACCGTCGCGACGCTGGTGTCGGCCGTGGTGCTGCTCTTCGTCGGGGCCATCGCCGACCGCCACCCGCACCCGACCCGGCTGCTCGGCGGCCTGGCCTGGGTGGGGTCTGCCGCCGCGGCCTCGATGTTCTTCCTGCAGGGCAGCAACTGGCAGCTCGGCGTGCTCCTCGTGGTCGTGGCCAACCTGTGCCTGGGTGCCTCGACCGTGGTCTACGACGCGCTGCTCGTGCGGGTCGCGGCGCCCGACGACCGGGACCGCGTCTCCTCGCGCGCCTGGGCGCTGGGCTACCTGGGCGGAGGCATCCTGCTCGCCCTCAACCTCGGCCTCATGCAGGCGCACGAGGCGCTCGGGATCTCCTACACCATGGCGGTCCGGCTCAACCTGCTCTCGGCCGGCCTGTGGTGGGGCCTGTTCACCCTCATCCCGGTCATCGGGCTGCGCCGCATCCGGGGCACGACTGCCGCGCCGGTGGAGCGCTCGGCCGGGGTGCTGGGCGGCACCCTCACCCAGCTCCGGGACACCTTCGGCGACCTGCGCGGATACCCGCACACCCTGCTGTTCCTGCTCGCCTACCTGTTCTTCAACGACGGCATCCAGACGGTCATCTCCTCCGCCAGCCTCTACGGCAGCGAGGCGCTGGGCTTCGACACCAGCCAGCTCATCATCACCATCCTGCTCGTGCAGTTCGTCGCCTTCGGCGGCGCCCTGGTGTTCGGCTGGATCGCGGCGCGGGTCGGCGCGAAGCGCACCGTGCTCGGCGGGCTGGTGATGTGGACCCTCGTCGTGGCCTTCGCCTATTTCGTGCCGACGGGCGCCTTCACGATCTGGCTGGTCTGCGCCGTCTTCATCGGCACCGTCATGGGTGGCACCCAGGCGCTGTCCCGCTCGCTCTACTCCCAGCTGGTCCCGGTGGGCAAGGAGTCGGAGTACTTCAGCTTCTACCAGGCGATGGAGCGCGGGACGAGCTGGTTCGGCACCCTGGCCTTCGGCCTGACCTACCAGCTGACCGGGTCCTACCGACCGGCGATCCTGGTGACCATCGCCTTCTTCGTCCTCGGGGGGATCATCCTCACCCGGGTCAACATGCGGCGCGGGATCGAGATGGCCGGCAACGAGCAGCCGCGCATCGTGTGAGGCATACCGCTCCGGGCACGAGAACGGGGCGCGGCACGCTGCTCGCGTGCCACGCCCCGTCCGGGTCGTGAGGTATGCCTCAGGCCGTGCGCTTGCGCCGCGGCTTCTCCCCGCGCATCTCGCGCAGCAGGCCCAGGCGCTCCTCCAGGAGCTCCTCGAGCTCGGGGATGGAGCGGCGCTCCAGCAGCATGTCCCAGTGGGTGCGCTGCGGCTTGGTGGCCTTCAGCTCCGGCTCGGGCCCGTTCTCCAGCTTGGCGTCCAGCCCGCACCGGCACTCCCAGATCGGGGGGATCTCGGCCTCGACGGAGAAGGGCAGCTCGCTGACGTGCCCGTCCGGGCAGACGTAGCGACTGATCTCACGGTCGCTGAAGGTGACGCCCTCGTCGCTCTCGAAGGACAGCCAGCTCAGGTTGGTGCCGCGAAGGGACCTCTCTGCCATGTGTGTTCCACTCCCATCGTGTCGTGACGACACGCGTGCTCGGTCGGTCTCGCCTGGTCGGGGGATCCGTCGACGCGGTCCGGCACGGCGCGCAGTGTCTCAGGCGTTCCAACGCCTTCTGCTCGCCCCGTGTTCCCCGCCGCACGGACGCGACCACATATGCGGTGCATCGGTGCCCGGCGGCCCGGCAGACCAGTTTACCGCCGACCAGGTCGTGAGGGCCAATCGGTGAACCGTCACCGATCGATCTGCGGCGGGCGCTCCTGCTGCCACGGGGGCGGCTGCTCGTCGACGATCTCGCCGTCGATCACGGTGCCCGCGCCCGGCGCGCGCCGGGACCGGCCGGCGCTCGCGGCGGGAGATCCGCCCACGGTGGCCAGCGCCCGGCTCGCGACGACGGCCTGCAGCAGGCGGCGCGCCAGGGGCCGGGTGAAGGGCAGGATGAGGACGAGGGCGATGACGTCGCTGACGAAGCCCGGGAGCAGCAGGAGCAGTCCGCCGACGGTCAGCAGGATGGCGTCGGTCACCTGGTCCGCGGGCATACGCCCGGAGTTGAGCGCCTGCTGCAGCTCGCGATAGGTGCGGCTGCTCTCCCGTCGGGCCAGCCAGGTGCCGGCGACCGCGACGACGATGATGAGCGCGAGGGTCCACCAGAGGCCGACCGCCCGGCCGACCATGATGAGCACGGCGATCTCGATGATCGGGAGCAGGACGAGCGCCAGCAGGATCCAGCGCAGGACCGGTCGACGGCGCCGCGCCTGCTGCGGGGGTCCGGACATCGAGCTCACGTGGCCTCCTCGAGGTGGTGCCAACGAGAACGGTCGCGACGCACGAGGTGTTCCCGGACCTGGCGCGTGCGCCGCTCCCACGCCCACCGACCGACCCGGACCACGGCCTCCCGCACGATCGCGTCGGTCATCTTGGAGGCGCCCTCGGCCCGCTCGACGAAGGCGATGGGGACCTCTCGGACCGTCAGGCCCGCGTCGACGGCACGGAGGGTGAGGTCGACCTGGAAGCAGTAGCCCTGCGAGGCGACCGGTGTCGCGAGCAGGGACGCGAGCTGCGGGAGCCGGTAGACGCGGAACCCGGCGGTCGCGTCCCGGACCGGTATGCCGAGGGCGAGCCGCACGTAGGTGTTGGCGCCGACCGACAGCCCCTTGCGGTGCAGTGGCCAGCGGTGGACCGAGCCGCCGTCCACCCAGCGGGACCCGATGACCAGGTCGGCACCCTCGCCGTCGCCGGCCGCCGCGAGCAGCGCGGGCAGCTCCTCGGGCCGGTGCGAGCCGTCGGCGTCCATCTCCACCACTGCGTCGTAGCCGTGGTCGGCCGCCCACGCGAAGCCGGCGAGGTAGGCCGGCCCCAGGCCTTCCTTGGCCTGCCGGTGCAGCACGCGGACCTGCGGGTCGGCGGCGCCCAGCTCCTCGGCGAGTGCCCCGGTGCCGTCCGGGCTGTTGTCGTCGATGACGAGCACGTCGGCGAGGGGCACCGCGGTGCGCAGGCGTCGCACCACGCCGGGCAGCGAGTCGCGCTCCTGGTAGGTGGGGATGCAGACGCACACACGGTGCAGCGGGCCACGGGAGGTCACCGGGCCAGCCTAGGAGCCCGACCGGGGCCGGCGGACCACCAGGCCCAGCAGCGCCACGAGGACCACAGCGGCGGCGGCCGGCACCACCCAGGGCCCGGTCGTCTCCGCCGGCGTGGATGCGGAGCGCAACGGCAGCTGCCCCTCGAGCAGTGCCTGGGTGAACAGCCCGGTCCGCTCGTGCACCGTGCCGTCCGGGGAGATGAGCCCGGAGATGCCGACGTTGCTGATGTGGACCACCGAGCGGCCGTACTCGACGGCCCGCACCCGGGAGGCGGCGATGTGCTGGGCCGCCTCGTCACCCTCCCCGAACCAGGCGTTGCTCGTGGGGACGACGAGCAGCTCGGCTCCCCCGGCGACGACGTCGCGCACGGCCGTGTCGACGACGACCTCGAAGCAGATGCCCAGTCCCAGCCGCACCTCGCGTCCGTCCGCCAGGGCGACGTCCATGACGCCCGGCTCGGTGCCCGCCTCCCAGTCCGGGATCCGGTCCACCCAGTCCGAGAGGTGGCGCATCACCGGCCGCAGCGGCATACGCTCCCCGAAGGGCGCGAGGTAGATCTTCTGGTAGGTGTCGTCCACGCCCTGCCCGGGCTGGAGCTCGAGCACCATGTTGCGCGGCGCGTCGCCGGTGCCGTAGCTCGTGGCGCCGAGGACGACGGGGGCGTCCAGGGCCTCCACCCCGGGCCTCATCCGGGCCACCGCCTCCTCGCGGCTGCCGGGTGCTAACGGGTCGAGGTCGCTGGCCCCCTCGGGCCACAGGACGAGGTCCGGTGCGGGCGCGGTGCCGTCGGCGACGTCCTCGGCGAGCTGCTCGGTCATGCTCGTGTAGCGCTCGAGCATGGTGCCGCGCTCCGCGGTGAGGGTGCGCGTGAAGTCCGGCGGCAGGTCCCCCTGGACCGCGGCCACCTGCACGGGGTCGCCCTCGACCGGGCGCGGCAGGGCAGAGGGCGCGAGGACCAGGCCTGCGGCCAGCACCGCCAGCACGGCGGCGAGGGCGGGGCGGCGCCGCGGACGGCCGGCCAGCAGCTGCAGCGCGAGGGCCAGGAGCCCGCCGGTGAGGGCGACGGCGAAGCCCAGGCCCGCGACGGAGACCAGGGCCACCACGCCGAGCTGCGGGCTGTCCGCCTGGCTGAAGCCGAGGCGTGCCCACGGGAAGCCGCCGAAGGGGGTGACCGACCGGGCATACTCCATGAGCACCCAGGCGGCGGCCCCCACGACCGGGCGCACGCGCCCGTCGCGCTGGAGCAGGGCGAGCAGGCCGCCCAGGGCGGCGGGGTAGAGCGCGGAGGCGGCGCTCATGGCGAGCCACGGGAGGGATCCGGCATACGTGCTGGCCCAGACGAACATGGGGGTGTACCAGGTCAGGCCCAGGAGGAGACCGGCCGCGAGGCCGACCCGGACGCTCGCCCCGGCCGTCGCCAGCGCCAGGGCGCCGCAGCCCACGAGGGCCAGCGGCCAGATGTCGTGGCTCGGGAAGGCGAGGTAGAGCGCCACCCCGCCGAGCGCCGCGAGCAGGAGTCGGATCGGCCAGCGCACCCGGCCAGCCTACGGGTGGCCGGGTGCGGACATGGCCGGACCCCGGCACCTTTGGGGCCGGTCCGTGCGCGGCTGGCGGCCCGCACGATCCCGTTGTCTACTCGGTGCTCGGGGTCCTGGCTCCCCCGTCGAGCGCCGCAGCGCCCCAGAGGACGCGTCCGAACGTAGGCGTCCTCATCGGCCGTGTCAACACAGCGCTGACCTGCAGATTTGTGCAACGGAGCAGGTCAGCCGGGCGTCCCGAACGGCCTGTCGCGGCGGCCCTCTCATCGATCGTCGGCGTGTCGGTCGCGACACGCCGACCCGACGTCCCGGTCGGTGGTCCACGGGCGCCGCAGACCGCCGCGGGTGGCCCGACGCATACATCGTCCGGTGAAATGAGCCGTTGGCAAAATGATGTCCTGTCAGTTCTCGCTTTCGCCGGAAATGATCCGTAGCATGAGCGGTATGAGCGCACAGATCGAGCAGCCCTACGTCTACCGACGCCGCGAGCTGGTGGAACCCGACTGGACCCGCTTCCCCGGGTGGAAGGACGTCACCGCGCAGCAGTGGGCGGACGTGCAGTGGCAGCGGGTCAACTGCGTGAAGAACATCGGCCAGCTGCGCACCGTCATGGGCGACCTGCTGACCGAGGTCTTCTACGCCGACCTCGAGCAGGACCAGACGCAGCGGGCCACGATGTCCATGCTGCTGCCCC
Organism: Serinicoccus hydrothermalis; assembly: GCF_001685415.1. NCBI lineage: Bacteria > Bacillati > Actinomycetota > Actinomycetes > Micrococcales > Ornithinimicrobiaceae > Serinicoccus > Serinicoccus hydrothermalis. The sequence continues at coordinate 392,482 of NZ_CP014989.1, read as the reverse complement.
CGCAGATGCTCAACACCATGGTCAGCGAGATCACCTGGGCCGACGGGCGGATGCCGGCCGCCGGGGTGGAGTTCACCGAGGCCTTCCTCGCCGACCCGGTGCGCCGCTACATGCTCCCCGTCTTCTCCGACCGCCGCACCGACTGGTCGAGCCACCCCTACGCCACCCGCGACAGCCTGCACGAGCACGACATGTGGGTCGCCGAGGGGCTGACCCACCGCTACCCCACCAAGGTGCTGGCGGAGATGCTGCCGACCTGCCCGCAGTACTGCGGCCACTGCACCCGGATGGACCTCGTCGGCAACTCCACCCCCACGGTCACCAAGCTCAAGCTCGCCGGCAAGCCGGTGGACCGGCACACCGCGATCCTGGACTACCTGCGCGCCACCCCCGGCGTGCGCGACGTGGTCGTCTCCGGCGGCGACGTCGCCAACATGCCGTGGAAGAACCTCGAGGCGTGGCTGGACCAGCTGCTGGACATCGACAACATCCGCGACGTGCGGCTGGCGACCAAGGCGCTCATGGGTATGCCGCAGCACTGGCTCGCGCCGGACACCGTCGAGGGCGTCGGCCGGGTGGCGCGCAAGGCCCGCGAGCGCGGCGTCGGCCTGGCGATCCACACCCACGTCAACGCCGCGCAGTCGGTCACCCCGCTCGTCGCGCAGGCGAGCAAGGCGATGCTCGAGGCCGGCATCCGCGACGTCCGCAACCAGGGTGTGCTCATGCGTGGCGTCAACGACACCTCCCCCCAGCTGCTGGACCTCTGCTTCGCGATGGCGGACGAGGCCATGATCACGCCCTACTACTTCTACATGTGCGACATGATCCCGTTCAGCGAGCACTGGCGGGTCTCGCTCGCGCACGCCCAGCACCTGCAGCACTCGATGCTGGGCTACCTGCCGGGCTTCGCGACGCCGCGCATCGTCTGTGACGTGCCTTTCGTCGGCAAGCGCTGGGTGCACCAGGTCGACACCTACGACACCGAGCGCGGCATCTCCTACTGGCGCAAGAACTACCGCACCTCGATCGAGGGCGAGGACGTCGACGTGACCAGCGCGGAGTACGTCTACTACGACCCGATCGACACCCTGCCCGCGAGCGGCCAGGAGTGGTGGCGGCAGCAGGCCGCGGAGGTGCACGGCACCGACGAGGCGGGCCAGGAGGAGAAGGCCGTGGCGGCCGCGGCGGCCTCGCGCCGGGCTTCGGTCGACCAGCTCGCCTGAGCCACCGGACGCCCGACCCGGCGGCGGGCATACCCTGACCGCGTGACGAGGAAGAGCAGGTCGGGCGGGACCCCGGCCACGGTGGCGCTGGACCGGGCAGGGATCCGGTATGCCGTGCGCGCCTACGAGCACGACCCGGCCGCGTCCTCCTACGGGACGGAGGCGGCGCAGGCGCTCGGGGTGGACCCGGCCGCGGTTTTCAAGACGCTGCTGGTCGAGGGTCAGGGTGGTCTGGCCGTCGGCATCGTGCCGGTGGACGGGTCGCTCGACCTCAAGGCGATCGCCGTTGCCCTCGGGCTCAAGAAGGTCACCATGGCCGACCCGGCGAGCGCGGAGCGGGTGACCGGTTATGTCGTCGGCGGCATCAGCCCGGTCGGGCAGAAGCGCGCCCTCCCCACGGTGCTCGACGTCTCGGCGGCCGACCGGGAGACGATCCTGGTCAGCGGGGGCCGCCGCGGCCTCGACCTCGAGCTCAGCCCCGCGGACCTCCTCGCCGTGACCGGCGGCACGACCGCACCGATCGCCCGGCGCGGCTGACCACCGGGCCTGGCGGCTCGGTGGGAGGCGACGGTCAGGAGGGGGTGGCCGGGGTCTCGACGGGGAGGCTGCCGAGGCGGTCCTCCCAGGGGGTGGAGAGCACGATCGTGGTGTTGGTCGAGCAGGAGCCCTCCTGCCGGATCCGCCCCAGCAGCTCCTCGAGGTCCTGCGGGCGCGGCACCCGGATGAGGAGCACGTAGTTCTCGTCGCCGGCGACCGACCAGCACGCGACGATCTCCTCGATGTGCGCCAGCCGCTCGGGGATGTCGTCGTCGTCGGCGGGATCGAAGGGCGTGACCGACATGAGCGCGGTGAGCGGCAGTCCGACCGAGGCGTAGTCGACGACGGCGCGGTAGCCGGTGATGATGCCCCGCTCCTCCAGCCGCTTGACCCGCTGGTGCACGGCCGAGGTGGACAGTCCCACCCGGCGCCCGAGGTCGGCGAAGCTGATGCGCCCGTCCTGCGCCAGGACGGTGACGATGTGGCGATCCAGCGGCTCCATGCCGGTCAGCCTAGTGCGGGCGGCCCCGCCCACCGGGAGCCGGAGCGTGCGCCGCGCCGTCGCCGTTCCCGTCCGCGTCGCGGCCCTCCCGTGCCGGGAGCAGCAGGAGCACCCCGACCAGCGCCGACACGGCCAGCGTCGGCAGCGCCAGGCGGAGCACCGCGCCGAAGTCCGGACCGGGAGGCCGGGTGAGCGGGTTCTCCCCCTCGGCGGAGTCCCAGAGCGGCCCGAAGAGCACCCACGCCGAGACCACGAGGCCCCCGAGCAGCAGGCTCAGGGCGAGGCGTCGAGGCATACCTCACGCTAACCCAGGGACACTAGGGTGAGGCGCATGACCGCTCCTGCCGGCACCTCGGACGTCGCCCCGCCCCAGCTGCTCCTGCTCGACACCGCCTCGCTCTACTTCCGGGCCTACTTCGGGGTGAAGGACCTGCGCGCGGCGCCGGACGGGACGCCCACCAACGCGGTCCGCGGGCTGGTGGACATGATCGCCACGCTGGTGGGGCGCTTCTCCCCCACCCATCTCGTGTGCTGCTGGGACAACGACTGGCGGCCGGACTTCCGGGTCGAGGCGATCCCCTCCTACAAGTCTCATCGTCTGGTCGAGGGTTCGGAGGAGAAGGAGGAGGCTCCACCTGAGCTCAAGGTCCAGGTGCCCATCATCCGGCGGGTGCTGGACGCCGTCGGCATCCCGATCCTCGGCGCGGACGGCTACGAGGCGGACGATGTCATCGGCACGCTCACCGCGCGGCACCGTGGCAGGCTCCCGGTCGGGGTGGTCACCGGCGACCGCGACCTCTTCCAGCTCGTCGACGACGAGGCCGGGGTCACGGTCGTCTACACCGCCAAGCAAGGGGTGCGCGACGCCGAGGAGATCCACCAGGCCGACCTGCGGTCGCGGTATGCCGTCCCCACCGGCCAGGCATACGCCGAGATGTCGATGCTGCGCGGCGACACCTCCGACGGGCTGCCCGGGGTCAAGGGCATCGGCGAGAAGACCGCCGCGGCACTCATCGAGCAGTACGGCACGCTCGCCGCCCTGCGCGAGGCGGTCGACAGCGGCGACCCCGCGATCAAGGGTGCGCGGCGCACCAACCTCGAGGCCGGCGCCGGCTACCTCGACGTGGCCCCCAAGGTGGTCCTCGTCGCCCACGACGCGCCCGTGCCCGACGTGCCCCTCACCCTGCCCCGCGAGATCGCCGACCCCGGCACCCTGCAGCAGCTGGTCGAGACCTACGACCTCAGCAACCCCGTGGGTCGGCTCCTGGCGGCGCTCGCGATCACTCCCTAGACAGCCTCGGCACAGCGCGTCCACAGGTGCCACACCTAGCCTGGAGGGCATGACCACGGCCATGGCTCTCTCGGGCGGACCGTCCACGCGGCCCCCCGCGAGGACCGGGTCCTGGCTGCCCTGGCTGCTCGTCGTGGGCGCCGGGGTCGGCTTCGTGCTGCTGTATGCCGTCGCCGTCCTGACCACCTCCGGCCAGCGTGTCGACACCGCGGTCATGGACGCCCTGACGACGACCGGTGCCCAGCACGAGGCGCTCGACGCCGCGCTGCCGGACCCCTACCTGCTCCTCGCCCTGGCGCTCGGGGCCGGCTTGCTCGGGATGCTGGGCCGGGTGCGCGCGGGGCTGGCCGTGCTCGTCTCGGTGCCCCTGCTCGTCGGCGCGACCCAGGTGCTCAAGGCGGTGCTGCCGCGCCCGCAGCTGGCCGACCCGTGGGTGATGGCCAACTCGCTGCCGAGCGGTCACACCGGGGCGGCAGCGGCACTGGCGCTCGCGCTGCTGCTGGTCGTGCCGCGTCGATGGCTGCCGGTGGCGGTCGTGCTCGGGGTCGCGCTGACCACCTGGATGGGCGCGCTGGTGGTCATGCTCGGGTACCACCGGCCCAGCGACGTCCTGGCCTCCGTGCTGCTGGCCCTCGGGGCCGGCGGGGTCGGCCTGCTCGTGCGTGGCGACGGACGCCGCGAGCGGCTCAGCTGACCCGCTCGAAGACCGCGGCCAGGCCCTGCCCGCCCCCGATGCACATCGTCTCCAGGGCATACCGCCCCTCCCGGAGCTGCAGCTCGTGCGCGAGCGTCGCCAGGATGCGGGCCCCGGTCGCACCGACCGGGTGCCCCAGGGAGATCCCGGACCCGTTGACGTTGAGCCGCTCCCACTGGTCGCTGTCCGACATGTCCCACTCCCGGAGCACGGCGAGCGCCTGCGCCGCGAAGGCCTCGTTGAGCTCGATGAGGTCCATGTCCGCCAACGTGAGCCCGGCGCGCTCGAGGGCTGCCGCGGAGGCCGGGACCGGTCCGATCCCCATCGTCTCGGGCGCCACCCCGGCGACTCCCCACGAGCGCAGGGCCAGCATCGGCGTCAGCCCGAGCTCCTCGGCCCGGTCCGCGGTGGTGACGACGCAGAGAGCGGCGGCGTCGTTCTGGCCGCTGGCGTTGCCGGCGGTGACCGTGGCCTCGGGGTCCTGACGACCCATGATCGGGCGGAGGCCGGCCAGCGTCTCCTGATCGGTGTCGGGGCGCACGTGCTCGTCGGTGTCGACCACGGTGACGCCCTTGCGGCCCGGCACCTCGACCGGGACCAGCTCGGCCTCGAACCGGCCCTCCCGCTGGGCCGCCGCGGCGCGCTGGTGCGAGCGCACGGCCAGCTCGTCCTGCGCCTCGCGCGTGATCGCGTAGTCCCGCCGCAGGTTCTCCGCCGTCTCGATCATGCCCCCGGGGATCGGGTGGTGCTCACCGCCGGCGGTCGAGCGTGCCCGCGCGAGCCGGTCGGCCAGCTCGACGCCCGCGCGGACCCCCTGGCGGAGCAGGGCGTAGTGCTCGACGCTGCTCATCGACTCCGCTCCTCCGGCCACGACGAGCCTGCTGCCGCCGGTCGCGATCTGCGACGCCGCGGTGAGCACCGCCTGCAGGCCGGACCCGCAGCGCCGGTCCAGCTGCATACCGGGCGCCGAGTCCAGCCCCGCGTTGAGCGCGACGATGCGGCCGAGGGCGGGGATCTCGCCCGAGGGGTTGGCGTTGCCGAGGATGACGTCGTCCACGTCGCCGTCCTGCAGCCCGGTCCGCTCGAGCAGGACCGTGAGCAGCTGGGTGCCGAGGTCGGCGGCGGACAGGCTCGCCATGCTGCCGAGGAATCCCCCGACGGGGGTGCGGAGCGGGGAGCAGACGACGATCTCGGTCATGATCGCCACCCTACGCGCCCGCTCGTGCCTCCTCGCCGGTGAGCCCAGGTGCGGCTGGACCGATCCTCCCCGGGGTATACCCGCTCAGCCGGTGAGCCCGGGTGCGGTTGCACCGATCCTCCCCGGGTATACCCGCTCGTGCCGCCTCGCCGGTGAGGTTGGGTGCGGCTGGACCGATCCTCCCCGGGTATGCCCGCTCAGCCGGTGAGCCCGGGTGCGGTTGCACCGATCCTCCCCGGGTGGGGAGCCGCGGTCAGTCGAGCCGGTCGGCGGCGACGACGCCGCGGAGCATCGCCGAGGAGGCGCGGCGCGCGGTGGCGGCGACCTCCTCGTCGGCGGCCTGCGCGATCTGGCCGAGGAGGTCCACGACCTGCTTGGCGCGGCGCACGAAGTCGCCGGCGGACAGGTCGCCGGAGCGCAGCACCTCCTCCAGCCCCCGGCCGGAGGCCCAGCGGTGCACCATCCAGGTGATGCCCGGGTCCATCTCGCGGTCACCGGTGAGGTTGTGCGCGAGCTTGGCCTGCTGCACCTGCGTCCAGATGGCCTGCATCTCCCCGAGCGCCTCGGCAACCTCGACGCTGGGCGTCGGCGGGTCGCCCGGGTCGTCCTTGCGCGCCTCGTGCACGAGCGCGGACACGACCGAGGCCAGGTCGGCGGGCGTCAGCCGGCGCCAGGTGCCGCGCCGCAGCGCCTCGGCGACCACGAGGTCCAGCTCGGTGTAGATCCGCCGCAGCCGCTGCCCCTCCGGCGTCACCTCCTGGCCGTCCTCGCTGAGGTAGCCGGCCTCCGACAGCAGGTCGCAGATCCGCTCGAAGGTCGCGGCGAGGGTGCCGGTCCGGTGCGACACGCGGCGCTGCAGGTCGTCGGTCTCCTTGCGCAGCTTCCACCAGCGCGCGGCCCAGCGCGCGTGGTCCTCCCGCTCCGGACAGCTGTGGCACGGGTGCGCCGCCAGCCGGGCGCGCAGGTCCTCGACCTGCGTCTCCACCCCCGCCGGTATGCCCGATGCCTGCTCATCGCGCCCCCGTCGGCCGGGGATCGGCTCCCGGACGGTGCTGCGCAGCGCCGCGGCGAGGTCCTTGCGCGCCTTGGGGCTGCGCTCGGTGAAGTGCGAGGGGATCTTGAGGCTGCCGATGACCTCGGGCACGTCGCGGAAACCCGCGACAGTCAGCCGCTGCACCCGCCCGTGCGAGGTGACCACGGTGGGCTCGGGCCCCGCCGAGCGGCCGCGGGCGCCCTTGACGACGACTGCCATCGTGCCGTGCCGCCCGCCGTCGAGCTGGACCACCTGCCCCGGCTCGAGGGTCTCCAGCGCCTCACCGATGTGGCTGCGCCGCTGCGCCTGCCGGGTCCCCGCGGCCTTCTTCTCCAGCTCGGACAGCTCGTGCCGCAGCCGGCCGTACTCCCGGAAGTCACCGCGGTCGCAGACCATCGACGCGGCATACCCCTCCAGCGCCTCGAGGTTGTGCCGCACCTGGGTCGTCAGCCCCACGACGGAGCGGTCCGCCTGGAACTGCGCGAAGCTGGACTGCAGCAGCTCGTGCGCGCGCTCGCGGCCGTACTGCGCCACGAGGTTGACCGCCATGTTGGAGCTGGGGCGGAAGGAGCTGCGCAGCGGATAGGTGCGGGTGGAGGCGAGTCCGGCGACGTCCATGGGGTCCACGCCGCGCCGCCACAGGACGACCGCGTGGCCCTCGACGTCGATGCCGCGGCGCCCGGCCCGCCCGGTGAGCTGGGTGTACTCCGCCGGCGTCACCGGGGCGTGCTCCTCGCCGTTGAACTTCACCAGCTTCTCCAGCACGACCGTGCGCGCGGGCATGTTGATGCCGAGCGCGAGGGTCTCGGTGGCGAAGACCGAGCGCACCTGGCCCGCGGTGAAGAGCTCCTCGACGATCTCCCGGAAGAGCGGCAGCATGCCGGCGTGGTGTGCGGCGTAGCCCCGCGAGAGCCCTTCGACGAAGTCGTGGTAGCCCAGCACGCCGAGGTCCGCGGGGTCGACCTCCGCCACCCGTTCGGCCACGAGGGCGCGGATCGTCTGGCCCTGCTCCTCCGGGATGAGCCGGGTGCCGCGCCCGAGGAGCTGCTGCACCGCGGCGTCGCACCCCGCGCGGCTGAAGATGAAGGTGATCGCGGGCAGCAGCGCCTCGCGGTCGAGCCGGTCGATGACCTGGGTACGGCTCGCGACGCCGCCGGGCAGGGAGCCCCGGGCGAAGCCGGCGTCCCCACCGCTGTAGGCCCGCGCGCCGTCGTCGCGCCGCCCGCGCTCCGCGGGGCGCTGGTCCCGGCCGTGGTGTCGGGCGCCTCGCCGGTCGTCCCGGCCACCGCGACCGCCACGCCGGTCGCCGCGGCGCCCACGCGGTCCGCCCGCGTCCTCGCGCCGCCACCCGCCCTCGGAGCGGGAGGAGCGCTCGGCGGCGGAGATCGCCTGGAGCAGCTCGGGGTTGACCCGGGTGGTGCCGTCGGCGCCCGAGGGGGCGCGGGTGCCGTCGGTGACGAAGAGGTCGTACATCCGCTGCCCGACCATCATGTGCTGCCACAGTGGCACCGGCCGGTGCTCGGAGACGATGACGCGCAGCGACCCGGCGTCGCCGCGGCCGCGGACCTGCCGCAGCCAGTCGCCGAACTCCTCGGCGTTGCTCACCGTCGCCGACAGCGAGATCACCTGCACCGACTCGGGCAGGTGGATGATGACCTCCTCCCACACGGCGCCGCGCCACCGGTCGGCCAGGTAGTGCACCTCGTCCATGACGACGAAGCCGAGCCCGTCCAGGGTGGGCGAGGAGGCATACATCATGTTGCGCAGGACCTCGGTGGTCATGACGACCACAGGTGCCTCCCCGTTGATCGAGGAGTCGCCGGTGAGCAGCCCGACGTTGTCGGCGCCGTGGCGCGCGACGAGGTCGTGGTACTTCTGGTTGGACAGCGCCTTGATCGGGGTGGTGTAGAACGCCTTGCGGCCGGTCTCCAGCGCCAGCGCCACGGCGAACTCGCCGACGACCGTCTTGCCGGCCCCGGTCGGGGCGGCGACGAGCACCCCCGCGCCGCCCTGCACCGCCTCGATCGCCTCCAGCTGGAAGGGGTCGAGCGCGAAGCCCAGGGTGCCGGTGAAGCGACCCGCCGGGGTGGACTCCCACCTCTGGCGGGCGCGCGAGGCGGCATATCGCTCCGCGGGGGTGGACATATCCCCCAGGCTACGTCAGCCGGTGGTGAGCACCCGCAGGCTCGCGGCGTCGACCCGCACGTCCAGCGGCAGCGGCCCCAGCGGCTCGCCGTCGCCGTGGGCGGTGATGTCGGGCGGTCCGTGGACCACCACCTCCCGCGCCCGGGTCAGGTGGACGGCGTGGTGCGAGGTATGCCGTCCCGCCCGGATCGCGCGCAGCAGCCCCACCGCCTCGCGCGGCGCGACCGGGGTGACGACGACGAGGTCCAGCAGGCCGTCGGCCGGGTCGGCGTCGGGGGCCAGCGGGAGCCCGCCCCCGAGGTAGGGCATGGTGGCCGCGACGACGACGAGGGCGTCCAGCTCGGTGGGACGGCCGTCGACCTCGAGCCGGTAGTGCAAGGGTGGTTGCCGGCGCAGCAGGGCGATCTCGACCAAGGCCGAGAGGGTGTAGCCGCCCGGCCCGACCCAGCGCGGCCACCTGTTGGCTCGGTCGTTGATCCGGGCGTCCAGCGCGCAGCAGACCGACCCGAGGACGCGGCGGTCCAGCTCACGGACGTGAAGGGTGTCCACCGCCCTCGGGGTGCCGGTCAGCAGCACCTCGACCGCGGCGGCCGGGTCCCGCGGGAGCCCCAGGCTGCGGGCGTTGTCGTTGCCCGTGCCCGCGGGAAGGATGCCGAGCGCGGTGCCGGTGCCCGCGCACAGATCGGTGCCCAGGCTCACCAGACCGTCGCCCCCGGCGACCGCCAGCACGTCGACCCCGTCCGCGACGAGGGCTCCGCAGGCCGCCCGGACCTGGTCCAGCGTGTCGCCCACGACCTCGACCACCTCGTGCCCGGCGTCCCGCAGCCGACGCACCGCCTGCTCCCCCACCGCCGCGCCGCCCCGCCGGCCGGAGCGTCGGCCGTGGGCGAGGGCATACCTCATGACAGGGGGGTGGCCTCGTCCGGCGACAGCCCGGCATACCGGTCCGGGTCCTTCTTCGCGCGGCGCCGGTCGAGCGCGAAGGCGAAGGCGACCGCGCACCAGTAGAGCGCGAAGACGGGCGCAGCCATGAGCAGCATGCTCACCGCGCTCGGGTCGGGCGTCATGAAGGCGGAGAAGACGAGGATGCCGAAGAGGGTGAGGCGCCAGCCCTTGAGCATGAGGGGGGCGGGCAGGATGCCGATCTGGTTGAGCGCGATGAGGACGACGGGCAGGAGGAAGGCGAGCCCGAAGGCCAGGCAGAAGTAGAGGACGAGGGTGAGGTAGGCGCTGGCGTTCTGGATGTTGCTGAAGCCGTCGGGCGCGAACTCGAGCAGGATGGCGTAGAGGCGGGGGAAGGTGAACCCGGCCAGCGACGCACCGGCGAAGAACAGCGGGATCGAGACGAAGAAGTAGGACAGGGCGATGCGCTTCTCCGGGCGGGTGAGGCCGGGGAGCAGGAAGGCCCAGATCTGCCAGATCCAGACCGGGCTGGCCAGCGCGATGCCGACGAAGAGGGCGACCTTGACCTGCATGGCGAAGGCGTCGGTGACACCGGCGAAGTTGAGGCTGACGATGCGGTCGCCCTCGCTGTCGCGGACCGCCTCCACCGGCGCGGAGATGAAGTCGATGACCGGGTCGTAGAAGATCCAGCCGACGACGGCGCCGACGAGCACCGCGAGGACGCTGATCGTCAGCCGGTTGCGCAGCTCACGGAAGTGCGCGCCCAGGGACATCCGCCCCTCGGGGTCCTTCAACCGGCGGCGGCGGGTGCGGGGGGTGCGGGCCACGGCGTCGACGGGTGGGGAGGCCGGTCAGGCGCCCGGGCCGTCGCCGCCCTCGCGACGCTTCATCGCGTCGTACTCGGAGCGCGCGGTGTCGGCGTCGTGGCTCTTGCGGTCGTCCAGAGCGGGGCGCTCGGCGTCCTTCTCGGTCTTGCGGGCCTCCCCCTCGTCCTTCATCTGGTCCACCTCGGACTTGAAGACACGCATGGACTCACCCATAGATCGGGCCATGTTGGGCAGGTTCTTCCACCCGAAGAGCAGGAGGAAGGCCACGACGAGGACGACGATGTGCCAGGCCTGGAGTCGCATGGGTGGGTGCTCGCTCTCGGTTCAGGTGCCGCGGCCGGGGCCACGGGCGCGTTACCACTCCAGTCTAACGCCCGGCCCCGTCGTCGCTCCGGTCGGCGAGCCCGGCCGCAGCGGCCTCCCGCACGGCGGTGACCATGCTCGCCGGCTCGACGACGCGGATCGCGCCGCCCTCGCGCAGGACGAGCCGGACCAGCCAGCGCGGGTCGGCCACGCGCAGGCTCATCCGCACCGAGCCGTCCTCGCGCTGCTCGACCTCCTCGGCCGGGATCTGCTCGGCCACCCAGGCCGATCCCGGGGCGAGGTCCAGGGTGACGGTCTCGTCGTGGGGGTCGGGGCGGTAGACCCCGCTCCCGACGGGCCGGGCGGGCAGCTCCTCCGGCGGGGTCGCGGGCTCGTCGAGGAGGTCGACCGACTCGATCCGGTCGAGCCGGAACAGGCGGAGGTCGCGGGCGCGGTGGCACCACCCCTCGAGGTACCACCGGCCGTCGACCGAGAGCACCCGCAGCGGGTCGACGTCGCGCTCGGTCGTCTCGTCGCGGCTGGCGGAGGTGTAGCGCAGGTGCAGACGCCGACGCTCGGCCAGCCCGGTGCGGACCCGTCCGGCGAGCTCGTCGTCCGCCGGCTGCTCCAGGGCCACCTGCACCTGGGCGGCACCCTCGACGCCGTCCCCGGCCGCGCCCTCCAGTTTGGCCAGTGCCCGGTCGATGGCGTCCCGCTCGGCCAGACCCGGGGTGGCCGCCAGGGCGCGCAGCGCGACGATGAGGGCCAGCGCCTCGTCCCGCCCCAGCCGCAACGGCCGGGCGATGGTGTCGGCGTTGCCCACGAAGACCCGGCCGCCCTCCCAGGAGGCCTCGATGAGGTCGTCCGGGTAGTGCCCCGGCAGCCCGCAGAGGAAGAGCACCTGCAGGTCCTCGACCACCTGGTCCTCCGAGACGCCGAGCTCGGTCGCCGCGGTCGCCAGGTCGATCCCCTGCCGGTGCACCAGCCACGGGACCATGGTCAGCATCCGGGAGACCCGGGAGGTCGCGCTCTCGTAGGTGGGCATCAGCCTTCCCCTCCCCCGTGCGAGGCGACCACGGCGCGGAGCCGCTCCGCGACGAGCTCCGCGAGCTCGGGCGGGTCCACCACCCGGACGTCCGCGCCCGCGGCGCAGACCTCGCGCGCCAGCCGCGGGAGCGAGTCCGCCGGAACGTCCAGCAGGCGCCAGCCCTCGGGCGCGTCCGAGCCGGTCACGGGGGTGGCCCGACGACGCAGCGAGGCCGCCGTCCCGTCGCGCAGGAGCAGCCGCGCCGTCCGGTCCGTCGGCGGTTCCTCACCGGCGCTGCGCCGGATCATCGCGAGGGTGTCGAGGTCCTCGGGCACGGCATACTCCCCCGCCCGGCCGGCGCCCTGCGGGGTGCCGACGACGCGGTCCAGCCGGAAGACCCGGGGCGCCTCCCGGTCCAGGTCGTGGCCGGTGAGGTACCACCGGCCGTGCCAGCTGGTCAGCCCCCACGGCTGCACCCGGCGGTGCGCCAGGTCACCGCTGCCCCCGCGGTAGTCGAAGGTGAGCGGGGTGCGGGTGAGGACCGCGTCCCGCACCGGCTCGAAGGCCGGGTCGGGGGTGTGCAGCAGCGGCTCGATCCCGGCGACGGAGGACTCGTCGCGCACGACGCCGGCCGCGTCCAGCTTGCGCAGCGCCTGGGCGGCCGGTCCGGCGAGGCTGGCCTGGCTCCACGAGCGGGCCGCCAGCCCGAGCACCGCGAGCTCGTCCGGGGCGAAGTCGATCTCGGGCAGGGCATACTCCCGCTGGTCGATGCGGTAGCCCGGCTCGTCGTCGAAGAAGGCGTCGATCGGCTCGGTCCGCAGGGGTATGCCCAGGGCCCGCAGCTCGTCCTTGTCCCGCTCGAACATGCGCTCGAAGGCCTCGACGCTGCCCGCGGCGTAGTCCGGCACCGCCTGGCGCAGCTTGGCCTTGGACAGCGGCTGCCTCGTGTGGAGCAGGGCGATGACCAGGTTGAGCAGGCGTTCGGTCTTGGCCGTGGCAGGGCTGACCCCCGTGCTCGCCTTCTTCGCCATGATCGGCAAGGCTACCGTCCGGCGGCGACGTCGCTGCGGATCTATAGGCTCCCTGTCGTGATCACGTGGCGCGAGGGGCAGGTACGCGAGCTGCTGCCCGGCTGGGACGGGGTGGTGGTCGTCGCGGTCGACGTCGGTCCCGGCGCGACGGTGCCGGCCCTGGCCTACCCCGCGCTCGTCGGCACCCCCGCGGTCGGGGACCGGGTGCTGCTCAACGTCACCGCGCTCGAGCGGGGCCTCGGCACCGGCGGGTATGCCCTCGTCGTCGCACTCCCGGACCGCCCGGACGCCTGGCCTGACGCGGGGCGGCAGCAGGACGTTCCCGGGCACCTGGTCAAGGCCCGCTACACGCCGCTGCAGGCGATGGTCCTCGGCGTGGACGACCCGGAGGGCGAGCACCACGCCATCCTGGCCGCCGCCGACGACCTCGACGGTATGCCCGTGGTCGCCACCGACCTGCACTCCGCCCTGCCCGCGGTGGTCGCCGGGGTCCGCGAGCAGGCCCCGGACGCCCGGGTGGCCTACGTCATGACCGACGGGGGCGCCCTGCCCTTGGCCTGGTCGCGAACGGTGGCCGGGCTCCGGGAGGCCGGCTGGCTCGCCGCGACGATCACCGCCGGGCAGGCCTTCGGGGGCGACCTGGAGGCGGTCACCGTGCACACCGCGCTGCTCGCCGCCCGGCACGTGGTGCAAGCCGACGTCGCCGTGGTCGTCCAGGGCCCGGGCAACCTCGGCACCGACACCCGGTGGGGCTTCTCGGGGGTGGCCTCCGGCGAGGCGCTCAACGCGGCCGCGGTGCTGGGCGGGCGACCGGTGGCCGGGCTCCGCGTGTCGCAGGCGGACGCCCGCGAGCGCCACCGCGGCCTGTCGCACCACAGCGTCACCGCCTTCGGCCGGGTGCTGAGCCATCCCGCCGACCTCCCGGTCCCGGACGCAGCTCAGGGCTCCCCCGATGCCGTCACCGCCTGCCTGCGGCAGGTGCAGGAACAGGCCCGCGACCTGGTCGCCGGCGCGCCCCACCTCAGGCTGGTCGAGGTGGGCACCGAGGACCTCCTCCCGGCACTCCGGGACACACCGGTGACGCTGTCCACCATGGGCCGCGGGCTGGACGAGGACGTCGCGGGCTTCCTGGCCGCCGCGGTGGCCGGTCGCCACGCCGCCCGGCTCGCCACGACCTAGGGTGAGCGTCATGGACGCCCCGGACCGCACCGCATACCTCGCCGAGGTCGGGCTCCAGTCCGGTCGGCCCGCAGCGGCGGACGCCCGGGGATGACCTCGGACCTGGTCTTCCTGCTCGGCGGCGCCGTGCTCCTCGTCGCCGTCGCCCTCCCCAGCCTGCTCACCCGCGCCTGGCTGTCCGCTCCGGTCATCCTCATCGTGGTCGGCGCGCTCGTCGGGCTGCTGCCGGTCGGCTCGCAGTTCGCCTTCGACCCGACGAACCAGCGGGAGACCATCGAGCACGTGACCGAGTTCACCGTCCTGGTCGCGCTCATGGGCGTGGGCCTGGCGCTGGACCGGCCGCTGTCCTGGCGCAACCGGGCGTCGTGGCGGACGTGGAAGGCCACCTGGACGCTGCTCGGGATCGCGATGCCGCTCACCATCGCCGGGGTCTTCCTGCTCGGGTGGTGGGGGCTCGGGCTGGGTGCCGCGCAGGCGCTGCTCCTCGGGGCCGTGCTCTCGCCGACCGACCCGGTGCTGGCCAGCGACGTGCAGGTCGCGGGGCCCGCCACCCGGCACAGGGGTGAGGACGAGCGCGACGAGGACGGTGACGACGTCCTCGCCGAGGAGCTCGGTGAGGACGAGATCGTCGACGACGACGAGGTGCGCTTCGCCCTGACCTCCGAGGCCGGGCTCAACGACGCGCTGGCCTTCCCTTTCGTCTACGCCGCGATCTTCCTGGCCACCCTCGGACCCGTCACGGCGTGGGGGTGGCGCTGGCTGGCCTGGGACCTGGTCGGCAGGATCGTCATCGGGCTCGTCGTGGGGCTGGCCGTGGGCTGGCTCCTCGCCCACGTCGCGTTCCGCTCGCGCCGGCAGGTGCTGCGCCTGGCCGAGCAGGGCGAGGCGCTGCTGGCGCTGGCGGCCATGCTGCTGGCCTACGGGGTCGCCGAGGTGGCGCAGGGCTACGGCTTCCTGGCGGTCTTCGTCTGCGCGATGACGATCCGTTCGCAGGCTCGTCGGCACGAGTTCCACGAGCACATGCACGGAGTCATCGAGCGGCTGGAACGGGTGCTCACCCTGGTGGTGCTGCTCTTCGTCGGCATCGCCCTCACCGACGGTGCGCTGGAGGACCTGGACTGGCGCGGCGTGCTCGTGGGGGTCGCCCTCGTGGCGGTCGTCCGTCCGGTCTCCGGCTGGGTGGCGCTGGCCGTGGGCCGCTGGCGCCTGGCCGACGAGGCGCACCGCCCGCTCGCCGGGCGCGAGCGGGCGATCACCGCCTTCTTCGGCATCCGGGGCGTGGGGACGCTCTACTACCTCGCGTATGCCCTGTCCGAGGCGAGCTGGACCGGCGAGCGGTGGCTCTGGTCCACCTGTGTCTTCACCGTGGTGCTCTCCGTGGTCGTCCACGGGGTGCTGGTCACCCCGGTCATGACCCGGCTGGAGCGCGACCGGGAGCGGCTCAGCGCACGTCCATGAGGTCGACGACGAAGATGAGCGTCTCGCCCCCCTTGATCGCACCGCCCGCGCCACGGTCGCCATACCCCAGGTGCGGCGGGATGATGATCTTGCGGCGGCCTCCGACCTTCATCCCGAGCAGGCCCTGGTCCCACCCCTGGATGACCTGGCCGACGCCGGCCCGGAAGGTGAGCGGCTCGCCGCGGTTCCACGAGGCGTCGAACTCCTCACCGGTGGACCAGGAGACGCCGACGTAGTGCGCGGAGATCGTCGACCCCGCGGTCGCCTCGGCGCCCTTGCCGACCTCGAGGTCCTCGATCACGAGCTCGGTGGGCGGCTCCTCGCCGGGGAACTCGATCTCGGGCTTGGCCTTCTGGACGCGGCCGAAGGGGGAGTCGGTCATCGTGTGCTCCTTGTCGTCGTGATGTCAGGTATGTCGTGCGTCGCCCCACCAGACCGGACGCTCGATGGGGTGGGGTCAGGAGGCGCTGAGGATGTCGACGACGAAGACGAGGTCCTCGCCGGCGAGCTCGTGCGCCGGGGCGGCGGTCTCGCCCTCGGTCTCCTCGGGCACCTCGCCGTAGGCCTCGGCGGCCGGGACGACGAGCAGCACGCGGGAGCCGACCGGCTGGCCGACCAGGCCCTCGTCCCAGCCCGCGATGACCTGGCCCACACCGATGGGGAACTCGGTGGGCTCGCCCCGCTCCCAGGAGCTGTCGAAGACCTCGCCGTCGGAGAGCTTGACGCCGGTGTACTGCACCCGGATGGTCTGGCCCGCCACGACCTCAGGGCTCTCGCCGCGGATGAGCTGCTGGGCCACGAGCTGGTCGGGGGCCTCGACGCCCTCGACGTCGATCTCCGGGCCGGTGTCGCCCATGGTCACGGTGGGCAGGCCCTCCTCGGGCTCGACCTCCTCGCCCTGCGCCTCGGTGAGCGGCTCGCCGGTGTCCTGGACGGTCAGGTAGAACAGCATCGTGTCGGTCGGGCCGACCCCGAGCTGGGCGTTGCCGGCCTCGCCGAAGGCCTCGCTCGCGGGGATCGCCATGAGGATCTCGTCGCCGACGGCCATGCCGGGCAGCTGCTCCCGGAAGGCCGGGAAGAGCGCCTCGTCGCCGAGGTCCAGGGTGACCGACTCGTCGTTCGGGAAGGTCGAGACGAGCTCCTCGCCCGAGGCACCGTTGACGGCGAGGTACTGCACCTGCACCTCGTGGCCCTCGGCGACCTCCTCGCCGTCACCCTCGGCCAGGGTGCGGGTCTCGGTGCCGCCCGCGACGAAGGGCAGGTCGCCGTCGGCGAAGGGCTCGCCGTCCCAGGTCAGGGCCGGGGCCTCGCCCTCGGTGTCGACCTCCACGTCGGCCAGGTCGCCGTTCGGCGCGGCGCTGGTCGCGGCCGCGTCGTCCCCCGGCGAGCTGGTCGCGCTCGCGTCGTCGCCCTCGCCAGAGGAGTCCGGGCTGCACGCCGCGAGGAAGATGAGGGGCGCGGCGGCAGCCGCGAGGTAGCGCAGTCGGGAAGAGCGCACGGGGCGTCCTTTGCAGAATCGGGGAATCGTCCCGACCAGCCTAACCCGGCCGACTGGACGTCAGGTGGGAGCACCCCCGGACCCCCGGATGTGCTCCAGCAGCGCGTCCACCCGCTCGTCCTGCCAGGCGAAGGGGTCCTTGCAGATGACGGTCCGGGAGGCGGTGTCGTTGAGCTTGAGGTGCACCCAGTCGACGGTGAAGTCGCGCCGGTGCTCGGAGGCCACCCGCACGAAGTCCCCGCGCAGCCGGGCCCGGGTCTGCGGCGGGTCCGTCGTGGCCGCTGCCACCCGGGCGTCGTCGACGACGGTGCGGGCGGCGCCGGAGCGCTCGAGGATCCGCACGAGGCCGCGCCGCGCATGGATGTCGTGCCACGCCAGGTCGAGCTGCTGCAGCCGCGGGTCCCACGCCTCCAGCCCGTGTCGTTGCGCGTAGGAGTCCAGCAGCTTCTTCTTCATCACCCACTCGATCTCGGTGTCGACCAGGTTCAGCCGGTCGGTGGCGATCGCGTCCAGCCCGCGCTCCCACAGCTCCAGCACGTCCCGGTATGCCCCCTCCCCCGCGATGCCGGCGCCCTCGGCATACCGCGTGACCAGGGCGAGCAGCTGCTCCTGGACCTCGAGGGCGGTGACCGTGCCGCCGGAGCGCAGCCGTAGCGGCACCCTGCCCGTGGGGTCGCGCGAGACGTCGCGGATGGCCTGCATGGGGTTGGCGAGCACGAGGTCGGGCACGACGGTCCCGGCCTCGAGCATCTGCAGCACGAGGTCGGTGGTGCCCAGCCGCAGCAGGGTGGTCGTCTGGCTCATCGTCGAGTCGCCGACGATGACGTGCAGGCGGCGGTGCTTCTCCGGGTCGGCGTGCGGCTCGTCCCGGGTGTTGATGATCGGCCGGGACCGGGTGGTCGCCGAGCTGAGGTCCTCCCACATGTGGTCGGCGCGCTGCGAGACGAGGTAGGTCGCGCGCTGCTCGGTGACGTGCAGCCGCCCCGCGCCGGTGACGAGCTGGCGGGTGACGAGGAAGGGGACGAGGGTCTCGGTGACCCGCTCCATCCGGGTGCGGCGCTCGATGAGGTAGTTCTCGTGCGAGCCGTAGGAGTTGCCGCGGGAGTCGACGTTGTTCTTGAGGACGTAGACCGTGGCGTCGAAGCCCTCCTCGGCGAGGCGCTGCTCCGCGTCGTCGGCGAGGTCCTGGACGATGATCTCACCGGCCCGGTCCTGCGCGACGACGTCGAGCAGGTCGGTGCACTCGGCGGTGGCGTACTCCGGGTGCGACCCCACGTCGAGGTAGAGCCGGGAGCCGTTGCCGAGGAAGACGTTGGAGGAGCGTCCCCAGGCCACGACCTTGCGGAAGAGGTAGCGGGAGACCTCCTCGGGCGAGAGCCGGGAGCCGCCCCGGAAGGTGGCGTTGACGCCGAACTCGGTCTCGACGCCCATCACCCGCTGCTTCACTCGCCGCCCTTCTGCACGAAGCCGTGCACGAACTCGGTGGCGTTGCTCTCCAGGACACCGTCGATCTCGTCCAGGAGCGAGTCCAGCGCGGCGTCCCGCTCGGCGCTCTGCGCCGCGGGCGCGGTGGGTGGCGGGGTGGGGTCCGGCCCGGGCTCGCCGCCTCGTTCTGACTCCCGGTCACGACCCTCGAAGTGCTGCTGCGACATACCCCGATCCTAGGTCAGACCTCCCACGCACGCCCCTGGTCACGTCGCCGCCCCGCCGACACTCCCCTTCCGATCGGCCATAGCGCTCACGTGAACGCGTGGGCCGTTCCCGACGCGTGTGTCGCCGGCACGGGGAGCCGCCCGGGTCAGACGTCTTCGCTGGCGAGCTCGGAGAGCAGGCTCGCCGCGGAGGTATGCCGGTCCAGCAGCCCCGCGACCGCCGCCCGGCTGCCGCTGGTCGGCTCGTCCATGCGCACCCGGCGCAGGCCGCCCCGGTCGTCGACGAGCACCACCGAGTCCCACGACGCGGCACGGACTCCCCCGGCCGCGCCGTAGCGCCGCACCGCCTCGCCGCGGAACCACGCCCGTGTGTCCGGTGGGGGCTCCGTGACGGCGGCGGCGACCTCCTCCGGTGTGACCAGCCGCTCCAGCTGGCCGGCGGCGCGCAGCTTGCGGGCCAGGCCCCGCCCGGGGTCGAGGTCGTGCCACTGGATGTCCATGGCCGCGATCCGCGGGTCGTCCCAGCCCGCGCCGGCGCGGTCGCGGAAGCGCTCCAGCAGCTGGTGCTTGGCCACCCACTCGACCTGCCCGGCGGCCTGCGAGGGGTCGCGGCGCAGCGTGTCGAGGACGTCTCGCCAGCGCCGCAGCACCCCCTCGGTCTCGGAGTCCTCCGGGCCGGTCCAGGGCTCGTGGCCCGAGGCCGCGGCCCGCTCGGCGGCCTCCAGGTGCGCTTCGACCAGGTCCAGGCCGGTCATCTCGCGGCCGTCCGCCAGCGGCACCGTGACCTGCAGCGACGGGTCGTGGCTGATCGCCTGCGCGGCGGCGACCGGGTGGGCGAGCGGCATACCTTCCAGCAGCTCGGGGTGCGTCTCGACGACCCGCAGCACGGCCGACAGGGACCCCAGCGCGAGGTAGGTGGTGACGTCGGCCATCGTGGCGTCGCCGACGATGACGTGCAGCCGACGGTGCAGGTGCGGGGTCGCGTGCGGCTCGTCCCGGGTGTTGACGATGGGGCGGCGCAGCGTCGTCTCCAGCCCGACCTCGGCCTCCAGGTAGTCCGCGCGCTGCGAGAGCTGGAAGCCCGGGCGTTCGCTCGCCTGACCGATCCCCACCCGCCCGGCACCGGCGATGACCGGCCGGGCGACGAGGAAGGGGATGAGCAGCCGGGCCAGCCGGTCGAAGGGCACCGCGCGGGGCACCAGGTAGTTCTCGTGGGTGCCGTAGGACGCGCCTTTACCGTCGACGTTGTTCTTGTAGAGCCGCACCTCCAGTTCCTCCTCGGCCAGGGTCCGCACCGCGCCCCAGGCGACCTCCTCCCCCGCACGGTCGTAGCGCACGGCCGCGAGCGGCCCGGTGACCTCGGGCGAGGAGTACTCCGGGTGCGCGTGGTCGACGTAGAAGCGGGCGCCGTTGGACAGCACCGAGGTCGCGATCGTCGGGTCCTCGACATCGGTGAGCTGGGAGCGGTCGGCCAGCGCCCGCGCCATCTCGAAGCCGCGGGCGTCCCGCAGCGGCGTCTCGTCGGCGTAGTCCCACCCCGCGCCGGAGGGGAGCGCCGCTCCCGGGGCCGCGCCCGCGGCATACGCCCGGACCACCTGGCCGGAGAGCACCATCGGGGTCACCGGGCGCCCGGCCGGGTCCAGCTGGGTGCTGGTGATCCCCAGCTCGGTCTCGATGCCCATGACCCGGCGCACTCCCATGGCGCCGATCCTGTCACGAGCCCGCCCCGCCCCCGGTAGCGTGCCCCGGGTGAGCGCGACCTACCGCTACGACGAGGCCCTGGCCCGCGCCCGGGAGGTGCTTCCCGCGCCGGTGCTGGAGTACCTCCTCACCGGTGCCGGGGACGGCCGGGCCGCCGCCGAGGCGGCGGAGGCCTGGGCCGGGGTGCGGCTGCGGCCCCGGGTGCTGCACGACGTGACCACCGTCGACCTGCGCACCCGAGCGCTGGGCGAGGAGCTGGCCCTGCCCTTCGCCGTGGCCCCCACGACCCTGCAGCGTGCCGTCCACCCCGAGGGCGAGGTCGCGATGGCGCGGGCCTGCGCGGCCGCCGGCCAGCTGCTCGTGGTGTCCAGCAACGCCGGCTCCACCTTAGCCGACATCGGCGCCACCGGGGTCCGCTGGTGGGTCCAGGCCTACCTCACCCAGGACCGCGACCTCTCGCTGCCGTTGCTCGAGCGCGCGGTCGAGGCGGGGGCCGGCGCGGTGGTCCTCACGGTGGACACCCCGGTCGTCAGCACCAAGAGGTATGCCGGTGCCAGCGTCTGGGAGGCCACGGACCCGGCCCTGCTGCGGGTGAACTTCCCGCCCGACGGGCAGCGGACCCCCGGTGCGGAGAAGGCCACCGACCTCTCACCCGAGGATCTCGGATGGCTGCGTGAGGCCACCGGTCTGCCGGTCGTCGTCAAGGGTGTCCTGCGCGGTGACGAGGCCGTGCGCTCCCGGGACGCGGGCGCCGACGCCGTGTGGGTCTCCAACCACGGCGGTCGCCAGCTGGACCGCGTGGTCCCCACGGCGACCGCCCTTCCGGAGGTCCGGGCCGCGGTGGGACCGGGGACCGAGGTCTACGTCGACGGCGGCGTCCGCACCGGCCTGGACGTGCTCGTGGCGCTCGCCTGCGGTGCCGACCTCGTGCTCGCCGGACGTGCGCCGGTGCTCGGCCTCGTCGACGGCGAGGACGGGGTGCGCAGCTGGCAGCAGACCTGGACCGCCGAGCTCGTCGAGGCGATGCGGCTGGCCGGCGTTGCGGCGGTCGCGGACCTGCCGGGCGCCGACCTCCTGGCGCCGGGCTGACTCAGGCGTCCACGCGCGGGCGCGGCACCCCGGTGACGATGTCGAGGTCGAGCGTCGTGGAGGTGGCGAGCACGGTGAGCGCGCGCGACCGGGTCCGGCCGCCCTCGTGGTCGACCGCGGTGAGGACGTAGCGACCCGGCGGGGGCAGGCCGATCTCGTAGTGCCCGTCCTCGTCGCTGTGGGCCGTGCCCACGAACTCGCCGGAGTGCTTGATGAGCGAGATGAGCACCCCGGGCATCGGCCGGCCCTCGTCGGTCACGAGGCCGGAGAGCAGCAGCCGCTTGGCCATCGTGACGTTCTCCTCGTGGCCGACGGACAGCTCGACCAGCGCGGACTGCGGCGCCCAGCCGTCGGCGGAGACGACGAGCAGGTAGGGACCCGGCTCGGGCAGCGCCAGGGTGTAGCGGCCCTCGTTGTCGGTGCGGCCCCAGTCGATGTGCCGCCCGTCGGGGCGCAGCACGGTGGTGACCGCCTGGCGCAGCGGGCGTCCCTGCGGGCCGACGACGCGCCCGCGGACGAGCAGCTCGGGCAGCTCACCGCCCAGCTTGACCTCGGTGCGCTCCCCCACCGGCTCCTGCGGGTCGCCCTCGACGCCGGCGTGGGCGCGCTGCGGCCGGCGGATGAAGGTCGCGATGAGCGCACCCCCGAGCGCGGCCGCGGCACCCGCCCAGAAGACCAGCTGGTATGCCTCGAAGCGCGGCGCCAGCTCACCGCTGGCGGTCGTGACCATCGAGGCCGCGAAGACCGCCGCGACGAGCGCCGAGGCCGAGGAGGTGCCGAGCGAGCGCAGCAGCGTGTTGAGCCCGTTGGCCGAGGCGGTCTCGGTGATGGGCACCGCCCGCATGATGAGCGTGGGCATCGCCGCGAAGGCCAGGGCCGTGCCGAGCGAGGCCACGCTGGAGGTGATGACCACCTCGAGCACGCTGCCGTGCAGCAGCGACCGGCCGATGAAGCCCAGGGCGATAGTCACCGCGCCGGCGATGAGCACCGCCCGCGGCCCGAACCGGGTGATGAGGCTCGCCGAGACCGGCGACATCGCCACCATGAGCAGCCCGGAGGGCAGCATGACCAGGCCGGTCGAGACCACCGACAGCCCGAAGCCGTAGCCGGTGTCGGGCGGCATCTGCACCTGCTGCGCGGAGGTGAGGAAGTTGGCGAACATCGCGAAGCCGATGAGCACCGACGCGGCGTTGGTGAGCAGCACCGTGCGCCGGGTCGACGTGCGGATGTCGACCAGCGGCTGCCCGGTGCGCAGCTCCCACGGCACCCACGCGGCCAGCACGAGCCCGGCACCGGCGAGCAGGCTGAGCGTGATCGGCGAGCCCCAGCCCCAGGTGCCGGCCTTGCTCACCGCCAGCAGGAAGCAGGTCAGCGCCACCGACAGCATGAGCGCCCCGGCGAAGTCGAACCGGCCGCGGGTCTTCACCGTCGACTCCGGCACGACGAGGTGGACCGCGACGAGCATGATCACCGCGAAGCCGCCGGAGACGTAGAAGAGCGCGTGCCAGTCGAGGTTCTCGTAGATCACGCCGGCCAGCGGCATACCGATCGCGCCGCCGATGCCGAGGGTCGCCGACATCAGCGCCACGCCGGAGCCGACCCGGTCCGAGGGCAGGTGGTCGCGCATGATGCTGATGCCGACCGGCACGAGGCAGGCGCCGAGGCCGCTCAGCCCGCGCCCGAGGACGACGAGCCACAGCTCGGCGCTCAGCGCCGAGACGACCGAGCCGGCGATGACCGCCCACATGCACACGATGAGCATGAGCCGCTTGCCGAACATGTCGGCGAGGCGGGACACGATGGGGGTCCCGACGGCCGCCGTGAGCAGGGTGACGGTGACCAGCCAGGACGCGTTGTCGCTGGTCGTGCCCAGGATCTCGGGGAAGTCCGGGAGCAGCGGCAGCACCAGCGTCTGCTGCAGCGAGACGAGGGTGCCGCACAGCGCGAGCACGGCGATGATCGCCGTCGTGGGGGTGGCGGGGGCGGCGTCGGAGGGGGTCTTCGTCTCCGCAGCCACCACCATGCCCCCGACCCTACGCCCGGGCCGTGACACACCTTCCCGCGGCTCCCGCGACGACCTGCCTGCTCAGCGGTCACCCAGCTCGACCGAGCGCCCCGGCTGGGTGCCCGAGGCGTCGCCGACGAGGGTGCGGATGTAGGTGATCCGCTCCCCCTTCTTGCCGGACACCCGCGCCCAGTCGTCCGGGTTCGTGGTGTTGGGCAGGTCCTCGTTCTCCTTGAACTCGTCGAGGTATGCCTGCTCCAGGTGCCGCTCGCGCAGCCCGTGCTCGCCGTGGGTGAGGACGTCCTTGATCGCCAGCTTCTTGGCGCGGTCGACGATGTTGTGGACCATCGCCCCCGAGGCGAAGTCGCGGAAGTAGAGCACCTCCTTGTCACCGCCGGCGTAGGTCACCTCGAGGAAGGCGTTGGCCGGGGAGACGGCATACATCCGCTGCACGACGCCGTCGATGAGCGCGGCGACGCTGCGCTCCCGGTCCTGGTCGTGGGCGTCCAGCACGCTGGGGTGCAGGGGGATGTCCGAGGTGAGGTATTTCGAGAAGACGTCGCGCGCCCCCTTGGCGTCGGGCCGCTCGATCTTGATCTTCACGTCGAGCCGCCCCGGGCGCAGGATGGCCGGGTCGATCATGTCCTCCCGGTTGGAGGCGCCGATGACGATGACGTTGTCCAGCCGCTCGACGCCGTCGATCTCGGCCAGCAGCTGCGGCACGATCGTCGTCTCGACGTCGGAGGAGACGCCCGAGCCGCGGGTGCGGAAGAGCGACTCCATCTCGTCGAAGAAGACCACCACCGGGTCGCCCTCGGCCGACTTCTCTCGGGCCCGCTGGAAGATCATCCGGATGTGCCGCTCGGTCTCCCCGACGTACTTGTTGAGCAGCTCCGGGCCCTTGATGTTGAGGAAGTAGCTGCGCGCGCCACCGGCGCTGAGCCCCTTCTGCTCGGCCGCCTGCCGAGCGAGGGAGGCGGCGACCGCCTTGGCGATGAGGGTCTTGCCGCACCCGGGCGGGCCGTAGAGCAGGACTCCCTTGGGCGGGCGCAGCTGGTGGCTCTCGTAGAGCTCGGCGTGCAGGAAGGGCAGCTCGACGGCGTCCCGGATCTGCTCGATCTGGCCGGAGAGGCCGCCGATGTCGTCGTAGGAGATGTCCGGCACCTCCTCGAGCATGAGCTCGGTGACCTCGGGGCGCTCGATCCGCTCGGTGACGAAGCCGCTGCGGGAGTCCAGGAGCAGCGCGTCGCCCACCCGCACCTGGTCCTCGCCCAGCGACCCGGCGCGGTGCGCGATCCGCTCGTCCTCGCCGCGGACGAGCACGGTGAGGCGCCCGTCGTCGAGGATCTCCTTGCAGGTCACGACGTCCCCGGCGCGCTCGTAGTCGGCGACGCCGACGATCGCCTGGGCGTCGTTGAGCAGCACCTCCCGGCCCGGGCGCAGCGAGGCGACCTCGACGTCGGAGGAGATCGTCGTGCGGATGCGTCGCCCGGACACGGAGACGTCGGCGTGCCCGTCGGCCAGGCGCAGCACCAGCCCCATGGTCAGCGGCGGCGAGGCGAGGGCGTCCAGGTCCTCGCGCAGCCCCTCGATCTGCTTCTTCGCGCTCGACAACGTGGTGCTCAGCGCCTCGTTGCGGCCGCGCAGCTCGGTCACGCGGGAGGTGAGGGTCTGCACCTCCTGCTGCAGGTGCCGCTCGCGCGACGTCGGCTCGGTCACGGTCCCTCCTCCGGGTCGGTGTCGGACCCGGTCACCCGGGTCGCGGTCGCCGCGGCGTCGCGGCGGGTGCGCCGCAGCTTCTTGTCCGAGACCGGGCGCTCACCTAGCTCGGCGGCGCTCCACTCCCCCGACGCGGGCGCGTAGTCCTCGCCGTAGGCGCCGGGGGCCGGCCGCTTCCGGCGCAGCGGGGCGTCGGTGCCGGGCGCCAGCCGCCGCATCGTCACGAGGAAGCCGGTATGCCCGTGCATCCGGTGCTCGGGGCGCACCGCAAGCCCCTCGAGGTGCCAGCCGCGCACCATCGACTCCCACGCCTGCGGCTCGGTCCAGCCGCCGGCGGCCTTCGCCGCCTCGGCGACCCGGGACAGCTGGGTGGTGGTGGCGACGTAGCAGACGAGCACGCCGCCGGGGGCCAGCGCGGTGCCGACGACGTCGAGGCAGTCCCACGGGGCGAGCATGTCCAGGACGACCCGGTCCACGGTGCCGGGCTCGACGGCCTGCGGCAGCGCGTCCACGAGGTCGCCGACGGTGACGGTCCAGGCCGGGTGGTCCTGCCCGAAGAAGGTGCGGGCGTTGGCCCGCGCGATGTCGGCGAAGTCCTCGCGCCGCTCGAAGCTCAGCAGCCGGCCGCTCTCCCCCACGGCCCGCAGGAGCGACAGCGACAGCGCCCCCGAGCCCACGCCCGCCTCGACGACGACCGCACCGGGGAAGATGTCGGCGAAGGTGACGATCTGGCCGGCGTCCTTGGGGTAGACCACCTGGGCACCGCGCGGCATCGACAGCACGAAGTCGGAGAGCAACGGCCGCAGCGCGAGGTACTCCGCGCCGGAGGTGTGGCGCACCACCGAGCCGTCGGGGGCGTCGATGAGGTCGTCGTGCTTGAGGTGACCGCGGTGGGTGTGGAACTCCTTGCCGTCCTCCAGGGTGATGGTGTGCATCCGGCCCTTGGGGTCGGTCAGCTGGACGCGGTCGCCCGCCCGGAAAGGTCCGCGCCGCATGTCGGCGCCCGTCGGCCTGCTCACCGGTCCAGTCTACGAGCGGCTCTCGCTGAGCTCGTGGGTGCTCACCACGCCCCAGGGCCGGCCGTCCTCGTCCAGCAGCGCGACCACCCCCGAGCCGGAGCGGCGCATGACCTCGATGACCCCGTCGAGGCCGGCCGACGGATCCATCCGCACCGCCCATCCCTGCGGCAGCCGCACCGCCACCGCCGAGGCCGGCGTGCCCGGCCAATGCGCGCGCGGCACGCGCTGGAGGGCCGGGGGGTCGACGAGGCCGTCCGGGCTCCCGTCCGGGTCGAGCACCACCCATACCGGGTGCTCGGACCAGGGGACGGTGTGCAGCGGGGCACCCGCCTGCACGACCCCCGCCGGCAGCGCCGCGTCGCCGAGCCGGCGGCGGGAGGTCGCCAGCCCCTGACGGCCCGTCCGGATCGCTTGGGTGGCCCCCTGCCAGAGGAAGAGCCCGACGAGGGCGACCCAGAAGAACCGCGTCAGCGGCACGCGCTCGCCCGACAGCAGCGGCGGGAGGAGCAGGGCGACGGCGACGACGACCACCACCACCCGCCCGGCCCAGCCCGCCACCGTCGTGCCGACGTGGCGGTTGCCCGAGACCTTCCAGACCAGCGCCTCGAGCAGGAAGCCACCGTCCAGCGGGAGGCCCGGGATGAGGTTGAAGACGGCCACGAAGGAGTTGGCCCAGGTGAAGGCATACGCGAGCAGCAGCGGCACCCCGGTCCCGTCCACGAGCGTCCACGACCACCAGCCGAGCAGGGCCAGCGCCCCGTTGGCGAGCGGCCCGACGACCGCCACCGCCGCGCTGCGGCCCGGGGTGCCGCCGGCGCCGTCGTGCGCGGTGTGCCCGCCCCAGAAGTCCGCCACGATCCGGGAGACCCCGAAGCCGACCCGCTGCGCCACCAGCGCGTGCGCCGCCTCGTGCACGAGCACCGAGACCAGCAGCAGGAGTACGAAGAGGAAGGCGACGGCATAGCTCCACCCGCCCAGCCCGGGCAGCACCTGCTGCACGGTGGGGCCGAAGAGGGCGACCAGGACGACCGCGACCAGGACCCAGCTGCCCCCGAGGTAGATGGGGATTCCGGACAGGGTGCCGATGCGCCACCCGGGCTGTCGCTCCATCCCGAAAGCGTAGAGTGCGGCGCGTGGAACCGGGCACCGAGCACCGCACCCGGGCTCTGTCCCCCTCCCGCGCCGGCGACTTCATGCAGTGCCCGATGCTCTACCGCTTCCGGGTCGTCGACCGGCTGCCCGAGCCGCCGAGCGCCGCCGCCGCCCGAGGGACTCTCGTGCACGCGGTCCTGGACCGGATCTTCGAGAGTCCCGCCGCAGAGCGGACGCTGGAGCGGGCCAGCGCCCTCGTCCCCGCGGAGTGGGAGCGCATGCTCGTCGAGGAGCCCGCGCTGGCCGAGCTCGCTGCCTCCGACACCAGCGGGGCGGCCGACGGGCTCTTGTCCCGCTGGTTCGAGCTGGAGGACCCGACCCGCCTCGAGCCGGCCGAGCGCGAGCTCTACGTCGAGGCCGACCTCGACGGGCTGGTGATCCGCGGGTATGTCGACCGCCTGGACGAGGCGCCCGACGGGGCGCTGCGGGTGGTCGACTACAAGACCGGCCGCGCCCCGTCGGAGACCTTCGAGGGACGGGCGCTCTTCCAGCTGAAGTTCTACGCGCTCGCGCTGTGGCGCAGCCGCGGAGTGCTCCCCCGCCGGCTGCAGCTGGTCTACCTCGGTGACCGGACGGTGCTGTGGATCGACCCGACCGAGGCCGAGCTGCGCGCCACCGAGCGCAAGATCCGGGCGCTGTGGGCGGCCATCGAGCAGGTCGCCGTCACCGGCGACTGGCGCCCGCGGCGCGGGCGGGCCTGCACCTGGTGCTCCTTCCGGGAGGTGTGCCCGGCGTGGGGCGGCACGCCTCCCCCGCTGCCCGAGGGTGCCACGATGCTGGCGCTGGACCCCCGGTCGGCCGGTCGCGTGGAGCGCTCAGCCGCGGGGTGAGCCGTCGTCGCGACGCCTCAGGTAGCGCTCGAACTCCTTGGCGATCGCGTCGCCCGAGGCCTCCGGGAGGTCGGCCGTGTCCTGGGCCTCCTCGAGCTGGCGGACGTAGTCGGCCACCTCCTCGTCGGTGGCGGCGAGGTCGTCCACACCGCGCTCCCAGGCACGCGCGGACTCGGTGATCGCGGTGTCGTCGATGACGCAGTCGAGCAGCTCCTCCAGCTGGCCGATGAGCGCCAGCGAGGCCTTCGGCGAGGGGGGCCCACCGGCGTAGTGCGGGACGGCCGCCCAGCAGGACAGGGTCGGGACGTCCTGCTGCCTGGCCTCGTCGGACAGGATGCCGACGATGCCGGTCGGCCCCTCGTAGGTGCTGCGCTCGATCTCCTCGCTGCCGGCCAGGAGTTCCTCGTCCTCCGAGCTCACGCTCACCGGGATGGGGCGGGTGTGCGGCACGTCGGCCAGCAGCCCGCCGAGCACGATGAGCATCTGCACGTCCTGGGACAGCAGGTAGGCCAGCAGGTCGCTGGCGAAGGTCCGCCACCGCACCGAGGGCTCGATGCCCAGGACGAGCAGGACGTCGCGCCCGAGCGGGGTGTTGCGGGCGAGCATGACCCGGGTGGTGGGCCAGCGGATCATGCGCTGCCCGTCGACGGTGAGCACCTGGGGCCGGTTGACCTGGAAGTCGTAGAACTCCTCCGGGTCGATCGCCGCCACCACCTCGGCCTCCCACACCTCGGCGAGATGCTCCACGACGCTGGAGGCGCACTCGCCCGCGTCGTTCCAGCCCTCGAAGGCCGCGATGACGATCGGGTCGCGCAGCTCGCCCGTGTCCTGCAGCTCGATCACTGACTCACCTTCCTGCTCGGCACCGCACCGCGTCCACCCTAGACGCTCTGCTCTAGCGTGGAGGGGTGACGCGCCAGCACCCCGAGCCACCCCTCCTGCCCGCCGCCGTCCTGTGGGACATGGACGGCACGATCGTGGACACCGAGCCCTCCTGGATCGCCGAGGAGTACCTCCTCGTGGAGGAGGCCGGCGGCACCTGGACGGACGCGGACGCGCACGACCTGGTCGGTCAGGACCTGCTCACCTCGGCCCGGATGATCCTCGACCGCACGCCGGTCCGGGGCGAGCCGGAGCAGGTGGTGCGCCGCCTGCTCACCGGTGTCGTGGCGCGCACCCGGGCGCACGTCCCCTGGCGTCCCGGGGCGGTCGAGCTCCTCCGCGCGGTCCGCGAGGCTGGCATACCGTGCGCGCTGGTCACGATGTCGTGGACCGAGCTCGCGGACGTGCTCGTGGCGAGCCTGCCGGCCGGGACCTTCGACGCCGTCGTCACCGGTGACCAGGTGAGCCGCGGCAAGCCGCACCCCGAGGCATACCTCGAGGCGGCGCGGCGGCTGGGCGTGGAGCCGCGCGCAGCGGTCGCCGTCGAGGACTCCCCCACCGGGGCCGCCGCGTCGACGGCTGCGGGGGTGCCGACCCTCGTCGTGCCGCACACCGTCGCCGTGCCCGCCCTGCCCGGCGCGATGCAGGTCCCGACGCTCGAGGGTCTGTCCCCGGCCGACCTGGCGCGGGTCATCCCGCGGCTGGGCTCAGAGCTGCACCCCGAGGAGAGCGTCGACCGCCTGGGGCACCAGGCCTGAGGCCGGCTCCCCCGCCGCGACCGTGGTCGCCCAGTCGTCGACGGCGTCCAGCGCACCAGGGGTGTCCAGGTCGTCGGCCAGCCGCTCGCGCAGGCGGCGGACGGTGTCGCGACCGAGGTCGGTGACGCTCTCGTTGGCCGCCATGTCGCTCGCGCGGCGCCACAGCTCCAGCCGGTCGTCCGCCTCGCGCAGGATCTGGTCGGTCCACTGCCACTCGGAGCGGTAGTGCTGGGACAGCAGGGCCAGCCGGATGACCATGGGGTCCACCCCGGCGGCCCGGAGCTTGGACACGAGCACGAGGTTGCCCTTGCTCTTGCTCATCTTCTCGCCGTCGAGCCCGACCATGGCCTGGTGCACGTAGGCACGGGCGAAGCAGTCGTCGCCGCACAGGGCGGCCGCCTGGACCGCGCTCATCTCGTGGTGCGGGAAGACCAGGTCGGTCCCGCCGCCCTGCACGTCGAAGCCCGGGCCGAGGTAGCGCTGGGCGATGGTGGAGCACTCGATGTGCCAGCCCGGGCGCCCCTGCCCCAGCGAGCCACCGTCCCAGTGCGGCTCGCCCTCGCGGCCGGAGCGCCAGAGCAGCGGGTCCAGCGGGTCCCGCTTGCCGGCGCGGCCGGGGTCGCCGCCACGGTCGGCGAAGACCTCCATCATCTGCTCCCGGGTCCATCCCGAGACCGCACCGAAGCTGGGCTGGGTGGACAGGTCGAGGTAGACGTCCTGCCCGCTGGCGCCTTCGGCGACCTGCTCGCCCTCGGGCACCGGCAGGAGGTATGCCGTGCCGTCCTCCAGCAGGCGCTCCACCGCGCTGACGTCGTCGGGGATGCCCTCGACGGCGCCGATGTAGTGGTCCGGCGGCAGGACGCGCAGCGCCTCCATGTCCTCGAAGAAGAGCGAGATCTCGCGGGAGGCCAGCTCGCGCCAGTCCAGGCCGTCGCGCTCGGCGCGCTCCAGCAGCGGCTCGTCGACGTCGGTGACGTTCTGGACGTAGGTGACGGCGAGGCCGGCGTCCCGCCACGCGCGCTGCAGCACGTCGAAGGTGACGTAGGTGGCGGCGTGACCGAGGTGGGTGGCGTCGTAGGGCGTGATCCCGCAGACGTAGAGCCGGGCGGTGCCGTCCTGGCCCCCCACGGGCACCAGGTCGCCGCTGGCGGTGTCGTGCACGCGGACCGGCGTACCGTCGTGGTCGATCGGGAGACGCGGGATGTCGGTGGTCGACCAGGTCATCACGTCGGGGAGCCTAACCCTCGCCCCCGACGCCGCCCCAATCGCCCGTGCTCACCATAGCGGCCACGGCAGCGGGTAGCGCCCCGCCGGCGGCATCGGGAGTATGCCCGCGGCCAGGAGCTTCTCGGTGCGGGCCCGGAGGGCGGAGATCTCCTCGGCCGACAGCAGGGTGCCGAGCTGCTCCACGGTCCCGCCGTCCCCGCCCAGCAGCTCGGCGAGGGCGGCCACCCGGCCCGCGTCCTGCTCGCTCATCCCCTCGCCGGCGAAGCCCCAGAGCACGGTGCGCAGCTTGTCCTCCTCGTGCAGCGAGACACCGTGGTCGAAGCCGCGCAGCCGGCCCTGCGTGTCGAGGGTCAGGTGGGCGGCCTTGCGGTCGGCGTTGTTGAGCAGGACGTCGAGGGTGGCCATCGTGCGCAGGGCGGGGTCGTCGGCGTGCGCCACGACGACGGGCGCCCCGTGCTCGTCCTCGGCCTGGACGACCGCCCGCCAGCCGGGCTCCAGATCCTCCGGGGTTACCACGTCCACCAGCCCGGCCGAGGGGTCGGCGAGCCGCTCCGGCTCCTGCTCGACCCACCACTGCACCGACCCCGGGCCGAGCGGGCCGTCGCGCAGTACGGTCGGCGGCACGAGGTCGAAGCCGCCGGCCCGGGAGACGGCATACGCCGCGACCTCCCGCGCCGCCAGCGAGCCCGGCGGGAAGTCGTGCAGCGGACGCTCGCCGCGGGCCGGCTTGTAGACGCCGCGGTGCCCGGTGGGTTCCCCGTCGCGCGTGAGGTCGACGAGGAGGGTGAGGTTGGAGGCCTGGGTCAGGACCCCGAGCGGCTCGAGGGTGCAGGCCTGCAGCAGCTCCAGGGCCGCGTCCTCCTGCACGTCAGCGGCGGTAGCCGTTGGCGCGGGGGCAGATGTGGCCGCCGGGGTCGAGCGGCTGGCCGCAGAAGGGGCACGAGGGACGGCCGCCCTCGATGGAGGAGGTGCACCGCTGCGCGAAGGCCCGGGCCCGACCGGGCTCCAGGACGACCTTGAGCGACTGCGGCGGCAGACCCGCCCACGGGAAGTCGGTCGGCTCCCCCTCGCTCACCAGCTCGGCGACGTCCTCCTCGCTGGGCCGGTCGTAGGCCTCGAGGACCACCCGACGCTGCCCGGCCTCCCACGCGACGGAGAGCCGCTGCACCCGGAAGTCGTCCTCGATCGGGGTGTCCAGCGGCGCGTTGTCGACATAGGCCTCCGCCGCCTGCTCGCTGCCGTCGGCACCCGCGACGTCGTCGAGCATCTCGACGAGGGACTCCCCGAGCAGACGCACCTGCTCCTTCTCCAGCGACACGGTCATGACGCGCTGGCCGTCGCTGGCCTGGAGGAAGAAGGTGCGGCCCCCCGGCGGTCCGACGCTGCCTGCGACGCACCGCTCCGGCGGGTCGAAGACGTGCTCAGCCATGCGGGCCAGCCTACGTCGTCCGGTCGTCGGGGCGGCCCTCGGCACCACCCGCGGACTGTCCGGCCCCGCCGCCGACCTCGGCGTCGCCGGAGGCTCCCTGCTGGGCGACCCGGGTCACCAGGGCGGTGAGGTCCACCGGGTCGCTGCCGGTGTCGTTGGTGCGGAGCACGAACGGGCGGCCGGGGGTCCGGTGCACGAGGCTGATCGAGGCGGGGTCGACGACGATCCGCTGGAAGTCGTCGAGCCGGGTGGCGAGCGCGTCGGCGAGGATCGCCTTGATGACGTCGCCGTGGCTGACCGCGGCCCAGACCGCGCCGGGGCCGTGCTCGGCCTCGATGCGCTCGTCCCAGCTGCGGATGGCCTCGACCGCCCGTGCGGACATGTCCGCCATGGACTCGTGCGCGAAGTCGTCGTCCGCCGGGAAGGTGACGCTGGAGGGTTCGTCCTGCACCGCGCGCCACAGGGGTTCGTCGGCGAGTTCCTTGAGCGGCCTGCCGGTCCACGCGCCGTAGCGCGCCTCCCCCAGCCCCTCCTCGGTATGCCTGGTCACGGGGTGGTCGGCGGGCTGCGCGGCGAGCACCGCGGCCGCGGTCTCCTGGCAGCGCTGGAGCGGGCTCGCGACGACGGCGGCGAGCGGGGTCGCCGCGAGACGGGCCCCGACGCGCCGGGCCTGCTCGGCGCCGGTCTCGTCCAGGCCCAGCCCGGGGCTCCACCCCGCGAGGACGCCGTCGGCGTTGGCCTGGGTGCGCCCGTGGCGCACCAGCACGCAGATCGCCATCAGGACCCACCCCCGGTGACGGCGGCGCCGGACCCCAATCGTGCGTGCGCCTCGACGGCGGCCTCGAGCCCCTGCAGACGGGCGTCCAGGTCCTTGCCCCACGGCGCGACGGTGAGGGTGGTGATCCCGGCGTCCTGGTAGCGGCGCATCCGCTCGGTGATCCGGTCGACGTCGCCGAGCAGGCTGGTGTCGTCGACGAACTGCGGCGGCAGCGCCGCGGCGGCCTCGCCCCACCTGCGTTCGAGATAGAGCTCCTGGACCCGCGTGGCCTCGCGCTCGTAGCCCATGCGGCAGGCGAGCTGGTTGTAGAAGTTGTGCTCGCGGCTGCCCATACCCCCGACGTAGAGCGCCGGGTAGGGGCTGACGGTCCGGGCGCAGGCCTCCAGGTCGTCGCCGACGGCGAGCGCCACGGTGGCGTCGGTCTCGAAGGGGACGCCGTCCGGGAGCGGCTCGGCGCGTCGGCGCAGGCCCGCCTCGAGGTGCTCGCGCTGCTCGGCGAAGAAGTCCGGGGCGACGAAGACGCCCAGCCATCCCTCAGCGATCTCGCCGGCCAGCTCGAGGTTCTTCGGGCCCACCGCGGCGAGGTAGATCGGGACCCGGGGCCGGTGCAGGTGCGTCAGCCGCAGCGCCTTGCCCGGCCCGTCCGGCAGCGGCAGGGTGAAGAACTCCCCGTCGTAGCTGACCGTCTGGTGCGCGAGGGCGGACCGGACGATGTCGACATACTCCCGGGTGCGCGCGAGCGGCTTGGCGAAGCGGACGCCGTGCCATCCCTCGGAGACCTGCGGTCCGCTCACCCCGAGCCCGAGACGGAAGCGGCCGCCGCTGAGGCTGTCGAGGCTGACCGCGGCCATGGCCGTGGCGGCCGGCGTCCGCGCCGGGATCTGCATGACCCCGGCACCTAGCCCGATCCGCTCCGTCCGCGCGGCGAGGTAGGACAGGATCGTCACCGCGTCCGGGCCGTAGACCTCCGCGACCCACGCGACGTCGACTCCCAGCTCGTCGGCGCGCTGGACGAGCGCGAGGTTGTCCTCGTCCCGTCCCTGCCCCCAGAACCCGCAGCTCAGTCCCAGGCGCACTGCTCAGGCCCGCGAGGAGTCGTCGACGTCGTAGTCCTCGTCGTCCAAGCCGGAGTAGTCGTCGTCCTCCTCGTCCTCCCCCGGCTCGTCGAACTCGTCGTCATCGTCCTCGTCGTCGTCGTCGTCGCCCGCGAGGTCGTCGTCGTAGACCTCCAGCGGGGTCACCTCGCCGTAGGCGTCCATGAGGGCGTCGTCGTAGGCCGTGAAGGCCTCGGCGATGCGCTCGTAGGCCTCGACGACCGCCGGGTCGTCCTCGCCGCGGCTCACGGCGGCGGTCTCCAGGTGGGTCTCGAGGGCGGCGACGAGGGCGGACAGGGCGGCGCGCGGGTCAGCGGTCATGGTGTGACCGTAGCGCGAATCGAGGTCGCGCGGCGGGTTGTTTCGCGCGCCGGTCGCGGCGGTGCCTATGCTGGTCGGCCATGGTGGAGTACGAGTACCGGGAGCTCACCTTCCACCGCGACCAGGGCCGCGGTGAGGTGCGGCAGGCGCTCACCGAGCACGCGGAGTACGGCGCCTGGGAGCTGGCCCGGGTCCGCGTCTACCTCGGCGGGGTGCGCCGCGTCCTGTTGCGCCGCAAGATCATCCGGGTGCGGCGCACCGCCTAGCCACCTCCGCGACCGGCCGCGCGGTGTGCGTCGGCCGGCCGCACAGTGTGTGTCGACCGGCCGCACAGTTTGCGTCGACCGGCCGCACGGTGTGCGCGGACCGGCCGCGCGGCATACCTCTAGCAGTCAGCGATGAGCTGGCCGAGCACGCGCGTGCCGAAGCGGATGGCGTCGACCGGCACCCGCTCGTCCACCCCGTGGAACATGCCGACGAAGTCCAGGTCCTCCGGCAGTCGCAGCGGGGCGAAGCCATAACCGGTGATCCCGAGCCGGGAGAGGTGCTTGTTGTCCGTGCCTCCGGACAGGCAGTAGGGCAGGACGTGGGCGCCCGGGTCCTCCTTGAGCAGAGCGCGCTTCATGGAGTCGACGAGCTCACCGCTGCTCGGTGCCTCGAGCGCGACGTCCTTGTGCTCGATCTCGACCTCGACGTGCTCCCCCGCGAGCTCTCGAATGGTGTCCAGCAGCTCGTCCTCATGTCCGGGCAGGAAACGGCAGTCGAGCGAGGCCGACGCACTCTGCGGGATGACGTTCATCTTGTAGCCGGAGTCGAGCATCGAAAAGTTCGAGGTGTCCTGCAGGGTGCCCTCGACGAAGCGCCGCGCGCCGCCGAGCCGGGCCAGGACGTCCTCGACCTTCTCCTCGCTCCAGGACTCGCCGGTGACCCGCTCCACGCCGTCGAAGAGCTCGCGCACGGAGGCGATGTAGGTCCGGGGCCACGGGTGCGCGTCGATCCGGGCGATGGCCTCGGCGAGCCGCACGATGGCGTTCTCCGAGTTGGGGACCGAGCCGTGGCCGGCGCGGCCGCTGGCGTGGAGGCGGAGCCAGGCGATGCCCTTCTCCGCCGTCTGCAGCAGGTATGCCCGCGTCGGCGCCCCGGTCGCGTGGTCCGGAAGCGTGATGGAGAAGCCGCCGACCTCGCTGATGGCCTCGGTGCAGCCCTCGAACCACTCCGGGTGCTCGGCGACGACGTGGCCGGCGCCCTGGGTGCCCCCGGCCTCCTCGTCGGCGAAGAAGGCCCAGACGATGTCCCGCGGCGGCTTCTCCCCCGACCGGACGAGCTGGCGCAGCGTGGCCAGGAGCATGGCGTCCATGTCCTTCATGTCGACCGCGCCGCGGCCCCAGATCATGCCGTCCTTCTCCTCCGCGGAGAACGGGTCGACCGTCCAGTCCTTCGCCTCGGCGGGCACGACGTCCAGGTGGCCGTGGAGCACGAGGCCGGGGCGCGAGCTGTCCCGGCCCGGGGTCCGCACGACCACGCTGGTGCGCTCGGGGTGGTCCGCCGGGGCCGTCACCTCCGGCTCGAGACCGACCTCGCGGAGCAGCTCGACGACATACTCCGCAGCGGCTCGCTCCCCCGGGCCGCTGCCGTCGCCGTAGTTGCTGGTGTCGATCCGGATGAGCTCCTTGCAGATCCGGACCGCCTCCTCCTCGGCGGTGCTGGACGGGCTGAGGTCCTCGGGCGTCGTCGTCATGCCGTCCACCCTAGCCAGCCACGGCCAGGCATACCCGGGGAGGATCGGTGCAGCCGCACCCGACCTCGCCAGGGTGCAGCGGTATGCCGGGGAGGATCGGTGCAACCGCACCTGTCCTCACCGGGGTGGGGAGGTATGCCGGGGAGGAT
Organism: Serinicoccus hydrothermalis; assembly: GCF_001685415.1. Classification (NCBI taxonomy): domain Bacteria; kingdom Bacillati; phylum Actinomycetota; class Actinomycetes; order Micrococcales; family Ornithinimicrobiaceae; genus Serinicoccus; species Serinicoccus hydrothermalis. Next base: position 356,090 of record NZ_CP014989.1, on the reverse strand, counting down.
CGGTCCAGCCGCACCCGTCCTCACCGGGGTGGGGAGAGCGCGGTGAGCGGCTGGTCCTACTCCTGGTCCTCGGCGAAGAGCTCGAGGTGCCGGCACTCACGGCACCGGAAGGCCCGGACCAAGAAGCGCTGGGCGCCGAGCGAGCCCAGGCCGCCGAAGAAGCCGGTGTCACGGGCCCCGGCGACCCAGCGGACATATCCGCGAGCACCCTCCCCGGTGTCGTCGAGGAAGCCCTCGTCGAGCAGGCCGACGGTCCCGCACGCCGAGCACGTGGAGCGTGCCCGCTGCCACGCGTCCTGGCCACTGGCAGGCGCGCCGAGCCGGTGCATGCCGTCGGCACGCACCGGCTCGGACCCCGGTCCTTCGCTCATGGTCGCCTCACGACGTGAGCTTGCCCTCGATGCACTCGACGAACTGCCCGAGCAGCTTGTCCGAGACGCTCTGCATGACGCCCCGGCCGAACTGCGCCGGCTTGCCGGTGATGTTCATCGACGTCGTGACGTCGGCCTTGGTGCCGGATCCCTCGGGCTCGAGCTGGAGCGTCACCGTCGCCGAGGCATTGCCCAACCCGCGCAGCCCCTTGCCGAGACCTTCGATCACCGCCTTAAGGGCCTCGTCGTCCCGCTCGAGGAACTTGCCCTCGCCCTGGTAGGTCACGCCGATCGGACCCAGCTTGACCTTGACGTTGCCGGTGAACTCCTCCTCGGTCGCCGAGGTCACCGTCGCGCCCGGGAAGCACCCGCCGACCTGCTCCAGGTCGGTCAGCAGCGCCCAGGTCTGCTCCGGTGGTGCGTCGACGGTGAAGGTGTGGTGCAGCTCCATCGCCATCGCGTCACGCCCCGGCAGCTGCCAGCACGGCGCGGCGGGTGAGCACCCCGGCGACGTGCTTGCGGTAGTCGGCCTGGCCATTGAGGTCCGAGGGAGGGTCGGTGCCCTCGCCCACCTGGGCGCACGCCTCGGCGACGGCCTCCTCGGTCGCCTCCTTGCCCACGAGCGCCTCCTCCACCGCGGTGGCCCGCAGCGGGGTGGCGCCCATGTTGGTCAGGCCCACCCGCGCCTCGGCGATGGTGCCACCCTCGACGCGCACCGCCGCCGCGATACCGATGATCGCCCACTGGTGGGAGACCCGCACGAACTTCTCGTAGTGCGCGCCCCAGCCGGTGTGTTTGGGGATCTCGACCGCGACGAGCAGCTCGTCCTCGCCGACCGCGGTCTCGAAGAGGTCGACGAAGAAGTCGGAGGCCTCGACCGTGCGCTCGCCGTCCTGCCCCTGGATGACCATGCGGCCCTCCAGCGCCAGGACCGGCGCCCCGACGTCGCCGGCCGGGTCGGCGTGGACGAGCGCCCCGCATACCGTGCCGCGATGCCGGATCTGGGCGTCCGCGACCTCGGTGAGCGCGGTGTGGAGCAGCGCGAGGTGCTCGCTGATCAGGTCGGAGTCGAGGACGTCCTGGTATGTCGCCCCCGCCCCGATCCGGATCGCGTCACCGGTGTCGGTGATGCCCTTGATCTCCTCGATCCGGGAGATGTCCACGACGATGCCCGGTGCGTTGAGGCGCATGCGGAGCACCGGCAGCAGCGACTGGCCGCCGGACATGACCTTGGCCTCGTCGCCGTGCTCGGCGAGCAGGGCCAGCGCCTCCTCCACCGTCGCGGGTGCGGCGTAGTCGAACTCGGGGGGGATCATGCCTGACCGCCTTCCTGCGTCGTCGTGGTCGTGCCCGTGACCCCGGCGGGTCCGGGCGGGTCCTGGTTGGGCTCGCCCTGGGCGAAGTGGCCCGCGGCGTCCTCTGCGGTCGGGGTGTCCGCCCCGGCCTGGCCGTCCTGGATGGCCCGCCACACCCGCTCCGGGGTGCACGGCATGAGGATGTCCTTGACGCCGTACTGCCGGATCGCGTCGAGCACGGCGTTGACGACGGCGGGCGTCGAGGCGATGCAGCCGGCCTCGCCCACGCCCTTCACCCCGAGGTCGTTCGACGTCGCCGGCGAGGTGGTCCGGTCGGTGACGAAGTTGATGGTGTCGGCCGTCGTCGGCAGGGTGTAGTCGACGAACGAGCCGGAGACCAGGGTGCCCTGCTCGTCGTACACCGCCTCCTCCCACAGCGCCTGGGCGATGCCCTGCACCAGCCCGCCGTGCACCTGCCCCTCGACGATGAGCGGGTTGACGACGTTGCCGATGTCGTCGACGCAGACGTAAGACCGCATCTTGGTGGCGCCGGTCTCGGTGTCGACCTCCATCGCGCACAGGTGCGTGCCGTGCGGGAAGGAGAAGTTGACCGGGTCGAAGGTCGCGTCCGCGTCCAGGCTCGGCTCCATGCCCTCGGGCAGGTCGTGCGCGGCGAAGACGGCGAGCGCCAGGCCGGCGAGCCCGATGCCCTCCTGGTCGGACCCGGCGCCCTTGACGGTGAACTTCCCGTCGCTGAACTCCAGGTCGTCCACGTTGGCCTCGAGCTGGTATGCCGCGAGCGGCTTCGCCTTCTCGATCACCTTCTTGGCGGCGTTGATGACCGCCTGACCGCCGACGACGAGGGAGCGGGAGCCGTAGGTGTCCAGGCCCTTGTGGCTGATCTGGGTGTCGCCGTGCAGCACCTCGACGTCCTCGAAGGGCACGCCGAGCTGGTCGGCCACGATCTGGCTCCACGCCGTCTCGTGGCCCTGGCCGTGGGCGGAGGACCCGGTGATGACCTCGACCTTGCCCGTCGGCAGCATGCGCACGGAGGCGTGCTCCCAGCCGCCGGCGCCGTAGTTGAGCGAGCCCAGCACCCGCGAGGGCGCGAGCCCGCACATCTCGGTGAAGGTCGAGATGCCGAGCCCGAGCTGCACCCGGTCACCGCTGTCCCGGCGACGCTGCTGCTCGGCCCGCAGCTCGTCATACCCGAAGAGCTCCTTGGCGCGCTCGGTGGCGGCCTCGTAGTTGCCCGAGTCGTACTCCAGCCCGCAGACCGTGGTGAAGGGGAACTCCTCGTGCGTGATCCAGTTCTGCTCGCGCACCTCCATCGGGTCCCGCCCCAGCTCCAGCGCGAGCTCGTCCATGATCCGCTCGATCGCGAAGGTGGCCTCGGGCCGCCCGGCGCCGCGGTAGGCGTCGGTCCACGTCTTGTTGGTGAAGACGTTGGTGCAGGAGAAGTGGTAGGCCGGGAACTTGTAGATGCTGTTGAACATGAAGGCGCCGAGGATCGGCACGCCCGGGGTGACCAGACCGAGGTATGCCCCCATGTCGGCGAGGAGCTCGACCTTGAGCCCGAGGACGGTGCCGTCCTTCTTGGCCGCGAGGGTGAGCTTCTGCCACTGGTCGCGCCCGTGGTGGGCCGCCAGCAGGCTCTCGCTGCGGGTCTCGGTCCACTTGCAGGGCCTGCCGGTCTTGCGGGCCATGAGGAAGGTGATGATCTCCTCGGGGGTGACCTGGAGCTTGCCGCCGAAGCCGCCGCCGACGTCGGGGGCGATGACGCGCACCTTGCTCTCGTCGACACCCAGGGTCATCGCGAGCATGAGCCGCAGGATGTGCGGGACCTGGGTCGCGGACCACATGACGAACTGCTCGCCGGTCGGGTCGACGACCGTGGAGCGCGGCTCCATGAAGGACGGGATGAGCCGTTGCTGGCGGAACTCGCGCTCGACGACGACCTCGGCGTCCCGGATGGCGTCCTCGACGCTGCTGCCGGTGCCGGCCTCGGCGGAGTCGAAGACCCAGGTGGCCGAGAGGTTGGTCCCGAGGTCGGGGTGGGCCAGCGTCTCGTCCGCGGCGGCCGCCTTGAGCTCCAGCGCCGCGGGCAGGTCCTCATAGTCGACGTCCACCAGCTCGGCGGCGTCGCGGGCCGCCGCGGCGGAGCGGGCGGCCACGACAGCCACGACCTCGCCGGAGAAGGCGACCCGGTCGACGGCGATCGCGGGGTGGTCCGGGGCCTTCTGGTCCTCGGTGATGGGCCAGGCGCAGGGCAGGCTGCCCTGCAGGTCCTTGACGTCCTCGCCGGTGAGCACCGCGATGACGCCCTGCGCCTCCTGCGCGGCGCTGGTGTCGATGCCGGTGATCCGCGCGTGCGCGACCGGGCTGCGGACCATGGCCAGGTGCAGCATCCCCTGCAGCTGGAGGTTGTCGGTCCACTTCGTGCGGCCGGTGATGAGCCGCTGGTCCTCCTTGCGCCGCCGGTCCCTGCCGACCTCGTGCGCGGCTTCGGCCTGGGGCCTGTCGTCGACCGCGGTCATGACTGCTCACCTCCGGTGGTGCTGCCCTGACCCGAGGCCTGCAGGACCGCCTTGACGATGTTGTGGTAGCCGGTGCACCGGCACAGGTTGCCCTCCATGCCGGTGCGGACCTCCGCCTCGGTGGGGCTCGGGTTGCTGCTGAGCAGGTCGGTCGCCTGCATGATCATGCCGGGCGTGCAGTAGCCGCACTGCAGCGCGTGGCAGTCACGGAAGGCTTCCTGCACGGGGGTGAGCGACTCGCCCTCGGCCAGGCCCTCGATGGTCGTGACCTCGTGGCCGTCCGCCTGGACCGCCAGGACGTTGCAGGACTTCACGCTGCGGCCGTCCATGAGGACGGTGCAGGCCCCGCAGTTGCTGGTGTCGCAGCCCACCACGGTGCCGGTCTTGCCCAGGGTCTCGCGCAGGTAGAAGACGAGCAGGGTGCGCGGTTCCACGTCGTCGGTGTAGGTGGTGCCGTCGACTTTCACGGTGATCTTCATGCAGCCCTCCATCGGGCGGTCGGGACGTCACTGTCCCTGTCGATCCTGCCGTGGCGCAGGACGCCCTGCAACAGATGAGCGGACAGCGTGCCTCACCCGTATTCGGGCATGGTTGGCAACCCTAAATGCGCAGGTCCGAGGCGGTATGCCGGTGGATCTCGCCCTCGGTCTCGCGCAGCGGCTCCCCGCGGCCGCCCCAACGCAGGGCGATGATCTCCGAGGCGATGCTCACGGCCGTCTCCTCGGGCGTGCGGGCACCCAGGTCGAGGCCGATCGGGCTGCGCAGCCGGGCCAGCTGCTCGTCGGTGACGCCGGCCTCGCGCAGCCGGGCCAGTCGGTCCTCGTGGGTGCGGCGCGAGCCCATGGCGCCCACGTAGGCGAGGTCGGGCGCCCCCTCCCCCAGCAGCACCTCCAGCAGCGGGACGTCGAACTTCGGGTCGTGCGTGAGGACGCAGGCCACCGTCCGCTCGTCGAGCGCGCCGGCGGCGACCTGCTCCTGCACATACCGGTGCGGCCAGGAGACCACGACCTCGTCGGCCTCGGGGAAGCGCGAGGCGGTGGCGAAGACCGGTCGGGCGTCGCATACGGTGACGCGGTAGCCGAGGAAGGCACCCATGCGCGCCACGGCCGCCGCGAAGTCGATCGCGCCGAAGACGAGCATGCGCGGTCGCGGCGCGTAGGACGCGACGAAGACGCGCATACCCTCGCCGCGACGCTCGCCGTCGGGGCCGTACTCCAGCGTCGCCGTGCGGCCCTGCGCGAGCATGCCCCGGGCGTCGTCGGTGACGGCGTCGTCGGCGCGGCCGCTCCCCAGGCTGCCGGTCGTGACGCCCCCCTCGGGGCGGACGACGAGACGGCGCCCGAGATGGGCCGGGTCCGGGTGCGCGACCACCGTGGCGACCGCCACCGGCCGGCCCTGCGCGATGTCGGCCGCGACCTCACCGAGCTCGGGGAAGTCGGCGCGGGACACCCGCTCGACGTAGACGTCGAGGATGCCGCCGCAGGTGAGCCCCACCCCCATCGCCTCGTCGTCGGAGACGCCGTAGCGCTGCAGCACCGGCGTCCCGGTGGCGATGACCTGCTCCCCCAGCTCGTAGACCGCCCCCTCGACACAGCCCCCGGAGACCGAGCCCACGGCCTCTCCCTGCGCACCGACCAGCATCGAGGCCCCCGGCTGGCGGGGTGCCGACTTCCAGGTGCCCACGACGGTGGCCAAGGCGACGCTCTCGCCGCCCTCCCACCACGACTCCAGCCGGCCCACGACATCGCGCATGGGTCTGATCGTGCCACGCGGGGTCCACAGGGACTACGCGCCGCGCTCCGCGGCCCTCCGCACGGCGTAGGGCACCGCGCCCCAGACCCCGCCGAACACGACGACGGCCACGACCGCGGCCACCACGCCGGCGGTGTCGTCGAGCACGACGCTGACGATGAGACAGAGCACCGTCGCCATGGTGAGACCGAGCAGCACGAGACCGACCCGCGTCAGCCGGTGCGACACGACGACCAGCTGCTCCTTGAGGTGGTGCCGGAAGAGCACCCGGTGCGCGCTGACCGGGGCGACCAGCACGGCCGTGGTGGCCACGGCCAGGGCCACGGCGAGCAGGAAGAGGCCGCGCTGGTAGGCCTCCAGGTCGGTGAACCGCGCCTGGAACGGCAGCGTCAGCAGGAAGCCGGCCAGGATCTGGGTGCCGGTCTGCAACACGCGCAGCTCCTGGAGGAGGTCGAGGAAGTTGCGGTCCATCCGCTCTTCCGTCGTCTCCGTGCGACCGAGTCCCCTGTCGTCCCCCGCGTCGGGGTGAGACGTGCTCATCCCGGAACGGACCGGCTGCCGTGGACGTCCTGCATGTCCAGGACGGTAGGGCATGGGGCCGCGGTCAGCGACCGTGACAAGCCGCACCCCGGCATCCTGGTCCCGTGGGTGTCGCGAGGGGTGCCGACTCCCACGGGACTGTGATGGCCGCTACCGAGCCGGCGAGCCGTGTTGGGCGCGACGTCGCGGGCGGACCTGATATCTCTCCGGTTTGCCGTCACACCGCCGTGCGGGGCGGCGCCCTCCATGACCACCACCCCCCTGCCGACCACCGTTCTTCGGGCCGTCGTGCTGGCCCGGGCCCTCCTGGTGGCCCAGCCCGCCGGGCCGGCCCACGCCACCCAGGACCGACTACGTGCCCGGCGAGGTGATCCTGCGCGACGAGCCGGGAGCCCGGGACCAGGTGACCGTCGTGCCCCCCGAGGACGTGACGCATGAGGAGACGGAGGACCGGGTCCGCGAGTTCGCGGAGTCGAACCGGCTGGAGGCCGTCGACGTCGATGTCGTCGGCAACTCCGGTCCGGACACGTTGCGGGTGCAGGTCACCACCCCGGTCCCGCGGCGGCAAGGTGGTCAACGCCGCCATCAGCGGGGTGCTGCCGCAGCTGCGCTACGTCTTCGTCACCCACCACGCGCTCGAGGTGCTGAGCGAGGAGGACCTCGAGGCCGTCATCGCCCACGAGGTGGGGCACGGCAAGGGGCACCCTGCAGCAGCACCCTGGGCTCGAGTGAAGCATCGCGCGCCTGCGGTCCTGATCGAGCAGCGAGGTACCCGCCGACGGGTGAGAGCGGGCAGCGCCCGGCTGTGTCGCGAAGTCCCGCTCCAGCGCGGCGCGGTGGCTAGGATCCCTGGGTATGGGGATCACAGAGACGTTCTACGAGCGGGTGGGCTGGGCAGCCGAGGGCAGCGGCTACGAGGTCCTGCGCACCGAGGAGGGGTTCGACGTCCGGCGCAACGTCGTCGATGCCCGCTGGGTGGCCATGCTGCACCAGGCGCAGGTGCGCGAGGTCATCGTCCATCACGTCGCGGTCGACGAGCCGAGCAACAGCTACACCATCAGCGACGACGTCTACGGGCTGGAGTGGCAGGCGGGCGTCGACGGGACCCCGCAGGCGGTCCTGAGCTTCCAGGCGAGCCGCACGCGCGGCACCGTCAAGTCCGTGGGCTTCCGCAAGGAGTGGGCCTTCATGCCCGACGGTGGGCTGGAGAAGGTCGTCGACTACACCTACAACACCGAGGACGGGCGTCGCCTCATCACCGGTCCCGCCCGCGAGCTGGGCCTGCGGCGGCAGATGGACACCTGGACGAAGGTTGGGCTCATCGTGGGAGCCATCGGAGCCGCCGGGGGTCTGCTTGCGCTGGTCCTCGTCCTGGTGTTCGTCCTCTGAGCGAGTCTCAGGCCTCCGCGATCACGTCCAGCAGCTCCTCGAAGGCGGCCAGGGAGTGCCCCGCGACGAACTCGTCGACGTGCGGCAGGGCCGCGACGATCCCGGCCTGGACCGGGGCATACCCGGCCTTGCCGCGGTGCGGGTTGACCCAGATCACCCGGTGCGCCAGCGCGCGCAGCCGCCGCATCTGCTCGCCGAGCGCCTCCGGCGCCTGACGCTCCCACCCGTCGCTGAGCACCACCACGACCGCGCCGCGGGCCATGCCCCGGCGTCCCCAGCGACGCAGGAAGACGTCGACCGCCTCCCCCAGCCGTGTGCCGCCGGACCAGTCCGGCACCGTCTCCCCCGCCGCGAGCAGGGCGCGGTCCGGGTCCCGCTCGCGCAGCGCCCGGGTCACGTGGGTCAGCCGGGTGCCGACGGTGAAGACCTCGGTCGTGGCCGGGCTGGACTGCACGACGGTGTGCGCCAGCCGCAGCAGCGCGTCGGCGTAGGAGCTCATCGACCCCGACACGTCCACGAGCAGCACGACCCGGCGACGGCGCATCGCCTTGTCACGCCACCGGATCCGCGTCGGCTCGCCGAGGTTGCGCAGGTGCGCGCGCACCGTCGCCCGGCCGTCCACCTCGCCCCGTCGCGCCCGGGTATGCCGTCGCGCCGGCCGGGTGGGCGGGCGCGGCCGCAGCGTGGCGAACTGCCGGCGCAGCGCGGCCCGGTCGGCCGGCGCCAGACCGGCGACGTCGCGGTGCCGCAGCACCTCCTGCGCGGAGGCGGCGGCCCGGACCACCTGCTGCTCCTGCTCGCCCGGGCCCTCGCCCCCGGCCGGCTCCTCCAACGAAGCCTGCACGGTCGTGGGCGCCGGGGGCTCGTCGTGGCTGACGGCGTGCATCGGGCGCCCGCCGAACCAGCCGGTGAAGACCTGGTCGTAGGCGGCGAGGTCCGCCGGGGAGGCGGTGAGCGTCGCCCGCCCGGCCCAGTAGACCCCCCGCCGGTCGCCCAGACCCGTGGCGGCGCAGGCGCGCAGGAAGGTCCGCTCCCGGTCCGCCGTCACGGGCAGGCCGGCCGCGCGGCAGGCGCGGGCGAAGCCGCCTAGGGTCTGCCCGATGCCCCACGAAGGTGAGGGCTCCGCTGGCTCGGTCACGGCATACCCCTCAGCGGGTGAGCATCCGGTCGAGCGCGACGCGCACCCGCTCTGCGTCCTCGCGGTACTTCACGGCGGCACCCATCGTCGTGGCAGCGACCTCGGGGTCCAGCCGGCTCTGTCCGAGCGCGGTCAGCGCGCGCGCCCAGTCCAGCGTCTCGGCGACCCCAGGGGGCTTGACCAGGGTCTCGTCGTCCCGGAGCTGCTGGACGAGGGTCACCACCTCGCGTGCCAGGGTCTCCTCCACCTCGGGGAGCCGGGCGCGCACGATCGCCAGCTCGCGCTCCAGCCCGGGGTGCTCGATCCAGTGGTAGAGACAGCGGCGCTTGAGCGCGTCGTGCAGCTCCCGGGTCCGGTTGGAGGTGAGCACGACGAAGGGGGGCGTCTCGGCGGCGACGACGCCCAGCTCGGGGATGCTCACCGACCACGTCGAGAGCACCTCGAGCAGGAAGGCCTCGAACTCGTCGTCGGCACGGTCGATCTCGTCCACGAGCAGCACGCAGGGCGCCGCCCGCAGCGCCTGCAGGACCGGGCGGGCCTGGAGGAAGCGCTCGTCGAAGAGCTCGGCCTCGAGCTCCTCCACCCGCTGCCCCGCCGTCGCCTTCTGCGCGAGCGCCTCGACGGCACGCAGGTGCAGGATCTGCCGCGGGAAGTCCCAGTCGTAGAGCGCCTGGCTCGCCTCGATCCCCTCGTAGCACTGCAGCCGGATGAGCGGCACGTCGACGAGATCGGCCATCGCCTCGGCCAGCGCCGTCTTGCCGGTCCCCGGCTCCCCCTCCAGCAGCAACGGCCGCTGCAGCGTGTGCGCCAGCCAGGTGACCGTGGCGAGCCCGTCGTCCGCGAGGTATGCCGTCTCCGCCAGCGCGTCGCTCAGCGTGTCCGGGCTGGTCAGGGGGTCGGGCTGCATGGCGCCAGCATCGCCGACGCGCTGCGGGTTGTCCACGGCGGGGCACTTGTCGGCCCTCGGGTGTCATAGTTGGCCCGTGAGCAGCGCGACGCAGAGGGGCCCGGCCTCGGTCTGGCCGGTCCACGCATGCTGATCCGGATCGACCCCGACTCGGGCGCCCCCGTCTTCGAGCAGATCGTCGACCAGGTGGTCGCGGGCGTGCGGGCGGGCGATCTCGTCACGGGCGAGAAGCTGCCCCCGGTCCGCCAGCTCGCCGGTGACCTGGGGATCGCCCCCAACACGGTGGCGAAGGCCTACCGCCAGCTCGAGGAAGAGGGCCACGTCGAGACGCGAGGTCGCGGCGGCACCCTGGTACGGGACGAGCTGGCCCCGGCCCTGCCCAGCCGCGGCGCCGCCGAGGACTTCGCCCGCTCCGCCCGCGCGGCCGGTCTCGACCTGTCCCAGGCGATCGGGCTGCTCCGCCGGAGCTGGTGATCTGACCGCGCGTCTTCCCCAGGTGTCCGGCAGCCGCACCTAGCCTGCTCGTGTGCGCAGTCGCAGCCGAAACGCCAGGTATGCCCGACGCCGGGCCGTCCGGATGGCGCGGGTGGAGCATGACCTGAGCGGCGAGCAGTGGTCCGCCCTCAAGGATGCCTGGGGCGGGTGCGCCTACTGCGGGACCCCCGACGGCCCGCTGCAGAAGGACACGATGCTGCCTGTCTGACGAGGTGGTCGTTACACGCTGGGCAACGTCGTCCCGGCCTGTCGGTCGTGCAACGCGAGCAAGTGCAACGCCGAGCTGACGAGCTGAATGCGGCGCAAGAAACTCGACGAGGGCGCCTTCCTGCTGAGGCACGCACAGGTGGTCACGGTCCTGACCCGGGACGAGGTGCCCTGAGCTCGGCCGTCGCCGGATCAGATCCCTCCCTGCTGCTCGTCGACGTCGCGCCCGCTCGCCAGGTCGCCGCACTCGACCAGCGCGGGCCGGGCGCGCCGCAGGTAGGCCCGCGCTCCCGCGTCGCCACTCGCCCCGCCGAGCACCTGCTGCCAGTGCTCCTGCCCGATCGACACGGGGTGGCCGGGCGTGCCCCGGTATGCCGCCCGCGCCAGCGTCGACGGGCGTGCCCCGCCCTCGTCGAGGAGCCGGGCGACCACCTCGGCGCCGACATCGGGCAGGTCCACGAGGTGCACGACGGCGAGCAGTGGCACGGTGCGCCCGCGGGAGACCAGCGAGGTCAGGCCCGCACGCAGCGACTCCCCCATCCCCTGCTCCCACGTGCCGCAGAACGTCGTCGCGACCCGCTGCATACCCTCCGCATCGGCGAGCACCCGCTCGACCCCGTCCGCCTCGGCGCCGGTCACCACGAGCACGTCGCCGCAGCCGCCGTCGAGGAGCGCGCGGGCCGAGCGCACCACCCACGCCTCGCCGTCGCTTCTGGCCAGCGCCTTGGGCCCGCCGTAGCGGCGCCCCGCCCCCGCGGCGAGGAGCAGGCCGGTGGTGCGGGCGGACGGCGCGGACATGGCGACCAGTGTGCCGTGCCTGCCGCACGCCGCCCGGCACGGGTCGCAGCCCACGGCGCGACACGAGATCGACGACCCCTCCATAAATGTCCGTACATCAGGTAGCGTGAGCCGCGGGCGACGACGCCGAGTGCTCGCCCCCCCGACCGAGGAGAGCCCATGGACCAGCCCGCCACGCACCACCACGTCCTCATCGTGGGAGGAGGCACGGCCGGCATCAGTGTCGCGGCACGCCTGCGGCGCAAGGGTGTCCAGGGCATCGCGGTGATCGAGCCGTCCGAGACGCACGACTACCAGCCCCTGTGGACCCTGGTCGGCGGTGGCTGCGCCACGGCCGCCCAGACCCGGCGGGCCGAGGCGGGTCTCATCCCCGAGGGGGTCGTCTGGGTCCGGGCGAGCGCCGTCGGCGTCGACCCGGAGAGCAAGGTCGTGACCCTAAACGACGGCGCGCGCCACGGCTACGAGTACCTCGTCATGGCGCCGGGCATCCAGCTCGACTGGGACCGGATCGACGGACTCACCGAGACCCTGGGCCAGGACGGCGTCTCCAGCAACTACCGCTACGACCTGGCCCCGAAGACCTGGGACTTCATCCGGACCACGCGCTCGGGCTCAGCGGTCTTCGGTATGCCCTCCGGCCCGATCAAGTGCGCGGGAGCGCCGCAGAAGATCGCCTACCTCGCCTGCGACTACTGGCGCCAGCAGGGCGTCCTGGACCAGATCGAGGTGCACCTCGTCCTCCCCACCCCGGGGATGTTCGGCGTGCCGGTCTTCGCGCAGGCGCTGGAGAAGGTGGCCCGCGACTACGGCATCACGGTCCACCTCCAGTCCGAGGTCACCGTGGTCGACTCCGCGGCCCGCACGGCCACGGTCACCGACCTCTCGGGCGAGGGGACGGACCGGACGCTGCCCTACGACGTGATGCACCTGGTGCCGCCCCAGTCGGCGCCCGACTGGGTGAAGGCCTCCCCGCTGGCCGCGGCGGACAACCCGGACGGCTACGTCAGCGTGGACAAGCACACGATGCAGCACACGGCATACCCGGACGTCTTCGCGCTGGGCGACGCCGGCTCCACGCCGAACTCCAAGACGGGTGCGGCCATCCGCAAGCAGGCTCCGGTCCTGGTGGAGAACCTGCACGCGCGAATGCTGGGCGGCCAGCCGACCGCCTCCTACGACGGGTATGCCTCGTGCCCGCTGACCACCTCGCGCCGCACCATGCTGCTGGCCGAGTTCGACTACTCGATGGAGCCGGCCCCGACCTTCCCGATCATCGATGCCACGAGGCCGCGGCGCGACATGTGGTACCTCAAGAAGTACGGCCTGCCCGCGATGTACTGGAACGGCATGCTCAAGGGCGTGGCCTGACCGCAGATCCCCCCAGACGGCCGAGAGGCTGCCCCGTCTCCCCTGCAGACGGAGCAGCCTCTCGGCGTCTTCTGGACCTCAGCTCGCGAGGGGCACGCCCGCGGCCTCGGCATCCCCGAAACCCGCGTCCACGTGGACCGGCGAGCCACCGGCACGCTGGATGAGGCTGGCGGCCACGCCGGCGCGGTAGCCCGAGCCGCAGTGCACCCAGACGGTGCCGGTCGGCACCTCGTCCATGCGGGTCAGCAGCTCGTGCAGCGGCACGTTGACCGCGCCCTCGACGTGCGAGGCGGCGAACTCGTCGGTCCGGCGCACGTCGAGCACGGCCTCGTCCGCGCCGCGCTCCTGGAGCATCTGCTCCCAGCCGACCCGGGGGTAGGACGCGGTGGCGGCGTCCGGGGCGAGCTGCGCGGGGTCGGTGCCGAGCGCGGCGTCCGGGGAGTCGATGCCGATGCGGGACAGGTCGCGGATGGCGGCCTCGACCTGCTCCCGGCTACCGGCCAGCGTGATGCGGTCGTTCCACGGCAGCACCCAGCCCAGGAAGGTGGTGAAGCTGGCCCCGTTGCCGTACTCGAAGCTCACCGCGCCCGAGAGGTGGCCATCGGCGAAGGCCACGCGCTCGCGCAGGTCGACGACCCACTCCCCCTGCTCCAGGCGCCGGGTCAGCTCCTCGGCGTCCAGCGGCTCGGGGACGGCCAGGTCGACCGGCTGCGGTCCCTTGAGGTTGGCCGGACCCATATGCGCGTAGTAGGTCGGGTAGGCCGTGAGGTTGGCGATGAGCTGCTCGACGAAGTGGGCCTCGTCCTGGTCAGTCAGGGCGTGGTTGTGCTCCCGCTGCTCGGCGATCGTCGAGCTCTCGGCACCCGTCGCCGGCCCGCTGGAGCAGAACGAACCGAAGCCGTGGGTGGGGTAGAGCGCGGCGTCGTCCTGGGACTCCCCCACGAGCCGCCGCACGGAGGCATACTGCGCGTGCGTGAGCTCGGTCGTCTTGGCTGGCGCGACGAGGTCGGTGCGCCCGACCGAGCCGAAGAGCAGGCTGCCGCCGGAGAAGACCGCCTGCTCGCCCTCGTGGGTGACGACGTAGGACAGGTGGGTCTCGGTGTGACCCGGCGTGGCGACCGCCTGCACCTGCAGCCCGCCGACGGCCACGCTCTCGCCGTCGCTGATCGGGGTGCGGTCGAACTGCACCGGGTCGGCGGCGTTGACGAGGTATGCCGCTCCCGTCGCCCGGGCGAGCTCGAGCCCGCCGGTGACGTAGTCGTTGTGGATGTGCGTCTCCGCGACGTGGGTGATCCGCACCCCGGCCTGCGCTGCGGCTGCGGTGACGCGGTCGATGTCGCGTTGCGGGTCCACGACCAGGGCCACCTCGCCGTCGTGCACGAGGTAGGACCGGTCGCCCAGGGCGGAGGTGTCGATGACGGTGACGTCCATGAGGGGTGCTCTCTCTCCTTCGGTTTGGCGGCGTACCTAAATGTACGTACTATTGCTGCCAGGTGCAACAGCACCACCCCTGCACATCTTCCCCACCACTCGAGGAGCGAACGTGAGCAACACCCCCGCCAGCACGAGCACGACCGTCGACGCCCAGTGGCTCGCCGAGCGCCGCGCCGCCGGAGCCGACCTGCTCGTCCTGGACGTCCGCACCCCCGCCGAGTTCGAGTCGGCCCACATCGAGGGCTCCTACAACGTGCCGCTGGACACGCTCAAGGAGCACCGCGCCGACATCGCCCGGCACCTGGACACCGACGTCGTGCTCGTCTGCCGGTCCGGCGCCCGGGCGGAGCAGGCCGACGTCACCCTCAGCGCCGCCGGCAGCGACAACCTCCACGTCCTGCGCGGCGGGATGGGCGCCTGGGAGAGCTCGGGCCAGCGGGTCGTCCGCGGCGCCCAGCGCTGGGAGCTGGAGCGCCAGGTCCGGCTCGTCGCCGGCGGCATCGTCCTCTCCAGCATCCTCACCAGCACCGTCGTCCCGAGGGCTAAGTGGGTCGCCGGCGGTATCGGCGCCGGCCTCACCTTCGCCGCGCTGAGCAACACCTGCGCGATGGGGATGCTGCTCTCCAAGCTGCCCTACAACCAGGTCAAGGGGACCGACCCGGCCCAGCTCGTCGCCCAGCTGACCGGACGCTGACCGTGCTCGTCCTCGTCCTTCTCCTCGCCGCGCTCGTCGGGGTCACCCTCGGCCTGCTCGGCGGCGGCGGCTCGATCCTCATGGTGCCGCTGCTCGTCTACGTCGCCGGGATGGAGACGAAGGAGGCGATCGCCACCTCGCTGCTCGTCGTCGGCGTGACCAGCGCCGTGGGTGCGGTCTCGCACGCCCGGGCCGGGCGGGTCCAGTGGCGGACCGGGCTCGTCTTCGGCGTGGCGGGGATGGCGGGGGCGTATGCCGGTGGCCGGCTCGCCGCCTACGTGCCGGGCCACTGGCTGCTCGTCGGCTTCGCGGCCATGATGCTCGCCACGGCCTTCGCCATGCTGCGGGGACGCCGCGAGGTGGACCCGCGCAAGGTGCACGACCACCTCCCCGTGCCCCAGGTCGTCCTGGAGGGGCTGGTGGTCGGGCTGGTGACCGGCCTGGTCGGCGCGGGCGGCGGCTTCCTCGTCGTGCCGGCGCTGGCCCTCCTGGGCGGCCTGCCGATGCCGGTGGCCGTGGGGACCTCGCTCGTCGTCATCGCCATGAAGTCCGCTGCGGGCCTGGGCGGATACCTCGCCTCGGTCCACATCGACTGGACCACGGCCGGTCTGGTGACGGCCGCGGCCGTGGTCGGCGCCCTGGTCGGCGGCCCGCTCGCCGGCCGCATCAGGCCCGACCGGCTGCGCACGATGTTCGGGTGGTTCGTGCTGGTCATGGCGGCGTTCATCATCCTGCAGGAGGTCGTCGTCCCGGCCCTGGCACGGTGACCTCTCCTCGTGAACCTCCCGTGGCTACCCTGGATGGAGTGAGACTCGACCGGACCAGCGCACAGCCGCTCTGGGCACAGCTGCACGCGGACCTGCTGCGGCGCCTGGAGGCGGGCGAGTTCACCCGGGGGTTCCCGGCCGAGGGAGAGCTGCGCGAGGAGTATGCCGTCTCCCGGCATACCGTCCGCGAGGCGCTGCGCCGGATCCGCGCCGCCGGCCTGGTGCGCTCGGGCCGGGGCCGGCGCAGCGAGGTGCTGGCGACCACCATCGAGCAGCCGCTGGGCGGGCTCTACTCGATGTTCGCCGAGGTGGAGGCGCGCGGGATGCGGCAGACGAGCCGGGTGCTCTCCTGCGGTGTGACCCGCGAGGTCCGCGCCGCGCAGGCCCTCGGCCTGCCGCCGCAGACCGACCTCTTCGGGCTGCAGCGGCTGCGCCTCGCCGACGACGTGCCCCTGGCCCACGACTGCGTCTGGATGCCGGCGTCGCTGGCCGGCGACCTCGTCGGCACGGACTTCACCCGGACCGCGCTCTACGAGGAGCTGGAGCGGCACGGCGTCGCCCGCCCTGACGGCGGGTACGAGCGGATCGCCGCCGCCGTCCTCGACGACGAGCTCGCCGAGCTGCTCGAGGTGGACCCACCGGCCGCCGGCCTGGTCATCGAGCGCACCGGGACCCTGCAGGGGTCGCCCGTCGAGTGCCGACGGACCACGGTGCGGGCCGACCGCTACGCCCTGACCCTCTCCTTCGACGCCGACGGCTTCACCGTCGGACGCTAGGTGCAGGATGTCCCCATGAGCATCGTGGTGGACCTGGAGGAGCTGGGCGAGGCGCTGGGGCGGCACCCCACGGCATACCTCCTGCTGTCGGGCGAGGACCGGCCGCACGTGGGCGAGGTCGAGGTGACCATGCGCGCGGACGTCCTCGTCGTCGACCGTCCTGGTCGCACCGCGCTGCGCACCGTGCCCGCGCGGCCCCAGGTCACGTTGCTGCTGCCGCCGGCGCAGGTCGACGGCTACACCCTCATCGTCGACGGCGAGGCGGCCCTGGTCGGCGACGAGCTGCACGTCGAGCCGAGCCACGCCGTGCTCCACCGCCGCCCCCGGCCGGACTCGCCGCCGTCGGCGACGGACTGCGGCAACGACTGCCAGCCGCTGTCGTGAGCGGCGAGGAGGTTGCGGGGGTCACGATCCTCGACGAGGACTGGTATGCCCGCGAGCTCACCGGCGGCTCGTGGCGCGACTGCGTCCTGCGCGAGGTCGACCTCACCGAGGCGGTGACGTCCGGCGCCCGCTTCACGGACTGCACCTTCGACCGGTGCCGGCTCAACGCCTCGGTGCACCGGCAGAGCGCCTTCGTGGCGTGCACTTTCACCGACACCTCCTTCTTCGACGCGACCCTCGAGGGGTGCCGGCTCGACGGGTCGAGCTTCACGGGGTGCGACCTGCGACCGATCACGGTGACCGGCGGCTCCTGGTGGGGCGTGTCGCTGCGCGGTGCCGACCTGCGCGACCAGGACCTGGCCGGCCTGCGGCTCACCGAGGCCGACCTGACCGAGGCCGACCTGCGCAAGGCCTCGCTGCGCGGCAGCGACCTCGCCGGCGCGGTGCTGCGCTCGGCCCGGCTCGACGGGGCGGACCTGCGGGAGACGAGCCTGGTCGGCGCCGACCTCTCCGACGTCTCGATCCGGGGCGCCCGCCTCGACCTGGCCGGCGCGCTGGCCCTCGCCGAGTCGCTCGGCGCCGTCGTCGAGACCTGAGGGGTGCCGCCGCGGCCTTCCGTCCCCCCGACGCGCCCGCGCGGAGCGGCTCAGGTACGCACGTGCGTACCTGAGCCGTTCGCGTCTGGTGTGTCGCCGGGACGGTCAGGTACTCGAGCGCCACGGCTGCTCCGGGAAGTGCTCGGCGAAGGCCGCCGGGGGCACGGGCGGCAGCGGCTTGTCGTAGCCGTGCGCCGCGAGGATGCCCGCGATGCGCCGTACGGTCGCCCACGGGGTGGCGTGGACGTCCGGGCTGCGCAGCACCACGAGCCGCCATCCCTGGTCGTCGAGCCACTCGCGGCGCGAGATGTCGTGCCCCCACTGTGCGGGGTCTGCGGCGTGGTGCCGCCCGTCGTACTCGATCGCCACCTTGAGCTCGGGATAGGCGAGGTCCAGCCGGTAGCGGGTCTGACCCCCACGGTCCACGAAGGCGACCTGCATCCTGGGCTCGGGGAAGCCGGCCAGCACGAGCAGCAGCCGGACCTTGGTCTCCATCGGCGACTCCGCACCGCGACGGACCAGCGCTGCCGCCCGACGCGCGAGGGGTATGCCGCGGCTCTCCGCCGCCTCGACCAGCGCATTCGGACTGGCGTGCCCGCGGTGCACGAGCGAGTCACCCAGGACGACGAGGTCCACGAGGGTGAGGTCGTGCGCGAGGTCGAGGAAGGTCTGCGCAGCGGTCGTGACCCGGATCCCGCGGTAGAGGCAGCTGGTCGCCGCGGCGTCGACGTGCCACTGCAGCCCCTGCCTGCGCCGCCGATCCTGGGCGCGACCGATCGTGAGGTGCACGCGGGGAGAGTCGGGGACCACGGCGCCGTAGAGCCGAGCCGCGGAGTGATGGCTGACCACCGCATCCGGCGCGACCAGCAGAGCCGCCCGCGCGAGGAGGTGAGCGGTGACGGTCACCTCCGCCAGCACCCGGACGCTCCCGAGGAGACGTCGGAACTCCGGGCCGTCGAGCGTGTGCTTGGACATGCCCGCCCGCAACCCCTCCTGCCTGAGGAAGGGTCGGGTGAGGTCCGGCCGAGGCGGGGCTTCGCGCATACCCTCACCGTGCCCGAGGCGGTCACCACGGCGCAGAAGTTTTCCACAACCCGCCCGGGGTACCGGATCTTCCGGCGACGCTCCCGTCCCGAGCGGCTCAGGTACGCACGTGCGCACCTGAGCCGTTCGCGGCCGGTGCGTCGTCGGCCAGGACCCGCGCGACGCGCCGCGATGAGTCCGACCGCCGGCGGCGGTCCCACCGCCATGGACATCACACGGGACATCTCCAGCGTGACCGTCGTCGTCGAGGACCTGGACCGCGCGCTCGCCTTCTACCGCGACGTCCTCGGCTGCGAGGTGCGCACGGACACCGAGCCGTTCCCGGGGGTGCGGATGGTCGAGGTCGCACCTCCCGGCTCCGCCGTCGGGGTCGCGCTGCTCACCCGTGAGGGTGGCCTCCCCCTGGGCGTGCGCTACTGGATCGACGACGCCGACCTGGCCCACCGTGAGCTCCGCGAGGCCGGGGTGCACCTGCACGAGGAGGTGCTGCGGCTGGAGGGTATGCCGCCGATGTTCACCTTCGACGACTCCGAGGGCAACACCGTCATCCTGCTCGAGCGGGACCAGGCCTCCGCCGCCGTGACCGACGTGGTCGCCTGCCTTCCCGTGTCCGACCTGGACCGGGCCGCGGAGTTCTACCGAGCCGTCCTCGGGAGGGAGCCTGACGCCCGCCCCATGCCGGGCCTCGCGGAGTGGCACGACCGGTCGGGGTCGCTGCAGGTGACCCTCGACGAGCGGCGCGCGGGAGGGGGTCTGGTCACGATCACGGTCACCGACCTGCGCCGGACCGCTGCGGACCTGGCCGCCGCGGGTGTGGAGCTCGAGGTGCGCGAGGGCACCGCCGTGGCCGGCTTCGCCTCGGTCGAGGACCCCGACGGCAACCTGCTCACGCTGGTGCAGGCCGCGGGCTGAGGCACGGGAAAGGCCCCCGGACCGTGGGTCAGGGGGCCTTCGGCGTCCGTTGCTGGACGACGTGTCCGGAGGGGGACTTGAACCCCCACGCCCGTTAAGGGCACTAGCACCTCAAGCTAGCGCGTCTGCCATTCCGCCACCCGGACAGGTGTGCCGCTGCGGCACCCGTGGGGAGTGCGCAACGACCGTCAAGGCTAGCACGCTCACGGGGGTGGATCACGCCAGTCCGGGGGTTCGGCCTGGTGCAGCGCCGGGTCGCCCTCGGCAAAGCTCCGCACGGGGCCCGGGACTGTCCGCGGACCCTCGAAACGGACCGTCACGACACCCCGCCCGCTCCCCCACACCCAGCCCGCGCCGTGCTCGTCGTGTCGCACGTCCTGCCCCGTGCGCCAGCCCGGCAGCATCCGTCCCGCCACGGCCCGCGGCACCTCTGCCTCATCGCCGTCGTCGACCACCGTCGTCCCGTCCGCGTCCTCCTCCAGCGCGCCCACCGCGTCCGGCAGCGCCGCGTCCCCCAGCAGCGGGTATGCCGTCTCCAGCGCCAGCTCCTCCTGCGCGTGGGCGGTGAGCCCGGCGACGCCGAGCCCCAGCAGCCGCAGGCCGGAGGTCACGTCGACCGAGCGGAGCAGCCGTCGGCCCTCGCGCAGGATGATCGCCGCGTCACCGGTCGCGAAGGGCAGGGTGCCCGACCGGGTCTGCGTCGTGAAGTCGTGCTGCCGCGCCTTGACCGTGATGGTCCGCGCGAAGACGCCGGTCCGCTCCAGCCGCCCCGCCAGCCCGCGCGACATGCGCCTCAGCTCCGACTCCAGCGCGGCCCGGTCGGACACGTCGTTCTCGAAGGTCTCCTCCACCGAGATCGACTTGGCCTCCCGCTCCACGACCACCGCCCGCTCGTCCTCGGCCCGCGCCAGCCGGTGCAGGGCCGCACCGTGCGCCGTCCCGAAGATCGAGACGAGGTCGGGCTCGGACATGCGGGCGAGGTCGGCCACCGTGTCCACCCCGAAGCCGTGCAGGCGCGAGGCGGTCGCCGGACCGATCCCGGGGATGGCGCGCACCGACAGCGCGTGCAGGACCTCCAGCTCCTCCCCCGGCCGCACCAGCGTCACCCCGGCCGGCTTGTCCATCTCGCTGGCGAGCTTGGCCATCATCTTGGTGGTCGCCAGGCCCACGGACGCGGTCAGCCCACCGGTCGCCTCCGTGATCCGCCCGAGCAGCTCCCGGCACCAGGCCTCGACGTCGTCCTCCCAGCCCAGCGATCCGGCCGGCCGGCCCAGGTCGACGTAGGCCTCGTCGACCGACACCTGCTCCACCAGCGGGGAGCAGCCGCGCAGGATCTCCATGACGACCTCCGAGCTGGCCCGGTATGCCGCGTAACGGCCGGCCAGGAAGGCCGTCCCCGCCGGGCAGCGCCGCCGTGCCTCGATGGTGGGCATCGCGGAGCGCGCACCGAAGCGCCGGGCCTCGTAGGAGGCGGTCGCGACCACCCCCCGACCGCCCAGGCCGCCGACGATGACCGGCCGCCCCCGAAGCGACGGCTTGTCGCGCTGCTCCACCGCCGCGAAGAACGCGTCGAGGTCGAGGTGCATGATGCACCGACGCGGGTCCTGCGGCATACCGTCCACTGTGTCACGGGGCACCGACATGCCGGGACGACATGCACCGCCCGGGCCGCTCGCGTTAGGTTCGGGCCATGGATCTCGACCGCACCCTTGCCCCGCACCCGATCGACACCCTGCCGGCCGCGCCGGCATCGCTGGAGGTGACCAGCGAGGACTTCGCCGACGGCGAGGCGCTGCCGGACAGCGCCGGGTACGGCCACGGCAACACCTCGCCCCAGCTGTCCTGGTCCGGCGCACCCGAGGGCACGAAGTCCTACCTCATGGTCTGCCACGACCCGGACGCGCCCGTGGTGGGCGGCTTCTCCCACTGGGCCATCATCGGCATGCCCGCCGACGTCACCAGCCTGGCCGCCGGTGCCGGCGAGTACGGCAACCAGCACGGCGAGGGCGCCTTCACCCTGGCCAACGACTTCGGCACCAAGGACTGGGGCGGCTGCGCGCCGCCGGAGGGCGACGTGCCGCACCGCTACGTGTTCACCGTGTGGGCGCTGGACACCGACGACACCGGCCTGGACGCCTCCAGCTCGGTCGCGAAGGCCCAGTTCATGACCCTCGGCAACGTGCTGGCCCGCGGCTCGATCACCGGCACCTACCAGCTGTGACCCTCACCTGGACCCCTGCCCTCGACCGGCCCGACCTGCTCGCGGAGCCGGTGCGGGCGGCGCTCGAGGGTCTGCGGAGCGACCCCGCCGGCACCGATGTCGACGCCGTCGAGGTCGCCGAGATCGACCCCGACCAGGCGGACACGGCGGTGCTGGTGGAGGCGACCGGGTGGGCCATGGAGGACATGGCCAACTGCATCGTCGTCGCCGGGGCGCGCGCCGGCGAGGAGCGGGTGTGCGCCGCGCTCGTGCTCGGGCATACCCGCGCCGACGTCAACAAGACCATCCGCAAGGCACTCGACGTGCGCAAGTGCTCGTTCATGAGCATGGACGACGCCGTGGAGCGCACCGGGATGGAGTACGGCGGCATCACCCCGGTCGGCCTGCCGCAGGACTGGCCCGTCCTCGTGGACAGCCGCGTGCTCGACCGCTCCCAGATCGTCATCGGCTCCGGCGTCCGCCGCAGCAAGCTGCGCCTGCCCGGTGCCATGGCGGCGCAGCTGCCCGGTGCCCAGGTGGTCGAGGGACTGGCCCTGGAGATCCCCGCCTGACGCACGGAACATCCGGCGGGTCCGCCGCGCGCCTCGCGCGCCGTCGGTCGATCTGCGCCAGTCTGTGGCCGTGAGCATCCTCGACAGCACACCGCCCTCGGCCTCCCAGGCGGAGGACCGCAGCGCCTACCGCGCGGTCACCCTGTTCCCGGTCCTCGTCCTGGTGGCCGGCATCCTCGGGTATGTCTTCGCCGGGCCGATCTCGGGCGGCGCCGGGCTCATCACCCCGCTGCTCGGGGTCATCATGTTCGGGATGGGGCTGACCCTCACGTTGCCGGACTTCGCGCTGGTGCTGCGCCGGCCGCTGCCGGTGCTCCTCGGCGTGGGCGCGCAGTACGTCGTCATGCCCCTCGTCGGCCTGCTCGTCGTCACGGTGCTGCGTCTCCCGGACGAGATCGCCGCCGGCGTGATCCTCGTCGGCTGCGTCCCGGGTGGCACGGCAAGCAACGTGGTGGCCTACCTCGCGCGGGCCGACACGGCGCTCTCGGTGACGATGACCTCGGTGTCGACGCTGCTGGCCCCCGTGCTGACCCCGCTGCTGACGCTGTGGCTCGTCGGGGAGCGGCTACCGGTTGACGGCTGGGGCATGGCCCGCACGATCGTCGTCATCGTCCTCGTACCGGTCGTCCTGGGTCTGCTGGTCCGTCTGCTCCTGCCGAGGCTGGTGCGTCGGGTGCTCCCGGCCATGCCGTGGTTCTCCGTCCTGGTGATCTGCGTCGTCGTGGCGATCGTCGTCTCGTTGTCGGCGGACCGGCTCGTGGAAGCCGGTCTGCTGGTCACCGCGGCGGTGATCCTGCACAACCTGCTCGGTCTGGGCATCGGCTACGGCATCGGCCGGGTGACCGGGGTGGGTGAGCGCTCGGCCCGCACGATGGCGATCGAGGTCGGTATGCAGAACTCCGGCCTCGCCTCGGGCCTGGCCGCCACCTTCTTCACCCCAGTCGCCGCCCTCCCCGGAGCGGTCTTCTCGGTCTGGCACAACCTGTCCGGGGCCACGCTCGCCGGCTGGTTCCGTCGCCGTGACGCCCGTGCTGCCGCTCAGCCGCGGGCGTAGCGGTCCACCGTGGTGACGTAGGGCACCTCGACGCTCTGCCCACCCGGGGCGTCCCGGAAGTGCCGGGCCAGCGCCTGCTCCACCTCGTGGTCGATGTCCCGGCGCTCGGCCACGGTGCCTTCCAAGTAGTAGGAGCGGGTCCGCACGACGAGTCGCAGGTCGTCCAGGGCCACCGTGTCGGTCCACCGCACCAGGTCGCGCCTGCGCGGGCCGAACGTTCCGCCCGGTTCGCCGCGTGCGGCCACGCCCCCGTCCGGCCCGGGCTGCCAGGCCCGTTCACTGCTGTGCATGGCGCGTTCGACGTCGACCATCCAGGGGACGGTGTCGTCGAACATGTTCCACACCGTCGCCAGCACGCCGCCGGGGCGGAGCAGCCGCGCCGCCTCGACTCCCGCGCGCTCAGGGTCGGTCCAGTGCCAGGACTGGGCATACGTCACGAGGTCGGCGGAGCCCTGCGGCAAGCCGGTCGCCTCGCCGGTGCCCGGGAGCACCTCCACCCCGGGCAGCGCCCGGCGCAGCGTCTCCCGCATGGCTCCCGACGGCTCGACCGCCCGCACCCGGTGACCGCGAGCCATGAGCAGACGGGTCAGCTTGCCCGTGCCCGCGCCCACGTCCACGACATCCGCCCCGCGCCCGGGAGCCAGCAGGTCCACCGCGGCGTCCGGGTACGAGGGCCGCAGGCGCTCGTAGTCGTCACCACCCTCGGCGAAGCTGCCGACCAGACGCGTCAACGAGTTCCTCGCTCCCGCAAAGCCCAGAAGGCCACGGCGCTGGCGGCGGCGACGTTGAGGCTGTCGACTCCCCCGCCCATCGGGATCCGCACGGTGACATCGGCGCTCTCCACGGTGCGCGGCGACAGGCCGTCGCCCTCGGTGCCGAGCACGAGCGCCAGGCGGTCCGGCGGGTCCGCCTCGAGGTCCTCCAGGCTCACCGCGTCGTCGGCGAGCGCCAGGGCGGCGACGGTGAAGCCCAGCCCGCGCAGCGACTCCACCCCACCGGGCCACGGGTCGATCCGGGTCCACGGCACCTGGAAGACCGTGCCCATCGACACCCGCACCGCGCGGCGGTAGAGCGGGTCGGCGCAGCGCGGGGTGACGAGCACGGCGTCGACACCCAGCGCCGCCGCCGAGCGGAAGGCCGCCCCGACGTTGGTGTGGTCGACGACGTCCTCCAGCACGGCGACCCGTCGCGCGCCGTCCACCACCTGCGCGACGTCGGGGAGCTCGGGCCGGTGCATGGCGGCGATCGCCCCGCGGTGCAGGTGGAAGCCGGTCATCTCCTCGATGACAGAGGCGGTCCCGACATACACCGGTGTGCCCGCCGCCAGGGCGGGCCCGACGAGCTCGGTCAGCTCGGCGGCCCAGCGCGGGGTGAGCAGCAGAGAGCGCATCCGGTGGCCCGCCGCGAGCGCCCGTCGGATGACCTTGTCGGACTCGGCGAGGTAGAGGCCCTCGGCCGGCTCCAGGACGCGGCGCAGCGCCACGTCGGTGAGCCGGAAGTAGTCGCGCACCCGGGGGTCGCGCGGGTCCTCGACCCAGGTCACGCCGTCCGGGACCGGCGGCCGGTCGGGAGCACGGCTCACGTGACCAGCAGGTTGACGATGGCTACGGTGCCGATGACGACGATGACGGCCCGCAGCACGTTGGGGGGCATACGACGCCCCACCCGCGCACCGATGAGCCCGCCCAGCAGCGAGCCGATGCTGATGAGCAGCACCACGACCCAGTCGACGAGCTCGGGCGCCACGACGAGGAAGACGAGCGCCGCCACGAGGTTGGCGATGGTGGCGAGGACGTTCTTGATCCCGTTGATCTGCTGCAGCCCGAGCGGCAGCAGGATGCTCATGATGCCCAGGAGCAGGACTCCCTGGGCCGCGCCGAAGTAGCCGCCGTAGACGCCCGCGAGCAGGATGCCCACGATGAGCGCCACCCAGCGGCCCGGGGTGATCCGGTCGGCGTGCTGCCGGGCGGCCCAGCGCTGCAGCCGTGGCCCGAAGACCACGAGGAGCAGCGCGATGAGGATGAGGACGGGCACGATCGTCTCGAAGGCGGCCGGGGGCAGCCACAGGAGCAGCAGCGCACCGATGACCGAGCCGAGCAGGCTCGCCGGCCCCAGCCGCCGCAACATCGGCCCGAGCGAGCGCAGCTCGTGACGGTACCCCCACGTCCCGGTCAGCCCGCCGGGCACCAGGCCGAGCGAGTTGGACACGTTGGCGGACACCGGCGGGTAGCCGAAGAGCAGCAGCGTCGGGAAGGTGACCAGCGTGCCGGATCCGACGATGGTGTTGATGGTCCCCGCCGCCAGCCCCGCGAGGATGATCGCGACGACCTCGAGGGCGCTCACCGCGGTGCGTCGCCCGCAGCAGCGCCGGCGGCCGCGGCGTCACCGGTGGCGGCGGCACGGGCGGCCCACCGGTCCCCGTGCCGGTCGACGACGAGCGGGAGCCCGAAGGTCTCCGAGAGGTTCTCCGCGGTGAGCGTGAGCTCGATCGGCCCCGCGGCGACGACCCGCCCCTCGCGCAGCATGAGGATGTCGGTGAAGCCGGGCGGGATCTCCTCGACGTGGTGGGTCACCAGCACGAGTGCCGGTGCATCGAGGTCCTGCGCCAGCACGCTGAGGCGGCCCACGAGGTCCTCCCTGCCGCGCAGGTCGAGGCCGGCGGCCGGCTCGTCGAGCAGCATGAGCTCGGGGTCGGTCATGAGGGCCCGGGCGATCTGCACCCGCTTGCGCTCGCCCTCGGAGAGCGTGCCGAAGCGGCGGGTCGACAGGTGCGCCACCCCGAGCGCCTGGAGCAGCTCGGCGGCGCGCTGCTCGTCGGACTCGTCGTACTGCTCGCGCCACCGGCCGACCACGCCGTAGGCCGCGGTGACGACGACGTCGCTCACCCGCTCCTCGGCCGGGATGCGGTCGGCCACCGCGGCGCTGGAGACGCCGATGCGGGGCCGCAGCTCGAAGACGTCGACCGCTCCGAGCACCTCACCGAGGACGCCGGCGACACCGGTCGTCGGGTGCATCCGGCCCGAGGCCAGCTGCAGCAGCGTGGTCTTGCCGGCGCCGTTGGGCCCGATGACGACCCACCGCTCACCCTCCTCGACCGACCAGTCGACCCCGCTGAGCAGGTCGGTGGTGCCACGGCGGACACCCACGCCGGCGAATTCGAGGACGTCGCTCATGGCCGCCCACTCTAGTCGGCGCACCGGCGCCTACGATCGCCCCCATGCCCGACCACGAGCTCCCCGCCAGCGTGCGCGTCGCGCTCTGGGCGACCGCCGCCTTCGCCGGGCGGATCGACGTCTCCGGGGTGGCCCCGCGCGCCCTCCCCGACCTGGACCACGTCGAGGGTCTCGAGGCCCCGCTGGCGATGTGGCAGAGCCTGGGCGAGCGTGCACTGCTCGTCGCCCTGCCGCGCCCCGGGGACCTGTCCGGTATGCCCCGGGCCACCGGGGACCTGCACGCGGCGGCCGGCGCGGCCCGGGAGTGCGTCTTCATCCCCGGCCTCGGCGGCGCCCTCGTGCCGGAGTTCGAGCAGTTCGGCCCGGAGGGCGACCAGGGCTGGGCGGCACGCTTCGAGATCTACGGCGCCGACCCCTATCCGACGCACCGCGTGGAGGCGCTGGACCTGGGGCAGGTCGAGCTCTCCCTGCGCACCGAGCTCGCCGCCCTCACCGAGGACCTCGCCGCGGCAGGGGGTGCCCCCTTCGGCGCCTCGGCGGACCGTGCGCTGGACCGGCTGCGCGCGGTGGCGGACGCGGACCGCTGGGGTCTGCCCCCCGGCCTGCCGGGACGCGCGGAGCGGCTCATCGGGCTCGCCGCGACCGTCCTGCGCCTCACCGAGGCCGGTCTCGACCCCGGGCTGGAGTCGGTCGACCTGGCGACGACCAGCGCCCGCGGGCAGACCCTGCGGCAGCTGCACGCCCTGGCCAGCACCTCGCTCGCCGACGCCACCAACAACGCCGTGCTGCACCTGGCCGGCTGGCGCTGACCCGGCGCGGGCGGCTTGGCGAAGACTTTGCCAGATGCTGACGCTCCCTTTGCCCAGGAGTCTGTTTCCTCCCTAACGTGAGGTACGTCACAGTCACCAACGGGAGGGAACCCACGACATGGGACACCACGTCGAGCACGACCTGCGTTCGCCCAGCCGCCGCACGCTCCTCGGCGCCGCCGGGGTCGCCGGTGCGAGCCTGCTGGCGCCGGCGGGCCTGGCGCACGCGGCGCCGGAGGAGGTCCTGGCGCCGCCCCCGGGGCACGCGCCCAGCCGGCAGACGGCGCAGGCCCTGGCCCTCCAGACCTTCCAGAGGATCAACGGCGTCGAGGTCTACTACGGCAAGCAGACCTCGCCGCTACGCAACTGGAGCTGCACGGCGGGCTTCTACGACCGGCTGCAGGCCTGGATGAGGACGCTGTCGAACTGGTCGGCCCAGGCGGGGCACGGGGCGGTGCGCTCCATCGGCTCGGCCGGCTTCTACGTCAACAAGTCCGGGCAGCACGGCGCGGGCACCGCGATGGACCTCAGCATCGTCCGCTGGGCCGGGGGCCGGACCTCCAACATGTTCGACGGGGACCACGCCTCGGGCAACCGCACCCGCCGGCGGCGCTACTTCGCCGTCGAGGCGACGCTGCGCAGCCACTTCCGCTACGTGCTGGACGGCAACTACAACGCCGCGCACCGCAACCACTTCCACGCCGACTTCGGCGGGCTGCCGAACCGGCGGCTCCTGCACGGCTCGCGCTCGGACACCGTCTTCATGCAGGCGGTGTGCAACAACTTCCTCGGCTCCGGCATCGCCGTCGACGGGGCGTGGGGGTCGAACACGCAGCGCGAGGTGACCATGCTGAAGAACCGGCTCGGCGTCTCCGGCGACCTGCAGCGCGACCGGGGCAAGGTCAACCAGCTGCTCAAGGGCATCGCCCTGCACGGTTTCCGGGACCAGGCGATCTAGCGCCGGGCCCGCCGGCCCGGTCGCCGCTCGCGGTGGCCGGGCTCAGTCGGCGACGGCGAGCAGCGTCTCGCAGGCCTGCGCGCAGTCCCGGCAGGCCTGCGCGCACGCCGCGCAGTGGTCCATGTCGTGGCTGGCGCACTGGTCGGCGCACTCGCGGCAGACCGCGATGCAGGCGCGCACGACCTCCTCCCAGCTGTCGCCGTTGGGCCCCGGGCGGGACATGACGTCGGCGGCGGCGCGGCAGATCGAGGCGCACTGGTTGCACAGGTCGATGCAGCGGGCCATGCCGGCCGGGTCCTCGCCGTGCAGGCAGGCGTCGGCGCAGGTCGCGCAGGTCGACGCGCACGACGAGGCGGCCTCGATGGCGGCGCGCAGCTCGTCCAGGTCGAAGGTGTCGCGCGAGGGGTGGGTGCTGAGGATGTCGCTCATGGCCCGACGGTATGCCCGGTGCCACACCGCCCGCGCGCTGAAGCGGGAGGCTCAGCCGAGCTCGGGCAGGTCCGGCGCACGCCCCTCGAGCACCGCCCGGTAGACCTCGACGGTCCGCTCGGCCACGGTGGTCCAGGAGAACTGCTCGACCGCCCGGGCGCGGCCGGCCTCCCCGCGACGCTGCGCCTCCTGCCCGTCCGAGCAGGCCTCGACGAGGGCGCGGCCGAGGTCGGCGACGAAGGCGTCCTCGTCGACGGGGGTGCCGGTGCCGTCCTGCACCTGCTCGATGGGCACCAGCCAGCCGGTCTCCCCGTCCAGCACCACCTCGGGTATGCCGCCGGTCGCCGTCGCCACGACGGCCGCGCCGCAGGCCATGGCCTCGAGGTTGACGATGCCCAGCGGCTCGTAGACCGACGGGCAGACGAAGACCGTGGCGTGCGACAGGACCGCGATGACCTTGTCCCGCGGCAGCATGTCGTCGATCCAGACCACCGGGGCCGCCCCCTCGCCCCGCTCGTCGCGCAGCTGGTCCACCAGGGCGACGACCTCGGCCTTGATCTCCTCGGTGTCGGGAGCGCCGGCGAGCAGCACCACCTGCACGTCGTCGTCCAGCGCCCGCAGCGCCTTGAGCAGGAAGGGCAGCCCCTTCTGCCGGGTGATCCGGCCCAGGAACACCACGCTGCGCGCCTGCGGGTCGATGCCCTGGGAGCGCACGAACTCCGCCGCCTCCTCGCTCGTGTCGCGCTGCCACAGGTCGGCGTCGATGCCGTTGTGCACGACGTGGACCTTGTCCGGGTCGACCGAGGGGTAGGCCGCGAGGATGTCCCGGCGCATGCCGGCCGAGACCGCGATGATCCCGGCCGCGCCCTCGTAGGACACCTTCTCCGCCATGGAGGAGACGCCGTACCCGCCTCCGAGCTGCTCGGCCTTCCACGGCCGCAGCGGCTCCAGGCTGTGCGCGCTGACGACGTGCGGGATCTGCGCCAGCAGCCCACCCAGGTGGCCGCCCATGTTGGCGTACCACGTGTGGCTGTGGACCAGGTCCGCCCCGCCGTCCGCGACGTCGCGCGCCATGAGCAGGTCGACCCCCAGGGTGCGCAGCGCACCGTTGGCGTCCGCGAGGTCGGCGGGCACGGCATACCCCGTGGTGCCCGGCTCGTCGGCTGGCTCGTCGAAGGCCCTGACCTGCACCTCCATTGCGTCGAGCGAGCGCAGCGCCCGGGTCAGCTCCGCGACGTGCACCCCCGCGCCGCCGTAGACGTTGGGTGGGTACTCGCGGGTGAGGATGTCGATGCGCACGTGCCCAACGTATCCGCTGCACCCTCCCCTCGCCAGAGGTTGACGTTGCGTCTAGGTTGGTGCCATGGCTGCGCAACGAGGCACACGGCGGAAGGTTCTCGCGATCGTCTTGGCCGGCGGGGAGGGCAAACGGCTCATGCCGCTCACGGCGGACCGGGCCAAGCCCGCGGTCCCGTTCGGGGGGATCTACCGGCTCATCGACTTCGCCCTCTCCAACATCGTCAACTCCGGCTACCTCAAGGTCGTCGTGCTGACGCAGTACAAGTCCCACAGCCTGGACGCCCACGTCACCAAGACCTGGCGCATGTCCACCCTGCTGGGCAACTACGTGGCGCCCGTGCCCGCGCAGCAGCGGCTGGGCAAGAGCTGGTTCTCCGGATCCGCCGACGCGATCCACCAGAGCCTCAACCTCATCCACGACGAGCGCCCGGACATCGTCGTCGTGGTCGGGGCGGACCACGTCTACCGCATGGACTTCGCCCAGATGGTCGAGCAGCACGTCGAGACCGGCGCCGCTTGCACGGTGGCCGCGATCCGGCAGCCGATCAGCCTGGCCGACCAGTTCGGCGTCATCGACGTCAAGCAGGACGACCCGCGGCAGATCCGGGAGTTCCTGGAGAAGCCGACCGACCCGCGCGGCCTGCCGGACTCGCCGGAGGAGGTGCTGGCCTCCATGGGCAACTACGTCTTCACCGCCGACGCGCTGGAGGAGGCGGTCCGGGCGGACGCGGCCAAGGAGGACTCCAAGCACGACATGGGCGGCGACATCGTGCCGGCCTTCGTCGAGCAGGGGGACGGCTGGGTCTACGACTTCAAGGACAACGAGATCGCCGGCGCCACCGACCGGGACCGCGGCTACTGGCGCGACGTCGGGACCATCGACTCCTACTACGACGCGCATATGGACCTCGTGTCGGTCCACCCCGTCTTCAACCTCTACAACGACGCGTGGCCGATCTACACCAACTACGGGCCGCAGCCGCCGGCCAAGTTCGTCCACGGCTCGGGCGACCGCGTCGGGCACGCGGTGAACTCCGCCGTCTCCCCCGGGTGCGTGATCTCCGGCTCCACGATCACCGACTCGGTCCTCTCCCCCGGGGTCATGGCGCACAGCTTCAGCCACGTCACCGGCTCGGTGCTCATGGACAAGGTCGGGATCGGCCGGTCCTGCCAGATCCACCGGGCGATCATCGACAAGGGCGTCCAGGTGCCCCCCGGCGTCCACATCGGCGTGGACCACGACCACGACCGGGAGCGGGGCTTCACCGTCACCGACTCCGGGCTCGTCGTCGTCGGCAAGGGGACGGTCATCGAGCCCTAGCGGCTCGGGGCATACCGCCCTTCGAACCCCGCCGGCGCCCTCAGCCTCGAGTTCGACCTCTGGTTCCGTCGCCATGGCGACGGAACCAGAGGTCGAATTCGGGGTATGCGCTCAGAAGCCGGTGGCGTGGAAGCCGCCGTCGACGTGCACGATCTCGCCGGTGGTGGCGGGGAACCAGTCGGACAGCAGCGCGACGCAGGCCTGGGCGGCCGGCACCGGGTCCTTGATGTCCCAGCCCAGCGGAGCGTGATCGCTCCACTGCGCGAACTGGCCGAACTCGGGGATCGACTTCGCCGCGGTCGTCGAGATGGGGCCCGCGGAGACGAGGTTGGAGCGGATGCCCTTCGGTCCGAGGTCGCGGGCGAGGTAACGGCTCGTCGCCTCGAAGGCGGCCTTGGAGACCCCCATCCAGTCGTAGACCGGCCAGGCGTACTGCGCGTCGAAGGTGAGGCCGACGACGCTGCCGCCGGCGCTCATCCGGGGCAGCGCGGCCACGGCGAGGGCCTTGAGCGAGTAGGCGCTGACCTGCATCGCGGTCGCCACGTCCTCCCACGCCGCGCCGAGGAAGTCGAAGGCCCCCTGCGGGGCGAAACCGATCGAGTGCAGCACCCCGTCGAGGTGGTCCACGTGCTCCCCGACGCGCTCGGCCAGGGTCTCCAGGTGCCCGGTGTCCTGCACGTCGAGCTCGATGACCGGCGCCGGCGCAGGCAGTCGCCGGGAGATCGCCTGGGTGATCCGCATGGTCCGCCCGAAGGAGGTCAGCACCACCTCGGCGCCCTGCTCCTGGGCCAGCCTGGCCACGTGGAAGGCGATGGAGGAGTCCATGAGGACACCGGTGATCAGGAGCTTCTTTCCCTCGAGGAGCATGCAGGGAACTCTAGTCCGTCGTGCTGCCGCGGCGGCCGCGACGCGCGAGGGGGCTCAGTGCCCCATCCCCAGGCCGCCGTCGACCGGGATGACGGCACCGCTGATGTATGCCGCGTCCGGCCCGGCGAGGAAGCGCACCACACCGGCCACCTCCTGCGGCGTGGCGAAGCGGCCCGAGGGGATGCCCGCGAGGTAGCTCTTGCGCCGGTCCTCCGGCAGCTGCTCGGTCATCTCCGTCTCGATGAAGCCCGGCGCGACGACGTTGGCGGTGATGCCGCGGCCGCCCAGCTCGCGGGTGATGGAGCGGGCCAGACCGACCAGGGCCGACTTGGAGGCCGCGTAGTTGGTCTGCCCGGGCGAGCCGTAGAGGCCGACCACCGAGGAGACGAGGATGATCCGGCCGGCACGCGCCTTGATCATGCTCTTCGAGGCACGCCGCGCGCACCGGAAGGCACCGGCGAGGTTGGTGTCGACCACCGCGTCGAAGTCCTCGTCGCTCATCCGCATGAGCAGGCCGTCCTTGGTGATGCCGGCGTTGGCGACCAGCACGTCGACCGGACGGCCGAGCAGCTCCTCGGCGCGGGTGAAGGCCTCGTCGACGCTCGCGGAGTCGGTGACGTCGCACTGCACACCCCGCAGCCCCTCGGGCGGCTCGCCGCTGCGGTGCGTGATGACGACGTCGTCGCCGGCCTCGGCGAAGGCCCGCGCGATGGCCAGTCCGATGCCGCGGTTGCCGCCGGTCACCAGCACGGCGGAGGGGGTGGTCGCGGGGGTGTCGCTGGGATTCGTCACGGGGCCACCGTAGCCGTATCGTGGAGAGGTGCCCAGCACCACGACCCGCAACGGCAAGGCGCGGCGTCCCGCCCAGGCGGTGACCGCCGCGCGTCCCTCGGTGGAGGAGGACCGGCGGCGGCGCATGTGGCAGTACCTCCTCGCCATGGGGGTGCGCACCGCCTCCTTCCCGCTGGCCGTGTGGGCCTTCACCACCGAGCGGTATGCCCTCGCCTGGATCGCGGTCGCCTTCGCCGCGGTCATCCCCGCCTTCGCCGTCATGCTGGCCAACGCGGTCGACCAGCGCCGCGGCCCCGCAGCCGCACCCCGCTCCCCCACCCGCGGCCTCGAGGCCGCCCCCGGACGCTCCTCCTCGAGCGAGCCCCGGTCCTCGGAGACCCTCACGGGCACCGTGGTGAGCAGCAGGCATACCCGCAGCGACACCGACGCACCGTGACCGCGCCGGTCCCCGGCGACCTCGTCTGCAGTGCGAAGGCGTGTCGTCGTCCCGCCGAGCACGCCGTGGTCTGGCGCAACCCGAAGCTGCACACGGAGGGCCGGCGCAAGGTCTGGCTCGCGTGCGAGGACCACCGCGAGCACCTGCGCGACTTCGTGCAGCTGCGCGGCTTCCTGCTGGAGGTCGTCGGCGTGGACGAGCTGACCGAGGCGGACGGCTGAGGTGTGGCACGTCCTGCGCCGACCGCGCTGGCTCGGCTACCTCGCGCTGGCCGTGCTCTTCGGCGTCGTCACGGCGGGCCTGGGCAGCTGGCAGTGGCACCGGCACGAGACCAAGGTGGAGCGGCGCGCCGTCGTGGAGGCCAACTACGGCGGTGACGCGGTGCCGCTCGACGAGGCGCTCCCGGTGCAGGAGTCGCTGCGACCCGACCAGCGCTGGACCCGGGTGACCGCGACGGGGACCTACGACATCCCCGAGCAGCACCTCGTGCGGAACCGTCCGCACGAGGGGGTCTACGGCTACGAGGTGCTCCTGCCGCTCCGCCTGGACGACGGCACGGTGCTCGCCGTGGACCGGGGCTGGGTCCCCAACGCCCGCACCGCCGCCGACCTGCCCGAGGTGCCCGAGGCACCGAGCGGCGAGGTCACCGTGACCGGGTGGCTCCTCCCCTCCGAGCCCGACCTGGGCCTGGACCCGGTCGAGGGGCAGCTGGGCTCGGTGACCCTCGAGGGGCTGGCCCGGGCCACGGGACTCCAGCCGCGCGGCGCCTACCTCGTGCTGGAGTCCGAGGACCCGCCGGCAGCATCGCGCCCGGCGCAGCTGGAGGCGCCGGACACCGGCCTCGGCTCCCACCTCGCGTATGCCCTGCAGTGGTGGTTGACCATCCCGGTCGGGGTGATCCTCGTGCTCGTCATGGCACGGCGGGAGGCGCAGGACGAGGGGCTCGTGCTCGCGGCGCCGGCAGGCCGGCCCGACCGGCCGCCGCGGCAGAAGAAGGTGCGGATCTGGGACGAGGAGGACGCCTGACCCGCACTCAGCGGCGGAACTGCGTGCGGTGGAGGGCGGCATACAGACCGCCGTCGGCGAGCAGCTGCTCGTGCGTGCCGCGCTGGACCACCCGGCCCTCCTCCAGCACGAGGATGAGGTCGGCGTCGCGGACCGTGGAGAGTCGGTGCGCCACGACGACCGAGGTCCGGCCCTGCAGCGCCTCGTCCAGCGCCCGCTGGACGGCCGCCTCGGACTCGCTGTCGAGGTGGGCGGTGGCCTCGTCGAGGACGACGACGGAGGGGGACTTCAGCAGCAGCCGGGCGATGGCCAGGCGCTGCTTCTCCCCGCCGGAGAGCCGGTGCCCGCGGTCGCCCACCACGGTGCCCAGGCCGTCCGGCAGCCGGCGCACGAGCTCGGCGATGCGGGCGCCCTCCAGGGCGTGCCAGATCTGGGTCTCGGTGGCCTCCGGGCGGGCGTAGAGCAGGTTGGCGCGCACCGTGTCGTTGAACATGTGCGCCTCCTGCGTGACCACGCCGACGGTGTCGCGCAGCGAGTCGAAGGAGACGTCGCGCAGGTCCTTGCCGCCGATGCGCACCGTGCCCGCGCTGGGGTCGTAGAGACGGGTCACCAGGGTGGTGAGGGTCGTCTTGCCGGCGCCGGAGGGACCGACGAGCGCCACCATGGACCCCGGTGGGATGTCGACGTCGACCCCGCGCAGCACGGAGTGGCCGTCGGTCCGCTCGGCCTCGGGCCGCTGCTCCAGCGAGGCGATCGAGACCTCGTCCGCCTCCGGGTAGGAGAAGGCGACACCGGACAGCTCGAGGCCCACCGGGCCGGCGGGGATCCGGTCGGGGTCGTCGGCCTCGCGGACCAGGGGACGCAGGTCCAGCACCTCGAAGATCCGCTCGAAGCTCACCAGGGCGGTCATGATGTCCACCCGCACGTTCGAGAGCGAGGTGAGTGGGGCATACATCCGGGTGAGCAGCGTGGACATGGCGACGAGCGTGCCGGTCGTCAGCGTGCCCCCGATGACCATGAGGCCGCCGAGACCGTAGACGAGGGCCGTCGCCAGCGCGGCGACGAGCCCAAGGGCGGCGGTGAAGAAGACCCGGTTGACCGAGATCGAGACCCCGGCGTCGCGGACCCCGGCGGCGCGCTCGGCATACTCCTCGTCCTCGGTCCGGGGGCGCCCGAAGAGGCGCACCAGCAGCGCGCCACCGACGTTGAAGCGCTCGGTCATCCGCGCCTGCATGTCGGCGTTGAGCGTCATCTGCTGCCGGGTGAGCGCGGACAGGCGGGCACCCATGAAGCGCGCCGGGAGGATGAAGATGGGGACCAGCAGCAGCGCGAGCAGGGTGATCTGCCAGCTCATGGAGAAGAGCGCCACGAGGATGAGCACGAGCTGGACCAGGCTGGAGACGAAGCCGGACAGGATCGAGGTGAAGGCCGTCTGCGCCCCGATGACGTCGTTGTTGAGCCGGGAGACCAGCGCGCCGGTCTGGGCTCGGGTGAAAAAGGCGATCGGCTGCCGGAGCACGTGGCTGAAGACCTCGCGGCGCAGGTTGTAGATGAGCCCCTCGCCGATGCGGGAGCCGAACCAGCGGATGACGACCGTGACGACCGCCTCGAGCACCGCCAGCCCGGCGACCAGCAGCGACAGCCGGACGACGACGCCGCGGTCCCCCACGTCGACGCCCTGGTCGATGATGCGTCCCAGGAGCAGGGGGACAGCGGTGACCAGGCCACCGGCGAGGACCGTGAGCAGCAGGTAGACCACGATCCGTCCCAGGAAGGGGCGGCCGTAGCCCGCGACCCGGTGTGCCGTCTCCCGGCCGATCTTGTGGTTCTTGACGGACTGGTCCTTGGCGAAGCTCCGGAAGGTGCCTCCGCGCAGACCGACGGTCATCCTTGCTCTCCTGCCCCGCCCTCAGGCCAGGGCGATGAGTTCTTCGTAGTCGCGCCCCCAGAGGTCCTCGACCCCGTCCGGGAGCAGCAGGACGCGCTCCGGCTCGAGCGCCTGCACCGCCCCCTCGTCGTGGCTGACGAGGACCACGGCGCCCTCGTAGGAACGCAGCGCGGCCAGCACCTCTTCCCGCGAGGCGGGGTCGAGGTTGTTGGTGGGCTCGTCCAGCAGCAGCACGTTGGCGGCCGAGACGACGAGGATGGCCAGCGCGAGCCGGGTCTTCTCTCCGCCGGAGAGCACCCCGGCGGGCTTGTCCACGTCGTCGCCGGAGAAGAGGAAGGAGCCGAGGACCTTGCGGGTCTCGGTCTCGTCCAGGTCGGGGGCCGCGGACTTCATGTTCTCCAGCACCGTGCGCCGCACGTCGAGCGTCTCGTGCTCCTGGGCGTAGTAGCCGAGCTTGAGCCCGTGGCCGGGCTCGACCGCGCCGGTGTCCGGGTCGTCGATCCCGGCGAGGAGCCGGAGCAGCGTGGTCTTGCCCGCGCCGTTGAGCCCGAGCACGACGACCTTGGAGCCGCGGTCCACGGCGAGGTCGACGTCGGTGAAGATCTCCAGGCTGCCGTAGGAGCGGGACAGGCTCTGCGCGGTGAGCGGGGTGCGGCCGCAGGGGGCCGGGGTCGGGAAGCGCAGCTTGGCCACCCGGTCGCTCTGCCGCTCCCCCTCGAGCCCCGCCATCATCCGCTCGGCGCGCCGGGCCATGTTCTGCGCCGCCACCGCCTTGGTCGCCTTGGCCCGCATCTTGTCCGCCTGCGCGAGCAGGGCCGTCGCCTTCTTCTCGGTGTTGGCGCGCTCCCGGTGGCGACGGCGCTCGTCGGCCTCGCGCTGCGCGAGGTAGGCCTTCCAGCCCATGTTGTAGACGTCCATGACCTGACGGTTGGCGTCGAGGTAGAACACCTTGTTGACGACGGTCTCGATGAGATCGACGTCGTGCGAGATGACCATGAGGCCGCCGGTGTGCGCCTTGAGGTGCTCGCGCAGCCAGACGACCGAGTCCGCGTCGAGGTGGTTGGTGGGCTCGTCGAGCAGCAGCGTGTCCGCGCCGGAGAAGAGGATGCGCGCCAGCTCGATCCGGCGCCGCTGACCGCCGGAGAGGGTGTGCAGCGGCTGGCCCAGCACCCGGTCCGGCAGCCCCAGGCTGCTGGCGATGGACGCGGCCTCCGACTCCGCGGCATACCCCCCGCGGGAGGTGAACTCGGCCTCGAGCCGGGTATACCGCGCCATCGCCCGGTCCCGCGCCTCGCCCTCGGCGGTGGCCATCGTCTCCTCGGTGGCGCGGAGCCCGCGGATGACCTCGTCGAGGCCGCGCGCCGACAGGATCCGGTCCCGGCCCAGCACCTCGAGGTCACCGGTGCGCGGGTCCTGCGGCAGGTAGCCGATCTCCCCGGTGCTCGTGATGGTGCCCGCGGCCGGCTGCCCCTCGCCGGAGAGCATCCGGGTCAGGGTCGTCTTGCCGGCGCCGTTGCGGCCGACCAGACCCACCCGGTCCCCGGGGCCGACCCGGAAGGTCACGTCCTCCATGAGGAGCCGGGAGCCCACGCGGACCTCGACACCGGCGGCGCTGATCACGGGGGCACTCCTTCACGGGCTGACGGGCAGCACGGCACGCGTGCTGCGGGGATGGGGCGCGGCTCGCCCGACGGGATCTGCTGCACCATCAGGGCCGCGTGACTAGTCTACGCGCTAGGTGCCGGTCGCCCGACCTGCACGCACGTGGACCGAGAGGCAGCGCCGATGACCTTCAGGGAGAACGCCAACATCGGTAGCGGGCGCGCCAGCCGCGGCGGGGGCGGTGGTGGCCGGGGCGGCCTCGCGGTCGGGGGTGGCCTCGGGGCGCTCGTCCTGGCTCTCGTCGTGATGCTCTTCGGCGGCGACCCGGGCCAGGTCCTCGGCGGCGGGCAGGAGCAGGCCCCCCAGGCGGAGAACGTCGACCTCGCCGACTGCCAGACCGGCGCGGACGCCAACAGGTCCGTCGACTGCCGGATGCAGGCGACGATGGTCTCGTTGGAGGACTACTGGACCGCGGTGCTCCCGGATGCCGAGCCCACGAGCGCCATCCTCTTCTCCGGCTCGGTGCAGACCCAGTGCGGCAACGCCACCAGCGACGTCGGGCCGTTCTACTGCCCGCTGGACCGCCGGATCTACCTCGACACGACCTTCTTCAACCAGCTCCAGGGCCAGCTCGGGGCGGACGGCGGCAACTTCAGCCAGATGTATGTCCTCGCGCACGAGTACGGCCACCACATCCAGAACTACACCGGAGCGCTGCAGTACTCCCAGCAGGACCCCCGGGGTCCGGAGTCGGGCGCCGTCCGGGTCGAGCTGCAGGCGGACTGCTTCGCCGGCGCGTGGGCCGGCAACGCCTCGCGGACCCAGGACGAGCAGGGCCAGCTGCTGCTCGAGGAGCTGAGCCGGGAGGACATCGAGTCCGCGCTGTCGGCCGCCTCGGCGGTGGGCGACGACTCGATCCAGGAGCAGATGCAGGGCCAGGTCACGCCGCACACCTGGAGCCACGGCAGCTCCGAGCAGCGGATGGGCTGGTTCATGCGGGGCTACGAGTCCGCCGA
The DNA here is from genome assembly GCF_001685415.1 of Serinicoccus hydrothermalis. NCBI lineage: Bacteria > Bacillati > Actinomycetota > Actinomycetes > Micrococcales > Ornithinimicrobiaceae > Serinicoccus > Serinicoccus hydrothermalis. The sequence continues at coordinate 317,265 of NZ_CP014989.1, read as the reverse complement.
TCCCAACCAGTGCGACACGCTCAACGTCGCGAGCGTGGACGACTACCAGGGGTGAGCGAGGTCACAGCCGCGGCGCCGGAATAGCGCGGACATAACCTCCTGTTGGGAAAAGGGTCGCCGGCGCGAGGGTATACCTCGGGTCGGCCCCGCCTCCGCCGCACGGTCGCGACGGTCGTCCCATCCCTGCAACGGAAGGTTCCCCTCGTGCTGTCCAGACTTCGCCGGGTCTCCTTCGGCACCCAGGTCATCATCGGCCTGGTGCTCGGAGTCGTCCTCGGCCTCGTCGCCCGCTCGACCGGCGCCAGCGCCGACAACCCCACCTGGCTGTCCGAGACGCTGTCGATCGTCGGCTCCTCCTTCGTCACCCTGCTGCGGACCATCGTGCCGCCGCTGGTCTTCCTCGCGATCGTCTCCTCGATCGCCAACCTGCGCGAGGTCACCAACGCCGCGCGCCTGGCCTGGCAGACGCTGCTGTGGTTCGCCATCACCGCGCTCGTCTCGGTCTCGATCGGTATGGTCGTCGGCTGGCTGGTCGACCCGGCCCGCGGTGCCGGGGTCACCCAGGCCGATGCCGCGGCGCCCTCCAGCACCGGTGGCTGGCTGGACTTCCTCACCGGCCTCATCCCCGCCAACTCCCTCGGCATCTACGCCCGTGAGGGGGACGACGGCGTGAGCCTCAACTTCAACGTCCTGCAGATCCTCGTCCTCGCGATCGCCGTCGGCATCGCCGTGGTCAAGGTGGGCAAGGACGCGGACCCGTTCCTCTCTTTCACCCGCTCGGCTCTGGCCGTGGTCCAGAAGGTGCTGTGGTGGGTCATCCTGCTTGCGCCGGTCGCCACCGTCGGGCTGCTGGGCAACGCGATCGTGTCCTACGGCTGGGAGACCATCGGGTCCCTGGGCCGGTTCACCGTCGCGATCTACCTGGGTCTGCTGCTCGTCGTGGGCGTGCTCTACCCGGTCCTGCTGCGCCTGCACGGGCTGTCGGTCAAGCAGTTCTTCACCGGCGCGTGGCCGGCCATGCAGCTCGGCTTCGTGTCCCGCTCCTCGATCGGCACGCTGCCCGTCACCCAGGCGGTGACCGAGCGCAACCTCGGCGTGCCCCGGGCATACTCCTCCTTCGCGGTGCCGCTGGGCGCCACGACGAAGATGGACGGCTGCGCCGCGGTCTACCCCGCGATCGCCGCGATCTTCGTCGCCGAGTTCTTCGGTATGCAGCTGGGGGTCACCGACTACCTGCTCATCGCCATGGTGTCGGTGCTCGGCTCGGCGGCCACCGCCGGCGTGACCGGGGCGACCGTCATGCTCACGCTGACCCTGTCCACCCTCGGGCTGCCGCTGGAGGGCGTGGGTCTGCTGCTGGCCGTCGACCCGATCCTCGACATGGGCCGCACCGCCACCAACGTCACCGGCCAGGCGCTCGTGACGACGATCGTGGCCAAGCGTGAGGGCATCCTCGACGAGGAGGCCTACAACGGCGACCGTCGTGGCCTGCCCTGGTCGCAGGAGGAGCGCGAGGACGAGCGCGAGGCGGCCCCCTCCCCCGCCTGACCCCTCCGGCGCCTGACGGCTCCGGCTCCCGCCGGACGTCCGGTCTGGTTCGCCAGACCGGACGTCCGGTGCGTGTCAGGCGTTGTGGACCTCGACCTGCACCGCACGGCCCCGCCGGACGGCGTCGTCGAGCACTGCGCGGCGCGGGTCGGGCAGGTCCCAGAGCTCGCGGCGCGGCAACCCGGACAGGGCGGACCGGACGTCCCCCGGGAGGGCCGGGCCGTCGAGCAGGCCGGACATCACCTCGGCCGCGAGCGACCGGTCGCCACCCAGCACCACACCTCCGAGATCGGCGGCGCAGACCGTGCGGTCGGTCGACGCGAACCGTGCGGCCGGTCGACGCAAACCGTGCGGCCGGTCGGAGGAATCGGGGGGAGACGGGGCGGGCGGGGCGAGTAGGCGGGCGGCGTGGCCGACGACGGCCTCGACGAGGGCGTCGGCCTGGTGACCACGGCGACGGGCGTAGCGCTGCTGGCTCCAGCCGCCGGCCGCGGTGCGCGACTGCACGTGCCGTGTCCCGACCTTGTGCGCGACGAGGTCGCCGTCCGCGGAGACCAGGGCGACGGCATACCCACCTCGACGCACGAGCATCACGAGCAGCGGCGGCGGGGCGGTGAGGGCCGAAAGCCCCACCCCTAGGTCGGCCTCGCGCCAGCCGGTGAGGTGCGCCCAGGAACCGTCAGCGGCGGACAGGTGGAGGGACGACGACGGGGAGGCACCCGCTCGGTCGCTGCGTGCGACCGACGTGGTGACCTCCCCGTGCGAGGCGGTGAACCGCGCGACCCACCCGTCGAGGCGCTCGGGGGCGACCTCGACCAGGTGGGCCGGGCTCATGGCTGGTGCGGGGTCAGACGTTGAAGCCGAGGGCGCGCAGCTGCTCGCGGCCGTCCTCGGTGATCTTGTCCGGGCCCCACGGCGGCATCCAGACCCAGTTGATCCGGTGGCTGGCCACCAGACCCTCCAGGCTCTGCGCGACCTGGTCCTCGATGACGTCGGTGAGCGGGCAGGCCGCCGAGGTGAGCGTCATGTCGATGACCGCGTGGCTGGCGGCGTCGACGGTCACGCCGTAGACGAGGCCGAGGTCGACGACGTTGATGCCGAGCTCGGGGTCCACGACGTCGCGCAGGGCCTCTTCGACATCGGCGACGTTGGGCGGGGTGGTGGTCGTCATGATCCCTCCAGGGTAGTCGGTGCGGTCAGGTGGCGGCGCCGTCGCCGCGGTCGCTGGCCGCGGAGATGTCCGCGCCGGCCCGGGCGAGGGCGTCGAGATAGGCGGTCCAGGGCAGCAGCGCGCACTTCACCCTGGCGGGGTACTTCGCGACCCCGGCGAAGGCCACGGCGTCCCCGATCTGCTCGGGGTCGCCCTGGTCCTGCCCCTTGCTCGTGAGCATGGTGTGCAGGTGGCGGTAGGTCGTGAGCGTCTCCTCGACCGGGCGCCCCAGCGACTCCTCGGCGAGCACCGAGGCGGAGGCCACCGAGATGGAGCAGCCGAGTGCGTCGTAGGACACGTCGCGCAGCAGCAGCCGCCCGTCGTCCGCTCCCCCGGTCACCGTCTCGAGGTGCACCCGCAGGCTGATCTCGTCGCCGCAGGTCGGGTTGACATGGTTGACCTCGACGTCGAAGGGCTCGCGCAGCCCGGCGTGCTGCGGGCGCTTGGCGTGGTCGAGGATGAGCTCGCCGTACAGGTCCATCAGCGCGTCGTCTCCTTCACCCGGTCATCCCGAAGATCTCCGGCACCCGGTCGAGCGCCTCGGCGAAGGCGTCGACCTCCTCCAGGGTGGTGTAGATGCCGAAGCTCGCGCGGGTCGAGGCGGGCACCCGCAGGCGTCGGTGCAGGGGCCACGCGCAGTGGTGGCCGGTCCGCACGGCGACGCCCGAGTCGTCGAGCACCTGCCCCACGTCGTGCGGGTGCACGCCGTCGACGACGAAGGCGACCGCGCCGACCCTGCGGGAGGTGCGCTCGGGGCCGAGCACGCGCACCCAGGGCCGGTCCGCGAGCACGTCGAGGGTATGCCCCATGAGCTGCTGGTCGTGGGCGTGGACCCGGTCCAGGCCCGTCTCGGTGAGGTAGTCCAGGCCGGCGGCGAGACCGACCGCCTGGGCGGCCATGGGGACCCCGGCCTCGAACCTCGCCGGTGGCGCCGCATACGTGGAGCCCTCCATCCGGACGACCTCGATCATCGAGCCGCCGGTGAGGAAGGGTGGCATGGCCTCGAGCAGGCCGCGCCGCGCCCAGAGCACGCCCACGCCGCTCGGGCCAAGCGTCTTGTGGCCGGTGAAGACCAGGGCGTCGATGCCGGACCCCTCGGCGGTGAGGTCGGTGATGTCCAGGTGCGGCGCCGACTGGCAGGCGTCGACGACGACGAGGGCACCCACGGCCCGGGCCGCGGCGACGACCGGCGAGTCGGGACCGAGGTCGTTGAGGGTGCCGAGCACGTTCGAGACGTGCGTCAGGGCCACGACCTTGGTCCGCTCGGTGATGACCTCGAGAGCCTCGACGTCGAGCTCGCCGTCGTCGGTGACCCCGATCCAGCGCAGCGTGGCGCCGGTGCGGCGGCAGACCTCCTGCCAGGGCACGAGGTTGGCGTGGTGCTCCATCTCGGTCACGACGACCTCGTCGCCGGGACCCAGGCGCAGCCGTTGCGCCCACTCCGCGTCCGCGCCGTCCAGCGCGCCGGGGGCGGCGGCGTTGGAGAAGGCGTAGGCGAGCAGGTTGAGACCCTCGGTGCCGTTCTTGGTGAAGACGACCTCACCGGGGTCCGCGCCGAGGAACCGCGCCACGGTCTCGCGCGCCGCCTCGAAGGCGTCGGTCGCCTCCTCGGCGAGCTGGTGGGCGCCCCGGTGCACCGCCGCGTTGTGCGACTCGTAGAAGTCGCGCTCGGCGTCCAGCACCACGCTCGGCTTCTGAGAGGTGGCCCCGCTGTCGAGGTAGACGAGCGGACGGCCGCCGCGCACCGTGCGTCCGAGCAGGGGGAAGTCCGCCCTGATGCGGGCGATCTCCACCTCGCTCGGGGGTGCGGCGGTCGGCCGTCCTGACGTCATACCCGTCGTTCCTCGCTCCCTCAGGCGCCGGCGGCGGTGAGGAAGCGGTCGTAGCCCTCCTCCTCGAGCCGGTCGGCGAGGTCGCGGCCGCCGGACTCGGCGACCCGGCCGTTGACGAAGACGTGCACGTAGTCCGGCTGGATGTAGCGCAGGATCCGGGTGTAGTGCGTGATGAGCATGACGCCGAGACCGGTCTTGTCCTTGACCCGGTTGACGCCCTCCGAGACGACCTTGAGCGCGTCGACGTCCAGACCGGAGTCGGTCTCGTCGAGGATGGCGATCTTGGGCTCGATGAGCTCCATCTGCAGGATCTCGTGGCGCTTCTTCTCACCGCCGGAGAAGCCCTCGTTGACGTTGCGCTCGGCGAAGGAGGGGTCCATGCGCAGCGCCTCCATGGCGCCCTTGACGTCCTTGACCCAGTGGCGCAGCTTGGGGGCCTCGCCGTCGATGGAGGTCTTGGCGGTCCGCAGGAAGTTGGACACGGTCACGCCGGGCACCTCGACCGGGTACTGCATGGCGAGGAAGAGGCCCGCCTGCGCACGCTCGTCGACACCCATGGCCAGGACGTCCTCGCCGTCGAGCAGCACCTCGCCGCCGGTGACGGTGTACTTCGGGTGACCGGCGATGGCGTAGGCCAGCGTCGACTTGCCCGAGCCGTTGGGGCCCATGATGGCGTGCGTCTCGCCGGAGTTGATGGTCAGGTCGACACCGCGCAGGATCTCCTTGGCGGAGTCCTCGGTCTCGACGCTGACCTGCAGGTTCTTGATCTCCAGGGTGGTCATCGTTCTCCTTGTCGAAAGGATGGGGGAAGGGGGTGTGCCGGTCAGCTGCCGGCGAGGGTGACGTGGACGCCGCCCTCGTCGTCGACCTCGAGCTGGTGCACGGCGATCGGGACGGTCGCCGGCAGCTGGACCGGCTCGCCCGTGGTCATGTCGAACTGCGAGCCGTGCAGCCAGCACTCGATGAGGCGGCCCTCGACCTCGCCCTCGGCGAGGCTGACGTTGGCGTGGCTGCAGGTGTCGTCGAAAGCATGGAGGGCTCCCTCGCTGTCGCGCGCTATGGCGACCCGACGGCCCTCGATGTCCGCGACGACCGCACCGGCCGAGGCCGGCAGCTGGTCGACGGAGCACACGCGGACGGTGGTCATCATGCGTCGTCCCGCGCGGGCTGGGCGCCCATGGTCAGGGAGAGCTCCTCCTCGATCGCCTCCATGAGGGTGTCCACGACCTCCGGGACACCGATCTTGGCGATGATGTCCGCGAAGAAGCCACGCACGACGAGACGACGGGCCTGGTCCTCGGTGATGCCGCGGGACATGAGGTAGAACAGCTGCTCGTCGTCGAACCGGCCGGTGGAGCTGGCGTGCCCCGCACCCTCGATGTCGCCGGTCTCGATCTCCAGGTTGGGGACCGAGTCCGCGCGCGCACCGTCGGTGAGCACGAGGTTGCGGTTGAGCTCGTAGGTGTCGATGCCCTCGGCCTCGGCCCGGATGAGCACGTCGCCCACCCAGACGGTCCGCGCCGTCTCGCCCTGCAGCGCGCCCTTGTAGGTCACCTGCGAGGTGCACCGGGGCGCGTTGTGGTCGACGAAGGAGCGGTGCTCGAGGTGCTGGCCGGCGTCGGAGAAGTAGACGCCGAGCAGCGTCGCGTCGCCGCCGGGCCCGGCATACCGGACGTTGGAGTTCATCCGCACGATGCCGCCGCCGATGGAGACCGCGATGTGCTTGTAGGTCGCGTCGCGGCCCACGAGCGCCTCGTGCTGGGCGAGGTGCAGCGCCTCGTCGTCCCAGCGCTGCAGCGAGACCACCGTGAGGTTCGCGCCGTCGCCGACGAGGACCTCGAGGTTGCCGGTGTGGTCCGCCGCGCCGGTGTGGTCGAGGATGACCAGCGCCTTGCTGTGCGCGCCGGCCTCGAGGACGACGTGCGCGTTGCTGCGGCGCCCGGCGCCCTTCCCGGCGATGTCTACCCGGGCGGGCTCGCTCAGCTCGGCCTCTGCGGCGATCTTGACGTGCAGCGCCTCGGCGGTGTTGGCGGAGGCCACGGCCGCGCCGCGGTCCTCGGGGACCAGCACGGTGCCGCGCGGGGCCTGGCCCGGGGCCAGGGTGGAGGTGCTCACGCCCTCCGGCGCCCGGACCGCGAAGTCCGCGGCGGGGTCGCCGTCACGGTCGTCGGTGGCGGCGTCGCTGAAGACACCGCCCAGCCGGTCGACCGGGGTGAAGCGCCACTCCTCCTCGCGCCCGGTGGGGATGCCGAAGGCGTCCACGTCGAAGGACCGGGTGCGCGCGGCACGGGACTGGTCCGGTATGCGGTGGTCCCCGCCGATCTGGCCCTGGGGGTCCTGATGAGTCTTGTCGTCGACAAGAAGAGACATCAGCCGACGGCTCCTTCCATCTGCAGCTCGATGAGGCGGTTGAGCTCGAGGGCGTACTCCATGGGCAGCTCGCGCGCGATCGGCTCGACGAAGCCGCGCACGATCATGGCCATGGCCTCGGTCTCGGACATGCCTCGGGACATGAGGTAGAACATCTGGTCCTCGGACACCTTGGAGACGGTCGCCTCGTGGCCCATCTGGACGTCGTCCTCGCGGACGTCGACGTAGGGGTAGGTGTCGGACCGGGAGATCTGGTCGACGAGGAGCGCGTCGCAGACGACGGAGGACTTGCTGTGGTGCGAGCCCTCGTTGATCTGGACCAGGCCGCGGTAGGACGAGCGTCCGCCACCGCGGGCCACCGACTTCGACACGATGGTCGAGGAGGTGTGCGGCGCGGCGTGCACCATCTTGGAGCCCGCGTCCTGGTGCTGGCCCTCGCCGGCGAAGGCGACGGAGAGGGTCTCGCCCTTGGCGTGCTCGCCGAGCAGGAAGACGGCGGGGTACTTCATCGTCACCTTGGAGCCGATGTTGCCGTCGATCCACTCCATGGTCGCGCCCTCGGCGCAGGTCGCGCGCTTGGTGACCAGGTTGTAGACGTTGTTGGACCAGTTCTGGATCGTGGTGTAGCGCACCTTGGCGTTCTTCTTCACCACGATCTCGACGACCGCGCTGTGCAGGCTGTCGGTCTTGTAGATCGGCGCGGTGCAGCCCTCGACGTAGTGGACCGAGGATCCCTCGTCGGCGATGATCAGCGTGCGCTCGAACTGGCCCATGTTCTCGGTGTTGATCCGGAAGTAGGCCTGCAGCGGGATGTCGACGTGGACACCCTTGGGGACGTAGATGAACGACCCGCCGGACCAGACCGCGGTGTTGAGCGCGGAGAACTTGTTGTCACCGGCCGGGATGACCGAGCCGAAGTACTCGCGGAACAGGTCGCCGTGCTCGCGCAGCGCGGTGTCGGTGTCGAGGAAGAGGACGCCCTTCTCCTCCAGGTCCTCGCGGATCTGGTGGTAGACGACCTCGGACTCGTACTGCGCGGCGACGCCGGCGACGAGACGCTGCTTCTCGGCCTCGGGGATGCCGAGCCGGTCGTAGGTGTTGCGGATGTCCTCGGGCAGATCCTCCCAGCTGGCGGCCTGCTTCTCGGTGGACTTCACGAAGTACTTGATGTTGTCGAAGTCGATCTCCGACAGGTCCGCACCCCAGTGCGGCATCGGCTTCTTGCCGAACAGGCGCAGCGCCTTGAGCCGCTGCTCCAGCATCCAGTCGGGCTCGTGCTTCTTGTCGGAGATGTCGCGGACGACCTCCTCGGAGAGCCCGCGCTTCGCCGAAGCACCGGCGTCGTCGCTGTCTGCCCAGCCGTACTCGTACTTCCCCAGGTCCTTCAGGCCTGGGTTGAGCTCCTCGATGTTGGTGCTCATGTCACGTCCTCTCGTGGGCGGATGTGGGTATGCGTGCTCGTCGGTCGGTGGTCAGGCCTCGCCGCCGCGGACGGCCACGGTGTCGGACCGGGGCTCGCGTCGCAGGACGAAGGGTGGTGCGCTGGCGCGCTCGGCGGCGGTCGGCGGGGCCGACCCCAACGCACCGGTCGGGACGAAGGTGGTGCAGACGTGCTCGCCCCCGGCCAGGGTGGCCAGGCGCTGGACGTGCACGTCCAGGATCCGCGCGATGGCCTTGGTCTCGGCCTCGCAGAACTGCGGGAACTCGACGGCGACCTCCCGGACCGGGCAGTGACCCTGGCACAGCTGCAGCCCGGCGAGCCCGGTGCCCTCGCCCACCGGCCGGGTGGACGCGGCATACCCCTCGGCGGACAGCGCCTTGGCCAGCGCCGCGGTGCGGGCCTGCAGGTCGTCGGTACCGCCGGCGGCGAGCTCCTGCTCGACCGTGGCGCGCAGGCGCTGCTCGAGCTCGGCGATCTGGGCCTCGGCGAAGTTCTCCACCGCGGGCGCGCCGGCCCGCTCGGCGAGGTAGTGCAGGGCGGCGTTGGCGACGCCGTCGTAGCGGGTCCGGAACTGCTCCTGGCCCAGCGTGGTCAGCACGTAGGCACGGGCGGGGCGGCCCCGGCCGCGCGGACCCGGCAGGGGTCCGTCGTGCTCGGCGATGAGGCCGGCGTCCTCGAGCGCGTCGAGGTGGCGTCGGACGGCTGCCGGGGTCAGGCCCAGGTCCTTGGCCAGGACGCTGGCCGTCACCGGCGCCTGCTCCCCCACGGCGCGACGCACGCGGTCCCGGGTGCGGGACTCGTCGTGCACCTCCGCCATCGCGGGGTCCTGCGCCATATTCACCATGTCAGTGTGACCTATTGCGGAAGGCGCTGCCAAGCAAGGCGACCCTCACCGCAGCGGTCCCGGGAGACCGTCCGCGGGGCCGCGCGGCGGTCAGTCCGACCAGCGCAGCAGGCGCCGCGCGAGCAGCCCGCCGAGGACCGCCCAGACCGCGAGGAGCAGCATCGCCCGCAGGTCCCACTCTCCCATGACCAGGGCCGCCCGTAGGGCATCCCCGAGCGCGGCCGTCGGGAGCAGCGAGACGACGGCCTGGCCCGGGAGGGCGGCCGCCGGCAGCACGATCCCGCCGAAGCCCGCGAGCAGCACCCAGACGAGGTTGGCCAGCGCCAGCACCGCCTCGGCCCGCAGGGCGCCGCCGAGGCAGGCGGCGAGCGTCACGAGCGCCAGCACCCCGAGCACCACGGCCACCACGGCCGGGGCCAGGCCGGCGAGGTCCGGAAGCCACCCCAAGGTCAGCCCGACCACCGCGACGACACCCAGCTGCAGGCACAGCACCGCCAGGACCGACAGCGCCTTCGCCAGGAGCAGGCCGCCCCGTCCCAGCGGGGTGGTGCCGAGCAGGCGCAGGACGCCCCACCGGCGCTCGAAGCCCAGCAGGATGGCCTGGCCGGTGAAGGCGGTCGACAGCACGGTGAGGGCGAGGACGCCGGGGGTGAGCACGTCGATGCGCTCCTGCCCGGCCCACGGCCCCACCGCGACGTCGGGCGAGGGCAGGAGGGAGAGCCCGACCAGGGCGAGCACGGGCAGGACGACGGAGACGAGGAGTTGCTCCCCGTGCCGCAGCAGCCCGGCGGCCTCGAAGCGGGCCTGCGCGAGCACCCGCCGCGCCGGTGCGGCCGGGCGCGTGGCCGTCCCGGCCGTCATCGCAGCGCCCCGTCGGTCAGCGCGAAGTAGGCGTCCTCCAGGCCGGACGAGCCGGTGCGGCTGCAGACCTCCTGCACGGTGCCCTCCGCGGCGACGCGGCCCGCCACCACGACGACCACGTGCCCCGCCAGCCGCTCCGCCTCGTCGAAGGAGTGCGTGGTGACGACCACGGCCGCGCCGTCCCGGGCCACCTCCGCCACGAGACGGTGGACCTCCCGGCGGGCGTGCGGGTCCAGGCCCGCCGTGGGCTCGTCAAGGAAGGCGACCTCGGGGCGTCCGACGAGAGCGGCGGCCAGGGCCACCCGCTGCCGCTGACCGCCGGACAGGCGTCGGACCGGGGTGCGGGCGGCGTCGCTCAACCCGAGCGTGCGGGTCAGCGCGACGACGTCCGCCGGGTCCTCCCAGAGCCGGGCCAGGTGCCGCAGCAGGGCCGCGGGGGTCACCGCCTGCGGCAGGCCGCCGTCCTGCAGCATGACCCCCACGCGGGCCCGGTGGTCCGCGTCCGCGCCCCAGGGGTCCTCACCCAGCACCCGCACCGCACCGGAGTCCGCGCGCTGCAGCCCGACGGCGATCTCGACGGCCGTGGTCTTGCCGGCCCCGTTGGGGCCGAGCACGCAGGTGACCTCACCGGTCCGCGCGGTGAGCGACAGCCCGGCCAGGGCCTGCGTCGCCCCGAAGCGTCGGGACACCTCCCGCAGCTCGACCGCGGCCTCCGGCGTACCCGTCACGAGGCCCGGGCCCCCACACGGTCGGTCCCCTGCGCGCTCCGCACGGGGGCGGCGCTCACGGCATACATCTTCTCCACGGTCATCGCGGTGACGGCGCACAGCGTCGCCGCCCCGATGAGGTGCAGCGCAACCGCGGCCACGGGCAGCCCGCTGAAGAACTGGTAGTAGCCGACGGCGCCCTGGGCGCACACGAGCAGCGCGAGCGTCAGCAGCAGCCGCCGGACCGGGGACGGCCAGCCCTGGCGCCCGGCGAGGAAGAGCGACACTCCCAGCGTCGCCACGAGCACGTAGACGGGGGTCGCGTGCGCCCGGGTGACGAGGTAGGCGTCGAAGGTGTGCCGGGCCACCTCGCCGGAGTCTCCGGAGTGGGGTCCGGTGCCGGTGACCAGGGTGCCGAGGTAGACGGCGAGCGCGACGCTGACGCCGAGCACCGCACCGAGCACGCGCATCCCGCGCCGCCCCTGCTGCACCTGCCCGGCGCGCTCGGCCTGGGCGACGTGCGGCAGGCCGGCGCGTCGCGCGCGGTTGACGAGGACGCCGCCGAGCGTGATGAGGGCGGCGGACACGAGGAAGTGCACCCCGACGACCCACGGGTTGAGCCCCGTGATGACGGTGATGCCGCCGAGCACCGCCTGGACGGGTATGCCCAGGGCCATGACGAGCGCGAGGACGAAGAGCCCGCGGTGGGTGCGGCGCGAGCGCCAGACCGCGAGGAAGGTGAGCACCGCCACGGCGACGAGGACGAAGGTGAGCAGCCGGTTGCCGAACTCGATGTAGCCGTGGACGCCCATCTCGGGCGTGTTGGTCCACGACGCGTCCGTGCAGCGGGGCCAGGTAGGGCACCCGAGCCCGCTCCCGGTGAGCCGCACCAGTCCCCCGGTGAGGACGAGCAGCGAGTTGGCGAGGAGCGAGGCCCAGGCCATGGCCCGCACCCAGGCGCCCGGGGTGCGCGGCATCAGCCGGTCGACGAGCGAGGACACGGTCCCCTGCCGGACCGACGTCATCGCAGCGGCAGGTGCAGCAGCGGGTCGACCGCCACACCGAGGAAGAGGAGGGTGAGGTAGCTGATCGAGAAGTGGAAGAGCCGCATGGCGCCCAGCGCCGGCCCGGTGACCCCGGCCCGGGCGCGGGCGAGGAGGCGGTGCGACTCGAGCACGAAGACGGCACCGGCCACGACGGCGACGACGGTGTAGACCCACCCCATGGGGGCCACCGGGACGAGCACCAGGGAGGTGAGCACGGTGACCCACGAGTAGGCGACGACCTGGCGGCCGACGGCGATGTCCTCGGCCACGACGGGCAGCATCGGCACGCCCGCAGCGGCGTAGTCCTCCTTGAACCGCATGGACAGCGGCCAGTAGTGCGGCGGGGTCCAGAAGAAGACCACACCGAAGAGGACCACCGCCGCCCAGGACAGGCTGCCGGTGACGGCGGACCAGCCGATGAGCACGGGCATGCACCCGGCGACCCCGCCCCAGACGATGTTCTGGCTGGTCCGACGCTTGAGCACGAGGGTGTAGAAGACGACGTAGAGCGCGATCGCCCCGAGGGCCAGCGCGGAGGACAGCCAGTTGACGACGAGGCCGAGCCACAGGACCGCGGCCACCCCGAGCACGGCGCCGAAGACCAGCGCGTGCGACGGCGCGATCGCGCCGGTGACCAGGGGACGCGTGGAGGTGCGGTGCATCTGCGCGTCGATGTCGCGGTCCAGGTAGCAGTTGAGGACGTTGGCCGAGGCGGCCGCGAGCGTGCCGCCGACCAGCGTGGCGACGATGAGCCAGACCGGGGGGATGCCCCGCTCGGCCAGGAACATCACGGGGAAGGTCGTGACGAGGAGCAGCTCGATGATCCGCGGCTTGGTCAGCGAGACGTAGTCCCGCAGCACGTCCCGCCACCTGCGTGCCGGGCCGGGACCGGCCCCGGCGTCTCCGCGGTCCCCTCGCGCGGGGCGTGGATCGAGCGTGGTCACGGTGTCCTTCGTGCGGGTCGGGGTGCAGGTCGCTGGGCGCTCGTGGCGCCCCCTTCGCACCCGCCATCCTACCGCTCGTCGGGGAGCGCCGACGCCGGGAGGGACCGCTGGCCGCCCCCGCTCGCGAGGTGACGCGGAGGGACTAAGGTCGGTGGTGTACCCGGGGGCGTCGAGGCGGGCGCCCCGGCCACGAGTTCACGCATCGTCAGGAGATCCATCAGTGAGCACCTCCACCGAGAACTACACCGCTGGTCGCGACGACCAGCTCGCCCGACCGCTCTGCTCCCAGGTCGGCTGGACCGACGCCGACGTGCGGGCGGTGGACACCGTCCGGCTGCTGGCCGCGGACGCGGTCGAGAAGTGCGGCAGCGGCCACCCGGGCACCGCGATGAGCCTCGCGCCCCTGGCCTACCTGCTCTACCAGAACGTCATGACCCACGACCCGAGCGACCCGCACTGGCTGGGGCGCGACCGGTTCGTGCTGTCCGCCGGCCACTCCAGCCTCACGCAGTACATCCAGCTCTACCTGTCCGGCTACGGGCTCGAGCTGGAGGACCTGGAGGCGCTGCGGACCTGGGGCTCCAAGACCCCCGGCCACCCCGAGGTGCACCACACCGACGGGGTCGAGATCACCACCGGCCCGCTGGGCTCCGGCCTGGCCTCGGCCGTCGGTATGGCCATGGCCCAGCGCCGCGAGCGCGGGCTCTTCGACCCGGAGGCGGCACCGGGCGAGTCCCCTTTCGACCACCAGATCTGGGTCATCGCCTCCGACGGCGACATCATGGAGGGCGTCTCCTCCGAGGCCAGCTCGCTCGCGGGCCACCAGGAGCTGTCCAACCTCACGGTCATCTACGACCAGAACTACATCTCCATCGAGGACGACACGGACATCTCCTTCAGCGAGGACGTGGCGAAGCGCTACGAGGCCTACGGCTGGGCCACCGAGGTGGTCGACTGGCGCGCCACGCAGCCCTACACCGAGAACGTCGACGAGCTCTACGCCGCGCTCCAGGCCGCCCGTGCTCGCACCGACCGCCCCACGCTGGTGCTGCTGCGCACCATCATCGCCTGGCCCGCACCGGAGGCCCGGGACACCGGCGCCGCCCACGGCTCGGCCCTGGGCACCGAGGAGGTGTCGGCCACGAAGAAGCTGCTCGGCTTCGACGCCCGGCGCACCTTCGAGGTCGAGGACGAGGTCCTCGCCCACGCCCGCCGTGTGAAGGAGCGCGGCAAGGAGGCCCACGCGACCTGGGACGAGGCATACCAGGCCTGGCGCTCGGCCAACCCCGAGCGGGCCGAGCTGCTCGACCGGGTCCGCGCGCGCGAGCTGCCCGCGGGCCTCGACGACGCGCTGCCGACCTTCCCCGCCGACGAGAAGGGGATGGCCACCCGCAAGGCCTCCGGCGAGGTGCTCACCGCGCTGGCCGACGTCATGCCGGAGCTGTGGGGCGGGTCGGCCGACCTGGCCGGCTCCAACAACACCACGATGAAGGGCGTGCCCAGCTTCGTGCCCTCCTCGAAGTCCACCGACATGTTCCCCGGCGACGAGTACGGCCGGACCATGCACTTCGGGATCCGTGAGAACGGCATGGGCATGATGCTCAACGGGATCTGCCTGGAGGGGCTCACGCGGCCCTACGGCGGCACCTTCCTCACCTTCTCCGACTACATGCGCCCCTCGCTGCGGCTCGCGGCCATCCAGGAGATCAACCCGATCTACGTCTGGACGCACGACAGCATCGGGCTCGGGGAGGACGGACCGACCCACCAGCCCGTGGAGCACCTGGCCGCGCTGCGGGCCATCCCGGGCCTGGACGTCGTCCGCCCGGCGGACGCCAACGAGACGGCCGTCGCCTGGCGCACGGTCCTCGGCATCCAGGACCACCCCGCCGCGCTGGTGCTGAGCCGGCAGAACCTGCCGGTCTTCGACCGGGACGTCATGGAGTCGGCCGAGGGGACCGCCCGCGGCGCCTACGTACTGCAGGAGGCCGGCAGCGGTGAGCCCGAGGTCATCCTCGTGGCCACCGGGTCCGAGGTGCAGTTCGCCGTCGAGGCACGCGAACGGCTCGAGGCCGACGGCGTCGCCACCCGGGTCGTGTCCATGCCCTGCCGTGAGTGGTTCGCCCAGCAGGACCGGGCCTACCGCGAGCAGGTGCTCCCGCCGCGCGTCCGGGCCAGGGTCAGCGTCGAGGCGGCCGTCGGCCAGGGCTGGCGCGAGGTCGTCGGTGACGCCGGACGGCTCATCAGCCTGGAGCACTACGGCGCCTCCGCGGACTACCAGCGCCTCTACGACGAGTTCGGGATCACCGCCGACGCGATCGTCACCGCTGCCCGCGACTCCATCACCGACACCACCCGCGAGCCGGTCCCCGGCGGGGCCGAGGTCCCGGACGAGGGCGGCTCGGAGACCGTCGGCGCCTGAGCGGCACCACGCGACGGCTTCCCCCCACCACCACCTGAGGAGCGAGATGACTAACACCGCCCGCACCACCCTCCACGACCTGGCCGACGCCGGGGTCTCGGTCTGGCTGGACGACCTGAACCGGCCGATGATCTCCTCCGGGGAGCTGCAGTCCTACGTGGACCGCGGCGTCCTCGGGGTGACCACCAACCCGACCATCTTCGCCTCGGCGCTCGCCGAGGGCGACGCCTACTCCGAGCAGGTGCGCGAGTTGGCCGCCGACGGCGCGGACGTCGACGACGCGGTCTTCGCGCTGACGACCGACGACGTCCGGGACGCCTGCGACGTCCTGCGTCCCGTCTACGACCGCACCGACGGGGTCGACGGCCGGGTGTCCATCGAGGTGGACCCCGGTGCCGCCAAGGACACCGAGCGGACCGTGCAGATCGCCCAGCAGCTCTGGGAGACCATCGACCGGCCGAACCTGTTCATCAAGATCCCCGCCACCGTCGAGGGTCTGCCGGCCATCACCCAGACCCTGGCCAGCGGCATCAGCGTCAACGTCACCCTCATCTTCTCCCTCGACCGCTACCGGGGGGTGATGAACGCCTACCTCACCGGGCTCGAGCAGGCCCGGGAGCAGGGCCGGGACCTGTCCGCCATCCACTCGGTGGCCAGCTTCTTCGTGTCCCGGGTCGACGGCGAGATCGACTCCCGGCTGGAGGAGATCGGCACCGACGAGGCCCTCGCCCTGCGCGGGCGGGCCGGCCTGGCCAACGCCCGGCTCGCCTACCAGGCCTTCGAGGAGGTCTTCGGCACCCCGCGCTGGCAGAACCTCGCCGACGACGGCGCCCGCCTGCAGCGGCCGCTGTGGGCCTCCACCGGGGTGAAGAACCCCGACTACCAGGACACGATGTACGTCACCGGGCTCGTCGCCCCGCACACCGTCAACACCATGCCGGGCAAGACCCTGGAGGCCACGGTCGACCACGCCGAGCTGCAGGGCGACACCGTCACCGGGACCTACGAGGAGGCCCAGCAGGTGCTGGACGACCTGGAGCGCGTCGGGGTGTCCTACGCCGAGGTCGTCGAGCAGCTCGAGAACGAGGGCGTGGACAAGTTCGAGAAGTCCTGGTCCGAGCTGCTCGGCACCGTCCAGGACGAGCTGGACAAGGCGGAGGGCTCCAAGTGAGCACCCTCGCCGTCCAGGCCCTCGGGGCCGCGGCCGACGCCGTCGAGCACCACCTGCCCACCCTGGTCTCGGACCGCGTGGCCTCCCGGCTCTTCGAGCAGGACCCCACGCTGTGGGGACCGGACGCCGAGTCCGAGGCCTCCATCCGGCTGTCCTGGGTCGGCCTCCCCCGTTCCTCCCGGCCGCTCGTCGGGGAGATCGAGGCGCTGGCCGAGGAGCTGCGCGAGCGCGGCGTCGACCGCGTCGTGCTCTGCGGCATGGGCGGCTCCTCGCTGGCGCCCGAGGTCATCACCGGTACCGCCGGGGTGCCCCTGGTCGTGCTGGACAGCTCCGACCCGGACATGGTCCGCGGGGCGCTGGAGGAGGACCTCGCCGGCACCGCCGTCGTCGTCTCCTCCAAGTCCGGCTCGACCCTGGAGACGGACAGCCAGCGCCGGGCCTTCGTGCACGCCTTCACCGAGGCGGGCATCGACCCGACCGAGCGCATCGTCGTCGTCACCGACCCCGGGAGCCCGCTCGACGAGCAGGCTCGGGCCGACGGCTACCGCGTCGTCAACGCCGACCCCGAGGTGGGCGGGCGCTACTCCGCGCTGACCGCCTTCGGGCTCGTCCCCTCCGGGCTCGCCGGGGTGGACGTCGGGGCGCTGCTCGACGAGGCCGAGGAGGTCGCCGACCTGCTCGCCGAGGACGACGAGGCCAACCCGGGGCTGCGCCTCGGGGCCGCCCTCGCGGGCACCGAGCCGCTGCGCGACAAGCTGCTCTTCACCGACGCCGGGTCCGGCATCGTCGGGCTCGCGGACTGGGCCGAGCAGCTCATCGCCGAGTCCACCGGCAAGCAGGGCACCGGCGTGCTCCCGGTCGTGGCCCCGGACGGACCCTCCCCCACCCACGGCATCCAGGACACCTCGGACTGCACCGTCGTGGTCCTGGCTCCGGAGGACGACGACACCGACGGTGGTCCGGCCCGCACGGACGCCGACTCGGTCGTCGAGGTCTCCGGCTCCCTGGGCGCCCAGATGCTGCTGTGGGAGGTCGCGACCGCCGTCGCGGGCCACCTGCTGGGGATCAACCCCTTCGACCAGCCGGACGTCGAGAGCGCCAAGAAGGCTGCCCGCGAGATCATGGAGGGCGGTGCCGACGCCGCCGGCGCCCCGGTCCTCACCGACGGCGCGGTCGAGGTCCGCACCGGTGGCGGGGGCTGGCTGCCCGACGGCACCGACAGCCTCGAGGGCGCGGTCGCCGCGCTGCTCGACCAGCTCGACCCGGCCCGCGGCTACCTCGCGGTGATGGTCTACCTCGACCGGCTCGAGCAGGCCGACCTCGCCGACGTCCAGGGTGAGCTCGTGGAGCGCACCGGGCGCCCGGTCACCTTCGGGTGGGGCCCGCGCTTCCTGCACTCGACCGGCCAGTACCACAAGGGTGGGCCCGCCCAGGGCGTCTACCTGCAGGTCACGGGCGCGCCGCGGACGGACCTCGACGTGCCCGGCAAGGACTTCACCTTCGGGGAGTTCATCGCCGCCCAGGCGGCCGGGGACGCGGCGGTGCTCGCCGACCACGAGCGGCCGGTGCTGCGCCTGCACCTCACCGACCAGGCAGCCGGGCTGGCCCAGCTGCGCGAGGCGTTGTGAGCGGCCCCGCGCCCGCACCTGTCACCGCCGACACCAACCCGCTGCGCGACCCGGACGACAAGCGCCTGCCGCGCATCGCCGGGCCGTGCAGCATGGTCATGTTCGGCGTCACCGGTGACCTGGCCCGCAAGAAGCTCATGCCGGCGATCTACGACCTGGCCAGCCGCGGGCTGCTGCCGCCCGGCTTCTCCCTCGTCGGTTTCGCCCGCCGGGACTGGGCGGACCAGGACTTCGCCAAGGTCGTCTACGACTCGGTGCGCCAGCACGCGCGCACCGAGTTCCGCGAGGAGGTGTGGCGCTCCCTGGCCGAGGGCTTCCGCTTCGTACCGGGCGCCTTCGACGACCCGGACGCCTTCGAGCTGCTGGCCCGCACGGTCCGCGAGCTGGACGAGGAGCGCGGCACCGGCGGCAACCACGCCTTCTACCTGTCGATCCCCCCGTCGTGGTTCGCCGACGTCTGCACCCGGCTGCAGGAGTCGGGCCTCTCCGACCCGCGGCCGGGCACCTGGCGACGGGTCGTCATCGAGAAGCCCTTCGGTCACGACCTGCGCAGCGCCCAGGAGCTCAACGAGATCGTCGAGGGCGTCTTCCCGGCCGACTCGATCTTCCGGATCGACCACTACCTGGGCAAGGAGACGGTCCAGAACATCCTCGCCCTGCGCTTCGCGAACCAGCTCTTCGAGCCGGTCTGGAACGCCAACTACGTCGACCACGTGCAGATCACCATGGCCGAGGACATCGGCATCGGCGGGCGCGCGGGCTACTACGACGAGGTCGGTGCGGCCCGGGACGTCATCCAGAACCACCTGCTCCAGCTCCTCGCGCTCACGGCGATGGAGGAGCCCGTCGCCTTCACCGCGGACGCGGTCCGGGCGGAGAAGGAGAAGGTGCTGGCCGCGGTCAGCCTGCCCGAGAACCTCGACACCGCCACCGCCCGCGGCCGCTACGCCGCCGGGTGGCAGGGCACCGAGAAGGTGGACGGCTACCTCGACGAGGACGGGGTGGACGCCGCGAACCGCACGGAGACGTATGCCGCGCTCAGGGTCGACGTGCGGACGCGCCGCTGGGCCGGGGTCCCGTTCTACCTGCGGACCGGCAAGCGTCTGGGCAAGCGGGTGACCGAGATCGCCGTGGTCTTCCGCCGGGCCCCGCACCTGCCCTTCACCTCGACCGCCACCGAGGAGCTGGGCGCCAACGCCATCGTCATCCGCGTGCAGCCGGACGAGGGGATGACGATGCGCTTCGGGTCCAAGGTCCCCGGGAGCCAGATGGAGGTGCGCGACGTCTCCATGGACTTCGGCTACGGCTCCTCCTTCACCGAGTCCAGCCCCGAGGCCTACGAGCGGCTCATCCTCGACGTCCTCCTGGGCGAGCCGCCGCTCTTCCCCCGGCACGCGGAGGTCGAGCAGTCCTGGCGCATCCTGGACCCGGTCATCGAGCACTGGGCCGCGAGCGACCGGCCGCCCGAGGACTACCCCGCCGGGACGTGGGGCCCGGACGGGTCGGACCAGATGATGCGCCGCGACGGCCGGGAGTGGAGGCTGCCATGATCGTCGACCTGCCCAGCTCGAGCGCGGCGGACGTCGCCAAGAACCTCGTCCGGTTGCGCAACCAGGTCGGGGCCATGGCCATGGGTCGTGTGCTCACGCTGCTCGTCGTCGTGGACGAGGAGCTCGCCGACGAGGCGGTGGAGGTGGCCAGCGAGGCCACCCGCCAGCACCCGGCGCGCATCCTCGTGGTGGTCAGCGCCAACGCCCGCGGGCGGGGGCGTCTCGACGCGCAGATCCGGGTCGGCGGCGACGCCGGCGCCTCGGAGATCGTCGTGCTGCGCCTCTACGGCGAGCTGACCCGGCACGGAAGCTCGGTGGTCACCCCGCTCATGCTCCCGGACTCCCCCGTCGTGGCGTGGTGGCCCGGGCAGGCGCCCTCCGACGTCGCCGGCTCTCCCCTGGGCCGGATGGCGCACCGTCGCATCACCGACGCCGCGGCCCCCACCGGGGCGAAGACGGGCACCCAGCTGCGCCGCCGGACCAAGCACTACCAGCCCGGTGACACCGACCTCACGTGGACGAGGATCACCCGCTGGCGGGCGCTGCTCGCGGCGTCGCTGGAGAGCGAGCCGTTCGAGTCTGTCCAGCGGGCCGTGGTCGCGGGCGAGCCGGACTGCCCGAGCTGCGACCTGCTCGCGGGCTGGCTGGCCTCGTCGCTGCGCTGCCCGGTGGAGCGGGTGCGGACCCCTGTGGGGTCCGGGGTGCAGAGCGTGCGGCTCGAGCGCGCCTCGGGACCGGTGGACCTCGTCCGGCTGGACGACTCCGGCGGCACGGCCACGCTGTCGATGGTCGGCAGCCAGCCCCGCCTGGTGGCGCTGCACACGCCCACCCTGCCGGCGGCCCTCACGGCCGAGCTGCGGCGGCTGGACGCGGACGAGGTGTATGCCCGGTCGCTGTGCAGCGGCCTCCCCCAGGTCCGCCGCGGCGGAACCGCCTCCGGCGCCGCGCGTGCCGGCGACCTCCCGGCCGGTCCGGCGGAGGTCGACCGGTCCGGTTCCTCCCGGCTCGGCAGCAGGTCCTTGCAGAAGGCCCCGGAGCCACCCTCCAAGGCGGACTCGAACGCGGTCGAGGAGGCCGTGCAGGAGGGGCTGGAGCAGATCGAGGAGGACGCCTCGGACTGAGGTGACGGTCGGCGCGGCGGCGGTAGTCAGCGACCGCCGCCCCCGACCCCCCGCTCCCGCATCCGGGCGAGGGCCTCGTCGAGCAGGGCCGCGCCGTCGGAGTCGCTACGGCGCTCCTTCACGTAGGCGAGGTGCGTCTTGTAGGGCTCGGTCCGCGGGGCCTCCGGCGGGGTCGTGCGGTCCTGGCCGGCCGGCAGGCCGCACCGGGGGCAGTCCCAGACGTCCGGGACCTCGACCTCGCCGTCCTGGGCGAAGCTGGGCCGGGTCTCGTGACCGTGCGCGCACCAGAAGCTGACCCGGACCCGGGGTGCGGCGTCCCCGCGCTCGCTCTCCCCCATGGGGCCGGACCCCACGCGCGAGCCACGGATGGCGTTGGTGTTGACCATGTCTTGCCTCGTTTCGGCACCGACCTGCAGCGGACGGGGACACCCTACCCCGGCGCACCGGCATACCTCCCCCACCGGGGTGAGGCGAGCTCAGCTGAAGCGGACGAGCACCCCGAGGCCGACGATCACCGAGACCCACACCAGGGCCATCGCCACGGTGATGCGGTTGAGGTTGCGCTCCGCGACCGAGCTGCCGCCCAGGCTGCTGCTCATGCCTCCCCCGAACATGTCGGACATGCCACCGCCGCGGCCCTTGTGCATCAGGATCAGCAGCACCAGGAAGCAGCTGGTGATCACCAGCAGGGCGTCCAGGAACCAGCGGACGAACTCCACGTGGGCACACCTTGTCGTCGAACGGGCGAGAGGTCTGGTGCCCCGGACCCGCAGGGGCACCAGACAGCCTAACCGACGCGGCAGGGCCGCGCCGACGAGGGCACGGGTGTCAGCCGGTCGCGCCGGCGTGCTGCTGGTAGCGGCAGATGGCGGCGAAGTCGTCCACCGACAGCGACGCCCCGCCGACCAGGGCACCGTCGACGTCCGGGCGCCGCATGATCTCGGCGACGTTGCCCGGCTTGACCGAGCCGCCGTAGAGCACCCGGAGCCCGTCGGCGACGGAGCTGCCGACCAGCTCCTCGACGGTGGACCGGATCGCGGCGCAGACCTCCTGCGCGTCGTCGGGCGTCGCCACCTCGCCGGTGCCGATGGCCCAGACCGGCTCGTAGGCGACGACGACGCGGGCGACCTGCTCCGCGTCGAGATCGCCCAGGGCGGCCCGCAGCTGGGCGACGACGTGCTCCACGTGGGTCCCGGCCTGCCTCACGTCGAGCGGCTCCCCGACGCACAGGATCGGCGTGAGGTCGTGCCGCAGCGCGGCGCGCACCTTGGCCCCGACGAGCTCGTCGGACTCCTCGTGCCCCTCGCGCCGCTCGCTGTGGCCCACGACGACGTAGGTGCACCCCAGCTTGGCGAGGAAGGCGCCGGAGATGTCGCCGGTGTAGGCCCCCTCGTCGTGCGGGCTGAGGTCCTGACCGCCGTAGCGCAGCGCGAGCTTGTCGCCCTGCACGAGGGTCTGCACCGAGCGCAGGTCGGTGAAGGGTGGCAGCACGACCACCTCGACGGCCGCGTGGTCGTGCCGTCCGTCGCGCAGGGTCCAGTCGAGCTTCTGCACGAGGTGGGTGCCCTGCAGGTGGTCCAGGTTCATCTTCCAGTTGCCCGCCATCAGCGGGGTCCGTGTCGCCATCTCAGTCCTCCAGCACCGACAGTCCGGGAAGGTCCTTGCCCTCGAGGTACTCCAGGCTCGCCCCACCGCCGGTGGAGATGTGGCTGAAGTCGTCGTCGGTATGCCCGAAGTCCCGGACCGCGGCGGCGGAGTCCCCTCCGCCGACGACCGTGAGGGCACCCTCGGAGGTCCGGTCGACGAGGGCCTGCGCCACGGCTCGGGTGCCCCCGGCGAAGGGCTCCATCTCGAAGGCCCCCATGGGGCCGTTCCAGAAGATCGTCTGCGCATCGGCCAGCCGACCGACGAAGAGCTCCTCGGAGTCCGGGCCGATGTCCAGACCCATCCGGTCGGCCGGCATGGCGTCCGCGGGCACGACCTCGTGGGCGGCGTCCGCGGAGAAGGCGTCGGCCACGACCACGTCGGTGGGCAGGACGATCTCGACGCCGCGCTCGGCGGCGGTCTCGAGGTAGCCCTTGACCGTGTCGACCTGGTCCTCCTCCAGCAGGCTGGTGCCGACCTCGTGGCCCTGGGCCTTGAGGAAGGTGAAGACCATCCCGCCGCCGATGAGCAGCCGGTCCGCCACGGTGATGAGCGACTCGATGACGCCGAGCTTGTCGCTGACCTTGGCGCCGCCGAGGATCACGGCATACGGGCGGCGCGGGTCCTCCCGCAGGGCGCGCATGACCTCGACCTCGGAGACGACGAGCCCGCCGGCGGCGTGCGGCAGGAGCCGCGGCACGTCGTAGACCGAGGCCTGGGCCCGGTGGACCACGCCGAAGCCGTCGGAGACGAACGCGTCGGCCAGGGCGGCCAGCGCCTGCGCGAAGTCGGCACGTTCCTCGTCCGTCTTGGCCGTCTCGCCGGGGTTGAACCGGAGGTTCTCCAGGACGAGGACGTCGCCGTCCGCCAGGGCCTGCACCGCGGCGGTGGCGCGGTCCCCGACCGTCTCCTCGACGAAGGACACGGTGATGTCGTCGTCGAGGAGCTCGTCGAGGCGGGTCGCCACCGGGGCCAGGGAGTACTTCGCCTCCGGCGTGCCCTTGGGGCGGCCGAGGTGGGCGCAGACCACGACCCGGGCGCCCTCGCGTGCGAGCCGGGTGATCGTGGGCACCGAGGCGCGGACGCGTCCGTCGTCGGTGATCTCCTGCCCGTCGAGCGGCACGTTGAGGTCGCTGCGCACCAGCACGGTGCGACCCGCCAGCCCGCCGAGCTCGTCGCTGAGCTGATCGATCGTCCGCATCAGAGCGAGCTGCCCACCAGCTCGACGAGGTCCACGAGGCGGTTGGAGTAGCCCCACTCGTTGTCGTACCAGCCGACGACCTTGACCTGGTCGCCGATGACCTTGGTCAGCCCGGAGTCGAAGATGCAGGACGCGGGGTCGGTCTCGATGTCCTTGGAGACGATCGGGTCCTCGGTGTAGGTGAGGATGCCCTTGAGCTCGCCGTCGGCCGCCTTCTTCAGCGCGGCGTTGACCTCCTCCACGGTGACCTCGCGCGAGGCCTGGAAGGTGAGGTCGGTCGCGGAGCCGGTCGGGACCGGGACGCGCAGGGCATACCCGTCGAACTTGCCCTTGAGCTCGGGCAGCACCAGTGCGACCGCCTGCGCGGCACCGGTCTTGGTCGGCACGATGTTGAGCGCGGCGGCGCGGGCGCGGCGCAGGTCGCCGTGCGGTCCGTCCTGGAGGTTCTGGTCGGCGGTGTAGGCGTGGATGGTCGTCATGAGGCCCTTGACGATGCCGAACTCGTCGTTGAGGACCTTGGCCATCGGCGCCAGGCAGTTCGTGGTGCAGGAGGCGTTGGAGATGATGTCGTGGGTCGCCGGGTCGTAGTCCTTCTCGTTGACGCCCATGACGACGGTGATGTCCTCGTTCTTGGCCGGCGCGGAGATGACGACCTTCTTGGCACCGGCGTCGAGGTGGGCCTTGGCCTTCGTCGCGTCGGTGAAGATGCCGGTCGACTCGACCACGACGTCGGCACCGAGCTCGCCCCAGGGCAGCGCGGTCGGGTCCTTCTCGGCGAACGCCTTGAACGCCTTGCCGTCGACGCTGATCTCGTCCTCGGAGCTGGTCACCTCGCCGTCCAGCCGTCCGAGGATCGAGTCGTACTTGAGCAGGTGGGCCAGGGTCGCGTTGTCGGTGAGGTCGTTGACGCCGACGATCTCGACGTCCGCCCCGGAGGCCAGCACGGCCCGCATGAAGTTGCGGCCGATGCGCCCGAAGCCGTTGATCCCTACGCGAACGGTCATGAAAACCCTTCCTCGATGGTTGGTCGGCGGCCCGCCGGATGCGCACCGCCCGTGTCAGACGCCGTCGTCCTCCCCCCAACCTAGCGGCAGGTGCAGGCCCGCACCACATCGGTATGACGTGGCGTCAGTCCTCGAGCATGTCCGGGGTGATGTTGGCCTCGGTGCCCTCGATCCCGAGCTCCTCGGCACGCTTGTCGGCCATGGCGAGCAGCCGGCGGATGCGTCCGGCGACCGCGTCCTTGGTCATCGCGGGGTCGGCCAGCTGGCCGAGCTCCTCGAGGCTGGCCTGCTTGTGCTCCAGACGCAGGGTGCCGGCGACCCGGAGGTGGTCCGGGACGTCGTCGCCGAGGATCTCCATGGCGCGCTCCACGCGGGCTCCGGCCGCCACCGCGGCCCGCGCCGAGCGGCGCAGGTTGGCGTCGTCGAAGTTGGCGAGCCGGTTGGCCGTGGCCCGCACCTCGCGGCGCATCCGGCGCTCCTCCCAGGCGAGGACGGCGTCGTGGGCCCCGAGCCGGGTGAGCATCGCCCCGATGGCGTCGCCGTCCCGGATCACCACCCGGTCGACCCCGCGCACCTCCCGCGCCTTGGCCTGGATGCCCAGGCGGCGGGCCGCTCCGACCAGCGCCAGGGCCGCCTCGGGGCCGGGGCAGGTGACCTCCATCGCCGACGAGCGGCCCGGCTCGGTGATGGAGCCGTGGGCGATGAAGGCACCGCGCCAGGCGGCCTCGGCGTCGCAGACAGCCGCACCGACGACCCGCGGCGGCAGGCCCCGCACGGGGCGACCGCGGTGGTCGATCAGCCCGGTCTGGCGGGCCAGCGACTCCCCGTCGGAGGTGGCGCGCACGACGTACCGCGTCTGCTTGCGCAGCCCGCCGGGGCTCAGGACCATGAGCTCGCTGCTGGAGCCGTAGACCTCGGCCATGAAGGTGCGCAGCCGGCGGGCACTCTGCGCGGTGTCGAGCTCGGCCTCGATGACGATGCGTCCGCCCACGATGTGCAGCCCCCCGGCGAAGCGCAGCATCGTCGAGACCTCCGCCTTGCGGCAGCAGGTGCGGGTGACGGGGAGCCGGCTCAGCTCGTCCTTGACCTTCGCGGTCATCGCCACGGCAGTCATCCTCCTCGGTCGGCCGGTCGCGCTCCCCGGGGTCCGGTCCCC
Organism: Serinicoccus hydrothermalis; assembly: GCF_001685415.1. Classification (NCBI taxonomy): domain Bacteria; kingdom Bacillati; phylum Actinomycetota; class Actinomycetes; order Micrococcales; family Ornithinimicrobiaceae; genus Serinicoccus; species Serinicoccus hydrothermalis. Next base: position 291,565 of record NZ_CP014989.1, on the reverse strand, counting down.
CGAGGACCCCGGAAGGCTACCCTCTGGCGGGGCTGCCGCGCTCACAGCCCCTGCTCCGCCATGACGTCCCGGTAGGCCGCCGCGAGGCGCAGGGTGTCGTGGACCCCTGGGTGGTTCTGCTTGCCGACGGTCGTGAGCACGAGGCTGGCGCCCACCCCCGCGACCGCGGCCTCCAGGGCCGCCCGCTCGGCGTCGGTGCGCGCGACCTGGGGGTCGGCGATGACGTGGTCGAAGGTCAGGTCGGGGGCGTGCGTCGCGACCGCGGCCACGTGCTCGGCGAGGGTGTAGCCGCTGGCCTCGTCGTCGCTCAGGCTGACGTTGAGGGTGAGGATGCGCCGGGCCGGGGTGTCGCACAGCGCCTGGCGCAGCTCGGGCACGAGGAGGTGCGGCATGACCGAGGTGAACCACGAGCCGGGGCCGAGGACCACGAGGTCGGCGAGCTTGATCGACTCCAGGGCCTCCGGACAGGCGCGCGGCGCCTCGGGGATGAGGCGGACCGACCGGACCGTGCCGGGGTGGGCGGCGACCGTCGACTGACCACGCACGGTCGTGAGCAGCGCGGTGCCGGACCCACCCGGCTGCTCGATCTGGGCCTCGATGTCGAGCGGGTCCAGCGCCATCGGCAGCACCCGCCCTCGCGTGTTGAGCAGACGGCCCACGAGGTCCAGACCGCGCACCTGCTCGTGCGGCCGGAGGTCCCAGAGGGCCATGATGAGCAGGTTGCCCAGGGCGTGACCGGACAGCTCGCCGGCCCCGCGGAAGCGGTGCTGCAGGACCGCCGACCACTGGTGCCCCCAGGCCGTGTCCTCGCATAGCGCCGCCAGGGCCATGCGTAGGTCGCCGGGAGGCAGGATGTCGAACTCCTGCCGGAGCCGGCCGCTCGAGCCACCGTCGTCGGCCACGGTGACCACCGCGGTGATCGCCTCGGTGAGGTGCCGCAGCGCGTGCAGCGAGGCGGACAGGCCGTGCCCGCCACCCAGCGCGACCACCCGTCGCCCGCTCACTCGCGCCCCAGGTCCCGGTGGAAGGTCGAGATCTGGACGTCCAGCTCCTGCAGGTCGGCCAGCCGCCGGGCGAGCTCGTCGGCCGTGGCCACGGAGCGGTGCTTGCCGCCGGTGCAGCCGACGGCCACGGTGACGTAGCGCCGGCCCTCGGCGAGGTAGCCCCGGACCGCGGTGCGCAGCAGCTGCTCGGCGTGCCGGATGTAGTCCTGCGCCAGGTCCTGACCGAGGACGAACTCGCGGACCGGGGCGTCCTTGCCGGTGTGGGGGCGCAGCTCCGGGTCCCAGTAGGGGTTGGGCAGGAAGCGCAGGTCGAGGACGACGTCGGCGTCCAGCGGGATGCCGTACTTGAAGCCGAAGGCCATGACCGCGAAGCGGAGCTTGACGTCGGCATCCCCGGCGAGCAGGGAGTCGATCTTGGCCGCCAGCTCGTGGACGTTGTAGTTGGAGGTGTCGAGCACGAGGTCCGCGTCGGAGCGGATGTCGCCGAGCATCCGGCGCTCCCGGCGGATGCCGTCGAGCAGCAGCCCCTCGCCCTGCAGCGGGTGCGGTCGGCGGACCGCCTCGAAGCGGCGCACCAACGACTCGTCCGAGGAGTCGACGAAGACGACCCGCGGCCGCCAGCCCCGCTCCCCCAGGGTGTGCAGCGCCCCCGCGAGCTCGCTGGTGAAGTCGCGGCTGCGGACGTCGGCGACGACCGCCACCCGCTGCCGCTGCGGGTCGTCCGCGGTGAGGTCCATGAGCCGCACGATCATGGCCGGCGGGAGGTTGTCCACGACGTACCAGCCGCGGTCCTCCAGCACGTCCCCGGCGGTCGTCCGTCCCGCCCCGGACATCCCGGTGAGGATGACGACGTCGGAGCGGCCCACCGCACCGGGCGGTGCCGGCGGCTGCTCGCCCAGGTCGGTGCGCCGTGCCGTCACGTCCGTCCTCCCATCCGGTCCCGGGTGCCGGTCCGCCGCCCCGGGCTCTGCCGGACTCACTCGAGCACCTCTCCGGTGCTCAGGTTAACCGCCGGGGTGAGGTTATCGCCCGCGAGCCGTTCGTGCACCACGGCCGCCAGCGACGGACCGACCCCGGGAACCTCCTGGAGCTCCTCCACGGTGGCGGCCCGGACCGCCTTGACCGAGCCCAGGTGGCGGAGCAGCGCCTGCTGCCGTGCCGGGCCCAGGCCGGGTATGCCGTCCAGCGCGCTCGTGGTCATGCTGCGGGACCGCCGCTGCCGGTGGAAGGTGTTGGCGAAGCGGTGCGCCTCGTCGCGGACCCGCTGGAGCAGGTAGAGCGCCTCGCTGGTCCGGGGCAGCACGACCGGGAACCCGTCGATGTTGTCGGCGCTCCAGACCTCCTCCAGCCTCTTGGCCAGCCCCACCACGGTGACGTCGGTGACGCCCACCTCGCTCAGCGCCGCCTGCGCGGCCCGGACCTGCGGCAGCCCTCCGTCGACGACCACGAGGTTCGGGGGGTAGGCGAACCTCGCCGGCCGGCCGTCCTCGTCGGCACCCGGTGCCGGCGCGTGCGACAGGTGGCGGAAGCGGCGGGTCAGCACCTCGTGCATGGCCGCGGTGTCGTCCCCCGTGCCCTGGCGCACGATGAAGCGGCGGTACTCCCCCTTGCGCGGCAGACCGTCCTCGAAGACGACCATGGACCCGACCACGTCGCTGCCCTGCACGTGGCTGATGTCGAAGGACTCGATCCGCAGCGGGGCGTCGTCGAGCTCCAGCACCTCCTGCAGCTCCTGCAGGGCCTGGGAGCGCAGGGTGAGGTCCCCGGAGCGGGCCACCTTGTGCCGGGCCAGCGCCTGCTCGGCGTTGCGGGTCACCGTCTCCATGAGGGTGCGCTTGTCGCCCCGGCGCGGCACCCGGACCGAGACCCGCGACCCGCGCAGCCCGCCGAGCCACGCGGCGACGTCCGCGTCACCGCTGGGCAGCACGGGCACGAGCACCTCGCGGGGCACCTCGTCCCCCCGCTCGCCGCCGTAGACCTGCTGCAGCAGGTGCTCGACGATGTCCGGCAGGTCCTCGGCGCCCTTCTCGCTGACCCACCCGCGCTGACCCCGGATCCGGCCGCCGCGGACGTGGAACACCTGGACCGCGACCTCGAGCTCGTCGTCGGCGAGGGCATACACGTCGGCGTCGGTGGCGTCCGGGAGCACGACCGCGGAGCGCTCCAGGGCGCGGCGCAGGGCGCCGACGTCGTCGCGGAGCCGGGCCGCGGTCTCGAAGTCCAGCTCGGCGGACGCGCGCCGCATGCGCTCCTCCAGGTCCTTGACGAACCTCGCGCTGTCCCCGGCCATGAAGGCGCAGAAGTCCTCGGCGATGCGCCGGTGCTCCTCGGGGTCCACCCGCCCGACGCACGGGGCGGAGCACTTGTCGATGTAGCCGAGCAGGCAGGGCCGCCCCACCTGGCCGGCGCGGCGGAAGACGCCGGCCGAGCAGGTGCGCACCGGGAAGACCCGCAGCAACGTGTCCAGCGTCTCCCGGATGGCCCAGGCGTGCGTGTAGGGGCCGAAGTAGCGGGTGCCGGTGCGCTTCTTGCCGCGCATGACCTGGGCCCGGGGGAACTCCTCGCCCATGGTCACGGCGAGGTACGGGTAGGACTTGTCGTCGCGGTACTTGACGTTGAAGCGCGGGTCGAACTCCTTGATCCAGGAGTACTCCAGCTGCAGCGCCTCCACCTCGTTGCGCACGACGGTCCAGTCGACGCGGGCCCCCGTGGTCACCATCTGCCGGGTGCGGGGGTGCAGGGCCGAGAGGTCCTGGAAGTAGGAGGTCAGCCGGGAGCGTAGGGACCTGGCCTTGCCCACGTAGATGACCCGCCCGTGCTGGTCCCGGAACCGGTAGACCCCCGGGTCGGTCGGGATCTCCCCGGGACGGGGCCGGTAGGACTGCGGGTCAGCCACTGATCACGACGTCCGAGTCCTCCACCCGTGCCTCGACGGTGGTGAGGCCGGTGGTGGCCGGCCCCGAGAGCACGGAGCCGTCCTCGCTGGCGAAGGTGCTGCCGTGGCAGGGGCACACGAGTGCGCCGTCCTCCCCGGTGCCGGAGACCATGCACCCCTGGTGCGGGCAGGTGGCGTCGTAGGCGACCACCTCGCCCTCGGTGGGCTGGGCCACGATGAGCTGTTCCGCGTCGAGGTAGGTGCTGCCGCCGACCGGGACGTCGGCGAGCGGGACCCTCGTCTCCCCCGCCGCAGCCGTCCCCGTGCCCGTCGTGGCGTCGTCGCTGCCGGACGACCCGGAGGCGGCAGGTTCCTGCGTGCCGCCCGGGCCGCAGGCCGCGAGCGAGGCGGCCGCCGCAGCGGCGCCACCGGTGGTCAGCAGCCGACGCCGCGTCGTGCCGCCGGGGCAGGCCCCGCCCGCGCACGAGGGGTCCGGGCTGGGGTGGTGGGGTGAGCTCATGCGGTGGACCTCCGATCCAGACCGAGCACCGGCGCGAGGAAACGACCAGTATGGCTCGCCTCCACCCGGGCGACCTGCTCGGGGGTACCCTCGGCGACCACCCGGCCACCGCCCCGGCCGCCCTCCGGGCCCAGGTCGAGCACCCAGTCGGCCGACTTGATGACGTCGAGGTTGTGCTCGATGACGAGCACGGTGTTGCCCTTGTCGACCAGGCCCTGCAGGACCCCGAGGAGGCGTCGGATGTCCTCGAAGTGCAGGCCGGTCGTGGGCTCGTCCAGGACGTAGATGGTGCGTCCGGTCGAGCGCTTCTGCAGCTCGGCGGCGAGCTTGACCCGCTGCGCCTCTCCCCCGGACAGGGTCGTCGCGGGCTGGCCGAGCCGAACGTAGCCCAGGCCCACCTGGACCAAGGTGGTCAGGTGCCGGGCGATCACCGGCACGGCGGAGAAGAACTCGGCCGCCTCCTCGATGGGCATGTCCAGCACGTCGGCGATGGTGCGTCCCTTGAAGTGGACCTCGAGGGTCTCCCGGTTGTAGCGCCGGCCGTGGCAGACCTCGCAGGGGACGTAGACGTCCGGCAGGAAGTTCATCTCGATCTTGAGCGTGCCGTCGCCGGAGCAGGCCTCGCAGCGGCCTCCCTTCACGTTGAAGGAGAAGCGACCGGGCTGGTAGCCGCGCACCTTCGCCTCGGTCGTCGTCGCGAAGAGCTTGCGGATGTGGTCGAAGAGCCCGGTGTAGGTGGCCGGGTTGCTCCGCGGCGTCCGGCCGATGGGGCTCTGGTCGACGTGCACCACCTTGTCCAGCTGGTCCAGGCCCTCCACCTTGCGGTGCCGACCCGGGACGTGACGGGCACCGTTGAGCTGGTTGGCCATGACGCGGTACAGGATGTCGTTGACCAGCGTGGACTTGCCCGAGCCGCTGACCCCGGTGACCGCGACGAGGTTGCCGAGCGGGAAGGCGACGTCGATCTGCTGCAGGTTGTGCTCGCGCGCCCCGCGGACCGTGACGGCGCGACCGTCCTGCGGGCGTCGCTGCGGCGGCGTCTCGATGGCCTTGCGGCCCGAGAGGTACTGCCCGGTGAGGGAGGTGGGATGCGTCAGGAGGTCCTTCACCTGGCCGCTGTGGACCACGTGGCCGCCGTGCTCGCCCGCACCGGGACCGATGTCGACGACCCAGTCCGCGGTGGCGATGGTGTCCTCGTCGTGCTCCACCACGATGAGTGTGTTGCCGAGGTCGCGCAGCCGGGTGAGCGTCTCGATGAGGCGCCGGTTGTCCCGCTGGTGCAGGCCGATGCTGGGCTCGTCCAGGACGTAGAGCACGCCGACCAGGCCCGAGCCGATCTGGGTCGCGAGCCGGATGCGCTGGGCCTCGCCACCGGAGAGGGTCCCCGCCGGGCGGTCGAGCGAGAGGTAGTCCAGACCCACGTCGAGCAGGAAGCCGAGGCGGGCGTCGATCTCGCGGCTCACCTGCCCGGCGATGGCGGCCTCCCGCTCCGTGTAGTCGACGGAGGCGAGGAACTCGGCGCACTGGTCGATGGGCAGGGCGCACACCTCGGCGATGCTGCGACCCCCCACGAGGACGGCCAGGATCTCCGGCTTGAGCCGGGCGCCCTTGCAAGCGGGGCACGGGACCTCGCGCATGAAGCCCTCGTAGCGCTCCCTGCTGCTCTCGGACTCGGTCTCGGCGTGCTTGCGCTTGACGTAGGGCAGCACGCCCTCGAACCCGGTGGAGTAGCTGCGCTCGCGACCGAAGCGGTTGCGGTAGCGGACGTGCACCTTGTGCTTGTAGCCCTGCAGGATCGCGTCCCGCGCCCGACCGGGCAGCTGCTTCCACGGCACGTCGAGGCGGAAGTCGAGGTCGTCGGACAGACCCCCGAGCACCCGGAGGAAGTAGTCGCTCAGGCCCGAGGCCGTCGACCAGGGCACCAGCGCGCCGCCGAGGATGCTGAGGTCCTCGCGGACGACGAGCTCGGGGTCCACCTCGAGCTCCACCCCGATGCCGGTGCACTCCGGGCAGGCGCCGAAGGGGCTGTTGAAGGAGAACGAGCGCGGCTCGACCTCGTCGATCGACAGCGGGTGGTCGTTGGGGCAGGCCATCCGCTCGGAGAAGCGCCGCTCCCGGGGCAGCGGCTCGCCGGACTCGTCCACGGGCGCCTCCCGCCCTGAGCCGGCCTTCTCTCCCGGGGTGGCGGGGGCGTCGACGAACTCGGCCACCATGATGCCGCCGGCGAGCGAGAGGGCGGTCTCGACCGAGTCGGTGAGCCGCCGGGCGTAGGCCCGGTCCACCGGCGGGGTGGCCGACCCCTCGGTCGCCTCGCCCACCTTGCTCACGAGCCGGTCGACGACGACCTCGATGCTGTGCTTGCGCTGCTTCTCCAGGGTCGGGGGGTCGCTGAGGGAGACGAGCTCGCCGTCCACCCGCGCCCGGGCGAAGCCCTTGGCCTGGAGCTCGGCGAAGAGGTCGACGAACTCGCCCTTGCGGCCGCGCACCACCGGGGCCAGCAGCTGGTAGCGCACCCCCGGGGGCAGCTGGAGCAGCCGGTCCACGACCTGCTGCGGGGTCTGCCGCTCCACCGGTTCGCCGCAGACCGGGCAGTGGGGTCGGCCCACCCGGGCATACAGCAGCCGCAGGTAGTCGTAGACCTCGGTGATGGTGCCCACGGTCGACCGGGGGTTGCGGTTGGTCGACTTCTGGTCGATGGAGACCGCGGGCGACAGCCCCTCGATGAAGTCGACGTCCGGCTTGTCCATCTGCCCCAGGAACATGCGGGCGTAGGCGGACAGCGACTCGACGTAGCGCCGCTGGCCCTCGGCGAAGATGGTGTCGAAGGCCAGGGAAGACTTGCCGGAGCCGGAGAGCCCGGTGAAGACGATGAGGGCGTCCCGGGGGATGTCGACCGAGACGTCGCGCAGGTTGTGCTCACGCGCACCCTGGACGACCAGACGGTCGTGCCGGGCGCGTGACACGGCGGACGAAGGAGGCGAGGATGGCACGACCCCCACTGTAGGCCGCGAGACTGACACACCCCGTGCCGCGCGGCTTTTCCGTCAGGGCAACTGCATAGGTATGCTGGCCTCTGCATGAAATTCGCGCAGGGTCAGCATGCCCCGTCCCGAGCCTCGGTCGCTGCCACCCCTCCCCGGCACGGCCCCGTCCCCGAAACCGGTGATCCCATGACAGAGACGATCGTCCCGACCGCCGCTGCTCTGCGTCCTGTGCCCGGTGCCGCCCCGGACGGGCTGTACGACGGTGCCCACGAGCACGACAGCTGCGGTGTGGCCTTCGTGGCGCGCCTGGACGGTTCGGCCCGGCACGACATCGTGGCCCAGGCCCTCACCGCCCTGCACAACCTGGACCACCGCGGTGCGGTGGGCAGCGAGGAGAACACCGGTGACGGCGCGGGCATCCTCACCCAGGTGCCGGACGCCTTCCTCCGTGAGGAGCTCCCCTTCGCGCTGCCGGACCCGGGTCGCTACGCGGTCGGCATCGTCTTCCTCCCGGGCGACGGCCAGGCGGACGAGGTCGCGGCGCAGGTCGAGGAGATCGTGCAGACCTCCGGCCTCAGCGTCCTCGGCTGGCGGGAGGTGCCGGTCGACGCGAGCATGATCGGGCCGACCGCGCTGTCGGTCATGCCGGTGATGCGTCAGCTCGTCGTCGGCGCGGGCGAGGAGCGCCCCGACGAGGAGGGGATCGAGCTGGAGCGGCGGGTCTGGCTCGCCCGCAAGCGGATCGAGCGCCGCACGACCGCCTACCCCGTGTCGCTGTCCACGCGCACGATCACCTACAAGGGCATGCTCACGACCGACCAGCTGCCCGCCTACTTCCCCGACCTCACCGACGAGCGCTACACCAGCGCGCTCGCCGTGGTGCACTCGCGCTTCTCCACCAACACCTTCCCCTCGTGGCCGCTCGCCCACCCCTACCGGGTCATCGCGCACAACGGCGAGATCAACACGGTCAAGGGCAACCGCAACTGGATGCGCGCCCGGCAGTCCCAGCTCAGCAGCGATCTCTTCCCGGGGGACCTCGCGGACGCCCTGCCCATCTGCACGCCGGACGCCAGCGACTCGGCGACCTTCGACGAGGTCCTGGAGCTCCTGAGCCTCGGGGGCAGGTCCCTGCCCCACTCCGTGCTCATGATGATCCCGGAGTCGTGGGAGAACGACGACACCATGGACCCCGACGTCCGGGCGTTCTACGAGTACCACTCGATGCTCATGGAGCCCTGGGACGGCCCGGCCAACCTCGTCTTCACCGACGGCACGCAGGTCGGGGCCGTCCTGGACCGCAACGGTCTGCGTCCCTCCCGCTACTGGGTCACCGACGACGGCATGGTGGTCCTCGGCTCGGAGTCCGGGCTGCTGCCCATCCCCCCGGAGAAGGTGGCCCGCAAGGGACGGGTCGCCCCGGGGCGCATGTTCCTCGTCGACCTGGAGGCCGGGGAGATCCTCGACGACACCCAGGTGAAGAAGGACCTCGCCGCGGCACAGCCGTACCGGGAGTGGCTCGACCAGCAGCTGGTCCACATGGACTCGCTCCCCACCCAGGTCCACGTCCGCCACACCCACGCCTCGGTGACCCGCCGGCAGCAGATCTTCGGCTACACGGAGGAGGAGCTGCGGATCATCCTCGCCCCGATGGCGCAGGCGGGGGCCGAGCCGCTCGGCGCCATGGGGACCGACACCCCGATCGCGGCCCTGTCCGACCGGCCGCGCCTGCTGTTCGACTACTTCGTCGAGGCCTTCGCCCAGGTGACCAACCCGCCGCTGGACGCGATCCGCGAGGAGATCGTCACCTCGCTGGGCAGCTCGAGCGGGCCCGAGCCCAACCTGCTCTCCGAGACCCCCCAGCACGCCAAGCAGGTCGTCCTGCCCTTCCCCGTCATCGACAACGACCAGCTCGCCAAGCTGCGACGGATCAACGTCGAGGGTGAGCACCCGGAGTTCGCGGCCGTGGTCGTCCGCGGCCTGTACCGGGTCGACGGCGGGGCCCAGTCCCTGGAGCAGCGGCTGGAGGAGATCTGCGCGGAGGTGGACGAGGCCATCGCCGCCGGGGCCTTCTTCGTCGTCCTCTCCGACCGCCACGCCGACCGGGAGCGCGCGCCCATCCCCTCGCTGCTCCTCACCAGCGCCGTCCACCACCACCTGGTGCGCAACAACACCAGGACCAGGGTGGGGCTGCTCGTCGAGGCGGGCGACGTCCGCGAGACGCACCACGTGGCCCTGCTGGTGGCCTACGGCGCCGCCGCGGTCAACCCCTACCTGGCCATGGAGACGGTCGAGAACCTCTGCTCCGCCGGCCAGCTGCTGGACGGGCTGGACCCGGACGTGGCCATCGCGCAGCTCATCAAGGCGCTGGGCAAGGGTGTCCTCAAGGTCATGTCCAAGATGGGCATCTCGACCATCGCGTCCTACCGCGGGGCGCAGACCTTCGAGGCCGTCGGGCTGTCGAAGGACGTGGTCGAGCGCTGGTTCACCGGCACGACCAGCCAGATCGACGGCGTCGGCCTGGACGTCATCGCCGAGGAGGTCCGGCGCCGGCACGCGGTGGCCTACCCGCTCTCCGGCATCCCGCCCTACCACCGGGCGCTGGACATCGGCGGCGAGTACCAGTGGCGCCGGGAGGGTCCCCCGCACCTCTTCAGCCCGGAGGCGGTCTTCCGCCTCCAGCACGCCACCCGGCAGGGTCGCTACGACGTCTTCAAGCAGTACACCGACCTCGTGGACGACCAGGCCGCCGACCTCATGACCCTGCGCGGGCTGTTCGGGCTGCAGCCGGACCGCGAGCCCGTCGACGTCGACGAGGTGGAGCCGGTCAGCGACATCGTCCGGCGGTTCGCCACCGGCGCGATGAGCTACGGCTCGATCTCGCAGGAGGCGCACGAGACCCTCGCGATCGCGATGAACCGGCTGGGCGGCAAGTCCAACACCGGCGAGGGCGGCGAGGACGTCGAGCGGCTGCTCGACCCGGAGCGACGCTCCGCCATCAAGCAGGTCGCCTCCGGACGCTTCGGGGTCACGTCCCCCTACCTCGTGCACGCCGACGACATCCAGATCAAGATGGCCCAGGGGGCCAAGCCGGGCGAGGGCGGCCAGCTCCCCCCGGGCAAGGTCTACCCCTGGGTGGCGAGCACCCGGCACTCGACGCCCGGCGTCGGCCTCATCTCACCGCCGCCGCACCACGACATCTACTCGATCGAGGACATCAAGCAGCTCATCCACGACCTCAAGAACGCCAACCCGAAGGCGCGCATCCACGTCAAGCTGGTCAGCCAGATCGGCGTCGGGACGGTCGCGGCGGGCGTGTCCAAGGCGAAGTCGGACGTCGTGCTCATCTCGGGCCACGACGGCGGCACCGGGGCGAGCCCGCTCACCTCGCTCAAGCACGCCGGCACCCCGTGGGAGCTGGGCCTGGCCGAGACGCAGCAGACGCTGCTGCTCAACGGCCTGCGAGACCGGATCGTCGTGCAGTGCGACGGGCAGCTCAAGACCGGTCGGGACGTCCTCGTCGCGGCCCTGCTCGGGGCCGAGGAGTTCGGCTTCGCGACCGCCCCGCTCGTGGTGTCCGGCTGCATCATGATGCGGGTGTGCCACCTCGACACCTGCCCGGTCGGGATCGCGACCCAGAACCCCGAGCTGCGCGAGCGCTACACCGGCAAGGCCGAGTACGTCGTCACCTTCTTCGAGTTCATCGCCCAGCAGGTCCGTGAGCTGCTCGCCGGGCTGGGCTACCGCAGCCTCGAGGAGGTCATCGGCCGTGCCGACCTGCTCGACACCTCCCGCGCGGTGGACCACTGGAAGGCCGACGGGCTCGACCTGGCACCGGTGCTCAACCTCACCCAGATCCCGGAGGGTGCCGCGCGCCGCTGCACGACCCAGCAGGAGCACGGCCTCGCCGCCGCCCTGGACAACCAGCTCATCGAGCTCGCGCGGCCCGCGCTGGAGGAGGGGACCGCCGTCTCCGGCAGCTTCCCCATCACCAACGTCAACCGGACCGTCGGCACGCTGCTGGGTCATCACGTGACCGTCAGCGCCGGGCCGGACGGACTGCCCGACGGCACGATCGACCTCACCCTCACCGGCTCGGCCGGTCAGTCGCTCGGGGCCTTCCTGCCCCGCGGCATCACCCTGCGCCTGGTCGGTGACGCGAACGACTTCGTCGGCAAGGGTCTGTCCGGCGGGCGCATCGTGGTCCGGCCCCCGGAGGACTCCCCCTTCGTCGCGACCGACCAGGTCATCGCCGGCAACGTCATCTGCTACGGCGCGACGGCCGGCCAGGTCAACGTCCGAGGTCTCGTCGGCGAGCGCTTCTGCGTCCGCAACTCCGGCGCCACCGCGGTCGTGGAGGGCGTGGGCGACCACGCGCTGGAGTACATGACCGGCGGGATGGCCCTGGTCCTGGGACGCACCGGACGCAACCTGGGCGCCGGGATGTCCGGCGGCACCGCCGTCGTCCTGGACCTGGACCGGGGCAGGATGAACCCCCTGGCGATGGCCAACGGCGACCTGCTCCTCACCCCGCTGGCGGAGACCGAGCACCTCGACACGGTGCGGGCGCTCCTCGAGGAGCACGTGGAGCTCACCGGCAGCTCGGTCGCACGGTCCCTGCTCGACGAGCCCGACTGGGCCCTGCGCCTCACCGCCGTCACCCCCCGCCAGTACGCCAGCGTCCTGCGCATCCGCCGCGAGGCCGAGGAACGCGGCGACGACCCCAACGGCCCCCACGCCTGGCAGCTCATCCTGGAGGACTCTCATGGCTGACCCCAAAGGCTTCCTGACCCACCGCGAGCGGGAGAACCGCCCCACCCGGCCCATCCCGGTCCGCATTATGGACTGGGAGGAGGTGCACGGCGAGCAGGCGACGTCGGTCCTGCAGCGCCAGGCGAGCCGCTGCATGGACTGCGGCATCCCCTTCTGCCACACCGGCTGCCCGCTCGGCAACCTCATCCCGGAGTGGAACGACCACACGCGCCGGGCGAACTTCGCCGACGCCATCGAGCGGCTGCACGCGACCAACAACTTCCCGGAGTTCACCGGACGGCTGTGCCCGGCCCCGTGCGAGACGGCCTGCGTCCTCGGGATCAACCAGCCGCCAGTGACGATCAAGCAGATCGAGGTCTCGATCATCGACCGCGCCTTCTCCAACGGGCGCGTCACCCCGCAGGAGCCGGAGTGGCTCAGCGGCAGGACCGTCGCCGTCGTGGGGTCGGGGCCCGCCGGCCTGGCCGCCGCCCAGCAGCTGGGGCGGGCCGGGCACACCGTGGTCGTCTACGAGAGGTCCGACGCCGTGGGCGGGCTGCTGCGCTACGGCATACCCGAGTTCAAGATGGAGAAGGCGGTCCTGGACCGCCGCCTCGTGCAGCTCCGCGGCGAGGGCATCCGCTTCATCACCGGCGTGACCATCGGCGGTGACGGCCCGGACGACGAGTCGCTGGAGCAGCTGCGCGAGCGCTTCGACGCCGTCGTCCTCGCGACCGGCTCGACCGTCCCCCGCGGTCTGCAGGTGCCCGGCGCGGACCTGGACGGTGTGCACCCGGCCATGGAGTTCCTCGTGCCCGCCAACAAGGAGGCGCTGGGTGGCGAGCGCGGCATCGACGCCTCCGGCAAGCACGTGGTCATCATCGGCGGCGGCGACACCGGCGCGGACTGCCTGGGGACGGCCCACCGCCACGGTGCGGCCTCGGTGCTCCAGCTGGAGATCATGCCCACTCCCCCGACCGAGCGTCCCGAGGCCCAGCCGTGGCCCACCTACCCGATGCTCTACAAGGTCACCGAGGCGCACGAGGAGGGCGGGGACCGGAACTACGGCGTCTCCACCCTCGAGGTGCTCGGTGACGACGAGGGCCGGGTGCGCGCGCTGGTCATGGTCGACGGCGAGTTCACGGACGGACGCTTCGTCCCGGTCGAGGGCACCGAGCGGGAGATCCCGGCCGAGCTGGTCCTGCTCGCCATGGGCTTCGTCGGGCCGGACGAGCAGGCGGCGCCCGCCGAGTCCCTGCCCCGCACGCCCCGCAACACCTACGAGCGGGACGACTCCTTCGCCACGCCGCTGGACGGGGTCTTCGCGGCCGGTGACTGCGGACGCGGCCAGTCCCTCATCGTGTGGGCGATCGCCGAGGGACGTGCCTGCGCGGCGACGGTCGACCGCTACCTCAGCGGGAGCACCACGTTGCCCTCACCCATCCGGGCGAGCGACCGCCCGCTCACCGCCTGATCGGACGGAGCCGCCTAGAATCGCCTGGTGAGACCCACTGACCTGCGAGGACACGTCACCCCCGGTGGTGAGACCTGGACCTACGACCTCGGCCCTGCGGTGGTGCGCAAGTGCAGCGTGAGCGAGATGGACAACAACGTCTACCTCATCACCTGCACCGCCACGGGCGCCCGGCTGCTCATCGACGCGGCGGACGACGGGGAGCGGATCCTGCGTCTCCTGGAGGAGGACGACCGGTCGCCCGGCCGGGCGCTCGAGGCGGTCCTCACCACCCACCGGCACTGGGACCACCACCGCGCGCTGGCCGACGTCGTCGAGCAGACCGGGGCAGCGGTCCTGGCCGGCGCGGCCGACGCCGACGGGCTCCCGGTCCCCGTCGACCGGCGCCTGCACGACGGCGACACGGTCCGCGTGGGCCACCTCGTCATGGACATCGTGCACCTGCGCGGGCACACCCCGGGGTCGATCGCGCTGGCTCTCAGCACGGCCGCCGACCGGACGACCACGCTGCTCTTCACCGGTGACAGCCTGTTCCCCGGCGGGCCGGGCAGGACGACGGGAGCCCAGGACTTCACCTCGCTCATGGACGACCTGGAGAACCGCGTCTTCGCCGTCTTCGACGACGACGCCGTCGTCCTGCCCGGCCACGGGGACAACACCACGCTGGGCGCCGAGCGGCCGTCCCTGGGCGAGTGGCGCGAACGCGGCTGGTGAGCACCTCCTCGCGCGCCCGCGCGAACCCCGTCGTCCTGGTCCTCCTGGCCGTGGTGTCGGTGCAGTTCGGCGGCGCCCTCGCCGCGACGCTCCTGCCCGCGGTCGGGGTCGTCGGCTCGGTGGCCCTGCGGCTCACGCTGGCGACCGCGCTGCTGTGGGTCTTCGTGCGGCCGCGGCTGCGTGGTCGCAGCGCCGCCGACTGGGGCACCGTGGGGCTGTTCGCGGCAGCGCTGACCTGCATGAACCTGGCCTTCTACGGCAGCCTCGCCCGGCTGCCGATCGGTGTGGCGGTGACGATCGAGTTCCTCGGGCCCCTGGCCCTGGCCGCGGCGCTGTCCCGCCGGGCTCGCGACGGCGTCGCCGTCCTGGCGGCCCTGGTGGGGGTGGTCCTCATCTCCGAGTCCCTCACGACCCCCTGGGCCGACCTCGACCTGGTCGGCATCCTGCTCGCCGCGCTGGCCGGTGCCCTGTGGGCCGCCTACATCGTGCTCAGCGGTCGCACCGGCGCCCGCTTCGAGGGTCTGGACGGCATCGCGATCTGCATGGCCCTCGGCGCCGTCGTGACCCTGCCGCTCGGGCTCCTCACCGCCGGGTCGGCGCTCTGGGAGCCGGAGGCCCTCGCCAGGGGCCTGGGCATCGCGCTGCTGTCCTCGGCGATCCCCTACAGCCTCGAGCTGCTGGCGCTGCGGCACCTCGCGGCCGGCACCTTCGGGGTGCTGCTCAGCCTCGAGCCGGCGGCGGCGGCGCTGGCCGGTCTGCTGATCCTGGGGCAGGTGCTCGGGGCGGACCAGCTCGTCGGCATGGGGCTGGTCGTGCTGGCCAGCATCGCCGTGCTCGGGCGGCCGAGGTCCGCCGAGGTCAGCGCTGCTCGGGACGCTCCCGGGTGAGCGCCGAGGAGTCGCTCCGCTCCTGCTCCTCGTCGTCCCGGTGCCCGCGGTGGTGCTGCGAGCCGAACAGGCCGACCTCGTTGATGTCGAGGTTGGCCTCGTCGCCCTCGCGCACGATGCCCCGGGCCGCGTCGCGCCGGGACTTCGCCAGGCTCGCGAGGGCGGTGACCCCCAGGATGACGACGATCGCCGTCAGCGAGAGCCAGATCGGCACGTCGGGCACGCCGAGGTGCTCCCCGCCGTTGATGAAGGACAGCTCGTTCTCGTGCATGGCGTGCAGGATGAGCTTCACGCCGATGAAGGCCAGCAGCACCGCGAGCCCGAGCCCCAGGTAGACCAACCGCTTGAGCAGGTCGCCGAGCAGGAAGTAGAGCTGACGCAGACCCATGAGGGCGAAGACGTTGGCCATGAGCACGAGGTAGGGCTCCTGCGTCAGGCCGAAGATGGCGGGGATCGAGTCGAGGGCGAAGAGCAGATCGGTGGTCCCCAGGGCGAGGACGACGATCGCCATCGGCGTGAGGACCCGCTTGCCGCTCTCCACGACCCGCAGCCTGGTCCCACCGTCCCACGACTGGGTGACCGGGAAGCGCTTCTCCACCCAGCGCAGCACGGCGTTCTCCTGGAAGTCGTCCTCCTCCTCGTCGTGCCCGAGGTTCTCCATCGCGAGCTTGACCGCGGTGTAGATGAGGAAGGCGCCGAAGAGGTAGAAGACCCAGGACCAGCGCTCGATCGCCGCGGCACCCACGAGGATGAAGATCGCACGCATGACGAGCGCCATGACGATGCCGACCATGAGCGCGAACTGCTGGTACTTCCGCGGCACCCCGAACTTGGCCATGATGATGAGGAAGATGAAGAGGTTGTCGATCGACAGGGAGTACTCCATCAGCCACCCGGCGTAGAACTCGGCCGCGTGCTGACCGCCCGAGGCGACGAGCACGCCGAGCCCGAAGAGCAGCGCCAGACCGACGTAGATCGAGAGCGCGATCGAGACCTCACGCCGCGACGGCTCGTGCGGCCGACGACCCAGGACCAGCAGGTCGAAGGCGAAGACGAGCGCGATGAGGACCAGCGTGGCGGTCCACACCCAGCCGGGGACATCCATGTGCGGGTTCTCCCTTCCGATCAGGGCAGCCGTGCCGGACCGGAGGTCCCCCACAGCGGTCCTCCGACGAACGACCTCATCGTCTCACGTCAGCCGGTCGCCTCTCTCATCTGACGCAGCTCCTTCTTGAGGTCGCCGATCTCGTCACGCAGCCGGGCGGCGAGCTCGAAGTGCAGGTCCGTCGCCGCCTGGTGCATCTGCTCGGTCAGCTCGTGGATGAGCTGCGCCAGCTCGGTGGCCGGCAGGCCGTCGCCGGTGCGCCGGTCCACGGCGCTCGTGCCCACCGTCGGGGTGCCGCGCCGCGACGCCCCTCCCTTGCCGCGTGACTGGCTGCGCCCGCTGCCCATGAGCACCTCGGTGTCGGCGTCCTCCCGCTCCAGCATGTCGGTGATGTCGGCGATGCGCTTGCGCAGCGGGGTCGGGTCGATCCCCTCGGCGGCGTTGTAGGCGAGCTGCTTCTCGCGCCGCCGGTTCGTCTCCTCGATCGCCTCCTCCATCGAGGGGGTGACCGTGTCGGCATACATGTGTACCTGGCCCGAGACGTTGCGGGCCGCGCGGCCGATGGTCTGGATGAGCGACCGCGTGGAGCGCAGGAAGCCCTCCTTGTCGGCGTCGAGGATGCTCACGAGGGACACCTCCGGCAGATCGAGTCCCTCGCGCAGCAGGTTGATCCCGACCAGCACGTCGTACTCCCCCAGCCGCAGCTCGCGGAGCAACTCCACCCGTCGCAGGGTGTCGACCTCGGAGTGCAGGTAGCGCACCCGCACCCCCTTGTCCAGCAGGTAGTCGGTGAGGTCCTCGGCCATCTTCTTGGTCAGGGTCGTGACGAGCACGCGCTCGTCGCGCGAGGTGCGCTCGCCGATCTCGTGCAGCAGGTCGTCGATCTGCCCCTTGGTCGGCTTGAGGACCACCTGCGGGTCCACCAGACCGGTCGGGCGGATGATCTGCTCGACGTAGCCCTCTCCCTTGGCCAGCTCGTAGTCGCCCGGCGTCGCCGACAGGTAGACGGTCTGACCGATCCGCTCCAGGAACTCCTCCCACTTCAGCGGCCGGTTGTCCATGGCGCTGGGCAGGCGGAAGCCGTGGTCCACCAGCGTCCGCTTGCGCGACATGTCCCCCTCGTACATCGCCCCGATCTGCGGCACCGTGACGTGCGACTCGTCGACGACGAGCAGGAAGTCCTCCGGGAAGTAGTCCAGGAGGCAGTTGGGGGCGGAGCCGGCCGACCGTCCGTCGATGTGCCGCGAGTAGTTCTCGATCCCCGAGCACGAGCCGACCTGCCGCATCATCTCGATGTCGTAGGTCGTCCGCATCCGTAGCCGCTGCGCCTCGAGCAGCTTGCCCTGCTGCTCGAAGGTCTCGAGCTGGGTGGCCAGCTCGCTCTCGATCCCCGAGATGGCCCGCTCCATGCGCTCCGGGCCGGCGACGTAGTGCGAGGCGGGGAAGACATACATCTCCTGCTCCTCCCGCACCACCTCCCCGGTCAGCGGGTTGAGGGTGTAGAGCCGGTCGATCTCGTCGCCGAAGAACTCGATGCGCACGGCGAGCTCCTCGTACTGCGGGATGATCTCGACGGTGTCGCCGCGGACCCGGAAGGTGCCGCGGGAGAAGGCCATGTCGTTGCGGGTGTACTGCATCGTGACGAAGCGCCGCAGCAGCTCGTCCCGCTCGACCGTCTCCCCGACCCGGAGCCGGGCCATCCGGTCGACGTACTCCTGGGGCGTGCCCAGGCCGTAGATGCAGGAGACCGAGGCGACGACCACGACGTCGCGTCGGGTGAGCAGGGAGTTGGTCGCCGAGTGGCGCAGCCGCTCCACCTCGTCGTTGATCGAGGAGTCCTTCTCGATGTAGGTGTCCGTCTGCGGGACGTAGGCCTCGGGCTGGTAGTAGTCGTAGTAGCTGACGAAGTACTCCACCGCGTTGTTGGGGAGCAGCTCCTTGAACTCGTTGGCGAGCTGGGCGGCCAGCGTCTTGTTGGGCGCCATGACGAGGGTGGGCCGCTGGACCTGCTCGATCATCCATGCCGTCGTCGCCGACTTGCCGGTGCCGGTGGCACCGAGCAGCACGATGTCCTCCTCGCCGGCCTGGACCCGCCGCGCGAGGTCGGCGATCGCGGTCGGCTGGTCGCCGCTCGGACGGTAGTCGGAGACGACGCGGAAGGGGCTGACCGTGCGTTGCAGGTCGGTGGTCGGGCGCATGGTTCCACGGTAGCCCCCGGCACCGACAAGGGTGGCCCGGCCAGGGGCCGGACCACCCTCGTGCGGTCACGTGCCGCGCAGCGGCACGAGCGGCTGGAGCCGCGTCACCGGCTCTGAGACTCCTCCTGCGCCTTCTTGCGGCGACCGAGGCGCCAGTTCGCACCGTGGGTGCTGGAGAGCGCGTAGTCGATCCGGTCGTCGACCTTGGGGCCGAAGACGTCGTCGAAGTTCTCCTCCAGCTCCCCGGTCAGCTCGCGCCGGCGCGTCCGCATCTCGCTCTGCATGATGATCCGGTGCTCGCTCGACAGCGCCTTGTAGAGGGAGATGGCGATGAGCACCATGACGATCGCGAACGGGAACCCGGTCGCCACCGATCCTGCCTGCAGGGCGCTCAACCCCGCGGATCCACCGGCCAGGAGCAGACCGATCGCGACCAGCCCCTCGAGCGAGGCCCAGAGCACCCGGCTCCAGGTGGGCGGGTCCGGGTGCCCGCCGGAGGCGAGCATGTCCACCACGAGCGAGCCGGAGTCCGAGGACGTCACGAAGAAGATGACGACCAGGACGATCGCGATCCCGGAGAGGATCGAGCCGAGCGGCAGCGTGTTGAGGGTGTCGAACAGCGCGATCTCCGCAGTGACACCGTCCGGTCCCACGAGGTCGCCCTGCTCGATCTGCCGCATGATGGCCGTTCCGCCCATGACGGTGAACCAGACGAAGCTGACCAGCGTCGGCACCAGCAGGGCGCCGGCGACGAACTCGCGCACCGTGCGGCCGCGGGAGATCCGGGCGATGAAGACGCCCACGAAGGGTGCCCAGGAGATCCACCAGCCCCAGTAGAAGATCGTCCAGCCGCTGGCCCAGCTGATGCCCTCCTCGCCGCTGTAGGCGAAGCCCTCGAAGGTCATCGGGACGATGTTGGCGGCGTAGGCGCCCAGGGACTGCACGAAGTCACGCGCCAGGAACAGCGTCGGGCCGAGCAGCAGCACGGCCAGGAGGAAGACCCCGGCGAGGATGAGGTTGGCGTTCGACAGGTAGCGGATGCCCTTGCCCACACCGCTGACCACCGACACCACGGCGATGGCCGTGATGCAGACGATGAGGATGACGAGCAGCGTGTTGGTGGCCTCGTCGACGACCCCCAGCTCGCTCAGGCCGGTGGCCACCTGGGTGACTCCCAGGCCCAGCGAGGTGGCGACACCGAAGACGGTGCCGACGATGGCGAGGACGTCCACGACGTCGCCGAGGGTGCCCTTGACCCGGTCCCCGAACAGCGGCTCGAGGGCCCAGCGGATCGACACCGGCCGGCCCTTGCGGTGGATCGCGTAGGCGAGCGCCAGCCCGATGATGACGTAGACCGACCAGGGGTGGAAGCCCCAGTGCATGAAGGTCTGGGCCATGGCCCGCTCGGCCGTCCCGGCCGTCGTCGCGTCGGGCGACAGGCCGGGCGGCGGCGAGGTGAAGAAGGTCAGCGGCTCGGCGACGCCGTAGAAGACGAGGCCGATACCCATACCGGCCGCGAAGAGCATCGCGAACCACGAGCCGAGGCCGAACTCCGCCTCCTCACCGTCGCGACCCAGGGTGATGTCGCCGAAACGGCTGAATGCCAGGAAGAGCGCGAAGACGACGAATCCGGCGATGACGATCGTGTAGAACCAGCCGAAGTTGGTGACGATCCCGCTCTGGATGGCATTCCACAAGGAGCCTGCGGTCTCGGTGAAGATGGCCGAGAAGAGTGCCACCGCAGCGACGACGACGAGCGCCGGCCAGAAGACCCGGGGGGCGATCCCGCCCGGCCCGAGCTTGACGCCGTGGTCCAGCAGCTGCTGCTCCACGGAGGTTTCGTGATGGACGGGCTCCTTGGCCTGTTCGGTGTTCTTGACGGATTCGCTCATGATCTCCGATTCCGTTGTCGTTGAGTTCTTGAAAAGAATTTCGGCGGTTGCCGAGCACATTCGACGCCTGACATTAACACGCATCACGCGCCGCGGCCCGGCCCGCAGACAGCACGGTCCGCCCTGCCACGGGGCAGGGCGGACCGTGATGGACCTACCCGGTGAGGGTGATCAGTTGCCGGTGAGCTTCTCCCGGAGAGCGGCCAGCGCCTCGTCGGAGGCCAGCGTGCCGCCGTCCTCGTCGCCGGAGCTGTCGTCCGAGGAGTAGGACGTGGAGGCCGGGGTGACCTCGACGCCGGCGGCGCTGTCGGCCTCGTTGGCCGCCTCGACCTGCGCCTTGTGCGCCTCCCAGCGCTCGTGCGCGTCGGCGTACTCCTTCTCCCACTTCTCCCGCTGCTCCTCGTGGCCCTCGAGCCACTCGTTGGTCTCCGGGTCGAAGCCCTCGGGGTACTTGTAGTTGCCCTGCTCGTCGTACTCGGCGGCCATGCCGTAGAGGGTCGGGTCGAACTCCGCCGCGACGGCGTCGTTGGCCTGCTTGAGCGACAGCGAGATCCGCCGGCGCTCCAGGTCGATGTCGATGACCTTGACGAAGACCTCGGCACCGACGGTGACGATCTGCTCGGGCAGCTCCACGTGGCGCTCCGCCAGCTCGGAGATGTGCACCAGACCCTCGATGCCGTCCTCGACCCGGACGAAGGCACCGAAGGGGACCAGCTTGGTCACCTTGCCGGGCACGACCTGACCGATCGCGTGCGTGCGGGCGAAGGTCTGCCACGGGTCCTCGAGGGTCGCCTTGAGCGAGAGGGAGACGCGCTCGCGGTCCATGTCGACGTCGAGCACCTCGACGGTGACCTCGTCGCCGACCTCGACGACCTCGCCCGGGTGGTCGATGTGCTTCCAGGACAGCTCGGAGACGTGCACCAGGCCGTCGACGCCGCCGCCGAGGTCGACGAAGGCACCGAAGTTGACGATGCTGCTGACCACGCCGGAGCGCACCTGGCCCTTGGCGAGCTCCTTGAGGAAGGTCGTGCGCACCTCGGACTGGGTCTGCTCCAGCCAGGCGCGACGGGACAGGACCACGTTGTTGCGGTTCTTGTCCAGCTCGATGATCTTGGCCTCGATCTCCTTGCCGACGTAGGGCTGGAGGTCGCGTACGCGACGCATCTCGACCAGGGAGGCAGGGAGGAAGCCGCGCAGACCGATGTCGAGGATGAGGCCGCCCTTGACGACCTCGATGACGGTGCCGGTGACGACGCCGTCCTCCTCCTTGATCTGCTCGATCGAGCCCCAGGCGCGCTCGTACTGGGCACGCTTCTTGGACAGGATCAGGCGACCCTCCTTGTCCTCCTTCTGGAGGACCAGGGCCTCGACCTCGTCGCCGACGGTGACGACCTCGGAGGGGTCGACGTCGTGCTTGATGGCCAGCTCGCGGGAGGGGATGACCCCCTCGGTCTTGTAGCCGATGTCGAGCAGGACCTCGTCGCGGTCGACCTTGACGATCACTCCCTCGACGATGTCGCCGTCGTTGAAGTTCTTGATCGTGGCGTCGATGGCCGCGAGCAGTTCCTCCTCAGTGCCGATGTCGTTGACGGCGATCTGGGAGGTGGCCTTCTCGGCCGTGGTGGCAGTCATGTAGTAGGGACTCCGATTGTGGACTGGACGTATGGATGGATGTGTGGGTGCTGTCCGACGCCGGTCGAGCCCTGCATCCGGGCACGACGAAAAGACCAGACAAGCCCCCTCAGCCTATCGGCGCCGGACGAGCAGGTCAAAAGCCGTGCACACTGGGCCCATGCCCGCCCCGCCACCGCCCGAGACCCCGGACCGCGTGGTGCGACGCGCGGCCTCGCACGAGGAGTCGGTGCGCGCCGGCCGCGGCTGGTGGGACGAGGAGGCCGAGACCTACTACGCCGAGCACGGCCGGGACCTCGGTGACGCCGACCTCTCGTGGGGCCCGGAGGGCCGCACGGAGGCGGAGCTGGGCGTGCTCGGGCCGCTCCGGGGCCTGGACGTGCTGGAGGTCGGTGGTGGCGCGGCCCAGGGCGCGCGCTGGTGCGCCGGGCAGGGGGCCCGCGTGCTGAGCTGCGACGTGAGCGGGGGGATGCTCACGGTCGCGCAGCGGCTGGACGCCTCCCGACCCGGCGCCTCTCCGGCGGCCTACCTGCAGTGCGACGGCGCGGCGCTGCCGCTCGCGGATGCCTGTCTCGACGTCGTCTTCACCGCGCACGGGGTGCTGGCGTTCGTGCCCGACGCGACCTCGACCCTGCGCGAGTGGGCCCGGGTGGTGCGGCCCGGAGGACGCGTCGTGTTCTCCCTCCCCCACCCCTTCCGGTGGGTCTTCCCGGACGTGCCGGGCCCGGAGGGGCTCGTCGCACGCCACAGCTACTTCGACCGGGCCGCCTACGTCGAGGAGACCGCTGCGGGGGTGGCGACCTACACCGAGCACCACCGCACCCTCGGTGACCTCGTGCGGGCCGTGCACGACGCCGGGCTGGTGCTCGTGGACCTGGTCGAGCCCACCTGGGTCCCGGGTCGGCACGCCTGGGGCGGTTGGAGCGCGACCCGTGGCGACCTCCTGCCCGGGACGGCCCTGCTCGTCACCGTGCGCCCCGCGGACGATCCCGACACACGGCAAGGTCACAGTTTGGTGACGAAGGGATCGTGACCGGGCATGGGCGTCCTAGGCTGACATCCCGTGACGGGCAACGACGCCCCCGAACCGAAAGAGGAACACATGCGTAGGACGACCCATCTGAGGGCGGTGGCCGCCCTGTCCGCGGTGACCCTGCTGGCCGCGTGCGGTGGCGGCGAGGACGCCGGCACCGACGACACCTCCGCCGCGGACGAGAGCTCGCAGGACGGCGCCGAGGAGGACACCGGCGGCGAGGACGACATGGCGAGCGAGGAGCCGGTCGCCGGCGGCGACGGCAACACCTCCGACACCTTCACCTTCGGCTACGTCCTCCCGGAGACCGGGCAGCTGGCCTTCCTCGGCCCGCCGCAGATCCAGGCCCTCGGCCTGGCCATCGAGGACATCAACGCGGCCGGTGGCGTCCTCGGCAACGAGGTCCCGGACGCGATCGCCGGCGACGAGGCCGGGCAGGAGGCCGCAGCGCAGCAGGCCGCCGACCGCATCCTCGCCGAGCAGCCCAGCGCCATCGTCGGCGCGGCGGCCTCGGGCATGTCCCTGGCGATCATCGACCGGGTGACCGGCGCCAACGTCATGCAGTGCTCCGGCTCCAACACCGCGCCGACCTTCACCGACTATCAGGACGACGGGCTCTACGTGCGCACCGCGCCCTCGGACGCCCTCCAGGGTCCGGTGCTGGCCAACACCATCGTCAACGACGGCTACAGCAACGTGGCCATCGTCGCCCGCGCCGACGACTACGGCGCCGGCCTGGCGGACGCGACGGCGACGGCCCTCGAGAACGCCGGGGCCACCGTCTCCCTCAACGAGAGCTACGACCCGCTGGCCCGGGAGTTCAACGCGGTCGTCTCCTCGGTCGAGGCGGCCCAGCCCGACGCGGTCGTGGTCATCGCCTTCGAGGAGGGCGGGCAGATCCTCCAGGGGATGTTCGAGGCCGGCCTGACCCCGGACACCGTGGGTGTCTACGGCGCCGACGGCCTGCGCTCGGCGGACCTGGGCAGCATCGTCAACGAGTCCGACCCGAGCGTCATCGCGGGCATGAAGGGCACCGCGCCCGCCTCCGCGGACAACCCGGACTTCCTCAGCCGGCTGCAGGAGTTCGCGCCGGACCTGGAGGAGACGCAGTTCGCCCCGCAGGTCTACGACTGCGCCGTCGTCATGGCCCTGGCCGCGGAGGCGGCCGGGTCGGTGAACGCGGCCGACTTCAAGGCCGAGGTCAACGGCATCACGAGCGAGGGCACCGAGTGCACGTCCTACGAGGAGTGCAAGGGTCTCATCGAGGACGGCGAGGACGTCGACTACAACGGTGCCAGCGGTCCGCTCGACTTCACCGAGGCCGGTGAGCCGGGCACGGCCACGATCGAGGTCTACGAGTTCGACGACGCCGGGGAGCTGCAGTCGGTCGAGACCGTGGAGTCCAACCCGAGCGAGTGAGACGAGCGGCCGGGCCCGCCAGGGGCCCGGCCGCCGGCCCACCCCACGACGACGGCCCGGCACCCCCTCGGGTGCCGGGCCGTCGTCGTCCCCGTCGAGCCGGCCGGTCCCCGCCCTCAGTCGTCCGTGATCCGGGCCAGGGTGCCGAGGTAGAGCTCGATGACCTTCGGGTCGTTCGCGAGCTCCGCACCGGTCCCGGTGTGCGCGTCCTGCCCCTGGTCCAGGACGTAGGCCCGGTCGGAGATGTCCAGGCACTGACGGGCGTTCTGCTCCACCATGAGCACCGACACCCCGGAGGAGTTGATCCGGGAGACGGCCTCGAAGACCGAGTCCTGCATGAGGGGTGAGAGCCCGGCGGAGGGCTCGTCGAGGAAGAGCACGTACGGCCCGGTCATGAGGGCCCGGCCCATCGCCACCACCTGGCGCTCACCCCCGGAGAGCGAGCCGGCCCGTTGCGCCCGCCGGTCGGCGAGCAGCGGGTAGAGGTCGCTCACCTCGGCGAAGCGCGCGGCATACTCCTTGGGCCGCAGGTAGAGCCCCATCTGGAGGTTCTCCTCGACGGTGAGCGAGGGGAAGACGTTGTTGTTCTGCGGGACGTAGCCCAGCCCGTCGGCGACCAGCCGGTGCGCCGGGCGGGAGGTGATGTCCTCCCCCTGCAGCATCACGCGGCCGGACCGGACCGGCACGAGCCCGAACATCGCCTTGATGAGCGTGGACTTGCCCGCGCCGTTCGGCCCGATGATGCCCACGAGCTCCCCGGGACGGACCTCCACCGAGCAGCCGCGCAGGATGTCGACGTCGGGGATGTAGCCCGCCACGAGGTCCTCGGTCCACAGCACCGGCTGGGTGGACGCGCCGCCGTCCACCGCGGCCTCCGCCTCGCCGTCCTGGCCTGCTGGACTCATCGGTCCTCCTCCGTGGGCAGCCCCCGGTGGCTGCCCAGGTATGCCTCGATCACCGCGGGGTCCTTGCGGATGTCGTCGGGTCGTCCCTCGGCGATGACCTTGCCCTGGGCGAAGCAGACCACCCAGTCGCTGATCGACATGATGACGTCCATGTCGTGCTCGACCAGCACGATCGTCATCCCCTCGTCGCGCAGCGCCTCGATGTGCCCCAGGAGCGACTGCGTCAGCGCGGGGTTGACCCCGGCCATGGGTTCGTCGAGCAGGATCATCCGCGGCTCGACCATGAGGGCCCGGGCCATCTCCAGCAGCTTGCGCTGACCGCCGGACATGGTGCCCGCGAACTCGTCCCGCATGTGCGCGAGGTTGAAGCGCTCGAGCAGCTCCTCGGCACGGCCGCGGATCTGGGCCTCCTGGGCCGCCCAGAGCGGGCGCAGCAGCGAGGCGAGCATGCCCTCGCCGCGCTGACCGGTGGCGCCGAGCATGAGGTTCTCCAGGCTGGTGAGCCGGGTGAGGGCCTTGGTCAGCTGGAAGGTGCGGACCATGCCCTTCCTCGCGATCCGGTGCGGCGGACGCCCGGTGACGTCGCCCCCGTCGAAGGACCAGCGGCCGCTGTCCGGCCGGTCGAAGCCGGTGATGAGGTTGAAGAAGGTCGACTTGCCGGCACCGTTGGGGCCGATGAGCGCGGTGATCGTGCCGCGCTGCACCTCGAGGTGCTCCACCTCGACCGCGCGCACGCCCCCGAAGTGCCGGGCCATGTCGTCCGCGACGAGGATCGGGTCCGGCTTGGCGACCCCGGGGGTGTTGGCGACGCCGGCCAGGGCCTCTGCGGCGCGCCGGGCCCCGACGGAGGGTTCGGCCTCGTGGGTCCGCTCCTGCTCGTGCAGGGCCTCCCGCTCCGCGACGAGATCGGGGTGCGTGTCATCGGACATCGAGACGCAGCTCCTTCCGGTTGCCGATCAGCCCGGCGGGTCGGAACATCATGAGCAGCATCAGGCCGAGGCCGACCGCCGCGAAGCGCACGGCCCCGATGTCGCTGGGGACGAGCAGGCTTCCCGGGATCCACCCCGCGGCCATGGCCGACCGCAGGAAGGCGTCCAGGAAGGTCAGCAGGAACCAGAAGACCACGGAGCCGAGGATCGGTCCGAGCACTCGGCTGGCGCCGCCCAGGATCATGATCGTCCACAGGTAGAAGGTGATGATCGGGATGAACGCGTCCGGGGTGATGGCCTGGCTGTTGATGGCCAGCAGCGCGCCGGCCAGCGCGCCGAGCACGCCGCCGAGGACGAGGGCCTGCATCTTGTAGGCGAAGACGTTCTTGCCCAGGCTGCGCGCCGCCTCCTCGTCCTCGCGGACCGCCCGCAGGACCCGCCCCCAGGGGCTGTGGACCAGCAGCCACACCAGACCGGCGGCCAGGAAGGTCGCCGTCCAGGCGACCGTCATGAGCCAGAGGGCCCGCTCCCCGAAGCGCAGCGGCCCCAGCTCGAGCGGTCCGGTGAACGGGTTGAGGTCGTAGAAGCCGCCGGCGAACTGGACGAGGCCGAAGACCCCGCCGGTCACCGGCTCGGCGAAGGAGGAGCGGTAGACGTAGCGCAGGACCTCGGCCGCGGCGATGGTGGCGATGGCGAGGTAGTCGCCGCGCAGCCGCAGGGTGGGCACCCCGAGGATGAGCGCGAGCACCACCGCGCAGGCCATGCCCACGAGGACCCCCGCCCAGAGCGGGAAGCCGAAGGACAGGACCGAGATCGCGGTGCCGTAGGCACCGACCAGCATGAAGCCGACCTGGCCGAAGTTGAGCAGGCCGGTGTAGCCGAAGTGGATGTTGAGCCCGATGGCGGCCAGGGCGTAGATCGCGGCCTCCGGGCCGAGGGCGCCCCGGATCGCCACCGAGAGCACGGACAGCAGGTCCATCGTCGTCCTCCTCAGCCGACCCGCTCACGCCGGCCCAGGATGCCCTGGGGCCGGACGAGGAGCACGATGATCATGACCAGCAGCGCCCACATGTAGGCCAGCGAGGCGGGGAACCACAGGGTGGACAGCTGCGACACCAGGCCGATGACCACCGAGCCCAGCATCGCGCCGTAGGCGCTGCCCAGCCCGCCGAGGATGACGCCGGCGAACATCAGGAGCAGCAGCTCGAAGCCCATCTCGCTGTAGATCGCCTGGGTCAGGCCGAAGAAGACGCCGCCGATCGCCGCCAGGGCCCCGCCCAGGACCCAGACCACGAGGACCACCCGCTGCACGTCGATGCCGGAGGCCTCGGCGAGGTCGCGGTTGTCGTTGACCGCGCGCATCGCCGTGCCGATCCTCGTCCGCTGCAGCATGACGGCCACGGCGATCATGATCGCGAAGGCCAGCACCGTGATGATGAGGTCACGGGGCGTGATGCGCACGGGGCCGAAGGTGAGCGCGGTCTGCAGCGAGTACTCGTCGTACTGCTGACGACGCGAGCCGAAGACGATGAGGATGAGGTGGCGCAGCAGGAGCGACAGGCCGATCGCCACGATGAACATCTGGATGAGGCCGGCGCCACGACGCCGCAGCGGCCGCCACAGCGTCACCTCGAAGCCCCCGGCGACGGCTCCGCCCACGACCATCGCCAGGACCGCGGCCAGGATGATCGGCAGGTTGCCCGGCGAGGTGCTGAGGAAGTAGGCCGCGACCGCGCCGATCGTCACGAGCTCGCCGTGGGCGAAGTTGATGAGCTTGGTGGTGCCGAAGACCAGCGAGAGCCCGACCGCGGTGATGGCGATGATCGCGCCGAACTTGATGCCGTCGACGACCAGCTGGAGGACCCGCCCCACGGGCACGCCGCCCCTGCCCTGCTCCGTCTCCCCGGTCCCGAGCTGGAAGATGACGCCCTGGGAGGCCCCCGGGCGGACCTGGACGTCATCGAGGACCTCACCGTCCTCGGTCGTGGGCGCCACGCCCTCCGGCAGCCCGGAGACGTCAAGCGTCACGGTGTATGCCCCGGGTCCCGGCAGCGGGACCGACCACCTGCCCTCCGCGTCGGTGGTGGTGCTCCCGACCTCCGCC
Organism: Serinicoccus hydrothermalis; assembly: GCF_001685415.1. Classification (NCBI taxonomy): domain Bacteria; kingdom Bacillati; phylum Actinomycetota; class Actinomycetes; order Micrococcales; family Ornithinimicrobiaceae; genus Serinicoccus; species Serinicoccus hydrothermalis. The sequence goes on along the minus strand of NZ_CP014989.1, from coordinate 263,138 downwards.
CCGTCCTGGGCCACCGTGATGGTGATGCCCTCCAACGGCTCGCGGTCCGGGTCGCGCACCGTCCCCTGCACGGACTCCGCCGCCTCCTCGGACGCACTCACCGAGGCCGGGGCGGCCTGCGCGGCGGGGCTCCCCGCGGGCAGACCGACGCCGAGGAACAGACCCAGCAGGACGGCAGCGAATGCTGCCCACAGGCGGGCGGTCACGGGATCTCCTTCGATGCGGTCACCGGGAGTAAACCACACGTCAGCCCCCCTGCCCAGCACGGGAAGGTCACGGTCCGAGCCTGACGCCACGGCCGCCCGCGTCGGGTGCGGGCGCGCCGGGCGACCGTGCCGCCGGTCAGTGCGCGGCGTCGTGCCAGCTGCGCCCCAGACCGACGCTGACGTCGAGCGGGACCGACAGGTCGGCGGCCGACCCCATCTGCGCGCGGACGACCTCCTCGACGCGCTCCTCCTCCCCCGCGGCGACCTCCAGGACGAGCTCGTCGTGCACCTGCAGCAGGACCCGGGTGGCGAGGTCCGCCTCGCGCAGGGCCGCCTCGGTGCGCAGCATGGCGACCTTGATGATGTCCGCCGCCGAGCCCTGGATGGGGGCGTTGAGCGCCATGCGCTCGGCCATCTCCCGACGCTGCCGGTTGTCGCTCGTGAGGTCGAGCAGGTGACGACGACGTCCCAGGATGGTCTCGGTGAAGCCGGTGCGCCGGGCCTCCTGCACGACGTCGCGCAGGTAGTCCCGGACCCCGCCGAAGCGCTCGAAGTACTCCTCCATGAGGTCCTTGGCCTCCGCGGTGGAGATGCCCAGCTGCTTGGACAGCCCGAAGGCGGACAGCCCGTAGGCGAGCCCGTAGCTCATCGCCTTGACCTTGGACCGCATCTCCGCGGTCACCTCGGACTGGTCCACCCGGAAGACCCGCGCCCCGACGAACCGGTGCAGGTCCTCCCCCTCCCGGAAGGCCTGGATGAGCCCCTCGTCGCCGGAGAGGTGGGCCATGATGCGCATCTCGATCTGGCTGTAGTCCGCGGACATGAGGGAGGCGTAGCCCTCCCCCACGACGAAGATCTCCCGGATGCGCCGTCCGGCGGCGGTCCGGATGGGGATGTTCTGCAGGTTGGGGTCGGTGGAGCTGAGGCGGCCGGTCGCCGCGATCGTCTGCTGGAAGGTGGTGTGGATGCGCCCGTCGTCCGCGACCGACTTGATGAGCCCCTCGGCCGTGACGCGGAGCCGGGTGACGTCACGGTGCCGGAGGAGCGCCTCGAGGAACGGGTGCTCGGTCTGGGCGTAGAGCCCGGCCAGGGCGTCGGCGTCCGTGGTGTAGCCGGTCTTGGTGCGCCGCGTCTTGGGCAGTCCCAGCGTCTCGAAGAGCACCGTCTGCAGCTGCTTGGGCGAGCCGAGGTTGACGGTGTCGTCGTCGATGGCGCTCCAGGCGTCCTGCTGGGCCTGCGCGACGCCGTCGGCGAACTCCTGCTCGAGGGTGCTCAGCGCGGGCAGGTCGACGGCGATGCCGGCGCGCTCCATCCGACGGAGCACGCCCACGAGGGGCAGCTCGACCTGCTGGAGCAGGTGGCGCTCCTCCTCGTCGGCCAGCTCGGCGTCCAGGGCGTCGGCGAGGTCGTGGACCGCGCGGGCGTGCACCATCGCGGACCGGGCGGCGGCGGCCCGCGCCTCCTGCTCGCCCTCGTCGAAGGCCAGGTCGAGCTGGCCCTGCGAGTCCGACGCCGAGGCCCCCTGGTCCGCGTCCAGCCGCAGCTCGCGGTGGAGGTAGCGCAGCGCGAGGTCCGCCAGGTCGTAGGAGCGCTGGTCCGGCCGCGCGAGGTAGGCGGCGAGCGCGGTGTCGCTGACGACGCCCTCCACGGGCAGCCCGACCGCCTCGAGCGAGGCGACCTGCTCCTTGCCGCCGTGCAGCGCCTTGGGCCGCTCCGCGTCGGCGAGCCACGCCGCCAGCGCCTGCTCGTCGGCCGGCTCCAGGTCGGCCAGGCGGAGGTGGACCGCCTCCTCCGGCCCGGCGAGCGCGAGCCCGGTCGCCTCCCCCGGTCCGGCGGTGGTCCGGGGCTCGGCGTCCACGACGACCGCCAGCCGCCCCTGCTGCGCGTGCGTCTCGAGCCAGGCCGGCAGCGCCCCGGGCTCCAGGGTCTCCCCGACGACCTCGATGCCCTCGTCCGCCTCGGTCTCCGCCGACTCCAGCGTCGAGAACAACCGCTCCCGCAGGACCCGGAACTCCAGCCCGTCGAAGACGCGGTGGACCTCCTCGCGGTCCCAGCCCCGCGCCGCGAGATCCTCGACGCCGACGGGCAGCTCCACGTCGGCCACCAGCTGGTTGAGGCGACGGTTGCGCAGCACCTGGTCCAGGTGGTCCCGGGTCGACTGCCCGGCCTTGCCGGTGAGCTGGTCGGCGTGGTCGACGATGCCGGACAGGTCGCCGAACTGGCCGAGCCACTTGGCCGCCGTCTTGGGCCCCACGCCCGGCACCCCGGGGAGGTTGTCGCTGGACTCCCCCACCAGCGCGGCGAGGTCGCTGTAGCGCTCGGGCAGCACGCCGTACTTCTCCTGGACCGCCTCGGGCGTCATCCGCGCGAGGTCGGAGACGCCCTTGCGCGGGTAGAGCACGGTCGTGCGGTCGTCGACCAGCTGCAGCGCGTCCCGGTCCCCGGAGCAGATGAGCACCTCCATCCCCTCCTCGCCGCCCCGCGCGGTGAGCGTCGCGATGACGTCGTCGGCCTCGAAGCCGTCGACCTCCACGTGCGCGATCCGCAGGGCGTCGAGCACCTCCTTGATGAGGTCGACCTGGCCGCGGAACTCGTCCGGCGTGGCGGAGCGACCCGCCTTGTACTCGGCGTACTCCTGCGTGCGGAACGTCTGTCGCGACACGTCGAAGGCCACGGCGAGGTGGGTGGGTGCCTCGTCGCGCAGCACGTTGATGAGCATCGAGGTGAAGCCGTAGACCGCGTTGGTGCTCTGCCCCGTCGTCGTGGAGAAGTTCTCCACCGGTAGCGCGAAGAAGGCGCGGTAGGCCAACGAGTGTCCGTCCAGCAGCAGCAAGCGACTCACGCATGGCAGCCTATGTCCCATGACCGACAGTGCGAGCCCGCGGCCCCCGGCCACCCCCGACGACCCGGGCACGGACCCCCGGACGTGGCGCGAGATCCCCCGGGGAGATCTCGCCGAGCGGATGGGTATGCAGCTGCTCGAGGTCGGTGCCGAGCGCACCGTCGCCACGATGCCGGTGGCGGGCAACACCCAGCCCTACGGCCTGCTGCACGGCGGTGCCTCGGCGGCCCTCGCGGAGACGGTGGGCTCGGTCGCCGCCGCCCTCCACGCGGGCGAGGGCCGCATCGCCGTGGGTGTGGACCTCAACGCCACCCACCACCGGGGCGCACGCGAGGGCGTGGTCACCGCGGTGGCGACCCCGCTGTCGCTGGGTCGCTCGGTCGCGTCCTACGAGATCGCTGTCACCGACGAGCAGGACCGGAGGATCTGCACCGCCCGGCTGACCTGCGTCCTGCGCGAGCGTCCGCCCGGCCCCTGAGAGGCCGCGGCGCACCCGGCGCCTGAGGGGTCGGTCGGCAGGGCCCGCCGGGGGTGCCTACTTCTTGGCGGGCATGCCCGAGATCACCGCGTCGGCGACCTCGCGCATCGACAGCCGGCGATCCATGGCGGCCTTCTGGATCCACCGGAAGGCGTCGGCCTCGCTGAGCTTGAGCTGGCTCATGAGCAGCCCCTTGGCGCGGTCCACCTGCTTGCGGGTCTCGAAGCGCTCGCCGAGGTCGGCCACCTCGGCCTCGAGGGCCTTGCGCTCGGCCCAGCGGGCCCGGCCGATGTCGATCGCCGGGAGGACGTCTGCGGCGCTGAACGGCTTGACGACGTAGGACATGACCCCGGCGTCGCGCGCCCGCTCGACAAGGTTCTTGTCGCTGAAGGCGGTGAGCATGACGACCGGGGCGATGCCGTCGCGACCGATCTGCTCGGCCGCGGTGAGCCCGTCCATGCCCGGCATCTTGATGTCCATGACGACGAGGTCCGGGGAGGTCTCCTGGGCCAGCGCGACCGCTTGCTCGCCGTCGGCGGCCTGGCCCACGATGGTGTGGCCCGCCTCGCTGAGCATCTCGGCGAGGTCCATCCGGATGAGGGCCTCGTCCTCGGCCAGCAGGATGCGCAGACCGGTCTCGGCGGCCTCCGTGGCCTCCGGCTGGACCTGCTCCCCCTGCTCCTGCGGCGTCGTCTCACTCACGGTGGCACCCTATCTGTCGCGGCTGACCCCGGCCAGCACGGCGCGGACCAGGGGGTGGTGCCGGGAGCGGGACTCGAACCCGCACGCCCTCTCGGGCAGAGCATTTTGAGTGCTCCGTGTCTGCCATTCCACCACCCCGGCGGGTCGGCGCGGGCGGACCGCGCCGGGAAGCCGGTCCAGCATACCGGCCCCGGTCTCAGACCTCGGGGTCGTGGGTGTATGCCGGTGCCTCGCCGAGGATGGCGTCACCGACGCGGTGCATGCGCAGCGCGTTGGTGGTGCCCGAGACGCCCGGGGGCGAGCCGGCGACGATGACGACGATGTCGCCCTCGACGCACCGCTTCTCGCGCAGCAGCGTCTCCTCCACCTGCTTGACCATCTGGTCGGTGTGCCAGACGAAGGGCACGAGGAAGGTCTCCGCGCCCCAGGTGAGCGCCAGCCGGGAGCGGGTGTGCTGCTCGGTCGTGAAGGCGAGCATGGGCGTCGTCGGACGCACCCGGGCCATGCGGGTGGTCGTGTCACCGCTCTTGCTGAAGGTCACGAGGAACTTCACCTGGTCGCCCAACGCGTCAGCGAGCGAGATCGCCGCCCGGGTGACGGCGCCACCCGGGGTCTTCGGCTTGGTGGTGATCGGCGGGATCCGGTGCATGCCGTGCTGCTCGGTGCTCGAGATGATGCTGGCCATGGTCTCGACCGCCCGGATCGGCCAGGCCCCCACGGAGGTCTCCCCGGAGAGCATGATCGCGTCCGCGCCGTCGAGCACGGCGTTGGCGCAGTCGCTGGCCTCGGCGCGGGTCGGGCGGGGGTTGTCGACCATGGACTCCAGGACCTGGGTGGCCACGATGACCGGCTTGGCCTTCTCGCGGCACAGCTGGATGGCGTCCTTCTGCACCAGCGGCACCTGCTCGAGCGGGAGCTCGACACCCAGGTCGCCGCGGGCGACCATGACCCCGTCGAAGGCGTCCACGATCTGCTCGAGGTTGTCGACCGCCTGCGGCTTCTCGATCTTGGCGATGACCGGCAGGCGCCGCCCCTCCTCGTCCATGATCCGGTGCACGTCCTGCACGTCCGCGGCCGAGCGCACGAACGACAGCGCGATGAAGTCGACCCCGCTGCGGACCGCCCAGCGCAGGTCCTCCTCGTCCTTCTCCGACATGGCCGGGACGCTCACGGCGGCCCCGGGCAGGTTGATGCCCTTGTTGTTGGAGACGACCCCGCCGACGACCACCTCGCAGACGACGTCGGTGTCGGTGACCTCGGTGGCGCGGAGCATCACCTTGCCGTCGTCGATGAGCAGGTCGTCACCGGGCGCCACGTCGCCGGGGAGCCCGGCATACGTCGTCCCGACGGAGTCCTGGTCGCCGGGCACCGTGCGGTTGGTGATGGTGAAGGTGGCTCCCGTGGCCAGGGTCACCGGCCCACCGGCGAAGGTGCCCGTGCGGATCTTGGGACCCTGCAGGTCGGCCAGCACGGCGACCGCGTGGCCGGTCGCGTCGCTGGCCTCCCGGACCTTGATGTAACGCTCGTAGTGCTCCTCGTAGGAGCCGTGCGAGAGGTTGAGCCGGGCCACGTCCATCCCGGCGGTGACGAGCGCCTCGATCTGCTCGGAGGAGGCGGTGGCTGGGCCGAGGGTGCAGACGATCTTCGCGCGACGCATGGGGGCCAGCCTAGACGCGGACCGGCTCGTCCTCCGCATCGGCTGCCGCAGCGTCAGGAGCCGCTGCCGAGCACCTGGTCCAGGCTGGTCGAGCCGTCCATGAGCCCCTGCATCTGCGTGTCCTCCAGCTGCTCGCCGTCGACGAGCACCCGGGGGGTGCCGGTGATGTCGTCGCGGTTCGCGCGCTCCTGCATGTCCGCCACGTAGTCGTCGTAGGTCCCGTCCTGGACGCAGCTGGTGAAGGCGGTCATCGCCTCGCCCGTGAGGCCGGCGGTCTCCCCGAAGCCGAGCAGCTGCTCGTCGGTCCACCCGGCCCCCTCCTGCGCCGGCTGACCGGCGAAGACGGCGCTGTGGTAGGGCAGGAAGGCCCCCTGGTCGTCGGCACAGAGGGCGGCGTTCGCGGCGCGGCTGGAGGAGTCGTTGCCGAGGTTGCCGTCGAGGAACGACATCGTCGTCACCGTGAGGGTGATCTCCTCCGCCTCGGCCCGCTGCGCCAGCTCGGCGCCGACCGCCTCCTCGAGCACGCCGCAGAACGGGCACTGGAAGTCCTCGTAGAGCTGCACCTGCGGGACGTCCTCGGAGGGCGCCGCACCGACCTGTATGCCGCCGCCCTCGGGCAGCGCGTTGGCGCTGCCCGGCGACCCGAGGCCGGCCTCGCGGCTGACGGCCCACAGGACGAGGCCTCCCACGAGCGCGACGACGAGCAGGACCACCCCGCCGATGAGGGGCAGGCCCGGGCCGCGGGAGGAGACGGGCCTGACGTCGGGAGCGGGGGGACGGGGCATCTCAGGAGCCTTTCCGGACGGTGGTGTCGAGGGAGGCCAGGGTGCGCGGGCGCACGGCCAGCCAGAGGGCCATCGCCAGGAAGCCGGTGTCGCGGACCATCTCGGCGAGATAGCGGGTGTCCTCGGGGGCGACCGGGCCGCCCGTGCCGAAGCAGCCGCAGTCGATGGCGAGGCCGCGCGCCCACGCCGAGGCGATCCCGGCGATGAAGGCCACCATGAGCAGGGCGGCGAGGAGCGCGGAGACCCGGGTGAGCAGGCCCACCAGCAGGAGGGCCGCCAGCGCGAGCTCCACCACCGGCAGCAGCACGCCGATCGCCCGGGCCAGCTCGTAGGGGAACAGCTGGTAGGCCACGACGTTCTGGACCGAGCCGGTGAGGTCGGTGATCTTGGTCCAGCCGGCATACCCCAGCACGCCAGCCAGACCGAGGCGCAGGAGGAGCCCGACGGCGTCCAGGACGCGCGGGCTCGCGCGCCGCGTCGCCGGCCGACGTCCCTGCACCTGCGTCACCCCGCGCGCACCCCTGCGGCCAGCTCCTCGGTGAGCTCGGCCAGGCGGTCGAGGGACGGGTCCTCGCCGAGGGCGCGCACCAGGGCCGAGCCGACGATGACCCCGTCGGCGAAGCCGGCGACCTCGGCGGCCTGGGGGCCGGTGCTCACGCCGAGACCGACGCACAGCGGCAGGTCGGTGACCTCGCGGGTGCGCGCCACGAGGGACTGCGCGGCGTCGCCGACACTGTCGCGCACGCCGGTGACCCCCATGGTCGAGGCGACGTAGACGAAACCGCCGCAGGCCTGCGTCGTCATGCCCAGCCGCCCGTCGGTGGAGCTGGGAGCGACGAGGAAGACCGGGGAGAGACCGTGCTGCCGGGCCGCCGCCAGCCAGGCCTGCGCCTCGTCGGGGATGAGGTCCGGGGTGATGAGGCCGGCCCCACCGGCGGCGGCGAGGTCGGCCGCGAACCGGTCGACGCCGTAGCGCAGCACCGGGTTCCAGTACGTCATGACGACGGGCACCGCGCCCGCCTCGCGCACCGCGGCGACCACCTCGAAGACGTGGCGCAGCCGGAAGCCCGCCTGCAGGGCGGTGCTCGCGGCGCGCTCGACCACGGGCCCGTCCATGAGGGGGTCGGTGTAGGGCACGCCGACCTCGACGACGTCGCAGCCGTGCTCGGCCAGCGTCCGGACGGCGGCGAGCGACGTGGCCAGGTCGGGGTAGCCCGCCGGGAGGTAGCCGACCAGGGCGGCCCGACCCTCCTCACGGCACTGCGCGAAGACGGCGTCGAGGTCGCTCACGACCCGTCCTCCTGCTGCCCCGTGCCGGTCTGCGCGTCGACCTCGGCCTCACCGGATTCGTCCACGAGACCGAACCAGCGCGCGGCGGTGTCGACGTCCTTGTCGCCGCGGCCGGAGAGGTTGACGAGCACCGTGGTGCCGGGGCCGAGCTCGGGCCCGATCTTCAGCACACCGGCCAGGGCGTGGGCGCTCTCGATGGCGGGGATGATCCCCTCTGTGCGGCACAGCAGCGCGAAGGCGTCCATCGCCTCCTGGTCGGTGACCGGGGCGTAGCGGGCGCGGCCGGTGTCGTGGAGGAAGGCGTGCTCCGGCCCCACCGACGGGTAGTCCAGGCCCGCGGAGACCGAGTGGGTCTCGCGGGTCTGGCCGTCCTCGTCCTGCAGGACGTAGGTGGAGGCCCCGTGCAGCACCCCCGGCTCCCCGCCGGAGAAGCGGGCGGCGTGGCGGCCGCTGTCCACGCCCTCGCCGCCGGCCTCGAAGCCCCACAGCGCGACCGACGGCTCGTCGCGGAAGGCGTGGAAGATGCCCATGGCGTTGGACCCGCCGCCGACGCACGCGCAGACCGCGTCGGGGAGCCCGCCCACGGTCTCGTCGAGCTGCTTGCGCGCCTCGTCGCCGATGACCGCGTGGAAGTCGCGGACCATCGTGGGGAAGGGGTGCGGGCCGGTGACGGTGCCGAGCAGGTAGTGCGTGTGGTCGACGTTGGTGACCCAGTCCCGCATCGCCTCGTTGATGGCGTCCTTGAGCGTCGCGCTCCCGGTGGGGACGGCGACGACCTCGGCCCCGAGCAGCCGCATGCGGGCGACGTTGAGCGCCTGGCGCTCGGTGTCGACCCGGCCCATGTAGACCGTGCACTCCAGCCCCATGAGCGCCGCGGCGGTCGCGGTGGCGACGCCGTGCTGGCCGGCGCCGGTCTCCGCGATGACCCGGCGCTTGCCCATCCGGACCGCCAGCAGGGCCTGGCCCAGGACGTTGTTGATCTTGTGCGACCCCGTGTGGTTGAGGTCCTCGCGCTTGAGGAAGACCCGGGGGCCCCCGGCGTGCTCGGCGAAGCGCGGCACCTCGGTGAGGGCGCTGGGCCGGCCGGTGTAGTCGCGCTGCAGGCGGTCGAGCTCGGTGCGGAAGTCGGGGTCGGCCATCGCCGCCAGGCGTGCCTCGTCCAGCTCCTCCAGCGCGGCGACCAGGGCCTCGGGGACATAGCGTCCGCCGAAGTCGCCGAACCGCTCCGGCGCGGCCGCGGCGTCCGCAGCGGGACCGCGGGCCGCGGTCACCGGGACTGCCCCGCCCGTGCGCTCGTGGTGTGCAGGGCCGGGTGCGCCCCGACGGCGACCATCTCCCGCACCGCCTCCTGCGGCGAGCCCGAGGTGACCAGCGCCTCCCCGACGAGGACGGCCTGGGCGCCGGCCTCGGCGAGGCTCATGACGTCCAGGGGTCCGCGCACGCCGGACTCGGCGACCGCGACGCGGTCGGCCGGGACACGGGGCGCGAGGCGCGCGAACGTGTCGCGGTCCACCTCCAGGGTCCGCAGGTCACGGTTGTTGACCCCGACGATGCGGGCGCCTGCTGTGAGGGCGCGTTCCAGCTCCTCCTCGTCGTGCACCTCGACGAGGGCGTGCATCCCGAGCGACTCGGTGCGCTCCAGCAGGCTCACCAGGACCTCCTGCTCGAGGGCGGCCACGATGAGGAGCACGAGGTCCGCGCCGTGGGCGCGGGCCTCCCAGAGCTGGTAGGGGTCGACGATGAAGTCCTTGCGCAGCACGGGGACGTCGACCCGCGCACGCACGGCGTCGAGGTCGGCGAGGGAGCCGCCGAAGCGTCGCCCCTCGGTGAGCACGCTGATGACGGTGGCGCCCCCCGCGGCGTAGTCCGCCGCCAGCCCCGCGGGCTCGGCGATGGCCGCCAGGGCCCCCTTGGAGGGGCTGCTGCGCTTGACCTCGGCGATGACGTGGATACGGTCCTTGCGCGAGAGGGCGGCGAAGGCGTCACGGCAGGGGGCGGCGGCCCGTGCACGCTCCTGCACCGTCGGCAGGGGCACTGCGGCGCGCCGCTGGTCGAGATCCTCCCGGACTCCTTCGACGATCTGCTCTAGCACCGTGGACACTCCCCCAGCGTAGAACGCCGCCGACGGTCCCGCGGCACGGGGGGCGCGGTCAGCGGTGGGCGGCGTCGTGCTCGGGCTCACCCATGCCGGCCCGGTCCAGGAGGTACCACGCCAGCGCGCCGACGACACCGAGGGCCAGACCGAGGTAGAGCAGCCAGTCCGGGGACAGGACGACGCCCCAGGCACCGACGACGCTCCCGACGAGCATGATCGCCACGCCCACCCAGGCGGCGACGCTGTGACCGTGGCTGTCCTCGTGCATGTGGCGTTCTCCTCGACTCAGCGGGTGACGGGGCCGACCGGACCCTCGGCGGACATTCTGCCAGCCCCCGCCGTGGGAACCAGCACCAGCGCGCCGCAGGTCGCGACCAGTGCCGCGACCGCGCTGAGCCAGAACCAGCCCGTGGGCTCCGGCGGGGACGCACCGACGGTGGCCAGGGCCGCACCGGCGGCGGCGAGGACGGTGAGGAGCCGCACGGCCGTGCCGGCGGCGCCGCCCAGCCGGACGCCGAGGAGGGAGGCGGCCGCCGCGACGAGCAGCAGGGCGGTGACCACCGGGGTGAGGTCGTGGCCGGTGCGGACCTCCTCCCAGGCGACGCCGGCGGCGTCGACGACGGTGCGCCGGGACCACGGCTGCCCGGCGGCGAGCAGCGCCAGACCGAGGGCCAGGAGGGTGGCGGGCAGCACGGGCCGCTGCAGCCGGCGCATGCTCAGACCGCCTGCTGGGCGGCCCAGGACGCGTGCATCCGGGTGTAGACACCGCCCGCGTCCACGAGGTCGCGGTGGTGGCCGAGCTCGACGATGCGGCCGGCGTCCACGACCACGACGACGTCCGCGGCCTCCGCCGTGGAGAGGCGGTGCGCGATGGCGACCGAGGTGCGACCGGTGGTGAGCCCCTCCAGAGCGCGCTGCACCCGGACCTCGGTGGCGGGGTCCACCGCGCTCGTGGCCTCGTCGAGCACGAGCAGGTCGGGGTCGGCGAGGTAGGCGCGCGCGATCGCGACCAGCTGGCGCTCCCCCGCCGACAGCGACTCACCGCGCTGGCCCACCTGCGTCCCCAGCCCGTGCGGCAGGGAGTCGACCCAGGCGTCGAGCCCCAGCTCGGTGACCGCGAGCCGCAGGTCGTCGTCCGAGGCCTCCGGGCGCCCGACGCGGATGTTGTCGGCGAGGTCGGCGTCGAAGAGGAAACCCTCCTGCGGGACGAGCACGACGCGCTGCCGCAGGCTGGCGAAGGACACCTCGCGCAGGTCCACCCCGTCCAGCCGGACCACGCCCTCGAGCGGGTCCATGAGGCGCGTCAGCAGCTTGGCCAGGGTCGTCTTGCCCGAGCCGGTCTGCCCCACGACCGCCACCCGGGTGTGCGGGGCGATGTGCAGGTCGACGTCCTCGAGGACCCGGGCCCCGCCGGGGTAGGCGTAGGACACGTCCTCGAAGTCCACGGTGATGGGGCCGCGGTCGAGCACCACCCCGTCCGGGCCGGGGTCGGACACGTCCGCGGGCGTGTCGATGACCCCGATGACCCGGCGCCAGCCGGCGATGGCGTTCTGCATCTCGTTGAGGATCTCGGTCGCCATGAGCACCGGCTGGGTGAAGAGGTTGACGAGGAAGGGGAAGGCCAGCAGCTTGCCGAGGGTCAGCTGCCCGTTCGCGGCGAGGACCGTGCCCACGACGAGGACGACCGCCATGGTGATGCCGGCGAAGGCCTGGCCGGAGACGAAGGCCATGACCGAACGCACTTGCGCCCGGATGGCGGAGACGCGGTGCGCCTCGACCGCCTCGTCGATCCGGGCGGCGGTCCGCTCCTCCACGCCGTAGGCGCGGATGGTCGTGGCGCCGACGATCGACTCGCCGATGGAGCCCAGGAGGTCCCCGACCCGCTCCCGCACCGTGCCGTAGGCCCGGCCCAGGACCGGCTGGAACCGGCGCACCAGGAGGGCCAGGGGCACCAGGCACAGGTAGACCACGCCCGCCAGGATCGGGCTGTAGAAGAGCATGAGGATCGTGGCCAGCACGATCTGCACCGAGCTCACGAGCAGCATGAGACCGCCGAACTGCACGAACTGCGAGATCGTGTCGACGTCGCTCGTCACCCGCGAGACCAGCCCACCGCGCCGCTCGGTGCTCTGGGTGAGCACGGACAGGTCGTGGATGTGCCGGAAGGCCTTGAGCCGGAGCGTGGCGAGGCCCGACTCGGCAGCGGTGAACAGCCGGACGTTGACGGCGTACTGCGCGATCGAGGTGAGGACGACCACTCCCCCGGCGAGCGCGATGGCCCGCACGACGAAGCCGACGTCCGGCCCGCCCTCGGCGTTGATGCCGTTGTCGGTCGTCTGCTGCACGACGAACGGGATGACCACCCGCCCCACGGTCGCCACCACCGCCAGCAGCAGCGTCAGCAGCAGCCCGTCACGCAGCTCGGGCGAGAGCTCCAGCCCCCGGCGCAGGGTCGCGCCGGTGCTGAGCTGGGACCGCCCGGCGATGCGGCTGGACACCGGGCCCTCGTGCCCGCGCTCCTGCTCCTCGCTCATGGTGCCACCTCCTCCTGCCGGGTGAGCGCGGCCCGCTCCGCGGCCTCCCGGGAGTAGGCCTGCACCAGGTCGACGTAGCCGCGGCAGCGCCCGAGGAGCTCGGCGTGCGAGCCCTGGTCGACGACCCGGCCGTGCTCGAGGTAGACCACCTCGTCGGCCAGCAGGATGGTCGCCATCCGGTAGGCGACGACGAGCACCGTCATGCCGCCGCGGGCCTCGCGGAGGCCGGCCAGGATGGCCTGCTCCACCGAGGGGTCGACCGCGCTCGTGGCGTCGTCGAGCACGAGCAGGCGCGGGTGGCGCCAGATGGCCCGGGCCAGGGCGATGCGCTGGCGCTGCCCGCCGGACAGGCTCCCGCCGCGCTCGCCGATGACCGTGTCCAGACCCTGCGGCAGGGAGCGCACGAAGTCGTCGGCCTGCGCGATGCGCAGCGACTCCCAGACGCTCGCGTCGTCCGCCTCCTCACCCAGGGTGATGTTGCCGCGCACCGAGTCGTCGAACATGAAGGTCTGCTGCGCCACGAGCGAGGCGCTCGCCGGGAGCTCGCCGTGGGCGAGCTCGCGCGCCTCGACCCCGTCGAGGCGCACCGACCCGTCGTCGGCGTCCACGAGGCGCAGCGCGAGGTTGGTGAGGGTGCTCTTGCCCGAGCCGGTGGGCCCGACGAGGGCCACCGTGCTGCCCTGCGGCGCCTCCAGCGTGACCCCGCGGATCGTCGGCCGCTCCTCCCCCGCGTGGGCGTAGGTGACGCCGCGCAGCACGGACTCGGCGGGCCGCTCACGCGCCGGCAGCGTGGCCGAGCCGTAGGGCATACCCCCACCGGCGCGGAGCACGTGCTGCACGCGGTCGTGCCCGACCACCGAGCGCGGGATCTCGGCGAGCACCCACCCCAGCGCCCGCACCGGGAAGGCCAGGATGGAGAAGAGGTAGGCCATCTGCACCACGTCGGCGGCGTCCAGGGCGCCCCGCGACACCTGCCAGGTGCCCACCCCCAGGACCGCGAGCGTCCCCAGCGTGGGGATGGCCTCGATGACCGGCTCGAAGACGCCCCGGGTCCGGCCGACGAGGATGAGCGAGTCCCGCAGCTCGTAGGCCTTGGACCGGAAGCGCTCGGTCTCCTGGTCCTCGCGGCCCATCGCCTTGACGACCAGGCCCGCCTCGAAGGACTCGTGCGCGACCTCGGCGACCTCGGCCCGCAGCTGCTGGGCGCGGGTGATCCGGGGCGACATCACCCGCTGGAAGACGAGGTTGGCGGCGAACAGGCCGGGGAAGACGAGCAGCCCCAGGACGGCCAGCAGCGGGTCGACGAGCACCATCATGGTGCCGGCGATGACGAGCATGAAGATGACGCCGATGGCCATGGGCAGCGGGTTGAAGACCTGCCAGGTCGCCTCGACGTCGGCGTGCGCCCGGGAGAGCAGCTGGCCCGAGGGATGGGCGTGGTGCCAGGACAGCGGCAGCCGGAGGTACTGCCGCGTCACCCTGCGGCGGTAGTCCGCCTGCAGGTTGAAGCCGGCCACGGTGGCCCAGACGCGGCGCAGGATGACGCCCAGGACGTTGACGAGCAGCACGCCGGCGAGCACACCGAAGATGGTCCAGAGACCGGCGGCCTCGACCTGGCGGGCCTGGACCGAGGGCTCGACGACCTCGTCCGTGAGCCAGCCGATCGCCCACGCCGTCGCCACGGTGGCGCCGGCCCAGAGCACCGAGCCGACCACCGCGACCGCCACCGGGCCGCGCTGGGCCGCCATCCCGCCGCCGATGACGCGGAGCCCACGACGCAGCACCGCGCGGTCGGTGACGGGTCGGGGCACCGGTGCGGTGGCGGCAGACGAGGGCATGGGGCAGGGGACCTCCGTGGAACGAGGCGGGTGGTGGTGGTTCGTCCTATCCTCCCACGCACGACCGACACACTTCCGGCGTGGTTCGATGAGCGGTATGCCGCACTCCCCCGACCTGATGCGCGACCTCGTCGCGACGACCGCCACCGACCTCGGCCCGGACGCGCCCACCCTGTGCCCCCCGTGGACCGTGCGCGACCTCCTGGCCCACCTCGTGGCCCGCGAGTCGCGGCCCGACACCCTGCCCGGCATCGGGCTGCCGGTGCCGCCGCTGCAGCGGCACACCGACAAGGTGCAGGAGCAGATCGCCGCCCGACCCTTCGCCGAGCTGGTGGACCAGGTGCGCAGCGGTCCGCCGGCCTGGTGGCCGACCCGGATCCCGGCCCTGGACCGTGCGGTCAACGTCGCCGAGCTCGCGGTCCACCACGAGGACCTGGTCCGGGCGCAGCCGGGGTGGGAGCCGACCCCGCTCCCCGACCCGGTGCCCTCCCAGCTGTGGGGCACCGTCCGCACCGCGGGCAGGATGCTCTACCGCAGTGCGCCCTGCGGCGTCGTCGCGGTCGCGCCCTCGCACGGGAGGGCGGCGCTGCACCGGCCGGGGCAGGGGCAGGGCAGCGTCGTGATCACCGGCACCCCGCTGGAGCTGCTGCTGCACGCCTTCGGCCGGGACCAGGTGGCCCGGGTCGAGGTCACCGGCGAGGAGGAGGACGTCGCCGCCCTCGCCGCCCACCGCCGGGGCGCCTGAGCCCAGCCGGGGGTCAGGGGGTTAGGACACACTGGTGCCATGAGCAGCGCGCGCGAGCACGCCCGGGCCGCCGGGCACGTGGTCCTCGACCCGCTCCGCGAGGAGATCAGCCCCCGCGCGGCACGCACCCGGGTGCTGCGACTCCGGGCACGCGCCTGGCTCATCCTCCAGGCCGCCACCGGGGCGGTCCTGGCGTGGTTCGTCGCGCACGACCTCCTCGGGCACCCGCTGCCCTTCTTCGCGCCGATCACGGCCATGATCTGCCTGGGGCTGACCTACGGGGACCGGCTCCGCCGGATCGTCGAGCTGACCCTCGGGGTGGCGATCGGGGTGGGGATCGGCGACCTCTTCGTCCACTACCTCGGCACCGGGCTGTGGCAGATCTTCGCGGTCTGCGTCGTCGCGATGTCCCTGGCCGTCCTCGCCGGCGCGGGCCAGCTGCTCATGATGCAGGCCGGGATCCAGGGCGTCATCATCACCACCCTCGTGGCCGACGACGGGCAGGCCTTCAGCCGCTGGCTGGACGCCGCCGTCGGCGGCGGCATCGCCCTGATCATCGCCATGCTGGCCCCCATGCGCTCGACCACCAAGCGGCCCCGCGAGCGGATCATCGCCCTCGTCGGCCACCTGGCGGAGGTGCTCACCGACACCACGCAGAGCCTGCGCAACCGGGACGTCGGCCGCGCCACCCGGGCGCTGCGGACCGCCCGGCAGCTGTCGGCCGAGCTCGAGGCACTGCAGAGCACCACCGCCGAGGCCGCCGCGGCGGCCCGCATGGCCCCGCTGCTCTCCGGTGTCCACCGGGCCGAGGTCCAGGAGATCAAGGCACTGCTGTCCCCGCTCGACCTCGCGATCCGCAACGTCCGCGTGCTGGCGCGGCGCGCCGAGGCGGCGGTGGACGCCGGCGAGTTCGTGCCCGACTCCTACACCGACATGGTGGAGGGACTGGCCGAGGCCACGGCCGTGCTGCAGGAGAAGCTGGAGCAGCGCGAGCCGCTCGGTGGCGCGCAGGAGGACCTGGTGCACCTGGCCCGGCAGTCCACCTGGCCCCACTCGCGGGCGGGGCTCTCGGCCGAGGTGCTCCGGGCCCAGGTGCGCTCGACGGTCGTGGACCTGCTGGTCCTGTCCGGGATGACCATGGCCGAGGCGCGCCGCCGGGTGCCGCCGACGCGAGACGAGATCGACCCGGCGTAGGCGCTCAGCGCTGGTGGTGCTCGACGAGCGCCGCCAGCCGGGAGGCCTCCTCCTTGGCCCGTCGTCCGTCGGCCCGCTGGATCGCCATGACGGCCAGCTCCTCGGTGTCCGTCAGCTCGAGCACCACCCACGGCGCCCCGTCGGCGAAGGTCACGGACGCGACCTGGGACCACTCGAGGTCGCGCCGCAGCACGAGGTTGACCACGGTGAGCCCGGTGGGCGAGGGAATCGCGCGGATGAGGGCATACCTCCAGAGGAAGGCTCCCATGACCAGCCCGAAGAGGAGGATGAAGATCCGGTTGAGCAGGGACATGGTCGGGCTCGACCCGGCGTAGCTGGGCCCGAAGAGGGCGATGAGGCCGAAGAGGAGGACCGAGGCGAGGGCGGCGACCCGTGCCACCCGTGCACCGGTCACCGGCCGGAAGGGCGCGTAGGGGCCGGTCGCGTCGCTCACCGGTGCACCGCCGCGTCCCCGGCCGCCGGTCCCGCCCCCGTGACCGCTCCCTGGGGCGCCTCGTCACGCGCCGCTCGTGCCCAGACCACGAAGCCCCAGAGCACGAGGCCGCCGTAGACGGCATACATCACGGCGGAGGGGTAGTAGCCCGAGTGCCACAGCAGCGGGATCCCCACGAGGTCCACCGCGATCCAGACGAGCCAGAAGTCCACCCAGCCGCGGGCCATGGCGAAGGTCGCGAGCATCGACCCGACGAAGATCCACGCGTCGGTCCAGTAGTACCAGCGCGGCGCCGGCCAGCCCGCGCCGACCTGCGCGAAGACCCACTGCGCCAGCACGATGAGCAGCACCGCCCCGACCAGGTATGCCGTCCGCTCCCGCAGGGTCGCCCAGCGCGGCGTGATGGCGGGCTCACCCTTGGCGCGGGTGCGGCGCGAGGCCTGCCACCGCCACCAGCCGTAGACACTGGTCGCGATGAAGAAGACCTGCCGTGCCGCCTGCCCGAAGAGGCTGTGCTCCTGCGGGTTGGTGAACCACACGCCCATGAAGACGGTGAAGAGCAGCAGGTTGCCGATGATCCCCACCGGCCACGCCCACACGGTGCGGCGCATGCCGAGCAGGGCCGAGGCGAAGCCGAAGACGTTGCCGACGACCTCCCGCCAGGCCACGGTGTGCCCGAGGACGGAGACCTCGGCGTAGAACAGGTCGCCCCACACGTCCACGCTCACACCTCCGAGGGGTCCGCCGCCGCCCGCCGCAGGTCTGCGATGGCCGCGGCGACGTTCTCGGCGCCGTAGACCGCCGAGCCGGCGACGAAGACGTCGGCACCCGCCTCGGCGCAGCGCCCGATGGTGTCCTGCGCCACTCCCCCGTCGACCTGCACCCAGATCTCGCCGCCGCGCCGGCGCACGGCCGCGCGCACCTCGCGCACCTTGGCGAGCTGGTCCTCCATGAAGGACTGGCCGCCGAAGCCGGGCTCGACCGTCATGACCAGGACCATGTCGAGCTCGGGCAGGAGGTCGACGTAGGGCCCGAAGGGCGTGCCGGGCTTGAGCGCCATGGCGGACCGGGCGCCGGCGGCGCGGATGGCCCGGGCGGTGCCGACCGGGTCGGCCACGGCCTCGACGTGGAAGGTCACCGAGGAGGCCCCCGCCTCGGCGTAGTCCGGCGCCCATCGGTCTGGGTCGTCGATCATGAGGTGGCAGTCGAGCGGGACCGGGCTGACCTTGGCCAGCGCCTCCACGACCGGCTGGCCCAGGGTGAGGTTGGGCACGAAGTGGGCGTCCATGACGTCCACGTGCGCCCAGTCCGCGGTCTCGATGGCCTGCAGCTCGCGGGCCAGGTGGGCGAAGTCCGCGGCGAGGATGGAGGGGCTGATCTGGAGGTGCGCGGGCTCGGCCATGAGCTCAGTCTAGAGAGCGCCGGAGCAGGGCCACGAACATGCCGTCGGTGCCGTGCAGGTGCGGCCACAGCTGGGCCCACGGACCCTCCCCCGTGTCCGGCAGCGGTATGCCGGCCCGGTCCCGCAGGAGGGGGCGGACGTCCACCGGCTCGACGTCCGGTCGCCGCTTGAGCACGTCCTTGACGACCAGCTCGGTCTCCGCGAGGTGCGGGGAGCAGGTGGCGTAGGCCACGAGGCCGCCCGGGCGCACCGCCGTGAGCGCGGAGTCGAACAGGGCACGCTGGAGCGGACCGAGGGTGCCGAGGTCCTGGGGGGAGCGTCGCCAGCGCGCCTCGGGGCGTCGGCGCAGCGCGCCCAGGCCGGTGCACGGCGCGTCGACGAGGACCCGGTCGTAGGTGTCCGGCTCCTGCGGGCCCACGTCCCGGCCGTCGCCCACGGTCACCTCGACCCGCGCGCCGCCGTGCACCGGGCCCACGAGGGTGTGCCGCACGAGCTCGGCCCGGTGCTCGCTCACCTCGTTGGCCCGCAGCCGGGCGCCGCGCTCCGTCGCCAGGGCCGCCAGCAGGCCGGCCTTGCCGCCCGGGCCGGCGCACAGGTCGAGCCAGCGCTCGTCGGAGCCCTCCAGCGGGGCCTCCGCGAGGGCGAGCGTGAGCAGCTGGGACCCGGCGTCCTGCACCGCCGCCCGACCGTCCCGGACCGCCTCGAGGGCACCGGGGTCGCCCTGCCCCAGCTCCCAGGCGGTGCGGCCGACCGGTGCGGGGCGGGCGCCGGCGGCCTCGAGCTCCTCCTCGGCGCCGAGGCCTGGCCGGGCGACCAGGGTCAGCGGACCGGGGCGGTTGTGCGCGGCCAGCAGGTCCGACAGCTCGCCCCGCTCCACCGCGTCGGTGCCGCGGCCGGAGACGAGGGCGGCCCGCAGCGCACGCACGACCCACTCGGGGTGCGAGTGCTCCAGCGCCAGCCGCGCCACCGGGTCCTCGACCCCCTCGGTGAGCGAGGCCACCCAGGCCTCGCGGTCCTGGCTGCTGACCCGACGCAGGACGGCGTTGACGAAGCCGCCGGCCCCCTGGCTGACCTGCTGCCGGGCCAGCGCCACGGTGGCGCTGACCGCCGCGTGGTCGGGCACGCGCATCCCGAGCAGCTGGTGCACACCCAGCCGCAGGACGGTGCGGACCGGGCTGTCGATCTCGGAGACCGGGCGGTCCGCGGCCTGCGCGAGGACGGCGTCGTAGAGCCCGCGCATCCGCAGGGTGCCGTAGGTCAGCTCGGTGGCGAAGGCCGCGTCGCGGCCGGAGAGCGAGGCTGCGCGCAGGGCCCCGGGCAGGACGAGGTTGGCGAAGGCCTCGTCGGTGTCCACCTGCCGCAGGACCCGGAAGGCGACCGACCGTGCCGGGTCGGCCTCGCGGGCCCGCCGGGCCGGGGTCTGCGCGGACCGGCGCCGGGGGCCGCGTCGCCCGCGGTCCGGCGCCCCGCCCCGCCCGGGAGCACCTCCACGCTGGGACGAGCCACCCTCAGCCACCGAGCACCTCACCGGGCTCCGGGTGGACCCCGCGGGCCCAGTCCGTGGCGTCCATGGCGCGCTTGCCCTGCGCCTGCACCTGGCCCAGCCGCACCGGCCCGCTGCCGGTGCCGACGAGGACCTCGTCGCGTGCCACGAGCACCTCGCCCGGGGCGAGCTCCGCAGGGTCCTGCGGCCCGCCCTCCACGGGGTGGACCGGTCCGAGCTTGAGCCGGGCACCACGGAAGGTGCTCCACGCCCCCGGTGCGGGGGTGCAGGAGCGCACGAGCCGGTCGACCGCCTGGACGGGCTGCTCCCAGGACACGCGGGCGTCGTCGACCTCGACCTTGGGCGCGAGGCTCACCCCGTCGGCCGGCTGCGGCTGCGGCACGACCGCGCCGGCCTCGAGCGCGTCGAGGGTGCCCACCAGCAGGTGGGAGCCGGCGTCGGCGAGGCGCGCGAGCAGGTCGCCCGAGGTGTCCCGCGGCCGCACGGTCTCGGTGAGCCGGCCGAGGACCGGACCGGTGTCCATCCCCTCCTCGAGCAGGAAGGTCACGGCCCCGGTGACGTCCTCCCCGGCCCGCAGCGCGTGCTGCACGGGGGCGGCGCCGCGGTAGGCCGGCAGCAGCGAGAAGTGCAGGTTCACCCACCCGTGCCGGGGCAGCGCGAGCAGGTCGGGGGGCACCAGGAGCCCGTAGGCGACGACCGGGCAGGCGTCGGGGGCCCAGGCGAGGAGCTGGTCCCGCACCTCCGGGTCACGCAGGGACCGCGGCGTGAGGACGGGTATGCCCGCCTCCTGGGCCACCTCGCGGACCGCTGAGGGGCGCAGCGACCGGCCGCGCCCGGCGCGGGCGTCCGGCCGGGTGAGCACACCGACGACCTCGTGGTCGGAGGCGAGCAGGGCACGCAGGCTGGGGACCGCCGCGTCGGGGGTCCCGGCGAAGACGAGACGCACCGACGCTCAGCGGCTCTTCCGGTCGCCGGTGCTCCCGGTCTCGTCCACGTCCACGACCTCGGCCTCGCCGGCGGACTGGTGGAACTCCTCCGCGTCGACGTTGAGCTCGACGATCTCCTCGCCCTGCTCGAGCAGCAGCTCGTGCCGGTCGCGGCGACGTCGACCCTGCTCCACCGGGTCGGGCACGGGCGCGGCGGCGATGAGCCGCTGGGTGTAGTCCTCCTGGGGGTTCTCCATGATCTGCTCGCGCGGCCCGGCCTCGACGACCTTGCCGTTCTGGAGGACGACCACCTTGTGCGCGAGCAGGTCGATGACCGCCAGGTCGTGGCTGATGAACAGGCAGGCGAAGCCGTACTGCTCCTGCAGGTCGGCGAAGATCTTGAGCACCCGCGCCTGGACGGACACGTCGAGCGCCGAGGTGGGCTCGTCGGCGACGAGCAGCTCGGGGTCGAGGGTGAGGGCGCGCGCGACCGAGATGCGCTGCCGCTGCCCGCCGGAGACCTCGTGCGGGTAGCGGTTGTAGACCTCGCGGGGCAGCTGGACGGCGTCCAGCAGCTCGTAGACCTTGTTCTCCCGCGACTTGCGGTCGCCGACCTTGTGCACGACGAGCGGCTCGGCGATGCACTCGCCGATGGGCAGCCGCGGGTTGAGCGAGGCGGCCGGGTCCTGGAAGATCACGCCGATCCGCTTGCGCAGCGGCTTGAGGTCGCGCCGACGGGCCCCGGTGATGTCCTGGCCGAGGAGCCGGAACTCGCCGGAGGCCGCCGGGATGAGGCCGAGGGCGCAGCGACCGATGGTGCTCTTGCCCGAGCCGGACTCGCCGACGAGACCCACGATCTCGCCCTGGCGCACGTCGAAGCTCACGTCGTCGACCGCCCGGAACGGTGCCTTGCCCAGGCGCTGGTACTCGATGACGAGGTTCTTCAGCTCGATCGCGAGCGGCGCCTGCTCGTCGATCTCCTCCTTGACGCTGATGCCCATCTGCCCGCGGCCGGCGCCCATGCGCGGGACCGAGCCCAGCAGCATCTTGGTGTAGTCGTGGTTGGGGTGCAGCAGCACCTCCTCGACCGTCCCGCGCTCGACGATCTCCCCCTTGAACATCACGGCGACCCGGTCGGCCATGTCGGCCACGACGCCCATGTTGTGGGTGATGAGCAGGATGCCGGTGTTGAGCTTGTCCTTGAGCGAGCGGAGCAGGTCGAGGATGTCGGCCTGGACCGTGACGTCCAGCGCCGTGGTCGGCTCGTCGGCGATGATGACCTTGGGGTCGCAGCTGATCGCGATGGCGATGACGACGCGCTGGCGCTGACCGCCGGAGAGCTCGTGCGGGTACTTCTTCATCTGCCGCTCGGGCTCGGGGATGCCGACCATGCCCAGCAGCTCGATGGCCCGGCTCCATGCCGCCGCGCCGCGGGCCACCCGGTGCAGCTCCATGGACTCCACCATCTGGGTGCCGACGGTGAGCACCGGGTTGAGCGCGGTCATGGGCTCCTGGAAGACCATGGCGACGTCGTTGCCCCGCAGCCGCCGCATGCTCGACTCCGAGAGCCGGCCCACGTCGCGGCCCGCGACGTCGACCTGACCGCCGATCGTGGCGTTGCGCGGCAGCAGGCGCATCGCGGTCATCGAGGTGACCGACTTGCCGGAGCCGGACTCGCCGACGAGGGCGACGACCTCGCCGGGGCGCACCTTGAGGTCGACCCCCTTGACGGCGTGCACGCTCCCGAACTCGGTCTTGAAGCGCACGTCGACGTCGCTGAACCCGAGGACGACCTCCTCGTCGCCCGTGGGGGTGCCGGACCCGGTGTAGACCGGCTGGCCGGAGTCGCTCTGCGTGGTCGTGGTCATGTCAGTCGGCCGTCCTGTTCTGCCGGGGGTCGAAGGCGTCGCGCAGACCGTCGCCGAGGAAGTTCACCGACAGCGCGATCGCCAGGATCATGAGGCCGGGCCACCAGAAGAGCCAGGGTCGGGTGAGGAAGGCGTTCTGGTACTCGGAGATGAGCAGCCCGAGAGAGGTGTCCGGTGGCCGCACCCCGAAGCCGAGGAAGGACAGCGCGGACTCCAGCAGGATCGTCGTCGCGATGGTGAGCGTGGCGCTGACGATGATCGTGCCGATGGTGTTGGGCAGGATGTGCTTGAAGATCACGCGCCCCGAGCCGGTCCCGATCGCCTCGGCGGCGGTGACGAACTCGCGCTCGCGCAGCGAGAGCACCTCGCCGCGCACCAGCCGGGCCAGGCCGGTCCAGGAGACCAGGCTCAGCACCAGGGCGAGCGACCAGATGCCGCCGCCGGCCATCTTGCCGAGGACGGCGGCGAGGACGAGCAGGGGGATGATGATGAAGAGGTCGGTGACGCGCATGAGCACGGCCTCGACCCAGCCGCGGTAGAACCCGGCGACCGCGCCGATGATCGTGCCGAGCAGCGTCGACAGCAGCCCCACGGTGAAGGCCACGATGAGCGAGCGCTGGGTGCCGCGCATCGTCAGCGCGAAGTAGTCCTTGCCGATGGTGTCCTGGCCGAAGGGGTGCTCGCCGATCTGGAACGGCCACAGCTGGAGCGTCGGCCTGCCGCCGTCCACCGCCGTCCCCGCCTCGTAGAACGTCTTGTTCCACCACGCGGGGATGAGGCCGTAGCCGATCGAGGTGAAGGCCACGAGCGTGATGACGACGAGGACGATGAGCGAGGCCATGGCGCCCCGGTGCCGGAAGAAGCGGCGCCGCACGAGCTGGCCCTGGGAGTAGGACTTCTGGCTGAAGTCGAGCTGCTTCTCGACCGAGTAGGTCTCCTCGACCGTGCTGGCGGCCGGGGTGGACTCCGGGTCGTCCGGGCGGTGGCTGTCGGTCATCGCGGGATCCTCAGGTCGGTCGTGGGGGCAGGGAGGTCGTCGGGGAGGGGCGTCATCCGCATCTGACTCACCGCCGGATCCGCGGGTCGAGGGAGGCGTAGGCGATGTCGGCCAGCATGTTCATGAGCACCGCGGCACCGCCGGCCACCAGGTAGTAGGCCATGACCGGGTTGGGGTCCACCTGGTCCAGGCCTTGCCGGAACATCGCTCCGAGGCCGCGCCAGCCGAAGACGGACTCGGTGATGACCGCTCCCCCGAGCAGCGAGGCGAAGTCGAAGGCGACGATGGTCGTGATGGGGATGAGTGCGTTGCGCAGCGCGTGCTTGGTGAAGACCACCCGGTCCGACAGCCCCTTGGAGCGCGCGGTCCGGATGTAGTCCTGGTTGATGGTCTCCAGCATCGAGCCTCGGGTGTAGCGGCTGTAGGAGGCGATCGAGATGAGGGTCAGCACGATGGTGGGCAGGACCAGCTGGACCCCCCAGTTGAAGATGCCCTCCCAGAAGTCGCCGGTGAAGCGCTCCGGGATGATCCGGTTCTCCCCGATGGTGCTCACCGGTCGGTTGCCGGAGAGCTCCAGGAAGCCCGCCCAGCCGCGCAGCAGGTAGTCCATGAAGACGAGGAAGGCCATCCCGAGCCCGGTGCCGACGCTGACGATCATGGCGGTGCGCCGCTCGTAACCCCCCATGACCCATCCCACGGCGAGCCCGACCGCGACGGTGAGCAGGGCCATGGCGATGATGACCAGCCAGCCGGAGGGGTCGTCCAGGATCGGGCCGGTGACGAAGTAGGCGACCAGGCCCAGGCCGATGGTCACCAGCCCGGCATACATGACCTTGCGGTTCGACAGCCCCACCGTCATGACGAGCATGAAGCCGAGCGCAGCCAGGGCCCCGACGATGATGAGCGGCAGCCCGATGGCCGGCTGCACCCACCAGGTCACCTGGTCGAAGCCGAAGACGAGGCCGAAGACCACGACGAAGGTGACGGCGCCGGTGATGAGCTCACGTCGTAACCCGCCGCCGAGCACCGAGGCCACGGCCAGGGCGAACAGTAGGGCGACGACGGCTGTCGCCGTCGTCGAGACGGTCGGGTCGGCGATCCAGTTGTTGAAACGGATGGCGCCGAAGTCCTTGAGCAGCACCGCCGCCCAGAAGACCGGCAGCGAGAAGAAGAGGAAGGCGATGAAGGTCACGGCGTAGTCGAAGCCGGAGTACTGCCGGATCGCGGAGAGCACACCGAGGGTGACGCCGATGAAGATCGCCAGGAAGGTCGCAACCGTCACGAGGCGCAGGCTGGCGCCGGCGGAGGCCAGCAGCAGGTTGTTGACGTCGCTGCCGTCCCGGGTGTCGCCGAGGTCGCACTGCAGCACGAAGCAGCGGCTGACGCCGGTGAGCCACCCGAGGTAGCGCAGCCACCACGGGTCGTCGAGCCCCATGTTCGCCGTCCGCGCGGCCATGAGCTGGTCCCGGTTCTCGGCGCGCGACTCGCGCAGGTCCGAGAGCGGGTCCCCGGAGTTGATCGTGAGGACGTACATCAGCACGGAGCCGAGGAACATGATCAGCGCGGAGATCGCGATCCTGCGGAGGATGAACTGGAGCACGGGTCTGACCTTTGCGGTGAGAGTGTTCACGGCGGTGTGACGGACTGCCCGCAGACTCTAACCCCTCATCCGGGGTGGTGACCACGGGCACCGGTCCACGCGTGTCGCCACCGGGCACGGGGTCCGGGTGGGTGGTGGAGAGGTGATCTGGACAGCGGACGGGGCGGGAGGGCGTCTACCCTCCCGCCCCGTCTGCCGGTGCCGGAGCGTGCGGCGGGCTCAGGCCCGCCGCACGCTCAGGTGAGGCGCGTCAGCTGGCGCGGACCCACTGGTCGGCGTTCCAGGAGACACCGGTCTGCACCGAGGTGGGCCGGACGTTCTCCAGGGTGCTGTCGTAGCCGATGACACCCGGGTGGGTGAACAGCGGGATGCCGTAGAGGTTGTCCCACAGCAGCTTCTCGATGATCTTGAGCTGCTCGGTCTGGACCTCCTCGTCGAGCGAGGACGCCAGGGTGTCCCAGGCCGCGTCGACCTCCTCGTTGGAGAAGCCGCCGAAGTTCTGCGACCCGTCCGTGGAGTAGATCGGCTCGCCCGAGGCGATCTGGCCCGAGCCGGCCCAGGCGAAGAGCGCGACCTCCCAGTCACCCTGCTCCAGCGTGCCGCCCGCCTCGAAGAAGTCGGGGTTGCCGGCGTCGACGATCTCGAAACCCGCCTCGTCGCAGGAGGACTTGATCTGGGCGACCTCCTCGGTACGACGCTGGTTCGGGGCGGAGTAACCGATGCGGACCTCGACCGGGGTCTCGAGCCCGGCCTCCTCCAGCTTGGCGCTCGCACCCTCGATGTCGACCTCGTCGTACTGACCGCTGTAGGCGGCGTCGACGATCTCCTGGTAGCCCTCCTGGAAGGGGAACCGCTCGCGGGCGTTGAGGACGACCGCGTCCTCGCTGATCGGCGCGATGAGGTTGTCGATGATGTTCTGCCGCGGCACGCACATCGCGAAGGCCTCGCGGGCGGCCAGGCCGCCGTTGTCGTCGTTGAAGACCGAGTCCTCGGCGAAGTTGTAGTCGAGGTGCTCCCAGGTCATCTGCTGGTTGCTCTCGACCGCCACCTGGTCGCCCATGCCCTCGAGCTGCTGGCGGGTGTCGACCGTGGCCTGCGGCTCGATGACGTTGATGTCACCGTTCTGCAGCGCCTGGACGTGGGTCTCCGGGGCGGCGAACTTGAAGACCAGGTTGCCGGTCGCCGGGGCGGGGCCGAAGAAGTTCTCGTTCGGGACCAGCGCGAGCTGGTTGCCGCTCTCCCAGGCCGCACCCTCGAGGGTGTAGGGACCGGAGGAGGGGACGACAGCCTCGTCCTCGACCTGGTAGTTGGGGAAGAGCCAGCCGGTGTTCCAGAACTCGGACACCTGGGAGACGGTCTCCGCGTCGCCGTCGAGGATCGCCTGGGCGAGCTCGTCGGGCTCCATGCCGGCCTGCTCCGCCGCGACGTGCGCGGGCAGCGGGGCCGACACCGAGATCTCCCAGTCCGGGTAGGGCTCGGGGTAGACGACCGTGAAGGTCTTGCTGCTGGGCTCGGTCTCCAGGCCCTCGGTGGCGTAGGTGGACCAGGTCGAGACCGGGTCGAAGCCGAGCTCCTCGGCACCACCCATGGACTCGGGGTTGGTCGACGCCCAGTCGAGGAGGAAGTCGTTGGAGGTGATCGGCGTGCCGTCGGACCACACCGCGTCGTCGGAGATGGTGTACTCCACCGTCAGCGGGTCCTCGGAGGTCTGCTCGTAGGAGCCGAACCACTCGTTCTGGTAGACCGTGCCGTCGGTGCCCCAGTACCAGAAGCCGGTCTGCAGCTGGTTGTTGACGACCGCGTTGTAGGTCGAGTTGGTCGCCGCGGTGTTGCCGTTGTAGGCGTTGTACTCCTCGGCGCCGCTGGAGAAGGAGACGGAGTCGTCGTTGGTGGTGAAGTCGATGTCGGCCCGCTCGGTGGAGCCGTCCTCCCCGCCCATGTCTTCCTCGGACCCCATGTCCTCGGAGCCTTCGCTCTCCTCCGCGCCGTCGCCGCCGCCCTCGGCGGCGTTGTCGGTGTCGTCCGAACCGGTGTCGGACGTGCATCCGGCCAGGGCCAGGGCACCGGCCGCCACAACGGCCATGGTCGCGCGCCTGATCTTCAATGTTCCTCCTAGTGAATGGGCGTCTCACGCCGGCGGACCGCCCTGGTCCACCGCACGCACCATCGACGCGCCGGGGGGTTGCAGTGGCAACTTAGACACCCCGGACCCCGCCACGCCAGCATCGTGCCCACACGGTGACGGGATCGTTACGCTTTTGAGACTTCCGTAGCAGTGACGCTACGTCAACCGGAACAGGGCGCCGCGGCGCGCGTGCACGGGGTGCCGCGCGCCTACTGGCTCTCCCCGTCCAGGACCAGGCGCACGGTCTCCTGCGCCTTGCGGGCGCTGCGCTCGGCGCGCACGGTATGCACCGACCGGGCGAGGTCGTGCTCCGGCGCCTCCCGCACCGTCGCCCGGGCGCGAGCGTCCTCCCCCTCGGACCCACCCAGCGGCACCGTGCCCAGCAGCCGGTGGCCGTCCGCGACGAGAGCTCGGCCCACCTCGTCGACCGCCCCGACCAGCCCGGTGACCTCGACCTGACGGGTCGCCGGGGGCAGGCCGAGGGTGGCACGCTCCCCCAGCTCCCGGCGGGCGAGCCAGGCGGGGTCCCAGCGCACCAGCGCCTCGACGGCAGGGAGGGAACCGTGCGGCGGCACCCCGCAGAGGACGACCGCGGGGGCGCGCCGGCGCGACGGACCCTGCTCGTCTTCGGGCACACGGGTACGGACCATCGCGGCAGCCGCGCACCACCGCCGTAGCGCCTCCACGGGGGCGTCGAGGGCGGCCCGCTCCAGCACCATCCAGCCGTCGAGGAGCACGACCGCGGCATATCCCGTGGCGGCCCACGGCTCCGCACCGGGCGTGGCCACCACCAGCGCCGGCGCGGGCCCCACCTCGTCCACCACGTGCTCGCCCCCGGAGCTGACGACCCGGGTCCCGGGGAAGGCGCGCCCGAGCTCCTCGGCCGTCCGCCGCTCCCCCACACCGGTCGCCCGCCGCCGGCGCGATCCGCACTCCGGGCATGACCAGGTCGCGGGCACCTCGGAGGAGCACCACCGGCAGGCGGGTGCCGCCCGCCCCTCGCCCGCACCCACGGGGCCCTGGCAGCGCGCGCAGCGCACAGGCGTGCGGCAGTCCTGGCAGGCCAGGCCGAGGACGTAGCCCTGCCGCGGGACCTGCACGAGCACCGGAGCGCCCTGTTCGAGCCCGGCCCGCAGGGCGCGCCAGGCCACGCTCGGCAACCGGGCCGTCCGGGCGGCCGCGTCCCGCTCCTCCTGGTGGCCCTCCCCCGCGACGAGGACCGCCGGCGCCGTCCGCCGCAGCACCGGTGGTTCGGCCGTCACCGGCGCGACGACGCCCTCCCCCACCCACTGCTGCACGGCCACGCTGCGGGTGAACCCCCCGACGAGCAGCGCCGCCCCCTCGCGCCGGGCACGGAGCCGGAGCACCTCGCGCACGTGCGGGTAGGGGGCACGCGGCTCCTGGTGCAGGTCGTCGGCCTCGTCCCAGCAGGCGACCAGGCCCAGGTCCGGGACCGGGGCGAAGGCGCTCGCGCGGGTCCCGACCACGACCCGGGCGTGGCCCCGGAGCACCCGCAGGAAGGCCGCGTAGCGAGCCTCCGGCCCGAGGTCCGCCGTCAGCCGGACGACCTGGTCCTCCCCGACCGCCGCGGTCAGCGGCCCCATGAGCCGCTCCACGTCCCGGCGGTCCGGCACGACCACGAGCGCGCCGCGGCCGCCCGCCAGCGTGGCGTCCACCGCGGCGGCGAGGGCGTCCGGCCAGTCCAGTCCCGGTGCCCGCCCGGGCAGCGCGAGCCAGGCGGCTGCCGGTGCACCGCCGTCGCGCAGGCGTCGCAGGAGGGCCGGGCCGGCCTCGTAGTCCGCCCAGGCGTCCTCGCCGGACCCGCTCGCTCCTTCGTCTCCGTGCCTCGCCCCCCCGGTTCGCCCGGCGTCGGGTGCCCCCACGCCGACCTCGATGCGGTCGGGGACGGAGCGCTCGGCCCGGGCGTGCCGGGGTGGGACGGCCAGGCGCACCGTGTCGGCGAGGGTGCCGCCGTAGCGGTCGGCGACCTCGCGGGCGGCGTGCAGCACCTCGGGCGTGAGCACCGGCTCCGGGCTGACGACCGAGCGCAAGGGGGTGAGCCTGCCCTGGTGCTCGGCGCTCGCCGCTCGGGTGAGCAGGAAGCCGTCGTGGTCCCGCCCGGCGAAGCGCACCCGGACCCGCACGCCCGGTCGTGCCCGGTCGTCGAGCTCGGCCGGGACGGCATACTCGAACGGCCGGTCCAGGTGCGGCAGGGGCGTGTCGACGAGCACGGTGGCCACCGGGTCGACCTCGGCCAGGGGCACCTGCGAGGCCGGGCGGGTCGTGCGCCGCCGCGGCGTCGCCGGAGGCGGGACCAGCTCGAGCTGCTCGGCCATCTCGACCCCCGCGGACCCCTGGCTCAGACCGCGGCGCGCAGCTCGTCGACGCGGTCCAGCCGCTCCCAGGTGAAGCCGTCGACGAGGCCGGCGGCCTGCGTCCGGCCGAAGTGGCCGTAGGCGGCGGTCGGACGGTAGATCGGCCGCAGCAGGTCGAGCTGCGCGACCAGCGCGGCGGGCCGCAGGTCGAAGACGCGGCGCACCGCGTCCTGGATGCGGTCCACGGGGACCGTCTCGGTGCCGAAGGTCTCGACGTAGAGCCCGACGGGGTGCGGGTAGCCGATGGCGTAGGCGACCTGGATCTCGCACCGGCGGGCCAGACCCGCGGCGACGACGTTCTTGGCCACCCAGCGCATGGCGTAGGCGGCGCTGCGGTCGACCTTGGACGGGTCCTTGCCGGAGAAGGCACCGCCGCCGTGGCGCGCCATGCCGCCGTAGGTGTCGACGATGACCTTGCGCCCGGTTAGGCCAGCGTCACCCATCGGCCCGCCGATGGTGAAGACCCCGGTGGGGTTGACGAGCATGCGGTAGCCGTCGGTCTTGAGCTCCACCCCGGCCTCGTGCGCCTGGTCCAGCACCGGCGTGATGACCCGCTCCCGGATGTCCGGGGTGAGCTGCTCGGCGAGGTCGATGCCGTGCGCGTGCTGGGTGGACAGCACGACCGTGTCGAGGCGCACGGCCCGGTCACCGTCGTAGGCGATGGTCACCTGCGTCTTGCCGTCGGGGCGCAGGTAGTCCAGCTCACCGCTCTTGCGGACGTCGGCGAGGCGCTCGGCCAGCCGGTGCGCGAGGAAGGCGGGCAGCGGCATGAGCTCGGGCGTGTCGTCGCAGGCGTAGCCGAACATGAGGCCCTGGTCGCCCGCGCCCTGCTGGTCGAAGGGGTCGGCCAGCTCCGCCCCGCGGCTGGAGACCGCGTCGTCGACACCGGTGGCGATGTCCACCGACTGGTCACCGATGGAGATCTCCACCCCGCAGGTGCGCCCGTCGAAGCCCTTGTAGGAGTTGTCGTAGCCGATGTCGAGGATCGTCTGCCGGACGAGCTGGGCGATGTTGGAGTAGCCCTGGGTGCGCACCTCGCCGGCCACGTGGACCAGGCCGGTCGTCACCAACGTCTCGACCGCCACGCGCGAGTGCGGGTCCTGGGCGAGCAGGTCGTCCAGGATCGCGTCGCTGATCTGGTCGCAGATCTTGTCGGGGTGTCCCTCGGTGACGGACTCCGAGGTGAACAGGCGGGTCATGGAAGGGCTCCTTCGGGGCAGCGGCTGCTGACTGACGCGGCGAGTCTACGGTCCACCGCCGACACCTCTCGCACGGCGGCAGGGTCAGCGCAGCGACGGCGCCACGTGGTCCCAGATCGCCTGCGCGACGAGCGTCTTGCTGCCCGGGCCGACTGTGCGGATCTCCTCCGTGCCCGGCCGCAGGAGGTGCGCCGTGGTGCTGTCCTGGCCGAAGGTCCTGCCTACCCCGACCTCGTTCGCGACGAGCAGGTCGCAGCCCTTGCGCGCGAGCTTGGCGCGGGCCAGGCTCAGCACGTCGCCAGTGCCGTCACCGGTCTCCGCGGCGAAACCGACGAGGTAGGGCGAGGTGGCTCCCCCGCGCGCGGCCACGAGGCCGGCGAGGATGTCCGGGTTGCGGACCAGCTCGATCGTCGGTGCGCTGTCGTCCCCGTCGCCGTGGGTCTTCTTGATCTTGGCCTCGGCGTAGCGCGCCGGGCGGAAGTCCGCGACCGCCGCGGCCATGACCACCGCGTCCACCCCACCGCCGTCGACCAGGTCGGTCACCGCCCGCTCCAGCTCCAGCGCGGTCTCCACCGGCACCAGGTCGCACCCGGGCGGCGTGTCGAGCGCGACGTTGGCGGCGACCAGGCTCACCCGGGCGCCACGGCGCGCGGCCTCGGCGGCCACGGCATACCCCTGCTTGCCGGAGGAACGGTTGCCGAGGTAGCGGACCGGGTCCAGCGGCTCGCGCGTCCCCCCGGCGGTGACGACGACGTGGCGGCCGGAGAGGTCGCCGGTGGCGCCTCCTGCGGCGTCGTGGGTCGATCCCTGCGGCACGGTCCCCAGCGCGGCGGCGACGATGTCCTCCGGCTCGGGCAGACGCCCCGGGCCGGTGTCCGCGCCGGTGAGCCGCCCGGAGGCGGGCTCGACCACGTGCACCCCCCGCTCGCGCAGCAGCGCGACGTTGGCCCGGGTCGCGGGGTGCTGCCACATCTCGGTATGCATCGCCGGCGCCACGACGACGGGGCAGCGGGCGGTGAGCAGCGTCGAGGTGAGCAGGTCGTCGGCCAGGCCGTGCGCCGCGCGGGCCAGCAGGTCGGCCGTGGCGGGGGCGACGAGCACGAGGTCGGCCTGCTGGCCGAGCCGGACGTGCGGCACCTGGGGGACGTCCTCCCAGACGTCGCTGGCCACCGGGCGGCCGCTGAGCGCCTCCCAGGTGGGTGCGCCGACGAAGCGCAGCGCGGCGGCGGTGGGCACGACGGTGACCTCGTGCCCCGCCTCGGTCAGGAGGCGCAGGACCAGGCAGGCCTTGTAGGCGGCGATGCCGCCGGAGACACCCAGGACCACACGCATACCGCCGTCGCCTCCCGTCCGCGGGTCGTGGTGGGGGTCGCTCAGCTCTCGGGCGAGCTGGTGTGCAGCTTGCCCTGGTCGATCTCGTGCAGGGCGATCGACAGCGGCTTGTCGGTGGCGTCGGCCTCGACGAGCGGGCCGACGTACTCCAGCAGGCCCTCGCTCAGCTGGGAGTAGTAGGCGTTGATCTGCCGGGCGCGCTTGGCGGCGTAGATGACCAGCGCGTACTTGCTGTCCGCGCGCTGCAGCAGGCTGTCGATCGGGGGGTTGGTGATGCCGTCGGGGTGGGCGATGGTGCCGGTTCCGCTCACGGTGCTCTCAGTCCTTCGTCGTCGTCGTTCGGGTGGGTGCTGGGGGGTCGACCATCAATGATACGAGTTCCTCGGCCGCCCGGGCGACATCGTCGTTGACGATGGTCACGTCGAACTCCTGCGCGGCCGCCAGCTCGGTCCGGGCGGTCTCCAGCCGGCGGGTGCGCTCGGCCTCGGTCTCGGTGCCCCGACCCACGAGCCGCTGCACCAGCTCCTCCCAGGTGGGGGGCGCGAGGAAGACGAAGAGCGCCTCGGGCATGGCCTCCCGCACCTGGCGGGCGCCCTGGAGGTCGATCTCCAGCATGGTGGGCCGCCCCCGCTCCAGGGAGTGCTCCACCGGGCCGCGCGGCGTGCCGTAGCGCGCCCGGCCGTGCACCGTGGCCCACTCGAGCAGCTCGCCGGACTCCTGGAGCCGGTCGAACTCCGCGTCGTCGACGAAGAAGTAGTGCTCCCCCTCGCGCTCGGTCGGACGCGGACGCCGGGTGGTCGCCGAGACCGAGAGCCACACGTCCGGGTGGTGCTCGCGGACGTAGGCCGCGACCGTCCCCTTGCCGACCGCCGTGGGCCCGGCCAGCACCACGAGACGGCGTCGCGCGCCGCCGGCCGGGGCGCCCTGCGGCGGGCCGGCCGTCCCCGCGGTGCTCAGCGGTCGCTGAAGTGGTCGAGCAGGTGGTGCACCTGGTTGGCGCCCAGCCCGCGCACGCGGCGGCTCTCGGAGATGCCGATCTCCTCCATGAGCTGACGGGCACGCACCCGCCCCACGCCGGGCATCGACTCCAGGAGCGCGGAGACCTTCATCTTGCCGATGACGTCGTTCTCCTTGCCCTCGGCGATGACGTCCTTGAGAGAGCCCTGGGAGTTCTTCAGGCGGTTCTTGACGGCTGCCCGCTCGCGACGGGCGGCGGCCGCCTTGGCGAGTGCGTCGGCGCGCTGCTCCGGCGTCAGCTCAGGAAGGGCCACGGTCCAACTCCTTGATCGTCCAGTGCCAGGGGACAACCCTGGTGCCGTCGAACATAGCGACCCTCTCCGGCTGGTGCCAACCCGTGCGTCCCCGGCCCGTCCGGCTGACCTGCGGAGGCAGGACCCTCAGGGGTCCCCCACGGCCCCGGCCAGCCGCTGCGCCCAGGACTCCACGGCCGTCCCGACGCCGTCCGGGCCCTCCCCGAGGAGGCCCCGCGACACGGGCACGAGCACGCGGCCGCGGGCACCGGCGAAGGCGCGCGCGACGTCGTGCTCGTCGGCACCCTGGGCCCCGACGCCCGGCGCGAGGACGGGTGCGAGCGAGCCCTCGAGGTCCAGCTGCTCCCCGACCGGGTCGAGCGTCGCCCCGACGACCACGCCGACGTCGCCGCAGGGCTCCTGCCCGGCGTTGTCCCGGCCGACCTGCTGCATCAGCCGGTGCGCCACCGCGGGATCGCCGGCGCGCTGCACCTCGCCGCCCTCCGGGTTGGAGGTGCGCACCAGGACGAAGACCCCCCGGCCGGTGGCACGCGCGAGGTCCACGGCCGGGGCGAGCGACCCGTACCCGAGGAAGGGGCTCAGCGTGACCGCGTCGGCCGCCAGCGGGGCGTCGTCGGCGAGGTAGGCCTGGGCATACCCGGCCATGGTGGAGCCGATGTCGCCGCGCTTGACGTCGAGCACGGTCAGCAGGCCCTGCTCGCGGCAGGTGCGCAGGACGTCCTCGAGGACGGCGATGCCCGCCGCCCCGTGCCGCTCGAAGAAGGCCGACTGCGGCTTGACCGCGGCGCAGCGGCCGGTGGCGGCGTCCAGGACCACCGAGCACAGCTCCCCGACGCCCTCGGCGGTGTCCGGCAGGCCCCACCGCTCCAGCAGCTCGCGGTGCGGGTCCAGCCCGACGCACAGCGGGCCGTGCCGGTCGATCGCCTCGACGAGGCGGCTGCCGAAGCGCGGCCGGGGACCGGACCGGGTCTGCGGGTCGTGCGGGCTCGTGGTCATGGGTTCTCCTCCGGGGGTTCCGGCAGCCGTTCGAGGTCGTGGGCGATGGTCCACAGCAGCGTGGGGTCGGCCCACAGCGCGGTGCCGAGCTGGACCGACGTCGCGCCGGCGGCAAGGGCGCTCCGCGCGCTGGCGAGGTCGTGGACGCCGCCGGCGGCGACGAGGGGGACCACCGGCCAGCGCTGCTCGCGGGCCGCTGACGCCAGCCGGCGCACGCCGGCGCGGCTGACCGCACCGGTCGAGGGGCCGGACCACCAGCGGCCCTCGTCCAGCGGCACCGAGCCGCAGACCACGACCCCTCCCGCGCCACCGGCGACCGCACCTCGTGCCACCCCGACCAGGTCCGGCTGCAGCGCCGAGAGCCGGGCGAGCAGCAGCAGGTCCCGGGGCGTCTCCTCGCGCAGCCGCGCCAGGACGCGCAGCGCGTGCTGGTCGTCGGCCTCCCGCAGGTCGACCTCGACCGCGGCGACGGCGTCGCCCTCCAGACCCCGGCACAGGCGCCCGGCGAGCACCGCCGGCTCACGCGGGCCGTGGACGGTGCCCCGCACCGCCACCACGGCACGCAGCCCCCGGGTGGCGCACCAGCGCAACCGGTCGACCGCGGTCAGCAGCCCGACTCCCGGGGCCGAGCCGTGCTCCAGTCCTCCCGGGCCGGCGCCGTGGACGACCGCCGGCCCGACGCGCTCCGGCTCGCCCACCACGGGACCGACCGGGACCAGCAGCCCGTCGAGGGTCCCGAAGCGGACCAGCCCGCGCGCGTCGTCGACGGCACCCGGGGCGACGAGCACCCGGGGAAGCAGGTCACCGCGCGGCATCGGCCACCAGCTCCCCCGGCACGACCGGTCCCTCCAGGCACGCCCGCAGCAGGCGCGCCGACCGCTCGGCCTCGACCAGCAGGTCGCACTGCCCGCACAGGCCCGTCCCGCACAGCACCGGCTCCTGCAGGTCCAGGGCCAGCACCCGGGACACCCTGCCCCGCTGACGCGAGGCGCCCGCGAGCTCGTGGACCTGGTCGCGCGACCCGGCGGCGTAGACGACGGCGACGTCCTGCTCCTCGTCCAGCCTCCGGGCGACGGTCGGCCCGAGCTCGGCGCCGTCGGTGAGCACCACGGTGGCCGCCTGGCGCCGCAGCAGCCCGACGTCGAGGTGCCGGTCGGGGTCGTCCGCGGAGAGCACGAGGTGCACCTCGCTGCCCCGCTCCCGGAGCAGCGGGACGAGCCAGCGCAGCGGGACCGTCGCCGCCTCGTGCCCGGCGACGAGGACGGGCACCGGGTGGGCGGGCAGGCCGAAGCCGCGGCCCAGCGGCCCGAGCAGCCGGTGGCGCCGGCCGTCGGTCAAACGGTGTCGCTCCGCCGCGGGCAGCACCACCTCCACCGCGGTGCCGTGCAGCGGGTCCACCGACACCCCGGCCACCCAGAGCAGGGTGGGCAACGGCTCCCCCCGACCGAGGTCGCCGGGCAGCACGAGGAACTGCCCGGGGCGGCACCGCTCCCACACCGGGTCCGAGGGCACCGCGAGGCTGACGACGTCGTAGGCCCCGGACGGTCTGGTCAGGGTGACCTCGGCCTCGAGCACCGAGCCGTGGTGGTGGCGGTCCCGGTCCGGCGAGGTCATCCCGGCGGCCTCAGCGCCCGCCCGCGGCACGGGCATACAGGTCGAGCGCCTGCGCGTGCTCCTGCAGCGGGGCCACCGACAGCGGACCGGCGCGCATGGCCTCGATCCCCAGCACCGCGACCGCGAGCTGCTGCACGGTGGTGATGATCGGCTTGTCGAGCGAGGTCGTGGCCGCCCGGATGGCGTAGCCGTCGGCCCGGGCGTCGCGGCCGGAGGGCGTGTTGATGACCATGTCCACCTCGCCCGCGCCGATCCGGTCCACGATCGTGCGGAGCGAGCCATCGGCGCGGCCCTCGCTGTGCTTGTGCACCACCTCTGCGGGGATGCCGTTGCGTCGCAGCACGTCGGCGGTGCCCTCGGTGGCCAGCACGGAGAAGCCGAGGTCGACCAGCCGCTTCACCGGGAAGATCATCGAGCGCTTGTCGCGGTTGGCGACCGAGACGAAGACCGTGCCCTGGGTCGGCAGGCTCGACCCGGCCCGCAGCTGGCTCTTGGCGAAGGCCGAGCCGAAGGCCGCGTCGATCCCCATCACCTCGCCGGTGGAGCGCATCTCGGGGCCGAGGATGGAGTCGATCGCCTCCCCGGTCTGCGTCCGGAAGCGGCGGAAGGGCAGGATCGCCTCCTTGACCGAGAAGGGCGCGTCGGCGGGCAGCGAGCCGCCGTCGACCTCCCGGGGCAGCATGCCCTCCTCGCGCAGGTCGGCGATGGTCGCGCCGAGCATGACCCGCGCCGCAGCGCGGGCCAGGGGCACGCCGGTCGCCTTGGCGACGAAGGGCACGGTGCGGCTGGCCCGCGGGTTGGCCTCGAGCACGTAGAGCACGTCCTGGGCCAGGGCGAACTGCACGTTGATGAGCCCGCGGACCCCGATCGAGTCGGCCAGGGAGCGCGTCGCCTCGCGGACCGCCTCCAGCTCGGAGCGGCCCAGGGTGAAGGGCGGCAGCACGCAGGCCGAGTCGCCGGAGTGGATGCCGGCCTCCTCGATGTGCTCCATGATCCCGCCGACGTAGAGCTCGGTGCCGTCGTAGAGCGCGTCGACGTCGATCTCCACGGCGGTGTCGAGGAAGCGGTCGATGAGCACCGGGTGGGCCTCGTCCTCGCCGGTGACCGCGGTCGCCCGGCCGACGTAGGAGGCGAGGGACTCGTCGTCGTAGACGATCTGCATACCCCGGCCGCCGAGGACGTAGGACGGGCGGACGAGCACCGGGTAGCCGATCTCCCGGGCCACCTCCAGCGCGTCGTCCACGGTGTATGCCGTCCCGTGCCGGGGCGCGGTCAGCCCGGTCTCGGCGAGCACCCGGCCGAAGGCACCGCGGTCCTCGGCGAGGTGGATGGCCTCGGGCGGGGTGCCGACGATCGGCACCCCCTCCGCCTTGAGCGCGGCGGCGAGGCCGAGGGGGGTCTGCCCGCCCAGCTGGACGACGACACCGGCGACCGGGCCGGCCTCCCGCTCGGCGTGCACGACCTCCAGGACGTCCTCCAGCGTCAACGGCTCGAAGTAGAGCCGGCTGGAGGTGTCGTAGTCGGTGGACACCGTCTCGGGGTTGCAGTTGACCATCACCGTGTCGAAGCCGTGCTCGCGCAGCGTGAGCGAGGCGTGCACGCAGGAGTAGTCGAACTCGATGCCCTGGCCGATGCGGTTGGGTCCCGAGCCCAGGATGAGGACGGCGGGACGCTCCCGCGGCCGCACCTCGGTCTCCTCGTCGTAGGAGGAGTAGTGGTAGGGAGTCTGGGCCTCGAACTCGCCGGCGCAGGTGTCCACCGTCTTGTAGACCGGGCGGACGCCGAGCGCCTGCCGCACCCCGCGCACCACGGCCTCCTTGAGGCCGGTCAGCTGGGCCAGCTGCGGGTCGGAGAAGCCGTGCCGCTTGGCCAGCCGCAGCAGCTGGGGGGTGAGCCGGCCTCCGGAGGTCGAACGGGCCTCGGCGCGCACCGTCGCGGCGATCTCGTTGATCACCGCGACCTGGTCGAGGAACCAGGGGTCGATCCCGGTCGCCTCGTGGGCCTCCTCGACGCTGGCGCCGCCGCGCATCGCCTGCTGGACGAGCACGAGACGACCGTCGGTCGGGGTGCGGGCCTGCTGCAGCAGCGCCAGGGCCATCTCCCGGGTCGGCGTCTCCTCCTCGCGCCAGTGGAAGCTGGTGTGCGCCGCCTCGGTCGAGCGCAGCGCCTTCTGCAGCGCCTCGGTGAAGTTGCGGCCCAGGGCCATCGCCTCGCCGACCGACTTCATGGTCGTGGTCAGCGTGGGGTCCGCGAGCGGGAACTTCTCGAAGGCGAAGCGCGGCACCTTGACCACGACGTAGTCCAGCGTCGGCTCGAAGCTCGCCGGGGTCTTGCGGGTGATGTCGTTGGGGACCTCGTCGAGGGTGTAGCCCAGCGCCATCTTGGCCGCGATCTTGGCGATGGGGAAGCCGGTGGCCTTGGAGGCCAGGGCCGAGGAGCGCGAGACCCGGGGGTTCATCTCGATGACGATGATCCGCCCGTCGGCCGGGTTGACCGCGAACTGGATGTTGCAGCCGCCGGTGTCGACGCCCACCTCGCGGATGACGGCGATGCCGATGTCGCGCAGCCGCTGGTACTCCCGGTCGGTGAGGGTCATCGCGGGGGCCACGGTGATCGAGTCGCCGGTGTGCACGCCCATGGGGTCGAGGTTCTCGATCGAGCAGACGACGACCACGTTGTCGGCGCGGTCGCGCATGACCTCGAGCTCGTACTCCTTCCACCCCAGGATCGACTCCTCGAGCAGCACCTCGGTGGTGGGGCTGTCCTGCAGCCCGGCCCCGGCGATGCGGCGCAGGCTGGGCTCGTCGAAGGCGAAGCCCGAGCCGAGGCCGCCCATGGTGAACGAGGGGCGCACGACGACGGGGTAGCCGAGCTCGTCCGCGGCGGCGAGCACCTCGTCCATGGTGTGGCAGATCGCCGACCGGGCGGACTCGGCGCCGCAGCGCTCGACGACGCCCTTGAACGCCTGGCGGTCCTCGCCCAGCTGGATCGCCTCGACGTTGGCGCCGATGAGCGGGGCGCCGAGGCGCTCCAGGGCGCCGGACTCGTGCAGGGCGATGGCCGTGTTGAGCGCGGTCTGGCCGCCGAGCGTGGCCAGGACGGCGTCCGGCCGCTCCCGCTCGATGATCGACTCGACGATCTCCGGCGTGATCGGCTCGACGTAGGTCGCGTCCGCCACCCCGGGGTCGGTCATGATCGTCGCCGGGTTGGAGTTGACGAGGATGACCCGGATGCCCTCCTCGCGCAGGACGCGGCACGCCTGGGTGCCCGAGTAGTCGAACTCGGCGGCCTGGCCGATGACGATCGGGCCCGACCCGATGACCAGGACGCTGGTGATGTCGTCGCGCTTGGGCACTGCTCAGGACTCCTTGGTCGAGGTCTGCAGAAGGTCCACGAAGCGGTCGAAGAGGTACTCCGCGTCGTGCGGGCCGGCCGCGGCCTCGGGGTGGTACTGCACGCTGAAGGCGGGCACGTCGACGCAGGACAGCCCCTCGACCACGTCGTCGTTGAGGGCCACGTGGTCGCAGCGGACGGCGCCGTAGGCCGTGTCGACCGGCTGGTCGGTCGGTATGCCCTCGGGCCAGGCGATGGCGAAGCCGTGGTTGTGGCTGGTGACCTCCACCTTGCCGGTGGTGCGGTCCAGCACCGGCTGGTTGATGCCGCGGTGCCCGAAGGCGAGCTTGTAGGTGGACAGGCCCAGGGCGCGGCCGAGCAGCTGGTTGCCGAAGCAGATGCCGAAGAAGGGGATGCGCCGCTCGAGCACGTCCTGCAGCAGCGCCACCTCGTGCTCCGCGGTGGCCGGGTCGCCGGGGCCGTTGGAGAAGAAGACCCCGTCCGGCTCCAGCGCGAGCAGCTCCTCGCTGGTCGTCGTGCTGGGGAGCACGTGCACCTCGATGCCGCGCCGGGCCAGCAGGGCCGGGGTCATCCCCTTGATCCCGAGGTCGAGGGCCGCGACCCGGAAACGGGTGGGCGTCCCCTCCGGCGGGGCGACGACATACGCCTCCTGCGTGGAGACCTCGGCGGCCAGGGCGGAGCCGGCCATCCGCGGGGTCTCGGTGACGGTGCGCAGCAGCTCCTCGTGCGGGGCCCGCGCCGCCTCGCCGGAGAAGATGCCGACCCGCATCGCGCCCCGGTCGCGCAGGTGCAGGGTGAGCGCGCGGGTGTCCACGCCGCTGATCCCCACGACCCCCGCGCCGTCCAGGGCGTCGCCGAGGTCGCCCTGGGAGCGCCAGTTGGAGGGCCGGACCGCGGGGTCGCGGACGACATACCCCGCCACCCAGATGCGCTGGCTCTCCATGTCGGCCTGGTTGACCCCGGTGTTGCCGATGTGCGGCGCCGTCATGACGACGACCTGCCGGTGGTAGGAGGGGTCGGTGAGCGTCTCCTGGTAGCCGGTCATGCCGGTGCAGAAGA
Organism: Serinicoccus hydrothermalis; assembly: GCF_001685415.1. Classification (NCBI taxonomy): domain Bacteria; kingdom Bacillati; phylum Actinomycetota; class Actinomycetes; order Micrococcales; family Ornithinimicrobiaceae; genus Serinicoccus; species Serinicoccus hydrothermalis. The sequence goes on along the minus strand of NZ_CP014989.1, from coordinate 222,696 downwards.
CGGCCTCGCCGACCGTCTCGCCGCGGGCGCCGTAGGCCTCGCCGCGGAAGGTCCGGCCGTCCTCGAGGACGAGGACGGCGGGCTCGTGTGCCGTGGGGGTCACCGCTGCTCCTTCGTGGTGGTGTCTGCCCAGACCAGGCCCTCGCGCGCCGTCACCTGGCCGCGGAGCATCGTCAGGTGCACGGTGCCGGTCAGCTCGCGACCGTGCCAGGGGTTGTTGCGGGAGAGCGAGCGGGACAGGGCCCGGTCGATCGTGCGCGTGCGGGTGGGGTCGACGAGCGTGAGGTGGGCCGGTGCGCCGGCGACGACCCCCCGCCCGTGGTGCTCGAGCCGGGCGATCCGCGCCGGCGCGGTCGACATGGTGCGGGCGACGTCGGCCCAGGTCATGCGACCCTCGGCGACCATCGTCGTGGACACCACCGGGAGGGCGGTCTCCAGCCCGAGCATGCCGAAGGCCGCGTCGGCGAAGGCGTGCTCCTTGTCCTGGCGGACGTGCGGGGCGTGGTCGGTCGCGACCGCGTCGATCGTGCCGTCGGCCAGCGCCTCGCGCAGGGCCAGGGTGTCCTCGGTCGGGCGCAGCGGCGGGTTGACCTTGTAGGTCGGGTCGTAGCCGACCAGCTCGTCCTGGGTGAGCATGAGGTGGTGCGGGGTCACCTCCGCGGTCACCGCGATGCCCTGGGCCTTGGCCCAGCGCACCACCTCGACGCTGCCCGCGGTGGAGACGTGCGCCACGTGCACCCGCGAGCCGGTGTGCCGGGCCAGCATGACGTCCCGGGCGACGATCGTCTCCTCGGCCACCCCGGGCCAGCCGGGCAGCCCGAGCCGCCCGGAGAGCTCGCCCTCGTGGCAGCAGGCCGACCCGTCGGCGAGCCGGGGGTCCTGCGCGTGCTGCGAGACGACGCCGTCGAAGGTCTTGACGTACTCCAGCGCACGGCGCATGAGCCGGGCGTCGTGGACGCACCGGCCGTCGTCGGAGAAGACCCGGACCCGCGCGCGGGAGCGGGCCATGAGGCCCAGCTCGGCGAGCTCCTCGCCGGCCAGGGACTTGGTGACGGCGCCGACCGGCTGGACGTCGACATACCCGGCGCGGCGGCCCAGGTCGAGGACCGTCTCGGCGACCTCGGCGCTGTCGGTGACCGGGCTCGTGTTGGCCATGGCGAGGACCGCGGTGAAGCCGCCCAGCGCCGCGGCCTGGGAGCCGGTCTCGACGGTCTCGGCGTCCTCGCGGCCGGGCTCGCGCAGGTGCGTGTGCAGGTCGACGAGGCCGGGCAGGAGGACCAGCCCGTCGGCGGAGAGGCGGGAGGTGCCCTGCGGGGCCTGCCCCGCGGCGTCGGCGCCCACGGCGCGGATGGTGCCGTCGACGACGAGCACGTCGCCGGCTCCCTCCCCCGCGATGTCGGCACCCGTGATGAGCAGGGGTGGTGTGGTGCTCACTGCGCGTCTCCTTCCCCGGCGAGGAGGTGGTAGAGGATCGACATCCGGACCGCGACCCCGGCGCTGACCTGGTCGAGCACCAGCGAGCGGGCGGCGTCCGCGGCGTCCGCGGAGATCTCCAGGCCGCGGTTCATGGGGCCGGGGTGGCAGATGACCGCATGGTCCTGCAGCAGGCCGAGGCGACGGGGGGTGAGGCCGTAGGTCACGGCATACTCCCGGGCGGTGGGGAAGTAGCCGCCGCTCATCCGCTCGCGCTGCACCCGCAGCATCATCACGGCGTCCACCCGCGGGAGCACGTCGTCGAGGTCGTAGGAGACGTCGAAGCCGTCCGCGGCCGCCCAGGACGTCACGCCGCTGGGCATGAGGGTGGGCGGCGCGACGAGGGTGACGTGGGCGCCCAGGGCGCGCAGGCAGAGCAGGTTGGAGCGCAGCACCCGGGAGTGGGTGAGGTCGCCGACGATGGCGACGTGCCGTCCCGCGAGGTCCCCGAGCGCGCGGCGCAGGGTGTAGGCGTCGAGCAGGGCCTGGCTGGGGTGCTCGTGCGTCCCGTCACCGGCGTTGACGATGGAGCAGTCGACCCAGTCCGCGATCTGCGCGGGAGCGCCGCTCGCGGGGTGCCGGATGATCATCATGTCGACGCCCATCGCGTCGATCGTCAGCACCGTGTCGCGCAGCGACTCGCCCTTGGAGACCGAGGTGCCCTTGCCGGTGAGGTTGATCGTGTCGGCGCTCATCCACTTGCCGGCGATCTCGAAGGAGGCGCGGGTGCGGGTGGAGTCCTCGAAGAAGAAGTTGATGATCGTGCGGCCGCGCAGGGTCGGCAGCTTCTTGACCTGGCGGTCCTGGACCTCGTGCATGGAGACCGCGGTGTCGAGGATCGAGGTGATCTCCTGCGGGTCGAGGTCGGCGATCGAGAGCAGGTGCTTCACGCGATCCACACCCCCTCGACGCCGTCCAGGTCCTGCAGCCGCACCATGACCCGCTCCGCGCGGGAGGTGGGGAGGTTCTTGCCGACGTAGTCCGCGCGGATCGGCAGCTCGCGGTGGCCGCGGTCGACGAGGACGGCGAGCCGGACCGCGCTCGGCCGGCCGAGGTCGGCCAGGCTGTCGAGGGCGGCGCGGACCGTGCGGCCGGAGTACAGCACGTCGTCGACGAGGACGACGACCTTGCCGTCGATGCCGCCGCGCGGCACGCTCATCGGCTCCGGCGCGCGGGTGGGCTGGGTGCGCAGGTCGTCGCGGTACATCGTGATGTCCAGCGAGCCGACCGGCACCGTGGTGCCCTCGACCGCCTCGACCGCCTCGGCGAGCCGGTGCGCGAGCGGGACGCCGCGGGTCGGGATCCCGAGGAGCACGAGGTCGGCGTGCCCCTTGTTGCCCTCGAGGATCTCGTGCGCGATCCGCTTGAGGGCGCGCCGGATGTCGTCGCTGGCGAGGACCTCACGTCCTCCGTGGTCCGGCGGCTGCGGCGGCGGTGCCGTCTCGGGTTCACGGGCAGGGCTCATAGGGCCCACTCTCCTTCCCCGCCTCACAGGACGGTGGTTAAAGGACGTGTCGGTGCACCCCACCCTACTACCCCCGAACCCTGCCTCCCCCCAACCCCCGACCGGCCGCACGGTTTGCGTCGACCGACCGCACGGTTTGGTTCGACCGGCCGCACAGTATGCGTCGACCGGCCGCACGGTCTGCGCGTGTTATCCACAGATTCGCTCGCACCGTCCCACTCCTGGGCATACCTGGACATGATCGTCGGCATGGACCTGACGCTGCTCCCTGACGTGTTCCGACTGGGCGAGGCGCTGGGCACCGGGGCCACCCGAGCCGATGTCGATCGCGCGATCGACCGTGGCGAGATCCGGTGGCTCCGCCACGGCTGGTATGCCAAGGCAGGGCCCGCACCGCCGCTGACGGAGAAGTGGGAGGAGCACCGCGCCGACCATCTCGCGCAGCTTGACCTCGAACTCCGGAGGCGCCCCGGCCATGCCGCGAGCCACACGAGTGGCGCGATCGTCCACCGGTTCGCCGTCAGCATTCGTCCTGGGGCCGAGGTCGACCTCACCGCCGTGCGACGTGCCCCGGTCTCACGACGTGAGCCCGAGCTCGGCCTGCACAGCGCCAAGATCGAGACCCCGGTCGAGGAGATCGACGGCCGCCTCACGACGACGAGGCCGCGAACCGTCGCGGACTTCCTGCGGGTGCGCACGGTGCCGCACGGCCTGGCACTGCTCGACGCCGCGCTGCGCGAGGGCCAGGTCACGATGGACGAGGTCCGACGAGCGCTGGACACCCAGCGGCGCTGGCGAGGACGCCCTCGCGCCCTGGCCGTGCTCAGGCTGGCCGACCCTCTCCGCGAGTCGTGGGCCGAGTCGTACACGTTCGGGCGCCTCCACCTCCTGGGCATACCCATGCCGCTGCACCAGGTGGACGTCCTCGACGAGCACCAGCGATGGATGGCGCGGCTCGACGGCCTCTGGCCGCACGTCGGTGTGGCGGGCGAGTGCGACGGGCAGAGCAAGTACTTCCTGCGCGAACCTGGCGACGATCGCCCACTCGAGGAGGTGGCGCGGGACCGGCTCGAGGCGGAGCGGCGGCGACAGGCGCCGATCGAGGAGCTGGGGCTGCCCTTCGTGCGGTGGACGCCAGACGAGGTCCGCGATCAGCCTGAGGCCGTGTGCGCCCGCGTGCGCGGTGCCTTCGCGGCCTCCCGTCCTGAGCAGTTCCGGGGGTATGTCGTCTATCAGGGCGAGGCGCGCCGGCTCCCCTTCTCCGTGGAGACACCGTCGGTCGACGCCGAGGACCTTCGCTACCGCCGCCGGAAGCGCCGGGCTGGCTGACGGCATACCGTGCGGCCAGTCGGACCAAACCGCGCGGCCAGTCGGACCAAACCGCGCGGCCGGTCGACGCAAACCGCGCGGCCGGTCGACGCAAACCGCGCGGCCAGTCGGAGCAAACCGTGCGGCCGGTCGGTCAGACGATGGTGGGCTTGACCTCGGAGATGCGGGCGAGGAGGCCGTTGACGAAGCCGGGGGACTCGTCGGTGCTCATCCGCTGGACCAGCTCGACGGCCTCGGACACGGCGACCATGTCCGGCACCTCGTCGTTCCAGAGGATCTCCCAGGTGCCGACGCGCAGGGCGGCGCGGTCCACGGCGGCCATCCGCTCCAGGCTCCAGCCCTGCGACCAGGTGGCGAGGACCTCCTCGATCTGGCCCCAGCGGCTCACCACCCCACGGACGATCTCCACGGTGTAGTCCGGCAGCGCGTGCTGGGTGGTCGGGGCCTCGATCCGCTGCTCCAGCAGCTCACCGACGTTGACCCCGCGCTGCTCGGCCTCGAACAGCAGCTCCAGGGCCCGCTTGCGGGCCCGGGTGCGTGCCGCCACGGGTCAGTTCACGCGGCCGAGGTAGGAACCGTCGCGGGTGTCCACCTTGACCTTCGTGCCGGTCTCGAGGAAGAGCGGCACCTGGATCTCGGCGCCGGTCTCCAGCGTGGCGGGCTTGGTGCCGCCGGTGGAGCGGTCGCCCTGCAGGCCGGGGTCGGTCTGGCTGATCTCCAGCACGACCGAGGGCGGCAGCTCGACGTAGAGCACCCGGCCCTCGTGCTGGGCGATCATCGCCCGGTTGTTCTCGAGCAGGTAGCCGGCCGCGTCGCCCATCGCTTCGGGGCTGACCGGCACCTGCTCGTAGGTCTTCTCGTCCATGAAGATGTAGTCGGTGCCGTCGTTGTAGAGGTACTGGTAGTCCGACCGGTCCACGGTCGCCGTCTCCACCTTGGTGCCGGCGTTGAAGGTCTTGTCGACGATCTTGTTCGTCAGGACGTTCTTCAGCTTGGTCCGCACGAAGGCGGGGCCCTTGCCGGGCTTGACGTGCTGGAACTCCAGCACCTGCCACAGCCCGTTGTCCATGTCCAGGACCATGCCGTTCTTCAGGTCGTTCGTGCTTGCCACGTCGTGTGTCTTCCTTCGGTATGCCGGTCTCGCGTGCTCAAACCCGGTCAAGTCTACCCGGGGCGCCGGACACGGCGGCATACGCCGCGACGAGGTCCTCCTCCGCCGGTGCGACCAGCCGGGTCGGCGAGGCGAGCCCCTCGAGCGCGACGAACCGCAGGGTGGCGCCGCGCGACTTCTTGTCCCGCGCCATCGCGGCCCGCAGCTGTTCCCACCGCCCCGGGAGGTATGCCGTCGGCAGGCCGACGGCGTCCAGCACCCGCCGGTGGCGCTCCAGCAGACCGGCGGGCAGGAGCCCGACCCGGTGGGCGAGCTCGGCGACGAAGACCATGCCGACGGCGACCGCGTCGCCGTGCCGCCAGCGGTAGTCCTCCACCTGCTCGATGGCGTGCCCGAAGGTGTGGCCGTAGTTGAGGATCTCCCGCAGCGAGGTCTCGGTGAGGTCGGCGGCAACGACGTCGGCCTTGACCTGGACGGCCCGCGCCACGAGCTCCAGCGTCCGCGCCGGGTCGGCGAGCGGGTCCCCCGCCCCGGCCGGGTCCGCCTCGACGAGGTCGAGGATGACCGGGTCGGCGATGAAGCCGCACTTGATGACCTCGGCGAGGCCCGAGACGTAGTCGGCGCGGGCCTGGCCGGTCAGCCAGGCCGGGTCGCAGAGCACCTCGACCGGCGGGTGGAAGGCACCGACGAGGTTCTTGCCCGCGGCCGTGTTGATGCCCGTCTTGCCCCCGACGGCGGCGTCGACGACGGCCAGCAGCGAGGTGGGCAGCTGCACCACCTCCACGCCCCGCAGCCAGGTCGCGGCGACGAAGCCGGCGAGGTCGGTCGTGGCTCCCCCGCCGATGCCGACGACGAGGTCGGACCGGGTGAAGCCCGCCTCGCCGAGGGTGTCCCACAGCCCCGCCAGGACGGCCGCGGTCTTGGCCGACTCGGCGTCGGGGACCGCCGCCAGCAGCGGGCGGGCGCCGGCCCCGCGCAGCGTCTGCGCCGCCTGCTCGGCGAGCTCCTCCCGCCCCCGCTGGTGGACGACGAGCACCTGCCGGCCGGGCTCCTCCCCCGCGTGCGCGGCCAGCCGCTCCACCACACCAGGGCCGACGTGCACGGCATACGGCCGCTCGCCCCCGACCTGGATCGTGCGGCTCACCGGCCCAGCCACGCCGTCACCTCGTCCGCGACCTGCTCCGGCGTGCGTCCGGCGGTGTCGACCCGGGTCCCGCTCACCGTCTCGTAGGTCTCGCGGCGCGCGTTCATGAGCCGGGTCCACGCGGCCCGGGGGTTGACCAGCAGCAGCGGCCTCGAGGCGTCGAAGCCGACCCGGGAGGAGGCGTCGGCGATCGTCACGTCGAGGAAGACCACGGCGTGCCCGCCCTCCTGCAGAGCGGTCGCGACGTCGGGCTGCATCACCGCCCCGCCGCCGAGCGCGAGGACCCCCTCGTGCTCCGTCAGCGCCCGGAGCACCTCGGCCCGCTCCAGGGCGCGAAAGGCCGGCTCGCCGTCCTCGACGAAGATGTCGCTGACGGTGCGGCCCTGGGCCGCCTCGATCGCCACGTCCACGTCGTGCAGCGCGACCGACAGGCGCTCGGCGAGGACCTGCCCGACCGTGGACTTGCCCGCCCCCGGCGGACCGACGAGGACGACGACGGGCCGGGTCATCGGACCGGCTCCGTGGCCGGCGTGCGCTGGTGCTCGGCGACGGAGGCGAGGTATGCCGCGTGGTTGCGCGCCACCTCGGGCACCGAGTCACCCCCGAACTTCTCCAGCACGGCGTCGGCCAGGACGAGCGCCACCATCGCCTCGGCGACGACGCCCGCCGCCGGGACCGCGCAGACGTCGGAGCGCTGGTGGATCGCCGTGCCGGGCTCCCCCGTGGCGGTGTCGACCGTCCGCAGCGCACGCGGCACCGTGGAGATCGGCTTCATCGCGGCCCGGACCCGCAGCACCTCACCCGTGCTCATGCCGCCCTCGGTGCCGCCGCTGCGCAGCGTCGCGCGGCGGATCAGCCCGACCTCGTCGCGGTCGATCTCGTCGTGAGCGAGGCTGCCGCGACGGGCCGCCGTGCGGAAGCCCTCGCCGACCTCGACGCCCTTGATGGCCTGGATGCCCATGAGCGCCCCGGCCAGCCGGGAGTCCAGCCGTCGGTCCCAGTGCACGTGCGAGCCCAGCCCGGGCGGCAGGCCGTAGGCCAGCACCTCCACGACCCCGCCGAGGGTGTCTCCGGCCTTCTTGGCGGCGTCGACCTCGGCCACCATGGCGGCGGACAGCTCGGCGTCCAGCGTGCGCACGGGATCGGCGTCCACCCGCTCCACGTCCCCGGGCCCGGGCAGGGTCGCGGGGTCCGGCGCGTCGTCGTCGATCCCCGGGACACCGGCGCGCCCGATGCTCACGGTGTGCGACACGAGGCGTATGCCCGTGGCCTGCTCGAGGAAGGCCGCCGCGACCGCCCCGAGGGCCACCCGCGCCGCGGTCTCGCGCGCCGAGGCCCGCTCCAGCACGGGGCGGGCCTCGTCGAAGCCGTACTTCGTCATCCCCACGAGGTCGGCGTGGCCGGGTCGGGGGCGGGTGAGCGGCCGGTTGCGGGCCAGCTCCTGCGGGGCACCGACGTCGTCCGAGCCCTGGAGGGACTGCGCCTCGACCGGCTCGGGCCCCATCACCGCCTCCCACTTGTGCCACTCGCTGTTCTCGATCTGCAGGGCCAGCGGCGAGCCCAGCGAGACCCCGTGCCGCATCCCGCCGAGGAAGTGCAGCCGGTCGGCCTCGAAGCTCATCCGCGCGCCCCGGCCGTGGCCCAGCCGGCGCCGGGCGAGGGCGCCCTCGACGGCCTCGCGCTCCACCCGGACCCCGGCGGGCAGTCCCTCCATCACGGCGGTCAGGGCAGGGCCGTGCGACTCACCGGCGGTCAACCAACGCAGCATGGACGCCATCCTCCCACGCAGGTCACCGGCCCCCGGAGGTCACCACCCGCACGGCTCAGGCCAGGCCGACGAGCATCCCCTGGCCCATGAGCAGCCCCACCAGCGCCCCGAGCATCATCGCCGGACCGTAGGCGAACTCGCCCCTCCAGCTGACCCGGCGCCCGACGAGCAGACCGACGGCGAAGAGCCCGCCGACCAGGAACCCGGCATAGATGCCGAGGATCGCCTCGGCCCAGCCGAACCAGCCCAGCCCGGCCCCCAGCACCACGGCCAGCTTGACGTCGCCGAGCCCGAGGGCGAGCGATCCCCGCGCGAGCGAGACCAGCGCGACGAGCAGGTAGAACCCGCCGGCGCTGACCCCGGCCAGCAGCGCCCGGAGCAGCGGGTCGACGCCTCCGCCGACCAGTGCGGCGAGGGGCAGGCCGACCGCCAGCAGGCCCATCGTCGGCCACATGATCCGGTCCGGCAGCCGGTGCACGTCGAGGTCCATGGCGGCCAGGCACACGCACGCGAGGACGACGGGCAGCAGGGTGAGGCTGAGCACCAGCGCCACCGGCCACCCGGGCACGGCGTCGTCGGGCACCTGCCACACCCGGTGCAGCAGGGCGGCGCAGGACAGGCCCAGAGCGACCGGCACCCACCACCGACGCCCCGGCGAGGGCTCGTCGACCTCGTCCGGCTTGCGATAGGTCGTCTGCTCCAGCCAGCGGGCGACCGGCAGGCCGAGCACCGCGACGACGACCGCGACCACCGAGGGCAGGACCAGATCGGTCACGACGCCCCTCGCGCGGCCAGGTGCTCGGTCAGCGCGCGGTCCATCGCGGCGGTCGGCCCCGGACGCCCCGTCATCACCTCGACCTGGCGCACGGCCTGGTGCAGCAGCATGCGTGTTCCCCTCACGACCTGGACCCTACCGCCCGTCGCCGACGCCACCGCCGTGGCGAGGGCGCTCGGCCACGGCTCGTAGCTGACGTCCATGACGACCGGTGACGGCCCGCCGTCCAGGGGCGCCCGCACCACCGGTGACGGCACGTGCCCGGGCAGCGTGCTCACGACGACCTCCCCCGCCCCCAGCGGTATGCCGTGGGCCAGGGGCACGACGTCCGCCTCGATCCCGGTGGCCTCCAGCAGCTCGCGCGTCCGCCCCCGCAGCTCGCCGCGCAGGCAGAAGGTGACCTCCCGCATACCGAGCGCGCTCAGCGCCACGACCGCCGAGCGCGCGGTCGCCCCACCGCCGACGACGACTCCACGCTCGAAGGCCCGGACCCCCGCCTCCTCGAGGGCGACGACGAGGCCGCGCACGTCGGTGTTGTCGGCGGCCCACCCCTGCGGCGTGCGGTAGAGCGTGTTGGCGGCGCCCGACAGCGTGGCCTCGACGGAGACCTCGCCCTGCGCCAGGGTCAGGGCGACCTCCTTGCCCGGCATGGTGACCGACAGCCCGACCCACTCCGGCCCGAGCCCGGCGACCACCTCGGGGAGGTCGGCGGCGTCGATCTCGATCCGGTCGTAGGACCAGTCGGTGAGCCCCAGCTCGGCGTAGGCCGCGCGGTGCAGCACCGGTGACAGGGAGTGGGCGACGGGCGAGCCGACGACCGCGGCCCGGCTCAGCACTGGTCGGGGTTGTCCTCGCACCACTGGAGGAACTCCTCCTGGTTGACCAGGTGCTCGTCGTAGGTCTCGGCGAACTTCGTCTCACCGGTCGAGGGGTCGACCGTGACGAAGTAGACCCAGTCGCCCGGCTCGGGCTCGAAGGCCGCCCGCAGCGCGTCCTCCCCGGGGGAGTTGATCGGCCCCGGCGGCAGGCCCGGGTGCTGGTAGGTGTTGTAGGGGCTGTCGTCCTGACGCTGCTCCTCGGTGGTCCCGGCCCGGCCGCGCTCCTGGAAGACGAAGTGCACCGTGGAGTCCATCTGCAGGAAGCCGCTGGTCTCGGAGTTGCCCTCGAGGCGGTTCTCCATGACCCGGGCGATCTTGGGCAGGTCCTGGGCGAACTGCCCCTCGCCCTGGACGATGCTCGCCTTGATGACGACCTCGCGCAGGTCCTCGTCCGGGATGCCGATGTCGGCATACACCTGCTGACCCTGGTCGATCATCGTCTGCAGCTGCTCCTGCGGCGTGCTGTCGGCCCCGAAGTCGTAGGTGCTGGGGTAGAGGAAGCCCTCGAGCTCGCCGTCCGCCGCCGCCGGCAGGTCCAGGTCCGCCGGGTCGACGGCCTCGTAGTCGGCGACCTCGTGGTCGGTGCCCTCGGCGAGCACCTCGAAGGTCTCGGCGACCCACAGCCCCTCGCGGACCGTCACCCCGTTGCGCTCGCGGAACTGCGGGTCCAGCAGCCGCCCGAGCGCCGCCTCCGAGCTCATCTCGTTGGCCATGCGGTATGTCCCGGGCTGGATCGCCGCGGCGTCCGGGTTGGCCTGCAGCGCGGTGGAGAAGGCGGCGACCGAGCCCACGACCCCCTCGTCGGTGAGGATCTGGGCGATCTGCTGGCCGGCCGCCCCCTGCGGGATCTCGACCATCACCTCGCCGCTGCCCTTGCCCTTGTAGTCCGTGGTGTCGACCGACTCCCCCGCGGACAGGTCCGGGAGGACCGAGCGCAGCGACCCGAAGGAGTAGACGGCGGCGACGACCACGACGACCGCGGCCAACGTCAGCGCCAGGCCCTTGAGGAGCGGGCTGCGCCGGCGGCGGCGGGGTCGGTAGGCGAGCTCCTCCTCGGGCGACAGCACGTGGTCGGCGAGCGACTCGTCGTGGTGCCGGGCGCCGCGCAGCGCGAAGACGTCGTCGTCGAAGTGGTCCGGGTCGTGCTCGTCGACGTGGCCACCGGTGTCACGGTGGTGGCCTGGACCGTCGTGGTCCTCGTGCCCGCCGGGCGGCTGGCTCATGTGGCGTCCTTCGCGTCAGGGTCGCGAGACCGTCGGGCCCGTGGCTTCCTCGCCTTCAGGGACGAGCCGACGGGGCGGCCGGCTCGGCGAGCGTCCAGGGCTGCCTGGAGGATAAGCACGGCGGCCGCCTGATCGACGACGCCACGCTGGTCACGGCCCCGGACGCCGCTGCTGTGCAGCGCCCGGTGCGCGTCGACCGTGGTCAGGCGTTCGTCCCACAGGCGGACCGGCACCTCCAGGCACCGTTGCAACCGCTCAGCGTACCCGCGCGCCCGCCCGGCGGCCACTCGCTCCTGCCCGTCGAGCGAGCGCGGGAGGCCGACGACGACCATCACCGCGTCCCGTTCGCGCGCCTCGTCGGCGACCCGGTCGAGGTCGCTGCCGTGCTCGTGGTCCCGCGGCAGGGTCTCCACCGGGTGCGCCAGCAGCCCGAGCGCGTCGGAGGCGGCCAGGCCCACCCGGGCCTCGCCGACGTCGATCCCCAGCAGGACGCCGGCCGGCCCCTCCGGCGGCGCCCCGTGCGGGTCGCTCACCCGCGCAACGCGTCCTCGACCGCGCGGAGCGCGGCCCCGGTGGCCGCGGCGTCCTGGCCCCCGCCCTGCGCGAGGTCGTCCTTGCCGCCGCCACCGCCGCCCAGCGCCCCGGCACCGGCCTTGACGAGGGCCCCGGCCCGGGTGCCGCGCTCGCGCGCCGATTCGTTGGTGGCGACGACCACGACGGGCCGGCCCCCGGTGACCCCGGTGAGCGCCACGACCGAGGGCCGGTCCTGGCCCAGGCGCGTGCGCAGGTCGGTGACGAGCCGGCGCAGGTCGTCGGCCCCGACGCCCTCGCCGAGGTCGTGGGCGAGGAAGGTGGTGCCGTCGACGTCGCGCGCCTGCTCCACCAGCCCGGCCGCCGAGGAGAGCACCTGGGAGGCCTTGGCCTGGGCGATCTCCTTCTCCGCGTCCTTGAGCCGCGAGACGAGCTGCGCGACCCGGTCGGACAGCTCGTCCGGGCGCACCTTGAGGGTGTCCGTGAGCTGGTTGACGATGATGTTCTCGCGCGCGAGCTGGCTGTAGGCGTCCGCACCGACGAGCGCCTCCACGCGGCGCACGCCGGAGCCGATCGAGGACTCGCCCATGATCTTGACCAGGGAGAGCTGGGCGCTGTTGAGCACGTGGGTGCCACCGCAGAGCTCCAGGCTCCAGGGCCCGCCGACGGAGACGACCCGCACGAGGTCGGGGTAGCGCTCCCCGAAGAGGGCCATCGCGCCCATCTCCCGGGCCTCGTCGTAGCTCATCTCCGCAGCGCTGACCTGCAGGTCGTCCATGAGGCGCTCGTTGATGCGGGCCTCGACCGCCGCCAGCTCGGCGGCGTCCATCCCCCGGGTGGCGCGGAAGTCGAAGCGGAGCCGGCCCGGGGCGTTCTCCGAGCCCGCCTGCGTGGCGGTGTCGCCGAGGGTCTCGCGCAGCACCTTGTGCACGATGTGGGTGGCGGTATGCGCGCGCGACACCGACGCACGGCGCACGACGTCGATCTCGGAGTGCGCGCCCTCGCCCACCGCGACCTCGCCCTCGACGAGCCGGCCCCGGTGCACGACCAGCCCGGGCACCGGACGCTGCACGTCGGTGACCTCGACGACCCCGCCGCCACCGAGCCGGATGGTGCCGTGGTCGGCGAGCTGGCCGCCCGCCTCGGCGTAGAACGGGGTGCTGCCGAGCACGATCTCCAGCTCGGCACCCTCCTCGAGGGCGCCGCCCTCGACCCGGGTCCGCTCGACCTCGCGGCCGCCGGAGAACAGCCCGACCACGCGGCCCTCGCCGCTCATCTGCTCGTAGCCGGTGAACTCGGTCGCGGTGCCCAGCCGGTCGGCCAGCCCGCGGTAGACGCCTGCCCCGCCGCGGCCGGTCTTCTTCGCCTTGGCGTCGGCCTTGGCCCGCTCGCGCTGCTCGGTCATGAGCGTGCGGAAGCCGTCCTCGTCGACCGACAGCCCCTGCTCGGAGGCCATCTCCAGGGTGAGGTCGATGGGGAAGCCGTAGGTGTCGTGCAGCGCGAAGGCCTCGGAGCCGGCGAGCCGGGTTGCCCCGGACTGCTTGGCGCGGGCCACCGCGCCGTCCAGGATGCTCGTGCCGCTGGCGAGGGTACGGCGGAAGGCCTCCTCCTCGGCATACGCGACCTCGCTGATGCGGGCCCACTGCTCCTCGAGCTCGGGGTAGGACGCCTTCATGACGTCCTTGCTCACCGGGAGCAGCTCCGGCAGCGATGGCTCCTCCACGCCCAGCAGGCGCATCGAGCGCACGGCGCGGCGCAGCAGGCGACGCAGGACATACCCGCGGCCCTCGTTGCCGGGGACCACGCCGTCGCCCATGAGCATGAGCCCGGAGCGCACGTGGTCGGCGACGACGCGGAACCTCACGTCGTCCTCCTCGGAGTCGCCGTAGGTCCGGCCGGCGAGCTCCTCGGCGCGCTCGATGACGGGGTAGACCTCGTCGATCTCGTAGAGGTTGTCCACCCCCTGCAGCAGGTAGGCGACGCGCTCCAGCCCCATGCCGGTGTCGATGTTCTTGCTCGGCAGCTCGCCCGCGACGTCGAAGTCGGTCTTGGAGCGGACCTCGCTCAGCTCCTCCTGCATGAAGACGAGGTTCCAGATCTCCAGGAAGCGGTCCTCGTCGACGACCGGGCCGCCGTCCGGGCCGTACTCCGGGCCCCGGTCGACGTAGATCTCGCTGCACGGGCCGCCCGGTCCCGGGACGCCGGTGTGCCAGTAGTTGTCCTCCAGCCCGCGCTCCTGGATCCGCTCCGGCGGCAGCCCGGCCACGCGCTCCCAGAACCCGCGCGCCTCGTCGTCGCCCTTGAGCACGGTCACCCAGATGCTCTCCGGGTCGAACCCGAGGCAGCCCTCGTCTTGGGAGCCGGTGACGAACTCCCAGGCGTAGGTGATGGCCTCCTCCTTGAAGTAGTCGCCGAAGGAGAAGTTGCCGTTCATCTGGAAGAACGTGCCGTGCCGGGTGGTCTTGCCGACCTCCTCGATGTCCAGGGTCCGGACGCACTTCTGGACGCTGGTGGCGCGGTTCCACGGCGGGGTCTGCTGCCCGGTGAGGTAGGGGATGAAGGGCACCATGCCGGCGACCGTGAACAGCAGCGTCGGGTCCTGGCTGACCAACGAGGCGCTGGGCACCACGGCGTGCCCCCGGCTCTCGAAGAACGACAGCCAGCGACGGCGGATCTCGGCGGTTTCCATGGTCTCCTCACGAGGCGGATCGGGACTGATCCACTCTAGACGACGGGCGCCACCCGGTATGCCCTCACTCCCCGCCGCGCGGGCGTCCCCGGATGATCCGGCGCAGCTCGGCCCAGCGGGGGCCGAGGCGCTCCTCCCAGCCGCGGCCGGTGGGTCGGTAGTAGTCGGCGTCGCGCAGGTCGTCGGGGAGGAACTGCTGCTCCCCCACCCCGGCCGGCTCGTCGTGGGTGTAGCGGTAGCCCTCGCCGTGGCCGAGGCGCGCGGCACCGGCATACCCCGTGCCCCGCAGGTGCGGCGGCACCGGCCCGCCCTTGCCCGCCCGGACGTCGGCGATGGCGGCGTTGATCGCCGCGTAGGCGGCGTTGGACTTCGGCGCGACAGCGTTGTGCACCACGGCCTGGGCGAGGATGATCCGGGCCTCGGGCATACCGATCTGGGCGACGGCGTGCAGCGCGGCGACCGCGGTCTGCAGCGCGGTCGGGTCGCCCATGCCGACGTCCTCGCTCGCGGCGATGACGATGCGGCGGGCGATGAAGCGCGGGTCCTCGCCGGCCTCGAGCTGGCGGGCGAGGTAGTGCAGCGCGGCGTCGACGTCCGAGCCGCGCATCGACTTGATGAAGGCGCTGGCGACGTCGTAGTGCTGGTCGCCGGCGCGGTCGTAGCGGACCGCGGCCTGGGCCATCGCCTGCTCCACCTGGGCGAGCGTGATCTCGGTGACCTCGTCCTCCCGACCCGCGGCACGCTCGTCGGCGGCCACCCCGGCGGCGGCCTCCAGGGTCGTGAGGGCGCGGCGGGCGTCGCCGCCGGCCATCCGGACGACGTGCTCGGTGGCCTCCTCGCCCAGGGTGTGGGCACCGGCGAGGCCGCGCTCGTCGGTCAGCGCCCGGGCCACCACGCCGCGGACGTCGTCGTCGTCGAGCGAGCCGAGCGTGACGAGCACCGAGCGGGACAGCAGGGGCGCGATGATGGAGAAGGACGGGTTCTCGGTCGTCGCGGCGACGAGGATGACGGTGCGGTTCTCCACGCCGGGCAGCAGCGCGTCCTGCTGGGCCTTGGTGAAGCGGTGGATCTCGTCGAGGAAGAGGACGGTCTGGCGGCCGTGCAGCGAGCGCTCCCGGACCGCCTGGTCCATGACCGCGCGGACGTCCTTGACCCCGGCCGTCACGGCGGACAGCTCGACGAAGGTGCGGTCGGCGGCGTGCGCGACGAGGTGCGCCAGGGTGGTCTTGCCCGTCCCCGGGGGGCCCCAGAGGATCGCCGAGAGCGGCCCGGCGGCTCCCCCGCCGCCCTCGATGAGGCGGCGCAGCGGCGACCCGGGCCGCAGCGCCTCCCGCTGGCCCGCGACCTCCTCGAGCGAGCGGGGCCGCATCCGCACCGCGAGCGGCGCGACCAGCGCTCCCCCGGCGTCGCCGGCACCTGCACCGGTGGTCGGGTCGCCCTGGGCGGAGGTGAACAGGTCGGACACGGATGTCAGGCTAACGCCGTGGACCGACTCACCCGGCACGCCGACCTGCTGGCGCTCTCCGGCGGCGACCCGTGGGTGCGGTGGTCCGTCCCGGACCCGCTGCCCGGCGAGGTGTGGGTGCACGAGGAGGTCGCGCTGGTGCAACGGCTCGGGGCACGCCCGGGCTTCTGGGTGGTGCCGTTGTGCTCCGGTATGCAGGGAACCTCGCCGTCTCGTGGCGAGCTTGCTCGTGTGCGGGCGGCCCTGACCGAGCTGCGCGACGGGGGCCACCTGGCGCGACTGGGCTCGCGGTCGGTCTCGGTGCCGCAGGCGCACGCCGAGGTCGCGCACGAGGTCCTCGAGCTCGGCGACGGCGGCGACTGGGAGTGGATGTGGACGCAGGAGCCTCCTCAGGTCGACGCCCGCGAGCGCGACGTCATCCCCCTCGACGACAGCGCGGACGCGGCCGAGCTGACGGCGTTCACGCAGGCGCACAACCCGCGGCAGTGGACCGAGATCGGGACCGGCCGGGTCCACCGCTGGGTCGGGCTGCGGGACGGGCACGGGGCGCTCGTGGCCGTCGGCGGCGCCGAGCGGGAGGCCACGGGCATACCCCATTTGGCGGGGATCGTCACGGCGATCGACCGCCGCGGCACCGGCCTGGCGCGGGTCGTCAGTGCGGCGCTCACCCGGTGGGCGTTGGAGGAGCACGGCGTCTGCACGCTCGGAATGTTCAGCGACAACGCCGCGGCCCGCAGCCTGTATGCGCGGCTCGGCTACCGCACCGCCCGCGCCTGGCACTCCCGCATGCTCGTCCCCGTCTCCTGAGCGCATCGAGTGGCCCACTCCGGCGGCCTGAGAGGACTCAGACCTGCACCGGAGTGGGCCACTCGGTATGCCGTGACGACCCCGCTACTGCGCCGCGCCGGACGCGTCGGCCGGCTCGGGCGTGGCGTCCACGCCGGCCTCCTTGCGCTGCTCGGGGGTGATCGGGGCCGGTGCGGCGGTCAGCGGGTCGAAGCCGCCGCCCGACTTCGGGAAGGCGATGACGTCGCGGATCGAGTCGGTCCCGGCCAGCAGCGCGACGATGCGGTCCCAGCCGAAGGCGATCCCACCGTGCGGGGGCGCGCCGTACTTGAACGCCTCGAGCAGGAAGCCGAACTTCTCCTCCGCCTGCTCCGGCGAGAGCCCCATGATCGCGAAGACCCGCTCCTGCACGTCGCGGCGGTGGATACGGATCGACCCGCCACCGATCTCGTTGCCGTTGCACACGAGGTCGTAGGCGTAGGCGAGGGCCGACCCGGGGTCGGACTCGAGGGTGTCGAGGAACTCTGCCTGGGGCGAGGTGAAGGCGTGGTGCACCGCTGTCCACGCGCCACCGCCGACGGCCACGTCCCCGGCGGCCACCGCCTCCGAGGCAGGCTCGAAGAGCGGCGCGTCGACGACCCAGAGGAAGCTCCAGGCGTCCTCGTCGATGAGCTCGCACCGGCGCGCGATCTCCTGCCGGGCCGCGCCGAGCAGCGCCCGGGACGACTTCGTGGCACCGGCGGCGAAGAAGACGCAGTCGCCCGGCTCCGCGCCGACGTGGGCGGCGAGACCGTCCCGTTCGGTGTCGGAGAGGTTCTTGGCGACCGGGCCGCCGAGCGTGCCGTCCTCGCCCACGGTGACGTAGGCCAGGCCCTTGGCGCCGCGCTGCTTGGCCCACTCCTGCCAGGCGTCGAACTGGCGCCGGGGCTGGCTCCCGCCGCCGGGCATGACGACGGCGCCGACGTAGTCCGCCTGGAACACCCGGAAGGAGGTGTCGGCGAAGTAGTCGGTGCACTCGGTCAGCTCGACCTCGAAGCGCAGGTCCGGCTTGTCCGAGCCGTAGCGGCGCATGGCCTCGGCATACGTCATCCGCGGGAAGGGGGTGGTGAGCTCGACGCCGATCGTGCGCCACACAGCCGCCGCGATCGCCTCGCCGAGCTCGATGACGTCGTCCTGCTCGACGAAGCTCATCTCGATGTCGAGCTGGGTGAACTCCGGCTGCCGGTCGGCGCGGAAGTCCTCGTCCCGGTAGCACCGGGCGATCTGGTAGTACCGCTCCATCCCGGCCACCATGAGCAGCTGCTTGAACAGCTGCGGCGACTGCGGCAGGGCGTACCAGCTGCCCGGCCGGAGCCGGGCGGGGACGAGGAAGTCGCGCGCCCCCTCGGGCGTGGACCGCGTGAGCGTCGGGGTCTCGACCTCGACGAAGTCACGCTCGGCCAGCAGGTTCCGTGCCGCGGCGTTGACCTTGGAGCGCAGCCGCAGGTTGGCGCCGGCGGAGCTCGCACCGGGTCGACGCAGGTCGAGGTAGCGGTGCCGCAGCCGCGCCTCCTCCCCGACACTGACCCGCTCGTCGATCTGGAAGGGCAGCGGGGCGGCCTCGCTCAGCACCTCGATCTGCGTGGCGACGACGTCGATGCCGCCGGTCGGGAGCTCGGGGTTGACGTCCTTGTCCGCGCGGGCGGTGACCTCGCCCGTGACCTGGACGCAGTACTCGCTGCGCAGGTCGTGGGCGGTGCCGGTGAGCACCTCGTCGCGGGCGACGACCTGGACGACGCCGCTGGCCTCCCGCAGGTCGATGAAGGCGACACCGCCGTGGTCGCGGCGTCGGGCCACCCAGCCGGTGAGGGTGACGGTCGATCCGACGTGCTCGGGGCGCAGGGCCCCGGCGTCGTGCGTGCGCAACATGAATCCAGTCCTCTCGGGTCGTTCCGCGCAGGGACGCTGCCCTGACGCGAAGGCAGCCCGGGAGGTGTGGGCGGGGGCCAGGTCGCGGTGCCACCACACCTTCGCCGCGTGGGGTCCACGTGGCGCTCTCGTCGGTGACGCCGGACGCGCGGTGCCGTGGGTGGTCACGCATCGGGCAGGTATGCCGTCCGCGCGCCCCGCGGGTCGTCACGCCGCCCCGGGCACCGGTCCAGTCTACGGGTCGTGCGAGGCCCCGAGCATCGTGCTTCGGGCATCCCACGGCCGCGGCTCGGCGGGACGTGTGCGTCCTGCCGTGCCAGCATGGCGGCATGCCGTGGGACGCCCGCAGTGCCGAGGACGTCGAGGAGGCCCGGTCCGACCGCGCCTCCTCCGGTGGACGGCGCCGTCCGTGGACCGTCCTCCGGCCGGCGTTCGCCCTCCTGGTCGCCGGGTCGTGGCTCGTCATGGTCCTCACCTCCCTGGCCGGCGGGTTCCAGCTCGTCGGCCAGACCTCCGCCGAGCGCGACTTCGCGCAGGGCCGCGTCACGAGCTACGCCTTCCTTGAGTCACGGCCGGGCACCGGGACAGGAGGCTGGTGGCAGGGCTCCCTCGACGGTCTGACCGACGCTTCCGAGCCTGTGGAGCCGCAGTACAGCGAGCTCGTCTACACCCTCGCCGCCGGCAGCCCGCGCATCGCCGTCTCCGAGCAGGTGGACCCGAGCCCGCGCGTGTGGAGCAGCTGGTCCGAGGCCGAGACGACCTGGCTCCAGCAGCAGGTCGTCGGCAGCGAGATCCCCTCCGGGGTCGCGAACCTCCGGCTCGGGACGACCGCGCAGGTGCACGCCGTGCTGAGGGTGGTGCTGGCCGGCGGCATGCTGGCCCTCGTCCTCTTCGGCCCGGTGCCCCGGCACGGCAACCGGTGGTTCTGGTTCTGGCTCATCGGCCTGCCCGCCGGCCTCGGGGTGCTGGCGTATGCCGTCTGGGAGATCGGCGGGTGGCGGGACCACCGCGCCCCCGCCCCGGAGCGTCGGGCCCGAGGCGGGTACGGCTTCCTCGTCATGTTCGCCGGCGGAGTGCTCATCGCCGTGGCCGCCCAGACGCTCTACGGGCTCCTGGGCGCGACCGTCATCCCGCTCTGAGCTGGCGCGCCCGTCCCGCCGCTCACGGGGCGAAGCGTCCGGCCCGGGTCTGCCTACTGCTCCTTCATCGCCGCGCTGCCCACCAGGTCGAGCTTCTCCTGCATCTCCTCCAACGGGATGCCCTTGGTCTCCGGCATGACGGTGATGGTCCACACCGTCATCGCGACACCGCCGAGGAAGAAGAGCCCGAAGGCGAAGGCTGCACCCAGCCCGCTGGCGATCGCCGGGAAGGTCCAGGAGATGGCGGCCGCGAAGGTCCAGTGCGTCAACGCCCCGAAGGACTGCCCGCGCGCCCGGATCGCGTTGGGGAAGATCTCGGAGATGAACACCCAGATCACCGCGCCCTGGCCGAAGGCGTGCACGCCGACGAAGAGCATGATGCTGGCCACCACGAGACCGCTGGTCACGCCGCTGAAGTCGCCCTCGTAGAGGAAGAAGAGCACCGTGAGGAGGCCCAGGGTGACCAGATATCCGGCCGAGCAGACATACATGAGGAACTTGCGTCCGACCCGGTCGATCAGCGTCAGCGCCAGGACGGTCGCGACGAGGTTCACCAGGCCCACGCCGGCGCTGTTGAGGAAGGCGGCGCTCTCCTCCAGCCCGGCGCTCTCGAAGATGGACGGCGCGTAGTAGAGCACCGCGTTGATGCCGCCGAGCTGGTTGAAGGCGGCGATCGCGAACGCGAGCAGGATGACCTTGCGGTGCCCCGAGGTGAAGAACGGCACGTGCGCGCTGTCGCCCTCGGACTCCAGGGCCTCCTTGATCTCCTCGCGCTGCGTCCGGGCCTCGGTCTCGTCCGAGGTCAGCTGGTCGATGATCGTCCGCGCCTCGTCGTCGCGGCCGACCGCCATCAACCAGCGCGGGCTCTCCGGGATGAAGAAGACCAGGAGCGCGAAGACCAGCGCCGGGAGCGCCTCCGCCCCGAACATCCACCGCCAGGCGGTCTCCTCGGGGAACAGCCCGAGGATCGCGAAGTTGGACAGGTAGGCCAGCAGGATGCCCAGCACGATGTTGAACTGGAACAGCCCGACCAGGCGTCCCCGGTGGCGCGGAGGTGCCACCTCGGCGTTGTAGATGGGTGCGACCGCCGTGGCGGCGCCGACACCGAGCCCGCCGACGAAGCGGAAGACCATGAAGGTGATCCAGTCGGTGGCCAGGGCGCTCCCCAGGGCGGAGACGACGTAGAGCACGCCGATGACGATGAGCACCGGTTTGCGCCCGTAGCGGTCGGCCGGCTTCCCCAGCCCCGCGTAGGCGGCGCCGACCACGGTCCCGATGAGCGCGGTCGCCACGGTGAACCCGAGCTCGAAGCCGTTGAGGTCGAAGACCTCCGTGAGGTTGCTGGTGGTCCCGGAGATCACCGCGGTGTCGAACCCGAACAGCAGCCCGCCCAGGGCCGCGATGATCGCACTCCGGATGACGAGCGGTTGCATGTTCCTCCCCTTCGCCGACGGTCAGGGCCCCCAGCATGACCCCGCGTCAGAGCCGCGGCACGGCGAACCGACCCACCACGGGGACGAACCAGCAGGTCCGGGCTACCGCACCCCCCGGGTGTGCAGCGCCAGCACCGACAGCATGAGCGGCCCGTTGTGCACCTGGCCCCCGAGCACCGCGGCCACCGCGTCGCGCAGGGTCACCCAGCCGGTCGGCATACCGGCCTCCTCGCCCGCGCGGGCGTGCCGCTCCCCCACCGGCACGTCGGACAGGTCGGTCGCCACGAAGGTGTGGATGGTCTCGTCGAGCCCGCCCGGGGAGGGCGTGAAGGAGACCAGCGGCTCCCAGTGCTCGGCCCGCAGGTCGGCCTCCTCGGCCAGCTCGCGCCGCGCGGCGTCGACCGGCGGCTCGCCCTCGACGTCGAGCAGGCCGGCCGGGATCTCCCAGTCCTCGGCGCCGATCGGGTGGCGGTACTGCCGGATGACGAAGATCTCCGGCTCGCCCCGGTCCTCGCGCACCGCGAGCACGGCGACGGCACCGGTGTGGTGGACGTACTCCCTCGTCGCCGGCCCGTCGTCCAGCTCCACCTCGTCCCGGTGGACGTTCCAGACGGCACCCTCCATGGCCACCTCGGAGCGGCGCACCGGCCGGGTTCCGGGGTGGTCGCGCAGCTCCGCCAGCGCCAGCCTGGGCGCGTCGAGCGTCATGCTCCCGGCAGCGCGTGCTGGTGCTGGCGCCCCTCGACCTCCACCAGGCGCTGGCTGCGCTGCGTCTCGAGCGCGGCGGCCACGAGCCCGGCGAAGAGCGGGTGCGCGTGGTCCGGGCGCGACTTGAACTCGGGGTGGGCCTGGGTCGAGACGTAGTAGGGATGCACCTCACGGGGCAGCTCGACGAACTCCACCAGCCCGCCGTCCGGGGACCGGCCGCTGACGACGAGACCGGCGTCGGTGAGCTGGTCCCGGAAGGCGTTGTTGACCTCGTAGCGGTGCCGGTGCCGCTCGGTGACCTCGGTCTGGCCGTAGGCCTGCGCGACGACCGAGCCCTCGGTGAGCACGGCGGGGTAGGACCCCAGGCGCATCGTCCCGCCGAGGTCGCCTGCGCCCTCGACGAAGGACTTCTGCTCCTCCATCGTGGCGATGACCGGCGCCGGGCTGTCCGGGTCGAACTCGGTCGAGCTCGCGCCCTCGATCCCCGCCACGTTGCGCGCGTGCTCGATGACCATGGCCTGCAGCCCCAGGCAGATGCCCAGGGTCGGCACCTGGCGCTCCCGGGCCCAGCGCAGCGCGCCGACCTTGCCCTCGATCCCCCGCACGCCGAAGCCGCCGGGCACGAGGATCGCGTCGACCCCGGCCAGCGCCCGGGTCGCGCCGGCCTCGGTGCGGCACTCGTCCGAGGCCACCCAGCGGATGTCCACCTTGGCGTCGTGCCGGAAGCCCCCGGCCCGCATCGCCTCGGTGACCGAGAGGTAGGCGTCGGGCAGGTCGACGTACTTGCCGACCAGCGCGATCTCCACCCGGTGCTCCGGCTCGTGCACCCGCTCCAGCAGCGCGTCCCAGGCCGACCAGTCGACGTCGCGGAACGGCAGGCCCAGGTGACGCACGACATACGCGTCGAGCATCTCGCGGTGCAGGACCTTGGGGATGTCGTAGATCGACGGGGCGTCGACGCAGGCGGCCACCGCGTCGGAGTCGACGTCGCACATCATCGAGATCTTGCGCTTGATCCCGGCCGGGATCTCCCGGTCGGCGCGGAGCACCAGCGCGTCCGGCGCGATGCCGACCTGTCGCAGCGCTGCGACCGAGTGCTGGGTCGGCTTGGTCTTCAGCTCCCCGCTGGGCGCGAGGTAGGGCACGAGGGAGACGTGCAGGAAGAAGGCGTTGCTGCGGCCGATGTCGTGGCGCACCTGGCGCGCGGCCTCGAGGAAGGGCAGCGACTCGATGTCGCCGACGGTCCCGCCCACCTCGGTGATGATGATGTCCGGGCGCTCCCCCTCGGGACGCTCGGCGGCCGCCCGCATCCTGGCCTTGATCTCGTTGGTGATGTGCGGGATGACCTGCACCGTGTCCCCGAGGTAGTCCCCGCGCCGCTCCTTGGCGATGACGTCGTTGTAGATCTGCCCGGTGGTGACGTTGGAGCGGCCCCACAGGTCGGTGTTGAGGAAGCGCTCGTAGTGCCCGATGTCGAGGTCGCACTCGGCGCCGTCCTCGGTGACGAAGACCTCGCCGTGCTGGAACGGGTTCATCGTGCCCGGGTCAACGTTGATGTAGGGGTCCAGCTTCTGCATCGTCACCCGCAGCCCCCGGCTGCGGAGCAGGAATCCCAGGCTCGAGGCCGTCAGTCCCTTCCCGAGCGAGGAGGCGACGCCTCCGGTCACAAAGATGTGCTTCGTCGTCGTCTCCGCCACGGGCTTGCAGTCTACGTGACCGGCGCGGCGTCCGGCGAAGGGGTCCGCACACGGCGTGGCGTCCGGTCACCCACCGACGACCCGCCGGTATGCCCGGAGCACCGCGGCGAGGGCGTCCCGCCGGGTGGGCAGCCGGGCGGCCCTGCGTCGGGCGCGCTCGCCGAGGGCCGCCCGGGCGCCGGGGTCGTCGAGCAGGTCGCGGACGGCGGTGGCCAGCCGGGTGGCGAGCCCGTCGTCGTCGCCGGCGACGAGGAGCCCGGCACCGTCCAGCAGCGCGGCCGTGCCGCCGACGTCCGTGGCGACGACGGGGGCGCCGGCGGCCAGCGCCTCCTGCAGCACCAGCGGCTGACCCTCCCACCGGGCGGCGGAGACGACGACGTCGGCACCCGCGAGCAGACGGGGCACGTCGGCGCGCCGGCCGAGGAGGCGCACGTCCCCGGGACCGGTGGCGGCGAGAGCCCGCAACCGGCCCTCCAGCGGTCCGTCACCGACGACGAGCAGGACGGGGGGCGGACCGCCGGCCGGGGAGTCGGCCACGAGCCGGTGGTGCGCCCGGACCACCGCGTCCACCCGCTTCTGCTCCGCCAGCCGCCCCGCCGTGACGACGACCGGCACACCGCGGGCCAGGCCCAGCTCCGCGCGCAGGTCCTCCCCCGCCCTTCGCCGGGCGGCGTCGTCGACCGGCGCCGCCGCCGACGACGGGACGACGGCGGTGGCCACGGCGCGCGCGCCACGCTGCCGCGCGCGCACCGCCAGGTCGTCGGAGACGGTGAGCACGAGGTCGGCGCGGCGGCAGACGAGCCGCTCCAGGCCCTCGTAGACCAGCGCCGCCGCCCTGCCGGGTGGTGGCCCGTTGTGGGTGGTGACGACCAGCTGCGGACGGGAGCGGAGGCCCGACGAGGCGAGCGCCATCGCCGCCCCGGCGCGCACACCGTGCGCGTGCACGACGTCGGCACCGCGCAGCAGCCGGCGCAGTGCCCGGTGCGTGGCGGCCAGCTGCGCCGGGCGGGTGGTACCCACGTCGAGCTCCGCCACCCGGGCGCCGGACGCGGCCATGTCGAAGGCCTCGGCGACCGCTGCGGGGCAGGCGACGACGACGTCCTGGCCGGCGGCCACGAGGTCGTCCGCGAGCTGGCGCACGTGGCGGCCGACCCCGCCGGCCACGACCGCGGTCACGAGCAGGACGCGCACCTCAGCCACCCTCTCCACGGCCCGCACGGCGCAGGACCCGCTCGCGCACGAGGGACCACGTCTCCCGGTCCAGGAGGGCCACCGCCACGGCCACGCACGCCATCGCGAGCAGCCCGCGCACCGTGCCCCAGGCGAGGGCCGCCGGCAGGGTCTGCGCGTCGACCGGGAGGATCTGGGCCACGCCCACGCCCAGGCCCGTCCCCGCGAGAGCCACGACCGCCGTGCGCGCCAGGCCGGCGAGGACGGCGCCGCCCCACGCCCGGGCGGTCAGCGTCAGCAGCACCCCGCCCGAGACGAGCATCCCGGCGGAGGAGGCGAGCGCCAGGAGGAGCAGGACTCCCCCGACCCCCGCCTCGGCCGCCGGACCGGAGACCGCGAGACCGACGACGGCCGCCAGCACCCAGCCACCACCGGCACCGGCGGCGGCCCACCCCGGCCGGCCCACGGCATACAGGGCCCGGGTGAGGAGCGCGACGAGACCGAAGCCGAGCAGCCCCGGCGCCAGGGCCGCCAGCGTCGTGGGCAGCGCCTCCAGCGTGGCACGGCCGGCACCCTCGGCACCCCGGTCGTGGGAGAGGAAGACCTGGCCCACCTCGCGCCGGGCCGCGACGAGCGCCGCGGCACCGGCGAGCGCACCCACCACGACCGCCCGCGTGGTGCGCCGCAGGGTCACGGTGGCCTCGCTGCGGTCCGCCGTCAGCCGCGGGAAGGCCGCGGTGGCCAGCGGCACGACGAGCACGGCGTAGGGCAGCAGGTAGACGGTCTGGGCGTAGGTCCACACCGGGACGGCGCCCACTCCCACGCTGTTGCCCACGACGAGGACCACGACGGTGAAGACCTGCTGGGCGCCGACGGTGACCAGGCCCGCCACCGCGAGCGCACCCGCGACCCGGCCCGAGCCCTCGGGGAAGCGCAGCGTGGGCCGCCACCGCACCCCGAGGCGGGACACCGGGAGGAGCAGCGGCAGGCTCAGCGCCGCGACCCCGAGCGTGGTGCCGAGGGCGAGCAGGACCAGACCGCTGCGGGGGAGATCGGCGACCGGGACCGCGGGGTCGTAGGCGAGCCCGAAGAGGAGGTAGGTGGCGATGACCACCACGCTCGAGAGCAGCGGGGCCAGGGCCGCCGCGAGGAAGCGGCGGTGGGCCTGCAGCACCCCGGTGAGGACGATGCCCAGCCCGTAGAGCAGCACCTGCGGGGCGAAGAGCAGCAGCATGAGGCGGCCTGCCGCCCGCAGGTCTTCGGCGCTGCACACCGGGCCCTCGGTCTGCGCGGCCAGCAGCGCCCCGGCGAGCGGCCCGGCCGCCAGGGCGACGACCAGCGTGAGCGGCAGCAGCACGACCAGGGTCCAGCCGAGCAGCGCGGAGGCGGTCCGGTCCGCCAGCTCCTCCTCGCCCCGGTGCAGGTGCCGTGCCACGAGCGGCACCGCCACGGCGGCCAGGGCACCGCCGGCGGCGATCTCGAAGAGCACGTTGGGGATCTGGTTGACCGTCGCGTAGACCTGCCCCACGCAGGTCGTGCCGACGCTGCTGGAGAAGGCGAACCAGCGGGCGACGCCGACGACGCGGGAGAGCAGGGTGAGGGCGGCGACGAGGCCGGCGGCGGCCAGCAGGTGCTGCCCCCCGATCCGGGCGCTGGGGGCCCCGCTCACCGGCGGCCCCAGGCGTCCAGCTCCCGCAGGACGGGGGTGGACTCGATGACCCGGGTGAAGCTCACCCGCTCGCTCGCGAGCGTCAGCGCGGTGACGGCGGCCAGGGCGCCCCAGCGTCCGGCCGGCGGCAGCGCCCTCGCGGCCGCCGCCCCGAGGGCCGCACCCAGGGCGTTGGCCCCGGTGTCCCCGAGCATCGTCCGTCCGCGCAGGTCCTCCGGCAGCAGGGCGAGCGTGGCGCCGAGCACGGCCGCCGCGGGCGGGCGGCCGGCCAACGGGGCGGCCACGAGCAGCCCGGCCTTGAGGGCGCGGCCGGGTCGCAGGTCGAGCAGGTTGGCCAGGTTGGCGCCGCCGGCCACGAGCCCGGCCGTCGCCACCCTCGCGGCCGCCGTCCCGGAGGAGGTATGCCGGTCGCCGGCCACCGCGACGACCGTCCCGGCCGCGCCGAGGACCGCGATCTTCAGCGCCCCGGTCGTCAGCTCGCCGCGGCGCAGGGCGCCGAGGTGGCCGCGCAGGCCCTTGACGTCGGCCTGTCCCCCGGCGCCCAGGTCGTCCACCGCGCCGGCGGCCCCCGCCAGGAGGACCGCGGCCGCGACCGGCGGGTCGAGGAGCACCAGCGGTGCCGCGACCCCGCCCCCGAGGGCCAGCCCCTCGACCAGGGTGACCTCGTCACCCCGGTGGTTGCGTCGCACCCATCGTGAGCCGCCGCCGGGGAGCCGGCCGCGCCGCTCGGCACGCATCACCGCGGCCGAGAGCGCGGCGGAGCCCGCGCCGGCGATCCCGCTCACGAGGCGCGGTGGCGGCCCCGGCCTCACGGCGCGGTCGTCGACGCGGGGTCGGCGGGCACCGGGTCGGAGGCCGGCGGCTCCTGCCCTGTTCCCGGGACCGACGTCAGCCGCAGCGGTGGTGGCGCCGGGACCGGCGACTGCGCGTCCTCACCGAGCCCGTAGTGCCCGGACTCGTCCTGGAGCTCCCAGGCCAGCGCCAGCACGGCGGCCGCGCGCCCGCTGGCGCCCTCGAGGTCGTCCACCGTCGAGACCTCGCCACGCAGCGCGCCGTCGTCGCGCACGGCGCTGACCAGGCCGTCCTGGCCCCCACCCTCGGTGAGCGCCCCGGCCTCGGTCCCGGCTGCGGCCACCACGAGCGGCACGTCCAGCTGGACCAGTCCCTCGACGAGCTCCTCGCGGACCGCCAGCCGGTCCTGCGCGGCGTCGTCCTCGGGCGCGAGCTCGGCCGCGCTCAGCCCACCGCCCACGACGAGCAGCACCTCCGGCGGCCGGCGGTCGGTGACCGGGGCCTGCGCGTCCTGCCACTCCACGTCGATCCATCCCTCGTCCCGCAGCCGTTCCCCCGCTGCCAGCCACGCGCCGGCCTCGCCCTCGCGGTCAGCGCCGGCCAGCGTCGCGGCGAGCACCTGGCCCGGGCCGGAGGCGTCGTCGTCCGACCCTCCGTCGCCCTCCGGCAGCGCCAGGCGCGACCCGGCCTCGGCGAGCACCTCGGGGTCGGCGTCGCCGGCCTCGAAGGACTGGTCCACCTCCACCTGCACGGCGAGCGTGCCGCCGGCGTCCGCCACCCGATCCTCGAGCTGGGCGACGTGGTTGCGGTCCGCGCCGGGCAGGAGCACCAGCCCGACCCTGATGCCGTTGAGCGTGCCCGCGACCCCGCGCGGGCTGAGCAGGTCGACCGCCTCGTCCTTGGCGCTGGCCTGCCGGGACTGGACGTCCAGTTCGCTGCGCAGCTCGGTGCGCTCGGTGCGCAGCTCGGCCACCTCGTCGTCGAGCCGCTGCGAGATGCCCTCACGCAGCGGACCGGCCCCCAGCACGATCCCGATCGCCAGCGCGATGAAGACCGCGACGAGCGACACCAGGTGGTAGCGGAAGTCGACCACGTTTCAGAACAGCCCCTCGATCCAAGCCCAGACGTCGTCCCATCGTACGGCCAGCACCCCGAGCAGGGCCCGTCCGCCGGGGGTGACGGCCAGCGCCACCAGCAGGGCGAGCAGACCCGCCAGCACCAGCCATACCAGGGACACGGCAGGGACGCGGGAGCGGTAGAGCAGGCTCACCCCCTTGGCGTCGACGAGCTTGCTGCCGACCCGCAGCCGGGTGAGGAAGGTGCTGGCCATCCCCTGGCGGCCCTTGTCGAGGAACTCGACCAGCGTGGCGTGGCTGCCGACCGCCACGATGAGCTCGGCACCGAGCTCGTCGGCGATGAGCATGGCGATGTCCTCGCTGGTCCCCGGTGCGGGCAGGACGACGGCGTCGGTCACGCCCAGGGCCTCGACGCGCTCCAGGCCGGGGGCACGCCCGTCGCGGTAGGCGTGGACCACGAGCTCGGCGCCGCTGGTGAGCGCGGCGTCGGAGACCGAGTCCATGTCGCCGACGACCAGGTCGGGGCGGTGCCCCATCTCCAGCAGCGCGTCCGCACCGCCGTCGACCCCGATGAGCACGGGCCGGGCCTCGCGCAGGAAGGGACGCAGCGTCTGCAGGTCCTCCTTGTAGTGGTAGCCGCGCACGACGACGAGCGCGTACCGCCCGGTGAAGTCGGTGCGCAGCTCGGGGATCCCGATCCCGTCCAGCAGGAGCTCCCGCTCGGCCCGGACGTACTCCATCGTGTTGTGGGAGAAGGCCTCGATCTGCTCCGACAGGTTGTCGCGGGCCCGTTCCCGACTCTGCGCGACCATGTCCGCGGTCAGGCGGGTCGCCTCGGCGACGACGACGCCGTCGACGCGCACCTGGTCGCCGACGACGGTGGCGTGCGAGCCCTCCTCGAGGCTCATGACCTCCGGTCCGGCGGCGTCGAGCAGGGGTATGCCGGCGTCCAGGAGGATCTGCGGGCCCATGTTGGGGTAGGCCCCGGTCGTCGAGGCGGCGGCGTTGACGACCGCCGCCGGGCGGCAGGCGACCAGCGCGTTGGCGCTCACCTGGTCGAGGTCGGCGTGGTCGATGACGGCGACGTCGCCCGCCTGCAGGCGGGAGGTGAGCCGCTTGGTGCGCGGGTCCACCCGCACCGTGCCGCTCAGCGGCACGTCGGGGTCGGGGGACCGGGATCGTCGCCCGTTCATCCGGCACCCACGGCGCCACGCTGCGCGAGCAGCTCCCGGGCGTGCTCGAGGGCGGCACCCGAGTCGGCCACGCCGCCCAGCATGCGGGCCAGCTCGGCCTCCCGCTCCGGGCCGTCCACGACGACGACGCCGCTGCTCGTGACCTGGCCGTCCGTGCTCTTGCGGACGACCAGGTGCTGGTCGGCATACGCGGCCACCTGCCCCAGGTGGGTGACCACCACGACCTGGGCCTGCCGGGCCAGCCGCGCGAGGCGGGCCCCGAGGTCCAGGGCCGCCGCGCCCCCGACACCGGCGTCCACCTCGTCGAAGACGTAGGTCGGCGCCGCCCCGGCACCGCACACCAGCTCCAGCGCGAGCATGACCCGCGAGAGCTCACCGCCGGACGCGGCGCGGGTCACCGAGCGTGCCGGGGCCCCGGGGTTGGCGGCGAGCCGGATCTCGACGACGTCGAGACCGTGCCGCCAGGCGCGCACCCGGGCGCCGTCCACGAGCTCGACCGTGCTGCCGGACGCCTCCCCGCCGCTGGCCGTTGCCGGGTCCGCCGTCCCGTCGTCGGCGGCGTCCTCGCCGTCGCTGCCGCCGTCCCTGTCCTTGTGCCCGGCCTCGTGCCCGGCCGCGCGGTGAGCGACGTCGACCACGACGGTCGCCGAACCCATGGCCAGGTGGGCCAGCTCCTCGGTGACGGCCTCCCCCACCCGTCGCGCGGTCTCCGCACGCAGCGTGCTGAGCTCCTGACCCGCCCGCGCGACCTCGCCCCGCAGGTGCTCGCTGCGTGCCCGCAGCTCCGCCAGGTCGTCGTCGGAGACGTCGATCTCGTCCAGCTCCGCGGCCGCCTGCTGGGCGAAGCGCAGCACCTCCTCCGCGGACGTGCCGTAGCGCCGCAGGAGACCGGTCAGCTCGGCCCGCCGGGCGTGCACGGCATCCAGCCGCTCCGGGTCGACCTCGACGCCCGAGGCGTAGGCCGCGAGGTCCGGGGCCAGGTCGGTGGCGAGGTAGGCCAGCTCGCGGACCCGGGCCAGGAGCGCCGCGAGCTCCTCGTCGTGCCCCGCGGCCGGGGTGAGCGCGTCCGTGGCGGTGGCGAGCAGCGAGGCGACCGAGGGCGCCTCGGTCGCGGCGCTCGCAGGATCCGCACCGGCCAGCGCCTCGTGCGCCTCCTGCGCCGCGCGGCGCAGGTCCTCGGCGTGGGTGAGCCGGTCCGCCTCGAGGCGGAGGGCGTCCTCCTCGCCCGGCCGCGGGTCGACCTGCTCGATCTCCTCCAGGGCACGGCGCAGCGCCCCGACCCGCAGCGAACGCTCGGTGGAGGTCCGCCCCAGCTCGTGCAGCCGCCGCCGGCTCTCCTGCCAGTTGTCCCACGCCGCGGCATACCGCTGCGCTGCCCCGGCGAGCCCCGGTCCGCCCGCGGCGTCCAGGAGGACCCGGTGCTGGTCGGCGCTGCGCAGCCGCCACTGGTCGGCCTGTCCGTGCACCGCGACCAGGTGCTCACCGACCTCGGTGAGCACCGACACCGGGGCGCTGCGGCCTCCGACGCTGGCGCGGGAGCGCCCCTCGGCGGCCACCGAGCGCACGAGGATGAGACCGTCGGCGGCGTCCCCGCCGGCCTCGGTGACGCGGCGGGCCGCCGGGTGGTCCTCGGGGACGTCGACCTCACCCTCGACCACGGCGCGCGCGGCCCCGGCACGGACGAGCCCGGCGTCCGCCCGCTCGCCGAGCAGCAGGCCCAGACCGCTGACGACCATGGTCTTGCCGGCCCCGGTCTCCCCCGTGATGACGTTGAGGCCGGGGGCCAGGTCGAGCTCGGCCTCCTCGATGACGCCCAGCTGCTGGATGCGGATCCGGCGCAGCGTCACCGGCGCCCCCCGGGAGGGCCGCTCGCCGGACCGCGCCACCCGGACACGGGCAGGGCGAACTTGGCGACCAGACGGTCGGTGAACGGTTCGACCCCCAGCCGCGCCAGCCGGACCGGCGTGTCCGAGCGGCGCACCTCGATGCGTGCGCCGGGCGGCAGCTCGACGGTGCGGCGTCCGTCGCACCACATGACGCCGGTGACGTGGCTGTGCGGGACGACCTCGACCGCGAGGTGCGCCTCCGGGCTCAGCACGACCGGGCGGGCGAAGAGCGCGTGTGCCGAGATGGGCACCACCAAGAGGGCCTCCACGTCGGGCCACACGACCGGCCCGCCGCCGGAGAAGGCATACGCGGTCGAGCCGGTCGGCGTCGCCATGACGACCCCGTCGCAGCCCCAGGTGGACAGCGGCCGTCCGTCCACCTCCACGGCGAGCTCGAGCATCCGCTCGCGGGCGGACTTCTCCACGCTGGCCTCGTTGAGCGCCCAGTTGTGGCAGACCACCCGGCCGTCGTGGAGGACGTCGACCTCGAGGGTCATCCGCTCCTCCACCTGGTAGTCACGCGCGACGATGCGCTCGATGATCGCGGCGATGTCGTCCTTCTCCGCCTCGGCGAGGAAGCCCACCCGGCCGAGGTTGACGCCGAGCAACGGTGTCCCCGCGGGTCGTGCGATCTCCGCCCCGCGCAGGATCGTGCCGTCCCCGCCGAACACCACGACGAGCTCGCACCCGGCCGCGTCCACGTGCGGCGGCACTGGGCTCTTGAGCGCGACCACCTCGCTGTCGGTGACCACCTGGTGGGTCGGGTCGGCCTCCGGGACGGTCTCCACCTCGATCCCGTGACGGCCCAGCCGCTCGGCGAAGACGCCCGCGAGCTCGGGCATGTCCGGGCGCGTCGGATGGGTGACCAGCATGATGCGCCGACTCATCCGTCCTCCTGTGCTCGGGTGCGTGCCAGGGCGGCCATCTGCGTGCGCCCGGGTCCGCACCCCATCATGCCTGCTGAGGGAGGGCAGGGGGCGGGGTGGCTGCACCGGCGCAGCCGCCAGAGGAACTCCACGTTGCCCGTGCCCCCGCGCAGCGGGGAACGCCGCAGGTCCTGCGGCGCGAGGCCGCACCGGCGTGCCTCGTCGTCCAGGGCCAGCAGGACCTCCTCGCGCTGGCGTGCCGAGCGCACCACCCCGCCGCGCCCGAGGGCGTCGGCCCCCACCTCGAACTGCGGCTTGACGAGCAGGACGAGGTCTCCGTCCCGCCGGACGAGACCGGCGAGGACCGGCAGGACCAGGCGCAGGGAGATGAAGGACAGGTCGCCGACGAGCACGTCGACCGGCCCGCCGACGGCGTCCTCGTCGACGTCGCGGACCGAGACCCCCGAGAGGTCGAGGACGCGGGGGTCGTCCCGCAGCGCCTGCGCCAGCTGGTCGTGGCCCACGTCGAGCGCGACCACGCTCGCGGCCCCGTGCTCGAGGAGCACCTGGGTGAAGCCCCCGGTCGACGCGCCCACGTCGAGGCACCGGCGGCCCCGCACGACGAGATCCGGCCAGGCCTCGAGGGCGGCCGCGAGCTTGACCGCCCCTCTCCCGACCCAGCCGCGGCGCACCCACTCGGCCTCGGTGCCCGTCCCGGCACCGACGACGGTGATCTCTGCGTCGTCCGGGACGGGGTGTGCCGCCCGCCGGGTCTCCTCCCCGTCGACGTGCACGAGGCCGTCCCGCACCAGCAGCTGCGCCTGGGTGCGGGTCGGGGCCAGGCCGCGCTGCACCAGGGCTCGGTCCAGACGGGTGCTCACCTCTCGGCTGGTGAGCCGTCGCTCGTCCCTGGACCGGCAGGAGACGGGTCGTGCAACCGCTGCTGCAGGTCGCGGTGGGCCCGGGCCAGGGCGTCGGGTGCGCCCTCGTCGTCCTGCGCGAGGGCCTGGTCCAGCCGGTCCAGGGCGGCGTCGACGGTGTCGTCGCCGGTCCTCGGGCGCTGCTCTGATCCCTGCTGCTCGCTCATGTGGTCCTCCAGAGGTCGGTCAGGTCCAGCATCGTCTCCGCGACCCGGTCCGGTCGTTGTCCCTCCGGCGCCTCTCGCGCCTCCGCACGCGTCGAGACGCCCGTGAGCACCAGGGCGCTGCGCAGCCCGGTCGCCCCGGCCCCGGCGATGTCGGTCTCCAGCCGGTCGCCCACCATGAGCGTGTCCTCCGGCGAGGTGCCCAGCCGGTCCAGGGCCGCGTGGTAGGCCGGCGCGTGCGGCTTGCCGACGACCAGCGGCGTCGCCCCGGTCGCGTGCGCGACAGCGGCGACCAGGGAGCCGTTGCCCGGAGCCTGCCCGCGCTCGGTCGGGAGCGTGGCGTCGTCGTTGGTCGCGATCCAGTCGGCCCCCGAGCGCAGGGCGTAGGCTGCCTCCGTCAGGTCGGCCACGCCCACCTGCGGCCCGTAGCCCTGGACCACGGCCCCGATCGCCGGCGTCTCGCCCCGGCGGGCGGCGTCGGCGACCTCGTGCGGGGTGAGGGTCGAGAAGCCGGCCTCGCGCAGGGCGTCCGCGACGCCGGGGCCGCCGACCGCGAGCACGTGACCGTCGTCCAGGAGGTCGGCACGCTGCTCCTGCAGCACCGCGGCCGCGACCTGCGACGCGGTGAGCACGTCCTCCGGCCCTGCCTGCACCCCGAGGTCGCTGAGCTGGTCGGCGACCTCCTGCGGGGTGCGGGAGGCGTTGTTGGTGAGGTAGAGGATCCGGACGCCGGCGTCCCGCGCGTCGGCCAGGGCCTCGACCGCGCCCTCGCACGCCTCGTGCGCGCGGTAGACCACACCGTCGAGGTCGCACAGCATGCCGGTGATCACGAGTCCCGGACCTCCTCGGTGCCGTCCGGAGCGGCGTCGTCGTCCTCGTCGTCCCCGAGGTCGACCACCCAGGTGTCGTCGCCGCGGCCCAGCAGCTCGGCCGCGTCCGTCTCGCCCAGGGCGTCCACCTCGGCGGCCCGGGCATACCACTCCTGCGCCTGCTCGTCCTGACCGTCGGCCTCCAGCGCCGCGGCGTAGGCGTAGCGCAACCGCGCGGCCCAGGGCTGCTTCGCGGTGCTGCGGCGGGCCGGCTCCGCCAGGTGCAGGACGGCAGCGGAGTGCTGCCCGAGGTCGCCCCTGGCCCCAGCGACGACGATGGCCAGCTCCACCAGCTCGGCCGGGCCCAGCTGGGCCGCCTCCGGGGTGGCCGCGAGCTCCAGCGCCCGCTCCGGGCGGCCGAGGCCCCGCTCGACGTCCGCGAGCAGCGGCAGCAGGTGCTGGGAGCCGCTCAGCCGGCGCGCGGTCCGGAGCTCGGCCAGCGCCTTGGCCCACTCGCCGCGCCGGTAGTGCACCACCCCGAGCGCCTCCCGCACGCCCGCCACGCGACCGGCGCGCCGCGCCGCGGCCTCGGCATGGGCCAGGGCGAGGTCGAAGTCCTCCGCGTCGAGCGCCCGGCCGACCATGACGAGGTGACCGCCCACACCCTCCGCGTTCTCCTTGCTCAGCGTCCGCAGCTCCGAGCGGAGCGAGCGGTCCAGGCCGCCTGCGTCCGCATCCTCGGGCAGCGGCGGCTCTGGGACCCGTGGCGGGCGCCGGATGTCGCGGTCGTCCCGAGCAGGCCGCTCCGGTGAGGCCGGGCCCCCACGACCCCGATCCTCACGCCCCCGCTCGGGGGCACCACGCCCTGCTCCACGGCGCTCGCCGCGCTCGGGGCCACGGCGACCGGTCTGACGACGCTCGTCCACGTGCGTTCCTCTCCTCAAGCTGCTGTCGGGTCCCATCCTCTCAGGACGGGCGAGGGTGCCGGCCCCGGACATGCGAAAGGGCCCACCCTGGTGGGTGGGCCCTTTCGGTGAATAGTGGTCCGGCGGTGTCCTACTCTCCCACACTGTTTCCGGTGCAGTACCATCGGCGCTGTCAGGCTTAGCTTCCGGGTTCGGAATGTGACCGGGCGTTTCCCTGACGCTATGACCGCCGTAACAATATCGACCATGTTCACACACGCGTGGTGGGGGTGTGTTTGTGGGTCGGGAACCGTGCAGTGGACGCGAGCAGTCTGTGTGTCTTCGGGGGTTCACGGGGGGCGAAGCCCCCTGTGGGTGTGTTTTGTTAAGTTGTCGGCTTATTAGTACCGGTCAGCTACGCACATTGCTGTGCTTCCACGTCCGGCCTATCAACCCAGTAGTCTAGCTGGGAGCCTCTCCACCCAATGGGTGTTGGAAACCTCATCTTGAAGTGTGCTTCCCGCTTAGATGCTTTCAGCGGTTATCACGTCCGAACGTAGCTAATCAGCGGTGCTCCTGGCGGAACAACTGACACACCAGTGGTTCGTCCATCCCGGTCCTCTCGTACTAGGGACAGCTCTTCTCAAGTTTCCTGCGCGCGCAGCGGATAGGGACCGAACTGTCTCACGACGTTCTAAACCCAGCTCGCGTACCGCTTTAATGGGCGAACAGCCCAACCCTTGGGACCGACTCCAGCCCCAGGATGCGACGAGCCGACATCGAGGTGCCAAACCATGCCGTCGATATGAGCTCTTGGGCAGGATCAGCCTGTTATCCCCGGGGTACCTTTTATCCGTTGAGCGACGGCGCTTCCACGAGCCACCGTCGGGTCACTAGTCCCGACTTTCGTCTCTGCTCGACATGTCTGTCTCACAGTCAAGCTCCCTTGTGCACTTACACTCGACACCTGATTGCCAACCAGGCTGAGGGAACCTTTGGGCGCCTCCGTTACTTTTTGGGAGGCAACCGCCCCAGTTAAACTACCCACCAGGCACTGTCCCTGATCCGGATCACGGACCGAGGTTAGGAATCCAGAACGACCAGAGTGGTATTTCAACGTTGACTCCACAACCACTGGCGTGGCTGCTTCACAGTCTCCCACCTATCCTACACAAGCCGTACCGAACACCAATACCAAGCTATAGTAAAGGTCCCGGGGTCTTTCCGTCCTGCTGCGCGTAACGAGCATCTTTACTCGTAGTGCAATTTCGCCGAGTTCGCGGTTGAGACAGTGGAGAAGTCGTTACGCCATTCGTGCAGGTCGGAACTTACCCGACAAGGAATTTCGCTACCTTAGGATGGTTATAGTTACCACCGCCGTTTACTGGCGCTTAAGTTCAGAGCTTCACCCACGAATGGGTTGACCCGTCCCCTTAACGTTCCAGCACCGGGCAGGCGTCAGTCCGTATACATCGTCTTGCGACTTCGCACGGACCTGTGTTTTTAGTAAACAGTCGCTTCTCCCTGGTCTCTGCGGCCCTCAACGCTAACCCGCAAGGGGTTTCACGTCTCGGGCCCCCCTTCTCCCGAAGTTACGGGGGCATTTTGCCGAATTCCTTAACCACGATTCACTCGATCGCCTCGGTATTCTCTACCTCACCACCTGAGTCGGTTTGGGGTACGGGCGGCTCGAACCTCGCTAGGAACTTTTCTTGGCAGCATAGGATCACCCTGCTTCCCGCATACGCGGTCACGATCAAGCCTCGGGCACTACTGGGGCGGACTTACCACTCCCCGGCCCTGCGCTCTTCGACGTGGACAACCATCGCCACGCGGAGGCTACCTTCCTGCGTCCTTCCATCGCTTACCTACTACCGGATTGGGTCACGCGTTCCACCACCCGCCCCCGACCGCGAACGGTCAAGGTTGTGGGTGGCTTCAGGCGCTCAGCATCCCCGGCCTCGGTACTGGGCGGTTCTTCGCCGGTTCCGGAATATCAACCGGATGTCCATCGACTACGCCTGTCGGCCTCGCCTTAGGTCCCGACTTACCCAGGGCAGATTAGCTTGACCCTGGAACCCTTGGTGATTCGGCGGAAGAGTTTCTCACTCTTCATTCGCTACTCATGCCTGCATTCTCACTCGTGCCGGATCCACACCTCGATCACTCGGATGCTTCACTCCCGGCACGACGCTCCCCTACCCACCAGCACGCCTGAACACCACCCGAGGGTGATGCTGAGCGAAAGTGCTGGTGCCACAGCTTCGGTGGTGTGCTTGAGCCCCGCTACATTGTCGGCGCGGAATCACTTGACCAGTGAGCTATTACGCACTCTTTCAAGGGTGGCTGCTTCTAAGCCAACCTCCTGGTTGTCTTCGCAACTCCACATCCTTTCCCACTTAGCACACGCTTAGGGACCTTAGCTGGTGATCTGGGCTGTTTCCCTCTCGACTACGAAGCTTATCCCCCGCAGTCTCACTGCCATGCTCTCACTTACCGGCATTCGGAGTTTGGCTGACGTCAGTAACCCGGTAAGGCCCATCAGCCATCCAGTAGCTCTACCTCCGGCAAGAAACACATGACGCTGCACCTAAATGCATTTCGGGGAGAACCAGCTATCACGGAGTTTGATTGGCCTTTCACCCCTACCCACAGCTCATCCCCTCAGTTTTCAACCTAAGTGGGTTCGGGCCTCCACGCGGTCTTACCCGCGCTTCACCCTGGCCATGGGTAGATCACTCCGCTTCGGGTCTAGACCCAGCGACTCATACGCCCTGTTCGGACTCGCTTTCGCTACGGCTCCCCCACACGGGTTAACCTCGCCACTGAGCACTAACTCGCAGGCTCATTCTTCAAAAGGCACGCCGTCACCCACACACAAGGTGTGAGCCCCGACGGATTGTAAGCGCACGGTTTCAGGAACTATTTCACTCCCCTCCCGGGGTACTTTTCACCTTTCCCTCACGGTACTTGTCCGCTATCGGTCACGAGGTAATATTTAGGCTTAGCAGGTGGTCCTGCCAGATTCGTACGAGATTTCTCGGGCCCCGTACTACTCGGGAGGCGCAACACGCAGTCGCGGGTGTTTCGGCTACCGGGGTCTCACCGTCTACGCCAGGCCTTTCCAGACCCTTCACCTACACCACACGATTTCTCACTACGCACCAGGATGGTAGTCCCGGTCGTCACGCTCCCACAACCCCGCAGCTGCAACCCCTACCAGGTATCACACAACTACGGTTTAGCCTCATCCGCTTTCGCTCGCCACTACTCACGGAATCACATGTTGTTTTCTCTTCCTGTGGGTACTGAGATGTTTCACTTCCCCACGTTCCCTCCACACACCCTATACATTCAGGTGCGGGTGACCAGCGATGAAGCTGGCCGGGTTTCCCCATTCGGACACCCTCGGATCACAGTCTGGTTATCGACTCCCCGAGGCTTATCGCAGATTCCTACGTCCTTCTTCGGTTCCTCGTGCCAAGGCATCCACCGTGCGCTCTTAAAAACTTAACAAAAAAGCCACAAAGATACAGATGCTCGCGTCCACTGTACAGTTCTCAACCAACAACCAGCCACCCACCACCACCGGCCGCCACACACCCACCCCCACCCCACACACAACAGCGAGGAGGGAATGAACGGGTACGACCACCAGGGTGAGCCCCAGCCACCAGAAAAACCCAACCCCCCACACCCCGACCACCACCAACGACGGCGGTCCAGGTGCACAGGGGGTCCGATCCTTCAGGACCCAACAGCGTGCTTGCACCACACCCAGCCACCACCAGCCGGCCTTTCCCCACCACAGCATCCCGGCCCCTCCACCAAGGGAGAAGCAAGGACACGTGGCCGTACTCGACCGATCAGCAGCACACACAGGTGCAGCGACAGTTCTTCGATGTTCCACCCACGAGCAACCCCGGGCACCACACTCGGGTGCACCACGAGGCCACCCACACCCACCACCAGGTGGCGGGTGTGAACGATGCTCCTTAGAAAGGAGGTGATCCAGCCGCACCTTCCGGTACGGCTACCTTGTTACGACTTAGTCCCAATCACCAGTCCCACCTTCGACAGCTCCCTCCCCACAAAGGGGGTTAGGCCACCGGCTTCGGGTGTTACCGACTTTCGTGACTTGACGGGCGGTGTGTACAAGGCCCGGGAACGTATTCACCGCAGCGTTGCTGATCTGCGATTACTAGCGACTCCGACTTCATGGGGTCGAGTTGCAGACCCCAATCCGAACTGAGACCGGCTTTCTGGGATTCGCTCCCCCTCACGGGATCGCAGCCCTTTGTACCGGCCATTGTAGCATGCGTGAAGCCCAAGACGTAAGGGGCATGATGATTTGACGTCATCCCCACCTTCCTCCGAGTTGACCCCGGCAGTCTCCCATGAGTCCCCAACCACCCAAAAGGTGTTGCTGGCAACATGGAACGAGGGTTGCGCTCGTTGCGGGACTTAACCCAACATCTCACGACACGAGCTGACGACAACCATGCACCACCTGTACACCAGCCACAAAGGGAAACCACATCTCTGCAGTCGTCCGGTGTATGTCAAGCCTTGGTAAGGTTCTTCGCGTTGCATCGAATTAATCCGCATGCTCCGCCGCTTGTGCGGGCCCCCGTCAATTCCTTTGAGTTTTAGCCTTGCGGCCGTACTCCCCAGGCGGGGCGCTTAATGCGTTAGCTGCGGCACGGACCCCGTGGAATGGGACCCACACCTAGCGCCCAACGTTTACGGCGTGGACTACCAGGGTATCTAATCCTGTTCGCTCCCCACGCTTTCGCTTCTCAGCGTCAGTAATGGCCCAGAGACCTGCCTTCGCCATCGGTGTTCCTCCTGATATCTGCGCATTCCACCGCTACACCAGGAATTCCAGTCTCCCCTACCACACTCTAGCCTGCCCGTACCCACTGCAGACCCGGAGTTAAGCCCCGGGCTTTCACAGCAGACGCGACAAACCGCCTACAAGCTCTTTACGCCCAATAATTCCGGACAACGCTCGCACCCTACGTATTACCGCGGCTGCTGGCACGTAGTTAGCCGGTGCTTCTTCTGCCCCTACCGTCACCCCAAAAGGGCTTCGTCAAGGCTGAAAGAGGTTTACAACCCGAAGGCCGTCATCCCTCACGCGGCGTCGCTGCATCAGGCTTTCGCCCATTGTGCAATATTCCCCACTGCTGCCTCCCGTAGGAGTCTGGGCCGTGTCTCAGTCCCAGTGTGGCCGGTCACCCTCTCAGGCCGGCTACCCGTCGTCGCCTTGGTAGGCCATTACCCCACCAACAAGCTGATAGGCCGCGAGTCCATCCACCACCAAAAAATCTTTCCACACCAACCCATGCAGGCTGATGTCACATCCAGTATTAGACACCGTTTCCAGTGCTTATCCCGAAGTGGAGGGCAGGTTACTCACGTGTTACTCACCCGTTCGCCACTCATCCACCCCAGCAAGCTGGAGCTTCAGCGTTCGACTTGCATGTGTTAAGCACGCCGCCAGCGTTCGTCCTGAGCCAGGATCAAACTCTCCGAAAAAACCAAAAACCCATAAACATGAGCCTCGGAAAGCCAGACAAACCCGGCAAAAACCACAACCACACCCCACGGGGGTGGGGCAGGCCATGGCAAAACAAAACATGGCATCAAAAAACAAACACGCTGTTGAGTTCTCAAGAATCGGACACACACCATAACCAGGCGCTTGTGGCACCGTGATGTCCGGGGCTTTCTTCAAGGTTACGCATCCCGACTTCTGCGAGTCAAATCCGCGTCCAGGCCGAAACCTGGTGCCGAGAGGCGTGCTGCCGGACCCGGGACCGGCCACCTGAGTCGGTGTCCGTGCCTCCCTGTCGGTGCGGCGAGGATCAACTCTAGGACACGTCCTGCGCAGGGGACAAATCCGCTGGTCAGGACGTCTTTCGCAGTGCGGCGAGGCTCTTGCGGCCACGTCGCAGGAGCGCCACCTCGTCGCGGAGGAAGTCCGCGTCGGCGAGCACCGCGTCCGGGTCCGCGACCTTCGCGTTGTTGACGCTCACTCCCCCGTCCGCGAGGAGCCGGCGCGCCGCTCCCCGGCTCGCAGCCAGACCGGTCGCCACGAGGGCGTCGACCACGGCGGTGCCGGACGCCGCCTCCGCCCCCGGGAGCTCGGCGGTCGCGTCGCGCAGCGTCTGCGCGTCGAGGGCGTGCGGGTCCCCCCGCCCGAAGAGCACCTGGCTGGCCGCCTCGACCTGCTCGGTCGCCGTCGCCCCGTGGACGAGGGTGGTGACATCGCCGGCCAGCGCCCGCTGCGCCTCGCGCAGGTGCGGCTGCTCACGGGCCGAGGTCTCCAGGGCGGCGATCTCCTCCGGGGTCCGGTCGGTGAAGACCCGGAGCAGCTTGCCGGTCTCCCCGTCGGCCACGTTGATCCAGTACTGGTAGAAGGCGTACGGCGAGGTCATGTCGGCCGACAGCCAGACGGCGTTGCCCTCGGACTTGCCGTACTTGTTGCCGCTCTCGTCGGTGAGCAGGGGTGTGGTCATCACCTGCAC
Organism: Serinicoccus hydrothermalis; assembly: GCF_001685415.1. Classification (NCBI taxonomy): domain Bacteria; kingdom Bacillati; phylum Actinomycetota; class Actinomycetes; order Micrococcales; family Ornithinimicrobiaceae; genus Serinicoccus; species Serinicoccus hydrothermalis. Next base: position 181,191 of record NZ_CP014989.1, on the reverse strand, counting down.
CGAGGCACCCTCGACCCGGTGGATGAGGTCCACGCCCGCCGTGAGGTTGCCCCACTGGTCCTGGCCACCGGTCTGCAGCGTGCAGCCGTACTCCCGGTACAGGTGCAGGTAGTCCAGGCCCTGGAGCAGCTGGTAGCTGAACTCGGTGTAGGAGATGCCCTCCTGGCTCTCCAGCCGGGCGGCGATCGCGTCCTTGCGGATCATCTGGTTGACCCGGAAGTGCTGACCCACGTCGCGCAGGAAGTCCAGCGCGCTCAGGGGGGCGGTCCAGTCCAGGTTGTTGACCAGGAGCGCCGGGTTGTCCCCGGAGAACTCCAGGAACGGCCCGACCAGCTGCTGGATCCGGGCGACGTTGGCCGCCGCCTCGTCCTTGGTCTTGAGCACCCGTTCCGACGTCGGCCTGGGGTCGCCGATGAGGCCGGTCGACCCACCCACCAGGCAGATGACCCGGTGCCCGGCCCGCTGCAGGTGGCGCAGGACGACGAGCTGCACGAGGTTGCCGAAGTGGAGCGAGGGCGCCGTGGGGTCGAAGCCGCAGTAGACCGTGACCGGCCCGTCGTCGAGTGCCTGGCGCAGCGCGGCCTCGTCGGTGGTCTGCGCCACCAGGCCCCGCCACTGCAGCTCGTCGAGGATGTTGGTCACCGTTCCCGGTCCTTCCGTCGTCCCTGCGCGTCGCCGTCCGGCCACGCCGCGCGCCCAGCCTAGCGGCGGCTCCCGGCACGGTATGCCGAGACCGTCGGCTCATCGTCCAGCCAGAACCGCCAGGGGAACCGGTCACCGGATCCACCGTCGCCGCTGACCCCCACGCGCGGCCCCGTGCGCACGGTCCCTCGGGGGTGCCCGGGGTCGGGGTGGTGCAGCGAGACCTGAGCCGCCGGGGCGCACAGGTCCAGGCCGTCCTGGTCACGGCCCAGCGCCAGCGCCCGTCCCAGGTTGCCCGGTCCCCGCGCCAGATCGCGGTCCGGCACCGGGGTCCGGCGCCCCCGCTCCCGCCGCTCGCGCGCGGTCCCGGCACCCGCCACCACCTCGCCGGCCCGGAGCAGGACCGCCGAGGCGGTGCCGTCCGTGCCGGTGACCACGTTGGCGGCCCAGTGCATCCCGTAGCTGAAGTAGCAGTAGAGGTGTCCGGCCGGCCCGAACATCACCGCGGTGCGCCGGGTGGGTCCGCGGTAGGCGTGCGAGCCGGGGTCGTCGCTCCCGGCATACGCCTCGACCTCGGTCAGCCGCACGACGACCGGCCCGTGGACCACCAGCGTGCCCAGCAGCGCCGGCGCCACCTCCAGGACCGGACCCGCGAGCTCCTCCCGGGACCAGGGGCACGCACCGGGCACCGGGTCAGTCCCGGATCGTGGGCATCTCGCCGACCCAGTGCCGCAGCCGCGCCACCTGCTTGAGCAGGTGCGCCCGCTGCTCGGTCACCCGGACCGGCGCCGTGCCCCCGTGGGCGTTGCGCGAGGCGAGCGACCCGGCGACGGTCAGCACCGAGCGCACCCCGGGGTGCAGGTGCTCGCTGATCGAGGCGAGGTCGGCGTCCGAGAGGTCCTCCAGCCCGATGCCGCGCTCCTCGCACGCTCGCACGCAGGCGCCGGCCACCTCGTGCGCGACCCGGAACGGCACACCCTCGCGCACGAGCCACTCCGCCACGTCCGTGGCCAGGGAGAAGCCCTGGGGCGCGAGCTCCTCCAGCCGCTCCTCGTGGAACTGCAGGGTGGCCACCATCCCGGAGACGGCCGGGAGCAGGACCTCCAGCGTGTCGACGCCGTCGAAGACCGGCTCCTTGTCCTCCTGCAGGTCCCGGTTGTAGGCGAGCGGCAGCCCCTTGAGCGTCGCGAGCAGCCCCGCGAGGTCTCCGACGAGGCGACCCGCCTTGCCCCGGGTCAGCTCGGCGACGTCCGGGTTCTTCTTCTGCGGCATGATGCTGGACCCCGTGGAGAAGGCGTCGTCCAGCGTGACGAAGCCGAACTCCGCTGTCGCCCAGAGGATGACCTCCTCGCTCAGCCGCGACAGGTCCACGCCGGTCATGGCCAGCACGAAGGAGAACTCGGCGGCGAAGTCGCGCGAGGCGGTGCCGTCGATGGAGTTCTCGGAGGCCGCGGGCATACCCAGGTCGTGGGCGACGGAGAGCGGGTCGAGACCGAGGGAGGAGCCGGCGAGAGCGCCCGACCCGTAGGGCGAGACCGCCGCGCGGCGGTCCCAGTCCACGAGCCGCTCCACGTCCCGCAGCAGCGCCCACGCGTGCGCCTGCAGGTGGTGCGCGAGCAGCACCGGCTGGGCGTGCTGCAGGTGGGTGCGGCCGGGCATGGCTACGTCCGGGTGGGCAGCGGCCTGGTCCACCAGAGCCTGCACGACGTCCAGGACCTTCGCGCCGAGCAGGCGGGCCTGGTCGCGGAGGTACATCCGGAACTGCGCGGCCACCTGGTCGTTGCGCGACCGGCCGGCGCGCAGCCGGCCGCCGACGTCCGGGCCGGCACGCTCGATGAGGCCACGCTCCAGCGCCGTGTGCACGTCCTCGTCGCTCTCCAGCGGCACGAAGGTGCCCGTCTCGACGTCCGTCCGCAGCCGACCCAGCGCGTCGAGCATCTCCTCGAGGTGGCCGTCGGAGAGCAGGCCGGCGCGGTGCAGCACCCGGGCGTGCGCCCGCGACCCGGCGAGGTCGTAGGGCGCCAGCCGCCAGTCGAAGTGCGTGCTCTTGCTCAGAGCGGCCAAGGCATCGCTGGGGCCGCCGGTGAAGCGGCCTCCCCACAGGCTCACGGTCATGGCGCCCATTGTCCCTGACGGGGCGGACTGGTCAGTGCTCGGGCTCCGCGGCGAGCCCGAGCAGGCGCCCCGCGGTCGCGGCTCCGCCGTCGATCTCGGTCGTGATGACGAGGATCGTGTCGTCACCGGCGATGGTGCCCAGGATGTCCGGTGCGTCGCTGCGGTCGATCGCCGAGGCGAGGAACTGCGCCGCGCCGGGGGGCGTCCGGAGGACGACCTGGTTGCCCACGTAGCGGGCGCTCACGAGCAGCTCCTGGCACAGCCGCGCCAGCCGGTGGCTCACCTCGACGACGTCCTGGGCCGGGCGCGGGGTGGCGTCGCCACCCTCGCCGGGCACGGCATACACGAGCTGGCGTCCCCGGCGGACCTTGACCGCCTCGAGGTCGACGAGGTCGCGGGACAGCGTGGCCTGCGTGACCGAGATGCCGTCCTCCTCCAGCAGGTCGAGCAGCTGGCCCTGCGAGCCCACCGCGTGCCGCTCGAGCAGGTCCGAGATCCGCTGGTGCCGCGCGGCGCGGGTCATGGGGATCGAGGTCACGGTGCAGGAGTATACCGAGTCCTGCATGAGTATGCGGTCCGCGTCCCGGAGCGGCCGTGGTCCTCGTCCCGCAGCATCTGGGCGCCGGTTCGTCATGCTTGCGCCGGTTCGTCACTCCCGAGCCCCCTTGAACAGGCTCCCGAGTGACATCGAGGCGTTCAGTCCGTCCAGAGGTCGCGCAGGAGCCCGACCGCGGCCTCGCCGCGGGAGCGCTGGAAGGCGCGCAGCGTCGGCAGCCCCGGCGGTGCGGGCCTGCGGGACTGGTGAAGCAGGAAGCCCGCCACGCCGGCCACCACGCCCACGACGTCGTCGGTGGTGGCGCCGAGCGCGTGCAGACGCGGCAGGGCCACCTCCAGGTGCACCTCGCCGACCGCGCCCACGTCGAGGAGCAGGCTCGCGGCGTCGAACCACGGCGCACCGCGGCTGGCCCAGGGCCAGTCCACGACCCGGACGCTCCCGTCGCCCTGGACGAGCAGGTTGTCGGCGCGGACGTCGGTGTGGGCGATGGCGTCACCGGACAGCCGGGCCAGGGTGCGCTGCGAGGCCTCGTGCAGGTCGTCCAGCCGGTCGGCGACCCACGGGTCCAGCTCGGCGGGCGGCTCGTCGCGCAGCCGGGCCCACAGGCCGAACTCCGCCTGCAGCTCCGCGGAGAGGTCCGGCCACGAGGCCGGCGCCCGGCGCGTCGCGATCTGCGTGAGGGCCTCCAGCGTCGCGTCGAGCTCGGGGTCGGTCCACGGGGCGTGCGGGTGACGCCCGTCGACGTCCTCGGTCAGGAGCGCGACCCAGGTGCCGTCGTCGAGATCGGCCAGCAGCGCCGGCGCGACCGTCACCCCCTCCCGGGCGAGGCTGCGCAGGACCTCGATCTCGCGGCGGTGCAGACCGGGGGTGTCCGGGTTCTGCGCGGTGCTGACGGCCTTGACGAAGGCCCGGTCACCGGCAGCGGTGCTGATGCGATCGGCGGAGCCGGGCGAGAATCCGGCCGGTTGCGAGCGCGCGCTCACGACCGGCGACCCGAGCGCCTCCGCGGCCCAGGAGTGCACGTGCGGCGGCAGGTCGGCCCAGGTCAGCCGGCTGCCGAAGTCGGCCATCTCAGCCGGCGACGGGGTCGTCCGGTCCCCAGGGCCGCAGCCGCAGCATCCGGGCACCGTCGGGCAGACCCTCGCGGGCGTGGCGGCGCAGGGCCTCCAGGTCGTCCGCGCCCGCGCGCACCATCCGGCCGGAGAAGGCGTCCAGCTCGCCGTGGGCCAGGGCGAGGAAGAGCTCGACGACCTCCTCGGGCGCGGTCCACTCGGTGCGGTCCGCGTGCATCTTCATGGACCGGGTCATGTCCGTGCGCACGACGCCGGGCGCCAGGTCGAAGGCGTGCACGCCGTGCTCCTCCCCGGCGACCGCGGTGCCGCCCGTCAGCCGGGCGAGGGCGGACTTCGACGCGTGGTATGCCGTGAGCACCGGGCTCTCCCGCGTGCCCGAGCCGGAGTTGAGGTTGACCACGCGTCCCCCGCCGCCGGCGATCATGTGCGGGACGACCGCCCGGGTCAGCAGGAACGGACCGCGCACGTTGGTGACCATGACCTGCCACCACTCGTCGACGTCGGACTCCCACAGGGGCTGCTCGGTCTCGATGAGACCGGCGTTGTTGACGAGCAGGTCGATCCGGCCGTGCCGGGACACCACCTCGGCGACGGCCGCGTCGACCTCGCCGGCGTCGGTGACGTCGCACGGCATACCCTCCGCGCCGTCGGCGACGTGCCCCGAGCGGGAGAGCCCGACGACCGACCAGCCGTCCTCGAGCAGCGCCCGGACCAGCACGTCCCCGATGCCCCGGGAGGCCCCGGTGACCAGCGCCACGCTCATCGCTGCACCGCCCCGCGCTCGGCGACCACCCGGGCCACCGCCGCGTCGCGCGCGGCGTTGACCTCCTGGGTCGTCAGGGTCCGGTCCGGCGCCCGGAAGTGCATCCGCCAGGCCAGCGAGTGCTTGTCCTGCGCCACCTGGTCCCCGGCGTAGACGTCGAAGAGCTCCAGGCTCTCGAGCAGGTCACCGGCGCCGCCGCGCAGCGAGGACTCCACCTCGCTGAAGCGGACCCCGCGGGGCACCTCCAGCGCGACGTCCGAGGTCGCCACGGGGTGGGTGGAGAGCCGGTCGACCTGGGTGCGGTGGTCGCTGGCCCGGACGAGGACGTCGAGGTCGAGCTCGGCGGCGCTGGTCCGCGGGGGCAGGCCGAGCCGCTGCACGACCTTGGGGTGCAGCTCCCCGGCCCAGCCGACCCGGGTGCCGTCGGCGAGCGTGAGGTCGACGCAGCGCCCCGGGTGGAAGGGGGCGCGGGCGCTCTGCTCGCGCCGGACCTCGACGCCGAGGGCGTCCGCCACGGCATGGGCCCAGCCGACCACGTCGACGACATCCACCGGGCGGCCCCGGCCCCACCATCCGGCGCGGTCGGCCTGCCCGGCGGCCATGACGGCCACGTGCCAGGGCTGGGCCGGCACCGCGCCGCAGATCTGGGCCAGGACGTCCTCGGCGGGCAGCTCGCCCACCCCCGGGACCGGGGCCATGGCGTCCGGCTCGGGCTGCGTGACCGTGTCGATCTCGAAGAGCGCGACGTCGCGGTTGCCGCGGGAGACGTTGCGCAGCAGCGCCTCCGGCAGCGTCTGCAGCAGCGCCGTCCGCATGAGGGGGGCCTCGTCGGAGAGCGGGTTGGCCAGGCGGACGGCCTGGCGGTGCGGGTCGTCCTCGGGCAGACCCAGCTCGTCGAAGCGTCCGGCGCCGACGAAGGGGTAGGTGAGGACCTCCTGCAGGCCCTGCCCGGCCAGGGCCGTGGCGACGGCCCGCCGGGCACGCTGGCCGTGCGTGAGGCCACGGCCTCCCACGGCGCGCGGCACGACCGAGGGGATCTTGTCGTAGCCGTCGACCCGGGCGACCTCCTCCACCAGGGTCGGGGCGTCGGTGAGGTCGGGCCGCCAGGTGGGCGGCAGCACCGAGACCCGGCGCTCGTCGCCCGTCTCCGACACCTCGCAGCCGATCATGCGCAGCACCTCGCGGACCCGGTCGAGGGAGTAGTTGACGCCGACGTAGCGGGTGGCCAGCGTCAGGTCGAGCTCGATCGGGTCGCGTCCCGGCCGCTGGTCCACGTCGGTGATCGCGGGGTCGGCGGTGCCGCCGCCGTGCTCGACGAGCAGGTCCACCGCGAGCTGGGCGGCGGCCGCGGTGACGTCCGGGTCCACGCCTCGCTCGAACCGCTTCGCGGCCTCGCTGGACAGCTTGTGCCGCCGCGAGGTCCGCCCGACGGTCCGCGCGTCGAAGTGGGCGGACTCGATGAGCACGTCGGTGGTGACGCCCGGCGTGACCTCGCCGTCCTCGCCACCCATGACCCCGGCGAGGGCGAGCACGCGCTCGCCGCCGTCGGTGATGAGCAGGTCCTCGGGATCGAGCGAGCGGTCCACGTCGTCCAGCGTCGTGAGCCGCTCGCCGGGGCGGGCCCGACGGACGACGACGGGTCCCCCCAGCGTCGCCAGGTCGAAGGCGTGGAGGGGCTGGCCGAGGGCGAGCATGACGTAGTTGGTGACGTCCACGGCGAGGCCGATGGGCCGCATGCCGGCCTCGGTGAGCCGGCGCGCCATCCACTCCGGCGTGGTGCGGGTCAGGTCGATGCCCCGCACCACCCGTGCCAGGTAGCGGTCGCACCCGGGCACGCCCTCCAGCGGCGCCTCGTCGGCGAGGCGGACGGCATACCCCTCGCCCTGTCCTGCGTCGAGCGGCAGCGACGCGGGGTCGGTGAAGGTCGCACCGGTGGAGTGGGAGTACTCGCGGGCGATGCCGCGGATCGAGAAGCAGTAGCCGCGGTCCGGGGTGACGTTGACCTCGACGGTCTCCCGGTCCAGGCCGAGGACACCGATGAGGTCGTCACCGGGCGAGAGGCGGGCGACCGCCTCGGCCGGCAGCAGGCGCGGCAGGACGAGGATGCCGTCGTGGTCCTCCCCGATCCCGAGCTCGCGGACCGAGCAGATCATGCCGGCCGAGACGTGCCCGTAGGTCTTGCGCGCGCTGATCGTCAGCGGTCCCTGCGGCGTCGGCAGCGTGCCCCCGGGCAGGATGACGGCGACGAGGTCGTCGGCCGCGAAGTTGTGGGCGCCGCAGACGATGCCCTGCGGCTCGCCGGTGCCATTGGCGTCACCGACGTCGACCTGGCACCAGTTGATCGTCTTGCCGTTCTTCTGCGGCTCGGGGCTCATCTCCAGCACCCGCCCGACGACGAGCGGTCCGCCCACCCCGCTGGTGTGCAGACCCTCCTCCTCGAGCCCGACCGCCACGAGGTCCGCGGCGATCTGCTCGCCGGTGACGCCCTCGGGCAGCGCGACGTAGTCGCCGAGCCAGTCGACCGGAACCCGCATCAGATCTCCATCCCGAACTGCGCGTTGAAGCGCACGTCTCCCTCGATCAGCTCCCGCATGTCGGCGATGCCGTGGCGGAACATCGCGGTCCGCTCCACGCCCATACCGAAGGCGAAGCCCTGGTAGCGCTCCGGGTCCACCCCGGCGGCGCGCAGCACGTTGTGGTTGACCATGCCGCAGCCGCCCCACTCGATCCAGCCGGTGCCGCCGCAGGTCCGGCAGGACGGGTCCTCGCCGCGGCAGACGAAGCAGCGGAAGTCCATCTCCGCGCTCGGCTCGGTGAAGGGGAAGAAGGCGGGGCGAAGCCGGCTGACGATGCCCGGGCCGAACATCGCCTCGGCGAGCCGGTCCAGGGTCCCCTTGAGGTGGGCCATCGTCAGGCCCTCGTCGATGGCGATCCCCTCGAGCTGGTGGAAGACGGGGGTATGCGTGGCGTCCAGCTCGTCGGTGCGGAACGTCTTGCCGGGGACGGCGACGTAGAGCGGCACGCCGCGCTCGATGAGCGAGCGGGCCTGCACCGGGGAGGTGTGGGTCCGCAGCACGAGGCCGGCCTTCGCCGGGTCGACGAAGAAGGTGTCCTGCATCTGCCGGGCCGGGTGGTCCTTGTCGAAGTTGAGGGCGTCGAAGTTGAACCACTCCGCCTCGACCTGCGGGCCCTCGGCGATCTCCCAGCCCATGCCGACCATCGCGTCGGCCATCCGCTCGGCGGTCACCGTGAGGACGTGCCGGCGGCCGAGCGGGCGACGGCCCGGTGCGACCGTGAGGTCCATCGCCTCCTCGGTGAGGATGCGCTCGTCGCGCTCCGCCTCGAGCTCGACCTGGCGGGCGGCGAGGGCCTTGTTGACCCTGCCCCTGGCCTGGCCGACGAGCTTGCCCGCCGCGGCCTTGTCCGGGCCGGGGAGCGAGCCGATGGCGCGGTTCGCGAGGGCCAGCGGGGACCGGTCGCCCGCGTGCGCGAGCCGTGTCTCCTTGAGCTGGTCGAGGTCCGTGGCCTGCTCGATCGCGCCCAGCGCGGCGGCCACGTGCTGGTCCACCGACTCCTGGCTCAGCTCGGCCGCCGGGTCCGCGTCGCCGGCGCCTCCGGGAGAACCGGCCGGGGGCATACCGTCGGCGGGGTCGGCAGGGTCGGACGCGGGGTCGGGAGCATCGGGCGCAGACACGGCGGCCAGTCTAGGTGCGCTCCCGGGCTGCCCTCGACCGGGTTGTCTGCCCGCCGGGCGGCCGCCCCCTCGCGGGGGAGGATCCGGGCACCTGCCCCCATCCTCACCACATACCCGGCCCACCCGGGGGAGGATCCGGGCACCTGCCTCCATCCTCACCAGCGGGCGGGGCCGGGACGGCGGCCCTGTGGATGACGGTGAAGGCCAACCTCCCAGCACTGGCAAGGTGCAGAGCATGACCTTCGACCCGCGAGAGCCCTTCCTGTGGCATACCGGAAGACAGCACGGCCTCTCCGACCGCCGCCTGCGTTCCGGGGAGTTCGTCCGACTGGGCTACGGGGTCTACCTGAGCGCGGACGTCACGGTGGATGCGCTGATCGAGGCCAAGGCCGCGGTGCTGGTCGGCGGTCCACACTCCTTCGCCTCCCACCACCAGGCCGCCAAGCTGTGGGGAGGCGTCGTCCCCCAGTCCGACCTGCTCCACTCCAGCGTTCCGGGAAGGTCGTCCCGGACCGAACGGCGCGATGCGCGAGCCCACGCCTCGCAACGAGCGCCACGCCGGTTCCGGGGGCTGTCGGTCACCACACCGGAGGACACCTTCCTCGACCTTGCGGATCGACTCGGCCTGGTGGACCTCGTCGTCCTGGCGGACTCCCTGATCCGTCGGCAGCGCACCACCCCCGACGCCCTGGTCGAGGCTGCACAGAGCTCGCTGTCCGCCGCTCCCCGACTCGCGCGCCGAGCGGCGTCCCTGGCCCGGTCGGGCGTCGACTCCCCGATGGAGACCCGGGCTCGGCTCTTGCGGGTGCTCGCTGGTCTGCCCGAGCTCGAGACTGACCTCCGGTTCTACGACCAGCACGGCGAGCTCATGCGGCGCCTCGATGCCGGAGACCGCGCCACCAGGACCGCAGTGGAGTACGACGGGCGCCACCACATACAACGGGAAGGCCAGTGGGAGGGGGACCTGCAGCGCCGGGAGGGCTTCGAGGACGACGGTTGGCGCATCGTCACCCTCATCTCCCCGGACATCTTCCAGCACCCCGGTCACACGGTGAACCGACTGGCCCGCATCTTCCAGGATCGAGGTATGGCGTTTGGTGCCCTGTCCGACGAGTGGCGCCGGTACTTCCCGGGCCAGGACAGGGCCTGACCCACCCGGGGAGGATCCGGGCACCTGCCCCCATGCTCACGGCATACCCGGCCCCACCCAGGCGAGGATCCGGGCACCCGCCCCCATCCTCACCGCATACCCGGCCCCACCCAAGGGAGGATCGGTGCGGCTGGACCGATCCTCCCCGGGTGGGGTGCTCAGGAGGAGCGGGCGGCGGCGGAGGCGTGCAGGCAGACGGTGGCGGCCATGGCCAGGTTGAGCGACTCGGCGCGGGTGATGGGTATGCGCACCCGCGCGTCGCAGCCGGAGCTCACCTCCGGCGGCAGCCCCCAGGCCTCGTTGCCCATGACCCACGCGTGCCGGCCGGTGAGCCCGGCATCCGGCAGCACGGTCTCGCCGGAGCCGTCCGCGGCGAGCAGCCGGATGCCCCGCTCCCGGCAGGCCGCGAGCAGCTCCCCGACGGGCGTGCCCACGCTCACCGGCAGGTGGAAGAGGGCGCCGACCGTGGAGCGCACGACCTTGGGGTTGTGGACGTCGACCGAGGCGTCGCTGACCAGCACCGCGTCGGCCCCGAAGGCACTGGCCCCACGCAGCACGGTGCCCGCGTTGCCGGGGTCGCGCACGTGGGTCAGCACCACCGCGAACCCGTCCTCCCCCACCGCGTCCAGCGCCCGCGCCAGGGGGACGTCGACCCGCTCGGCGACCGCCAGGACACCCTGGGGCGAGCCGGTGTCGGCCATCGCCGCCAGCACCGGCTCGGTGCAGCGGTGGACCGGCCGCCCGGCGGCCACGGCGGCGTCGACCAGCTCGCGGTGCCGCTCCCCCGCCTCCGCGGTGAGGTAGAGCCCGCGGGCCGAGCCGGCGGCATACCCCAGCAGCTCACGCACCGCCTGGGGTCCCTCCACGAGGAAGGTCCCGGATCGCTGCCGGGCAGCACGACGCCCCAGCGCGGCGACCTGCCGGACCCGCTCGCTGCGAGGGTTGCTCAGCAGCGGGAGGTCGGGATCGCTCATGCGCCGGGGCGTCGGTGGTGCCGGGTGCGAAGCGCCGCGGCTCAGGCGGCGGACTCGGCCTTGCTGCCCTCGGCCGGCACGTTGGCGCGGGAGAGCTCGACCAGAGCGGTGAAGGCGGCCTCGTCGTGCACCGCCAGCTCGGCCAGCATGCGGCGGTCGACCTCGACGCCGGCGGCCTTGAGGCCCTGGATGAACCGGTTGTAGGTCATGCCGTTGGCGCGCGCGCCGGCGTTGATCCGCTGGATCCACAGGCGACGGAAGTCGCCCTTCTTGTTCCGGCGGTCGTTGTAGCTGTAGACCAGGCTGTGGGTGACCTGCTCCTTGGCCTTGCGGTAGAGCCGGCTGCGCTGCCCGCGGTAACCGCTGGCGCGCTCCAGGACGACCCGACGCTTCTTGTGGGCGTTGACCGCCCGCTTCACGCGTGCCACGTGAGTACTCCTTGACTAGTTGCTGGGGTGAGAAAGTTCGGGGCTCAGGTCAGAGACCGAGCATCTTCTTGACCTTGCGGACGTCGCTGGGCGCGACCTCCTTGTCGTTCACGAGCCGGCGCGCGGCCTGGCTGGTGCGCTCCTGGAACTTGTGCACGTGGCGCGCGCGCTGGTGCATGATCTTGCCGGATCCCGTGACACGGAAGCGCTTCTTGGCACCGCTGTGGGTCTTCATCTTCGGCATGGGGCCGATCTCCTTCGTCGTCTCCGCCCGTGGTCGGGCGTGGTCCTTCGGGTATGCCGTGGGTCCGGGGCACGGGGCCCCGCACCTCACTGCGGGTCGGTGGCGAGGGTGGCCTCGTCGGTGGCGGTCTGGGCGCGCTCGGCGTCCCGCCGCTTGGCCTGACGGACCTGGGCCTTCTTGGCGGTGGGGCCGAGCACCATCACCATGTTGCGGCCGTCCTGCTTCGGGGCGCTCTCCACGTGGCCGAGCTCGGCCACGTCCTCGGCGAGGCGCTGCAGCAGCCGGAAGCCGAGCTCGGGCCGGGACTGCTCGCGGCCACGGAACATGATGGTGACCTTGACCTTGTCGCCGGCCTTGAGGAAGCGCACGACGTGGCCCTTCTTGGTGCCGTAGTCGTGGTCGTCGATCTTCGGTCGGAGCTTGATCTCCTTGATGACCGTGTTGACCTGGTTCTTGCGGGCTTCCCGGGCCTTCATGGCGGCTTCGTACTTGTACTTGCCGTAGTCCATGAGCTTGGCGACCGGGGGGCGCGCCATCGGGGCGACCTCGACCAGGTCGAGGTCGGCCTCGGCCGCCAGCCGCAGCGCGTCCTCGACGCGCACGATGCCGACCTGTTCCCCGTTGGGACCCACCAACCGCACTTCCGGGACCCGGATGCGGTCGTTGATGCGAGGCTCGCTGATGTGCCTGCTCCTTCGTCGTCGTGTCTGACGACCCCGGGCACCAGAAAGGCCTCCTGGCACCTGGTGCGCAAGAGGCCTGTCCCCCACGGTCCGGCGCAGCACGCACACCCTCAGGTATGCGCCGCAGCCGCCGCCCGGAGGCGGTGGCGGACCGTGTCGGACCCGGCGACCCGGAGGTCGGCGCGGGTGGGGGCGGGGCCCCTCTTGCACGTCGGACGCCGTGGCGCCCGACTGGTCGATTCATCAGTCTAGCAGACGGCAGGCCCGCCCCGACCGTGGTCGAGGCGGGCCCACCACCGGCATACGCCGGTGTCAGCGCCTGCTCAGCAGCCGATCTTGCGGAGGGCGTAGTCCTCCGTCACGATCCGCCCGCGGGGCACGCGGATCTCGTCCACGGTCGGTCGGTAGCCGTCCTTGGCGACGATCGCCTGGTACCTGTCGGTGAGCACCCAGTAGGCGTACGAACCGTCCTCCTCGGTGATGAGGCTGTAGCCGGCGTGGTCGCCCCGTCGCGGCGTGAGGTCCACGACGGCACCGCCCAGCCCGACCCGTGAGGAGTCGCACTCGACACCCTCCACGCTGCCCTGGAGCTTGCCCCAGTTGCGCGGCGGATTGACATGCATCGTCACGTCGATCGGGTCCAGGTCCTGCGGGGTGCTGGTCCGGATGCCGATGCCGGCGGTGTAGTCACCCGGCTGCGCCACGTTGGCGTCCGTGGTCACCCGCACCCGCACCCGGTCGCCCGGCTCGATGGTGAACTCCATCGGGTCCACCGTCAGCCAGTCGACGTCGGCGCCGGTGGCGCCGCAGTCGTCGTAGCCGGGCAGCTGCTCGGCCACGTCGATCGGGGTGAAGCCACCGGTGGACCCGCCGACCTTGGCGATGCCGCAGGCGGCACCTCCGCGGTAGACGGCCGCACTGCTGGCCGGCATCTCGACCCAGTCGCCGCTGGCACCGTCGAACGCGAAGCTCGCGTTCGTGACCGCGCCGCCCTGGACACCGCCGTTGACGATCATCTGACCGTTGGCGCCGGCCGACTGCCCGGCCCACACGTCCACCGGGGCGTCCGGCAGCGCGGTCCAGGAGTCGTCACCCGGGTCGTAGGCGTAGCTGTCGGCGATGCCGCCGGCTCCGTCGTTGCCTCCGGCGCAGATCACCTGGCCGTCGACGCCACCGCACGAGGCGAAGGCGACCGCCACGGGGTAGTCGGCCAGCTGGGTCCAGCTGTCCGCTCCCGCGTCGTAGGCCATCACCGCGTCGGTGGTCGGCAGGCAGTCCGCGGTGGTGCACCCACCGACGGAGTACAGCAGCCCGTCCACCACGGCGGTCCCGGCAGCCGAGACCGCGACCGGGGCGTCGGCCCCGCCGGTCCAGGCGTCCGCGCCCGCGTCGTAAACGTGGGTGGCGGTGGACACGCCACCGTCGACCCAGCCACCGCTGGACACGATCTGCCCGTTGACGGATCCTGCCGTGACCGCCGAGGCGGCCTCGGGCAGAGGCGCGACCGCGGTCCAGGCCATTCCCTCGGCGTCGTACCGGTTCACGTCCGCGAAGGCGGCCGTGCCGGTCGTCCCGCCGAGGGTGTACCAGGTGCCGTCGAGGTTGACGACGCGGTTGTCCATGGCCACGCGCGGGTAGTTGCCCAGCGGCGTCCAGGGATCGGCGGCGACCCGCAGTGGGTCGGCCGCACCGGCCTTGCCCATGCCGGAGGCTGCGGCGCCGAGCGAGGTCTCCACGTCCAGCGAGACCACCTCACCACCCTCGCCCTCGGCGGCGGCACCCATCGTGTCCCGGCTGCCGTCGACGCGGAGGATCTCCACCTCGCCGGCCTGCTCGGTCAGCGTGACCTCGGCCGAGCCGGACCCGGTGTTGGTGAACGTCACCCGGTGGCGGCGCTCCGAGCCCAGCGGCTGGTAGACCTCGATCTCGTCGGTGTCCACCTCGATGAAGCCGGACCCGAGGCTGAAGTCGGCCCGGACGGCGGCGGAGTCCTCCACCGTGACGTCCTGCGTGACCGAGGAGTAGCCGCGGGCGCTGGCCTCGAACGGGTGGGTCCCCGGGGTGCCCGAGAACAACCAGTAGAAGCCGTCGTCGAGGTTCTCGTCCGCCGGCGTCGCCGTGGTGAGCGCGGTCTCCTCCGGCACGTCGAGGTTGGTCACCGTGGCGCCCACGACGCCGGTGCCGTCCTCCTCGGCGTAGACGTTGCCGACCACGTAGCCGCCCTCGCCCGTGGGCGAGCACACGCGGTTGCCGAGGAAGACGTCGTCCACCTCCCACCACCAGTCGTACTCCGCCTGGTACATGTGGAAGGCGACCCGGACGTCGCTCTCGCCGGCCGCGTCGGGCAGCGGGATGACCTGCTCGTCCGGCCCACGCACCGAGGCGTCCTGGGACAGCACCGTGGTCCACGTCTCGCCACCGTCGAGGCTGACCTCGACGTCGGCGAGGTCGTCACCGAGGGCATACCAGTCCTGGCGGAAGCCGACCACCGGCTCGGACAGGTCCGACATGTCGGCGCTGGGGCTGATCAGCAGGCTGTCCTGCGATCCGCCCGAGCCGTAGAAGTCGGAGTCCAGGACGGCGAAGTTGCCCTCGCCGCCGGTGAGGTTGTCCCGACCGCCCGGGTTGTCGAAGGCCCAGACCTCGCCGGTGCCGGCGTTGTCGACGACCTCCCAGCCCTCGGGCGCGGTGGTGTCGTCGAAGCTCTCGGTGACACCGTCGACGACGTACTCGTACCCCGGCGCGATGCAGGTGGCCGAGTCGACCGGGACCGAGACGTCGAGGGAGTCACCGGAGGTGGCCTCGACGGTCGGCGCCGTGTAACCGGGGTACTGCACCTGCACCGTGAGGTCGAAGGTCTCCCCCTCGGGAAGGTCCAGCGAGAACTCACCCGTCTCCGGGTCGGTGAAGGTCGCCGCCGGCGTGCCCTCGGCGCTGACGCGGGCATACAGGGGGAAGCCGTATCCCGAGCCGTCCGTGACCGTGCCGGTGACCGCACCGCTCGCGACCGGGTCCAGCGCGGCGTCCACCGTGGTGGTCTCACCCGCCGTGACCGTGGCGCTCGCCGTGGCGGTGGCGTAGCCGAACTTGCTCATCGTGAGGTCGTAGTCACCCGCCGAGAGCTGAGCCTCGTAGGTGCCCTCCTCGTCGGTGAGCAGGCTGCGCTCGATCGGGCCGACGACCTCGACCGAGGTGTCCGGCAGCGGGTCGCCGCTGGAGGCGTCGGTGACGGTGCCCTCCAGGGTGCCCGCGTCGCCGATCGGCGCCGAGTTCACCAGCTCGAGGGCGTCCAGCCGGCCCTCGCCGAAGACGTTGTTGTCCTCGGCCGTGCCACCGCACTGCAGGTCCTCGGTGTTGACGGCCGAGCCGTCGAGCAGCCCTCGCGTGCCGTCCACGTCGCCCACCAGGGCGGGCGCGCCGGACCAGGCGAGCGCCACCGCGCCCGCCACGTGCGGCGAGGCCATCGAGGTGCCCGAGTAGACGGCATACCCGTTGCCGGGGACCGAGGACCGGACCGCGCTGCCGGGTGCGGAGATGTTGGGCTTGATCTCGCCGTCCTGACCCGCGCCGCGTCCGGAGGTCCCGGAGATGGTGTGACCGCTGTTGTAGTTGCCCACGGAGTAGGCGACGATGCGGCTGCCGGGCGACCCGGCGCTCTCGCAGGCCGGGCCGCTGTTGCCGTTGGCGAAGACGCCGAACTGGCCGCTCGCCGCCCAGGCCTCGATGACGTCCTCCATGAAGGGGGCCGTCGAGGGGCCCTGGGTGCCCCAGCTGTTGTTGATGACGTGGGGGCGCTTGGAGACGTCCGGGTTCTCACCCTCGAGGTCCCGCGGCTCGAGCATCCACTGGCCCGAGGCGATGAGCGCGGCGTCGGTGGGGCAGCAGCCGTTGGCCGCGATCCACTTCGCGCCCGGCGCCACCCCCACCTGGTTGTCCCCGCCGTCGTCGCCGACCATCGTCCCGGTCACGTGCGTGCCGTGCCCGTCGTTGTCGGCAGGCGCGTCGGGCGAGGTGCCCGCGGCGTCGAACCAGTTGTAGTTGTGGTCGAAGGTGCCGTCCCCGTTGTTGCCGCGGTAGGCGTTGACCAGGGCGGGGTGGTCGAACTGGGCGCCGGTGTCGATCGAGGCGACGACGACCCCCTCGCCCCGGATGCCGAGGTCCTCCCACACCGCCGGGGCGTTGATGTCGTCGACCCCCCACTCGACGGCCGCCGGGGCCATCTGCTGGTCCTCCTCCTTGAGGTCCGGCACCTCGATCGTCAGGGTCGGGTAGATCCCCTCCACCCCGCCGGCCGAGGCCATCGAGGTCACGAGGTCCAGGTCCGCGCCGCCGACCCGGATCGAGTTGGTGGCCCAGAACGCCTGGTAGTCGACGTCCTGCGTGTCCAGCTGTTCCTTGAGGTCGGCCTGGCTGGCGTCGGCCGATGCCTGCAGAGCATCGACGACGGCCTGACCGCGCTTGTCCCAGTCCTGGATCGTGGAGAACTGACTCAGGTCGGGACGGTCGGCGAAGCGCACCCAGACATCGGCCCGCCCCCCGCTCGCCACCTGCTCGTCGACCTGGGCGTCGATCTTGTCGTCCAGACTCGGCTCGAGCCCCCCGGGTGCCGCCACGGCCGGCACCGTGGCCGCCAGCCCTGAGGCAACGAGGGCGCCGGCGGCAAGACCTGCACACCAGCGTCGTCGCGGATTCGAATGCATGAACTGTCCTCTCGGTTGAGGGTGATGTCGGGTGACATACGTCACCCCGACCCGTCGAACCTAGGGAGGCGGGCGTGCGCAGAACAACGACAGGACGTGGGCAACACGTGCACAAAGTGGGTAGTTGGCGGAACCCCGGATCCGGCCGGACAGCACTGGATCGACGCCCCTGCCGGACGCCGATCCCGCTCCCCGTCACAGGCTCCTGAGGGCACCTCCGCGCAGCGGCGCCAGGGGCGCGAGCCGGAAGCCGACGCCGCGCACGGCGGCGAGGTGGACCGGGGCGGAGATGGCCTCGAGCTTGACCCGCAGCCGCCGCACGACGGCGTGGAGGTGGGAGCAGTCACCGGTGTACGTCGTCCCCCACACCGTGCTGGTCAGGTCGGCGAAGCTGAGCACGCGGCCCGGGTCGGCCAGCAGGGCCTCGAGCAGGCCGTACTCCAGGGGGGTGAGCTGCTCGCTCTCCGGGGCGTGCACCACGCTGCGGCTGTCGGCGTCCAGCCGCAGGCCGCCCGGTTGCGGGAGCCGTTCCGGCACGTCGCCGGCGAGCGCCTCGCGGGCCTCGGCCACCGAGCCCACGACGAGGACGGTGCCGGGCCAGCCGGCCCCGGCCAGGCTGGCGAGGTGACCGGCGGTCGCCTCGGAGAGCACGACCACCATCGCAGGTTCGGTCTCGGTGCTCCCCTCGGACACCGGCGCAGCGGGCACCCGGGAAGGTATGCCGTCCGTCGCCGTCACCCGTCACCTCTCTGCCCTCTGTGCGCCTCCCCCGGCGCCACTCGTGCGGTTCACGCTAGGAGGGGGTGAGGTGCATCACAAGGTCCTTGACCAACTCCATACCCAGGTTTTGCCCAGCCTTTGCGTTTGCCGTCGCCGGCCACCGGCGGGCGGGCGCACTCAGCCTGCCCTAACTTGAGTGGTTCAAGTTGCGGTGGTCGGATCGGGGCATGAGCACGACCGACCTCGCCCCGGCCCTGCGTGGTGCCGGGCTGCGGGTGACCCGCCCTCGGCTGGCGGTCCTCGGCCTGCTGCAGGAGAACCCGCACGCGGACGCCGCCCAGGTGGTCGCGCTCGCGCGCCGGCGCGCCGACGGGATCTCCGTCCAGGGGGTCTACGACGTGCTGTCCGTCCTGTGCGGAGCAGGCCTGGTGCGGCGCATCCAGCCGGCCCACGCCGTCGCCCGCTACGAGCTCGACCTCGGGGACAACCACCACCACGTCGTCTGCCGCTCCTGCGACGTCCTCGTCGACGTCCCCTGCGCCGTCGGCTCGGCCCCCTGCCTCGACCCCGCCCCCGCGCTCTCGGTCGGCTTCGACGTCGACGAGGCCGAGGTCATCTACTGGGGCCTGTGCCCGGACTGCCGACCCGACCCCTCAGCTGCCCGCATGTCCACCACCACCAAGGAGAAGGTATGACCTACCCCGGATACATCAACGCCGAGCACTCCGGCGAGGGCCCCCAGCCCACCGGCTCCACGACGAGCAACGGTGCCGCCAACCCCTCGGACCGCAACAGCCTCTCGGTGGGACCCAACGGCCCGCTGCTGCTGCACGACGTGAGCCTCATCGAGGCGCTGGCCTCCTTCGACCGCGAGAAGGTGCCGGAGCGGCTGCCGCACGCCAAGGGCTCGGGCGCCTTCGGCACTTTCGAGACCACCGAGGACGTCACCGCCTACACCAAGGCCGGCATCTTCCAGCCCGGCGCGAGCAGCGAGGTCATCACCCGCTTCTCCACCGTGGCCGGCGAGCAGGGCTCCCCCGACACCTGGCGCGACGTCCGCGGATTCTCGGTGCGGTTCTACACCGACGAGGGCAACCTCGACCTGGTCGGCAACAACACGCCGATCTTCTTCGTCCGCGACCCCATGAAGTTCCCCAACTTCATCCGGTCCCAGCGCCGCACCCCGGACAGCGGGCTGCGCGACCCCAACATGCAGTGGGACTTCTGGACCGCCCACCCCGAGTCGGCGCACCAGGTGAGCTACCTCATGGGTGACCGCGGTCTGCCGAAGACGTGGCGGCAGATGAACGGCTACTCCTCGCACACCTACATGTGGGTCAACGGGTCCGGTGAGCGCTTCTGGGTGAAGTACCACTGGCACAGCGACCAGGGTGTCGAGAACCTCAGCAACGAGGAGGCCGAGCAGCTCGCCGGCGCCGACGCCGACTACCACCGGCGCGACCTCTTCGACGCGATCGAGCGCGGGGACCACCCGAGCTGGACGCTGTCCGTGCAGGTCATGCCCTACGAGGACGCCAAGACCTACCGCTACAACCCGTTCGACCTCACCAAGGTGTGGCCGCACTCGGACTACCCGCTCATCAAGGTGGGCCGGATGACGCTGAACCGCAACCCGGAGAACTGGTTCGCCCAGATCGAGCAGGTGGCCTTCAGCCCGTCCAACCAGGTGCCGGGCACCGGCGTCTCCCCGGACAAGATGCTGCTGGCGCGCGTCTTCTCCTACCCGGACGCCCAGCGGCACCGGATCGGCGCCAACTTCACCCACCTGCCGGTCAACCAGCCCAAGGTGCAGGTCAACGCCTACCAGTTCGACGGCCCCATGGCCTACCTCCACTCCGGCAGCCAGCCGACCTATGTCGGCAACGCCTACGGGCGTCCGTGGTCGGACGAGACCGGCCCGGTCGAGAACGGCTGGGAGGCCGACGGCGAGCTGGTGCGCCAGGCCTACGACCTGCGCGAGGACGACGGCGACTTCGTCCAGCCCGGGATGCTGGTCCGCGAGGTCTACGACGACGCCCAGCGCGAGCGGCTGGCCCAGACGGTCGGCGGCATGATGGGCGTCTGCGACCCGCAGGTGCGCGAGCGGGTCTACGAGTACTGGCGCAACATCGACCAGGCCGTGGGCGAGCGCATCGAGCAGATCGCGCTCGAGGCGCAGGACGGTCCCGACGCCGCGGAGCGCGAGCTCCTGCGCGAGGAGGAGGGCGACCTCATCGGCGGTCGTCGCTGACCTGACCCCCTGTCATCGGTGTGCCACCTCCGTCGGCCCGACGGAGGTGGCACACCGTTCGTGCGTCCGGGTGGGGTATGCCGCCGCTCAGGCGGTGAGGAGCCGGAAGGTCACGGCGTCGATCCGGGCGCGGGTCTCCGCGTCCACCGCCAGCCCCTCGCCCACCCGGGTCACCAGCGCCTGGACCTGCGGACCGGTGAGGCCCGGGCGCAGGCCGAGCTCGACGACGAGCTCCCCGGCGGTCCCCGACAGCCGGTGCGCCAGCACGTCGTCCTCGGGCGCCACGGTCGCCGCGACGGCCCGCAGCACCTGGTCGTCCCGGTGCGCCGGCACCCACTCCCGGGCCATGGCGAGGGCCCAGACCATCGAGCCGCTCAGGGTGTATGCCGCCGCGCCCGGCGCCGGCGGAAGGTCCAGCGGGATGACGGTACACCCCTCCTGCACGGCGGCCAGCGCCGCGCGCTGCGCGGTCACTGGCACCGGCCGCGCCTGCGGGTCCCAGGCCGTCAGGGCGGTGGTGCTGGTGAAGGCGGGCAGCGCCCGCTGGCCGTCGGGCGCGACGAGCGTCACCGCGGCCATGTCGCTGCTCGCGTCCGCCGGGATGCCCGAGGAGGTGTCGACCTCCCCCGGCACCGCCACGACGGGCACGATGAGCCGTGCCTCGGAGAGGGCGGCCACCACCTCGCCGGGCGCCGGGTCGTCGCCGTCGAGCAGCCGGGCCAGTCGCCCGTCCGCCTCCCCGGTGTCGCCGTCGAAACCGGTGCCGGTGAGGGTGCGCCCGGCCCAGGGGGTCCCGGCGGTGTCGGCGCCGTCCTGCGGACGGTGGCCGGAGAAACGGTCGCTCACGCGCAGACCTCCAGGGCGTCGCGCAGGGTGAAGGCACCCTCGTGCAGGGCGGCCCCGAGCACCAGCTCGTCGACGGCCTCGCTGGCGCGCAGCCGGGTCAGGTCGGCGAGGTCGGCCACGCCCCCGGACGCCGTGACCGGGGAGCCGACGAGCTCGGCCACCGAGGCGAACAGGTCCAGGTCGGCGCCGCTGCGACGGCCGTCCCGGGAAGCGTCGGCCACCAGCACCCGGATCCGCCCGTCCCGCAGCGCCGGGTGACCGGCCAGCACTTCCGCGGTCGGGCCGAGGACCAGCGGGGTGCCGCGGGCGACGACCTGGCCCTCCCGGACGTCGACGGCGACGACCAGCCGCTCCCCCAGGGTGGCGGCGGCAGCCTCGACCAGGGCGGGTTCGGACAGGGCCGAGCTCGCGAGGACGACCCGGCTGGCGCCCGTGCCCGCCGCCCACGCGACGTCCGCGGTGGTGGCGATGCCCCCGGACAGCTGCACCGGCACGGGTATGCGCCCGAGCAGCTCGGTCATGAGGTCGGGGTCTCCCCCGCGCCCGAACGCCCGGTCCAGGTCGACGAGGTGCAGCATCGCGGCGCCCTGGTCGACGAGGTCGGTGGCGATGCGCAGGGGATCGTCCGGCGCGCCGTCACGCGCCTGGGCCGCGCGGCCCCCGGCGACGTCCACGGCGGGCAGCAGGGTCAGGGTGCCGGTCACGACAGGACGCCCAGCTCCTGCCGCAGCCGGACCGAGTCGCGCACGGCGTCCTCGAACCACCCGACCTGGCGGCGGTCGGGCACGACCCGCACCGCACCGGGCAGGTCGTCGGCGCGGGCGGGCTCCTCGACGAGCCGGGTCCCCGGCAGGCCGAGGGTCGCCATGACCGCCTGCAGCATGCGGGCCGGCCGTACCCCGGTCTCGTGCAGCAGCTCCACGAGCTCGTCCCGCGTGCCGGGGTCCGCGCCCGCGAGCCGCACCAGCTCGGCCGGTCCGGCCAGGTCGAGGCCCGGGGGGCGCAGCAGGCCCTGCTCGGGCTCCCACACCACCCAGCGGACCCGCCGGCGGCGTCCTGCGGGGTGCGCGGTGACGAGGGCGCGCCCGTCGACCTCGTAGAAGCCCAGGCCGGGCCCTGCCTTGGCGGACAGCACCCGGCAGGCGCTGACCAGACCGCCGTCCTCGTAGGGCGGACCCGCCTGCGAACCGCCTCGGGTGACCACCGCGGTCCATCCCTCCAGCGGCACCACCGTCACGGGCACGACGCTCGCCCCGACCCAGGCGTCGACCTCGGCCCGGGGCCCCGCCGACAGCAGCAGCCCACCCGATCGCGCCGGGTCGGTGGGGGGCTCGGGGGTCACGCACCCATCCTACGGATCGGTGGGCCCGCCCTCGTCCTCGCCACGGCGGGGGCGACGGGACCGGCCGAAGGGATCCTGGCGCGGCGTCGGGAAGTGTCCCGCCGAGCGCGGCGGCGAGGACACCCGGGGACGCCCGAAACCGTCCGTGCGGCGGTCCCGCGCCGCGCCGCGGCGGGTCGACCCACCGCCGAAGCGGCCGGCCGCGGAGTCGGTCGCGCGCCCCTCCTGGGCGTGCCGGGGCGGCTTGTTGCCGTAGAGCAGCCGCTCCACCACCTCGCGCGAGTGCCGGGCTATCCGCCGCCAGTCCTGGGCGAGGGAGGCCCCGCTGCCGGCGGGCCGGCGCATGACGCGCGACATCCCCTCGGCGTCCCGCAGGTCGCTGGGCACGCTGTCGACGGCCCGACCCCGCCAGACGATGCCCGCGTCGCGCAGCTGCGAGGCCGTGGTCCAGGCGTGCAGCAGCGGGTGCAGGTCCCGCTCGGTGAGCAGCCCGGCGCCGCCCGCCGCACGCAACGCGTCGATCGTGCTGGTGGTGCGCAGCCCGGGGTGCTCGTACGCGTGCTGCAGCTGCAGCAGCTGCACGACCCACTCGACGTCGGACAGGCCGCCCAGCCCCAGCTTGAGGTGGGTGCGCGGGTCGGCGCCGCGGGGCAGCCGCTCGGCCTCCATCCGGGCCTTGAGCTTGCGGATCTCGCGCACGGCGGCCTCCTCGATGCCACCCTCGGGCCAGCGCAGCGGCTCGATCATCTCGGTGAAGGCCTTCCCCAGCCCGGGATCGCCGGCCACCGGCCGCGCCCGCAGCAGTGCCTGCGACTCCCAGCCGGCCGACCAGCGCTCGTAGTAGGTGCGGTAGCCCGCGAGGCTGCGGACCAGGGGCCCGCCCTTGCCCTCGGGGCGCAGGGCCGCGTCGAGCTCGAGCACCGGGTCCGGTCCCGGGCCGGACAGCCCGCGGCGCAGCTCGGCGACGACGTCGCCGGCCTGCTCGGCCGCCAGGTCGGGGTCGTCGCCGACGACGTCGTAGACGAACATGACGTCCGCGTCACTGGCATACCCCACCTCACGGCCCCCGAGCCGGCCCATGCCGATGAGCACGAGGGCCATGGCGGGCTCCTCCTCGCGCCGGGCCAGGACCCGGCGTGTCGCGACCCCCAGCGCCCCCTCGAGGTAGGCGTCGGTGAGGTCGCTCAGCGCCTGACGGACGTGCGGCCCGTCCCACCCCGCCGCCAGGTCGCCGAGCACGATCCGGACCAGCTCCCGGGCACGCACCTTCCGGACCGAGGCGAAGGCCTCCTCGGCGCTGGGCTGCCGCTGGGCGGCAGCACTCATCCGGGCGACGAGCGCCTCCTTGTCCGGGGGCGCCACCAGCTCGTTCTCGTCACCGAGCAGCGAGACGGTCTCGGGGCTGCGGATGAGCAGGTCGACGGCATACCGGCTGGAGGACAGGACCCGCGCGAGGCGCTGGGCGGCGCTGCCCTCGTCGCGCAGCATCCCGAGGTACCAGTGCGTCGTGCCCAGCGCGTCGCTGATCCGGCGGAAGGCGAGCAGGCCGGAGTCGGGGTCGGCGCCGTCGGCGAACCAGGAGAGCATGACCGGCAGCAGGTGCCGCTGGATGGTCGCCCGGCGGCTCAACCCCTCGGTGAGCGCCTCCAGGTGCCGCATGGCGCCGGCCGGGTCCCGGAAGCCGAGCGCGGCCAGGCGCTCGCGGGCGGCCTCGGGCGAGAGACGTGCCTCGTCGCTGGACAGCCGGGCGACGGCCGAGAGCAGCGGACGGTAGAACAGCCGCTCGTGCAGGCGACGAACCTCCCGGCGCACCGCCTTCCACCGCTGCGTGACCGCCCGGTCCGCCTCGCCCCGCTCCCCCAGGAGCCGCCCGAGACGGCGCAGGTCGGCCTCGCTCGTCGGCATGAGGTGGGTGCGCTTCATGCGGTGCAGCTGCACCCGGTGCTCCAGACAGCGCAGCAGCCGGTAGGCGTCGTCGAGGCTGCGCGCGTCCGGGCGCCCGACGTAGCCGCCGTCGCGCAGCGCGGCCAGCGCCTCCAGCGTCGTGCGCGAGCGCAGGCTGGTGTCGGACCGGCCGTGCACCAGCTGGAGCAGCTGGACGCTGAACTCGATGTCCCGCAGACCCCCCGGGCCCAGCTTGATCTGCCGGTCCACCTCGTCCCGTCGGACATGCTCCTCCACCCGGCGACGCATCGACTGCACCTCGTCGACGAAGTTCTCGCGGCCGGCGGCCTCCCAGACCATCGGCTCCACGATCTCCAGCCACCGGCGGCCGAGATCGCCGTCCCCGGCGACCACCCGGGCCTTGAGCAGCGCCTGGAACTCCCACGTCTTGGCCCAGCGCTGGTAGTACTCCCGGTGCGAGCCCAGCGAGCGCACCAGCGGACCGTGCTTGCCCTCCGGCCGCAGCGCCGCGTCCACCTGCCACAGCGTGCCCTCGGCGGTGGACTCACCGCAGATCCGCATCACCGCGCTCGCCAGCTTTCCACCGACCTCCAGGGCGTCCTGCTCGGGGGCCTCGCCCCGCGGTCCGGCGAGGAAGATGACGTCGACGTCGGAGAGGTAGTTGAGCTCCCGGCCGCCCGTCTTGCCCATGCCGACGATGCAGAGGTCGCAGGTCTCCTCGCCGTCCACCTCCGCCCGAGCGAGCAGCAGCGCCGCCTCCAGCGCGGCCGAGGCCAGGTCGGCGAGCGCGCCGCCGACCGCGGGCAGCAGCGACACCGGGTCCGTGGAGACGAGGTCGGCGGTCGCGAGCCGGAGCAGCTGGCGCCGGTAGGCGACGCGCAGCGCGTCGGCGCCCTCCCGCCCCTGCAGCCCGCGGACCGCCTCGACGATGGACCAGGCCTCGGGCAGCTCCCCCTCGGCCACGTCGCGCACGTGCTCGGGATGCCGCAGCAGCGACTCGCCGAGGGCCTGGGTGCCCCCGAGCAGCGCCAGGAGGCGCCGCCGTGGCTCGCCGCCCCCGAGGACGACGGGCCGGGTCGCCTCGTCGGTGCGGGTGCCGTCGGCGCCGGTCGAGCGCGGGTCCAGCAGCCGGACGAGCAGCAGCAGTGCCGCGTCCGGGTCCCCCGTGGCGCCCAGGTCGGAGACCAGGGAGGCCACGTCGACGTCCCCGTCACCGGTGTCGGCGCCCTCCCGCAACCGGTCGAGCACCTCCTCGAGCAGCCTCCCCGCCCGCTCCCCGTCCTGGAAGCCGCCGCGCGCGAGCTCGGTGGCGCCGACCCGACCGGGCTCCGCGGACGCGCGACGTCCGGCGGTCGGGCGAGGGTCGCGCTCTGCGGAGTACACGGCATACCCCCTGGTCACAGGTGGAGCAGGTAGCGGTCCAGCTCGAACTGCGTCACCTGGGACCGGTAGTCGCCCCACTCCTGCCACTTGTTGCGCAGGTAGAAGTCGAAGACCTGCTCGCCGAGGACGTCGGCCACCAGCTCGGACTCCTCCATCACCGCCACGGCCTCGCCGAGGCTCTGGGGCAGGGGGTCGATGCCCATGGCGCGGCGCTCGGCGTCGGTGAGCGCCCAGACGTCGTCCTCGGCCTCGGGCGGCAGGTCGTAGGCCTCCTTGATCCCACGCAGGCCGGAGGCCAGGACGAGGGCGTAGGTGAGGTAGGGGTTGCAGGCCGAGTCGATCGAGCGGACCTCGATCCGGCGCGAGTGGCCCTTGCCCATGGAGTACATCGGGACGCGGGCCAGCGCGGAGCGGTTGTTGTGGCCCCAGCACACGTGCGCCGGCGCCTCGCCGCCGCCCCAGAGCCGCTTGTAGGAGTTGACCCACTGGTTGGTGACGGCGCAGATCTCCCGGCTGTGCGCGAGCACGCCCGCCATGAACCGGCGGCCGGTCTGGGACAGCTCGTAGCTCGCGCCCGGCTCGTAGAAGGCGTTGCTGTCGCCCTCGAAGAGCGAGACGTGGGTATGCATGCCCGAGCCCGGCTGCTGCGCGAGCGGCTTGGGCATGAAGGAGGCGAAGGCCTTCTCGTGCAGCGCGACCTCCCGGACCACGGTGCGGAAGGTCATGATGTTGTCCGCCATCGACAGGGCGTCGGCGTAGCGCAGGTCGATCTCCTGCTGCCCGGGGCCGCCCTCGTGGTGGCTGAACTCCACCGAGATGCCCATCTGCTCCAGCATCTCGATGGCCGCACGGCGGAAGTCGTGGCCGTCGCCGCGGGCGACGTGGTCGAAGTAGCCGGCCTGGTCCACGGGCACCGGTCCGCGGGCCGACTCGTAGGGCTCGCGGAAGAGGTAGAACTCGATCTCGGGGTGGGTGTAGAAGGTGAAGCCCTCCTGGCCCGCGCGGTCGAGGGCGCGGCGCAGGATGTTGCGCGAGTCGGTGGACGCCGGTGTGCCGTCGGGCATGTTGATGTCGCAGAACATCCGGGCGGTGCGGTCGCGCCACGGGAGCACCTGGAAGGTGTCGGCGTCCGGCTGGACGATCATGTCCGCCTCGTAGACCCGGGTGAAGCCCTCGATGACGCTGCCGTCGATGCCGATCCCCTCGGCGAACGCCTGCTCCAGCTCCGCCGGCGCCACGGCGACCGACTTCAACGTGCCCATGAGGTCGGTGAACCAGAGCCGGACGAACCGGATGTCCCTCTCCTCGATGGTGCGGAGGACATACTCCTGCTGGCGGTTCATGGCCTCATCCTGCCGCATCGTCCAGGTCGGCCGCCGCGCGGGCGTAGTCCTCTCCCAGCCGGTCGAGGTCGGCGTGGTGGTCCGCGAAGCGGCAGCCGGATCCGGAGTCCTTGAGAGCGATGCCCTCCTGCTCCCAGTGCGGTCGGGCGCGGGCCAGCAGCGCCTCCGGGAGGTCGCCGACCCGGTTGGTCACCCGCCACCACGTGACGTTGATGCCCCAGTGGCTCATGATCGACCCGACGTGCCGCGGCCGGAGGCCGACGAGGTCGCCGAGGTCGCCGTAGGAGACGACGCGGCCCGGCGGCACCTGCTCCACCGCCCGCAGCACCCGCTCGACGTGCACCTCGTCCATCCCGCGCACGCTACCCGTCGCTCGGGCCGTCGCGGCGTCGGTGGCTGCGCCTACGCTGGTCGGCATGAGCGATCTCACCGTCGGGTATGCCGCCATGCTGGAGCAGTTCCACCCCTCCGAGGCGGTGGCCCTCACGGCCGCCGCCGAGGAGCACGGCTTCTCCGGGTGCATGGCCGCCGACCACTTCGCCCCGTGGGTGCCGCACCAGGGACAGTCGGCCTTCGTGTGGAACGTCCTCACCGCCGTGGGCGAACGCACGACCGGTGACCTGGGGCCCGGCGTGGTCTGCCCGAGCTTCCGCTGGCACCCGGCGGTGGTCGCGCAGGCGGCCGCGACCCTGGAGGCGATGTACCCGGGCCGCAGCTGGCTCGGGGTCGGCGCCGGGGAGGCGCTCAACGAGCACGTCCTGGCCGGCTACTGGCCCGAGGCCGGTGAGCGCTCGCGCCGGATGTTCGAGGCGGTCGACCTCATCCGGCAGCTCTTCGACGCCTCGCTGGAGGGCAAGGACACCAAGTTCGCCGGCGAGTTCTTCAAGATGGAGACCACCCGGCTCTGGACGATGCCGGAGGCCGCGCCGCCCGTGCTCGTCGCGACCGCCGGCCCGGTCAACGCGAAGAAGACCGGGCGGCACGCCGACGGCATCATCACCGTCGGGGCGCCGCGGGACAAGATCGAGATGCTGCTGGGGCGCTTCGCCGACGGGGCGCGGGAGGCCGGCAAGGACCCGGACACGATGCCCAAGGTGCTCCAGCTGCACCTGTCCTGGGCCGAGACGGACGAGCAGGCGCTGGAGAACGCCATGACCGAGTGGCCCAACGGCGGGATGAAGTTCGGCAAGGCGGACATCCGGTCGCCGCACGACTTCGCGGCCATGGCCCAGCTGGTCCGGCCCGAGGACTTCGAGGGCCGCATGGTCATCTCGAGCGACCCGGACGAGCACCGCGCGCACATCCAGGACCTGCTCGACCTCGGCTTCGACCGGGTCTACCTGCACAACGTGGGGAAGAACCAGCGCGAGTGGCTGGAGGTCTTCGGTCGCGAGGTGCTGCCGAAGCTGCACCGGTGAGCGTCCGGAGGACGGGCGGGAGGCATACCCGTCACGACGGGGCGGGTCTCACCCCTTGTCGTTGAACGGGTTGTTGTCCCAGTTGTCGTCCTCGCGCTCCGCGTCGTCCCACTTCTCGGTCTTCTCGGCCGCGATCTCGTAGGCGCGCGAGGCCTCCTCCTCGCTGCCGTAGGGGCCCATGAGGTCGCCGCTGCGCGCGAGCTCCGGGTCGTCCCCCCGCTGCACCGTGCCGGACTTCGTGTTGAACCAATACTCCATCTGCTGACCTCCCGTGCGACGCCGACGTGCGTGCCGCCGGGACGTCGGCGGCACCTAGACTTCACCCTATGCCCACCCTCACCCCGATCGCTCCCGGACAGGTCAGCCCGCGACGCCCGGTGCCGGGCTCGATCGCCCGCCCGGAGTACGTCGACCGTCCCGCGCCGGCACCGTTCCGCGGGTCGGAGGTCAAGGACGCGCAGACCATCGAGGCGATGCGCGTGGCCGGGCGGCTGGCGGCGCAGGCGCTGCAGCTGTGCGGCGAGATGGTCCGGCCGGGCGTCACCACCGACGAGATCGACCGGGCCGGGCACGAGTTCCTGCTCGACCACGGCGCCTATCCCTCCACCCTGGGCTACCGCGGCTTCCCCAAGTCGCTGTGCACCTCGGTCAACGAGGTGATCTGCCACGGCATCCCGGACGACCGGGAGCTGCGCGAGGGCGACATCTGCAACATCGACATCACGGCATACCTCGGCGGTGTCCACGGCGACAACAACGCGACCTTCCTCGTCGGCGAGGTCGCCGAGGAGACGCGGCTGCTCGTCGAGCGCACCCTCGAGGCCCTCGACCGGGCCATCCGGGCCGCGCGCCCGGGGCGCGAGATCAACGTCATCGGGCGGGTCATCGAGAGCTATGCCGACCGCTTCGGCTACGGCGTGGTCCGGGACTACACCGGGCACGGTGTCGGTGAGGCCTTCCACTCCGGGCTCGTGATCCCGCACTACGACGCGGCGCCGGACTACGACACCGTCATCGAGCCGGGCATGACCTTCACCATCGAGCCGATGCTCAACCTCGGGAGCCCGGACTGGACCGAGTGGGAGGACGGCTGGACGATCCTCACCGCAGACGGGGCGCCGTCGGCGCAGTTCGAGCACACCCTGCTCATCACCGACGACGGCGCGGAGATCCTCACCCTTCCGTGACGTCAGGGGGCTGACGCGGCGGGCCCCGCCCAGGGCGTACTCTCGGGGCAGTCACCACGAGGGAGTGAACATGGCCACGAAGAACGTGCTCGGCGTCGACATCGGGGGCAGCGGCATCAAGGGTGCCCCGGTCGACCTCAAGAAGGGCGAGTTCGCCACCGACCGCAAGCGGATCCCCACCCCGGAGGAGTCCACGCCCGAGGCGGTCGCGGAGGTCGTCGCCGAGATCGTGGACAAGTTCGACGACGACATCGGCGGCAAGAGCCCCGTGGGCATCACGCTGCCCGCGGTGGTGCACCACGGGACGGTGCGCACCGCGGCCAACATCGACCCCTCCTGGATCGGTGCGGACGCCGACGCCCTCTTCACCGAGCGGGTGGGCCGGTCGGTCTTCGTCATGAACGACGCCGACGCCGCCGGCGTGGCCGAGATGCACTACGGCGCGGGGCGGGGCAACGAGGGCGTCGTGCTGCTGACGACGCTGGGCACCGGCATCGGCACCGCGCTGTTCATGAAGGGCGAGCTGCTGCCCAACACCGAGCTCGGCCACCTCGAGCTCGACGGCTACGACGCGGAGACCCGGGCGGCCAGCTCCGCGCGCGAGAACGAGGACCTGTCCTGGGAGGACTGGGCCGAGCGGCTCCAGCGCTACTACTCCCACGTCGAGGACCTGCTCTGGCCCGACCTCATCATCGTGGGCGGCGGCGTCTCGAAGAAGGCGGACAAGTACCTCCCGCTGCTGCACACGCGCGCCCCGATCGTCCCGGCGCAGCTCAAGAACGACGCCGGCATCATCGGCGCCGCCTGGCAGGCCCAGCACCTGGGCTGAGGCTCGATTCGGTCCCGCTCTCGACTGGACGCCTCGACGTCACTCAGGAGCCCCCTCGAGAGGGATCCTGAGTGACGAACCGGCGCACAGAGGACATACCGGCTCCCGGACACGGCCGGAGTTGTCCACAGATGTCCGCACGGCGCCCCACCGGGGGTCGACATGCGCCAGCGTTGACCCATGCATCCCGAGCTCCAGGCCTTCCTCACCACGCACTACCACGTCGTCACCACCCGGGAGGCGGCGGGCCTGGGCTTCAACCGCGAGGTGCTGCGGCGTCTCGTGCAGCGCAAGATCCTGACCCGCGTGGCGCGTGGGGCGTACGTCCAGACCTCGGTCCTCCTCGAGCAGCGTCACCTCACGGACCGGCACGTCCTGCGCGCCCGCGCCCTGCTCCGCTGGCACCCGGAAGGATGGGCCGCGAGCCACACGACCGCAGCGCTGCTGTGGGACCTGCCCCTCCTCGACGCCGGCCTGGAGCGGGTGCACCTGTGCCATGCGACAGCGACGGGCAACTGCCGCCGCTACGAGCGGTATACCGTCCACACCTTCCCCGGTGCGAAGCACCTGGACGCCACCGCGGAGCCCAGGAGGGTGGACCTCGCCACGGCTGTCGTGGGGGTTGGCCTGGTCGCCCCTCGCCGCTCCTGCGTCGTGGCGGCCGACGCGGCGCTGCACCGGCAGCTGGTCACCGTCGACGAGCTCGACGAGGCCCTGGGGCGGCAGACGCACGTGCCGGGGATCGGTGGCGCGCGGGCGGCGATCCGCCTCGCCGACGCCAGCAGCGAGTCACCCGGGGAGACGCTGCTGCGGCTGATCCTCGCCGACCTCGGGCTCGTGGCGATCCCCCAGTACCGCATCGTGGAGAACGGGCACGACATCGCCCGGGTCGACTTCTACCTGCCGCAGCTCGGTGTCGTGCTCGAGTTCGACGGCCGGGTCAAGTACGACGGGCACGAGGGCGCGGCGGCGCTGGCGGCGGAGAAGGGACGCGAGGACCGGATCCGCTCCCTGGGATATGGCGTGGGTCGCGTCGTCTGGTCGGATCTCGACGGCACGTGTGCGGTGGACGCGATCGTGCGTCAGGCCGCACGCGGGGCCCGGCCGGCGATCATCGCCACCGGGCGGCCTGCCTGACGGGGACGTCTTCGAGCCTCGACGTCACTCGCGAGCCTGTTCGAGGGGGCTCATAGATGACGAAGGGGCTCCCAGAAGACGAACTCGCGCGCAGAGGCGTCCGGCCCGCTCACCAGGAGGTATGCCGGGGGCGCCCCTCGTCGTAGCCGGCCGCTCCCTGGATGCCGACGACAGCACCGGTGTGGAACTCCCCGATCGTGCGTGCGCCGGCATACGTGAAGGCCGAGCGCACCCCGGAGACGATCTGGTCGACGAGATCCTCGACCCCCGGCCGCGCCGGGTCGACGAACATCCGGCCCGAGGAGATCCCCTCCTCGAAGAGCGCGGCCCGGGCCCGGTCGAAGGCGGACATCTCCCGGGTGCGGTGGCGCACCGCCCGGGCCGACGCCATACCGAAGGACTCCTTGTAGAGCCGCCCGTCGGTGTCGTGGATGAGGTCGCCCGGGGACTCCAGCGTCCCGGCGAACCACGAGCCCACCATGACCGAGGCGGCGCCGGCGGCGAGCGCGAGCGCGACGTCGCGGGGGTACTTCACGCCGCCGTCTGCCCACACGTGCGCCCCGAGCTCACGGGCCGCGTCCGCGCACTCCAGCACGGCCGAGAACTGCGGGCGGCCGACCCCGGTCATCATCCGGGTCGTGCACATCGCGCCCGGGCCGACGCCGACCTTGACGATGTCGGCTCCCGCCGCGACGAGGTCCTGGGTGCCGGTGCGGGAGACGACGTTTCCCGCGGCGATCACCACGCGGACGCCGGTGCTCTCATGGTGGGCGTCCCGGGCCTCGACGACGAGGGGCAGGGCGTCGATCATCTTGTCCTGGTGACCGTGGGCGGTGTCGACGACGAGGACGTCCGCGCCCGCGTCCAGCAGGTCGGCCGCCTTGGCCCGCACGTCACCGTTGATGCCGACCGCGGCGCCGACGCGGAGCCGACCGTCGGCATCCAGCGCCGGGGTGTAGATGCCGGAGCGGACGATGCCGGTCCGGGTCAGCACGCCGAGGAGCTGGTCGTCCCGGACGACCGGCGCCATACCCGCGCGTGTCTGCTCGAGCTCGTCGAAGGCGCTGCGCGGGTCGACGCCGTCCTCGAGCACCACTCTCGGCGGCTCCATGACGTCGCGCACCGAGGCGAAGCGGTCCACCCCGTCGGTGTCGTCCTCGGTGACGATCCCGACCGGCCTGCCGCCCTCGACGACGACCGCCGCGCGGTGGGCACGCTTGGACATGACGGACAGCACCTGCGCCACCGGGGCGGCGGGGTCGATGGTGATGGGGGTCTCGTAGAGCGGGTGGCTGGCCTTGACCTGCTCGATCGTGGCACGCACCTGGGGCAGCGGGATGTCCTGGGGCAGCACCGCGATCCCGCCACGCCGGGCGACGGTCTCGGCCATCCGGCGGCCCGCCACCGCCGTCATATTGGCGACGACCAGCGGCAGCGTGGTGCCGGTGCCGTCCGCGGTGGTGAGGTCGACGTCGAGGCGCGAGGTCACCGACGAGCGGGACGGGACCATGAAGACGTCGTTGTAGGTCAGGTCGTGCGCCGGCTCCATGCCGTTGAGGAACTCCACGGGAGGCAAGGCTACGTGGCTGCGCCTAGGGTGAGGGTATGCGGATCACCCACCTCGACCATGCCTGCCTGCTCGTCGACGTCGCGGACCAGCGGATCCTCATCGACCCGGGGGTCTTCTCCGAGCTCGAGGACCTCACCGGGCTCACCGCCGTCGTCGTGACCCACCAGCACCCCGACCATCTCGACCCCGAGCGCATCGACGCCCTCCTCGACGCGAACACCGACGCCCGGGTGCTCATGGAGGCCGACACGGCGGAGTCGGTGGAGGACGCCGGGTATGCCGACCGCGTGGAGGTGCTGCGTGACGCCACCTCGGTGGCTCTCGGCGACGGGACCGTGGAGCTGACCGGTGTCGGGGAGCGGCACGCGGACATCCACCCCTACGTGCCACGGATCGGCAACACCGGGGTGGTCGTGCGCGCGGCCGACGAGCCGGTGCTCTACCACCCCGGGGACGCGCTCGACGGCGAGCCCGGTGAGGTCGACCTGCTCGGGGTCCCGGTGAGCGCCCCCTGGGGCAAGGTCGCCGAGGCCATCGCCTTCGTGCGCCGGATCGCCCCCTCCCGGGCCATCGTTCCTATCCACGACGGGCTGCTCAACGAGCAGGGCCGTGGGATGTACGTCACCCACATCGGCGACTTCGGCGCCGACGGCGGGGTCGAGGTGCTCGACCTGCGCGGCGCGGGACCGACCGAGGTCTAGGGAACACTTCTGCCCGTTTTCGACTGCTCCTTTGTTCGCCATGGCGAACAAAGGAGCAGTCGAATTCCGGCAGGTCGGCGCAGACCGTGCGGCCGGTCGGCGCAGACCGTGCGGCCGGTCAGCGCAAAGCGTGCGGCCGGTCGGCGCAGACCGTGCGGCGGGTCAGCCGATGCCGGCTGCGCCGAAGGCCAGGCCGAGGAGATAGGTCGCGATGGCGGCGCCGTAGCCGATGAGCAGCTGGCGCAGGCCGCGGGCGAGCGGGGAGGCGCCCGAGAGCACGCCGACGACGGCTCCGGTGACCATGAGCGCCAGCCCGACCAGGAGCATCGCGATCCCTGCGGCGACCAGCCCGGACGCGCCGAGCAGGTAGGGCAGCACCGGGATCAGGGCGCCGGAGGCGAAGAAGCCGAAGCTGGCCAGCGCCGCGCCCCACGGGTTGAGGACGGCGTCCTGGTCGTCGGCGTCCGTCGCCGCCGCCGGCACGGCGTCCTCCGGCGCGTGACCGGCCCGGGCGACCTGCCCCAGCACGTCGGCGGCCCGGGCGCGGGCGTGGTCCCGGTCCATGCCCCGGGCGCGGTAGACGAGCTCGAGCTCGTTGGTCTGCAGGTCCAGCTCCCCCAGCGCCCGGTGGGTCCCGGTGGCGGGCTGCGAGGCGGAGAGCAGCTCCCGCGCCGAGCGGACCGAGATGTACTCCCCCGCCCCCATCGACAGCGCCCCGGCCAGGAGCCCGGCCATGCCGGCCGCCAGGACGACCGCCCCAGACACCCCCGTGCCGGCCATGCCCATGATGAGCGCCAGGTTGGAGACCAGACCGTCGTTGGCGCCGAAGACGGCGGCACGGAAGTTGCCGGACAGCTGCAGCCGCCCCCGGGCGGCGAGGCCGCGCAGCACCTCCTCGTGGACCTGCTCGTCCGCGGCCATCGAGGTCGCCGCGTCCTGCTCCTGGGCATACTGGTTGTCCGACTTCGAGCGCTGCAGCAGGGCGAGCACGAAGACCATGCCGAAACGTCGCGCCAGCCAGGCCTGCACCCGGTGGCTGAGGTTGGCCCGAGGCGGGGGGTCTGCCTGGTCCCCCAGCAGCTCGATCCAGTGCCCGGCGTGCCGCTCCTCGGCCCGGGCGAGCGACAGCAGGATGTCGCGCTCCTCCCCCTGCCGGCGCGCGGCGACGTCGCGGAAGACCTGGATGTTGGCGCGTTCGTCGGCGAGGTGGCGGCGCCAGCGACGTAGGTCGGCGGGCGCGGGCTGGCGGGTCGTCACGCGCACTGAGTCTACGTCTGGTCGACGGGGCGTCCGGCCCTCCCGGTACCGGTATGATCCTCGCCGTGGATGAGTCGGCCAGGCGGCCGCGGCGGGCACCCTCGTGGTGACCCGTCGAGGAACGTCCGGGCTCCACAGGGCAAGGTGGTGGCTAACGGCCACCCGGGGCGACCCGCGGGACAGTGCCACAGAAAGCAGACCGCCCGCCCTCGTGGCGGGTCAGGGTGAAACGGTGGTGTAAGAGACCACCAGCACGCCAGGTGACTGGCGTGGCTCGGTAAACCCCACCTGGAGCAAGGCCAGACAGTGCGCGTCCGAGGGCTGCCCGCCCGAGCGCACGGGTAGGCCGCTGGAGGCGTGCGGTGACGCACGTCCGAGATGGATGGTCGCCACCCTCGCAGTGCCGGCGACGGCGCGAGGGGACAGAACCCGGCGTACCGGCCGGCTCATCCACCCACGAGCAGGCGCCGCTCGAGGGTCCGCGCCACCCCGTCGTCCTCGTTGCTCCCGACCACCTCGTCGGCGACCGCGACGACGTCGGGGTGCGCGTTGGTCACGGCGTGCGCCCTCCCGGCCCACTCCAGCATGGGTATGTCGTTGGGCATGTCGCCGAAGGCCCACACCTCGTGCGCGGCGACCGGGGAGGTCTGCTCGGCGCACCAGGTCGACAGCGCCACCGCCTTGGTCACGCCGCGAGCGGTGACCTCGGCCATCTGGACCGCGCCGGAGTGCGACACCTCGGCCCGGTCGCCGACCACGGCGGCCACCCGCGCGTCGATCTGCTCGGTCTGCCAGTCCTGGTGCCGGACGAGGATCTTGCCGGCCGGCTCGGCCCCGATCTCGGTGAGGTCACCGACCAGCCACTGGCCGTCCTCCCGACCGCTCGCGCGCTCGAAGCCGGGCTCCCGGGCGAAGCCGCGCAGCGACTCGGTCGCCAGGTGGGCGCCGGGCAGGCCGTCCTTGAGGGCGAGGAGCAGCTCGGTCACCAGCGGAGCGGGCATGAGCCGGTGCCCCACGATCTCCCGCCGCGCCACGTCGTAGGTGAAGGCGCCGTTGCCGCACAGCGCCACCGCGCTCACCCCGAGGTCGCCGAGCTCGTGCATCCACCGGGGTGGGCGTGCGGTGACCAGGACCACCGTGATCCCGGCGGCCGCGCAGCGGTCGAGCACGTCGCGGGTGTAGTCCGAGACCGTCCCGTCGCGGCGCAGCAGGGTGCCGTCGCAGTCGGTGGCGACGACGCGCACGGCGGCGGGGGCGGCAGGGTCGCTCACCCGCGGTCCTGGCCCACGATCCGCAGGTCGACCTCGCCCTCCAGCACGTCGGCCCGCTCGACCCGCGCGCGGACCGCGCTCCCCAGGCGCGCGGACCCGGTGGCGACATCGCTGACCGGCGGGTCGACGAGCTGCACCTCCATGCGACCGCCGTCCACCCCGTCCACGACCACGGCCTCGAAGTCCTCGCCGACCCGGTCGCGCAGCACCGCCGCCTCGACGGCGGTGACGCAGGCCCGGTCCACCGCCTTCGCCCGGCGCCCGGTCTCCTCCATGACGTCCGGCAGGTCGGGCAGCGCCTCGCGCGCCCACGCCGGCACCTCGCGACCCGCGCTGAGCGCCTCGCAGACGGCCAGCCCGAAGCGGTCCACCAGCCGCCGCAGGGGTGCGGTGACGTGGGCGTAGGGCGCGGCGATCGCGGACTGGACCTGCTCGTCCTCCGGGGGCAGGTCGCCGTCGAAGGCGGTGTAGCCGGCGCCGCGGAAGAGGAACGTCGCGGCGTTGACGATCGCCAGGTGGCGGGTGTCGCCCTTGTCGAGCGTGCGCAGGAACTCGCCGTAGGGCATACCCTCCGGCCAGGGTGCGCCGAGCGCCTCGACCTCCCGTCGGAAGCGCGCGACCGCACCCTCGGTGGGCTCGGGCATGGTGCGCAGGATGCCGACGCCGCCGTCGAGCATGATGCGCGCGGCCACCATGCCGGTGAGCAGCGAGATCTGGGCGTTCCAGTCCTCGGCCGGCAGCAGCGGGCGCAGGGTGAGGGCATACTCGCACTGCTCGCCCACCCCGACCTCCTGCTCGGGCATCGGGAGGCTGGCGCCGCCGCGCTCGACCTCCCGCGCGATCCGCAGCTCCCCGACCTCCTTGAGCAGGAGCAGCGTCTCCTCGGCGTCCCCGTCGTCGACCAGCTGCTGCACCTCGGCGTAGGTGTAGCGCCGCCGCGAGCGCACCATCGCGCGGTAGAGCTCGGCCCCGACCCGCTCGCCGCGGGCGCCGAGCCGGATGTCCCACACGTAGGCGGGGCGGACGACGTCAGGGAGCAGGCTGGCGGCCTCCTCGCTCAGCGCCGGCGGGTGGAGGGGGACGCGCAGGTCCGGGCAGTAGATGGTCTGGCCGCGCAGCCGGGTCTCGGCGTCCAGGGCCCCGCCCTCGACGAGGAAGGCGGGCACGTCGGCGATGGCGTAGCGCACGCGGTAGCCCTCGCCGTCGCGCTCCAGGTGCATCGCCTGGTCCAGGTCCATCGAGCCGGGCGGGTCGATGGTGATGAGCTCCACCCCGGTCTCGTCCCGCTCCGGCAGGTCCGGGTCGGCGAGCGTCTGCTCCACCTCGGCGAGCGCCGCCTCGGGGAACGCCTGCCGCACCTCGAGGTCGGTCCGGATCTGCTCGAAGGCCTGCGTGAGCAGCTGCCCGGTCTCCGACGCGGAGGGGTCGCAGGCGAGGGTGGTTGCGCGATCGACCATGGCGCCACCCTACGTGCCGCCTGCGACACCTGCCCTACCCTGACGCCGTGCTGATCCTGCTCCCACCGTCCGAGACCAAGGCGACTCGCACCCGCGGCGCGGCGCTGCGCTGGGAGGGCCTGAGCGCCCCGGAGCTCACCGACGCCAGGCAGCAGGTCGCCCGGGCCCTGCAGGAGGTCAGCAGCGGCGCCGACGCGGCGGGCCGGCTCGGGGTGAGCCCCAACCTCACCGAGGAGATCGCCCGCAACACCCGGCTCCCGGAGGCACCCACGCTGGCCGCGCGCGACCTCTACACCGGCGTGCTCTACGACGCGCTCGACCTGCCGTCGCTGGACGCCGGCAGCTCGCGTCGCGCCGCGTCCCGGCTCCGCGTCGTCTCGGCGCTCTACGGCGTCGTCCGCACGACCGACCGGCTCGCGCCCTACCGCCTGTCCATGGCGGTCAACCTGGACGGCGTGGGTCCGCTCGTCTCCTTCTGGCGCCCGCTGCTCGACCCGGTGCTGACCGGGGCGGCCGGGCGCGGCCTCGTGGTGGACTGCCGCTCCAGCACGTATGCCGCGGCCTGGGCGCCCAGCGGTGACCTGGCTCGCCGTTGGGTCCAGGTCCGGGTGCCGGGGGCCACGCACATGGCCAAGCACACGCGCGGGCTCGTGGCCCGGGCGCTGTGCCAGGAGGCCGCCGACCCCCGCCGCCCGCAGGCGCTCGTCGACCTGCTCGCGCCGCGCTTCGACGTGGAGCTGCACGAGCCGTCGCGCACCGGCGCCCCCTGGGTGCTCGACGCCCTCTCTCGCTGAGCACGGTCAGGGCTTGCGGGCCACCACGCTGAGGGCGACGGGCACCTGGCTCCGCCACGGCTCGGGCAGCACCCATCCCTCCCCCTCGGCCGTCATCGACGGGTGCTGCGGCCAGGGGAGGTCCTGGTGCTCACCGACCGCCACGACCTGCAGACCCGCGTCGACGAGCGCCATGAGGATCTCGGAGACCGAGTGGCTCCACTCGTAGTTGCGCGGCTGGGTGATCACCGCCGTGTCGCCGTCGGTGTAGGTCACCCCGTCGGCGTGGGTGAAGACCTCACCCTCCGCGAGCGGGAAGTAGCCGTAGGCCGGCGTCATCACCCCGGGATCGGTGTCGAGCATGACGTTGGACATCGGGTGGCTGTCGCGGAAGAAGAAGGTCCCGCCCGGGCGCAGCAGCGCCGCGATCTGCCGGCCCCACTCCCCCAGGTCCTGCAGCCAGCAGATCGTCCCGATCGAGGTGTGGACGAGGTCGAAGTCCTCGCCCACCGCGTCCGCGGCGGCGAGGACGTTCGCCTCGACGTACCTGATCTCGTGGCCCGCCCGGGCGGCGAGGTCACGCGCGATCGCGAGCGAGCGGGGCGAGAGGTCCACCCCGGTGCACCGCGCGCCGCGCCGCGCCAGACCCAGGGTGTCGGTGCCGATGTGGCACTGCAGGTGGCACAGGTCGAGCCCGTCCAGCCGGGGTATGCCGTCGGCGCCGCGCCGGTCCTCGGCGTCCGGCAGGTGCGGCCCGAGGATCTGCAGGTCCCGCTGCACGACGCTGCTCACCCGCTCCGGGTCGGCGACCAGCCCGTCCAGGTCGTAGGCCGCGCTCGCGGCGTGCACCTGCGCCCGGCCGTCCCAGTTGTCGCGGTTGGCGGCATACGCCTCCTGCGGCGACGCCCGCACCCGCTCCATCGGCTCCAGGCCCTCGGGAAAGATCTCCACGGGGCCGGAGCCTAGCGGTGGACGTCAGGGCAGGTCGTGCAGGTGCTGGGTGTCGTTGACGAAGGCGACCTGCACCCCGCCGTCCGGCCAGAACTCGATCGCCGTCATCGACGCGGGACCCGTGGCGATGCTCCACCCACGCTCGTGGTCGACGCCGAGCAGCCGGCAGAGCACGGACATGATGACCACCCGGTGCGTCGCCACGACGACCGTGCCGCCACCCGCGACGGCCCGCTCGAGCGCCTCGCCGACCCGCTGGTCCAGCTGGCGTCGCGACTCCCCGCCCGGCCGGGCGAAGTCGCGGTCCGTGCGCAGCCGCGCCAGGTCCTCCGGCGCCCGCGCGGCCAGGACCGGCATGGCGCGGCCGTCCCAGTCGCCGAAGCCCTGCTCGTCCCAGTCGCGGTCCTCCTCCGTCTCGACGCCGAGCCGTCCGGCCAGCAGCTGCCCCGTCTGCCGGGCGCGGGCGAGCGAGGAGGTGACGACCCGCGGCGTGCCGTGCTCCGAGCGGGCGAGCAGGGCCGCGACACCCTCCGCGGCCGCCTGCGCCTGCCGCCGGCCCTCCGCGTTGAGGCTCGGGTCGGCACCGCCACGCCCGTCCATGCGGTGCTGCACGGTGAAGTCGGTCACCCCGTGG
This sequence comes from Serinicoccus hydrothermalis, assembly GCF_001685415.1. Classification (NCBI taxonomy): domain Bacteria; kingdom Bacillati; phylum Actinomycetota; class Actinomycetes; order Micrococcales; family Ornithinimicrobiaceae; genus Serinicoccus; species Serinicoccus hydrothermalis. The sequence continues at coordinate 141,194 of NZ_CP014989.1, read as the reverse complement.
CGCACGAGGACCAGCCGGGTGCGGCCGTCCAGCGACGGGACCGTCTCGTCCGAGATGTAGGTGTCGACCTCCCCGGTCGCTCCCCCCGCCTCGGGCGTCGAACCCGCGGCTCCGCCCACGTGGTCCCGCCGCACGGTATGCCCGTCCATCCCGTCGTTGGACAGCTTGTCGGCGGCCGCGTTGTCACCGCGGGGGATCCAGGTGAAGCCCACCGTCCCGCCCGCGGCCCGGACCTCGTCGACGAGCCGGCGCGCCTGCAGCGCGAGCCGCTTCATGTCCTCGTGCTTGATCTTCCACCGGCCGGCCATCTGCTCGACGACGAGCTTGGAGTCCATCCGGACCTCCACCTGCGCGTCGTCGGCGAGGTCGAGGTCGAGCACCGCCCGCAGCCCCTCGATGAGCCCGGTGTACTCCGCGACGTTGTTCGACTGCTTCCCCAGGGGCGCGGCCCGCTCGGCCAGCAGGTCCCCGCTGCCGGCGTCGCGCACCAGGGCGCCGTAGCCGGCGACCCCCGGGTTCCCGCGCGACCCGCCGTCCGCCTCGACGACCAGGGCGCGCCCCGTCACAGGCCGGACTCCGCCGTCCGCACCAGGATGCGGCCGCACTCCTCGCAGCGCACCACCTCGTCCTCGGGCGCAGCCTTGATCCGGCCGAGGTCGACGGCGTTGAGCTCCAGGCGGCAACCGCCGCACCGGCGCTGCTGCAGCGGCGCGGCGCCCGAGCCGGTCTGGGCCCGCATCCGTTCGTAGAGCGCGACGAGGTCGTCGGCCAGGTCGTCCACGATCGCCTCGCGGCCGGCCGCGACCTCCTCCCGCTCGGCGGTGATCGCGGCGGACTTCTCGTCCCGGACCTCGCGCAGCTCGCCCAGCCGGGTCGCGTGCTCGTCCCGCGCCGTCGTCGCCGCCTGCTCCGCCGCCTGGGCCTGCTCGACCCGCTCCATGACCTCCAGCTCCTCGTCCTCGAGGACCCCCTGGCGGCGGGCCAGCGACTCCAGCTCGTGCTGCAGCCCCTGCAGGTCCTTGGCGCTGCCGGTGCCGGCCTCCAGCCGCTGCCGGTCCCGCGCCGCCCGGTCGCGGACCTGCTGCACCGCGGCCTCGGCCTTGGCGACCTCGCGCTCGAGGTCGCTCACCTCGGTCCCGGTCCGCACGACGTCGGCCTCGAGCCCGCCCTGCTCGCCCTCCATCCGGGTGATGTCGACCTGCTCGGGCAGGCTCTTGAGGCGGTGGTCCAGCTGGGCCAGGGTCGTGTCGAGCTGCTGCAGCTCGAGCAGGCGGGCCTGCATCTGGGGGGAGGCCTTCACGTCAGTGCTCCTCGCTCGGGTCCGAAGGGGCGTCGGGTCTGGGGAGAGGATCATCGCACCCGACGACGAAGTCCCACGGGTCGGTGCGCACGGTGGACAGCTCCACCTCCACGTCCAGCCGGCTGCGCAGCAGCTCGCGCAGCCCGGGCAGCCAGAGCCACTCGCTCGCCCAGTGCCCGGCGTCCACGAGGTAGGGCCGGGCCGCCCCGCCGGCGCGGGCCGCGGCATACGCCTCCTCCCGCGCCTCCAGGGCCGGGTGGTGCCGCAGGTCCGCGGTGACGTAGACGTCGGCGCCCGCGCGCCGGACCGCCTCGAACTCGCCGTCGCCGGCTCCTCCGAGGACCGCCACCCGGCGGACCGTCCCGTCGGGGTCGCCGCTCACCCGCACGCCACCCGCGGTCGCCGGGAGCGCGCCGGCCAGTCGTGAGGCGAAGTCGCGCAGGCTGACCGGGTCGGCCAGCTCGCCGACCCGGCCCAGCTCCTCGGTGACGGTGAGCGGCTCGGTCGCCGCCAGCCCGCAGGCGGCCGCGAGCGCCTGGCCCACGCCGGGGTCGGCGACGTCGGCGTTGGTGTGGGCGCAGTAGAGCGCGACGTCGTTGACCACGAGCTCGGTGATCGTGGCGCCCTTGGCGCTGGTCGTGGCGACCGAGTGGATCCCGCGCAGCAGCAGCGGGTGGTGGGTGACCACGAGGTCCGCGCCGGTGCGCACCGCCTCCGCGACGACCTCGAGCGTGGGGTCCACGGCGACGAGGACCCGGCGCACGGTCTGGTCCGGGTCACCGGCGACCAGCCCCACCCGGTCCCAGGACTGGGCGGTCCCGGGCGGGTAGAGCTCCTCCAGGGTCGCGACCACGTCGGCCAGGGGGACGCCGGCCTGCGCTGCACTGGCATTCATGTGGGCCCGGCCGGGCTCGAACCGACGACCTACGCGGTGTAAACGCGCTCTTCTACCAACTGAAGTACGGGCCCATCTAGGCCGCTGACCTGCGCCGTTGTCCAAGTCGAGCGCTCTCAACTATCGAGAAACTGCCTCTGATGCGAACAAGATGCGAACACCAGCGAACCGCGACACGCACGATACCTGATTTGGTGCCCTCCCCCGCTGTTCGCGCCCGTTCGCAGCGTGACACTTGATGACACTTACGTCAGAGAGGGTCGGCTGTCAGACACGCCGTGAGGGCACCGCCAATCACTCGCAGGGTCGGCTAGCGTCCAGAGCATGCCTGACATGAACGGTTTCATTAGCGGGGTGCTGGCATCGGCCTTGGTGTTCTTGTTGTCATTGCCCCTCGCTCGCGCGTACAACAAGAGCCAAAATAAGCGAGATGCGCGGAGACGGGCCACTCGTGAAAAAGAATTTAGGCTCTATGAACAGATCGCTTCAGATGCGCACAAATTCATTCCGGCTCTAATTTACCACTCCATAGTTCTTCTTTTGCTCTTAATTATCGTAAACCTATCCGCGATGGGCGGCTTCTACCTTTCGACACAACCACAGGCTGAAGAAGATCCGATGAACGCCTTGTACTGGTTCAACTCACTTCTTAGCCTTGCCTTGATATTTACTGCCATGTTCGCCTTCGCCGCCACATTACCGCACTTTCGTATTTTCTTCGGGCTTTGCCAAGCAAAGGGCGTGCGAAACCTCATACCCCTCTCAGCACGAAATCTCAGGTCCTTACCTTCCATGGCAACACGCAGCGCCGGGAGCGAGAATAGCATGAATAAGCCACCCACAAACCAGGAAGCGCAAACAAAATCGACGCAAACAAATCCAGATGAGCGCAGCGCTCCGTAGCGGGGTGACAAATGTTCGGCCGTCCCTCCGTTATCGTACAAGCGCCTGCAGGGCTACCGTGGTATTTCTACGCTCTCACCGCATTAGCAACGATAGTTGCCGTATTCCTCGCGTCCTGGTTAACCGATCGACGCGAACGTAAGAATTGGCTTAGAGACCAACGTCTGAAGGCCTACACTGACGCCCATGAACTCCTTGCCAACCGGACCACGATGCGGAGCCAAGACTTCTGGCACTCGTTCCAGGCATTGGAAGCCAGACTCATTCTGTTAGGTCCGGACGAACCTTACGAGACATGGTTCTATCTGCGCCAACAGATTGAAGTCTTGGCTGACAGGACCGCCAGTAAAGAACAGGTCGGCACCGCGAAGGAGAACGTGGAAAGTGCAACCTACGCCTTGTACAACCAGACTAGGTGGATCATCCAAGGAGAAAAGTCACACCCGGACAGCGAGCAACTCATAAAAAGCATCAGGGATGTTACGGCCGAGCAAGCTGCCGGAGAAAGAGCGACGCGCGATAGGGATTAGAGTCTGGACTGCCGCCCATTGTGGATATATTCCCGGGGGAGATATTTCTCCGCTCACCGTGGTAGGAGCGCGCCCGAAAGGGTGAAGGGGGTTACCGGGGTGGTCAAACGTACTCGTCTATCTCGTACTTGATGACTTCGACAATGGCTCCATCATCGTCAAATGTTACAGTGCAATTTGTTCCGAACCCTGGCATGCCACCATTCAGTCTGTAGATACCATGACTGTAAAGCATGTGCTTCGTTTGACCCGGAAAGACCTGCGACTCAGGCAAAGGAAACGGCGTAATTGGCTCCTGCTTCCTGCTTGCTTTTGATCTTGACCTGGGACCAGCGTGCTTGCTGGTGTTGCACGTCCTGCACATGAGTTGCAGGTTCGATTTCTCAAACTCTAGTTCGGGAAAGAACTCTACGGATTTGATGTGGTCTACAGTCGGACCCTGGGGATGCATGCCGGACAGCGACAGGTCTACATACTCTCCGCACCCCGCGCACCTGTCATCCTCTAGCGTGTTCAGGAAGTCCTTACGTAAGTTCTTCCATTTAGCGCTGTTATCTCTGCTCATTGATCTTGCTCCTTAAATGTATTTGGTGCGGGGAGAGGCAAGCGATATTTGCCTACCTCTCCCCGCGCTCCGCTCTTCCACTCCTTCGTGGGCGTCAGGCTGCGGTGCTGATCTTGACCAGGCGGTCAGCGTTGGTGACAGTCCAGCCGGATCGGAAGGTAACTCTCACGGCGCGTGCGTCGCGGTTGAAGGCGTACTCGCTGCTCTTGGCTAGCAGTACCGGACCTACGGCGCTCACGACGGCGCTACGGCTACCGACCAGGATCGTGTCTGCTGGCATGGCGTTGGTGACATGCACGTTCAAGCCATACAGGACTGGCTCAGTCACAAGGGACTGGTTGGACCCGGTGCCCGCTTTGAGGGTGCTCAGCGCTCCCATGGCGGACGGTGCGGCCAGGATGTAGTCGGCAGTGCCTCCGGCTTCCACGATGCCCCACATGGCGGTAGAGACAGCATCTAGGTTGTCCCCGAGTGCTCCCCCGTCGGTGATGTTCGCGGCGTTGAGGATGCCGGTCGGTGCGCTCGCGTTGTTGAGCAGAGCGTGGTTCGCCCCGAGCATGACGTTGCGGGACAGACCTTCGGCAAGGATGCCCTCGGCAGAGTTGCGTGCCAGTTCGTTGGACAGCACGACCAGGGAACCGACTTTGTGAGTGTTGACGACAACTTCGTCAAGGTCTGCGTCCTGCTCCGTCAGCGGTGCGCCTTCTGCAATGAGTTCGGTTGCTACGTCTCCGACATATGGAACGCGTAGTGCAACCTCGTCGCCTTCTACTGCACCGGCGACAGTGGTGATTTCAGTGATAAGCAGGTTAGGTAGCACTTCGGCAGCGACAAATCCTTGTACGTCTGGTGCCCACCCCTTGCCTGCGGTGTTAGTTGTTTCAGTCATAATGACTCCTAAAATTATTGAATAGGTTTAGCGTCCCGATGGACGGGCAGGCCATGCCTGCGCTTAACCTTCGCTAATCTAAGGAAATCGAAGTCTGCAACCTTGGACGTCCAGGTTTTGAGAAAACAGGTAAAACACCGGTCGTTTAGAGTCCGACAGTAAGACTTACGAAAGGGGGAGGGGCATCGCGTAACCCCTCCCCCTTCCAACTAAAGGAGAATTAAACGGCTATTGATTCTTGCCCGTCTAACCTGATGATTTTATTCTACCATCGATTCCTCAATTGAGCATCCACGTCGTCGCATTCATTTTCCCCATCTAACGTGTGATTCATTGGGTAAACGTGATAGGCAATATGGACATCCTGCATTGTGATTCCAGGGTGTCGTTGACATAGAGTCGGCATGAAGTCCTCCACGCCCTCGTCTAAAAGTTCCGCTACTTCATTTCCTAGTGCTTCGTGATTCATTTCGTTTCCTTTCCGGCTTTCGCCAATTTTTCATAAATTTCTGTCCACTGCTGTGCCAACGTGGCATAGAGAGGGTCATTCGGATATTTGCTGTAGGTCAGGGCTTCGCTTGCTGCCATGCATGCGGGGCAAGTCATGACGGTTCACCGTCCGGTGCCGTAGGCCAAGACCAGCGCCCGCGACCTTCCTTGACGAACGTGTGGTTGTCCAAGGCGGATCGTGCCCCGTCCCACATGCGCGCGTCGTTCTTGTTGCTGGCGTCCTCTGCACGTAGACCCAGAGCAACGACAACCTCAGCGGTCGTGCGCGGCTCTGACCAGTCCAGCGCCAGCAGTCGGGCAACCTGCTCGTCAGACTTGTTCCCCAGGCCGTCATAGACGACGTAGGGCACGCGATGCTTGATGGTGGCTGACCCGAAAGCGGCAAGCATGTCCCCCTCATCTACAGGACGTACCCCGATGATGCGCTCGCGCTGCCAGTCCTGTCCTGACGCGTTGCCGGTGCCCACTACGGTCGTGTAGCGGCTACCCCCGTCGTCGTGGCGATTGAGCCTGATTGCATGTCGTGCTCGGTCGAAGCGCCCCGTGCTGCCCTTGATCTGGGACGAATCACCCTTCTTGGTGTGGGTCACGTCGATGAAGGCGTCTCGCTGACCTAGAGCGCGCTGAATGTCGCTAATGAGCAATTTCCACGCAGCGTTCTGAACGGTGTCAGTTCCTCCGTAGGTTTTCAGGCGGTCGGGAGACAGCGACCCTTCGATATCCTCGGTAATGTATAACGTCGGAACCTTGTCCTGCGTCAGACTCTCAATGAGTCGCAAAAGATCAAAGTTGACGATCATGTCGCCCGCATTGAACTCAAACCCACCCTCGCGCTTTATGATTTCTGACAACCCTCTTTCGTCGTAAGGGAAATAGAACTGCATCACAGCAGCAAGGTCGTCATCTTCTAGCACCCACTCCTTGCGATTGTCAGATTCGTCCCAATCAATAGTGCGCTTGGGCACTCGCATCGGGTCAGCATTAAAATAGAGCACCTTGTCTGGGTCATAGCCATGTGCTGCTGCGTAGAGACGAAGGTCAACATGTGTGGTCTCTTCACCAGGAGAGACAAAGACGACCCGCTCAATGCCGCCCGACAGTGCTTCGGGGATGATGTGACCGGCAATGAAGGTTGACTTGCCTGCCCCCTTGTCTCCGTAGATCAAATGGTAGCGTCCCTGCTCTAACAAACCAGGGATGATCCACGTACGGTCGGGAATTGCGATATTTGTGATTCGATATCGGCTGGTGTCGATCATGACTGACCGGTCACCCACCTGTTCCGGCGCATATGCTCTAGCGGGTATCCAATGTCCCGCGCCATGGTGCGTACGGCCCGTGCTGCGTTGTCGTCGTCCGTCACGTCCAGCGCTGCGGCAAGGTCGGCGGTGGTGGCGAACGTTGAGTCAGCAAACAGTGCCGCTAGGCGTCCGTTGTAATAATCTCTAAACTTCTTGTCCATATTTTGTTCTCGCTTTCTTTAATGTATTTCTCCGTAAGGTCTGCGGCCCTACGAAGATGTATTCATCATACCATCACTGCCCTCATTCTGCAAATGGCGAGAACATTCTTAGAAATATCGCTATCGTCAACCTCAGCGTCTCATGTGGTTGAGGACTTGAAGATAAGAAGATAAGCCCGGAAACACTGGGATATTCGTGAAGATAGTGTTGAGGATAGTTGCGGCACGGCGCACTGATTTAAGGGGGCAAAGGCAGACTTTAGGTAGCAAAGGAAAGTGCCCGGCAAGAGGGAAGGCTGTCTGTATCTATAAATATTCATATCTAAAAACCCTTATTAACTACTTCATACACGGACCTTCTCTTTGCCACACGTTTCGTCTTTGCTGAGGATTCTTTTTGCTAAGTTTATGCCCCGGCGTACGACTATCTTCAACTATCCTCAAAACTATCTTCAAGGAAATCCGCATGAGACCGGGGTTATCTTCATATCTTCAAGTCTTCACGGTGTGTGAGGATAGAGGTCTATTCCTGCCTTGCTGGTATAATTGAAGTGATTCGATGTTGGCTGTCGCCCCCGTTGGCACTTGTGCTGGCGGGGGTGCTTTGCAAATTTATGGGCACACTATCGTAATGCCTGAAGTATTTGCGCTGCCCGGTCTGGACATGTCATCGAAAAATTCACATTTGTTACAAACTGACATGCTTTACGTTAGCGTCAAGTGAAGCCTCAGGCCTGTAGTCACTGTGAAGTTGTCAATTTCCGAAAGGCTTGCCCTTCGATGCTGCAACTCTACTCCCAATGACGCCCCAGACCTATTTTACCCACCCCTCGCGACCTGCGGTTTTGTGCGACTCCTAGATTAGTGGTGTGACGTGCGACACAGTGATTTTTTACCTACGCGCCGAGCCAGTAGCGCAACTTGCCTACAGTGCTGTCTGCACGCCTCTGTCGCAGACGACAAATTGTCAGCGGCCCAGGACCGCCCTAGCTATTTGAACGCGTCTCAGAACGGCACACAGGCCCGTTGCGGGGAGTGTTTGCGCTAGCCGATCCCCTGGTTCAGAGCGTCCATGAAGGCGCTGTCATCACTTGGGAAGTACCCGGCGTACTGGTTCAGCGTGAAGGCAGCGTTGGTGTGCCCGGCCCAGGTCTTGATGCGTGGCAGGTCTGCTCCGAGCCTGATCCAGTGCGTGATAGCCGTGTGCCGGAGGTCATGAACGCGAGGATGCTTCTCGTCTAGTCCTTGCTCTGCCCGCTGCTCGTTCCACACGGCTACGGCGTTCTTGAACGTGCGCTCACCAAAGTTGCTGACGTGTATCTGTGCTCCCCTACCCCCGGTGAACACGTAGTCACCAGGGAAGTGCAGCTTATGCTCAGCAAGCATGGCGGTCACCTTCGACGGCAACGGCACCGTCCGCATACCTGCGTCGCTCTTGGGGCGTCCTGACGCCTTCTTGCCGCCTTTACCTACCGTGACGGTGCTGTCCACCCTGACCGTGCTCGCGATGGGATCAATGTCAGAGCGCACAAGGTCCAGTGCTTCGCCCACACGCAGACCCCCGTAGGCCAACAGGTAGACCAGCGCCCGGTAGCGGGGCAGGATGCATGAGGCAAGGTGCTCAATCTCGTCATGATCGAGAATCACCATGTCTGCACGGACTGCCTTGGGGAGTCGGATGCCTCGGCAGGGACTCAGTGTCAGCACCCCGGCAGTCACGGCAGCATCCAGGCTCGCGCTCAACTCTCCATAGTTGCGTCGCACGGTGGCCGGTGAGCCGGTCTGCTTGGTCACCCACGTCTGCACGTCTGGTTGTGTGATCCGTTGCACCGGCAGGTGCCCGAAGGTCGGCAGCAGGTGAACCCTGGCGATGCTCTGTGCTCGGATGCGCGAGGACTCCCGAAGGTCGGGACGGTGCTGCATCCAGTTGTCGTGCCAGTCGGCATAGGTCAAGCGTCTGTTGGTGGGGTCAAGCAGCGTGCCCCTCGCGGTGTCTACCTCTACCTCTGCCTTGAACGCCAGGGCGTCCCGATGTGCCTTGAACGTCCGTTGGGCGTTGGTTCCCATGGGCGTCCGGTAGCGGACCGTCCAGCCCTTGCCCCGCTGGTGCACTGATGCCATGTCGCTGCCTGTCTGTGCGTAGGTCGTTGGACCCCAAGCATGGCACGAGTGCGAACAACATGCGAACACCAAACCCGCAGGACGTCGCCGCAGGTCAGAGTATTGCCTAGATTTTATATAGCCAGATATGGCGTTTGACCTGCATTTTTATGGATCCTCCGGTGCTGGTCAGGCCCCCCTGCCAAGCACGACCTACGCGGTGCAAACGCGGCGCTCTACCAACTGAGCTACAGGCCCCCGCTGAGCGGAGTGTGCGCCATTGTTACAGGTCGCGGACGGCCTGGTGCAGCGCGCCGATCTCCCGCGCCTGCCCGGCCGGGTGGACGAGGTTCCAGCGCACCGTCATGGACGGGTCGACGAGGAAGGTGCCGCGCACGGCCATACCGGAGTCCTCGTCGAAGACGCCGTAGGCGCGCGCCGCCTCCCCGTGCGGCCAGAAGTCGGACAGCAGCGGGAAGCGGTAGCCCTCGCGCGCCGCCCAGGCCCGGACCGCATGCACCGGGTCGCAGGAGATGCCGTAGACCTGCACCCGGTCGTTGACGAACTCGTCGACGTTGAGCTGGATCTCGAGCAGCTCCCCGGTGCAGATCGAGGAGAAGGCGAAGGGGTAGAAGACCAGCAGCGCGTGCCGGTCGGCCACCGCCTCGGACAGGGTGTGCGTGGCACCGTCCTGGTCGGCGAGGCTCAGCTCCGGTGCCCGCTCCCCCACCTGCGGGTATGCCGTCAGCGTCGCGCTCACTTGCGCCCCACCAGGCGCTGTCCGATCCATCCGCCGAGGTTGACGGCGCCCGAGGCGACCATCGAGCAGGTGGTGCAGGCGTCCTGCACGTCCGCGGCCGGCACGCGGTCCTCCCGACCGGCGCCGGGGGTGAGGAGCACGATCGACCCGCCCTCCTCGAGCGTGGTGAGGGTGTCCATGAGCTCGTCGGCGAGGTCGCCCTCGCCGTCGCGCCACCACAGCAGCACGACGTCGACCACGCCGTCGTAGGACTCCCCCTCCACGGGGCTGCCCACCGCCTCGGCGGCCGCCTCGCGGACACCCGGCTCCACGTCCTCGTCGTCTCCGTACTCCACGACGATCTGGTCCTCGCGCAGACCCAGCTTGCGCATGAGTCCCACCAGGGGGTCGCTCCCCTGGTCCTCGTCGTCGGTCTGCTTCCCCGTCCTGTTCTGCGCGTCCATGGTGTGACAAGCCAAGCACGATGCTCCCGCTCAGGTAAAGGCGAGCCTTTCCCGACGGCGGCGGACGTCACGTCACCGGGCGTGACAGACTGAGCGGGTCCACCCCCTAGGAAGGATCACACCTGATGACCGAGGAGCGCTCCACCGGCCCCATCCTGAACGGTCTCCCGACCCAGGTCCCGGACTCGGACCCCGAGGAGACGCAGGAGTGGCTGGACTCGTTGGACGCCGCGATCGACACCGGCGGTCGGCAGCGGGCCCGTTACCTCATGCTCAGGATGCTGGAGCGCGCGCGTGACTCCCAGGTCGGCATCCCCTCCCTCGTGACGACCGACTACATCAACACCATCACCCCGGAGCAGGAGGCGACCTTCCCCGGCGACGAGGACATGGAGCGCCGCTACCGCGCCTGGGTGCGCTGGAACGCCGCGGTCATGGTGCACCGCGCCCAGCACCCGGACATCTCGGTCGGCGGGCACATCTCCACGTATGCCTCCCAGGCCACCCTGACCGAGGTCGGCTTCAACCACTTCTGGCGCGGCCGTGACCACGAGGGCGGCGGCGACCAGGTCTTCTTCCAGGGCCACGCCTCGCCCGGCATCTACGCGCGCGCCTTCATGGAGGGCCGGCTGTCCGAGGCCGACCTCGACGGCTTCCGGCAGGAGAAGAGCAAGGGCCTGCGCGACGACGTGCGCACCATCCCCTCCTACCCGCACCCGCGGTCGATGCCCGACTTCTGGCAGTTCCCCACGGTGTCCATGGGCATCGGCCCGATGAACGCCATCTACCAGGCGTCCTTCAACAAGTACCTCCACAACCGTGGCCTCAAGGACACCAGCCAGCAGCACGTCTGGGCCTTCCTCGGCGACGGCGAGATGGACGAGCCGGAGTCGCGCGGCCTGCTCCAGGTGGCGGCCAACGACGAGCTCGACAACCTCACCTTCGTCGTCAACTGCAACCTGCAGCGGCTGGACGGCCCGGTCCGCGGCAACGGCAAGATCGTGCAGGAGCTGGAGAGCTTCTTCCGCGGCGCCGGGTGGAACGTCATCAAGGTGCTGTGGGGCCGCGGCTGGGACGACCTCATCGAGAACGACACCTCCGGTGCCCTGGTCAACCTCATGAACACCACGCCGGACGGCGACTTCCAGACCTTCCGCGCCAACGACGGCGCCTGGATCCGGGACCACTTCTTCGGGCGCGACCCGCGCACCAAGGAGCTGGTCAAGGACTGGAGCGACGAGGACATCTGGTGGCGGCTCAAGCGCGGCGGCCACGACTACCACAAGGTCTTCGCCGCCTACCAGGCCGCGATGAACCACACCGGCCAGCCGACGGTCATCCTGGCGCACACCATCAAGGGCTACTCGCTGGGCACCCGCTTCGCCGGTCGCAACGCCACCCACCAGATGAAGAAGCTCAGCCTGGACGACCTCAAGGCCTTCCGGGACAGCCTCAAGATCCCGATCACCGACGAGCAGCTCGAGGCCGACCCCTACGCCCCGCCCTACTACCACCCGGGGCAGGACGACGAGGCGATCCAGTACCTCCAGGAGCGGCGCCGCGCCCTCGGCGGCTACCTGCCCAAGCGGCAGCCCGCCCGCACGGCGCTCCCGCTGCCGGCGGAGAAGGTCTACGACGTGGCCAAGAAGGGGTCGGGCAAGCAGGAGGTCGCCACGACCATGGCCCTGGTCCGCATCTTCAAGGAGTGGATGCGCGACAAGGAGTTCGGCAAGCACATCGTGCCGATCATCCCCGACGAGGCCCGCACCTTCGGGATGGACAGCTTCTTCCCGACGGCCAAGATCTACAACGTCCACGGGCAGAACTACACCTCGGTCGACGCCGACCTCATGCTCGCCTACAAGGAGTCCGAGCAGGGCCAGATCCTGCACGTCGGGATCAACGAGGCCGGGTCGGTGGCCGCCTTCAGCGCGGCGGGCACGTCCTACGACACCCATCAGCTGCCGATGGTGCCGTTCTACATCTTCTACTCGATGTTCGGCTTCCAGCGCACCGGCGACGGCATCTGGGCCGCGGCCGACCAGCTCGCCAAGGGCTTCATGATCGGGGCGACCGCTGGTCGCACCACTCTCACCGGCGAGGGGCTGCAGCATGCGGACGGCCACTCCCCGCTGCTGGCCTCGACCAACCCGGCGGTCATGGCCTACGACCCGGCCTACGCCTACGAGATGGCGCACATCCTCCCGGACGCGCTGGAGCGGATGTACGGCGAGGACCCGCAGTCGCTCATCTACTACCTCACGGTCTACAACGAGCCGATGCGCCAGCCGGCCGAGCCGGAGGACGTCGACGTCGACGGCATCATCGCCGGGATGCACCGGATCGCGGCGGACGAGCCGCAGGAGGGCAAGCACGTGCGCCTGCTCGCCTCCGGTGTCGGCGTGCCGTGGGCGCTGGACGCAGCCGAGCTGCTCCGCGAGGACTGGGGTGTGACCTCCGACGTGTGGTCGGTGACGTCGTGGTCCCAGCTGCGGCGCGAGGCCATGTCCTGCGACGAGGACGCCTTCCTGCACCCCGAGCAGGAGCGCCGGGTCCCCTACGTGACCCGTCGCCTCGAGGAGGGCACCGGCCCGGTCATCGCCACCAGCGACTACATGCGGGCGGTCCAGGACCAGATCGCCCCGTGGGTGCCGGAGGACTACTCCTCCCTGGGCGCGGACGGCTTCGGCTTCGCCGACACCCGGGCGGCGGCGCGGCGCTTCTTCCACATCGACGGCCCGTCGATGGCGGTCAAGGCGCTGCAGATGCTCGCCGACCGCGGTGAGATCGACCCGCAGATCCCTCGGGACGCCGCCGACAAGTACCGCCTCATGGACGTGAACGCCGGGACCTCCGGCACCGCCGGAGGCGACGCCTGACCGGAGGCGCCCTCAGCCCCCGGCGGCCCCGTCGGGGTCGCGTACGGCCTGCACCACGAGGTCGGGGTGGTCGGTGAAGATGCCGTCCACCCCGGCCTCGAGGTATGCCCGGACCTCGCCCGCGAGGTCGCCCAGGGCGTCCTCCGGTCCCGGGGCGCCGTCCTCCCCGGTGCTGCGCAGCGGGACCGGCAGGAAGCGGTTCTCCGCCCGGAAGGTCCACGCGTGCACGGCCAGCCCGGCCGCGTGCGCATCCCCGACCAGCGAGGTTGGCTCCCCCAGCGCGCCGTCGGCCGTCCAGGGCAGCACCATCGTCTTGCTCGGGCCGACACCGTCGAGCACGCCGTCGAGGTCCGCGAGCCCCTCCGGCGACAGCAGCTCGGCATACGTGCGCTCCTCCCCCGCCGCGACCAGGTCGGCGGGCACGTCGTCGACGGCGGTCGCCAGCAGCACCTGCCGCAGCGGCGACCCGAGCCGCTCCCGCATCGTGCGCAGGCTGCCCGGCTCGAAGCACTGCACCCAGACGGCGTCCCGGTCGCCCTCGGAGAGCAGCCCGCCGGCGTCCAGGTCGGCCAGCATGCGCTCCTCGATCGGCAGCCCGGCCGCGGCCAGGTGGGTGGGGTGCTTGAGCTCGACGTAGAGCCCGATCGTCCGCCCCAGCTCCTCGCTGAGGCGCGCCCGCAGATCGATGATCTCGGGGAAGGTCGGCACCGGCCACTGCCCGTCGTGCTCGGTGCTGCGCAGCCCGGGCAGCCGCTCGCGGGCGCGCAGGGTGCGCAGCTCCTCGAGCGTCAGGTCCTCGGTGAAGATGCCGTCGAGCTCCTTGCCGTCCACCACCGCCCGGCGACGGCGCGCGGCCAGCTCCGGGTGGTCGGCGACGTCGGTGGTCCCCCAGATGTTGTTCTCGTGCCGCGCGACCAGCACCCCGTCGCGGGTGGGCACGAGGTCCAGCTCCAGGTGGTCGGCGCCCTGCCGGGCGGCGAGCTCGTAGGCGGCGAGCGTGTGCTCGGGCAGGTAGCCGCTGGCGCCGCGGTGGCCGAGGACGAGGGGTGAGGTGGTCGGCATACCCCCGATCCTGTCCCATCGGGTGACGTCGCGGCGCTAGGCTCGCGCGGGTGCCCCCGTCCACCCGTGAGAGCCTCCCCCGCCGCGCCGGCGCGCTCGCGACCCGGGCGACCGGGCGCATGGAGGCCGAGCACCAGTGGTTCCGCGAGCTCGGCGCCGCGGACCGGTCCTGGGTGGGGCTGGTCGCCCAGGCGGGGATCTCGGCGCTGCTGGACTGGTATGCCGACGGCGCCCGGGAGGACCCGCCCGGCCGGGTGTTCGCCGCCGCGCCGCCCAGCCTGGCCGGCACTATCACCCTGACGCAGACCCTGGACCTTGCGCGCACCGCGATCGCGACGGTGGAGGACGCCGTGCCCGAGCTCGTCGAGCCCGAGGAGGCGCCGGCCCTGCGAGAGGCGGTGCTGCGCTACGCCCGCGACATCGCCTTCGCCGCCGCCGAGCTGTATGCCCGGTCCGCCGACCACCGCGGCGGCCGGGACCCCCGGCTGGAGACCCTCGTGGTCCACGCGGTGGTGCGCGGCGAGGCGAACGACGCGATGGCCTCCCGGGCCGCCGAGCTCGGGTGGGAGGGCGTGAGCGACGTGGCCGTCATCGCCGGCGTGCTGCCCGCGGGCGACCCGACGCCCGCGGTGGAAGAGCTGCGGACGGCCGCGGGTGCGCTCGGGCTGCGGTGCCTGGCCGCCGGCCACGACCGGCGCCTCGTCTGCGTCCTCGGCGGGACGGACGACCCGCTGGCCGACGCGCAGCGCCTCGAGGACGCCTTCGGTGAAGGTCCGGTCGTCGTGGGCCCGCGGGTGCCGCACCTCTTCGCGGCCGGCCGAAGCGCCCGGGCCGCCCTCTCCGGGGTCGACGCGGCCCCGGCCTGGAGCGGCGCGCCCCGACCGGTGGCGGCGGACGAGCTGCTCCCGGAGCGGGCGCTGCTCGGCGAGGGCCCGGCGCGCCGGGTGCTCGTGGACCGGGTCTACGCCCCGCTGCGCGACCACCCCTCGGCGCTGCTGGACACGGTGCAGGCCTACCTCGACCAGGGGATGGTGCTGGAGGCGACCGCCCGCCTGCTCTTCCTGCACCCCAACACCGTCCGCTACCGGCTGCGCCGGGTGGGCGAGGTCGTGGGGCTGGACCCGCACACCGCGCGGGACGCGTGGGTGCTGCAGGTGGCCCTGGCGCTCGGCCGCATGGGCACGGGCCCGCGCCTGTGGCGCGGCGGCCGCTGACCCCCCCCTCCCCCGAGGCTTGATTGGAGGGTTCCGACAAAGATGACCCGGGATCATCGTGCGTCTCGGTGTCGCCCGCTGGAGGGTCTCACCGGCACAGTGGGGGTGTGCTCGTCATCGTCGCGCCCGGTCAGGGCTCCCAGACCCCCGGTTTCCTGGCCCCCTGGCTCGAGGAGCCCTCCGTCCGTGAGCGTGTCGACGCGCTGGCCGCCGCGGCCTCGCTCGACCTCGTGAGGCACGGCACGACCTCCGACGCCGACACCATCAAGGACACGGCGGTCGCCCAGCCGCTCATCGTCAGCGCAGGCCTGGCCACCCTCCCTCTCGTCCTCGACGGCGAGGCGCTCCCCCAGCACGTCTCGGCCACCGCCGGGCACTCCGTCGGGGAGATCACCGCGACCGCCATCGCCGGCGTCCTCACCCCCGACGACGCCGTGGGCTTCGTCCGCGAGCGCGGGCTCGGGATGGCCGAGGCGGCCGCCCTCACCCCCACCGGCATGGCCGCCGTCGTGGGCGGCGACCCCGAGGAGGTCGCCGAGGCGCTGGAGCGGCACGGCCTCACCCCGGCCAACATGAACGGCGCCGGTCAGGTCGTCGCCGCCGGCACCCTGGAGCAGCTCGAGGCGCTGGAGCAGGACGCCCCCCGACGCGCCCGGGTCATCCCGCTGCCGGTCGCCGGGGCCTTCCACACCCACCACATGCAGCCCGCCGCCGACCGCCTCACCCGGCACGCGGAGACGTTGCGCCCCCAGGACCCGCGCATCCCGCTGCTGTCCAACGCCGACGGGCGGGTCGTCGCCGACGGCACCGAGGTGCTGCGCCGCCTCGTCGCCCAGGTCGCCGGGCCGGTGCGCTGGGACCTCACCATGGAGGCCTTCGTCTCCATGGGCGTGACCGGCCTCATCGAGCTGCCCCCCGCGGGCACCCTCGTGGGTCTGGCCAAGCGGGGTATGCGCGGGGTCGAGACCCTCGCGCTGAAGTCCCCCGACGACCTCGATGCCGCCGCCCGCATGGTGCGCGAGCACGGCACCGTCTGAGCCACCTCTCCCCGACCTCGCACCACCCCGTCCACCCCCAGGAGGTTCCGACCGTGAGCACGAGCCCCACCCTGTCGGCCCCGACCACCCTGCGCCACGCCCGGATCCTCGGCCTCGGCGGCTACCGCCCCGAGCGGGTCGTCACCAACGAGGAGGTGCTGCAGTTCATCGACTCCAGCGACGAGTGGATCCGGCAGCGCTCCGGCATCGCCACCCGGCGCTTCGCCCGGGAGGACGAGAGCGTCGTGGACATGGCCGAGGCCGCCTCGCGGCAGGCCCTGGAGCGCGCCGGGCTGGAGCCGGGACAGGTCGACGCCGTGCTCATGGCGACGGTGACCCACCCGCTGCAGACCCCGGCGGCCGCCCCGGTCCTCGCGCACCGGCTCGGCATCGAGGACCCGGCCGCGTTCGACCTCTCCGCCGCCTGCGCCGGCTACTGCTACGCCATCAGCCTGGCCAACGACATGGTCCGCGCCGGCACCGCCGACACCGTGCTCGTCGTCGGCGTCGAGAAGCTCTCCGACTTCACCGACAAGCACGACCGCGGGTCGGCCTTCATCTTCGGCGACGGGGCGGGAGCCGCGGTGGTCGGCGTCTCGGACACGCCGGGCATCGGCCCCACCGTCTGGGGCAGCCTCGGCGACCGCGCGGACGCCATCACCCAGCGCGAGTCCTGGACCGACCTGCGCCCGGAGATGGAGGCCACGGGTCGCGAGGCCGGCATCGCCTGGCCCGCCTTCACCATGCAGGGCCAGACCGTCTTCCGGTGGGCCGTCTTCTCGATGGCCCCCGTCGCGCTCCAGGCCGTCGAGGCCGCCGGGATCACCCCGGCGGACCTGGCCGCCTTCGTGCCGCACCAGGCCAACATGCGGATCACCGACGCGATGGTCAAGGCCCTCGACCTGCCCCCGCACGTCCCGGTGGCGCGCGACATCGCGGAGACCGGCAACACCTCCGCCGCCTCCATCCCGCTGGCGATGAGCCGGATGCTCGACGAGGGCGAGGCGCCGCACGGCGGCCTGGCCCTGCAGATCGGCTTCGGTGCCGGCCTGGTCTACGCCGCCCAGGTCGTCGAGATGCCCTGACCAGGGATACTGACTCCCGAGGCCCGGCGGGTGAGCAGGATCCGGGTCGGCAATGGCCACCAACGCAAGGAGAGAGACATGGCACGCAGCGAGCAGGAGATCCTCGAGGGTCTGGCCGAGATCGTCAACGAGGAGACGGGTCTGGAGGCCGAGGAGGTCCAGATGGACAAGTCCTTCACCGAGGACCTCGACATCGACTCCCTGTCCATGATGACGATCGTCGTCAACGCCGAGGACAAGTTCGGCGTCCGCATCCCCGACGACGAGGTCAAGAACCTCACGCACGTCAAGGACGCGGTGTCCTACATCGCCAACAACCAGGGCTGACCCGCCCGACCCGGCGCCCGGCGACAGAGGCGCCGGGTCGGCCCAGCCTGCCGGCGGCATACCCTCGAGGGAGCGCCGCCGTCCACCCACCCCGACCGCCCAGCAGCCCAGGAGGCCGACGCCCATGACCGACACCACCCAGACCTCGCGCCGCGTCGTCGTGACCGGCCTCGGCGCCACCACGCCCGTCGGCGGCACCGCTCCGCAGACCTGGGAGGCGATCACCGCCGGGCGCTCGGGCATCGAGACCCTGACCCAGGACTGGGTCGCCGAGCACCAGCTGCCGGTGACCTTCGCCGGGTCCATCCACACCGACCCGCTCGAGGTGCTCAAGAAGGTCGAGGTGCGCCGCAACGACCCCTCGGGGCAGTATGCGCTCATCGCCGCCCGGGAGGCGTGGGCCGACGCCGACGCCCCCGAGGTCGAGCCGGAGCGGCTGGGCGTCGCCATCGGCTCCGGTATCGGCGGGGTCCACACCCTGCTCAGCCAGTGGGACGTGCTCAAGGAGAAGGGCCCGCGCCGGGTCTTCCCGCTCACCGTCCCCATGCTCATGCCCAACGGCCCCGCGGCCGCGGTCTCGCTCGACCTCAGCGCCCGCGCCGGTGCGCACTGCCCGGTCAGCGCCTGCGCGTCCGGCGCCGAGGGGATGGGCCTCGCGCTCAGCATGATCCGCAACGGTCGCGCCGACATGGTCGTCGCCGGCGGCACCGAGGCGGCGATCCACCCCGTGTGCATCGCCGCCTTCGCCGCGATGACCGCCCTCTCGGACCGCAACGACGACCCGCAGGCGGCCTCCCGCCCCTACGACGTGGGCCGTGACGGCTTCGTCATGGGCGAGGGCGCCGGCGTCATGGTGCTCGAGTCCGAGGAGCACGCCAAGGCGCGCGGGGCCAAGATCTACGCCTACCTCGACGGGGTCGGTATGTCCTCGGACGCCTACCACATCACCGCCGGCGAGCCGGACGGCGCGGGCGCCGCGCGGGCCATGGAGGAGGCCGTCGCCGACGCCGGGCTGAGCACCGGCGACATCGCCCACATCAACGCGCACGCCACCTCGACCCCGGTCGGCGACGTCGCGGAGACGAGGGCGATCCACCGGGCCTTCGGTGGGCATACCTCCGACATCGCGGTCACCGCGACCAAGTCGATGACCGGCCACCTGCTCGGTGCGGCGGGAGCGCTCGAGGCCGTCCTCACCGTGCTGACGCTGCACCACCGGCAGATCCCCGCGACCATCAACCTGGACGAGCAGGACCCCGAGATCGACCTCGACGTCGTCACCGGTGGCTCGCGGGCGCTCCCCGACGGCCAGGTCGCCGCGCTCAACAACGCCTTCGGCTTCGGCGGCGTCAACGTCGCGCTGACCTTCACCTCGGCCTGAGCCGCTCGGCCCCGCGCCGGTAGGCTCCCCGCACCATGCACGTCCTGCGCGTCGCCAACTTCGTCAGCCCCACCTCCGGCGGCATCAAGACCGCGCTGCGGGCCTGGGGCGAGCTCTACCAGCAGGCGGGCCACCGGGCCTCGCTCATCGTCCCCGGGCCCGGCCCGGAGATCAGCGAGGAGGAGCAGGGCCTGGTCTACCGGGTGCCGGCACGGCCGGTCCCGGGCACCGGCTACTCCCTCATGTGGAGCCGGGTCGGCATGTCCCGGCTCATGGACGCGATCGCCCCGGACGCGCTCGAGGTCTCGGACCGGGCGACGACGCGCTGGATGGGCCGCTGGGCCGCGCGGCGCGGCATCGGCTCGGTGATGATCAGCCACGAGAACATGACCGGGATCCTGGTGCGGCGCACGCCCATCCCCGAGCGGCCCTCGCACTGGGCGGCCGACGCGATCAACCGGCTCAGCGCGCACGACTACGACGCGATCGTCTGCCCCAGCTGGTTCGCCGCGCAGGAGTTCCACCGCAACGACCTCGACGCCGACGTCGTGCCGCTGGGCGTCGACCTCGACGTCTTCACGCCGGTGCGGGACCTGCGCGACGGGCCGCCGCCCGGCCAGGACGGCCCCATCCGCATCGCGCACTGCAGCCGGCTCTCGCCGGAGAAGAACCCTGCGCTCTCGGTCGAGACGGTGCGTGAGCTGGTGCGCCGCGGCCACGACGTCGAGCTGACCGTCTTCGGCGCCGGACCCATGCTCGACGACATGGTCGCGCGGGCGCAGAACCTGCCGGTGACCTTCCACTCCTACATCACCGACCGGCGCGAGCTGGCGGTCGAGCTGGGCCGCGCCGACCTCGCCATCTCACCGGGGCCGCTGGAGACCTTCGGGCTGGCGGCGCTGGAGCTCCTGGCCTGCGGCATACCGGTCGTGTGCTGCGACGAGGGCGCGCTGCACGAGGTGGTCGGCGACGGTGGCGTCGTCGTGCCCTCCACCCCGGCCGCCTTCGCCGACGGGGTCGAGGAGCTCCTGGGACGCCGGGGCGCGCGCGCCCGGGCGCGGGCGGCGGCGGAGCGGTTCAGCTGGCCGGTGAGCGCGCGCCGGATGCTCGACGTTCACGAGCGGGTCGCCGCGGAGCTCCGCGGACGCGGCTGACCGGGCGGCGCGGCCTCACAGGCGGCCGCGCCGGGCCCGGCTCAGCCGACCTTGTGCAGCCAGGTGGCGGGTGCGCCCTCGCCGGCGTGCCGGTAGGTCTCGAGCTCGGCGTCCCAGGCCGCGCCGAGGGCGCGGTCCAGCTCGGCGGTGAGCGTGGCGGCCGAGCCGGCTGCGGACTCCATGATGTGCCGCAGCCGGTCCTCGTTGACGACGACGTCGCCGTTGGCGGACAGCCGGGCGGTGTGCACGCCCAGCGCGGGCGTGTGGGTCCACCGCACGCCGTCGCTGCCGCGGCTGGCTTCCTCGACGACCTCGTAACGCAGGCCGTCCCAGCCGCGCATGGCGCTGGCGATGGTGGCACCCGTGCCGGCCTCGCCGGTCCAGGCGAACTCGGTGCGCATGGTGCCGGGCTCGGCGTGCTGGGTGACCCAGTCCAGCGACACCCGGGTGTCGAGGACACCCTCGATCGCCCAGGCGATGTGCGGGCACAGCGCGGTCGGGGTGGAGTGAATGAACACCACCCCGCGAGTCATGACTCGTGGCATGACAGCGGACATCCGTGGCCTCCTGTGTGGTGAGGGACGTCTTCCCCAACGCTCTCGACCACCGGTGGCGACCCACGGGTATACCGCGTGCTGGGTCACATTGTGCTCTCTCGTCCCGCTGGGAGCAAGTGCCACGGGAGATTCGTCCCGCCACAGCTGTCACACCCGACCGGCCTGACACGGGTGACGCGGCGTCACCCGTCTGCTAGTTTCACGCCATGCGCGTCGCGGACCTCATCAAGAAGAAGGGCAGCACGGTTACCACGCTGCCCGCGACGGCCACCGTCGCCGAGCTCCTGGAGACCCTCGACGACGCCAAGATCGGCGCCGTCGTCGTGCTGGACGGGGAGGACGTCGCGGGCATCGTCTCCGAGCGCGACGTCGTGCACCACCTGCGCGGTGGGCGCGACCAGAGCGCCGCGCTGAGCGACCTCATGACGACCGACGTCAAGACCTGCACGCTCGAGGACGACCTCACCCACCTCGCGACCACGATGACGCAGGGACGCTTCCGGCACCTGCCGGTCGTCCAGGACGGCCGGCTCGAGGGGATCATCTCCATCGGCGACGTCGTCAAGGCCCGGCTGGACGCGCTCGAGGCCGAGCGGGACCACCTGGAGTCCTACCTGCGCCAGTGAGGCGCGGCACCCCTGGGCACCGCCCGTGAGTGCGGCACCCGGTGGGCCACCTAGACTGACCCGCCGAGGGCCAGTAGCTCAGCCGGTCAGAGCAGCGGACTCATAATCCGTCGGTCGCGGGTTCAAGCCCCGCCTGGCCCACCTCTGCCCAGCGTCGCTGCGGCCCCGAAGGTCACAACTCGGTGACAACCGCCCCGAGTTGCTGACCAGGGACGGCATCGCCGCATAGGGTGCGCGACATGACCGACTCCCGTGAGTCGCCCGGCTCCGGCCTGGGCGCACCCCTGGTCGTGCTCAAGGACGTCAACAAGCACTTCGGCGACCTGCACGTGCTCAAGGACATCAACCTCACCGTGCACGAGGGCGAGGTGGTCGTCGTCATCGGGCCCTCCGGGTCCGGCAAGTCGACGCTGTGCCGCACCATCAACCGGCTCGAGTCCTACGAGTCCGGCACGATCACCATCCACGACGACGAGCTGCCCAGCGAGGGCAAGGCGCTGGCCAAGCTGCGGGCCGACGTGGGCATGGTCTTCCAGAGCTTCAACCTCTTCAGCCACAAGACGATCCTCGAGAACGTCACCATGGGGCCGATCAAGGTGCGCAAGAAGAAGGCAGCCGAGGCCAGGTCACGCGCCATGGAGCTGCTCAAGCGGGTCGGGGTGGACCACCAGGCGGACAAGTACCCCGCCCAGCTCTCCGGCGGCCAGCAGCAGCGCGTCGCCATCGCGCGCTCGCTGGCCATGGACCCGACCGTCATGCTCTTCGACGAGCCGACCTCGGCGCTGGACCCGGAGATGATCAACGAGGTCCTCGACGTCATGACCCAGCTGGCCAAGTCCGGCATGACGATGATCGTCGTCACCCACGAGATGGGCTTCGCCCGCAAGGCCGCCGACCGGGTGGTCTTCATGTCCGACGGCGCCATCGTCGAGGAGAACACCCCCGAGGAGTTCTTCACCAACGCCCAGTCCGAGCGTGCCAAGGACTTCCTCGGCAAGATCCTGACCCACTGAAACCTGACACCGGAAACCACGACAGGAGCACCACATGCGTTCCACCACCTTCAAGATCGCGGCCCTGGCAGCGGCCACCACGCTCACCCTCGCCGCCTGCGGTGGTGGCGAGAGCACCGACTCCGGATCCGGCGGCGGCGACGACGCGGGGGCCAGCGAGGAGGCCGGCGGGGACGAGGGCGGCGACATGATCACCATCGGCATCAAGTACGACCAGCCGGGCCTCGGGCTCAACACCGATGGCAACCCGACGGGCATGGACGTCGACGTGGCCAAGGCGGTCGCCGAGGGCCTGGGCTACACCGAGGACCAGATCGAGTGGACCGAGGCCATCTCCAGCGCCCGCGAGGACCTGCTGGAGTCCAACCAGGTCGACATGATCGTCGCGACCTACTCCATCACCGACGAGCGCAAGGAGCGGGTGCAGTTCGCCGGGCCGTACTTCGTCGCCGGCCAGGACCTGCTGGTGCCCGTCGACAGCGACATCCAGGGCCCGGACTCGATGGGCGACGCGATCCTGTGCTCGGTGACCGGGTCGACCTCCGCCGAGCGGGTGCGGGACGAGTACGGCGTGGCGCTGCAGGAGTACGGCAGCTACTCCGAGTGCATGGAGGCGATGGCCTCCGGGCAGATCGGTGCGCTGACGACGGACGACACGATCCTCGCCGGCTTCGCGGCCCAGGACGAGTACTCCGGCCAGTTCAAGGTCGTCGGCAACACCTTCTCCGAGGAGAACTACGGAGTGGGTCTCAACATGGAGTCCGACAACTGCGAGGAGATCAACGAGATCCTCCAGGGGCTGTGGGACGACGGCACGATGGAGCAGATCATCGAGGACAACCTCGGCGCCGCGGACTACACCCCGAACGCCGACCTCAACCCGCCCGCCGAGATCGGTGGGAACTGCGCCTGATCGCAGGCGAACCGTCCTGACGCGCCGGGGCCCCGCCCGGGCCCTGGCGCGTCCCTCACCCGTGGAGGGAGAGTGACCCGTGCTTGAGCTGATCGAGCAGTTCGACGTGCTGGGGGCGTTCTGGCTCAACATCAGGCTGGCCGCCGTGTCCTTCGTCCTGGCACTCCTGCTGGGCACGGTGGTGGCGATCCTGCGTCTCGCGCCGGTCCGGGTGCTGAACTGGTTCGGTGCGACCTATGTCACCCTGCTGCGCAACACGCCGCTGACCCTCATCATCCTCTTCACCAACCTGGGCCTGTGGCTGCAGCTGGGGGTCGAGCTCGCCTCCCGCGAGGACAACCCCAACTTCCTCATCCAGAACAACTTCCGGCTCGCGGTGCTGGGCCTCACGGTCTACCACGCCGCCTTCATCTGCGAGGCGATCCGCTCCGGCGTCAACACCATCCCCGTGGGGCAGAGCGAGGCCGCCCGGTCGATCGGGCTGGGCTTCGGCCAGAGCCTGCGCGAGGTGATTCTGCCGCAGGCCTTCCGGGGTGCGATCACCCCCATCGGCAACGTGCTCATCGCACTCATCAAGAACACCACCGTCGCCGTCGCCATCGGCAACCGCGAGGTCGCCTACGCGATGCGCAACATGATGGAGTTCCGCCCCGACGCCGGGATCTTCATCTTCCTCGTCGTCGCCATCGGCTTCGTCATCCTCACCCTGCCGGTCGGGATCGGCACGAGCTGGCTCTCGGCGAAGCTGGCGGTGAAGCGATGAGCGCGCAGCAGGTCCTCTTCGACATCCCCGGTCCCAAGGCACGGGCCCGGCACCTCGTCTACGGCGTCGTCGGGTCCCTCGCCATCCTCGGCCTGCTGGCCCTCGCGGCGATGCGGCTGGCCGAGCGCGGCCAGTTCGAGGCGGCCAAGTGGACGCCCTTCCTCGAGCCCGGCACCTGGACCTTCTACCTCATCCCCGGCCTGCAGGCCACGCTCACGGCGGCGCTGGTCTCGGTCGTGCTGTCGATGCTCATAGGGGTCGGCCTGGCCATGCTGCGGATGTCCGACCTGGCGCCGGTGCGCTGGGCCAGCGGTGTCTTCGTCGAGTTCTTCCGCGCCGTGCCGGTGCTCATCATGATGATCTTCGCCTGGCAGATGCTGGTGAAGAACTCCGCGATGGTGGCGCTCATGGACACCCTCGGGCTGACCGGCGCCAACGCGACCTTCATCGCCGTCGTCACCGGCCTGGTCCTCTACAACAGCTCGGTCATCTGCGAGGTGGTCCGCAGCGGTGTCGGGTCGTTGCCCGGTGGTCAGCGGGAAGCCGGCCTGTCCGTCGGTCTGTCGCCGGCGCAGGTGCGTCGCTCCATCCTCGTGCCGCAGGCCCTGACCGCCATGCTGCCGGCGCTCGTCAGCCAGATCGTCGTCATCACCAAGGACACCGCGCTCGGCTACGTCATCACCTACCCCGAGGTGGTGAGCCGGGCCCGCCAGCTCGGGTCGGCCGACGCCAACATCCTCGTCGTCTACCTCGTCGTGGCCGTGATCTTCATCATCGTCAACTACGCCATCACCAAGCTGGCGGAGTGGATCGAGGGCCGCAACCGGCGCAAGCGCCGTGGCACGCCGGGCGGTGAAGAGACCGAGAGCAAGGTCGCCGCCGCCCAGGGCGCGGCGATGGCCGAGCAGGCGAGGAACACGTAGCCGCCCTACACAGAGGCAGAGGCCCGGAGCGATGCTCCGGGCCCCTTCTGTTGCTCCCCCGACTGGACTCGAACCAGTAACCTGCCGGTTAACAGCCGGCTGCTCTGCCAATTGAGCTACAGGGGATCGTGCAGCGGAAACTCTAGCAAGACCAGCCCCGGGCACCGAAATCCCCGGGGTCGACCCGCGGGTCAGCCGGGTGGGACGGGCGGCAGTCCGACCTGATCGCGCAGCTCGACGCGGGCGGACCAGACCGCCGCCGCCAGCTCCGGGTCGGCCTCGTCGGCCCCCCTACCCCAGAGCACCTGCTCCACGAGCTCACGCGTCGGCAGGACCTTGCGGATCGTGACCCGGGCGCTGTGCCGCGGCCCCAGGTCGACCGCCCGCAGCAGCACGACGCTGGCCGAGGTCCGCTCCCGGAAGACCTGCGGGACCATCCCCGGACCGGTGCGCCGCTGCAGCACCCACTGCCGGCCACCCAGCCGGTCGACGAAGGCCACGCTCAGCGCCCACAGGTCCGGGTCCCAGGCGCCGGTGTCGACCTCGTGCCAGGGCCGCTCGAGCAGCACCTCGCCCCCCTCGGCGACCTCCAGCAGCCGGTAGGTCGTGAGCACCAGCCACGAGCCGTGGGCGTCCTCCTGGGCGCTGGCCAGGACCTGCTCGCGCGCGGCGAGGTCGGGCCTCACCTGCGCCGGCAGGTCGCTCGGCGACCGCTCGGGTCGCGGAGTCTCCCCGATCGTCCGGGTGCGCCAGAACCGCACGTCTCTCACTCCATCCTGGCCCGCAGCCGGGCCCGTTCGCGGTGCAGCTCCATGAGCCGCTCGTCCAGGGCTCGCTTGTCCGGGCTGCCCTCCGGCGCCCGCGACTGCTGCCCGAGCAGGTCGGACACCTCCTGCTCCACCCCCGCCAGCCGCACCCGCAGCACCAGCCAGTCCACGAAGGCCTCGCGCGGCATACCGCTCTGCGGATCGAGCCGGTCCGGGAGTGCGGCGACCGAGAGCTCGTGCACGAGCGGGTGCACCGGCGGCGGGGTGCCGGCGAGCACCGCCTCGACCCAGGAGCGGGCGCTACGGCCGGCCGCGCCCTGCACGCCGCCGGCCTCGCGCATCGCGTGCCAGATCGCCCGGTGCATGGGCGCGCGCAGCGCCTCCGGCCCGAGCTCGTCCATGTCCTCGGCGACGATCGCCAGGGGATACTGCAGTGCCACCTGCACCAGGTGCCGCTCGGCCACCTGCACCGGGTCGCGCAGGTCCGGCTGCGGCAGCGAGGGCTGCTCCGGCGCGTCCTGGGCCGCGGCGTCGGCAGCAGGGGCGCGCGGCGCCGTCGGTGCGGGCCGGCTCTGCGCCCGGTGCACCTCGGTGGCGAGCACGTCGGGGTCGACGCCCATCCAGCCGGACACGTCCCGGACGACCTCCGGGCGCAGCGTGCGGTCCCGGATCTGGGCCAGGATCGGGGCCACCGCCCGCATCGCCTGCACCCGCTGGGCCGCCTCGGACAGGTCGTAGGGGGCGAGCGTGGTCCGGACCGCGAACTCGAAGAGCGGCGTCGCCGACGCGACCAGCTCCCGGACCGCCCGGCCCCGCTCCTCCCCCTGCTCGTCCTTCGTCGCGATCCACAGGTCGTTGGGGTCCTGCCCGTCGGCGGCGACGGCGACGTAGGACTGGGCCGCCCAGCGCTGGTCCTGCTCGAAGGCCTTCATCGCCGCCTTCTGGCCCGCGGCGTCGCCGTCGAAGGTGAAGATGACCTTCGCCGGCGCCCTCCCCGCCTCGTCCCGCAGGATACGCCGCAGGATCGAGATGTGGTCGCTGCCGAAGGCGGTGCCGCAGGTCGCGACGGCGGTCTCGACCCCGGACAGGTGGGCCGCCATGACGTCGGTGTAGCCCTCCACCACCACCGCCGTCCGCTCGGTGGCGATCGGCTTCTTGGCCAGGTCGAGGCCGTAGAGCACGCCCGTCTTCTTGTAGATCGGCGTCTCGGAGGTGTTGAGGTACTTCGCCGGGCTCCAGTCGTCGTCGTAGAGCCGGCGCGCGCCGAACCCGACGGTGTCGCCGGTGATCGCCCGGATCGGCCACAGCACCCTGCCCTGGAAGCGGTCGGACAGACCCCTCCCCCTGCGGTTCGCCAGGCCGCCGAGCACGAGCTCCTCCTCGGTGAACCCGCGCGAACGCAGGTGGGACACGAGCGCGGTGCCCTCGCGGGGGGCATACCCGACCATGAAGCGGGCGGCGTGCTCCCCGGTGAAACCCTTGTCGCGCAGGAAGTCCCGGCCCTTGCGTCCCTCGCCGGAACGCAGCAGCGCCTCGTGGTAGAACTCCTCGGCGACCCGGTGCGCCTCCATGAGCCGGGTGCGCTGCCCGACCGGCGCCTGCTCGCCCCGGCCGCGCCCGCCGATACCGGTCTCCTCGTAGCGCAGGGTGATCCCGAGCTTGTCCGCGAGCCGCTCGACCGCCTCGGTGAAGGTCAGGTGGTCGATCTCCATGAGGAAGGAGATGACGTCGCCGCCCACGCCGCACCCGAAGCAGTGGTAGCTGCCGAGCGCGGTCCTGATCTGGAAGGACGGGGTCTTCTCGTCGTGGAAGGGGCACAGGCCCTTCATCGCGCCCACGCCCGCGGTGCGCAGCGTCACGTGCTCGCGCACGACCTCCTCGATGGAGGCGCGCTCCTTGACCGCCTTGACGTCCTCGTCCTTGATCCGCGGCACGCGCACCTCCTTCCACTCCTCGTCCTGCCGAGTCTAGGTCGCCGCGGCACCCGGCCCGGGGTCGGCCGACAAACCTGGGGACGAGCGGCGCCGACGCCTCCTAGGATGGAATCCCCGTGCCGGACGATGAGTTGACCCGACCACGGCTGTCCCAACCCCCATGACCCGTGAGGAGATCCCTGTGTCTGCGTCCGTCGAGGCCCCGCGCACGCTCAGCGACGACGCCGACGGCAACGACGACGCGCGGGTGCGGCTCGTGCTGCGGGTGCTCACCGCCGCCGCCTTCGTGGTCATCCTCAACGAGACGCTCATGCTCAACGCGCTGCCGCCGCTCATGGCGGCCTTCGGGGTCGACGCCGGCGCCGGTCAGTGGCTCACGACCGGCTTCATGCTGACCATGGCGGTCGTCATCCCGATGACCGGGTGGCTGCTCAAGCGGCTGTCGATCCGCTCGGCCTTCGTGCTGGCGATGAGCGTCTTCATCGTCGGCACTGCCACCGCCGCCTTCGCGCCCACCTTCTCGGTCCTGCTGGTCGGCCGGGTGATCCAGGCCAGCGGCACCGCCGTGATGATGCCGCTGCTCATGACCACGATCATGACGATGGTGCCCAAGGAGCGCCGCGGCAGCGTCATGGGCAACCTCACGCTGGCGATCTCGGTGGCCCCGGCGATGGGCCCACCGGTCTCCGGCCTCATCCTGCAGTTCGCCTCCTGGCGCTGGCTCTTCCTGCTCGTCCTGCCCATCGCCGCGGCGATGCTCCTCGGCGGCGCCCGGCTGCTGCGGGGCAGCGAGCCCGGCGAGGAGGCACGCCTCGACGTCATCAGCGCGCTGCTCACCGCCCTCGGCTTCGGCGGCCTGGTCTACGGCCTGAGCGCGCTCGGCGAGGGTGCCGCCGGCCCGGTCGGCCCCGGCACCTCCCTGGGCGTCGCCGGCGTCGCGCTGGCCCTCTTCGCCTGGCGCCAGCTGCGCCTGGCCCGCCGGGACGAGGCCCTGGTCTTCCTCGACCTGCGCGCGCTGCAGGTGACGCGGTATGTCGTGCCCCTGGCCCTCATGTGCCTCGCCTTCATGGCGCTCATCGGGGCGATGCTGCTGCTGCCGATCCTGCTGCAGGAGGTGCGCGGCTTCAGCACGCTGGCCTCCGGCCTCATGCTCATGCCCGGTGGTCTCGCGATGGGGCTGCTGGGCCCGACGGTCGGACGGCTCTACGACCGCGTCGGGCCGCGACCGCTGGTCGTCCCCGGCGGGATCGGCCTGGTGGCCGGCATGTCCGGGATGGCGATGCTCGCCACGCAGGTGCCGTGGTGGGGGCTGGTGTCCCTGCACGTCCTGGTGAGCCTGTCCCTGGCCTTCCTCTTCACCCCCTGCTTCACCGCGGGCCTCGGCGCCCTGCCCAACCGGCTCTACAGCCACGGCAGCGCGATGCTGGGCACCGGGCAGCAGGTCTCCGCCGCGGCCGGCACGGCGCTGGTGGTGACTGTCATGGAGACCCGCGCCTACCAGCTGGGCCAGGGTGGGCTCCCCGAGCTCGAGGCCCTCTCCGGGGGAATCGGCGCCGGCCTCGTCGTCGCCACGGCCATCACGGTCGGGGTGCTGGTTCTCGCGCTCTTCGTGCGCGCGCCGCTGCCGGACCAGCCCGAGGACAGCGGGCCCCGGCCGGAGGACGAGCCGCGCGACACCGCCGACGGGACGGGGACGGCATACCCCGAGCCCGTAACCTGAGCCCATGCCCAAGGCGACCAGCCCCGCGACCGAGGTCGAGGTGGGTGGTCGCGCGGTGCGGATCTCCAACCCGGACCGGGTCTACTTCCCCGAGCTCGGGCTGACCAAGCTCGACCTGGCGCACTACTACCTCGCCGTCGGCGAGGGCGTCGTCACCGCGCTGCGGGAGCGGCCGTGCATGATGCACCGCTTCCCCGACGGGATCACCGGCGAGCGGGTCCACCAGAAGCGGCTGCCGCGCGGCGCCCCGGACTGGATGGAGACGGTGCACGTCACCTTCCCGCGGTGGAACCGCACCGCGGACGAGCTGTGCGTCACCGAGCTGGCGCAGGTGATCTGGTCGGTGCAGATGAGCTGCGTGGAGTTCCACCCGTGGAACAGCCGGCGCGGGCACGTGGAGCAGCCGGACGAGTGGCGGATCGACCTCGATCCGGGCGAGGAGTGCGACTTCGCCACCGTGCGCCGCGTCGCCGGTGTGGCCCAGGAGGTGCTGGACGAGCTGGGCGCCACCGGCTGGCCGAAGACCACGGGATCCAAGGGCCTGCACGTCTACGTGCGGATCCCGCCGGAGCACGGCTTCGCCGACGTGCGTCGCGCGGCGCTGGCCTTCGCCCGCGAGGTCGAGCGCCGCACCGACGAGGCGACCACGACGTGGTGGCGCAAGGACCGGGACCCGAGCCAGGTCTTCGTCGACTTCAACCAGAACGCGCGGGACCACACCATCGCGGCGGCCTACTCGGTCCGCGCGACGCCGGACGCCCGGGTGTCCGCGCCGCTGCGGTGGGACGAGGTCGCCGACTGCGAGCCGGGCGACTTCACCGTGCGCACGATGCCGGAGCGGTATGCCGAGCTCGGTGACCTGCACGCCGGGATCGACGACGCCGTCTTCGACCTCGCGCCGCTGCTGGAGTGGGCGCGGCGCGACGAGGCCGCCGGGGCCGAGACCCCCGACGCCCCCGACTCCTGAGTTGCGCTGGGGCCCGGGCATACCCAGGCTGCCCCGGGAGGGATCGGTCCAGCCGCACCCATCCTCACCGCATACCTGGCCCCAGCCGGGGAGGATCGGTCCAGTCGCACCGATCCTCCCCAGGTCGGGGGCAGCCGGAGCGGTCAGGAGGTCGGCGACGAGGTGTCGATGTCGACCACGAGGCGCAGCGGATCGCTGAGGGTGAAGACACGGTATGCGCGTGGCTCGCCGGTCATGCCGACGAAGACCTGGAGCTGGCCCTCGAAGG
Organism: Serinicoccus hydrothermalis; assembly: GCF_001685415.1. Taxonomy (NCBI): domain Bacteria; kingdom Bacillati; phylum Actinomycetota; class Actinomycetes; order Micrococcales; family Ornithinimicrobiaceae; genus Serinicoccus; species Serinicoccus hydrothermalis. Next base: position 110,247 of record NZ_CP014989.1, on the reverse strand, counting down.
GCGTGGTGCGGATGACCTCGACGACGGCACCGAGCGAGTGGGTGTCAAGGCCGTAGTCCCCGGCGTCGTAGACCGGGTCCCCCGGCTCCGGGTATGCCATGCCGCCGAGCACGAGCTGCAGCACGCTGTCGCCCGCCACCCCGGCCGGCGCACCCGAACCGGCACGGGTCGGCGAGCCCTCGTAGGACGCCACCCATCCCGGCCCGGTGGACGCCGGGGTGCCGGTGAGGTCCACGACGACGCGGTCGAAGCCCTCGTGCCGGCCGGCGCGGAGCTCGGGCGCGAAGAGCTGGCCCCCGCCCACCACGCCTCCCCCACCCTCGGACCGGACGGCGGGCTCGGTCCACGGCAGGTCGGGTCCTTCCCCGGAGCCCGGGTCGACCCCGGTCCCGGGATCCACGATGGGCGGCTGCGGCTCGGGCTCCTCCTCGACCGGTGCGGGGGACGGCTCCTGCGCCTCAGGGTCCTCGGCCGGCTCCGGCTCGGGGTCCGACACCGGGGATGCTGGCTCGTCCGCCACCGGGGGCTCCGGCTCGGCCGTGGAGGGCTCCTCGGCGCTCGCCGAGGGAACCGTGGGCAGGGGACCTGCCGCGGTCGGCTGCGGCGAGGTCTGCGCGTCACGAGCAGGCGTCGTGGCGGTCGGCTCCGTGGCCGTCAGCTGGGCTGGAGGGGTCTGCGCGGCGATCGGCTCGTCGGTGGTGGGCACCACGACGGTCAGCAGCAGCAACCCCGACCCCTCGTCCCCGAGACGGTGGACCGAGCCACCACCCGCGAGCGCCTCCATCCAGAAGTCCTCCGCCCGCTGGACCTCGGCCGAGCACCCGATGTCGGTGGTCGTGAGCTCCTGCGGTGCGAAGGCGCCGTCCGGCTCGAGGTCCAGGCTCCCCTGCGCGGTGGCCTCGCCGCACCCGTCAACGGTGATTCCCCACCCGCCGCCGACGGCCGGGAACGACAGCTCGGTCGGCACGTCCGCGCCGACGATCGCGCCGCTGTCGCCGCCGCGCCACAGCTCCTCCTGCAGGTCCCAGCCGGTGCCGACGAGCTCGTCGGCGTCCACCGGGGTCACCGCCGAGCCCGAGGCGGGGTCGGCGCCGGGGTCCGAGCCGACCTCGGCGAAGACGAAGGTGGTGCCGCCCCGGGGGAACTCGGCGGCCACGCCGTCGGTCCCGTCGCCGCCGCCGAGGAAGCCGGTCTGCCACACCAGCACGGCCGCGGCGAGGGTCGCGGCACCGCTGCCGACGGCGCCGCCGACCCGCTTCCGGGTGCGACGGCGGCGGCCGGCGCCCCAGGCCTCGTCGGGAGCGAGGCGCTCGTCGCGCCCGACCCTCGACGCGCCCTCGAGCAGCGCGCGGACCTCCTGCTCCTCGCTCATCCCAGGCTCTCCTTCTGCTCCATCGCGCCGAGCCCCTGGCTGCCCAGCTCCTCGCGCAGCCGGGCGATCGCATGGTGCGACAGGCTCTTCACGGTGCCGGGTCGCACACCCATCACCTCGGCCGTCTGCGCCTCGGTGAGGTCCTCGAAGTAGCGCAGCACGAGGGCCGCCCGCTGCCGGGGCGGCAGGGTCCGCAGCGCGGCGTGCACCTCGTCGTCCCGCGCCCGGTCCTCCGCGCCGTCCGGTATGCCGCGCTCCGGCATACGCTCCACCGCCACCTCCCGACGGGTCTTGCGCCACCAGGACACCCGCTTGCGGTAGATGACGCGACGCACGAAGCCGTCCGGGTTGTCGACGCTTTCCCACTTCTCGGCAAGGGCGATGAAGGCCTCCTGCAGCAGGTCCTCGGCGAGGTCGACGTCGCCGCAGAGCAGGTAGGCGGCACGGCGCAGCCGCGGCCCTCGGGCCGTGACGAACTCGCTGTAGGCAGGATCCGCCGTCAGCACCGGGGCCTCCTCTCGTGGTCCGTACCAGGATGTCGCACGAGACGGCGGAATGGTTCAGGTCGAGTGCTCCGGCTCGCCCGCCCGGCGCCGGGCACGTACGGTCGAGCGGTGAGCACGCTCCCGGCGGACCTGAGGGTCCTCGCCATCGTCCAGGCCGGTGGCCAGGGCAGCCGGATGGACGTGCTCACCCGGGAGCGGGCCAAGCCCGCCCTCCCCTTCGCGGCCAGCCACGCGCTGGTCGACTTCCCCCTCTCCGCACTCGCCGCCGCGGGGATCAGCGACGTGTGGGTCTCGGTGCAGTTCCAGTCCAGCTCCCTCGACAGCTACCTCGCCGGAGGTCGACCGTGGGACCTCGACCGCACGCGCGGCGGCTTCCGGCGGGTGACCCCTGAGGAGGGGTCCGGGACCGCGCACGAGGACGGCTTCAGCCATGGGAACGCCGACGGGCTCTTCCGGATGCGCGAGGCGATCCGGCTCGAGGACCCGGACGTCCTGCTCGTCCTGTCCGCCGACCACATCTTCAGCCTCGACCTGCGCGCGGTGATGGCCGAGCACCTGGAGCGCGAGGCGGAGTGCACCCTGGTGACCGCGCAGATCGGCCGGCAGGAGGCGCGGCACAAGATGGTGGTCGCGCACGATCGGCGAGGACGGGTGACGGAGGTCTGGAACAAGCCGAGCAGGCCCCGGTACGGCACCGTGGCCACCGAGATCTTCCTCTACCGCCCGGACGTGCTGCTCGAGGAGCTCGACCGCCTGCGTCGCGAGCTGAACCGCACCGGCGAGGACACGCACGACACCGGGCTCGGTGACTTCGGCGAGCACCTGGTGCCGGCTCTCGTCCGACGGGGACGGGTGTATGCCGCACCGATGACGGGGTACTGGAAGGACGTGGGCCGACCACAGGCATACCTCCAGGCCCACCGCGACCTGCTGGCCGGCAAGGTCGACGTCTTCGACCATCCCGACCGGCCCGTGCTCGGGCCGGCCATCCCAGGCGTGCCCGGCTGGGTCGGCGAGGACGGTGAGCTGGTCGACGCCATGATCGGTTCGGGCTCGCGGGTCCGGGGGCGGGTGGTCCGCTCGGTCCTCGGCCCGGACGTCGAGGTCCAGCGGGGCGCGGTCGTCGAGGACAGCGTGCTGCTGTCCGAGGTCGTCGTCGAGGCGCACGCGACGGTGCGCTCGGCGATCGTGGACCGAGGGGTATGGATCGGCCGGGACGCCGTGGTCGGCGCGGCACCACCCGGGACCCGGGTCACCGATGCCGCGATCGCGCTCATCGGTCAGGACAGCCGCGTCGGCCGGGGCACGACCGTCCCTCCCGGCGCCCGGCTGGAGCCGGGCAGCACGACCTGACCCGGGTCGAGACAGCTCACGAGGGTGCCGGCCGCTCCTGGAAGGCGGGGTAACCAGGAAGGTCGAGGGCGCTGCCCGACCACGACCTCCGCGCCCACCCGCTGGCCTCCTCGCACAGGGCAGCGACGTCCGGCAGCTCCTCGGCGCACTCGCGCACCACCCAGCCCCACCGGTGCAGCAGCAGCGCCCGGAACGCCGGCCCGACCCTGCCCTCCGGGGCCATCGTGCGGTCGGCCACGGCGCCGTCGAGCAGCCAGAGGCCCCCGGCGAGCACCCAGAGGGCCACCGCGGCACGCACCTGCCGCGGCCACCGGGGGTCGGCGGCGAGGCCGGGCAGGACCTGATCTGCCGCGTCGGTGAAGGCGGCAAGCGTGGCGTCGGTCAGCCCGGCAGGTGGGGTGAAGACGCATCAGCAGGTGCTGAACGGCTCGGCGGCGTAGGCCGCGTCGAACGCGAGGTGGCGCACCCCGGCGCCCTCCAGGTCCAGCAGCCGGATGCCGGTCGGGCTGACCACGGCGTTGTCGGGACAGGCGTCGCCGGGTCCGAGCACGCGCCGACCGGTGTCGTGCTGCAGCTGGTCGACGACATCCCTGGCCTGCGCCGCCGCCGCCCTGCCCGACCGGAGGCCCGCCACCTCGACCAGCCGGTCCACCCCGCGGCGCGGGAGGTCCACCTGCCACGCCCGGTCCTCCGCGAGGAGCTCGGTGCCGAGACCCCGCCGGGCCTGCTCCAGGGCGTCGCGGTCGGCCACCACGGACCCTCCGAGGACTCCGGCCCAGGTGACGGTATGCCGCCAGGCGGTCTCCCCGTCCGCCCTCAGCAGGACGTCGGCCAGCGTCGGGTGGGCACCGAGGTCCTCCATGACCAGGACCTGCGCCTCTTCGTCCGTCGCGAGCAGGCGGGGCGTGCCCCTCAGGTGACGCAACCCGGTGACCTCGCGGCGCCACCCCATGGCCGCCCGCCGACCCTCCGGCTGGGGCAGGAAGCGCTTCACCACCACCGAGCTGCCCCAGTCCTCCGGCCCGCTCAGCACCTCGCGCCGGTGGACCATCGATCGGCCCGACCCTCCCAACGGGACTCCCGCACCGAGGCGGGCACCGGGCGGCAGGACCGCCCGCAGGTCGCTCACCCGGCCAGCTCCCGGACGATCTCGCCGGCCGGGCGTTCCTGCGCGGCCCGCCAGCCCGAGCCCGCCCACACGTGGATCCGCTCCAGGTCGCCCTGCTCCGCAGCGGCCTTCCGCAGCGGCTTGGTGAGCTGGTCGACGACCGGGAAGGCGGCGGGGGCGTCGGCATACTCCCGGGTCCAGCCGTTGGCCACGGCACCGGCGACCCGTCCGCTGAAGGCGCGCGTCAGCACCCGCTCGGTATGCCGTGGGCTGCGCAGCGCGGCGCGGTAGGTCCGCGACGCGCCGGACTCGGGCGCCAGCAGGAGCGCCGTGCCGACCTGCACCCCGGCCGCCCCGGCCCCGAAGGCCCGGCGCACGTCCCCCGGCGTCGTCACGCCACCGGCGACGACCAGCGGCACGCCGACCTGCGGCAGCACGGTCTCCAGCAGGCCGAGGTGGTCGACCGGCTCGGGCGCGGCCGACGGGTCGTGCGTGCCGCGGTGCCCACCGGCCTCCATCCCCTGGAGCACGACGACATCGGCGCCGGTCTCCGCCGCCGCGAGCGCCTCCGGGACGCTCGTCGCCGTGAGGTGCACCTCGCAGCCCGCTGCCTTCCACCGGTCCACGACAGCGGCCCCAGGGATACCGAAGGTGCACGAGACGACGGGCGGCGCCAGCGTCTCCACGAGGTGCACCTTGGCGTCCCAGTGGTCGGTGTCGTACCAGCTGGGCCGGCCGACCTCGGTGCCGAGGGCGGCGGCCTCCCCCGCGATGCGACCGGCGAAGTCCTCGACCGCCGGCTCGAGGGCAGCGCGGTCGAGCGGTCGTGGCACGAAGAGGTTGATCCCGAAGGGCCGGTCGGTGAGGTCGCGGACGTGCACGAGGTCGGCGGCCACCTGCTCGGGCGTCCGGTAGCCGGCGGCCAGCATCCCCAGGCCACCGGCGTCGCTCGCCGCGGCGGCGAGCAGGGGGTTGGACACCCCGCCCGCCATCGGCGCGCCCACGACGGGCAGCACCAGCGACCCCAGCAGGCTCACGCGCCCTCCTCCACCCGTCGGTGGATCGCCAGCGCCCGGGCGTCGGACAGGCTCGCCACCTGGTCGACCACCGCCCGCAGGCGCACCCGGTCGTCACCGGCCTGCTCGGCGGCCCGCACCGTCTCGGCGTGCAGCGGATCCATCCGTGCCGGGTCCGCGCCGAAGAACTCGACCAGCTCGGCGATCACCCGGTGCTGGAGCTCGAGGCTCGAGCGGCGCTCGTCGCTGAGCATGACGAAGTGGGCCGCCACCGCCTTGAGCGCCGCGGCCTGCGCCCTCACCCCGTCGGGGACGACGAGGTCGGCGGCGTACCGGGTGAGCCTGCCCGGCCCGTGCCGCTCCCGCGTCGCCAGCTCGACGGTATGCACGAAGTGACCGATGAGCCGCGAGGTCATGTCCTTGAGCGCGGCCAGGTCGGCGCGGGTCCCCACGTGCGTGGTGGGGACCCATCCCGTGCCCAGGACCTGGCCCAGCGCCTCGTCCAGCGCCTCGACCGGCAGGTCCGGGGCATACCAGTCGTGCGCCACCTCCACGACGGCGCGCTGGACCTCGGCCGAGCGCAGGGCCCGCGGGTCGATCCGCCCCGAGGCGATGGCGTCCTCGACGTCGTGCACGCAGTAGGCGACGTCGTCGGACCAGTCCATGACCTGCGCCTCCAGGCAGCGGCGGTGCGGCTGCGCGTCGGGTGCGCCGTCACGGACCCAGGCGAAGACGTCGGCGTCGTCCGGGTAGACCCCGAACTTGCGCTCGGGCGACCCGGGCGGCCCGCCGCCCCGGGTCCAGGGGTACTTCGTGGCGGCGTCCAGGCTGGCCCGGGTGAGGTTCAGCCCGGCCGGGCGGCCGTCGTCGTGGCTGCGCTTGGCCTCCAGCCGGGTGAGCACCCGCAGCGTCTGGGCGTTGCCCTCGAAGCCGCCCGCGTGGGCGGCGATGAGGTCCAGCGCCGCCTCGCCGTTGTGCCCGAAGGGCGGGTGCCCGATGTCGTGCGCCAGGCAGGCGGTGTCGACGACGTCGGCGTCGCAGCCGAGCGCGGCCCCGAACTCCCGCCCGATCTGCGCCACCTCGAGGGAGTGCGTGAGCCGGTTGCGGACGAAGTCGTCGCTCGTGGGCGAGACCACCTGGGTGGTCGCGGCGAGCCGGCGCAGCGCGGCCGAGTGCAGCACCCGGGCGCGGTCACGCGCGAAGTCCTGCCGGTCCGACCGCTTCTGCGCCGGGTCCTCGGCGACCCACCGCTCCCGGTCGTGCGCGGCATAACCGCCCTGGTCCTCGCTGCTCACCCCGGCAGCGTATGCCGTGCCCTCGCCTCAGCCGCGCGGCCGCCCCGTCCCGACCCCGGCGCCCGCCTCCAGCCCGCGCCGCCCGGTGATCGCGGCACCCAGCGAGCGCACACCGCGGGCCAGCACCGGACCCAGCGGCCGGGTCGGCACGTCGACGTAGCCGCCGCGCTCCAGCCCGGCCCCGCGCTCGAAGAGGCTGCGCGCCGCCCGGTCCCCCGTGCGCAGCCAGGACCAGCCCATCGAGGCGACGTAGAGCGGCAGGAACGGCAGCCCCAGGCAGAGCGCCCACTGGCGGCTGTGGGTCAGCTCGTGGTCGAGCAACCCGGGCCGCAGCGCCCGCAGCCGGTCGAGGTCGTGCCGGCTGATGACCACGTCGCCGACGGTGAAGGCGCTGGCCACGGGGAAGGACCAGCGGTAGTGGTCAGCCAGGTAGCAGCGGGACGGGCCCCGCCGGACCCGTGCGCCACCGGCGGCTGCGATCCCGAGACCGAGCGGGGTGGAGAGGTTGACCCAGTTGGCCAGGTGCCGGACCCGGTCCGCGTCAGCCCCGAGGGCCATCAGGCCGAGGCGTAGCGCTTGGCGGCGCGGGCGCGCGCCTTGGCCGCCTCCTCGTCCCGGTCCTTGGGCGGAGCCGACGTGACCAGGGAGTCGAGCAGGTCCTGCGTCGCGGCGGCGATGGCGGCGACCGCCGTGGCGTAGGCCTGCTCGTTGGCCTGCGAGGGCTTGCTCGCCCCGCCGACCTTGCGGACGTACTGCAGCGCGGCGGCCTGCACCTCGGAGCGGGTGGCGGGCGGCGCGAAGTTGTTGAGCGGTCGGATGTTGCGGCACATGCCGCTCACTCTGCCACCGACCGCCGACGACGGACAGCCGGCAGCCGACGTGTCCGGTGCTGGCGCTAGGGTCAGGAGCATGGGCACCTTGTGGCATCCGTTCTCCGACATGGGCGCGGTCGAGCAGACCGGCGAGCTGATCCTCACCCGCGGTGAGGGGGTGCACGTCTACGACCGCGACGACCGGCGCTACCTCGACGCGACGGCCGGGCTGTGGTTCACCAACGTGGGCCACGGGCGCGGCGAGCTCGCCGACGCCGCGGCCGAGCAGATGCGCCGCCTCGCGGCATACTCCACCTTCGGCGACTACGCGCCGGACACGACCGTGGCGCTGGCCGACCGGCTGGAGGGCATCGCCCCGGTCGCCGGCAGCAAGATCTTCTTCACCTCCGGCGGCTCGGACTCCATCGACACGGCCGCCAAGATGGCGCGCCGCTACTGGGTCGAGCAGGGCCGCCCGGACAAGACCGTGCTGCTCTCCCGCTCCAAGGCCTACCACGGCATGCATTACGCCGGCACCGCGCTGGCCGGGATCCCCGGCAACCGCGAGGGCTACGGCGAGCTGGTCCCGGACACCGCGCAGGTGGAGTGGGACTCCGCGGAGAGCCTGCGGGCGACGATCGAGAGCGTCGGCGCTGACCGCGTCGCCGCCTTCTTCTGCGAGCCGATCATCGGCGCCGGGGGTGTCTACCTCCCGCCCGAGGGCTACCTGGCCGACGTCCGCAAGATCTGCACCGAGCACGACATCCTCTTCGTCGCCGACGAGGTCATCACCGGCTACGGCCGTTTCGGCGGCAGCTGGTTCGCCAGCTCCGCGCTCGGCCTCGAGCCCGACATGGTCGCGACGGCCAAGGGTCTGACCAGCGGGTATGCCCCGATGGGCGCCGTGCTCGTCGCCCCCCGGGTGTGGGAGCCCTTCTTCCGCCCGGACGCGGGCGTGTGGTTCCGCCACGGCTACACCTACTCCGGGCACGCCGCGGCCGCGGCGGTGGCCCTGGCCAACCTGGACCTCATCGAGCGCGAGGGGCTGCTGGACGGGGCGGCCCGCGTCGCCGAGTCGCTGCACCGCGAGCTCGCGCCGCTGGCCGAGCACGACCGCGTGGTGGAGGTCCGCTCCGGGCTGGGGGCGGTCGCCGCGATCCAGCTCGCGGACCCGCCCACGGCGATGCGCTTCGCCGTGGACATCCGGCGCCACGGCATCGCCACCCGTGCCTGCGGCGCCGGTGCCATCCAGATCTCCCCCGCCTTCGTCATGTCCGACGAGCAGGTGCAGGAGCTGGCCGCGGCCCTGCGCGCCGGCCTGGACGAGATGGAGGCCGCGTGAGCGGGCCGCTGCTCACCACCGCACAGCTGCAGGCGATGCTCGTCGGGCCGGCGGAGGAGCGCCCGGTGGTCGTGGACGTGCGCTGGGCGCTCGGGTCCGAGGTCGAGGCCAACCGCGCGGCATACCTCGAGGAGCACCTGCCGGGCGCGGTCTTCCTCGACCTCGAGTCGGTGCTCTCCGAGGAGCCCGCGGACGACGGCCAGGGGGGTCGGCACCCGATGCCCTCGGCCGGGACCGCGCAGGAGGGGCTGCGCGCCGCAGGCGTGCGCGCGGACCGGCCGATCGTGTTCTACGACGCCGGGCCGGGTCTGTCCGCCGCCCGCGCCTGGTGGGTCGCGGCCTACTACGGGCTGGAGCAGGCTGCCGTCCTCGACGGTGGCCTGGCCGCGTGGACCGCGGCAGGCCTGTCCGTCGAGGACGGGTCCGTGACGCCGGGGCCGGGCGACGTCGAGCTCCACCCCGGCGGGCGCCAGCTGCTCGACGCCGACGGGGTGCAGGAGCACCTCGCCCGAGGCGGCCAGCTGCTGGACGCCCGGCCCGCCGAGCGCTACCGCGGCGAGAACGAGACCATCGACCCCGTCGCCGGCCACATCCCCGGCGCCCTCAGCCTGCCCGCGCTCTCGCTCGTCGACGACGAGGGCTTCGTCGACGCCGAGCACGTCGTCGGCGCGCTGACCGAGGCCGGCGGGCGCACCGACCCCCCGACCGCGGTCTACTGCGGCTCGGGGGTCCAGGCCGCGCACCTCGCGCTCGCGCTGGAGGCGCGCGGCGTCGGCCCGCGTCCGGCGGTCTACGTCGGCTCGTGGAGCGACTGGATCAGCGACCCCGCGCGCCCGGTCGAGCCCTGATCAGGGGGTGAAGGCCTGCACGAGCTCGCGGTTGAAGGCCGAGAGGTCGGCGGGGGTGCGGCTGGAGACCAGCCAGCTGTCGACCACGACCTCCTCGTCCACCCAGGTGGCCCCGGCGTTGCGCAGGTCCGTCTGCAGGGAGGGGAAGGAGGTCATCCGCCGCCCGTCGAGCACGTCGGCGTCGGTGAGGATCCACGCCCCGTGGCAGATGACCGCGACCGGCTTGGCCTGCTCGCCGAAGTGGCGGGCGAAGGCGACCGCGCCCGCGTCCATCCGCAGGTGGTCGGCGTTGCCGGTGCCGCCAGGCAGCACCAGCGCGTCGTAGTCCGCCGGGTCGGCGTCACCGACGACGACGTCGACGTCCTGGGTATGCCCGTTCTTGCCGCTCACCGAGCCGGCCTCGGGCGAGAGCAGGTGGGCGGTCCCGCCCGACTCGACCACCGTGTTCCACGGGCTGGTGAGCTCGCTGTCCTCGAAGCCGTCCGTGGCCAGGAAGGCCACCTTGCGTCCGTCCAGTTGTCCCATGCCCTCCACCCTAGGAGCGGTGGTCGACCGGCGCAGGATGGAAGCGCTTCAGCCCCCGCTGACCGAGAGCTCGGCCTGCGCCACCTCGGCCTGCTGGGCGCCGTCGAGCTCGCGGGAGACCAGCCAGCGATCCGGCAGGGCCACGACCCGCGGCGAGCCGGCGCGGCCGCGCTGGCCGTCGGCGGCCTCCCCGGGCCAGGGCTGGTCCAGGTCGAGGGTGTCGATGAGCGCGTCGAGGTCGGCGAGGGAGTCGACGAGCCCGAGCCGGTGCCGCAGCTCGCCCCCGACCCGGAAGCCCTTGGTGTACCACGCGATGTGCTTGCGGATGTCGCGGCAGCCCCGGCCCTCGTCCTCGTGGAAGTCGGCGAGCAGCTCGGCGTGCCGGCGCAGCACCCGACATACCTCCCGCAGCGTGGGCTCGACCCGCACCCGGGAGCCGGCGAAGGCGGCGGCGAGGTCGGTGAACAGCCACGGCCGTCCCAGGCAGCCGCGCCCGACGACCACGCCGTCGCAGCCGGTCTGCTCGACCATCGCCAGGGCGTCGTCGGCGGACCAGATGTCGCCGTTGCCCAGCACCGGGATCGAGGTGACCGCCTCCTTGAGCTCGGCGATCCGGGACCAGTCCGCCTGCCCGGAGTAGGCCTGGGCGGCGGTCCGCGCGTGCAGCGCCACCGCCGCCGCGCCCTCCTGCTCGGCGGCGCGCCCGGCGTCGAGGAAGGTCTCGTGGTCGGCGTCGATGCCGACGCGCATCTTCACGGTGACGGGTATGCCGGCCGGCGTCGCCTCGCGCACCGCGGCGCGGACGATCCCGCGGAAGAGGTCGGCCTTCCACGGCAGCGCCGCTCCCCCGCCCTTGCGGGTGACCTTGGGCACCGGGCAGCCGAAGTTGAGGTCGATGTGATCGGCCCGGTCCTCCTCGACGAGCATCCGGACGGCCGCGCCCACCGTGCCCGGGTCGACGCCGTAGAGCTGGATGGAGCGGGGCGTCTCCTCCGGGCCGTGCTCGATGAGCTTCATGGAGATCGGGGTGCGCTCGACCAGCGCCCGGGAGGTGATCATCTCGCTGACGAAGAGGCAGCCCGAGCCCGAGGCACCCCTGGAGGGCGAGCCCGCGGCCGCGAGACCGTCCTCGCCGTACTCCCGGCACAGCCGGCGGAAGGCACGGTTGGTGATGCCGGCCATGGGGGCCAGCACCACCGGCGAGTCGATGGTGTGCGGCCCGATCTGCAGGGGCGGGAGCAGGGGTGCGGTGACGGTCATGGCGGTTCCATTGTCCCATCGCTGCGACCGAGGCCGGACCGCGTCCGCAGGGGCGCCTCAGCGGCGCCGGTGCAGCGCGGTGGCGGCCTGCTCGGTGACGCACCGGGTGAGGACGTCGAGGGTGCGGGAGGCGAGCCGGGCGCTGAGCCAGTGCAGCGGCACGTCCATGCTTGGCCGGGGGCCCAGCTCGACCAGCTCCCCCGCGGCCAGCCACGGCTCGGCCCACTCGACCGGGATCATGCCCCAGCCCATGCCGAGGCGCACGGCCTCCGCGAAGCCGTGGCTGGAGCCCACCACGTGGGCCGGCGGGTGCACCTCGCGGCGGGCCCAGCGGCGCGCCACCCGGTGCTGCATCCGGTCCTTGTCGTCGAAGCGCAGGACGGGCGCGGCGTCGAGCGCGGCGGCCCGCACCCCGTCGGCGAACCACCGGCCGTGGAACGCCGGGGTGCAGCACGCGACGTAGCGCAGGGAGCCGAGCGGGGTGATCCGGCACCCCGGCACCGGCGTCGGGTCGGCGGTCACCGCCGCCAGAGCGGTGCCGGCGCGGACCCGCTCGGAGGCATACTCCTCGTCCTCGCGCACGAGGTCCAGGACGACGCCGAGCTCCTCCTGCGCCCGGGCCAGGGCAGGGAGCAACCAGGTGGCCAGGGAGTCGGCGTTGACCACGACGGAGACGCTCGGGTATGCCGATCCCTCCGCCTCCGGGACCAGCTCGGCCAGGGCGTCGCCGACGAGCACCTCCCAGTGCCCCGCCAGCCGCAGCAGCACCTCGCCGGCAGGGGTCGGCACGACCGGCTTGCTCCGGGTGACCACCACCCGGCCCAGACCCCGCTCGAGCGCCCGGATGCGCTGCGAGACCGCGGAGGGGGTGATGCTCAGCCGCCTGGCGGCCCGGTCGAAGCTGCCCTCGCGCACCACGCAGGCCAGCGTCTCGAGCCCCGCCGGGTCCAGATTCATGTGAAGCAACTCTAATGGTTCTGCACAATAATTCGTACGAATCGTGCCAGTCGCGTGCTCGCGCGCGCCTATCGTGGACGGCATGCCCCTCACCCTCGTCGTCACCGGCCTGCTCACCGGGATCGGTCTCATCGCCGCCGTGGGGGCGCAGAACGCCTACCTGCTGCGCCAGGGGCTGCGCCGCCAGCACGTCGGCGCGCTCGTGCTGCTCTGCGCGGCCTCGGACGTCGTCCTCATCGGGCTCGCCGTCCTGGGCGTCGGCGCGGCCGTGCAGGAGTGGCCGGCCTTCCTCGACGTCGCCCGCTGGGGCGGCGGGCTCTTCGTCATCGGCTACGGCCTGCACGTCGGCTGGCGGGCGCTGCGGCCCGGCGAGGCCCTCGTGGCCGGCGCGGGCGGGAGGCAGATCTCGCTGCGTCGCGCGCTCACCACGATGGCAGCGCTGACCTGGCTCAACCCGCACCTCTACCTCGACATCATCGTGCTGGGCTCGATCGCCAACACGCACGGCCCGGAGGGTCGGTGGTGGTACTACGCCGGCCTGGTCGCCGCGAGCATCCTGTGGTTCAGCGCGCTCGGCTTCGGCTCCCGCGGGCTGGCACCGCTGCTCTCCCGGCCCCGCTCCTGGCAGGTGCTCGACGGGCTCATCGCCGTGGTCATGCTGGCCATCGGCGTCGGGCTCCTCCTCGGGGGCTGACCTGGGTCCGCCGCCTCAGCAGCCGATGAGCCGCTGCGCGAGGTAGGACTCCACCTGGTCCAGGGAGACCCGCTCCTGACCCATCGAGTCGCGGTCGCGGATCGTCACGGCCTGGTCCTCCAGGGTGTCGAAGTCGACGGTGACGCAGTAGGGAGTGCCGATCTCGTCCTGGCGGCGGTAGCGCTTGCCGATGGCGCCCGCGTCGTCCACGTCGACCATCCAGTGCTGGCGCAGGCGGGCGGCGAGGTCCTTGGCCTTGGGCGTGAGGTCGGCGTTGCGCGACAGCGGCAGGACGGCGACCTTGACCGGCGCCAGCCGCGGGTCCAGCCGCAGCACGGTGCGCTTGTCTACCCCGCCCTTGGTGTTCGGGGCCTCGTCCTCGGCATACGCGTCGACGAGGAAGGTCATGAGCGAGCGGGACAGGCCGGCCGCCGGCTCGATGACGTAGGGGACGTAGCGCTCGCCGCTGGTCTGGTCGAAATAGGACAGCTCCTGCCCCGAGTGCTCGGCGTGGGTGGAGAGATCGAAGTCGGTGCGGTTCGCGACGCCCTCGAGCTCGCCCCACTCGCTCCCGGCGAAGTTGAACCGGTACTCGATGTCCACGGTCCGCTTGGAGTAGTGCGACAGCTTGTCGGCCGGGTGCTCGTAGTGGCGCAGGTTGTCGGGGTCGATGCCGAGGTCGGTGTACCACCGGGTGCGCTCGTCGATCCAGTACTGGTGCCACTCCTCGTCCTCGCCCGGCTTGACGAAGAACTCCATCTCCATCTGCTCGAACTCGCGGGTGCGGAAGATGAAGTTGCCCGGCGTGATCTCGTTGCGGAAGCTCTTGCCGGTCTGCGCGATGCCGAAGGGCGGCTTCTTGCGCGAGGTGCCGAGCACGTTGGCGAAGTTGACGAAGATGCCCTGCGCGGTCTCCGGGCGCAGGTAGTGCAGGCCCGACTCGTCCTCGATGACGCCGAGGTAGGTCTTGAGCATCATGTTGAACTCGCGCGGCTCGGTCCAGGCCTTGTTGCCGCAGTTGGGGCAGGTGATGTCGTCCAGCGGGACGTCGTCGGGGTCGATCTCCTTACCCTTCTTGGCCGCCTTCTCCGCCACCGCCTCCTGCATGTGGTCGACGCGGAAGCGCTTGTGGCAGGACTGGCACTCGGTCAGCGGGTCGGAGAACTCCCCGACGTGGCCCGAGGCCACCCAGGTCTGCCGGGGCAGGATGATCGAGGAGTCCAGGCCGACCACGTCGTCCCGGGTCTGCACCATCGAGCGCCACCACTGGCGCTTGATGTTCTCCTTGAGCGCGACGCCGAGCGGGCCGTAGTCCCAGGCAGAGCGGGTGCCTCCGTAGATGTCCCCCGACGGGAAGACGAAGCCTCGACGCTTGCACAGGGACACGACGGTATCGACGGTGGAGGGAGCCATGGCGCCAAGTCTAAGCGGCCGTCCACCCCGTCCCGACCCTCCACCCGCAGCCCGCGGAGGTCCGGGCAGCGCCGTCTAGGCTGGCCCGGTGAGCAGCTCCGAACATCCCTCTCCGACGGGCGAAGGCCGAGGTCCCCGGCGTCCCGGCGCCGTGCGCCTGTTCATCGAGCAGCGCAGCAGGCCGGCGCTCGAGGCGCTGGCGCGGCTGCCCGTCTGGCTTCCCTTCCTCGCGCTGCTGCTGCTCATCCTCGGCGGCGGCCTGCTCGGCGGCCCGGTCGGCTGGGTCATGGTCGGTGTCGCGCTGGTCTTCGTCCTCTGGCTGCTCTACCTCTCCTGGCCCCGCATGACCGGCGTCGAGCGGCTCATGCGCGTCGCCGTGCTCATGCTCTTCCTCGCCGTCACGCTCGTCCAGCTCGTCCCCCGCGGCTGACGGGCCGCGCCGCGCTCGGCCGGCTGCCCCGCGGTTGCTCGAGGTCCCGCTCTCCCCCTCGCACCCCCGCGCCTCGTCGGTGGCCCCACGGTTGATCCCTCTCCCCCACCAGGTATGCGCGGGGCCGGCGGAGGAACCGTGGGGCTCGAGACCAACCGTGGGGGCTCAGGCGGTGTGCCGGGCGCGCACCGACGCCGCTGCCTGCTCGATCTTGCGGCGGACCAGCTCCGGGTCGCTCAGGTCCGACCACACGAGCCGGACCACGGCCAGGCCCAGCGCGCGCAACCGGTCCTCCCGGGCCTTCTCGCGGACGAGCGCCTGGCGGCCCTCGGCACCGGCATACTTCACCGCCCCGTCGAACTCGACGACGACTCCCAGCTCGGGCAGGTGGAAGTCGACCCGGCCGACGAACCCGCGGTCGTCCCGGAACTCCACCTGCGTCCGCACGACATAGCCGAGCAGCCGCATCACCTGCCGTGCCGCGCTCTCCCCGACGGACTCCGACGAGGGGTCGGCATGCTCGACCGCCCGTCGCACCCCGGCACCACCGCGCGCGGCCAGCCGGCCGAGCTCCTCCTGGCTCACCAGCCCCAGACGCAGGGTGGCGTCGGCCACGGCCTGTGCCGAGATGTCGCCCGAGCCTCGCATGGCGCCCATCACGGCATCCGCCGCGGCGACCACCCAGAGCCCCCGCACCTGGTGAAAGCCGGTCGGCCGGTCCTCGTGGACCGTGAAGGCGGAACGCCGACGGCCGTGCCCGCTCCCCGTGCGTCGCACGACGTGGATGCGCGAGAGGTCGGCCGCCATCATCGGGAGGCCGAGCATGAGGGCTGCGCTCTGGTGACTGGCGGCATACCCCACGTTGGTGGCCAGCACCGCCCGGAGCCGCAGCTCGTGGCGCTCCTCCGGCGAGGCGTCCACGAAGGCCGAGGCGTCGGCATACCCGCCGCGGCACACGCGGACCAGGACTCCCCGCGTCACCAGCCGCGACAGGTCCGACGCCGTGAGACCCAGCTCGGTCCGTGCCGCTCGCGCGGTGATGACCCGCTCGTGCCCGAGGAGATAGGCGCGCAGCGCGCTGAGGTCGAGATCGTTCGTCATCCTGCCCAGCGTGCCGGGGTTCCGGGCCGCGTGGCGGGCGTCCCGGAGATCTGTGGATAAGACACCCCGCTCTCGCCCCGTGGCCCCGCGGTTGCTCCGTCTCCCCCACCAGGTATGCGCGGGGTTGGTGACGAACCGCGGGGCCACGCAGCAGGCGTAGAGCGAGGAGACGGCGTGAGGTCCGCGAGGCAACGGTCGCGTTTTGACAATCATTCTCATTCTGTCGACACTGGAGGTATGCCTCGCCGCTCCCGTGCCCTCGTCCTCGCCTCGACCCTCGCTCTCGGACTCTCCGCGTGCGGGTCCGGGTCGACCGACGGCGGCGCGGACGCGGAAGGCTCCGCGGACCTGCAGGTCGTCGCCAGCTTCTACCCCGTGCAGTACCTCGTCGAGCGGGTCGCGGGCGAGCACGCTGAGGTCAGCTCGCTCACCGCGCCGGGGGTCGACCCGCACAGCCTCGAGCTGTCCCCCCGCGACGTCGGCTCGCTCGGGGACGCGGACCTCGTGGTCTACTCCGCCGGCATGCAGGCCGCCGTCGACGACGCGGTCGAGAGCCAGGTCGATGACACCGCGCTGGACGTGGCCCCGGCGGCCGACCTGCTCAGCGTCAGCGAGACCGAGGAGGAGCACGCCGGGCACAGCGAGGAGGGGGACGAGGATCGCGAGCACGAGGGGGACGAGGGGCACGAGGGCCACGACCACGGCTCGGAGGACCCGCACTTCTGGCTCGACCCCGAGCGCTACGGGCACGTCGTCGAGGCCATCGCCGACCGGCTGGTGGAGGTCGACCCGGACCACGCCGCGGACTACGAGGCCAACGCGGCGTCAGTGGTCGAGGACCTCGACGCCCTGGACGCAGACTTCGAGCAGGGGCTGGCCGACTGCACCAGCCGCGACCTGGTGACGACCCACGAGGCGTTCGGCTACCTCGCGGAGCGCTACGACCTGCACCAGATGGGCATCACCGGCATCTCCCCCGAGGCCGAGCCGTCCGCCGCACGTCTCGCGGAGATCAGCTCCCAGGTCGAGGAGCTCGGAGTCACCACCATCTACGCCGAGCCGATCCTCACCAACGCGATCGCCCGGACGGTGGCGCAGGAGACGGGCACCCGGGTCCTCACCCTCGACCCGCTGGGGGGCATCACCGAGGAGTCGGCGGGAGAGGACTACCTTGAGGTGATGCGCGCCAACCTCGAAGCCCTCTCCGACGGCCTCGGCTGCTCGTGACGAGCTCGGAGACCCCGGTCCTCGGGCTGTCCGGGGCGGCCTTCGGTTACGACGGCAACCCGGTCGTCTCGGGGGTCGACCTCACCGTCTCCCGCGGTGAGGTCGTCGCCGTGCTGGGCCCCAACGGCTCGGGCAAGACCACCTTGGTCACCGGCCTGCTCGGCCTCTCCGAGCACCTCGGCGGGCAGGTCGAGATCCTCGGCACGCCCCTGGCGCGTCTCACCGACCGGACCCGCCTCGGCTACGTGCCGCAGCGGCATACCCTCGGCGGCGGCGTGCGGTCCACGGTCTCCGAGGTGGTCGCGACCGGGCTCCTGGCCTCCCGGCCCTGGTGGCGCCCTGCCGGACACACCGACCGGGCCGCGGTCGAGCGCGCCCTCGACGCGGTCGGGCTCGCGGACCGCGCCCGCTTCGACGTCGCGACCCTGTCCGGCGGGCAGCAGCGACGGGTGCTCATCGCCCGGGCGCTCGTCGCCGGTCCCGAGGTGATCGTCATGGACGAGCCCACCGCGGGGGTCGACCGCGCCAGCCAGGGAGTCCTGGCCGGCGTGCTGCAACGGCTCGGGCGCGGCGGCACGACCATGCTCGTCGTGACGCACGAGCTCGCCGCGCTGCGCGGCGTCGTGGACCGCATCGTCGAGATCGACACCGGGCACGTGACCTTCGACGGCACCCCGCAGGCGTATGCCGACCACCAGGGCGAGCAGGCGCGCTCGGTGGGGCGGGGGGCGGCATGAGCGAGATGCTCGCGCTGGACTTCATGCGCAACGCGCTGCTCGCCTCCCTCGTGGTCGGGCTGGCGGCGCCGATGGTCGGCATCTTCCTCGTGCAGCGCCGGCTGTCGCTCATCGGCGATGGGCTGGGGCACGTCGCCCTCGTCGGTGTCGCGGTCGGAGTCATCACGGACACCGCGCCGGTCTGGACCGCCCTCGCCGCCGCGGTGCTCGCCGGGGTCGCGGTGGAGCTGGTCCGCGCCCGTGGCCGGACCTCGGGCGACATCGCGCTGGCCCTGATGTTCTACGGCGGCATCGCCGCGGGCGTGGTCATCATCAACCGGGTCGACGGCACCCAGACCGCCAACCTCACCGGCTACCTCTTCGGCGCCATCACCACGACGACCCGCGCCGACGTCGTGCTCTTCGCGGTCCTGTCCGCGGTGGTCGTCGTCGTCGTCACCGTCCTGCGGCAGCGGCTCTTCGCCGTCGCGGGGGACGAGGAGTATGCCCGCGCCTCCGGCCTGCACGTGCTCGCCCTCAACATCACGCTGTCCGTCCTCACGGCGGTGACCGTCGTCGTCGCGATGCGCATCATCGGGCTGCTGCTCATCAGCGCCCTCATGATCATCCCCAACGCCGCCGCGCAGCAGGTCTCCGGCAGCTTCCGGGCCGCGACCTGGTGGGGCGTCGTCCTCGGCGTGCTGTCGTCGGTGGGCGGGGTGGTGACCAGCTACTACGCCGACACCGCGACCGGCGGCACGATCGTGCTCCTCGCCATCGTCGTCTTCACCCTCACCGTCGCGGTCGGGGCGACACGACGGACCGTCGCCGCCGCCCGCCACCGGCACGCCGAGCGGCACCCGCACGAGCACGGGCCCGCCTGCGGCCACGAGGCGGTCGCACACGGCGGCCACGTCGACTACCTGCACGACGGGCACCGGCACGCCGCCCACGAGGGCCACTACGACGAGCACGCCGACCACCCGCCGGACGCGGCGCATACCCTGGAGAACCCGCAGGAGGTGAACCGATGACGACCCCCCGACGCCCCACCCGCCAGCAGAGCGCCGTGATCGACGCGCTCGGCTCGACCCAGGACTTCACCAGCGCGCAGGACCTGCACGCCCGGCTCCGCGCCGCGGGCGACAAGGTCGGCCTGGCGACGGTCTACCGCACCCTGTCCACGCTCGCGGACTCCGGCGACGTCGACGTGCTGCGCACCGCGGACGGCGAGGCCGCCTACCGCAAGTGCTCCACCGGCCACCACCACCACCTCGTCTGCCGCTCCTGCGGGCGGACCGTCGAGGTCGAGGGGCCTGCCGTCGAGCGCTGGACCGACGCCGTCGCCGCCGAGCACGGCTTCACCGAGGTCGCGCACACGCTGGAGATCTTCGGCACCTGCCGCGACTGCTCCTGAGCGCTCTCCCCGCCCTCCCCGCATCCTCTTCCCCGCCCACCTCCCCCGGAATTCGACTACTGCTTCTCCTGCCATGGCGCGAGAACGAGAGGTCGAAATCCGGTTGCCACCGCGACCGGCGACTCCCTAGCCTCACCAGCACCATGGGCTTCACGATCCGCGATGCCGCCGACCTCGACGAACCGTCCTGGCTGCGCTGCCGGGCGCTGTCCTTCCTCGGCTCCTCCTACTACGACGACGTCAAGACCGGGCGCACCCGCTTCGAGGCCGAGGCCGTGCAGCTTATCGCGGTCGTCCCCAAGCCGGCCGGTATGACGACACCCGGCGATCAGGAGGTCGTCGGCATCCTCGACGTGGAGCTCTGGGAGCAGGACGGCCACCCGGTGGCGACCATCGACACGGTCGCCGTCCACCCCGACCACCAGCGCGAGGGGATCGCCGGGGCGCTTCTGGACGAGGCACTGGCACGACTCCGTGACCACGGCCTGTCCTGGATCGACGCCTGGACGCGCGAGGACGCCGTGGCCACCTCCTGGTATGCCGCCCACGGCTTCGTCGTCGACCAGACCTATCTGCACGTCTACCTCGGCGGGGACGAGCAGCGTGCCGACCCCCACGGCGATGCGGGCTTCGAGGCGCCCTTCGGCCTCGGCGCACCCGTCAAGGGCTTCTTCCACGGGCCGGACGAGGACCCTGGCCCGTGGCGCGAGCGCTTCGCCCGGGTGCACCAGGCCCGGCGCTACCTGCGCCGGCTCGACATCACGTCCTGGCCGGAGGACCCGCGGCTCGCGGCGCTCTACGACCTGGAGAACCCCGGCACCTGGGACCACGACTACTTCCGCGCGCTCGCCCACCGTGTCGGCGCGCGGGCCGTCACCGACGTCGGGTGCGGCACCGGGACGCTGGCGATCGGGCTGGCCCGGGACGGGCACGAGGTCCTCGGCCTGGAGCCGGCGCCGGCCAGCCTGGACGTGGCGCGCGCCAAGCCCGGCGCCGACGCGGTCACCTGGGTCCACGGGTATGCCGACGCGCTGCCCGGCGGGACGGCCGACCTCGTCGTCATGACGGCGCACGTCGCGCAGTACTTCCTCACCGACGAGGACTGGGCCGACGCCCTGGTCCACCTGCACCGGCACCTGAGACCGGGTGGCCACCTCGCCTTCGACTCACGCAACCCCGCGGTGCGGGACTGGGAGCGGTGGACCCCCGAGGCGACACGGACGGCATACCCCCATCCCGAGGGTGGCCAGGTGACTGCGTGGGTCGAGGTCGCGCGGGTCGAGGACGTGACCGGCGAGACCGACGGCGAGCCGCGCGGGCCGGTCGTCACGCACACCGGGCACACGGTGCTGCCGACGGCCCACCTCGCCTACCCCGAGTCGCTGCGCTTCCGGACCCGCGCCGAGCTGGAGCAGACGCTGACGCGGGCAGGCTTCGAGGTGCTCGACGTCGCCGGCTCCTGGGACGGCTCACCGGCCACGGCCGACTCCCCCGAGCACATCGTGCTCGCCCGCCGCCTCGGGCGTTGAGCGCCCCTCCTGGAGTGACCACGGGATAGCACAACCTTCATCGGGAACTTTGCCGATGAAGGTTGTGCTATCCCGTGGTCACTTCCCCGTGGGGTCGGGCGTGTCGACGGCCCCGCCGTAGCGGCGGTCGCGGGAGGCATACTGCTCGATTGCGGCCCAGAGGTCGCGGCGGTCGTAGTCCGGCCAGAGGACGTCCTGGAAGACCATCTCGGCGTAGGCGCTCTGCCACAGCAGGAAGTTGGAGGTGCGCTGCTCCCCCGAGCTGCGCAGGAAGAGGTCCACGTCGGGCACCTCGGGGTGGTAGAGGTAGCGCCCGATCGTGCGCTCGTCGATCCCCCGTGGGGACAGGCGACCGGCCTTGACGTCCTCGCCGATCCGGCGCACCGCGTCGGCGAGCTCGGCCCGGCCGCCGTAGTTGACACAGAAGTTGAGCGTGATGACGTCGTTGTCCCGCGTCTGCCGCTCGGCCGACTCCAGCTCGGAGATCACCGAGCGCCACAGCCGCGGACGCCGCCCCGACCAGAGGACCCGCACGCCCCAGGAGTCCAGCTCCTCGCGGCGGCGGTGGATGACCGCGCGGTTGAAGCCCATGAGGAAGCGCACCTCGTCGGGGCTGCGCCGCCAGTTCTCGGTGGAGAAGGCATACGCGCTGATGCACTTGACGCCGATCTCGATGCCGCCGGCGATGACGTCGAGCAGCGAGGCCTCCCCGGCCTCGTGCCCCTGGGTCCGCTTCAGGCCGCGCTGGTTGGCCCAGCGGCCGTTGCCGTCCATGACGATCGCGACGTGCTCCGGCACCAGCTCGCGCGGCACCGGTGGCGGCGTCGCGCCCGAGGGGTGGGGGAACGGGCGCCGTGGCTCACGGGTGCCCACCTACGGCGTCCTCTCCAGGTGCCGCAGCGAGCGCACCCCGCGCTCCAGGTGCCACTGCAGGTATGCCGCGACCATCCCGCTCGCCTCGCCCCGGTGCCGGCTCTGGCTGGCGTCGGCGACGGTCCAGTCGCTGGTGAACAGCGCCGACAGCAGCGCGAGGGTCTCCGGCGCGGGCGCGGTGGAGCCCGGCGGGCGGCATACCGGGCAGACGACGCCGCCCGAGGGCACGTGGAAGGCGCGGTGCGGCCCGCTCATCCCGCACCGGGCGCAGTCGGCGAAGCTGGCGCGCCAGCCCGCGATCGCCAGCGCACGCAGCAGGTAGGAGTCGAGGACGAGCCGCGGGTCGCGCTCCGCCCCGGCCAGCGCGGCCAGGCCGCCGGCCAGCAGCCGGAAGTGCTGCAGCGCGGGGCTGCCCTCCTCGGTGAGCTGCTCGCAGGTCTCGAGCATGACGCTGGCCGAGGTCCATGCCGGGTAGTCGCGGGAGATCGCGTCGCCGTAGGGCGCCAGGCCGTCCGCCTGGGTGATCGTGTCCAGGTTGCGGCCCTCGTAGCACTGCACGTCCACGACCATCCCCGGCTCGAGCCGCGCCCCGAACTTGCTCGACGTGCGCCGCACCCCCTTGGCCACCGCCCGGATGCGGCCCCGGGTGCGCCCGAGCATGATGACGATGCGGTCGGCCTCACCCAGCTTGTAGGTGCGCAGCACGATCGCGGCGTCACGGTAGGTGGGCATACCGCCAGTGTCCCACCACGGCCTCGACGGCGGCGGTGCGGCACACCGAGCGCCGACCCTGGCGGTCTTCGTACACGTGTTCTATGCTGTGGTCATGATGCTCCAGGGCTCGCTGCTGGACCAGGTCGACGAGGTCGGCCTCCGACCGCTGGACGCGCTGCGGCGCACCCGGCTCGAGCACGGTGCCTGGGTCGACGTCCGGCCGGGGTGGCTCACCGGCTCCGACGAGCTCTTCTCGCGCCTCGCCCTCGGTGGACCGGCAGGGGTGGAGTGGCACGGCGAGGAGCGCCAGATGTGGGACAAGCAGGTCACCACGCCGCGGCTGCTCCGCTTCTACCGCGAGGGCGAGCGGCTGCCCGATCCCGTCCTGGAGCAGGCCCGGGTCGACCTGAGCAGCAGGTATGCCGACGAGCTCGGCGAGCCCTTCGCCACCGCCGGCATGTGCCTCTACCGCGACGGCCGGGACAGCGTGGCCTGGCACGGCGACCGGATCGGCCGGAGCAAGGACCAGGACACGATGGTCGCCATCGTCTCCCTCGGGGCGCCGCGCGCCCTGCTGCTGCGCCCGCGGGGCGGAGGTCGCAGCAAGCGGCACGTCCTGGGCCACGGGGACCTGCTGGTCATGGGTGGGTCCTGCCAGCGCACCTGGGACCACTGCGTCCCGAAGACGACCAGCCCGGTCGGCCCGCGCATCAGCATCCAGTTCCGCCCGCGCGGCGTGCGCTGAGAGGAGTGCTCGACCTCAGACCACGGCGAGGAGCAGCTCGCGCACGGCGGCGGCGTCCCGTGCCGCGACCGCACTGGCGGCGAGGTCCTGGAGGTCCCGCAGCGAGACCCCGCGGAGGCGGGCCTTGACGGTGGGCACCGTGCTCGGGGACGCGCTGAGCTCGCGCACCCCGAGACCGACGAGCAGCCCGGCGACGTCCGGGTCGCTGGCGAGCTCGCCGCAGAGGCTGACGACGACCCCCTCGGGGGCCCGGTCGCAGATGTAGCGGACGACTTGCAGCAGGGCCGGGTCGAGCGCGTCGGACCAGGTGCTGACGGCGGAGTTGCCCCGCTCCGCGGCCAGCGTGTACTGGCTGAGGTCGTTGGTCCCGATCGAGACGAAGTCGAGCCCGTGCGCCAGGCGGCCGAGCCGGACGGCCACGGCCGGCACCTCCACCATGATGCCGACACCGAGCTGGTGGGGCGGCGCGGAGAGACCGACCCGCCGGGCCGCGTCCTGCAGCCGGGCGCGTGCCCAGTCGACGTCGTCGACCGAGGTGACCATGGGGAAGAGCACGTTGATCCGGTGGGTGCGTCCGACCCGGCACAGCGCCTCGAGCTGGTCGAGGAGCAGCGACGGGTCGTCGCGGAAGGCGCGGATGCCGCGGACGCCGAGGAAGGGGTTGGCCTCCTCCGCGATCGGGATGAAGTCGAGGGGCTTGTCGCCCCCCACGTCCCAGGTCCGCACGGTGACCGGGTGCGGGTCGAAGGCCTGCGCCATGGCGGTGTAGACCTCGACCTGCTGCTCGACCGTGGGGGCCCGGTGCCACTGGGCGAAGACCGCCTCGGTCCGGACCAGCCCGGAGCCCTCGGCGCCGAGCCCGGCCCCGAGCCGGGCGGTCGCCACCGAGGAGACGTTGGCCTTGACGGTGACCCGTGCCCCGTCCCGCGTGACCACCGGGAGGTGCGCGTCGGCCAGGGCGCGCTCGCGCTCGCCGCGGCGGCGCTCCAGCATCTGCCCGAAGGCCGTCTGCACCTCCGCCGGCGGGTCGACCTCCAGCCGTCCGGAGCGGACGTCGAAGGCGATCATGGTGCCGGGCGCGACGTCGGCCCGCTCCCCCACACCGGTGAGCACAGGCACCCCGCGGGCCCGGGCGATGAGCACCCCGTGGCCCAGCCCGCCGCCGCGGCGGGTGACCACCCCCTGGATCTGGCCCGCGTCCAGCGAGATGGCGAGCGCGGGGTCCAGCTCGTCGACGACGAGCACGCCCTCGCCCAGCGACTCCGGCTCGGTCACCCCGAGGAGGAGGCGCATGACCCGCTCGCCCACGCTGCGGACGTCCTGCGCGCGCTCCTGGAGGTAGGCGTCGGGCAGGGCCTCGAAGCGGGCCGCCACCGCGTCGATCGCGTCCTGCCAGGCCAGCGGTGCGGGCTTCCCGTCGTCGATCCGGGCATCGGCGTCGGTGGTGAGCTCCGGGTCGCGCAGCAGCGTGGCGTGGGCCTCGAAGACCTCGGCCTGGCCCTGGCCGAGGTGCCGGCGGGCGTTGCCGGACAGCTCGCGCAGCCGGTCGAGCGCCTCCTCGACCGCCGCGGCGAGCCGGTCCCGCTCCTCCTGTGCCGTCCCGGAGCTGACGTCGTCCGGCTCGGGCACGGTCTGGTCGATGACGGCCGGCCCCATCGCGGCCTCCAGCCCGGACCCCGCGATCCCCGGCGCCTCGGAGACCGCCGGGACGGGCACCTCGACGTCGGCCAGCGGCTCCGCGGGACCCGGCTCGTCCCCGAAGGACGTCCGGGCCAGACGCCCCATCTCGTCCAGGACCTGCTGGGCCTGCTCTCCGGTCGCCTCGATCCGCAGGACGTGTCCCTGCTGGGCCGCCAGCGTGGCGACCGCGCTGAGGCTGAGGGCGTCGACCGGTCCCGTCCCGGTGGTCTGGTTGCGCACGCGCACCCGGGTGCCGGGGGCGACGGACGCGGCCGTGGTGACGAGCCGGGCGGCAGGGCGCGCGTGCAGGCCGTGCTCCCCGGTCACAGACACCTCGATGCAGTCCCACTCGCACGGCTCGCCCGCGTCCTCCTCGGGCTGCGCCTCGTCCGGTGCGTCAGCGTCGCCCAGGTGCGCACGCTTGGCGTCGAGGCCGCGACGCGCCTCCGCGGCGCAGGTGTCCAGGTCGGCACCGGTGCCCGCGGCGACGGTCGCGGCGATGAGACCCTCGACCAGCGGCGCGGGGCTGAGGCGCACCCGTCCCGCCACCTCCGGGTCCACCATCTCCAGGGCCATCTCGCCGGAGAGGACGGCGCTGCCCAGGTCGAGCAGCACGAGCACCCCGTCCCCGCCGCTGGCGGCGTCCGCGCGACCAACCGCCTCGGCGATGGCCGCGGCATCCGTGCCGGTCGTCTCCTCGTCCAGGCCGGCGGCGATCTCGACGAGGGGCCCGTCCTCGGGGCTCATCTCGGCGGCCAGCGCGGCCGCCGCGCGGGCCAGCGGCCGGCTGTGCGAGACGACGACCAGCGAGATCATCGAGCCCCGCTCACGTCAGGGTCTGGGCGGCGGCCTCGATGAGGACGGTGGCGCTCGTGGCACCCGGGTCCTGGTGCCCGGCGCTGCGCTCGCCGAGGTAGGACGCCCGACCCTTGCGCGCGACCATGGGCTCGGTCGCGTCCCGTCCCTCGGCGGCAGCCTGTGCCGCCGCCTGCAGCGACTCCCCGAGCCCGGCGCCGGAGCCCGAGGCCTCGTCGAAGGCCTCCAGCGCGGGCGCGAGCGCGTCATACATCGTCTTGTCGCCGGCCTCGGCCTTGCCGCGGGCCACGATGCCCTCGACCCCGGCCCGCAGGGCCTGCCCGAACTCGCGGGGACCGACGTCCTCGCTCGCGGCGAGCGGCCCGGCCAGGCGCAGGAAGAAGGTGCCGTAGAGCGGACCGGAGGCGCCGCCGACCGTGCTCACCAGCGTCATGCCGACCTTCTTGAGGTAGGCGTCGATGCTGCTGAAGTCTTCCTGCTCGGCCAGCTGGGCGCAGGCGCTCATCCCACGCTTCATGTTGCTGCCGTGGTCGGCGTCGCCGATGGCGCGGTCCAGCTCGGTGAGGTCCTCGGCCCGGTCGTCGATGCTCGCCGAGCACGCGGAGATCCAGCTCTGGAATGCGTTGAGGTCAGCCATGTGCTCATCCTCCCCATCGCAGGCCGGGAGTGTCCACAGGGGCGTCCCAGCACCGCACCATCTCCTCGTCGACCCGCAGCAGCGTGACCGAGCAGCCCGCCATCTCCAGGGAGGTGATGTAGTTGCCGACCAGGGAGCGCGCGACGGTGACGCCGGCGTCGTCGAGAAGCCGCTTCACCTCGCCGTACATGACGTAGAGCTCGAGCAGCGGGGTGCCACCCATGCCGTTGACGAAGGCGATGACCTGCTCCCCCCGTTTTAGCGACAGGTCCGAGAGCACCGGCTCCACGAGCCGGGCAGCGATGTCGCGGGCGGGCGCGAGCTTCTCGGTGGAGCGGCCCGGCTCGCCGTGGATGCCGATGCCGATCTCCATCTCGTCCTCGGCGAGCTCGAAGGTCGGCTTGCCGGCGGCCGGCACGGTGCACGAGGTGAGCGCGATGCCCATCGAGCGACCCTGCTCGTTGACCCGGCGGGCGAGCGCGGCGCAGGCCGCGAGGTCCTGGCCCTCCTCCGCGGCGGCCCCGACGATCTTCTCCAGCAGCACGGTGACGCCGACCCCGCGACGGCCGGCCGTGAAGAGGCTGTCCTGCACGGCGACGTCGTCGTCGGTGACGACCGCCTCGACCTGGATCCCGGCCTCGGCGGCGAGCTCGGCTGCCATCTCGAAGTTCATGACGTCGCCGGTGTAGTTCTTGACGACGTGCAGCACCCCCGCCCCGCCGTCCACGGCGGTCGTCGCCGCGAGGATCTGGTCGGGGACCGGGGAGGTGAAGACCTCGCCCGCGCAGGCGGCGTCGAGCATGCCGCGGCCGACGAAGCCGCCGTGCAGCGGCTCGTGCCCGGAGCCGCCGCCGGAGACCAGGGCGACCTTGCCGGAGACCGGCGCGTCGGCCCGGAGCACGAGCTTGTGGTCGAGGTCGACGCGCAGGTGGTCGGGGTGCGCGGCCGCCATGCCCGCCAGCGCCTCGACCACCACGTCGGCGGGGTCGTTCAGCAGCTTCTTCATGGGTGCCACTCTGCCACGGATCACCGGCCCGGGTCCGGTCTGCGCACCGCCCCCGCGCGCAGACCGATCAGCGCGGTCCGTCCGGCTCAGAAGCCGAGCCGGTCCAGCGCCTTGGGGTCGCGCTGCCAGTCCTTCGCGACCTTGACGTGCAGGTCCAGGTGCACCCGGTGGCCGAGCAGCTCCTCGATGCCCCGACGGGCCTCGGTGCCGACCTCGCGCAGCCGCGACCCGCCGCGCCCGATGATGATGGCCTTCTGGCTGGAGCGCTCCACGAAGACGTTGACCCGCACGTCGGACAGCGGCGAGTCCCCCGGACGGTCCTCGCGCGGCACGATCTCCTCGACCTGGACGGCCAGGCTGTGCGGCAGCTCGTCGCGCACGCCCTCCAGTGCGGCCTCGCGCACCAGCTCGGCGATGTGGACCAGCGTCGACTCGTCGGTGATCTGGTCCGGGGGGTAGAGCTGCGGCGACTCGGGCAGGTAGGAGGACAGCAGGTCCGCGACCTCCTCCACCTGGTCGCCCTTCGTGGCCGAGCAGGGGATGATCGCGTCCCAGTCGCCCAGCTGGTCGATGGCGACGAGGTGCTCGGCCAGCCGGTCGCGGCTCACGGCGTCCGCCTTGGTCGCGATCGCCACCACCGGGACCCTGCGCACGCGGTGCAGGTCGGCCAGGTCGCGCGCGATGAAGGTGTCTCCCGGACCCACCCGCTGGTCACTGGGCAGGCAGAACCCGATGACGTCGACCGACAGCAGGGTCTCGCGGACCAGGTCGTTGAGGCGCTGCCCGAGCAGCGAGCGCGGCCGGTGGAGGCCGGGGGTGTCCACGAGGACGAGCTGGGAGGTGTCGGTCGTGCGGATCCCGCGGATCGTGTGCCGGGTGGTCTGCGGCTTGGAGGACGTGATCGCGACCTTGCTGCCCACGAGCGCGTTGGTCAGCGTCGACTTCCCCGCGTTCGGTCGCCCGACGAGCGAGGCGAAGCCCGCCCGGTATGCCGTCTGCTCAGCGGGCATGGGAGCTCACCTCGTCCTCGTGCCGGTCCCGGTCCGACTCCGGGGCCTCGGTGTCGTCCACCTGCGGGTCGTCCTGCGTCTCGTCGTCCTCGTCGGCCTCCACGGCCTCGGGCACCCGCCGCACGAGCACCGTCGCCACCCGGCGGCGCCGGCCCGCCATACGCTCGGCCGTGAGCTCGAGCCCGGCGACCTCGCCGACCGCGCCCTGGATCGGCACCATCCCGATCGCCGTGGCCAGCAGACCGCCCACCGAGTCGACGTCCTCGGTCTCGATCTCGACGTCGAACATCTCCGCGAGGTCGTCGACCGGCAGGTTCGCGGGGACCCGCGTCCGGGCGGTGCCCTCCTCGTCGGTGACCTCCTCGACCTCGACGCTGTCGCGGTCGTACTCGTCGGTGATCTCCCCCACGATCTCCTCCACGATGTCCTCGATGGTGATGAGGCCCGCGGTGCCGCCGTACTCGTCGATGACGACCGCGACGTGCTGCCGTCCCCGCTGCATCTCCTTGAGCAGGTCGTCGACCCGCTTCATCTCGGGGATGCGCTGCACCGGCCGCATCACCTCCGTGACCGGCACCGCGCTGGCCGCCTCGGCGCGGCTGTTGACCGCCCGCGCGACGTCCTTGAAGTAGAGCATTCCCAGGACGTCGTCGGTGTCCTCGCCGACGACCGGGACCCGGGAGAAGCCGGAGCGCAGGAGCAGCGACATGGCCTGCCGGAGCACCTTCTCCGCCTTGATGGTGACCAGGTCGGGCCGCGGCACCATGACCTCGCGGGCGACGGTGTCGCCGAGCTCGAAGATGGAGTGGATCATCTCCCGCTCGTCGTCCTCGATGACCGAGGACTCCCCCGCCAGGTCGACCAGCTCGCGCAGCTCGGTCTCCGTCGCGAAGGGACCCTCGGTATACCCGCGGCCCGGCGTGACCGCGTTGCCGAAGACGACGAGCAGCTTGGCGACCGGGCCGAGGAAGAGACGCAGCAGCCGCACGACGGGGGCCGCGAGCAGGGCCACCGACTCCGTGTGCTGCCGGCCCAGGGTGCGCGGGGAGACGCCCACGACCACGAAGGTCAGGATCGACATGATGGCGATGGCGATGAGGGCCGTCTCCAGGTGGGAGTCGGTGAGCACGTCGACCGCCACGGTGACCATGACCGCGGTCGTGGCCTCGGCGGCCACCCGCACGAAGGCCGCGACCGCGAGGTAGGGCGCGGGATCCGCGCTGATCCGCAGCAGCGCCCGGGCGCCGGAGCGGCCCTCGTCGGCCAGCTGCTCGACCCGGCGCAGGGTGACGCGCTGCAGCGCGGTCTCCCCCGCGGTGAGCAGGAAGGCGATGACGGTGGTCGCGAGCGCGACCAGGATCAGCGTGCTCACGCGCCGCCCACCACGTCGTCGTCGGCGGCGCGGGTGGTGCGGCCGCGGTGGGCGAGGAAGGTCAGCAGCAGCGTGCGCTGCAGGTCGAACATCTCGCGCCGCTCCGTCTCCTCGGCGTGGTCGAAGCCGAGCAGGTGCAGGATGCCGTGCGTGGTGAGCAGCAGGATCTCGTCGCCGACGGCGTGGCCGGCCTTCTGCGCCTGCTCCCGCGCGACCGGCGGGCACAGGACGACGTCGCCGAGCACCCCGGCCTCGCCCGCGTCGTCCACCGGGCCCGACCCCTGGCCACCGGGGCGCAGCTCGTCCATGGGGAAGCTCATGACGTCGGTGGGACCGGGCAGGTCCATCCACCGCTCGTGCAGGTTGGCCATCGTGTCCGTGTCGACGAGGGTGATGGTCAGCTCCACGCGGGGGTTGACCCGCAGCTGGTCCAGGACGTGACGCCCGAGGTCGGCCAGCTCGCTCTCCGGGACCGGTGAGGGGACCTCCCCGGACTCGTTGAGGACCTCGATCATCCGCTGCCCTCCCCGGGCGCGGGCCGGGGCTCGCGACGGGGGCCGCCGGGGCGGCGCTGCCGCTCGTCGAACCGGCCGTAGGCGTCGACGATGTCGCTGACCAGGCGGTGGCGCACGACGTCCTGGCTGGTGAGGTGGGAGAAGTGGATGTCCTCGACGTCGGCCAGGATGTCCTGCACGACGCGCAGGCCGGACTTCGTCCCGCCCGGGAGGT
This sequence comes from Serinicoccus hydrothermalis, assembly GCF_001685415.1. Classification (NCBI taxonomy): domain Bacteria; kingdom Bacillati; phylum Actinomycetota; class Actinomycetes; order Micrococcales; family Ornithinimicrobiaceae; genus Serinicoccus; species Serinicoccus hydrothermalis. The sequence goes on along the minus strand of NZ_CP014989.1, from coordinate 79,744 downwards.
CCACCTGCGTCGTGTCGCCGGTGACGACCATCTTGGAGCCGAAGCCGAGCCGGGTGAGGAACATCTTCATCTGCTCGGGCGAGGTGTTCTGCGCCTCGTCGAGGATGATGAAGGCGTCGTTGAGCGAGCGGCCGCGCATGTAGGCCAGGGGGGCGACCTCGATGGTGCCGGCCGCCATGAGCTTGGACATGGACTCGCTGTCGACCATGTCGTGCAGCGCGTCGTAGAGCGGGCGCAGGTAGGGGTCGATCTTGTCGGTGAGGGTGCCGGGCAGGAAGCCCAGGCGTTCCCCCGCCTCCACCGCCGGGCGGGTGAGGATGATCCGGTTGACCTCCTTGGCCTGCAGCGCCGCGACCGCCTTGGCCATCGCCAGGTAGGTCTTGCCGGTGCCGGCCGGGCCGAGCCCGAAGACGATCGTGTGCGCGTCGATGGCCTCGACGTAGTGCTTCTGGTTGAGCGTCTTGGGCCGGATCGTCTTGCCGCGGTTGGAGACGATGTTCATCGTCAGCACGTCGGCCGGGCGGTCCGAGGTCGCGGTGCGCAGCATGCCGATGCTGCGCTCCACGGCGTCACGGTTGAGCGGCTGACCCCGCCCCACGATCGCCAGCAGCTCGTCGACGAGCCGCTCCACGAGGGCCAGCTCACCGGAGTCGCCGGTGAGCCGGAACTCGTTGCCGCGCACGTGCACGTCGACCTGCGGGAATGCGCGTTCGATCGTGCGCAGCAGCTCGTCCCGGGGTCCGAGGAGGGTGACCATCGGGACCTCGTCGGGGATGACGACGGTATGCGTGGGCTGGGTGGCGGTGCTCGGGTCGGTCTGCGTCATGAGGCTCCCAGTCTAGACGCCGAGCCCGTCCGCCGCCCTCCGCGCAGGACGGGCCCGCAGCGCGCTGGACACCGAGAGCAGCCCGACGAGCACGGCCACGACGAGGGTGCCGACGAAGGCGGTGTGCGGTGCGGTGGCGTAGAACACCCCGAAGACGACACCGGTGATCGCCAGGATGAAGGCGCTGGTCAGTGCCTCGCCCACCTGCAGCGCGGAGGAGTTGCGCCCGATCTCGGCCTCCGGGGACAGGCGCATCGTCAGCAGCGAGGTCGTCGGGTAGGCCAGGCCGACCCCGAGCGTGGCCAGGCCGTAGAGGGCGATGACCACCCACCCCGGCCACGAGAACGCCACGGACACGGCCAGCACGACCATGAGGGCGGCATACAGCGAGGTGCCCACGACCATGAGGCGGTAGCGGTCCCGACCGGGCCCGACCCGGGCCTGGAGCCACGACCCCAGGGCCCAGGTGCACGAGGCCACGGCGAGCACCGCTCCCGCTCGGGCGGGGCCGTAGCCGTGCTCGTCGCGCAGCATGAGCGGCAGGTATGCCTCGGCCGCCACGAAGGACCCGCCGAGGGCCGAGCGCACCCCCACCACCGAGGGGAGCCCGCGCCGCAGCGCGAGGGTCCCGCTCGGGAGGAGCCGGCGGGCGGCCAGGAAGAGCAGCACGAGGACGACGGCGCCGACGGCATACTCCGCCGCGGTGACGCGGTCGCCGGCGAGGTTGAGCAGCCCGACCCCGAGGGCGGCCAGCACGGCCCACCCGATGATCGACCCGCGCAGGTAGCCGGCGTCGTCGCCGGGGTAGGTGGCCCGCAGCGCCGGGCGAAGCACCCAGACCGAGAGCAGCACGACGGGGACCACGCCGAGGAAGACCCAGCGCCAGGAGAGGTGCTCGACCAGGGTCCCGGTGAGCAGCGGACCGGCCAGCCCGGGCAGCACCCAGGCCGCCGCGAGCAGGGAGAAGACCGCCGGACGGAGGCCGTCGGGGACGCGTTGGGCGATGACGACGTAGACGGCGACCGACGCCAGGCCGCTGCCGAGGCCCTGCAACCCCCTGCCGACGATGAGCACCTCCATCGTCGGTGCCAGCCCGGCCACGAGGAGGCCGAGGGAGAACACCCCCGCCCCGGCGAGCACGACCGGGCGCGGACCGGACCGGTCCGACCACCAGCCGGCGAGGATCATCCCGACGACGCTCAGCGCGACCGTCGCGCCGAAGGCCATGTTGTAGAGGTGGTAGCCGTCCAGGGCCTCCGCGACCGTCGGCATGGCGGCGCCCACCGCGATGTACTCCAGGGCGAACATCGCGATGAGGACCGTGGCCCCCACCGAGGCGCTGCGGATCCCCGGCGCGAAGACGGCCCCGCTGCGGGGAGCGCGCTCGCGGGTGCCGGTGGCGGTCGCGCTCAGGGGGTCGGTGCTCACCGCCACCTCCCCCGGGCGGCGAGCACGGCGAGGGCGGCGGGCCCGGCGGTCGAGGTGCGCAGCACGGTGGCCCCGAGCCGGACCGGCGCGGCACCGGCGTGGACGAGGGCGTCGAGCTCCTCGGTCGAGATCCCGCCCTCCGGGCCGACCACGAGGAGAACGTCGCCCGCGTCGGGCAGCTCCACCTCGGCCAGCGGGTCGGTCGCCTCCTCGTGCAGCACGAGGGCCAGGGCGCTCTGCCCGGCACGGGCGAGCAGCCCGTTGCGCCCCACCGGGTCGGCCAGGGTCGGTCGGCGCAGCCGGCGGGACTGCTTGGTCGCCGCGACCAGCGCCTGGTCCCAGCGACGCAGCGACTTGGCGGCGCGCTCGCCGCGCCACCGGACGACGCTGCGATCGGCCTGCCAGGGGACGACCTCGTCCACGTCCAGCTCGGTCGCGGCCTCGATCGCCTGCAGGTCACGGTCGCCCTTGGCCAGGGCCTGCGCCAGCACCAGCCTCGGTCGGGGCTCCGGCTGCTCCAGGCGCTCCACCACCTCCAGCCCGAGCTCGGACCGGTCCGCGGTCAGCACGCGGCACCGGGCGCCGCGGCCCGCACCGTCGGAGACCAGGACGCTCTCCCCCGGCGTGATCCGCTGGACCGTCGCGGCGTGGCGCCCCTCCGGTCCGTCCAGGATGATCCGGTCAGCGTCCAGCCGTGCCGGGTCGACGAGGAAGAGCGGGTCGCTCACGCCTCACCGGCCACGCAACGCGTCCCAGAGGCTGTGCTTGCGCCCGCTGCCGGCGGGGCTGCCCATCCGCCCGGTGGGGCTGGACTCGCCCCGGCTCTCGGCGAGCTGGGCGAGGAGCTCGCGCTGCTGGTCGTTGAGCTTGGTGGGCACCTTGACGTCGAGGTGGACGACGAGCTCGCCCCGCCCCTGGCCGCGCAGGTGGGTGACGCCCTTGCCGTCGAGCGAGAGCGTGTTGCCCGGCTGCGTACCCGGCCGCAGGTCGACCTCGACCGGTCCGTCCAGGGTCTCCACCGGCAGGGTCGCGCCCAGCGCGGCGGCGGTCATGGGGACCTCGAGCGTGCAGTGCAGGTCGTCGCCGCGGCGGGTGAAGAGCTCGTGCGGCTCCACCGCGATCTCGACGTAGAGGTCTCCCGGCTCCCCGCCGTAGGGGCCGACCTCGCCCTCGGCGGCCAGCGCGATGCGGGTGCCGGAGTCGACGCCGCCGGGCACCTTGAGGGTGAGGTCGCGACGGGTGCGGATCCGGCCCTCGCCGGAGCAGTCGAAGCAGGGGTGCTCGATGACGTCGCCGAAGCCGCGGCAGGCCTGGCAGGGGCGCGACGTCATGACCTGGCCGAGGAAGGAGCGCTGCACCTGCTGCACCTCGCCGCGCCCGCTGCAGACGTCGCAGGTCCGGGTGCCGGTGCCGGGCTGGGCGCCCGCGCCGCTGCACGTGGTGCAGACCACGGCCGTGTCGATCTGCAGGGTCTGCTCGCCGCCGAAGACCGCCGTCGGGAGGTCGACGTCGAGGCGGATGAGCGCGTCGTGGCCGCGCTGGGTCCGCGAGCGCGGGCCGCGGGCGCCCGCAGCGGTGCCGCCGAAGAAGGCGTCCATGATGTCGCTGAAGGTGAAGCCCTGACCGAAGCCGCCGGTGGCCCCTCCGTAGGGGTCCTGGCCACGGTCGTAGGAGGCGCGCTTGGCCTGGTCGCCCAGCACATCGTAGGCCTGGCTCACCCGCTTGAACTCCGACTCGGCCTCCTCGCCGGGGTTGACGTCGGGGTGCAGCTGGCGGGCCTTCTTGCGGTAGGCCTTCTTGATCTCCTCGGCGGTGGCCTCACGGGACACCCCGAGATCGGCGTAGTAGTCGTTCACGGCGTAGGACGTCCTTGCGGTCGTGGCGTGTGCGGTCTGGTGGTCCGGTTCGGTTCAACGGTCATCGGGGCCGGGGTATGCCGTGAGGTGGCTCACCCGTCCAGGATGTCGGCGACGTAGTGGGCGACGGCCCGGACCGTGGCCATCGCCTGCGGGTAGTCCATGCGGGTCGGTCCCACCACCCCCAGACCGCCGGCGGGCCCGTAGGTCGTGGCGACCACCGAGGTCGTGCGCAGGGGTTCGTAGGGGTTCTCGGCACCGATGGAGACGGCCACCGCGCTCGCGTCGTCGAGGCTGGCCATGCTACCCATGAGCCGCAGCAGGACCACATGCTCCTCGAGCGCCTCGAGCACCTGGGAGAGCGAGGTGGGGAAGTCGCTGCCGACCCGCGCGAGGTTGCCGGTGCCGGCCATGGCGATCCGCTCCTCGGTCTGCTCGTCGGCGGCGACCGCCAGGGCGTCGAGGACCACCTCGGCGAGGGCACGGTCGGCGGGCACCACCCGGTCCCCGATCGCGGCCGTCCCGGCGGCGACGATGCTGAGCCGCTCCCCCACCGTGAGCTCGTTGACGAGGGCGCGCAGCTGGGCCACGACCTCGGGCTCGAGGGTGAGGTCGCGCCCGACGTCCACGACCCGCTGCTCCACCCGGCCGGTGTTGACGATCAGCACGATCATGAGGCGGGTGCCGCCGACGGGGACCAGCTCGACGTGCCGCACGGTGGAGCGGGACAGGCTCGGGTACTGCATCACCGCGACCTGCTGGGTGAGGCTCGAGAGCAGCCGGGTGGTGCGGGACACGACGTCGTCGAGGTCGACGGCGCCGTCGAGGAAGCGGGCGATCGCGGTGCGCTCGGCCCGGGTCATCGGCTTGATCTGCTGGAGCCGGTCGACGAAGAGGCGGTAGCCGGCGTCGGTGGGCACCCGGCCCGCGCTGGTGTGCGGCGCGGTGATGAGGCCCTCCTCCTCCAGCACCGCCATGTCGTTGCGCACCGTGGCGGCGGAGACCCCGAGCTGGTGCCGCTCGAGCAGAGACTTGGAGCCTACCGGCTCGGAGGTGCGGACGTAGTCCTGGACGATGGCTCGCAGCACGTCCAGTCGTCGGTCGTCGCTCACGGTCCCTCCTCCCAGGGGCGGCTGGCACTCACAGGTCAGGAGTGCCAGTCTACGGGAGGTGTGGGCGGACGGCATACCATGAGCGCCATGAGCAGCAACGACGTGCGCATCGAGAAGGACAGCATGGGCGAGGTCGAGGTCCCCGCCGGCCGCTACTGGGGGGCGCAGACGCAGCGCAGCATCCGCAACTTCCCCATCGGCCAGGACACCTTCGTCTGGGGGCGGCCGATCATCCAGGCGCTGGGGATCCTCAAGAAGGGCGCGGCCCAGGCCAACGCCGAGCTGGGCGAGCTGCCGCAGGACGTCGCCGACCTCGTCGTCCGGGCTGCCGACGAGGTCATCGCCGGGGACCTCGACGAGCACTTCCCGCTCGTCGTCTTCCAGACCGGGTCGGGCACGCAGAGCAACATGAACAGCAACGAGGTCATCTCCAACCGCGCCATCGAGCTGGCCGGCGGCGAGATGGGCAGCAAGACCCCGGTGCACCCCAACGACCACGTCAACCGTGGGCAGAGCAGCAACGACACCTTCCCCACCGCCATGCACATCGCGGTGCTGCTCGAGCTGCGCGACCGGCTCGAGCCGGGGGTCACGACGCTGCGCGACACCCTGGCGGCCAAGGCGGAGCAGTATGCCGACGTCGTCAAGGTCGGCCGCACCCACCTGCAGGACGCCACACCTATCACGCTCGGCCAGGAGATCGGCGGCTGGGTCGCGCAGCTGGACTACGCCCTGGGCGAGGTCCGGCACGCCGGGGAGGGGCTGCGCGAGCTGGCGATCGGCGGCACGGCGGTCGGCACCGGGCTCAACGCGCACCGCGACTTCGGTGCGCTCGCGGCGCGGAAGATGGGCGAGGAGGCGGGCATGGAGCTGCGCAGCGCGGACAACAAGTTCGCCGCGCTCTCCGCGCACGACGCGCTGGTGCAGACCTCGTCCTCGCTGCGGACCCTCGCGGGCGCCCTCATGAAGATGGCCAACGACGTGCGGTGGCTGGCCTCCGGGCCGCGCAACGGCATCGGTGAGCTGCTCATCCCGGAGAACGAGCCGGGCAGCTCGATCATGCCGGGCAAGGTCAACCCGACCCAGTCCGAGGCCATGACGATGGTGGCGACGCGGGTCTTCGGCAACGATGCGACGGTCGGGTTCGCGGGGACCCAGGGCAACTTCCAGCTCAACGTCTTCAAGCCGGTCATGGTGCACGCGGTGCTGGAGAGCATCCGGATCGTCGCGGACGCCTGCCTCGCCTTCGACACCGGTTGCGCCCAGGGCATCGAGCCCAACACCGAGCGGATCGAGGCCAACCTCGCCAGCAACCTCATGCAGGTGACGGCGCTCAACCCGCACATCGGCTACGACAAGGCGGCGGCGATCGCGAAGTCGGCGCACAAGAGGGGTCAGACCCTGCGCGAGGCGGCCCTGGAGAGCGGGGACCTCACGGCCGAGGAGTTCGACGCCTGGGTCGTGCCGCTGGACATGACCCACCCGCGCGACGTCTGACCACCGGACGCCCGACCTGGGCGGCCGTCGCGCGCCTCAGGGACCTCGTGCGTCACACGCGCTACGGTCACCTGTTGTGAACGACCGCTACGGATACGGCACCGACGTCCTTGCGACCGACTGGCGCGCCCCCCGCCGGGGCCGCGCCCGCGAGGTGGCCGCCGACCCCGGGATGGTCGTGGAGGACGTCGACACCGGCTGGTGCGGTGCCGTCGTCGGCGTGGAGAAGGTCGGCGGTATGCAGGTGGTCCACCTCGAGGACCGCCGCGGCCGGCGCAAGGGCTTCCCACTCGGGCCGGGCTTCCTGCTCGAGGGTGCGCCCGTCGTCCTCACCGCGCCGGTCGACCGGCGGGCGGTCGAGCGCCTGGCCACCGAGCGCGAGGCGGCGAGGCGCACGGCCAGCGGCTCGGTGCGGGTCACCGACCGGCCGGCCCGCGTCGCCACCGGCTCCCGCATCTGGGTGGAGGGCCGCCACGACGCCGAGCTGGTGGAGAAGGTCTGGGGCGACGACCTGCGCGTGGAGGGCGTCGTGGTCGAGATGCTCGACGGGGTCGACGACCTGGCCTCCCTCATCCGCTCGTTCGCGCCGACGCGCGACCAGCGCCTCGGCATCCTCGTCGACCACCTCATCCCCGGCACCAAGGAGACCCGGATCGTGCAGGAGGCGGAGCGGGTCAGCCCGTGGGTGCGCATCCTGGGCCACCCCTACGTCGACGTGTGGCAGTCGGTGAAGCCGGCGCGGCTGGGGCTCGACGCCTGGCCGGTCATCGAGCGCGGGCGCTCGTGGAAGCACGGGATCCTCGCCGAGCTGGGGTGGGCGCACCGGACCCAAGCGGACGTGGCCCGGGGGTGGAAGAAGATCCTGGGCACGGTGCGTTCCTACAGTGACCTGGAACCAACGCTGCTCGCCAGCGTCGAAGAGCTGATCGACTTCGTCACCGTTCCACCACCTCACGAGGAGTGAGCAGCATGACCCAGAACCCACCTCCCCCCAGCGGCCAACCCTGGCAGGACCCCCAGCAGGGTGCGCAGGCATACCCCCAGGGCGGCAGTCCCGGCAGTCCCGCCTACGGGCAGCCCGGCTCCGGCCCGGCACCCGTGCAGGGCGACGAGAAGTCCATGATGATCCTGGCCCACCTCTCCGGACCGCTGGCGATGCTGCTCAGCGTCGGCTGGGTGCCCTTCCTCGGCCCCCTGCTCATCTGGCTGTTCTACAAGGACCGGTCCGCTGCCGTGCGCACGGCGTCCGCCGGGGCCTTCAACTTCAACCTGACGATGACCATCGCCAGCGTGGCGCTGTGGATCAGCGTCATCCTCACCATCGGCATCGGCTTCCTCTGGGCCGTCCCGGGCTGGATCCTCATCTTCGTCGTCCAGCTCTGGTGCCACATCAAGGGAGCGCTGCGGGCCGCCGACGGCCGGGTCTACGACTACCCGTTCCAGATCCGTCTGCTGAGCTGAGCCCCACCCGTCCCACCTGTCACCGGCCTCCGGCGTGTCCTCCCCGACACGCCGGGGGCCGTCCGACTTTCTCTCCCGACCCCTTGCGCCCCGGCCTCGGGAGGCGTAGACATTCCCCTACGCACTCCCCTCGGGGAGAGCGGGTCGCAAGACTGCCGAGGATTCGACCGTCCTTCGGGACGGACCTCCCGGTGATGCGGGAGCAGAGCCTCCAGGCACCTTGCGCACCGCCAGCAGCATCACGGCTGGTCGTGGCCCGGTTCGCGAACTCATACTTCGCGAACCGGGCCACACCTCGTCCTGGGCACGTCAGGCCCTGCACGCTCATACCCGGCAGGGACTGCTCCCAGTGTCGGGGCTGCAGGTGTCGTGACCGCGGAGCACCGGTGGCGTGTCGGTGAACTCACCCCGGGAGCAGCCGGTGCACCACGGTGTCGGCCAGCAGCCGGCCCCGCAGCGTGAGCACCGCCCGCCCCCGCACCGCGGCCCGGCCGTCGAGCAGCCCGTCGGCCACGAGCCCGGCCACGGCGGTGCGCCCCACGGGTCGCAGGTCGTCCACCGGGAGGCCGTCGCCCAGGCGCACGCCGAGCAGGACGCGCTCGGCATACCGCTGCTCGGCGTCGAGAACCTCCCGGGCGTGCACCGGGGCGAGGCCCTGCCCGATCCGGTCGGCGTACGCCCGAGGGTGCTTGACGTTCCACCAGCGCACCCCGCCGACGTGGCTGTGGGCGCCCGGCCCGATCCCCCACCAGTCCGCCCCGCTCCAGTAGGCCACGTTGTGGGCGCACCGGTGCTCCGGTGACCGGGCCCAGTTAGAGATCTCGTACCACCCGTAGCCGGCTGCGGCGAGGACCTCGTCGGCGAGCTCGTACTTGTCGGCCTCGTCGTCGTCGTCCGGGGCCGGCACCTCGCCGCGCCGGACCTGACCGTGCAGCCGGGTGCCGGGCTCCACGACCAGGGCGTATGCCGACACGTGGTCCGGCTCCAGCGCCACCGCCGCCTCCAGGCTGGAGCGCCAGTCCTCCAGCGACTCGCCGGGGGTGCCGTAGATGAGGTCGAGGCTGACCTGGAGCCCTGCCCCGCGTACGGCGGTCACCGCCCGCGCGACCCCCGCCGGGTCGTGGGTCCGGTCCAGGGTCCGCAGCACGTGCGGCACCGCGGACTGCATGCCCAGGCTCACCCGGGTGAACCCCTGCGCGGCGAGCTGCTCGGCCACGGCCGGGGTGATGGTGTCCGGGTTGGCCTCGGTGGTCACCTCGGCCCCCGGCACCAGCCCCCACCGGTCCCGGACCCCGGCCAGGAGAGAGCCCAGCGCGGCCGGCGCCAGCATGGTCGGCGTGCCACCGCCGACGAAGACGGTGCTCACGGGTCCCGGCGACCCGGGCGACAGCGCCCGGGCGGCCACCTCGAGCTCGGCGCCCGCGGCCGCGAGGTAGCCCTCGGGCGCGGCACCGTCGTCGAGCTCGGGCAGGGTGTAGGTGTTGAAGTCGCAGTAGCCGCACCGCACCCGGCAGAACGGGACGTGCAGGTAGACCGAGAAGTGGCGCGAGCGCATACCCTCCAGCGCCGCGGGCGGCAGCGCGCCGTCCTCGGGCGCGGGCTCACCCGGGGGAAAGGTGGAGGGCATACCCCCGATTCTCCCACCCGTGAACTGCGTCGACGCCGTCACGGGTCGTCCGTCCCGACCCGGGCGGGGCGCGCTAGGGTCAGAGGGTGCAGCAGCGCCTCCGCGAGTACATCGACACCCTGCGGGTGCAGGGGTACACCGTGCGGGACGACCAGGGGTCGGACCCGGACCTCATCACGCCCGACGGCAGCGCGGTCGACACCTGGCGGGAGGACTACCCCTACAGCGAGCGGATGACCCGGGACTACTACGAGGTCGAGAAGTGGCTGCTGCAGGTGGAGCTGCTGAAGTTCCAGTACTGGGCCAAGGACCACGGCAGCCGGCACGTCCTCGTCTTCGAGGGACGCGACGCGGCCGGCAAGGGTGGCTCGATCAAGCGCTTCACCGAGCACCTCAACCCCCGCGGTGCGCGGGTCGTGGCGCTCAACAAGCCGACCGAGGTCGAGGCCGGGCAGTGGTACTTCCAGCGCTACATCCAGCACCTGCCGACCGCCGGCGAGATGGTGCTCTTCGACCGCTCCTGGTACAACCGCGCCGGCGTGGAGCGGGTCATGGGCTTCTGCTCGAACGCGGAGTACGACCGCTTCATGATCCAGGCGCCGCTCTTCGAGCAGATGCTCGTCGAGGCCGGGGTGTCGATCACGAAGTTCTGGTTCTCGGTGACCCAAACCGAGCAGCGCACCCGCTTCGCGATCCGGCAGCTGGACCCGGTGCGGCAGTGGAAGCTCTCCCCCATGGACCTGGAGAGCCTGGACCGGTGGGAGGCCTACACCGAGGCCAAGGAAGAGATGTTCCGCCGGACCGACACCGACTGGGCGCCGTGGGTGACGATCAAGAGCAACGACAAGAAGCGCGCCCGCATCAACGCCATGCGCCACTTCCTGTCGCAGTTCGAGTACGAGGGCAAGGACCACGACGTCGTCCTGCGCCCCGACCCGCGTCTCGTGAAGCGCGCCCGGGACAGCGCCGGCGACTGAGGCATCCTGCCCGTCCTCGGCTGCGACGCCGAGCGGCCCGGTTCGGGGCGGTGCATCGGTCCTTTCGCGCTCCCGAGTGGGCCACTCGGCGGGAGGTATGCCGACGGTTCAGGCGTGCCCGCGGCCGCGGAAGTAGCGCCGCCACTCCTGCGAACGACGCCCGACCGGTATGCCTCGCTGCCGGAAGAGCCGCTCCTGCCGCTCCAGCGTCTGCTCCGGTGTCGCGAAGATGTCCTTGCTGACGAGGGTCATGATCCGCCAGTCGGCGTCCTCGAGCTCCTCGCGACGGCCGAGGTCGGCCTCCCACTGCTCCTCGCGCGTCACATGGTGCCGGCCGTCGTACTCCACGGCCGTCCGCGTGGCACGGTCCGCAGCGTCCAGCCGCCGGAGCAGCCTTCCGTCGGCGTCGTGGAGACGCACGTCAGTCTCCAGCTCCGGGAGCCCCGCGAGCACGCGCAGCAGCCGGCAGCGGGTCTCCATCGGCGAGTCCACGCCGGCGCGGACCAGGCCGGCGGCACGCCGCGCCATGCGGGCACCGCGCCCGCTCCACGCGGCAGCGGCGGCGTGCAGGTCCGCGGGAGAGCATCGACCCCGGCGCACGAGTGAGTCGCCCAGGACGACCAGGTCCACGAGCTCGAGGCTTCTGCTGAGCTCCAGGAAGACCTGGGCCGGTGACGCGACCCGCAGTCCGCGGAAGCGGAGGTGCTGCCCGGTGCCCCAGTGCACCACGACCCCCTCACGACGGCGCCGCTTGACCGTCGGCGGCACGCAGACGTGGAGCTGGCAGGTGTCCGGCACCACGGCTCCGTAGAGACGGGCCGCAGTGTGGTGCGACACCCAGGCCTCGTCCACCGCGGCCACGAGGAGCGCCGCCCGGGCGTCCACCCAGGCGCGATCGGACACCCGCGCGCGGGCATACACGCCTCGTACCACCTGTCGGTAGGGCCCTGACTCCAGCTCCCGACGGGACAGCCCGGCGGCCCTCGCCCGGGCCGTGGTGAAGACCGGGTCGAGGTCGGGTGCCGCGCTCACCCGTCGAGCCTGCCCGATCCACGGGCCGTGCCACCGCCGTCCACAGGCGGCAACCGTCAGGGGTTCGCTCCGCCTGGCTCGTCGCTTCGCCCAGCGGCCCACTTCGACCCGGCAGAACGGGCTTGTGGCGCACCAAGGTGGGCCACTCGGCGCTGTGGGGACGTCAGACGGCGCGGCGCCGCGGACTCAGACGCGGCGGTAGGCCAGGTCGGCGATCTCCCGGCCGGCCTCGATCCCCCGCCGCTCGAAGCGGGTCATCGGGCGCAGCGGCGCGCGCTCGGTGGAGACCAGCTCCCACGCGGTATGCCCGTCCAGCACCGCGCGCATGTGGTCGGCGTAGTCGGCCCAGTCGGTGGCGAGGCGCCAGAGCCCACCGGGCGGCACGAGGTCAGCGACGGTGCCGGCGAAGTCGGGGGCGACGAGGCGGCGCTTGTGGTGCTTGTTCTTGGGCCACGGGTCGGGGAAGAAGGTCCACACCTCGTGGGCGCTCCCGCCGGGCAGCATGCTCTGCAGCGCGAGCGCCGCGTCGGCCTCGACGAAGCGCACGTTGGTCAGCGGCTCCGCACCCATCTTGGCCAGCGCGTGCCCGATGCCGGGGCGCCACACCTCGAGCGCGAGGAAGTCCCACCCCGGTTCCGTCGTCGCGGCGTGCACCAGGGCGTCGCCGGAGCCGGAGCCGATCTCGACGACCAGGGGCGCGGCACGACCGAAGACCTGCTCCGGGTCGATCCGGTATGCCGGGTGCACCGCGGTCGACCCGTCCGCCCCGTGCGGGCGCGGGACCTCGAGGACGAGGGCGTCGGCATACCGGTCCCAGGCGGCCTGGTGGGAGTCCTTGAGCATCCGGCCGCCGCGCCGGGTGAAGGAGCGGGTCCGGGCCAGCGGTCGTGGACCGACGGCAGGGTGCCCGTGCGCCTGGTGCCCCTTCGGCGGGTCCTGGCGGACCGAAGGGGTGTCGGGTCCGGAATCCGAGCGGACGGAGGGGGTGTCCGGTCGCGTCACTTCTTGCTCTTGGCCGGCTCGGCGACGCTGCCGTCCTGGGAGAGCGCGGCGATGAAGGCCTCCTGCGGCACCTCGACCGACCCGACCATCTTCATCCGCTTCTTGCCCTCCTTCTGCTTCTCCAGCAGCTTGCGCTTGCGGCTGATGTCACCGCCGTAGCACTTGGCCAGGACGTCCTTGCGGATCGCGCGGATCGTCTCCCGGGCGATGACCCGGGAGCCGATGGCCGCCTGGACGGGGACCTCGAACTGCTGGCGCGGGATAAGCTCCTTGAGCTTGCCGGCCATCTGCACGCCGTAGGCGTAGGCCTTGTCGCGGTGCACGATCGCGCTGAAGGCGTCGACCGTGTCGCCCTGCAGCAGGATGTCGACCTTGACCAGGTCCGCCTCCTGGGTGCCGGACGGCTCGTAGTCAAGGGAGGCATACCCCCGGGTCCGGGACTTCAGCGCGTCGAAGAAGTCGAAGACGATCTCGGCGAGCGGCAGGGTGTAGCGCAGCTCCACCCGCTCCGGGGAGAGGTAGTCCATCCCCAGCAGGGTGCCGCGCCGGGACTGGCACAGCTCCATGATCGCGCCGATGAACTCGCTCGGGGCGAGCACGGTGCCGCGGACCACGGGCTCGGTGATCGAGGCGATCTTGCCCGCAGGGAACTCGCTGGGGTTGGTCACCTCGATCTCGGTCCCGTCGTCGAGCAGCACGTCGTAGGACACGTTGGGCAGGGTGGAGATGAGGTCGAGGTTGAACTCCCGCTCCAGCCGCTCGCGGACGATCTCCAGGTGCAGCATCCCCAGGAAGCCGACGCGGAAGCCGAAGCCGAGGGCGCCGGAGGTCTCCGGCTCGTAGACCAGCGCGGCGTCGTTGAGCTTGAGCTTGTCCAGGGCGTCACGAAGGATCGGGTAGTCCGAGCCGTCGATGGGGTAGAGCCCGGAGAAGACCATGGGCCGAGGGTCCTTGTAGCCGCCGAGCGCCTTGGTGGCCTGGCGCCGCTCCCCCGTCACGGTGTCACCGACCTTGGACTGGCGCACGTCCTTGACGCCGGTGATGAGGTAGCCGACCTCCCCGACGCCCAGGCCCTTGGTGGCCGCGGGCTCGGGGCTGATCGCGCCGATCTCCAGCAGCTCGTGCGTCGCCTTCGTCGACATCATGGCGATGCGCTCGCGGGGCGACAGGCTGCCGTCGACGACCCGGACGTAGGTGACCACGCCGCGGTAGGTGTCGTAGACCGAGTCGAAGATCATCGCCCGCGCGGGGGCCTGCGCGTCGCCGACCGGCGCCGGGATCTCGTCCACGATGCGGTCCAGCAGCTCGGGGACCCCCTCCCCCGTCTTGCCGGACACCCGCAGCACGTCCTGGGGGTCGCAGCCGATGAGGCCGGCGATCTCCTCGGCATACTTCTCCGGCTGGGCGGAGGGCAGGTCGATCTTGTTGAGGACCGGGATGATGACCAGGTCGTTCTCCATCGCGAGATAGAGGTTGGCCAACGTCTGCGCCTCGATCCCCTGCGCGGCGTCGACGAGCAGCACCGCCCCCTCGCACGCCGCCAGGCTCCGGCTCACCTCGTAGGTGAAGTCCACGTGCCCGGGGGTGTCGATCATGTTCAGGACATACGTCCGCTCACGGCTCGGAGCTCCCTGCGGTCGCTCGCTCCCGCTGCTCCGTGGACCAGGCTCCTGCGTCGCGGTCCACGGCATCCGCACGGCCTGGCTCTTGATGGTGATGCCGCGCTCGCGCTCGATGTCCATGCGGTCGAGGTACTGCGCCCGCATCTGCCGCTGGTCGACCACCCCGGTGACCTGCAGCATACGGTCGGCCAGGGTCGACTTGCCGTGGTCGATGTGCGCGATGATGCAGAAGTTGCGGATGACCTCCGGCGGGGTCGCGGCCGGCTGCGGCACGGTGTCGGGACGGGCGAGCGGAGACAGGGCGGGCACCTCATCGGCAGGGTCGCAGGGTCGGGGGTATGCCCTCCAGTCTCCCATGCCGGGCACGCCGGACCGGCCAGGGCGACAGAGGCGCGCGCCCGGGCTCCCGACGGAAGGGACGGGGCCCGGACGCGCGTCTCGCAGAGGCGCCGCCGCGGGTGGTCTCTTCCCGCGGCGGCGCCGGTCTTGGGGGTCAGCCCTGCGGCATCAGCACACCGTCGATGAGGTAGACGGTGGCGTTGGCGGTCTGGACGCCGCCGCAGATGACGGAGGCGTCGTTGACCATGAGGTCGTCACCGGATCCGGTCACCTCGAGGGTCTCGCCCTGGGCGGTGGTCTGCTCGCCGACGACCTCGTCCGGGGTCATCTGGCCCGGGACGACGTGGTAGGTGAGGATCGAGGTCAGCAGCTCGCTGTCCTCGGCCAGGGTGCCCATCGTCTCGTCGTCGATGGCCTCGAAGGCCTCGTCGACGGGCGCGAACACCGTGAACTCGTCACCGTTGAGGGTGTCGACGAGGTTGACGTCCGGGTTGACCTCGCCGGAGACGGCCGCGGTCAGCTGGGTGAGCAGCGGGTTGTTGCTCGCGGCGACCGCGACCGGGTCCTGGGCCATGCCCTCGACCGAGCCGGCGCCGTCCGGCACCATCGCGGCGTAGTCCTCGCAGCCGGGCCCGACCAGGTTGGCGGCCGGGTCCATCGCCATGTCGTCCTCGGTGGCCATCTCGTCGTCGGCCATGTCGTCCTCAGAGGCCATGTCCTCGCTGGCGCTCTCAGCAGCGGCGCCGGCGTCGTCCGACATGTCCTCTCCCCCACCGCCACAGGCGGACAGGGCCAGCATCGAGGCCATCGAGACGGCAAGGATTCCCTTGGAGATACGCATCGTGCATTCCTTTCTGATGGGTCGGTGGTCAGCTGACGGTGACCGTCGTGCTGTGCCACCCGGTTGACCCGTCAGGAGCGATGGGCTCCCGCCGGGAGGTCTGTACCTTTCCCGCGCGATCGGTCGCGCGGACCTCGAGCCGGTGGTTCCCCGGCTCGGCCGGCCACACCCAGCGCCAGGCGCGCCAGGTCTGGTCGGAGTCCTCGACGCCCAGCTCGGCGTCGTGCCACTCCCCCTCGTCGACGCGGACCTCGACCCGCTCGACGCCCACGGTCTGCGCCCAGGCGACCCCCGCGACGGTCACGTCCCCCGCGTCCAGCTGGGCGAAGGAGCCGGGCACGTCGATCCGGGAGGAGAGCTTGATCGGGGCCTTCGCGGCATACCCGCGGTCGGTCCAGTAGGCGGTGAAGTCCTCGAAGCGCGTCACCTCCAGCTCGGTCAGCCACTTGGTGGCGGACACGTAGCCGTAGAGGCCGGGCGTCACCATCCGCACGGGGTAGCCGTGCTCGGCCGGCAGCGGACCGCCGTTCATCCCGAGCGCGACGAGGGCGCCGCGGTCGTCGGTCAGCACCCCGAGCGGGGTGCCGGCGGTGAAGCCGTCGGTGC
Organism: Serinicoccus hydrothermalis; assembly: GCF_001685415.1. Classification (NCBI taxonomy): domain Bacteria; kingdom Bacillati; phylum Actinomycetota; class Actinomycetes; order Micrococcales; family Ornithinimicrobiaceae; genus Serinicoccus; species Serinicoccus hydrothermalis. The sequence continues at coordinate 63,518 of NZ_CP014989.1, read as the reverse complement.
TCACCGAGCGGACCGCGTCGGCGCCGTCCTGCACGCCGGCCCCGGCGAGCAGCTCACGCGTCGGTATGCCTATCCAGGTCGCCGTGCCGAGCAGGTCACCACCGACCGGGTTGCTCACGCACGTCATGGTGATGCGGCGCTCGACGAGGTCGCGCTCCAGCAGGTCACCGACGGTGAGCTCCAGCGGGCGGTCGACCATCCCGGTGATGCGCAGGACGTGGTCGCGTGCGTCCACCTGGGGCACCTGCAGCGCCGTGTCGACGCGGTAGAAGTCCTCGGTGGGCGTGACGTGCGGCGTGAGGCCGTCCACGTCGAAGCTCACCCCGGAGGGCACCGGGTCCGCCGACGTGGCCGGCTGCGGCAGGTCGAGCGACTGCGGCCCGGCGGAACGGTCCCCGACCGTCCGCGCCGCAGCGCCGACCGCGCCCACGGCGGCCACCCCCGAGGCGGCGGCCAGCACGCTGCGCCGGCGCGGACCGGTGTCCCGTGCCGGGGCCTGCAGCGAGGACAGCATCCACGCCAGTCCCCCCAGGCCCACTCCCAGCATCACGGCGACGCACGCCACGACCTCCCACGACCCGGCCCCCTGCGCCGGGTCGAGGAGCATCGCGGCGGCGGCGAGCGCGATGAGGACGGTCAGCCCGGTGAGCGCCGCCGCGCGGTGGCGCACACCGACCACCCCGAGGGCGGCGAGCGCGACCGCGAGGACGACGAGCACCCCGGAGAGCAGCACGAGCTTGTCCGCGCTGCCGAAGGTCTCGATGGCCCATTCCTTGACCGGGCGGGGGGTCAGGTCGACCACCCGGTTGCCGACGGCCACGACCGGTCCGGTGACCCCCAGGACCGACGCCAGCCCCTCGCCGGCGAGCACACCGGCGGCCCCGGCGAGCAGGCCGGAGCCGGCTCCGGCCGCGCGGGCCGTCCGGCGGGTGCGTGTCGTGGTCATGCCCAGGGTTCGGCCCTAGGCACCCCGGTGGATGTGTGAGCTAGGTCACAGACGAGGTGCTGAGCTGCACGTAGGCGCGCAGCTGGCCGTCCGCGTGGTCGCGGATCTCGGTCCACCCCAGCGCCTCGTAGAAGGCGCGCTGGCGGGGCTCGTCCTCGGTGAGCAGCACCTTCTGGCGGCACCGGTCGAAGGGTTCCAGGGCGGCGACCACCAGGGCACGCCCCACGCCCTCGCGCTGCAGCTCGGGACGGACGAGGACGTCCTGCAGGTAGGCGATGCTCGCCCCGTCCGAGATGACCCGGGCCAGACCGAGGAGGTCATCGCCGTAGCGAGCGGTGACGACCCGTGTGGAGCCGGCGATCGCCGCCTCGAGAGCCTCGGGGTCCGTGGTGTAGGCGGACCACCCGACGGCGTCGTACAGGCCCAGCAGCTCTGCACGCTCCGGTCGGTCATCGGCGGTGATGACGATCTCGTGCCCGGTCACGCCTCGAGACTAGGGGAGGCCGGGGGCCCCTGCCACAGGTGGCGGCACCCCCACGCACCCCGTAGATATCTTCACGTCAAGACGATACGCTGTCTTCCGTCCAGTGGATATCTCTTTCCTTCAGACGGAATGCCGAGGAGTCTCATGGCCCGCACCGATGCGCCCATCACCCTGGATCTGCCCGAGGGGGTGCAGGTCACCGGTGAGCTGCGGCCCGGCTACGAGGAGATCCTCACCCGCACCGCGCTGGAGCTGGTCGCCGACCTGCACCGCGCGCTGGAGCCGCGGCGTCAGCAATGCCTGGCCGCGCGCGCGGACGTCGTGCGCCGCGTGGCCGAGGGCGAGGACCTGGACTTCCTGGCCGACACCGAGCAGATCCGCTCCGACGACTCCTGGCAGGTCGCTGAGCCCGCACCGGGCCTCGTCGACCGCCGGGTCGAGATGACCGGCCCCACCGACCGCAAGATGACGATCAACGCCATGAACTCCGGCGCCCGGGTGTGGCTGGCCGACCAGGAGGACGCCAACACCCCGCTGTGGGAGAACGTCGTGGAGGGGCAGCGCAACCTGCGCGACGCGATCAGCGGCACGATCGCCTTCACCTCCCCCGAGGGCAAGGAGTACGCCCTCACCACGACCGACCAGCAGCAGCTGCCGACGATCGTCATGCGCCCGCGCGGGTGGCACCTCGACGAGAAGCACGTCACGGTCGACGGGGAGCGGGTGGCCGGCGGCCTGGTGGACGTCGCCCTCTACCTCTGCGCCAGCGCCCAGCTGCAGCTGGACGCCGGCAAGGGACCCTACTTCTACCTGCCGAAGATGGAGCACCACCTGGAGGCGCGACTCTGGAACGACGCCTTCGTCCTCGCGCAGGACGCGCTCGGCATACCCCAGGGCACCATCCGGGCCACCTGCCTCATCGAGACCTACCCCGCGGCCTTCCAGATGGAGGAGATCCTCTACGAGCTGCGCGAGCACTCGGCCGGGCTCAACGCCGGCCGGTGGGACTACCTCTTCAGCGTCATCAAGACCTACCGCACCCGGGGCGCCGACTTCGTGCTCCCCGACCGGGCCTCGGTCACCATGACCGCGCCCTTCATGCGCGCCTACACCGAGCTGCTCGTGCGGACCTGCCACCGGCGCGGCGCGCACGCGATCGGGGGCATGTCGGCCTTCGTCCCGGCCAAGGACGAGGAGGTCAACGCCGCGGCCTACGAGAAGGTGCGCACCGACAAGGAGCGGGAGGCCAAGGACGGCTTCGACGGGTCGTGGGTGGCCCACCCGGCCATGGTCCCCACCTGCCGGGAGGTCTTCGACGCCGTCCTCGGCGACCGGCCCAACCAGCTGGACCGCACCCGCGAGGACGTCGACGTCTCGGCCGCCGACCTGCTCGCGGTCGCGGACACGCCGGGCGAGGTCACCGAGCAGGGGCTGCGCGCCAACATCGAGGTGGCCATCGCCTACCTCTCGGTCTGGCTGACCGGCCGCGGGGCCGTCGCCATCCACAACCTCATGGAGGACGCCGCCACCGCGGAGATCAGCCGCAGCCAGGTGTGGCAGTGGCTGCACCAGGGCGTCACCCTGGCCGACACCGGCGAGCAGGTCACCCGCGAGCTGGTCCAGCGGCTCACCGACGAGGTCCTCGCCACGATGGACGGCGGCCCGGAGCAGTACCGCGACGCGACCGACCTCTTCCTCGAGGTGGCCGTCGCCGAGGACTTCGCCGACTTCCTCACCGTGCCCGCCTACGAGACCATGCCCTGAGACCGTCACCGGCCCGGGCTAGGGTGAGGCGAGGGTCCCGCGCGGGGCCCGCACGAGGAGGGCGGCGATGACGCAGCAGACCAGCCAGGCGATGGACGACCTCCTCACGGACCTGCGCGCCGCCCTGCCGCCGCACACCCTCGTCACCGACCCGACCGAGCGCGACACGTATGCCTGCGACGGGCTCGCGGCATACCGCGTGCGCCCGGGGCTGGTCGTCCTCGTCGACACGGCCGAGCAGGTGGCCGCCACGGTCCGCGCCTGCGCCCGGCACCACGTGCCCTTCGTCGCCCGCGGCTCCGGCACCGGCCTGTCCGGGGGCGCCCTGCCGCACGCCGACGGGGTGCTCGTCGTCACCAGCCGGCTGCGCACCCTGCACGAGGTCCGCCCGCAGGACCAGCGCGCCGTCGCCGACCCCGGCGTCATCAACCTCCAGGTGAGCAAGGCCGCGAACCCGCACGGCTACTACTTCGCCCCCGACCCGAGCAGCCAGCAGATCTGCTCCATCGGCGGCAACGTCGCGGAGAACTCCGGCGGCGCGCACTGCCTCAAGTACGGCTTCACCGCCGGGCACGTCCTGTCGCTCGAGGTGGTGACCCCGGACGGCGAGCAGGTCACGCTCGGCACCGAGGCGCCGGACGCCCCCGGCTACGACCTGCTCGGCGCCTTCGTCGGGAGCGAGGGCACCCTCGGCATCGCCACCCGGGCCACCCTGCGCCTGACCCGCATGCCGGAGGACGTGCGCACCTGCCTGGCCGGCTTCGCCAGCACCGACGAGGCCGGGTCGGCGACCAGCGCGATCATCGCCGCCGGCGTCGTGCCCGCGGCCATCGAGATCATGGACGCGCTCGCCATCGAGGCGGCCGAGAAGGCCGTCTCCTGCGGCTACCCCGAAGGTGCGGGCGCCGTGCTGGTGATCGAGCTCGACGGCCCCGAGGTCGAGGTCGCCCACGAGCTGGAGCGGGTGCGGCAGCTCTGCGACGAGCACGGCTGCTCGGAGTTCCGCGCCGCGACCGACGCCGCGGAGCGCGCCGAGATCTGGAAGGGCCGCAAGTCCGCCTTCGCCGCCGTGGGCCGGATCTCCCCCGACTACATCGTGCAGGACGGCGTCGTCCCGCGGACCTCGCTGCCGGACGTACTGCGCGAGATGGGCCGAATCTCCCGCGAGCGCGGTGTCCGCGTCGCCAACGTCTTCCACGCCGGCGACGGCAACCTGCACCCGCTCGTGCTCTTCGACGCCTCCCAGAACGGGGCGACCGAGCGCGCCGAGGAGGTCTCCGGGATGATCCTCGACCTGTGCATCGAGCACGGCGGGTCGATCACCGGCGAGCACGGCGTCGGCGCGGACAAGGCGCGCTACATGCCGCGCATGTTCAGCGAGGAGGACCTCGACACGATGCAGCTCGTGCGCTGCGCCTTCGACCCGGCGCACCTGGCCAACCCGGGCAAGATCTACCCCACGCCCCGGATGTGCGGGGAGCGTCCCCGCGTCGTCCACGCCGCCGACGAGCCCGTCGTCGCCGGGGCCGAGGTCTTCTGATGGCGGTGGTGGATCTCCTGTCCGGAGCCTGCGCCGTCCGGCCGGCGGAGGACGCCGACGCGGTGGACGGGGTGCCCGCTCAGGCCGTGGCCCGCCCCGCCGACGCGCAGGAGACCTCGGCGCTGCTGCGCGCCTGCCACGACGCCGGGCTCGCCGTCGTCGTCCGCGGCCACGGCAGCAAGATCACCTGGGGCCGGGCGCCCGAGCGGGTGGACGTCGTCCTCGAGACCGGCGGCATGGCCGGGCTGGTCGAGCACTCCCGCGGCGACCTGGTCGCCACCGCCGGTGCCGGTATGCCCCTGGACCGGCTGGGCGAACTGCTCGCCGAGGCCCGGCACCAGCTGGTCGTCGACGACCTCGCGGCGGGGCGCGGCGCCGACGGTGCGGGCTCGACCCTGGGCGGTGCGGTCGCCACCGGCATGTGCGGCCCGCGGCGGCTGTGGGCCGGGCCGGTGCGCGACCTCGTCATCGGCGTGCGGCTGGTGCTCGCCGACGGGACGGTCGCGCGCAGCGGCGGCAAGGTCGTCAAGAACGTCGCCGGCTACGACCTCGCCAAGCTGCTCACCGGCTCCTACGGCACGCTGGCCGTCATCACCGAGGTCACCGTGCGGCTCCACCCGGAGCCGCAGGAGGAGGTCTCGGTGCGCGCCCGGGTCTCCCCGGACCGGCTCGAGGCGACCCTGGCGCTGCTCGTCCGGTCCCAGCTGGCCCCGCACACCCTGGAGGTGTCGGCCGCCCCCGGCTCCGACCCCCTGGTCACGGTCGGCCTCGGCGGCTCCCCCGGGGGCACCCGGCAGCGGGCGGACGCCGTGGCGACCTCGCTCGCCTCCCCCGACCTCGCCGGCGGGTCGGTCGCGGTCGTGGACCCCGGCACTCCCGAGGACGAGCTGCCGTCCGGGCTCGCCGACGTCGACCAGCAGGACTCCCCCGCCGGGACGTCGACGACCCGGCCGGTGCTGGTGCGCACCACGGGCCGGCTGAGCGGCATACCCGAGCTGGTGCGGGTCGCCACCGACCAGGGCTTCGGCGTGACCGGCTCGGCCGGGGTGGGAGTGCTGCACGCGCGGCTGCCCGAGGAGACCCCGCCGGAGCAGGCGCACCACGCCCTGGAGCAGCTGCGGGCGACCAGCCTGCGGCTCGGCGGGTCGACCGTGGTCCTGGACGCACCCCCGGCGGTCAAGTCCGGCCTCGACGCCGAGGCCACCTGGGGGCCGGTGCCCGGGCTGGACCTCATGCGCCGGGTCAAGGCCGAGTTCGACCCCGGGCGCCTGCTGGCCCCGGGCCGCTTCGTGGGAGGACTGTGATGAGCTCCGGACGCAACATCCACCTGGGTATGCCCCGGGTCCGCGGCGCGAGCGGTGTGTCCGCGGTACTGGCCGAGCCTGCCTTCGACGCGCTGCGGCCGCCGAGCCCGGAGCTGCTCGACGACTGCGTGCACTGCGGCTTCTGCCTCACCACGTGCCCGACCTACCAGCTGTGGGGCGAGGAGATGGACAGCCCGCGCGGCCGCATCGACCAGATCCGGGCCGCCGCCGAGGGCGCGCCGCTCACGGCGGCGACGGTGGGCCACCTGGACGCCTGCCTGGGGTGCATGGCCTGCGTGACCAGCTGCCCCTCCGGCGTGCAGTACGACCGCATCCTGGAGACCACGCGGGCGCAGGTGGAGCGGCGCGTCACCCGGCCCCGCCGGGACCGGGCGCTGCGCTCGCTCATCTTCTCCCTCTTCCCCTACCCCGCCCGGCTGCGGGCGCTGCGCGGTCCGCTGCGCGCCGCCCAGCGCACCGGGGCGCTGGGTCTCGTGCGGCGCAGCGGCCTCGTGGGCCGGGTCAGCCCCGAGCTGGAGGTCATGCAGTCCCTGGCTCCCCCGCTCGGTCCCCGCGTCTCCGTGCCGGAGCGCACCCCGGCGGTCGGGACCCGGCGCGCGGTGGTCGGCATGCTCACCGGCTGCGTGCAGCGGGAGTTCTTCGGCGACGTCAACGCCGCGACCGCCCGGGTGCTCGCCGCCGAGGGGTGCGAGGTGATCGCGCCCGCGCGGCAGGGCTGCTGCGGCGCCCTCTCGGTCCACACCGGCCGCGAGGGGGAGGGCATGGCCTTCGCCCGCCGCCTCATCGACACCTTCGAGGAGTCGGGGGTCGAGACCGTGGTGGTCAACTCGGCGGGCTGCGGCTCGACGATGAAGGACTACGTGCACCTGCTGGCCGACGACCCGGCGTATGCCGACCGCGCCCGCGCGTTCAGCGAGCGGGTGCGCGACCTGGCCGAGTTCCTCCACGAGCTGGGCCCGGTCGCGCAGCGTCACCCGCTGGGCGGCGAGGGGGAGGCGGTCACCGTCGCCTACCACGACGCCTGCCACCTGCGGCACGCCCAGGGCGTGGTGAGCGCGCCGCGCGAGCTGCTGCGCGGCATACCGGGCGTGGACCTCGTCGAGATCCCCGACGGCGAGATCTGCTGCGGGTCCGCGGGGGTCTACAACATCCTCAACCCGGAACCGGCGACCGAGCTCGGCGACCGCAAGGCGGCCTCGATCCTGCGCACCGGGGCCGAGCTGCTCGTCACCGCCAACCCGGGCTGCCTCATGCAGATCACGCAGGCGCTGGAGCGGGCCGGGCGGGCGCTGCCCTTCGTGCACACCGCGACGCTGCTGGACGCCTCAATCCGGGGAGTGCCGGTGGGCTGACCCGGCGCCGCGCCGGGCCGCTCAGGTCGTCACGAGGGTGCGCGCGTCGCGGCGCCGCGCCCAGACGGCGAGGCCCACGAGCAGGGCGATGAGCGCCACGAGCTGCAGCAGGCCGAGGTTGAACCCGATGCCGTAGATCGCCAGGTAGCTCAGCGCGCCGGCGGCGAGGCAGTAGAAGGCCGTGACGAGCGCGGTCTTGCGGATGAGGTCGCCCTCCCGGCCGAGCAGACCCACCGTCGCCGAGGCGGCGACGATGTTGTGGATGGCCACCGGGTTGCCGCCGGCCCCGCCGACCGCCTGCGCGGCGACGACGCTCTCCGGCGGGACCCCGATCTGCTCGCCGGTCGCGAACTGGAACAGCGAGAAGGTGAGGTTGCTCACCGTGTTGGAGCCCGCGACGAAGGCGCCCAGCGCACCGATCCAGGGCGCGACCAGCGGCCAGTTGGACCCGGCCACCGCCGCGGCACCCTCGGCCAGCGTGACCGGCATCGAGGCGAGCCCGGAGTCGGTGAACTCGGCGCCCGAGCGGATGAGCAGCCGCACGAGCGGCACCGCGAAGAGCAGGGCGACGCCGGTGCCGAGGATCTGCCGGCCGGCGACCGACCAGGTCTCCCGGATCTGCTGCCCGCTCATCCGGTGCAGGGCGTAGGTCAGCAGGCAGGTGAGGATGAAGACCGTCCCGGGGCTGTAGAGCCACTGCCAGGTGGTCGAGATGCCGGTGCCGAGGATGTCGTTGAAGGGCAGGGTGACGACGGGGTTCTCCGAGCGCAGGGCGGCGGTGAGCGGCTCGATGAGACGCGTGGCCAGGAGCAGCACGGCGATGAGGACGTAGGGCATCCACGCGGTCACGATGCCCATGCGGCGGGTGTCGAGGTCGCCGAGGTGGTCGGTGTCGACGGTCCCCATCCAGCGCTCCTGCCAGCTCGAGCGCGGGCCGAAGTCGAAGGTGTCCTCCGGTCGTGGCATGAGGAAGCCGCGCGAGGAGGTGAACATCACCAGCGCCAGCCCCGCGAGTCCGCCGAGGAGCGAGGGGAACTCGGGGCCGAAGAAGCGCGCGACGAGCACCGAGGGGATGGTCATCGCGACCGAGGCGTAGAGGGCGAAGGGCCACACCTTCAGCCCCTCGGCGAAGCTGCGTCGCTCGCCGAAGAACCCGGTGAGGAAGACCGCGATGAGCAGCGGCACGAGCAGTCCGACGACCGCATGGATCGCCGCCACCTGGAAGCCGATCTCGGCGATGAGCCCGTCGTAGTCCAGACCCAGCTCGCCGGCGCGCTGCTCCACCCCGGCACCGCCCTGCAGGCCGGTGCCCACCCCCACGATGATCGGGGTGCCGACCGCCCCGAAGGAGACCGGCGTCGACTGGATGATGAGGCCGACCATGACCGCCGCCATCGCGGGGAAGCCCAGCGCCAGGAGCAGCGGGGCGACGACCGCGGCGGGGGTGCCGAAGCCCGAGGCGCCCTCGAGGAAGGACCCGAAGAGCCAGCCGATGATGATGGCCTGCACCCGGCGGTCCGGGGAGATCGCGGTGAACCCGGAGCGGATGGTGGCCATCGCCCCGCTGGAGATGACGGTCGCCAGGAGCAGTAGGGCGCCGAAGACGATGTAGAGCAGCGTGACCGCGATGATGAAGCCCTCGAGCGTCGCCGCGACGACGGCGGTGGGGCGCATCTGCCAGACCACGAGCGCGATGACGACAGTCACGGCATACCCCACCGGCATGGCCAGCTTCGCCGGCCACCGCAACCCGGCGAGGAGGACCCCCACGACGACGATCGGCGAGATCGCCAGCAGGCTCAGCACAGCCAGGTTGTCCACGTCGACACCTCTCCTCGCAGGGCGACGCCCCCTCCTCGGCACGCCGTCACCTGGGCGCACTGTAGCCCATGACCGACCCGTCGCGCTGGCGACGGGCCCGAGGCCGTCCGGATGCGCCGGTAGGGTGCGCACCATGGAGGACCGACCACGCCTCGGGTATGCCCCGGTGGCGGACGACCGGGCCGATCCAGGCGAGGTGGTCTGGGCCTGGGTGCCCTACGAGGAGGACGCCTCCCGGGGCAAGGACCGGCCGGTGCTGGTCATCGGGCGCGAGGGGCCGCGGCTGCTCGCGCTGCCGCTCACCGGCCAGGACCACGACCGGGACGCCGCTCAGGAGGCCGGGGCCGGGCGGCTGTGGACCGACATCGGCTCCGGTGCCTGGGACGAGCGACGCCGACCCAGCGAGGCCCGGGTCAACCGCCTCCTGCGGCTGGACCGGGAGGCCGTGCGGCGGACCGGCGCACAGCTCGACGAGGCCGTCTTCGAGCGTGTCGTCGCCGAGGTCCGGGGGCACTACCCGGAGCTGTGAGCCGGGGCCTCAGCCCGACGCGGCCCTCCGGTGCCGGTCGATCCGACCGACCCGGTGCGCCACCCAGGCCGCGCCGAGCAGGCATACCGTCCCCGCGACGGTGCAGGCGACAGCGAGCGGGGCGAGGAAAGTCAGGCCCGAGAGCAGCAGCGGGGTGCCCGAGCCGCCGATGTCCCCGGCGAGACGGAACCCGCCGAGGTACTGCGCCCGGTCCCGGGCCGGGGCGGTGTCGGCGCCGAGGGTCATGACGATGCCCGAGCCCAGACCGTTGCCGACCGCCATGAGCAGGGCGAGGGCGGTGAAGGCGGTGACCCCGGAGCTCAGCGGGAGGAGGAGCACCCCGGCCCCGATGAGCAGCACCACGGTCACCGCGACGACCCTGCGCCCGAAGCGGTCCATGACCCAGCCGGCCGGGTAGAACAGCAGGATCTCCAGGAAGGCGGCGAGGCCGAAGACGAGCGAGGTCGTCGCGGCGGAGATGCCGATCGACTCGGCCCACAGGGGAAGCAGGGTGATCCGCAGGGCGCGGGCCCCGGAGATCACCACCACCGCGCTCCCGACGGAGGCGAGGGTGCGCCGGTGCCGCCAGATCACCGTCAGCACGCGGCCCGGGGCCGGTTCGTCCGCGCCACGGCTCCGCTCCACCCCGGCGGTGAGGTCGGGCGAGAGCCGGACGACGAGGGCCGCCAGGAGGGCCATCACCGCGGCGAGCCAGAAGACCGACGACACGTGGCCGGTGGCCCCGATGAGCACCCCGCCGAGGACCGGGCCGACGAAGCCCCCGATCCGGTGGCTCCCCCCGAGCGTGGACATCGCCCGGGCGCGCAGGTGCACCGGTGCCACGACGATGAGGAAGCCCTGCCGCGCCAGCAGGAAGACGCTCCACGCGCTCCCGCTCACCAGCACAGCCGCCGCGAGCACCCCCAGCGTCGGCGCGAGCGCGGCGACGGCCATGGTCACCGCGTCGACGAGTCCCGCCAGGATGAGCGCCCGGCGCTCGCCGATCCGAGCCACCAGCGCCCCTGCGGGCAACGACCCGAGCAGGCTGCCCAGCCCGAGCACCGCGACGACGAGGGCGGCCTGCCCGACGCTCGCGCCGAGGTCGCGCGCGTGCAGCGCGAGCACCGGGGTGACGGCGCCGAGGCCGACGGCGTTGACGACGCTGGGGGCGAAGGCCGGGAGCGCGATGTCCCGCAGCCGGAAGTGGCTGTCCTGCTGCGACACCGGCCCCTCCTCTCATGCGTGCGGGCCGGACACCTGATGGTGTCCGGCCCGCTCGTCCGGTGGAGCTGAGGGGATTCGAACCCCTGACCCCCTCCATGCCATGGAGGTGCGCTACCAACTGCGCCACAGCCCCGGGATGCCCCGTGAGGACTGGATCACTTTACCCAGCGGGCTCGGCAATCGCCAAATTCGCTCAGGGCACGGGAGAGGCGATGGTGCCGATCTCTTCGGTGTCCGGGACGCCGACGTTCCAGGCCTCCAGGCGCCATCCGGTGCGGTGCTCCACGAGCTCGGCCCAGTGGCAGTTGCGCAGCCCGACCAGGGCCCGGGAGGCCTGCTGGAAGTCGAGGCCGACCACGGCGCAGACGAGGGCGCGCGTGGCGAGCCCGTGCGAGGCCAGGACGGCGACGCCGTCCTCGGGGAGGTCGTCGACGACGTCCTCGAAGGCCGCACGGGCGCGGGTGGCGACGTCCGCGACCCGCTCCCCCGTCTCACCGCGCACGACGTCCTCGCCGCGCTCCAGCGCCTGCTGCGCCTCGGGGTAGGCGGCGAGCACCTCGGCGTGGGTGAGCCCCTGCCAGCGGCCGACGTGGATCTCGCGCAGCCGCGGCTCCGGCTCGACGCTCAGCCCGGTCCGCGCGGCCAGGACGTCGGCCGTCTGCCTCGCCCGGGTGAGGTCGGAGGCCACGAGCCGGGTGGCGCCCCGCTCGGCGAGGGCGCACGCGGCGCGCTCGGCCTGGGCCCGGCCACGGTCCGAGAGCTCGGTGTCGAGCTGACCCTGGAAGATGCCCCCCGCGTTGTGCTCGGTCTCACCGTGCCGCCAGACGATGACCCGACGCATACCCCTCAGGACTCCGCCGCCGGGGACCCGGCCTCGGGCAGCAGGACCGGCGGGCAGTCCTTCCAGAGCCGCTCCAGCGCGTAGAACTCACGGTCCTCGGCGTGCATGACGTGCACGACGATGTCGCTGAAGTCGAGCAGGACCCAGCGGCCCTCGTGCTGCCCCTCGCGGCGCAGCGGCTTGGCGCCCAGCTGCAGCAGCCGCTCCTCCACGGCGTCGACGACAGCGCCGACCTGCCGCTCGTTGGGCGCCGAGGCGATGACGAAGACGTCGGTCAGGGCGAGCTGGCCGGAGACGTCGAGCCCGACGACGTCCTGCGCCAGCTTGTCCTGCGCCGCCGCGGCGGCGGCCCGGGCGAGCTCGATCGCGCGCTGGGTGGCCCTCACTCAGGGTCCTTCCGGTAGAGGTCGTACTTGCCGATGTACTGGACGACGCCGTCCGGCACGAGATACCAGACCGGGTCGCCGCCCGCGGTGCGCTCCCGGCACCCGGTGGAGCTGATCGCCATGGCCGGCACCTCGAGCAGGGTCACCTTGTCCTCGGGCAGCCCGGCGTCGGTGAGGACGTGCCCGGGCCGGGTCACGCCCACGAAGTGCGCGAGGTCCCAGAGCTCGTCCACGCCCTTCCAGGACAGGATCTGGGCGAGCGCGTCGGCGCCGGTGATGAAGAACAGCTCGTCCTCCGGCCGCTCCGCGTGCAGGTCCCGCAGCGTGTCGAGGGTGTATGTCGGTCCCTCCCGGTCGACGTCCACCCGGCTCACGGTGAAGGTGGGGTTGGACGCCGTCGCGATGACGGTCATGAGGTAGCGGTGCTCGGCATCGGTGACCTCGCTGGCGTCCTTGCGGTAGGGCTGACCGGTCGGCACGAAGACCACCTCGTCCAGCCCCAGCAGGTGCGCCGCCTCGCTCGCGGCCACGAGGTGGCCGTGGTGGATGGGGTCGAAGGTCCCACCCATCACCCCCAGGCGCATCAGTGCTGGCTTCGACCCACGTCGGGGTCGTGCGCTCCGTCCGCGACCCCGTGCGGGTCGAGGGCCAGGGTGTTGCGGAAGGTCCACAGGAAGGTCAGGAGCAGCACGAAGGCGAGGATCGCGAAGACGCCGAACATGATCGGCGGGAACGGGAGCTCGTTGACGATGTGGTGGCCGCCTTCCTCGGCGGCCGCGAAGAACAGCGCGGACGACATGACCGACACTCTACCTCCGTGCGCGGCCCGGTCGGTGTCAGCGCACCTGGCCGTCGCCCTCGACGACCCACTTGGTGGTCGTGAGCTCGGGCAGCGCCATCGGTCCGCGGGCGTGCAGCTTCTGGGTCGAGATCCCGATCTCGGCCCCGAAGCCGAACTCGCCGCCGTCGGTGAACCGCGTGGAGGCGTTGACGAGCACCGCTGCGGCGTCGATCTCGGTGGTGAACCTGCGGGCGGCGGCGCGGTCGTCGGTGACGATCGCCTCGGTGTGCCCGCTGCTGTGCTCCTGGATGTGCGCGAGCGCCGCGTCGAGGTCGTCGACGACCCGGGCGGAGATGTCCAGGGAGAGGAACTCGGTGTCGTCGTCCTCGTCCGTCACCGGCTGGTATGCCGCGCCGGCCGCCTCGGCATACCGCTGCATCTGCTCGTCGCCGTGCACGGTCACGCCCGCCGCCGCGAGCTCGCGCATGATCGGGGGCAGCACCCGCTGCGCCGCCTCCCGGTGCACGAGCAGCGACTCCGCGGCGTTGCAGACCGAGGTCCGGTGCGTCTTGGAGTTGGTGACGATCGCCGTCGCCATCTCGGTGCCCGCGCTCGCGTCGACGTAGACGTGGCAGTTGCCGACGCCGGTCTCGATGACCGGCACCGTGGACTCGGTCACCACGGTCTGGATGAGGCTCGCGCCGCCGCGCGGGATGACGAGGTCGACGAGGCCGCGGGCGGTCATGAGGGCGCGGGCCGCGTCGCGACCGCCCTCGGCGAGCAGGTTGATCGCGTCCGGGTTGATCCCCCGCTCCTCGAGGGCGTCGCGCAGGACCGAGACGAGCGCCGCGTTGGTGGAGGCGGCGGCGGAGCCACCGCGCAGGATGACGGCGTTGCCGCTCTTGAGCCCCAGCCCGGCGGCGTCGACGGTCACGTTGGGCCGCGCCTCGTAGATCATGCCGACCACGCCCATCGGCACCCGCACCTGGCGGATCTGCAGGCCGTTGGCCAGGGTGGAGCCGCGCACCACCTCCCCGACGGGGTCGGGCAGGCCCGCCACCTGGCGCAGGGCGTCGGCGACCGCGCGCACCCGGTCCTCGTCGAGGGCGAGCCGGTCCAGCAGGTTGCCGGGCAGGCCCTGGTCCTGGCCCCGCTGCAGGTCCTCCTCGTTGGCGGAGACGACCTGCTGCGCGCCCGCGTCGAGGGCGTCGGCAAGGGTGAGCAGCGCGGCGTCCTTCTCCGCGCGGGTGAGCAGCGCCAGCTCGCGGGCGGCGACGCGCGCGGCGCGCGCGACCTCGGCGACCTGCTCGGTGACGTCGGGGGCGATGGTGACGCTCATGGGCTGCTCCTGCGGTGGGGCTCGGGGGTGGTCAGAGGACGACGAGGTCGTCGCGCCGGACGACCGGGCGGGGGGCGGGTGCGCCGGAGCGCAGGGCCGAGTCACGCACCAGCCGGCGCCCGACGAGCGGGCCGAGCTCGTCCGCGTCGTAGCCGACGAGCCCGCGGGCCACGACGCTGCCGCGCTGGTCGCAGAGGTCGACCGTGTCACCCGCGCTGAAGCGGCCCTCGACCCGGGTGATCCCGACGGGCAGCAACGACGTGCGGCGCCGCACCACGGCCTCGACCGCACCGTCGTCCAGCACGACCCGGCCGGTGGCGCTGCTGGCGTGCGCGAGCCAGCGCCGACGTGCGGGGCTCTTGGTGCCGACCGGGGTGAAGAGGGTGCCCACGTCCTCGCCGAGCAGCGCCTGGTGCACCTGCTCGGCGTTGGTCAGCAGGACCGGTATGCCCTCGGCCACCGACATCTGCGCGGCGGCGACCTTGGTCTGCATACCTCCCGTGCCCACCGAGGACCCGGCCCGGGAGACGTCGACCTCGGCCAGCGCCCCGGCCCCCGCCACGAGCGGGATGCGCTCGGACCCGGGGCGGGCTGGATGGCCGGTGTAGAGCGCGTCGACGTCGGAGAGCAGGACCAGCGCGTCGGCGTCCACGAGGTGGGCGACGAGCGCGGCGAGCCGGTCGTTGTCCCCGAAGCGGATCTCGTCGGTGGCCACGGTGTCGTTCTCGTTGATGATCGGCACCACCTCCAGCTCGAGCAGCCGCTCGAGGGTGCGGGAGGCGTTGACGTAGTGGCTGCGCTTGTGCATGTCGTCGGCGGTGAGCAGGACCTGGCCCACCTGCACGCCGTGCATGGTGAAGGCGTTGGTGTAGGCGGCCATCAGTGCGCCCTGGCCCGCGCTCGCGGCCGCCTGCTGCGTCGCGAGGTCCTTGGGTCGGCGCTCCAGGCCGAGCGGCACCATGCCGGCGGCGATGGCACCGGAGGAGACGAGCACGACCTGGGTGCCGGACATCGCCTTCTTCGCCAACGAGGTCGCCAGCGCCTGCAGCCGGAAGCCGTCCAGCCCGCCCTCCGGGCCGGTCAGCGAGGAGGACCCGACCTTGACGACCATGCGGTGCGCGTCGCGGATGACGCTGCGGTCGACGGTCGAGCCCATGGGACGAATACTATTCCACCCCCACGCATACTCATGCATCCGCGGACGGCGGTGGCTCTACCGGATGAGCGGCCCCCGCGGCAGCTCGCCCGCGCCACGGCAGCTCGCCCGTCCCGCGGAAGCGCCTTGGCCCCACGCTTGACCGACGACCCCCACACCTACGTGGGCGGGGCGGGCAAGGAAGCGCGGGGCTCCGGGGTATGCGCGGGGCCGGCCGCCCGGGCGTGGTCCAGGTGCAGCTGGATGACCGGCTCGTCGTAGAACTGGTCGTCGGCGCCCTGCGGGCGCATACCCCCGTGGAGGTAGAGGTCGATCGTGTGACCGGGGGTCTCCCAGAAGGCGGTGAAGCGCCCGGTCCCCGGCTCGGTCACGTGCTCCTCGGTCGGGTCGCCGAAGCGCTCCGCGAGCAGGTCACGCAGCTCGCGGGCCGACCGCTCCGACTCCTCCCATGAGGTCCCGCGCCACAGAAACCAGAAGAGCCCGACGAGCTCGCCCTCGACGGTGTTCCAGCCGCAGCTCGGCCGACCCCAGACCCCGGGACCCGAGCCGGCCCACGCCTCCGACCCGCCGTCGCGGGACTCGCACTCGGCATCCTCCACGACCAGGCCGTGCTCGTCGAACCACGCGAGACGGTCGTCCTCGGTGGTGGGCCAGCGCGAACCCACCAGCTCCTCGATCAGGTCGCCGAGCTCGGAGGGAGTGGGCCTCACGTCGATGTCGGTCATCACGCCACCCTACGGACCGAGCGCGACGGGTGTGGGTCAGTCCTCGTCGGTCCACCAGCCGGCGCGGCGCTCGGCCTCGAGCTCCTCGCGGGCCTGCGTCTGGGCGTCCTTGCGGTCGTGAAAGGCCTCGCGCTTCTCCGCGCGGGTCGGCCGGGAGCGGTCCTCGAGGCGCGCGTCCGTACCGCGGCTGCCGAGCAGCTCGGCGCCGCCGGCCATCGTCGGCTCCCAGTCGAAGACGACCGCGTCGTCCGCGGGACCGATGAGCACCGTGGACCCCGCCACGGCACCGGCCTTGAGCAGCTCCTCCTCGACGCCGAGCCGGCCGAGCCGGTCGGCGAGGTAGCCGACCGCCTCGTCGTTGGCGAAGTCGGTCTGCCGCACCCACCGGGTGGGCCGCTCCCCCACGACCCGGAAGATCTCGCCGTCAGCGGTGTTCTCCCGCTGCACGGTGAAGCCCTGGTCGTCCATGGCCCGCGGCCGGATGACGACCCGCTGCGGCTCGACCTCGACCTGCTCCTCCCGGGCGCGCCGGACGTGCCCGGCGAGGGCGAAGGTCAGCTCCTTGAGCCCCTGGTGGGCGACGGCCGAGACGATGTGCACCTCGTAGCCGCGCTCCTCCAGGTCGGGCCGCACCATCTCGGCCAGCTCCCGGGCCTCGGGCACGTCGGCCTTGTTGAGCACGACGACCCGCACCCGCTCCGCCAGGGGTATGCCGCCCAGCTCGCCGTGCGGGACGTAGGCCGCCAGCTCCTCCTCGATGACCTCGAGGTCGGTCAGCGGGTCGCGTCCGGGCTCGAGCGTGGCGCAGTCCACGACGTGCGCCAGCACGTGGCAGCGCTCGACGTGGCGCAGGAACTGCAGCCCGAGCCCCTTGCCCTCGCTGGCCCCGGGGATGAGCCCCGGCACGTCGGCGATGGTGAAGCGCTCCCCTCCGGCCGTCACGACGCCGAGGTTGGGGATGAGGGTGGTGAAGGGGTAGTCCGCGATCTTCGGCCGCGCCGCGGACAGCACGCTGACCAGGGAGGACTTGCCGGCGGAGGGAAAGCCCACGAGCGCGACGTCGGCCAGGGTCTTGAGCTCGAGGACGACCTCGGCCTCCTCGCCGGGCTCCCCCAGCAGCGCGAAGCCGGGTGCCTTGCGCCGCGGGGAGGCGAGCGCCTTGTTGCCCAGCCCGCCACGACCGCCGCGGGCCGCGACGAGCTCGGCCCCGTCGCCGACGAGGTCGGCGAGCACCTCTCCCCCGCGGGTCGTCACGACCGTGCCCGAGGGCACCGGCAGCACGAGGTCCTCACCCTGGGCGCCGTTCTTCTCGTCGCCCTCGCCCGGCCGACCGTTCGGCGCCGTGCGGTGCGGCCCGTGGTGGTAGTCGATCAACGTCGTGATCTGCGGGTCCACCCGCAGCACGATGTCGCCACCGCGGCCACCGTTGCCGCCGTCCGGGCCACCGAGGGGCTTGAACTTCTCGCGGTGCACCGAGGCGACACCGTGACCGCCCTTGCCGGCGCGCAGGTGCAGCACGACACGGTCCACGAAGTTGGCCATGGGGTGATCCTCTCAGGTGGTGCAGACAGCGCGACGCCGGCGGAGCCCCAGGGCTCCACCGGCGTCGACGAGGTATGACGTGTCGCGCCTCAGGCGCCGACGGTCTCCTCGGTGACGATGTTGACCGTCTTGCGGCCGCGCTTGGCGCCGAACTCGACGACGCCGGGGACCAGGGCGAACAGCGTGTCGTCGCCGCCGCGGCCCACACCCTCACCGGGGTGGAAGTGGGTCCCGCGCTGCCGGACGATGATCTCGCCGGCGCCGACGACCTGGCCGCCGAAGCGCTTCACGCCGAGGCGCTGGGCGTTCGAGTCACGACCGTTGCGGGTCGAGGACGCACCCTTCTTGTGTGCCATCTGCTGACTCCTTCTCGGCTCGGTGCGACGCTCAGGCGTCGATCGCGGTGATCTTGACCTGGGTGAGCGGCTGGCGGTGGCCCTGACGCTTCTTGTACCCGGTCTTGTTCTTGTACTTCTGGATGACGATCTTGGGACCCTTGACCGCACCCAGGACCTCGGCGGTGACCGTGGCCTTGCCGAGCGCGTCGGCGTCGGTGGTCACGGTCTGGCCGTCGACGAGGAGGACGGGGGCGAGCTCGACGGTGTCGCCGGCCGTGGCGTCACCACCGACCTTGTCGATGGTCAGCACGTCGCCGACGGAGACCTTCTCCTGGCGGCCGCCAGCACGGACGATCGCGTACACGTTGAACTCGCTTTCTCACATCTGGTCGCGGTGGGCTCGGACGCGCACCGGAGGTTCACAGGACCCGGTCGAGCCGACACGGTATGTCGTCTGCGAGACCGGTCCGGCGCTCCAGCGCGAACCGACGTACAAGACTACCGTGCCGACCCTGCGGGCTCCAAACTCAGGAAGGGTCCTGCGAGGAGCCGTCGGCGGGCTGCTCCGCGTCGGCCGTCGGCTCCCCGGCGACCTCACCGGTGGGCGGGCCGGCGGGCGAGACCACGCGGCCCCGGCGGCGACGCTTGGGGCGCGGCTCGGGCTCGGGCTCGACCACGGGTTCCGGTGCCGGCGCGACGTCCTGCGCCGCGTCGGGCTCGGTCGCCGGCTCCGCCGTCTCGGGCTCGGTCGCCGGCTTCTCCGGCTCGGGCTCAGTGGCCGGTGCGGTGACCTGCTGCGGCTCGGCCTCGACGGTCGGGGCGACAGCCTCCTGCGGCACCGCGTCCTCGGCCACCTCGACAGCCGCGGCCTGGGCTGCGGCGTCGGCCGCCTCCGAGCTGGCCCCGGCCGTGAGGGCCGCGGCGTGGGCCGCCGCGGCGATCTGGGCCGGCGTCGGGCCGTTGGGGTTGGGCGTCGGCAGCACGTTCTTCGGCTCCGCGGCACCAGCGCTCTTGCCGCGCCCCTTGCCACGGCGCTTGCTGCCTCCGCCGCCGTTGTTGCCGTTGCTGCCGCCGTCGTCGCCGCCGGAGCGGACGACGGGCTCGGACTGCACGATGACCCCGCGACCGGAGCAGTGCGTGCAGCTCTCGGAGAAGACCTCGATGAGCCCGGAGCCGACCCGCTTGCGGGTCATCTGGACCAGGCCCAGCGAGGTGACCTCGGCCACCTGGTGCTTGGTCCGGTCCCGGCCGAGGCACTCCAGGAGCCGTCGTACGACGAGGTCCCGGTTGCTCTCCAGGACCATGTCGATGAAGTCGACGACGATGATGCCGCCGATGTCCCGCAGGCGCAGCTGCCGGACGATCTCCTCGGCGGCCTCGATGTTGTTCTTGGTGACCGTCTCCTCGAGGTTGCCGCCGGAGCCGGTGAACTTGCCGGTGTTGACGTCGACCACGGTCATCGCCTCGGTGCGGTCGATGACGAGCGAGCCGCCCGAGGGCAGCCAGACCTTGCGGTCCATCGCCTTGGCGATGGCCTCGTGCACGCGGTGGGTGGTGAAGACGTCGGTGGTGCCGGTGTACTTCTCCACCCGCTCGGCGAGGTCGGGCGCGACGTCGTCGATGTAGCGCTTGACCTCCCCCCAGGCCTTGTCACCGGAGACCACCAGCTTGGCGAAGTCCTCGTTGAAGACGTCGCGGATGACCCGGACGGTCATGTCCGGCTCCCCGTGCAGCAGGGCCGGGGCGTTGGCGGTCTTCGACTTCGCCTCGATCTTCTCCCACATCGCGGTGAGCCGCTCGACGTCGGCCCGCAGCTCGGCCTCGGAGGCGCCCTCCGCCGCGGTCCGCACGATGACGCCCGCGTCGCCCGGCACGACCTCCTTGAGGATCTTCTTCAGCCGGGCGCGCTCGGTGTCGGGCAGCTTGCGCGAGATGCCGGTCATCGAGTTGCCGGGCACGTAGACCAGGTACCGGCCGGGGAGGGAGACCTGGGAGGTCAGCCGGGCACCCTTGTGACCGATGGGGTCCTTGGTCACCTGGACCAGGACCGACTCGCCGGACTTGAGGGCGTTCTCGATCCGCTTGGGCTGGTTGCCCTCCAGGCCGGCGGCGTCCCAGTTGACCTCACCGGCATACAGGACCGCGTTGCGCCCCTTGCCGATGTCGACGAAGGCCGCCTCCATGCTGGGCAGGACGTTCTGCACCCGACCGAGGTAGACGTTGCCCACCATCGTGGACTGCGCGGAGCGCGAGACGTAGTGCTCGACCGGGACGCCGTCCTCCAGCACCGCGATCTGGGTGCGGTCCTCGAGCCCGCGCACGACCATGACCCGCTCCACGCTCTCGCGCCGGGCCAGGAACTCCGCCTCGGTGATGACCGTGCGGCGCCGTCCGGCCTCACGGCCCTCTCGGCGACGCTGGCGCTTGGCCTCCAGCCGGGTCGACCCCTTGACCGAGGTGACCTCGTCCTTGGCCGCCGGCCGCTCGCTCCCGCTGCGGGAGCGACGCCGGCGACGCTTGGTGCTGCCGCCCCCGTCGCCGTCGTTGCCACCGTCGGAGGACGAGGAGTCGGCCGAGCCGTCGGCGCCGTCCTTCTTCCCGGAGTCCTTCCCTGGGCCCTCCTTCTGGCCGCCCTTGCCGGAGCCGTCACCGGAGTCACCGCCGCCACGACGACGACGGCCACCGCCCGAGCCCTTCGACGACGAACGGTCCTGGTCGCCG
The DNA here is from genome assembly GCF_001685415.1 of Serinicoccus hydrothermalis. Classification (NCBI taxonomy): domain Bacteria; kingdom Bacillati; phylum Actinomycetota; class Actinomycetes; order Micrococcales; family Ornithinimicrobiaceae; genus Serinicoccus; species Serinicoccus hydrothermalis. Next base: position 42,704 of record NZ_CP014989.1, on the reverse strand, counting down.
CCCTCGTCGCCGGCCTTCTCGTCGGCAGTGTCGGTCTGGTTCGCGCCCCCATCCTGACCGCCGTCCTGGTCCTCGGAGCGGCCACGCCGGCCCTTGCCGCCGCGGCGTCGGCGGCGGCGGCCGCGTCCGCCCTGCTCGTCGTCGCCACCGTCGTCGTCGGACGGTCCGGTCCCGGAGTCGTCCTGCTCCTGCGCCGCAGCGCTCGGCGTGTCCGCCGCGGGTGCGGGCGTCGGGGCGGTCGACGCGGAGGTGGCCCGCCGGGAGCGCCGCTTGGGCAGGTCCGTGAGGTCGGGCGCCTGGAAGACCAGGCCGAATGAGGGCATACCCGCACCCTCCGGCTGCTGGTCCTGCGCGTCGTCCTCGGTGTCGTCCGGGGAGGCGGGGGTCTCCGCGGCCGGCTCGTCCGTCTCCGGAGCCGCAACCTCCGCCGTCTCCGGGGCGGCCGTCTGCTCGTCCGTCTCCGACGCAGGGGCCTGCGTGCTCTCCGGCGCGGCCACCTCGGTCGCCTCGGCCGCGTCAGCGGCGGGGTTCGTGTCCGTCTCCACCTCGTCGGTGGCTTCGCGGGTGCTCTCGTCAGACACGCCGTGTCCTTCCAGGCCACGCGGTGCCAGTCCACACGTCGGGGCCGACCAGCGGCCCCACTGCCCGCGCGGCGCGGGTGCGGTGTCGTCGCGACCGGTCGGCCACGACGGAAGTCTTCCGTGTCACCAGGAGGGCGGCTCGCGTACCCGCGCGGCACCGGCTCCGGCGCGGTGCGGGCCGTCCGGCCTCGATTCCGAGCACCGTGGGTCTCGCGTGCGGACCTGCTTCTAGTCGCACCGCGAGGGACTCGCACCGGGTCTCACGAGGGTGTGGGTCCTCGCTCGACCGCTATGCAGTATCGCACACGGGTGGCCCCTCCTCGCGGCGCTCGGGCCGACGCGGGGCACGGCGCCGCCTGACGGTACGGTAGGTGCCCGTGCGAGTCTTCAACTTCTCTGCCGGCCCAGCCACCATGCCGCTCGAGGTCCTCGAGCGCGCCCAGTCCGAGCTGACCGACTGGCGCGGCTCCGGGATGTCCGTCATGGAGATGTCCCACCGCAGCCCCGAGTTCGTGTCCATCGCGGCCGAGGCCGAGCAGCGCCTCCGCTCGCTGCTCTCGGTGCCGGACGACCACGCCGTCCTCTTCCTGCAGGGCGGAGCCACCGGGCAGTTCTCCGGCGTCCCGCTCAACCTCGCCGCACCCGGCCAGCCCGCGGCATACCTCAACACCGGGTCCTGGTCGAAGAAGGCGATCAGCGAGGGCGAGAAGTATGCCGACGTCCGGGTCGTCGCGGACGAGAAGGCGTCGAACTACGCCTCGGTCCCCGACGAGGGCTCCTTCGAGGTCCCCGGCGACGCGGCCTACCTGCACTACACGCTGAACGAGACGATCGGCGGGGTCGAGTTCCCCTACGTCCCGGACGCCGGGGACGTCCCGCTCGTCACCGACGCCAGCTCGACGATCCTGTCGCGGCCGCTCGACGTGTCCCGCTTCGGCGTGATCTACGCGGGGGCGCAGAAGAACCTGGGTCCGGCCGGGCTCGTGGTGGTCATCGTGCGCCGCGACCTGCTGGACCGCGCCCGGGCCGACGTGCCCTCCGCGCTGGACTGGAAGGCGATGGACGCGGCCGACTCGATGCTCAACACCCCGCCCACGCTGGCGTGGTACCTCGTCGGCCTCGTGCTGGAGTGGGTCGAGCAGCAGGGCGGCGTCGAGGAGATGGGCCGACGCAACAAGGCGAAGGCCGACCTGCTCTACGGCGCGATCGAGCGTTCCGACTTCTACTCCAACCCGGTGCAGGAGCGGGCCCGCTCCTGGATGAACGTGCCCTTCCTCGTACCCGACCCTGCGCTGGAGAAGCCCTTCGTGGCGGCGGCCGCCGAGGCGGGCCTGTCCGGGCTGTCCGGGCACCGCAGCGTGGGCGGGATGCGCGCCAGCATCTACAACGCCATGCCGATCGAGGGCGTCCAGGCCCTCGTCGACTTCATGACCGACTTCGAGCAGCAGAACGGCTGAGAGCACCACTCCCATGACGCAGACCTACCCGATCCAGACCCTCAACGCGATCTCCCCCGTCGGCCTGCAGCGGCTCGACCGGGACGTCTTCGACCTCGGCACCGACATCGCCGAGCCGCGGGGCATCCTGCTGCGCTCTGCGGACCTGCACTCGGCCCCGATCCCCGACTCGCTGTATGCCGTCGCCCGCGCCGGGGCGGGCACCAACAACATCCCGGTGGACGACCTGGGGGCGCGCGGCATACCGGTCTTCAACACGCCGGGCGCCAACGCCAACGCGGTCAAGGAGCTGGTCATCGCCGGCATGCTGCTGGCGGCCCGCAACCTCTACCACGCGGCTGACTACACCCGCGGGCTCGTCGCCGACCAGGCGCTCTCCGGCGGCGACCTGGACAAGCAGGTCGAGGCGGGCAAGAAGCAGTTCGCGGGCTACGAGCTCCCCGGCAAGACCCTCGGGGTCATCGGGCTCGGAGCGATCGGCGTGCTCGTCGCCAACGCGGCGCAGTCCCTCGGGCTCAAGGTCCTCGGCTACGACCCGGCCATCACGGTCGAGCGCGCCTGGCAGCTCTCCCCCAACGTGGAGCAGGTGACCAGCGTCGAGGAGCTCTTCGCCCGGAGCAACATGATCACGCTGCACGTGCCGCTCATCGAGGCGACCAAGGGCCTCGTGGACGCCGACCGGATCGCCTCGATGGCGCCCGGCGGGGTCGTGCTCAACTTCGCCCGTGGCGGCGTCGTGGACGAGCAGGCGGTCATCGAGGCGCTCGACTCGGGGCACCTGCACGCCTACGTCAACGACTTCCCCTCCGAGGCCGGCTCGGTGCACCCGAAGGTCATCGCCCTCCCGCACCTCGGCGCGTCCACGGGCGAGGCCGAGGACAATTGCGCGGTCATGGCGGCCGACCAGCTCTCGGACTACCTGCTCAACGGCAACATCCGCAACTCGGTCAACTTCCCCGAGGTCGTCATGGCCCGCACGCCGGGCACGACGCGCCTGGGGATCTTCAACGAGAACAAGCCCAACATGATCGGCCAGATCACCGCCGCCCTCGCGGAGGCCGGGCTCAACGTCGCGGAGTTCACCAACAAGTCCAAGGGCGAGGTCGCCTACACGCTCGTCGACGTCGAGGGCGAGGTGCAGGACGAGCTCAAGGACTCGATCCTCGCGATCGACGGTGTCATCCGGGCGCGCAAGATCGGCTGAGGCGACCCACCTCCCCTTCCCCGGGGAGGATCGGTGCAGCCGCACCCATCCTCACCGCGCGACCCCCCTTCCCCGGGGAGGATCGGTGCAGCCGCAGGCATACCCGCCGCGGAAACGCCCTACCCCGGGGAGGATCGGTGCACCCGCACCCATCCTCACCGTGCTGCCCCGGCCCGTTCGGTCGGGACGGGACTAGGCTGGTCCGCATGAGTCGAGCGTCCTTCCCCACCGGCGAGGGTTGAGCCTCGTTCACCCGGCTGGCGATCGCCTACCGTGCCACGCACGAGGCGATCCCGCTCTTCGGCGTCTACGCGCTGCTCTTCGCCGACCGGGGGCTGAGCACCACCCAGATCTCGGTGCTGCTCGCCGTCTGGTCGCTGAGCGCCTTCGTCCTGGAGATCCCCTCCGGCGCGTGGGCCGACCTCCTGGACCGGCGGAGGCTGCTCGTCGCCTCCGGCCTCGTCTACGTCGCCGCCTTCGCGACCTGGATGCTGTGGCCGAGCTTCTGGGGCTTCCTGCTCGGCTTCGTCCTGTGGTCCTGCTCGGACGCCATGCACTCGGGCACCTGGGAGGCCTACCTCTTCGAGCAGCTGTCGGCGCGGGGTGAGGCCGCCCGGTATGCCCTCGTCAAGGCCCGCGCGGAGAGCGTCGCCCTAGTGGTCATGGCCGGCGCGATCGCGGCGGCCGCGCCGCTGCACCGGCTGGGCGGCTACGCCCTGGTCGGCGGGGTCAGCCTGGCGGTCGCCGCGGTCCACGTCGGCGTGACCCTGCGGCTGCCGGCGCCGGCCCGCAGGGCCATACCCACCCCGCCGGGAGCGGAGCCGCACCCGACCTCGCCCCGCGCCGTCGACCCGCTGGAATCGTCGCCATGGCGAACATCTGCACGGTCGAAATCGGGCAGGCAGGTCGCGCCGGATGTCGGCCTCAGGCCAGGAGTGCCTGGGCCGTGTCCTGGGTCGTGACGAGGCCGTTGACGAGGTCGCCCGTCATGGCGGCGCGCAGCGCCTCGACCTTGCCCTGGCCGTAGGACACGGCGATGACCGTGTCGATGGCCCGCAGCTGGTCCGGCGACAGCGCGATCAGCCGGTCCGACAGGCAGGTGCTCACCAACCTGCCCCGGCCGTCGAAGCAGGCCCCGACCGACTCGCCCACGACGCCGACCTCGCGGACCCGCTCCCGGCACTCCGCGTCGACCGCGTCGTGGATCGTCGACTGTCCGGCCTCCCACGCACCCACGCCGACCATCGCGACCGTCACCTGGTCCGCCGCGGCGAGGGTGTCCCGCACCGCGGGGTCGCGCCGCACCGCCTGCGCCGCCGCGGCGTCCGGCATGACGAGCGGCGCGAAGAAGACCTGCCGACCCCCTCCGGCGATCCGGCCCGCGCGACGCACCAGGTCGACGGCGCTGGAGTCCTCCCGGACGCCGGCCAGCGCGCCGCTGAGCTGCACGATGGGCACCTGCGGCAGCGTCTCGAGCGCATCGACCATGTCGTAGACCGACCGGCTCCACGGCAGGCCGAGGACGTCACCGGGCTGCAACGTCCGACCGAGCAGCCGCGCGGCGGCCCGGCCCACCTCGGACCGAACCTCGGGGGCGGAGGAGGGCATGGGGACGACGCTGCAGCACCGCAGGTCGAAGGCCTGCTCCAGGTCGCGCGCCAGGCCCCCGTCGGCGACGGGCTCGACGATCTCGATCCGCACGACCCCCGCCTCGTGCGCCAGGTCCAGCAGCCGGGCGACCTTGAACCGGCTGATCCCGAGCGCCTCGGCGATCTCCGTCTTGGCCTGGTTCTGCTCGTAGTGCCGCCGTGCCACGGCCACCGCCAGGACGAGGTCCTGCTCGTCTCGCACCGGCACCCGTACCTCCCTGAGTCGGCCACGACCTGTGGCTCCTGAGCCCGCCCATTGTCGCGGCTCCGAGCGTCGACGTCCATGTCCTTGACAACCGGGTCGCCGACGGTTTCACTGAGCATACTCATATGTGCGCAACCGTGCGCTCTGATGAGCATCCAGAAAGCGGAGGCTCGGTTTTGCCCAGACACACCAGGACGGCGAGATCACTGGTGATCCTCGCCACCACCAGCACGGCGCTGGTCGCCGGCGGATGTGCTGGATGGGGAGGTGGGGGCGTCGGCGGGGGCGGTCCCGACTCCATCGACGTCCTCATGGTCAACAACCCTCAGATGGTCGACCTGCAGAGCCTCACGGCGGAGCACTTCACCGCCGAGACGGGCATCAGCGTCAACTTCACGGTGCTGCCGGAGAACGACGTGCGCGACAAGATCAGCCAGGAGTTCACCAGCCAGGCCGGCCAGTACGACGTCGCCACGCTGTCCAACTTCGAGATCCCCATCTACGCCCGCGCCGGCTGGGTGGCACCGCTCGACCAGTTCATCGACGAGGACGCCGAGTTCGACTACGACGACATCCTGGAGCCGATGCGCACCTCGCTGTCGGTGGACGACGTCGCCTACGGCATCCCCTTCTACGGCGAGTCCTCCTTCCTCATGTACCGCCAGGACGTGCTCGAGGCCGAGGGCGTCACCATGCCGGACCAGCCCACCTGGCCCGAGGTGGCGCAGATCGCCGCCGAGGTCGACGGTGCCGAGCCGGGCATGAGCGGGATCTGCCTGCGGGGCCAGCCCGGCTGGGGCCAGCTCATGGCCCCGCTGACCACCGTGGTCAACACCTACGGCGGCACCTGGTTCGAGGAGGACATGACGCCGGAGGTCAACGCCCCGGAGTTCAGCGAGGCAGTGAACTTCTACGTCGACCTGGTGCGCGAGCACGGCCAGAACGGCGCGCCCGCCTCCGGCTTCGTCGAGTGCCTCAACAACCTGCAGCAGGGCAACTCGGCGATGTGGTACGACGCCACCTCGGCCGCGGGCTCCCTCGAGGCACCCGGCTCGCCGGTCCAGGGCAAGATCGGGTATGCCCCGGCCCCGGTCATGGAGACCGACAGCTCGGGCTGGCTGTACGCCTGGTCCTGGTCGATCCAGAACGCCAGCGAGAAGCAGCAGAACGCGTGGGAGTTCGTCTCCTGGGCCTCCAGCAAGGAGTACGAGGAGCTCGTCGGCGAGGAGCTCGGCTGGTCCCGGGTCCCGGCCGGCAAGCGCTCCTCGACCTACGACAACGAGGAGTACCTCGCCGAGGCAGGCCCCTTCGCCGAGGCCACGCGCCAGGCGATCGAGTCGGCCGACCCGGAGAACCCCGGGGTCCAGCCCCGGCCGGCCATCGGCGTCCAGTTCGTGGGCATACCGGAGTTCCCGGACCTCGGGACCCAGGTGAGCCAGGACATCAGCGCGGCCATCGCCGGCCGCATGAGCGTCGAGGAGGCGCTGGACCGCGGGCAGCGGGTCGCGGAGGACATCTCCGAGCGCTACGAGGAGAGGGCGGCACAGCAATGAGCAGCAGCACCGACACCACCTCGGTGGGCACCAACCCCGAGGAGGGCCGCTCCGGCGTCACCCCGCCCGCACGCCGCGTCCGGACCCGGTCCGACTCGTGGCAGCGGCGGATCCCGCTGCTGCCGGCGCTGATCTTCGTCATCGTCATGACGCAGCTGCCCTTCCTGGGCACGATCATCATCTCGTTCATGAACTGGAACGCCTACTACCCCGACGAGCGGGGCTTCGCGGGCTTCTCCAACTTCGCGCGGGTGTTCACCGACGTCAACGCCCGCTCGGCGGTCCTCGTGACGATCCTCATCACCGTCGCCACCGTGCTCATCAGCCTGGTCCTCGGGCTGGCCATCGCGCTGCTGCTGGACCGCAAGTTCCGCGGGCAGGGCATCGTCCGCACGATGATGATCGCTCCCTTCCTGGTGGTGCCGGTCGCGGCCGCCCTGCTGTGGAAGCACGCGCTCTACAACCCGGAGTACGGCCTGTTCAACGGCCTGCTGACCCTGGTCCTGGGCGAGAACGCCCCGCAGCCGGACTGGGTCGGCTCCATGCCCCTGCCCGCCCTGGTCGCCGCGCTCGTGTGGCAGTGGACGCCCTTCATGATGCTCATCCTGCTGGCCGGGCTGCAGAGCCGGCCGCTGGACGTGGTCGAGGCCGCCCGCATCGACGGTGCCTCCGAGTTCCGCATCTTCACCAGCATGACGCTGCCCCACCTGCGCCAGTACATCGAGCTGAGCACGCTGCTGGGGACGATCTACGTGGTCCAGAACTTCGACCACGTCTTCACCATCACCGCCGGTGCCACCGGCACCGCCAACCTGCCCTACTTCATCTACCAGACCTTCTACACCGCCCAGGACTACGGTCGGGCCTCAGCCGCGGGCGTGGTGACGGTGCTGGGCACCCTCATCGTCGCGATGTTCGCGCTGCGGACGGCCTTCGCGATCTTCAAGGAGGAGGGCCGATGAGCACGCAGACGACGGCCACGACCGGCACCACGACCACCACGGTCGGCGGCCGCACCTACCGGCAGCCCAAGCCGCCCCGGCGAGGGGTCTTCCTCACCGTCCTGGCGTGGGTGGTGGGCCTGCTCTTCTTCTTCCCGGTGCTCTGGATGGTGCTGGTCTCCTTCCGCGCCGAGACCGACGCCGCGAGCAACCCGCCGGAGCTCTTCGCCCCGATCAGCCTGGAGGGCTACCGGACCTTCTTCGAGGCCGGGCCCTGGCCCCCGCTGCTCAACTCGATGACGGCGAGCCTGGTGTCCACCGCGCTGGTCATCCTGCTGGCCTTCCCGGCCGCCTACGCGCTGTCGATCCGCCCGGTGAAGAAGTGGACCGACGTCCTCTTCTTCTTCCTCTCGACCAAGATGCTCCCCATCGTGGCCGGCATCCTGCCGATCTACCTCTTCGCCCAGGCGACCAACCTGCTCGACAACATCTGGCTGCTCATCATCCTCTACACCTCGATGAACATGCCCATCGCGGTCTGGATGCTGCAGTCGTTCCTCGCCGAGGTCCCGGTGGAGATGCTCGAGGCGGCCCAGGTGGACGGCGCCAGCCTGCTGACGACGCTGCGGCAGGTGGTCGCACCCGTCGTCATGCCGGGCATCGCCTCGGCCGCGCTCATCTGCTTCATCTTCAGCTGGAACGAGCTCCTCCTCGCCCGGGTGCTCACCAGCACCGTCGCCAGCACGGCACCGGTCTTCCTCACCAGCTTCGTCACCAGCCAGGGGCTCTTCCTGGCCAAGGTCTGCGCCGCGTCCTTCGTCGTCTCGCTGCCGGTGTTGGCGGCCGGCTTTGCGGCGCAGGACAAGCTGGTGCAGGGTCTGTCCATGGGAGCAGTCAAGTGAGCACGGAACAGATCACCCTCAGCGACGACACCCTGCCGGGCCTGCCGGAGAAGGTGGGGCGGCCCCGCTACGACCGGAGACGGCTGCGTCCCGGCATCGTGCACTTCGGCGTCGGCGGGTTCCATCGCGCGCACCAGGCGATGTACCTCGACACGCTCATGGGCGAGCAGCCCGAGCAGGGCCTGGACTGGTCGATCGTCGGGGTCGGCACCATGCCCGGGGACGCGCGTATGCGCGACGCCATGGCCGCGCAGGACTGCCTGTTCACGCTCGTGGTCAAGCACCCCGACGGCCGGCTCGAGCCCCGCGTCCTGGGTGCGATGTCGGCATACCTCTTCGCGCCGGACGACCCGGAGGCGGTCCTCGCCCAGCTGACCGAGGAGCAGGTGCGCATCGTCAGCCTGACGATCACCGAGGGCGGCTACCACGTCAACCAGGTCACCGGCGAGTTCGACCCCGCCGACGAGGCCCTCCAGGAGGACATCGCCTCCTCCCCCGGTGACGCACCGCGCAGCGCCTTCGGCTTCATCACCGAGGCCCTGCGCCGCCGTCGCGAGGCGGGCACCGAGCCGTTCACGGTGATGTCCTGCGACAACCTGCCCGGCAACGGCGACGTCGCGGGCAAGATGCTGACCTCCTTCGCCCGGATGCAGGACGGGAACCGCCCCGACGCCGAGCCGCTCGCCGGCTGGATGGAGGAGCACGTCCAGTTCCCCAACTCGATGGTGGACCGGATCACCCCGGTGACCACGCAGGAGGACATCGACGCGCTCGCCGACCGCTTCGGCATCGAGGACGCCTGGCCGGTCGTCTGCGAGCCCTTCACCCAGTGGGTGCTGGAGGACCACTTCACCTCCGGACGGCCCGCGGTCGAGGAGGTCGGCGTGCAGGTGGTCGAGGACGTCGAGCCCTACGAGCTCATGAAGCTGCGGCTGCTCAACGCCAGCCACCAGGCCCTGTGCTACCTCGGCTACCTCGCCGGCTACCGCTACGCCCACGAGGTGGCGCAGGACCCGCTCTTCGTCGACTTCCTCCTCGGCTACATGGAGAAGGAGGGGACCCCCACCCTGCCGGAGGTGCCGGACGTCGACCTCGCCGACTACCGGCAGACCCTCGTCGAGCGCTTCGCCAACCCCGAGGTGCGCGACACCCTGGCGCGGCTGTGCGCGGAGAGCAGCGACCGCATACCCAAGTGGCTGGTGCCCGTCATCCGGCACAACCTCGAGCACGGCGGCCAGATCGAGCGCTCGGCCCTCGTGGTGGCCTCCTGGGCCCGGTATGCCGAGGGTGAGGACGAGCAGGGCGAGCCCATCGAGGTCGTCGACCGGTACAAGGACCGGGTCATGGCGGCCGCGGCCCGGCAGCGGGAGGAGCCGCTGGCCTTCCTCGAGGACGAGACCTTCTTCGGCGACCTGCGCGAGCAGGAGGCCTTCACGAAGGCCTACACCCATTTCCTGCAGCAGTTGCACGACGTGGGCGCCCGCGCCACGCTAGAGGGTCATGACTGGAGCTGATGCCACGCTGGTCGCCGGGGTCGACACCTCGACCCAGTCTTGCAAGGTCGTCGTCTGCGACGCGGACACCGGCGAGATCGTCCGTGAGGGACGCGGGAGCCACCCGAACGGAACCGAGGTCGACCCCGAGCACTGGTGGTCCGCCTTCCAGGAGGCCACCTCCGGTGACCTGCTCGAGGGGGTGCAGGCGCTCGCCGTCGGTGGGCAGCAGCACGGCATGGTCCTCCTGGACGAGCAGGACGAGGTGGTCCGCCCGGCGCTGCTGTGGAACGACACCCGGTCGGCGGACGCGGCGCGCCAGCTCGTGGACGAGCTCGGGGGTCCCCAGGCGTGGGCCGACCGGATCGGCGTCGTGCCCCTGGCGGCGATCACGGCCAGCAAGCTGCGGTGGGTGGCCGAGCACGAGCCGGAGAGCCTGCGGCGCGCCGCGACCTGCGTGCTCCCCCACGACTGGCTGACCGGCCAGATCCTGCGTCGCCCCGGCGGCGAGGTGCGGGGCTGGACCACCGACCGCGGGGACGCGTCCGGGACCGGCTACTTCAGCGCCGCCACCGACGACTACGACCACGACCTGGTGCGCCTGGCCACGGGCGGGGGCGACCTCGGTCTCCCGCGGGTGCTCGGACCGCACGAGGCCGCGGGCCGCCTCGCCCGGGGCTCCGGCGGGATGCTGCTCGGCCCGGGCACCGGCGACAACGCGGCGGCAGCGCTCGGCCTCGGGGTCTCCCCCGGCGACGTGGTGATGTCGCTGGGCACGAGCGGCACCGCCTTCTCCGTCCACGACTCGCCCAGCGCCGACGCCTCGGGCGAGGTGGCCTCCTACGCCGACGCGTCCGGGGCCTTCCTCCCCCTGGTCTGCACGCTCAACGCGGCCCGGGTGCTGACCGCGGCGTCCACGGTGCTGCAGACCGATCTCGCCGGGCTGGCCGAGCTCGCGCTGCAGGCACCGCTGGGTGCCGAGGGGCTCACCCTGCTCCCCTACCTCGACGGCGAGCGCACGCCCAACCTCCCCGACGCAACCGGCACGTTGTCCGGGATCACGCGGGACAACCTCACCCCGGCCAACCTGGCGCGCGCCATGGTCGAGGGCATGGTGCTGGGCGTCGGGGCCGGTGTCGACTCGCTGCGGCGCGAGGGCGTCGCGGTCGAGCAGGTGCACCTCATCGGAGGCGCCGTCGCCTCGCGCGCGGTGCGCGAGGTGGCCGCCGACCTGCTCGGGGTGCCCGTGGTGGTCCCCGAGGCCGGGGAGTACGTCGCGCTCGGCGCGGCCCGGCAGGCGGCCTCGACGCTGCGAGACGGGGACCTGCCGCCCTGGCGGGCCGGCACCGCCCAGCGACTCGAGGCACGCCCCTCGTCCGCGGCCCAGGAGGTCCGCGCCCGCTACCGCGAGCTCGTCGGCACCGTGCACGGCGTCTGACCGGGGGTATGCCCCTGGTCGCCGGGTGAGCGTCAGCCGGTGTAGAAGCGGTCCAGCTCGTCCTTGTACTTCGCCGTGACCGCACGCCGCTTGAGCTTCATGCTCGGCGTGAGGTCGCCGTCCTCGATCGACAGGTCGTGGTCGAGGATGTGGAACTGCTTGACCTGCTCGTGCCGGGCCAGCTTCTCGTTGAGCTGGTCCACGTGGCCCTGGACCATCTCCCGGGCCGCGTCCGAGGTGACGATCTGGGCATACGAGTCGCCGGCCATGCCGTTCTTGGCCGCCCACGCGGTGATGGCGTCCGGGTCCAGCGTGATGAGGGCGGAGACGAAGTTGCGCCCGTCCCCCTCGACGATGAGCTGGCTGGCGTAGGGGCAGATCCCCTTGAAGAGGGACTCGATGCGGGAGGGCGCGACGTACTTGCCGCCGGAGGTCTTGAAGAGGTCCTTCTTGCGGTCGGTGATGCGGACGTAGCCGTCCTCGTCGATCTCGGCGATGTCCCCGGTGGCCAGCCACCCGTCCTGCAGCGCCTCCGTGGTGGCCTCGTCGTTCTGGTGGTAGCCGGTCATGATGCCGGGGCCGCGCATGAGCAGCTCTCCGTCGTCCGCCAGGCGCACCTCGGTGCCGGGCAGCGGCCAGCCGACGGTGCCGATCTTGTTGACCCCGTCCTCGGGCCGGTTGACGATCGAGGCGGCGCTGGACTCGGTGAGGCCGTAGCCCTCGATGATCGTCAGGCCCATGGCGTCGAACCAGTGGGCGATGTCGTGGTTGAGCGCGGCCGAGCCGGAGATGAAGAACCGGATCCGTCCGCCGAAGCGCTCCCGGATCTTGGAGAGCACGAGCTTGTCGGCGAGGGCGTGCTTGGCCTTGAGCAGACCGCCCGGCTGCCCGCCGGCGGCCCGGATCTCGGCGACCTCTCGGCCCACCCCGCTGGCCCAGCCGAAGAGCTTCTCCTTCACGCCGCCCTCGTCGGCCATCATGGTCGTGATGCGGCCGTAGGCCTTCTCGAAGATCCGCGGGGCGGCGCCCATGAAGGTCGGCCGCACGACCGCGAGGTTCTCGACGATCTTGTCGACCCGGCCGTCGACCGCCGTGGGGAAGCCCATCTGCAGGGGCAGTGTCAGCAGGCACTTGCCGAAGACGTGCGCCAGCGGCAGCCAGAGGTACTGCAGGTCGTCCGGCCCGAGCAGGCGCACGGCGTCGACGCTGGCCCCCTCGTAGGTCCAGGCGGAGTGCGGCAGCCGCACCCCCTTGGGGCGCCCGGTCGTGCCGGAGGTGTAGATGATGGTCGCCAGGTGCTCCGGGGTCAGGGCGTCGATCCGCTGGTCGACGACCCCCGGCTCGGACTCCAGCCGCGCCCGCCCGAGCTCCTCCAGCTCGGCCAGCGTGATGACGTCCCCGCCGTCCCCCTCACCGTCGATGACGACGATCTTGAGCACGGCGCCCAGCTGGTCCCGGTGCTCGAGCACCTTGGCCACCTGCTCCGCGTCCTCGGCCACGACGACGCGGCTGCCGGAGTCGGTGACGATGAAGGCCACGTCGTCGGACAGCGTGGTCGGGTAGATGGTGGTGGTGGCCGCGCCGGCGCACATGACCGCGAGGTCGACTAGGACCCACTCGATGCGGGTCGAGCAGGCCAGCGCCACCCGCTCCTCCGGATCGACGCCGAGTTCGATGAGCCCCGCCGCCAGGGCGTAGGCACGCTCGCCGGCCTGCGACCACGTCAGCGCCGGCCACGTGTCGCCGTCCGGGTAGAGGTAGGCGTCGGAGGACGGGGTCGCGGCGACCCGTTCCCGCAGGAGGTGACCCACGCTGGGAGCGCGGTTCTCGATCACGGACAGGTCTGGCTGCTCATCGATGAGACGGGCCACGGCAACTCCTCGGGTCGGCTGGTCCTCGGTGCTCATCCTCGCAGGTTCGCCGGGGCCGACCAAGACGACACGGGCCGGGGCTCGCGCCCGCTCGCGCAGGCGAGCAGGCCGATCCCCAGCCAGCAGGCCAGCATCGAGGACCCGCCGTAGGACAGGAAGGGCAGCGGGAGCCCCGTCACCGGCATGAGCCCCAGGTTCATCCCGAGGTTCTGGAAGGTCTGGAAACCGAACCAGGAGGCGACCCCCACCGCCAGGAGCCGGCCGAAGGGGTCCTCGCAGCGCAGCGCCACGACCAGCCCCCGGACCACGAGGAAGCCCAGCAGCAGCACCAGCCCCATCGCCCCGAGGAACCCGAGCTCCTCACCCGCCACGGAGAAGACGAAGTCGGTGTACTGGAACGGGATGAACCCGCCCTGGGTCTGCGGCCCCTGCCCCAGCCCGGTCCCCGACCAGCCGCCGGAGCCGATCGCGAGCCGCGCCTGCTGCGTCTGGTAGCCGATGCCCTCGGGGTCCAGCGCCGGGTCGCGGAAGGCCAGGAGGCGGTCCACCTGGTAGGGGTCGAGCAACGGCACCCGGATCGCCGCCACCACGGCCGAGGCCGTGCCCACCAGCGCGGCCGCCGTCCACCGCCACGAGGCTCCCGAGGTCGCGACCATCCCGATCGTGAGGACGCCGAGCACCAGGGCGCTGCCCAGGTCGGGCTGGAGCATGATGAGGCCCAGCGGCACGGCGGCGAGCAGCCACGCCGGCAGGACGTCGCGCCAGCCCGGACGGGCATACGGGTCCCGGCCCTCGGCGAGGATCATGGCCAGGCCGACGACGAGCCCGATCTTGGCCAGCTCCGCCGGCTGCAGCGAGAAGCCGCCGGGCAGGAACAGCCAGGAGCGGGAGCCGTTGACCGTCTGGCCCAGCGGGGTGAGGACCGAGGCCAGCCCCAGCAGCCCGGCGAGGTAGACCCAGGGGGCCGCGGCACGCAGCCAGCGCACGTCCACCCCGATGAGGACCAGGGCCAGCACGACGCCCACGGCCGTGTTGACCAGGTGCCGGACCGCGAGCGCCGGCCCGGCCCAGGTGTGCGTGGCGGACCAGACGAGCAGCGCGCCGACCAGGCTCAGGCCGAGCGCGGCGACGAAGGGGGCCCAGTCGGTGCGCAGGTACCGCTCGCGCACCGCGCGCTACCCCTGCTGCAGCAGGTCGCGGCTGCGGTCCACGTCGGAGGCCATCTGCGCCATGAGCTCGTCGAGGGAGTCGAAGCGGACGTTGCCGCGCAGCCGCTGCACGAAGTCGACCCAGACCACCTCGCCGTAGAGGTCGAGGTCGAGACGGTCGAGGACGTAGGCCTCGACGGTCCGCTGCTCGACGTCGTCGAAGGTGGGGTTGGTCCCGACCGAGATGGCCGCGGGCAGGCGCCGGTCGGGGTGGTCGTCAGGCAGGTCGGGGCGCTCCAGCCACCCGGCGTAGACCCCGTCCGCCGGCACCATGCCGACGGCGTCGAAGGCGAGGTTGGCGGTCGGGTAGCCGAGCTCGCGACCCCGGTGGTGACCGTGCACGACCTCCCCCGACACACGGTGGGGACGGTCGAGGATCGCGTTGGCCGTGGCCATGTCGCCGTCGGCGAGCGCCTGCCGCAGAACGGTCGAGGACCAGGTGCGCAGCCCCCCGTCCAGCCCGCCGGCCGTGTCCTGGACGACCACGTCGAAGCCGTGCAGCTCCCCCAGGGTGCGCATCGTGCCGACGTCCCCGGAGTTGTGCAGCCCGAAGCGCGTGTCCTGGCCGACGACCACGACCTCGGCGCGCAGCCCGTCGACGAAGGTCTCGACGACGAAGTCCTCGGGCGAGAGCCGGGCGTACTCCGCGGTGAACTCGATGACGACCACGCCGTCGAGCCCCGCCTCCTCCAGCAGGTCGAGCCGGTGCTCCAGGCTGGCGATCTCCTGCGGGGCGCGCTCGGGGTGGAGCACCGCGACCGGGTGCGGGTCGAAGGTGACCGCCACCGAGGCGAGCCCGCGCTCGCGGGCGAGGTCGGTCACGGTCTCCAGCACGGCGCGGTGGCCCTGGTGGACACCGTCGAAGTTGCCGAGCGTGGCCACGGTCGGGCCGAGCTCGGCCGGCACGTCCTCCAGGCGGGTCCAGCGATGCACGGGCGTCACTCTAGCTCTCGCCCGCGGGGGCGAGGACCACGTGGGCGCGCGCCTGCTCCGCGCTCTCGTCGAGCACGGCGACGAGGACGCCGTCCGGCCCGAAGGCGGCGACGGGCTCGGTGCGCCCCGGCCGCGCCGAGGCGACCCGCTGCCCGTAGCCGAGGGCGCGCGCCTCCGGCTCGTCCAGCTCGCGCGTGGGCAGGCAGACCCGGGCCGCGTCGGCCAGCGGGAGGAGGTGGGCGTCCGCACCCTCGGCCTCCACGGTGGCCAGCGACGTGGCCCGGTCCAGGCCCAGGCCGCCGACCCGCGTCCGCCGCAGGGCGGTGAGGTGACCGCCCACGCCCAGCGCCGCACCGAGGTCGCGGGCCAGGGCACGTACGTAGGTGCCGGAGGAGACCTCGACCCGCACGTCCAGGTCCAGGTGCGTCCCCGAGGTGCGCCTCGTCAGCACCTCGAAGCTGCTGACGGTGACGGGCCGGGCGGAGAGCGCGACGTCCTGGCCCGACCGGACCCGGGCGTAGGAGCGGACGCCGTCGACCTTGATTGCGCTGACCGAGCTGGGAACCTGCTCGAGGTCCCCGGTGAGAGCCTGCACCGCGTCGGCGACATCCTGCTCACCGAGGTCACCGGCGTCGGTGCGCGTCAGGACCTCGCCCTCGGCGTCGTCGGTGACCGTGCTCTCCCCCAGCCGGATCGTGGCCTCGTAGGCCTTGTCGTGGCCGACGAGGAAGGTCAGCAGCTTGGTCCCGCGCCCGACACCGAGGACCAGCACACCCGTCGCCATCGGGTCGAGGGTGCCGGCGTGCCCGACCTTCCGGGTCCGGCACAACCGACGTCCCCGGGCGACCACGTCGTGGCTGGTCCACCCGGCCGGCTTGTCGACGACGAGCAGCCCGTCCCCCACCGGGGGCTGCGGCCCACCGCTCATCGCGGGTCGGCCACGCCCGGTGCGTCGTCCTCGGCCTCGGTCTCGTCGGTCCGTGGCTTGCGGTAGGGGTCGGCCTCACCTGCATACCCCGAGGAGGACCGGCCCGCGGCGAGCTCCGCGTCGCGCGCGGCGACCCGGCGCAGCAGGTCGTCCATGTGCTGCGCGTCCTCGGGCAGGGCGTCGAGGATGAACTCCAGGGTGGGTGTGAGCCGGATCCCGAGCCCCTTGCCCACGAAGGAGCGCAGGCGGCCCCGGTATGCCTCCAGGATCTCGGCGGCCGTCTCCCGGTCCGTGTCGCTGCCCAGCACGGTGTAGAACACGCTCGCGTGCTGCAGGTCGCCCGTCACCCGGACGTCGGTGATCGTGACGAACCCGACCCTCTCGTCCTTGACCACCTGGGACAGGCCCTGGGTGACCAACTGCTTGGTGCGCTCGGCGATGCGGCGGGCGCGCGCCTGGTCGACCATGACTCCTCCTCGACGTGTGCTGACGCTGGGCGCGGGCCGACCCCCGTGCGGGGTCCGACCCGCGCCGGTCCACCTGGGTCAGGTGCGCGGGATCTCGCGCATCTCGTAGGTGGTGATGAGGTCATCGCTCTGGATGTCGTTGAACGACCCCAGGTTGACACCGCACTCGAAGCCCTCGCGGACCTCGGTGACGTCGTCCTTGAAGCGCCGCAGACCGGCGATCTGCAGGCCCTCGGTGATGACGACACCGTCGCGGGTGATGCGCGCCTTGGCGCCACGCCGCATCTCGCCGCTCCTGACCATGCAGCCGGCGACGTTGCCGAACTTGGAGCTGCGGAAGACCTCGCGGATCTCCGCGGTGCCCGTCTCGACCTCCTCGTACTCCGGCTTGAGCATGCCCTTGAGGGCGTTCTCGATGTCCTCGATGGCCTGGTAGATCACCGAGTAGTAGCGGATCTCCACGCCTTCCTTGTCCGCGTAGTCGGCGTTCTGCCCCTCCGCGCGGACGTTGAAGCCGAGGATGACCGCGTCCGAGGCGACGGCGAGGTTGATGTTGTTCATCGTGATCGCGCCGACGCCACGGTCGATGATCCGCAGGTCGACCTCGTCGCCGACGTCGATCTGCAGCAGCGCGTCCTCCAGCGCCTCCACCGAACCCGACACGTCGCCCTTGAGGATGAGGTTGAGGGTCTCGACCTTGCCCTGCGCGAGGGCCTGGTTGAGGTCCTCCAGGCTGATCCGCTTGCGCGACTTGGCCAGCGCGGCCTGCCGGTCGGCAGCCTCGCGCTTCTCGGCGATCTGCCGGGCCGTGCGGTCGTCCGGCGCGACGACGAAGGTGTCGCCGGCCCGGGCCACCGTGTCCATGCCCAGCACCTGCACCGGACGCGACGGGGTGGCCTCCTCGACGTTGTTGCCGTGCTCGTCGAGCATGGCGCGCACGCGGCCGTGGCTGCCGCCGGAGACGATGGCGTCGCCGACCCGCAGGGTGCCCTGCTGGACGAGGACGGTCGCGACCGCACCGCGTCCCTTGTCGAGGTTGGCCTCGATGGCGACACCGCGCGCGTCCTTGTCCGGGTTGGCCCGCAGGTCCAGGGCCGCGTCGGCCGTCAGGAGCACGGCGTCGAGCAGGTCCTCGATGTTGAGCTGGTTCTTCGCCGAGACGTCGACGAACATCGTCTCGCCGCCGTACTCCTCCGCGATGAGGTTGTACTCGGTGAGCTGGCCGCGGACCTTGGCCGCGTCCGCACCGTCGACGTCGATCTTGTTGACCGCGACCACGATCGGCACGTCCGCCGCCTGGGCGTGGTTGAGCGCCTCGATGGTCTGCGGCATGACGCCGTCGTCGGCGGCGACGACGAGGATGGCGATGTCGGTCACCTTGGCACCGCGGGCACGCATGGCCGTGAAGGCCTCGTGACCCGGAGTGTCGATGAAGGTGATCGCGCGCTCCTCGCCCTCGTGCTCGGTGTGCACCTGGTATGCGCCGATGTGCTGGGTGATGCCGCCGGCCTCGTCCGCGGTCACGTCCGCCTGCCGGATGGCGTCCAGCAGCCGGGTCTTGCCGTGGTCCACGTGACCCATGACGGTGACGACCGGCGGGCGCGCCTCGAGGTCCTCGTCGGACTCGGCGTCCGCCTCGGCCTCGAGGTCGATGTTGAAGGAGCTGAGCAGCTCGCGCTCCTCCTCCTCGGGGGACACGACGCGGATCTTGTAGTCCAGCTCCTCGCCGAGCACGCCGAAGGTGTCCTCGTCCAGCGACTGGGTGGCGGTCGCCATCTCACCGAGGTGGAACAGCACCGTCACCAGCGACGCCGGGTCGACGTTGATCTTGTCGGCGAAGTCGGTGAGCGAGGCGCCGCGACGCACGGTCACGGTGGCCCCGTTGCCGCGGGGGATGCTGACGCCACCGATGGTCGGCGCCTGCATCTGCTCGAACTCCTGGCGCTTGGCCCGCTTGGACTTGCGACCGCGGACCTTCCCGCCGCCTCGGCCGAAGGCACCCTGGGTGCCGCCGCGACCGCGCGGGCCGCCGCCACGACCCCCGCCCGGGCCGCGGAAGCCGCCACCGGGCGGGCCGCCGGGGCCGCCACCCGGGCGACCGCGGCCTCCGCCGCGGGTGGGACGCTCGCCGGGACGCGGCACGGCCGCCTGGGCGGGCATCATGCCGGGGTTCGGGCGCGGAGCGCCCGGGCGCGGGCCGGCGGCGCCGGTGCCCTGGCGTCCACCGGGACGCTCGGCGCCCCGGCTGCCGCCGGGTCGCGGCATACCCTGGCTGGTCGCGAACGGGTTGTTGCCGGGGCGCGGCGTCCCCGAGCGGTCACCGGACCCCCCGCCACGGCGGTCACGGGACTGCCCCATGCCCTGGTTGGAGCTGAAGGGGTTGTTGCCGGGCCGCGGGCCCGGCTTGGCGCCCGGTCGCGGCGACCGGGGCTTCTCCTCCCGTGCCGCCGGGGCGGACGGGGTCGGCGGCGCCGGGGTCGGGGCGGACGGCGTCGGCCGCTCCGCCACCTCCTCGGGCGCCTCCGGGGCGGAGGTCTGCGGGGTGGGCGGCGCCGGGGTGGCCGCCTCGGTGGTGGTGGCGGTGGGGGCCGGGCCCGGCTTGGGCGCGGCCGACTTCTTCGGCGTCGGGGAGGGAGCCTTCTTCTCCTCGGCCTTGGCCTTGCTGCTGGCCTTGTCCGCCGTGTCGGCGGTGGCCGGGGGGTTCTCCCGGATCTTGCGGACGACCGGGGGCTCGATGGTCGACGATGCCGACCTCACGAACTCTCCCTGGTCCTTCAGGTGGGCGAGCAGCTCCTTGCTCTCGACCCCGAGCTCCTTGGCGAGCTCGTAAACCCTGAGCTTTGGCACGGTGTGGTGTCTCCTCGGTGTTGGCGCCACGACCGTGACCCGCTCAGGGGCGGTCGTGACTACTGCTGGTGGGTGCTCATCGCTGAGTACTCATCGGGTGCTCATCAGCGTCAAACCCGCTTCCGGTGTCCTCGATGACAGGTCCGGTCGGACCCGCCTCTGGTGTCTCTCCCCGGGCCGGGTGGCCCAGGTGGTGCTGTCATCCGTGCTGCTGCGCCTGCAGAGATCGCACGTCGCCCAGGTCCACCTCGCCGGGCACCGTGAGGCGCAGGGCGCGGAGGAGGGCGCGACGGGTGATCGCCGCCTCCAGGCACTCCGGATCGGGGTGGACATAGGCACCACGACCCGGGAGCCGCCGTCGCTCGTCGAGGATCACCCGCCATTGTGGGCCGGCATCGTCCGCTCGTGCGACGAACCGCAGCAACGCGGTCTGTTCGCAGCGGCTCCGACACCCCACGCAGGTACGCACGGGTTGCACGTCCTGCGAGGTGGAGACGACTCCGCTCCGACCCTTCACTCTACACGCCGGCGTCGGTCGCCGGCGCCTCGGCCCCGCGCTCGACCTGCTCCTCGGTGTCGGCCCGGATGTCGATCTTCCACCCCGTCAGCCGGTTGGCGAGGCGGGCGTTCTGCCCTTCCCGGCCGATGGCCAGGGAGAGCTGGTAGTCGGGGACGACGACCCGCACCTGCTTGGTCCGGCCGTCCACGATGGTGGACGACGACACGCGCGCCGGCGAGAGCGCGGCAGCCACGAACTGCGCCGGGTCGTCGTCGTAGTCCACGATGTCGATCTTCTCGCCCTGCAGCTCGGCCATGACCGCGCGCACGCGCTGCCCCATCGGACCGATGCAGGCGCCCTTGGCGTTGACCCCCGGCACGGTCGAGCTGACGGCGATCTTGGTCCGGTGGCCGGCCTCGCGGGCCACGGCCTGGATCTGCACCGTCCCGTCGGCGATCTCCGGCACCTCGAGCGCGAACAGCCGGCGGACGAGGTTGGGGTGGGTCCGGGACAGGGTGACCTGGGGGCCGCGCAGCCCCCGCTTGGCGCTGACGACGAAGCAGCGCAGCCGGGCGCCGTGCTCGTAGCTCTCACCCGGCACCTGCTCGGAGACGGGCAGCTCGCCCTCGATCGTCCCGAAGTCGACCAGGACCCGGCGGGGGTCGTTGGACTGCTGGATGATCCCCGAGACGATGTCGCCCTCGCGACCCCGGAAGTCACCGAGCACGGCGTCGTCCTCGAGGTCGCGCATCCGCTGGGCGATGACCTGGCGCCCGGTGGCCGCGGCCACCCGACCGAAGCCCTCGGGGGTGTCGTCGTACTCCGGCCCCGGCTCCCCCTGCCTCCCGTCCTCGAGCACCTCGGGGTCCTCCCGGGCCCACACGGTGACGTGCCCGCTCTTGCGGTCGAGCTCGACCCTGGCGTGCCGGGCGTGGCCGTCGACGCGCTGGTATGCCGAGAGCAGGGCCTGCTCGATGGCCTCGACGATCACGTCCATGGGGATCTCGCGCTCCCGCTCGAGCATCCGCAGCGCCGTCATGTCGATATCCATCAGGACTCCTTTGGGTCGGGGCTGGTGAACTCGACCTGGACCAGCGCCTTGGCCACCTCGGACAACGGCACCGGGTCGTGGTCGGCGATCCTCAGATGATCGGGCCCGGCCTCCTGCAGGCGGCCGGTGAGGGTGCTCCCGTCGGTGCGGGTCACCTTGAGCAGACGTCCCACGTTGCGACGGAACTGCGAGAATTCGGTGAGCGGCCGGTCCAGCCCGGAGGAGCTGACCTCGAGGGTGTAGGAGCGCTCCCCCATGACCCCGGAGGCGTCCACGGCCGCCGACACGCTCTGCGTCGCCGCGGAGACCTCGTCCAGGCTCAGCGGCTCCACGGGTGAGGTGTGGTCGTCCGGTGCCAGCCCGGAGACGTCCCTGGCCAGCAGCACCCGGACGAGGCGACGGCGACCGGCCTCCTGCACGGACAGCCCGTCGACGACCACGTCCAGGTCGGTGCGGGCGAGCGCGTCGGTCGCGTGCTGCGTCATGGTGGCGGCTGCGGCGCGTGCGTCCATACCGGGCTCCTCGTCTTCTGCTGTCGTGTCCGGGGCGCACAGGCACCTCGCGCGACGGGTGCGGTGCCGCCCGGGCCATATACCCTACCGTCTGCGAGGATGACGGTCATGCCACCCGCCCCGGTCTCCCGTCGCACCGCGGTGCGGGTCGGCGCCTGGGCCGCGGTGGCGGGGGTTCTCTCCGGCTGCAGCGGGGACCGGCTGCGCACCCCGTGGGCGCCGGAGCCGCCGGAGGAGCAGACCGGGCCGGACGCGCCCGACCTCGCGCTGGTCCGGGCCGCGCGCGACCGGGTCCTCACCTACCGCGCCACGCTGGCGCAGGTGCAGCCGGCAGAGAGCAGCCGTGACCTCCTCGACGAGCTCGACGAGATCTGGGGCCTCCAGGCCGAGCGGCTCGACGCCCTGCTGTCCGCGCTCGGTGCGGGCCCGGCGGACGACGCAGCGGCCGCGAGTGGTGCCGCCCCGGCCGACGACGCGGCGGTCACGAGCAGCGGACCCCTCGAGGCGTTGGACCTGGGACGCGCGCTGCGCGCGGACCGGGAGGTGATGGTGGCGGACATCGCGGGGTCGACGTCGACCAACCGTGCGATGCTGCTGTCCCTCTCGGCGCAGCACCTGCTCAGCGCGGACCGGCTGGGGGCGGGGATCGACTGGCCGGCGCTGGTCGGGCCCACGGGTGCCGCGGCGGTCCCCGTGCTGGCCAGCACCCGCCCGGCCGTCTTCGCGCTCGAGGTCGTCGCGGCGCGCTCCGGTGGCGAGGAGCGCGAGGTCTACGAGGACGTGCTCGCCCCGCTGCGGGGCGTGACCAGGACCCTGACCACCCTGGCCGGTGACGCCGCGCCGGTGCCACCGCTCGGCTACGACCTGCCCGAGCCCCTCGCGGACCGGTCGGACCGACGTGAGCTGGCACGGTCGGTCGTGCAGGACATCGCCCCGGCGGTGCTGCGCGTCGCCGACCGGGCCGGGTCGGCACCGGACCAGGTCGAGTCGGTGCTGCGACTCACCGTCGAGGCCACGGCGTGGAGCCTGCGGCTGGGGACGCAGCAGGGCGCCTTCCCGGGCATGGACCTGCCCTGACCCCGCCCCCGGCACACTGGGGGTATGCCCAACCGACTGGCCGCCAGCACCTCGCCCTACCTCCAGCAGCACGCCGACAACCCGGTCGACTGGTGGGAGTGGGGCGCCGACGCCTTCGAGGAGGCCCGGCGCCGCGGCATACCGGTGCTCCTCTCGGTGGGATATGCCGCCTGCCACTGGTGCCACGTCATGGCGCACGAGTCCTTCGAGGACGAGGAGGTGGCGCAGGTGCTGCGCGAGGGCTTCGTCGCGGTGAAGGTGGACCGCGAGGAGCGGCCCGACGTCGACGCGGTCTACATGAGCGCGCTCACCGGCCTCACCGGGCAGGGCGGCTGGCCGATGACCTGCCTGCTGACCCCTGCCGGTGAGCCGTTCTGGGCCGGGACCTACCTGCCGCGCGAGGGCTTCCTGCAGCTGCTGCGCGCGGCCTCGGCGCAGTGGGCGCAGGACCGCGAGCGGATGGAGCAGGGCGGTGCCCGGGTGGTGCAGGCGCTGACGGACGCCCAGGGACGCGCGGCCGACGCCGAACGAGCAGGGAGCCTCGACGCCGAGGTCGTCGAGCAGGCCGCGCGGACGCTCGCGGAGGAGCACGACCCCCAGTGGGGCGGTTTCGGCGGCGCCCCGAAGTTCCCCCCGTCCATGGTGCTGGCCTTCCTCCTGCGCCACCACGCGCGCACCGGCGACGCCGGCTCGCTTTCCATGGTGCGCCGGACCTGCGAGCGGATGGCGCGCTCCGGGACCTACGACCAGGTGGGCGGCGGCTTCGCCCGGTATGCCGTGGACCGCGCGTGGGTGGTCCCCCACTTCGAGAAGATGCTCTACGACAACGCGCTGCTGCTGGGCGTCTACACCGACCTCGCCCGCACCGACCCCGCCTCCCGGCCCTGGGCCGAGCGGGTGGTCCGGGAGACCGTCGAGTGGCTGCTGCGCGAGCTGTGGACCGAGCAGGAGGCCTTCGCCAGCTCGCTGGACGCCGACACCGACGGGGTCGAGGGAGCGACGTACACCTGGACCCGGGAGGAGCTGGTGCGCGCGCTGGGCGAGGAGGACGGCGAGCGGGCGGCCGACCTCCTCGGCGTGACCGCGGCCGGCACCTTCGAGCACGGCAGGTCGACGTTGCAGCTCGCGGAGGACCCCGACGACCCCTCGTGGTGGGCCGCGGCCCGGCAGCAGCTCGACGTGCTCCGCAGCCTGCGCCCGCAGCCGGACCGGGACGACAAGGTCGTCACCGCCTGGAACGGCCTGCTCGTCGCCTCGCTGGCGCACGCCGGCCGGGTCTTCGAGGAGGAGGACTGGGTCGACCTGGCGGCGCGGTGCGCCCGTTTCCTGCTGCGCGAGCACGTGGTGGACGGCCGGCTGCGCCGCAGCTCCCGGGACGGCACCGTCGGCTCCGCCCTCGCGGTGGCCGAGGACTACGGCGGCCTGGCCGACGGCCTCCTCGCGCTGCACCGGGCGACGGGTGAGCAGCAGTGGCTCGACGAGGCGACCGACCTGCTCGGGATCGCACGCACCCTCTTCGTCCGGCCCGACGGGTCCGTCGCGGGCACGGGGCACGACGCCGAGCGGCTGGTTCTGGACCCGGGCACGAACGGTGACAACGCCGAGCCCGGGGGTCTCTCGGCGATCGCGCTGGCGCTGGTGCGGTTGGGCGCCCAGGGCGGTCTCGCCGAGCAGTTCGAGGTCGCCGGCAAGGCCCTGGGCCACGTCGGCGGGCAGGCCCGGCAGGCCCCCCGCTTCACCGGCTGGTCCCTCGTCGCGGCCGAGGAACTGCTCACGGGACCGATCGTCGTGCGGCTCGGTCCCGCCGTCGAGCCGGCCCTCGCGCAGGCCGCGAGCCGCACCCCCGTCGGCACGCTCGTCATGCACTCCTCCACCGACGAGGCGGCGGCGCCGCCTGCCGACGCCGCCCTGATCTGCCACGGCACCGTCTGCGGCCTGCCGACACGCGACCCCGCCGACCTCCCGTGAGCCTGCGTCCCGGGCGTCGTCTTTGCCAGGATGGTGGGGTGCGCACCTCTCTCCTCACCGGCGGCCTCGTCGTGTCCCTGCTCCTCACCGGCTGCGGCCCCGACGACGGGAACACCTCGGACACCGCGCCCACGACCGCCGCGGTGAGCCCGGAGCCCACCCCGACCGGCCCGGAAGCGACGACCGCCACGGCCGGCCCGGCTCCCGAGGGCACGGCGGCGGACCGCACCACGAGCGCCACCACGTCGTCGCAGACCTCGGCGCCGGAGGGGACGAGCGGCGCGGGTACGGCGGCCAGCACGGAGGCGGGATCGGCGACGACGAGCGCTGAGCGGTCGAGCGAGCCCGCCCCGGACTCGCCGCTGGCCGACGGACCGGTGACGATCCTGCTCGTCGGCACCGACTCGCGCGACCCGGGGTCGATGACCGGCGCCTCGGACACGATCATGCTCATGCACCTGCCGGAGGACCGCGAGGAGGTCGCCCTCGTGTCGCTGACCCGCGACATGTGGGTGGACATCCCGGGCATGGGCCAGGGCAAGATCAACGCCGCCTTCGCGCTCGGCGGGACCGACACCCTGCGCCGCACCGTGTCCGACCTGCTGGGCGGTGTCGAGATCGACTACGTCGTCCAGTCCAACTTCCAGGGGTTCATCAACCTCACCCGGTGGCTCGAGGGCTTCGAGGTCGACAACCAGCACGCGTCGTCGGTGACGGTGGGCTCGACCGGGCGTCAGGTCGTCTTCGACGAGGGACAGATCTGGCTGGAGAACACCGACGGCCTCATCTACTCCCGCCAGCGCAAGGGCCTGCCGCTCGGCGACCTGGACCGGACCGAGCGCCAGCGGGCGGTCATCATCGGCATGATGGGCCGGCTGCAGGAGCGTCTCGCGGACGACCCGCGCGCCTTCCCCGAGCTCGTGGAGCACCTGCACGACAACGTGAAGGTCACCGGCGACCTCGACCTGCGCGACTTCGTGGCGCTCACCCCGCTGCTGCGGGAGCTGGACCCGGAGGACACCCTCTCCCTCATGGTGCCCATCACCGGCTTCGACATGATCCAGGGCCAGTCGGTCAACATCGTCGACCGGGAGCAGACCGCCGCGCTCGGCACGGCCCTGCGGGAGGACTCCCTCGAGGAGTATGTCGAGCGCTGGGGCAGCGGGTACGCCCCGTGAGGTCCGCGGGCGTGGTCGGTCGGCTCGCGGCGATCATGCTCGTCCCCTCCGCGCTGCTCGGCTGCACCGCGGGCCCGGCCCGCGACCTCCCCACCACGACGCCGGCGGCACCGACCCCGGCCGCGAGCGCGCCGAGCACCGCGGCCGCGTCCTCCGAGGAGCCCGCCGACCCGACCGTCTCCCCCGACGCCGCCCGCACCACCGACCCGGGGCCACAGGACGGCGCCTTCGAGATCACCATCGCGGCGACCGGCGACATCCTGCCCCACCACGCGGTCAACGAGTCGGCGCGGGCCTACGCCGAGCAGGGGCGCGCGGGAGCCGCCTTCGACTACTCCCCCATGCTCGCCGACGTGCGGGACCTGCTCGGTGCCGCGGACCTCACCCTCTGCCACCTCGAGACGCCGCTGTCGGCCGACGACACCGCCCTGACGGCCCCGGACGTCCTGGCCTTCAACTCCCCGCACGAGGTGGCGGAGGCGCTCGCGGACGCCGGTGTCGACGGGTGCGACTTCGCCTCCAACCACACGATGGACCGGGGCCTCGAGGGTCTGGCCGCCACCGAGCAGGTGGTCCGCGGGGCCGGCATGGGGTATGCCGGGCCGACCGCCTCGCAGGACCGCGCCGGCGAGGCGGAGCTCTACGAGGTGCCGGTGGCGGGCCGCGACGACGTCACCGTCGCGCACCTCGCCTACACCTACACCTACCCCAACGACGGCAGCCCCACGACGCACGTCCCGGGAGAGGCGCCCTGGCTCGAGCTGGCGTCCTGGCCCTCGATCGGCAGCGAGGGCATACGCGAGCAGGCCCGCGCCGCGCGGGCGGCCGGGGTCGACGTGGTGGTCGTGTCGATGCACTGGGGCCAGGAGTACCAGGTGGAGCCGACGCAGGACCAGACGCGCCTGGCGCGCGAGCTGCTGGGGTCGCCCGACGTCGACGCCGTCCTCGGCACGCACGTGCACGTGGTCCAGCCCTGCGAGCGCATCGACGGCGGCCACGTCCTCTACGGGATGGGCAACTTCCTGTCCAACCAGGGCCACGAGGTGAACCCCGCCCTGGCACCGGGCACGCAGGAGGGGATGGTCGCCGTCCTCACGGTGCGCGGCGACGAGGGCGGGGCTGTCACCACCGAGCTGGCCTACCACCCGACCCGGGTGGAGATCACCCCCGAGGGGCCCAGCCACGTGGTGCGGCTCGTCCGGCCCGAGTCCGCCCCCGAGACCTGGGAGCGCACGACGTCCGCCGTCGACCTGCTCGGCGGGTGCGGTGCGCGCGCGCTGGCGTCCTCGACCCTCACCCCGTGAACTGCCTCCAGGTGTCCCAGCCGATCTTGAGGATGAAGGCGAGCACGATCACCACGAAGACGACGCGCACGAAGCGGCTGCCCCGGGCCACGGCGACCCGCGCGCCGAGGTAACCACCGAGGACGTTGCCGGCGCCGAGGAGCAGCCCCACCGACCAGATCACCGCGCCCTGCGGGACGAAGACCACGAGCGCCGCGAGGTTCGTGGCGAGGTTCGCGATCTTGGCCTTCGCGCTCGCCTCGAGGAAGCCATACCCGAGGGCGCTGACCAGGGCGAAGACGAAGAAGGAGCCGGTCCCGGGGCCGAGCGCCCCGTCGTAGGCGCCGACGACGAGCCCGATGATGACCGCCGTGCCCAGGTGGCGGCGCCGGGCGTGACCGAAGCGCAGCGCCTGCAGCTGACCCATCGAGGGCTTGAGCAGCGTGTAGGCCCCGACGGCCACGAGCACCACGAGGATGATCGGGTTGAAGGCCTCCTTGCTGATGAGGAAGGCGAGCGCGGCACCCGCGGCGCTGCCCACGAAGGCGGCGAGGGCCAGCGGGACGGCGGTGCGCAGGTCCGGGCGGATGCGGCGGAAGTAGGTGACCGAGCTCACCGAGGTGCCGCAGATCGAGCCGAGCTTGTTGGTGGCGAGCAGCTGCACCGGCGTCGCGCCGGGGAGCCCCACGAGCAGCGCCGGGAGCTGCACGAGCCCTCCCCCACCCACGACCGCGTCGATGAACCCGGCCGCGAAGCCGGCCAGGGCGAGGAAGGCGAGGGTTCCGGGCTCGAGCCCCTCGATCACGCGCCGGGGCGGACCGCCGCCAGGATCTGCTCCACCGCGGCGTCGACCGGCACGTCCTGGCGCTCGCCGGTGCGCCGGTCCTTGAGCTCCAGCACGCCGTCCGCCAGTCCCTTGCCGACCACGACGATCGTGGGCACGCCGAGCAGCTCGGCGTCCTTGAACTTCACCCCGGGGCTGACCTTGGGCCGGTCGTCGTAGATCACCTCGACGCCCTCGGCGGCGAGCTGGTCGACGAGGCCGCCGGCGTGGTCGAAGACGGCCGCGTCCTTGCCCGTCGCCACGACGTGCACGTCGGCGGGAGCGAGCTCCCGCGGCCACACCAGGCCGAGCTCGTCATGCGTCGCCTCCGCGACGGCGGCGACGGCACGCGAGACCCCCACGCCGTAGGAGCCCATCGTCACGGTGACGAGCTTGCCGTTCTCGTCCAGCACCTTGAGGTCGAGCGCCTCGGCATACTTGCGCCCGAGCTGGAAGATGTGGCCCATCTCGATGCCCCGCGCCAGGGTGAGCGGTCCGGCGCCGTCCGGGCTGGGGTCGCCCTCGCGGATCTCACCGGCCTGGATGGTGCCGTCCGCGGTGAAGTCGCGGCCCAGGACGAGGTCGAAGACGTGCTTGCCGTGCTCGTCGGCGCCCGTCACCCAGGCCGAGCCCTCCGCCACGGAGGGGTCGAGGAGGTACCTGATGCCGGATGAGCGCTCCTCGCCCAGCACGCCCGGCCCGATGTAGCCCTTGGCCAGCATGGGGTATGCCGCGAAGTCGGCCGCCTCGAAGGGGCGCCAGTCGGCGGGCGCCACCTGCGCCTCGAGCCGCTTGGCGTCGACGTCGCGGTCGCCCGGCAGTCCGATCGCCAGGGGCTCGGTGCTGCCGTCGGGGTGGGTCAGCAGGACGACGACGTTCTTGAGCGTGTCGGCGGCGGTCCACCCGCGCCCGTCCGAGCGCGGGTGCAGCGCGTCGGCCTGCGACACCAGGGTCGCGATCGTGGGGCTGTCCGGCGTGTCCTCGACGTGGGCCGCCGGGGTGGCCGCCACCGTGGCCTCGTCGACGGCAGGGGCCCGGGGCACGACGACCGCCTCGACGTTGGCGGCATACCCGGACGCCTCGCAGCGCACGAAGGTGTCCTCGCCCACCGGGCTGACGGCGAGGAACTCCTCGCTCGCGGACCCGCCCATCGCGCCGGAGTCGGCGTGCACGATGACGTAGTCGAAGCCGAGCCGGTCGAACATCTTGATGTAGGCCTCGCGGTGGCGCTGGTAGGCCTCGTCGAGCCCGTCGTCGCCGACGTCGAAGGAGTAGGAGTCCTTCATGATGAACTCGCGCCCGCGCAGCAGCCCGGCGCGGGGACGCGCCTCGTCGCGGTACTTCGTCTGGATCTGGTAGAGCGTGAGCGGCAGCTCCTTGTAGGAGCTGAACATGTCTTTGACCGCGAGGGTGAACATCTCCTCGTGCGTGGGGCCGAGCAGCATGTCGACCCCCTTGCGGTCGTGGAGGCGGAAGAGGTTGGGGCCGTACTCGGTCCACCTGTTGGTCGCCTCGTAGGGCTCGCGCGGGAGCAGCGCGGGGAAGGACAGCTCCTGGCCGCCGATGGCGTCCATCTCCTCGCGCACGATGCGCTCGACCTTGCGCAGGACCCGCAGCCCCAGCGGCATCCAGGAGTAGATGCCGGGCGCGGCGCGCCGGATGTAGCCGGCCCGCACGAGCAGCTTGTGCCCGGGCAGCTCGGCGTCGGCCGGGTCCTCGCGCAGGGTCCGCAGGAACAGGGTCGACAGGCGCAGGGGGCGCGTCACGGTGGCGGGTCTCCTCGGGTGGGTCGGTGCTCGGGCGTCCGCGGCGTCACGGTATGCCGCACGCCACGGGCGCTACGAGGGTACCTGCCGGCCACGGCGCGGCTCGACGGGTTTGCGCCCCGCCCCCCGCGGCGGTTCGACGGGTTTGCGCCCCGCCCCCCGCCCGACCGGGGGTCTCCTTGCCCTTGTTGCTACCCGGCCGAGGGGACGACCTGGCGGACGCCCTCGAGGAGGCGGTCGACCTCGTCGGCCGTGGTGTAGGGCGCCATCCCGACCCGGACGCCGCCGGCCGGCCCGAGGCCGAGGCGGTGCGAGAGCTCCCAGGCGTAGAAGTGCGAGGCCGGCGCGTTGACGTCCAGCGTCGCGAGATGACGGTGGATCGCGGCCGGCTCGACGCCCTCGACGGTGAACAGCAGCGTGGGGGTGCGGTGCGCGGCGCGGGACCACAGGGTCAGGCCGGGGATCTGCGCCAGCCCCTCCTCCGCGCGACGACGCATCGCGTCCTCGTGCTCCTCGACGGCGGCGAAGGCGGCGGTGAGTCGCTCGGCGCGGGTGGTCCCCTCCCCGAGGGAGGCGATGAAGTCCACCGCGGCAGTGGTGCCGGCCAGCAGCTCGTAGGGCAGCGTGCCGAGCTCGAAGCGCTCCGGCACGGCGTCGCTCGACGGGAGGAGCTTGTCCGGGCGCAGCTGCTCCAGCAGCTCGGCCCGACCGGTCTGCACCCCGAGGTGCGGGCCGAAGAACTTGTAGGGGGAGCAGGACAGCAGGTCGGCGCCCAGGGCCGCGGCGTCGATCCGGTCGTGGGCCGCCAGGTGGACGGCGTCGACGTGCAGCAGCGCGCCGACGTCGTGCACCGCCTCGCTGATCGCGGGGAGGTCCGGCCGGGTGCCGATGAGGTTGGCGGCCCCGGTGACGGCCACGAGGCGCGTGCGCTCCGACAGGACGGAGCCGACCGCCTCGACGGGCAGCTCGCCGGTGGCGGGGTCGACCTCGGCCCAGCGCACGGTGGCGCCGACCGCGAGCGCGGCGTTCACCCACGGGCGGATGTTGCCGTCGTGGTCGAGCGAGGTGACGACGACCTCGTCCCCAGGCCCCCAGCCCTGGCAGCGGGCCAGCGTGCGCGCGAGGTTCATGGTCAGTGCGGTCATGCTCCGGCCGAAGACGACCGTCGCGGGGTCGACCCCCAGGAAGTCGCCCATCGCCTCCCGGGCCTGCGCGACCGTGTCATCGGCCCGTCGCTCGGAGCCGGTCACCGTGCCCCGGTTGGAGATGGCGCTGGTCAGGGTGCTCGCCACCGCGTCCGCGACGGCGCGCGGCGTCTGGGACCCCCCGGGCCCGTCGAAGAAGGCGGTCCCGCCGGCGAGCGAGGGGAACTGGGCACGGACGGCGTCGACGTCGAGCGGCATACCGCTCAGGCTAGGTCAGGCCGCCCGGGAGCGCGGCCGGGCACCCCGTGGCCCCCCTGCCACCGGGGGGATCCGGCCCGTGACGGAAGGAGCCCGGAGGCCCGACGGGCTGGTGCCCGCCGGGCCTCCGGCACCGAGGGTGTAGGTCAGGGCGTCACTCGCGCTCTGCCTCGTGGTCGTGCTCGTCGCCGCCCAGCGGGCCGGCGAAGGTGTGCTCCGGACCTGCGGGAGCGGGGATCTCGAACTTCCCCGGGATGGCGCGTCCGGGCACCCCGTTGACGGCCTCCGTCGACGCCGCGTAGCGGAAGACCGCGAAGGCCACCGCGTCGGCGTTGACGTCCAGCGCGTCCTCGTCGATGTTGCCGATGGTGTCGCACGCCTGGTGGTAGCACTGGTCGAAGGACTCACCCGCGGTCCCGCCCCAGATCTCCTGCTGCTCGGCAGTCTTGACCACCTCGGCACCGGTGAAGAGCCCACCCGAGGGGATGCCGTTGTCGATGAACGCCTGGTAGTCGCTGCGACCGCTGAACGCCGAGTCGTCGTAGGGCTCGCCACGGAGGGTGTAGAACGACTCGAACGTCTCCTCGATGTCCTCCGAGCCCTCGGGGACGACGACCGGGGCGGCGAAGCTCGACTCGTCGGCGTCGTAGACACCGAGGTAGTAGTTCGGCGACCCGATCATGTCGAAGTTGAGGTAGAGAGCGATGTCCTCGAGCTCGGACTCGCTGCGCTGGTCCACCCACGCCCGGGAACCCAGCAGCCCGAGCTCCTCGGCTCCCCACCACGCGAAGCGCACGGTGTTGTGCGGGCGGCTCTTGCTCATCTGCTGTGCCACCTCGAGCAGGCCGGCCGAACCGGACCCGTTGTCGTTGATGCCCGGCCCGACGGTGACCGAGTCGAGATGGGCTCCGGCCATGACGACGTTGCCGTCGGTCCGTCCGGCGAGCTCGCCGATCACGTTGTACGAGGTCGCGTCGTAGAAGTCGACCGCCACCCTCGCCGTGGAGCCGTCCTGGGCGAGGGACTGGCCGGCGGCGAAGGAGGTCCCGACGACGGGGATGTCGACGACACCCTCGCCTCCCAGGGTCGGGTTGACCACCCCGGTACGGTCGGCGGCGTCGGAGTCGCCCTGGTTGAAGATGACGACGGCGGACGCACCCGCGGCCTCGGCGTTGAGCGCCTTGACGGAGAAGGCGCACGACCCACGCTGGACGAGCGCGATCGCTCCCGTGGGGAAGTCGGCGAAGTCCTGCGCCTCGCAACCGCTGGAGTTGGCGCGGGGCGGGTCGAGGTTGACGTCCACCGGCACGACCTCGGCGGTGACGTCGCCCTCGCCGGTGCCCGTGGCGTCCGCGTGCGGGAACTCCGCCTGGTCCGGCGAGAGCTGCGTGAGGGCGGAGTCGACGGCGGCATAGGTGAACGGCACCACCTCGGCCGACCACCCGGCCGCCTCGAGCACGTCGACCACGTAGTCGACGCTCGCGTCGTAGCCCGGCGACTGGGCGGCACGGTTGCCGCCGTTGTCGTCCGCGATCTGCTGGAGGGCCTCCAGGTGCTCCATCACACCGTCGACCCTGACGCACTCCAGCAGCTTGGCGTAGGTGTTGTTGGTGCGGTTCTCGCACCCGTTCTTCGCCGGAGCGGCTCCGGACGGAGCGGCGACCACGGCGGAGGCGGTGAGGGCAGCGGCCGCTGCAGCGGCCAGCGTGCCCCGACGACGGGACAGCATCATGAGGACTCCTTCGTCTCATCTGGGGTCGGTCCGGGACAGGGTCCGACGTACCTCACCCAAGCAGAGGGCGCCGGCACATCCCACCTGAATGGCCCCGCCCCGCCGGCGAGCGTCTGCTCAGCCCGTCTCGCTCGTGTGATGGCATGGGCCCATGACGACGACCTCCTCCTCCGACGACCCGTACCGCTGGCTGGAGGAGGTCGAGTCCGACGACGCGCTCTCCTGGGTCCGCGAGCGCAGCGCCGCCAGCGAGCAGACCCTGCACTCCCACCCGCTGCACGGCTCCCTGCACGACGGGATCCGGGAGGCGCTGCAGGCGAGCGACCGGATCCCGCTCGTCTCCCAGGTCGGGGACCACCTCTACGGCTTCTGGACCGACGCCGAGCACCCGAGAGGGGTATGGCGGCGCACCACCTGGGAGTCCTACCGCACGGACGACCCGCGCTGGGAGGTGCTCGTCGACGTGGACGCGCTCGCCGAGCAGGAGGGCGTGCCGTGGGTCTGGCAGGGCGCGCGGCTGCTGCGCCCGCACGCCGACCGCGCGCTCGTGCACCTGTCGCGCGGCGGCTCGGACGCGGGGACCACCCGCGAGCTGGACCTGACGACGGGCGAGGTCGTGCCCGCCCCCGAGGGCTTCGCCAAGCCGGAGGCGAAGGGCACGCTGGCCTGGCGGGACCGGGACCACGTCTACCTCACAACCGCCGACGACCCGACCGGCGCGACCCGCTCGGGCTATCCCCGGACCGCCCGCCTGTGGCGCCGCGGCACGCCGCTGTCCGAGGCCGAGGTCGTCCACACCGTCTCCGAGGACGACCTGGGGCTCTTCGTCCAGCACGACCAGGAGCAGGGGCAGACCGTGCTCCACCACGCGGTGGCCTTCTACCGCGGTCACACGCTCGTGCTCACCGACGACGGTCCGCAGCGCCTCGACCTCCCCGAGAGCGCCGAGACCTCGGTCCACGGCGAGCACGTCGCGGTCCGCCTGCGGCACGCCTGGGAGCGCGGCTCCGGCGCGTCCTTCCCCGCAGGGTCCCTCGTCGTGGCCCCGCTGGCGGACGTCCTGGCCGATGCCGGCTCCGCGGCCTGGACGACGCTGGTCGCCCCGGACGACCGGTCGGCCCTGCTCGACCTCACCTGGACCGCCTCCCGGCTGGTGACCACCACCCTCGTCGACGTCCGGCACACCGTCCAGGCGCACCGGCATACCGACCAGGGGTGGGAGACCACGGACCTGACCGACGCGTTGGACATCGGCCTGCGCACGGTCAGCGTCGCGGCGGTCGACGACGACCGCAGCGACGACCTGTGGGTCGTGACGACCGGCTTCGTCGAGCCCATGCAGCTCTCGCTGGCCACGGTGACGGGTGGGTCCGAGGTCGGGCTCGAGGTCCTGCGCACCGCGCCCGCGCGCTTCGACGCCAGTGGCCTCACCGTGACCCAGGAGTGGGCCACGTCGGCCGACGGCACCCGCGTGCCCTACTGGCAGGTCGGTCCGGCCGACCTGCCCATGGACGGGTCCACCCCCACGGTGCTGCACGGCTACGGCGGCTTCGAGCACGCCCTCACCCCGGCCTACGACCCGATCGTGGGCCGGGCCTGGCTCGCGCACGGCTTCGTGCACGTCGTCGCCGGCATCCGCGGCGGCGGCGAGTTCGGGCCCCGCTGGCACCAGGCCGCGCTGCAGGACCAGCGGCACCGGGCCTACGAGGACTTCGTGGCCGTCGCGCGTGACCTCGTCGCCCGCGGGGTGACCTCGGTCCCGCGGCTCGGCACGACCGGGCGGAGCAACGGCGGCCTGCTCGTGGGCAACATGCTCACCGGCTACCCCGAGGACTTCGGCGCCGTCGTCTGCCAGGTGCCGCTGCTGGACATGTCCCGCTACCACGAGCTGCTCGCCGGGGCGTCGTGGATGGCGGAGTACGGCGACCCGGACGACCCCACGCAGTGGGAGTGGCTGCGCACGTTCTCCCCCTACCAGCGCTTCCAGCCGGACCGCCCGACGCCGCCGGTCTACCTGGCCACCTCGACCCGGGACGACCGGGTGCACCCCGGGCACGCACGCAAGATGGCCGCGCTGCTCGAGGAGCACGGTCGCGACGTCACCTACTGGGAGAACACGGAGGGCGGCCACGGCGGCGCGAGCACCGCCGACCAGTGGGCCTCGTGGCACGCCCTGGCCTGGACCTTCCTGCACACCCGGCTCACCGCCTGAGCGCAGGGCTCCTCAGAGCAGGACGGTGGCGAAGGTCCCGGTCTGGACGAAGCCGACCCTGCGGTAGGTCGCGACCGCCGGGACGTTGAAGTCGTTGACGTAGAGGGTCACGACCGGCACGACATGCTCGATGGTGTGCTCCACCACGGCGGCCATCGCGGGCGCGGCCAGCCCGCGGCCGCGCCAGTCGGGATGGACCCAGACCCCCTGGACCTGCGCGGCCCCGAGGGCGACCGATCCCAGGTCGGCCTTGAAGACGACCTCGCCGTCCTCGACCCGGACCAGGGTGTGCCCCTGCTCGATCAGCCCGGCCACCGCCCGCCGGTATGCCCCGCTGCTGCCGCGGTAGGGCGGGTAGCCGATCTCCTCGGTGAACATGGCGGCGGCCGCCGGCACGACGAGGTCCAGCTCGTCGGCCCGGGCCGGGCGCACCCGGTGGTCGATCGGCATACCGAGGGTGGAGGGGCGCTGCTGCATCGTCAGGACCAGCTGGTTCTCCCGCACCTCGCGCGCCTCCCCCCAGTGC
This sequence comes from Serinicoccus hydrothermalis, assembly GCF_001685415.1. Taxonomy (NCBI): domain Bacteria; kingdom Bacillati; phylum Actinomycetota; class Actinomycetes; order Micrococcales; family Ornithinimicrobiaceae; genus Serinicoccus; species Serinicoccus hydrothermalis. Next base: position 6,997 of record NZ_CP014989.1, on the reverse strand, counting down.
GGCTCCAGGCGAGACCACAGGTCGAGCGCCTGGTCGACCGGCCCGAAGATCGAGCTGGCGGTGGAGCGGCGCTTGACGACCTTGCCCGCCAGCGCACCGATCGCCCGCGGGCTGGCCGCCACCGGCACGACGTTGGCGGCGCACCAGCACAGGGCGTGCTCGCCCGCCGCCTCGTAGCCGAAGAGCGGTCCGCGCGTCCCGACGAGGCCGCTCTCCTGGATCCGGGCGGCGACGAAGACGTTGGTCACCGGGTCCTGTGCGCAGACGTCCAGGGCGCGGCGCACGTCCTGGAGCCCGTAGGCCCGTACGCCCCCCGCCCCGGAGCCCAGTGTGCGCAGCATGCCCCCAGCCTGCCGCACGGACGCCGACGTGGCGACACCGGTCCACGACCTGCCCGTCCACCCCCCTCGACCTGTTGCGTCGCGCACCACCGCAGGGCAGGATCAGGACCGCGCAGCACCACCACGGACCACGGGAGACGACACATGCAGCCACGAGCACTCAGCCCGGCCAGCCGCCAGGAGGCCCTGCGGGCCCTGCGCGACTCCGCCGAGGGTGGTGAACCGCTCGACGTGCTGGTCATCGGGGGTGGCGTGACCGGGGCCGGGGCTGCGCTGGACGCGGCCACCCGTGGCCTGTCGACGGCGGTCGTCGAGGCCCAGGACTGGGCCTCCGGGACCTCGCAGTGGTCCACCAAGCTGGTCCACGGCGGGTTGCGCTACCTGCAGATGCTCGACTTCAAGCTGGTCCACGAAGCGCTCACCGAGCGCGGGCTGCTGCTGAAGACCCTGGCCCCGCACCTCGTCAAGCCGATGCCCTTCCTCATCCCGCTCGAGCACCGGGTGTGGCAGCGGGCCTACTACGGCGCCGGCGTCACGCTCTACGACCTGCTCGCCAACATCATGCCCGGGCGCCGCGCCCTGCCGATCCACCAGCACACGACGCGCGGCGGCCTGAGCAAGCAGTTCCCGGACCTGCGGCACGACACCGCGATCGGTGCGGTGAAGTACTACGACGCGACCGTCGACGACGCGCGTCTGGTCTCCACGCTGGTCCGGACCGCGCACACCTACGGCGCCCACGCGGCCAGCCGCACCGAGGTCGTCCAGATCGTCAAGGACGAGCACGGCACGGCGATCGGGGCCGAGCTGGCGGACCTGGAGTCCGGCGAGCGCTTCGAGGTCCGCGCCCGGCACATCATCAACTGCACCGGCGTGTGGACCGACGACGTCTCCGAGCTCGCCGACACCGACGGCGGGCTCAACGTGCTGGCGTCCAAGGGCATCCACCTGGTCATCCCGCGCGAGCGGATCCATGGCACCTCGGGACTGTTCCTGCAGACCGAGAAGTCGGTGCTCTTCTTCATCCCGTGGTCCCGCTACTGGATCCTCGGCACCACCGACACGCCGTGGGAGCTGGACCGGCAGAACCCGGTCGCCACCGCGGCGGACATCGACTACGTCCTCGAGCACGCCAACGCGGTGCTCAAGACCACCCTCACCCGGGACGACGTCGTCGGCTGGTATGCCGGTCTGCGCCCGCTGCTGCAGCCCGGCACCAAGGAGGGCACGGACTCGGCGAAGGTCAGCCGGGAGCACACCGTCGCCAGCCCGGTGCCCGGCCTCACCGTCATCGGCGGCGGCAAGCTCACGACCTACCGGGTCATGGCCAAGGACGCCGTCGACTTCGCGCTCGGCGGGCGCGCCGAGGAGCTGCCCTGCATCACCGACGAGATCCCGCTGCTCGGCGCGGTGGGCGAGGCCGCGATGCGGCGGCGGATGCCCGCGCTGCGCGAGCAGTTCGGCTGGTCGGAGCAGATGACCGACCACCTCCTGCACCGCTACGGCTCGCTCGTGGAGGAGCTGCTGGACCTCATCGAGGAGGACCCCTCGATGGCGCAGACGCTGGAGCACTCGACCGCCTACCTGCGGGCCGAGGTCGCCTACGCCTGCCGCACCGAGGGCGTGCTGCACCTCGAGGACCTCATGATGCGCCGGACCCGGCTCATCTACGAGGCCCCCGACAAGGGTCTGCACACCGTGCCGGAGATCGCCGCCATCGCCGCCGCCGAGCTCGGCTGGGACGAGGCCACGACGCAGGCCGAGATCGAGGCATACACCGCGCGGGCCGAGGCGGAGATCGCCGCCGCGGCCGAGCCGGACGACCAGAGCGCCGCCCGCGTGCGCGACCACCTCGGCGAGGTGGCCCCGCTGCAGGCGATGGGGTCGGGAGCCGCGGCACCCGACTGACAGGTCCGGGCGACCGCCCGGTCCTCCTCGTTGACACAAGGAGTCATCCGTGGGAGCTGTTTTCGTCTCCGAGGTGCTCGGCACCATGATGCTGCTGCTCTTCGGCTGCGGCGTGGTCGCGAACGCTATCCTGCCCCAGACCAAGGGGACCGGCGGCGGTCCCAGTGCCGCCTGGCTGCTCATCAACTGGGGCTGGGGCCTCGGCGTCTTCGCCGGTGTCTTCGTGGCCTACAAGTCGGGCGCGCACATCAACCCCGCGGTCACCGTGGGCCTGCTGGCCAACGGGGCGGAGGAGTTCGCCCCCGGTGTGGCCGCCAACGTCGGCAACATGTTCATCTACTTCGCCGCGCAGATGCTCGGTGCCTTCCTCGGCGCCGTGCTCGCCTGGGCCGCCTACAAGCAGCACTTCGACGCCGACGGCGACCCCGCCGCCAAGCTGGGTGTCTTCTCGACCGGGCCGGAGATCCGCAGCTACGGGTGGAACCTCGTGACCGAGATCATCGGCACCTTCGCCCTGGTCTTCGTCGTCATCCTCTTCGGCAACACCCCGCACCAGCTCGGCCCGTTGGCCGTCGCGCTGCTGGTCGTCGGCATCGGCGCCAGCCTGGGTGGACCCACGGGGTATGCCATCAACCCGGCCCGCGACCTCGGCCCGCGCATCGCGCACGCCGTCCTGCCCATCCCCGGGAAGGGCACGAACGACTGGGGCTACTCGTGGGTGCCGGTCGCCGGCCCGCTCATCGGCGGTGTCCTCGCCGGCATCGTCGCCGCGCTGTACGGCTGACCACCAACCTGACCCCCACCATCCACAACGACGTGAAGGAGCAAGTGCATGGCTGACTACGTCCTGGCCATCGACCAGGGAACGACCAGCACCCGAGCCATCGTGTTCACCAAGAGCGGCGAGATCCACTCCGTCGGTCAGAAGGAGCACGAGCAGATCTTCCCCAAGGCCGGCTGGGTCGAGCACGACCCCGCCGAGATCTGGGAGAACACGAAGGAGGTCATCGGCACCGCCCTCGGCAAGGGCGGCCTCGGCAACGACGACCTCGCGGCGATCGGCATCACCAACCAGCGCGAGACCGCGGTGGTGTGGGACAAGAACACCGGTGAGGCCGTCTACAACGCCATCGTCTGGCAGGACACCCGGACCGACAAGATCGTCGCCGAGCTCGGTGGCGACGACGGCGCGGACAAGTACAAGGACGTCTGCGGGCTGCCGCTGGCGACCTACTTCTCCGGCCCCAAGGTCAAGTGGATCCTCGACAACGTCGAGGGCGCCCGGGAGAAGGCCGAGGCCGGTGACCTGCTCTTCGGCAACACGGACAGCTGGACGGTCTGGAATCTCACCGGCGGCACCGACGGCGGCGTCCACGTCACCGACGTGACCAACGCCTCGCGGACGATGCTCATGGACCTCAAGACGCTGTCCTGGTCCGAGCAGGTCGCCTCGGACATGGGCATACCCCTGTCGATGCTGCCGGAGATCAAGTCCTCGGCCGAGGTCTACGGCGAGAGCACCAAGCTGCACGTGCCGATCGCCGGGATCCTCGGCGACCAGCAGGCCGCGACCTTCGGGCAGGCCTGCTTCGAGAAGGGCATGAGCAAGAACACCTATGGCACCGGCAACTTCATGCTCCTCAACACCGGCACCGAGATCGTCCCCAGTGAGAACGGCCTGCTGACCACGGTCTGCTACAAGATCGGCGACCAGGACGCGGTGTATGCCCTCGAGGGCTCGATCGCGGTCACCGGCTCGCTGGTGCAGTGGCTGCGGGACAACATCGGGCTCATCTCGGACGCGCCGGAGATCGAGACCCTCGCCAACAAGGTCGACGACAACGGCGGGTGCTACATCGTGCCGGCCTTCTCCGGGCTCTTCGCGCCCTACTGGAAGGACGACGCCCGCGGGGCGATCGTGGGGCTGACCCGCTACGTCAACAAGAACCACATCGCCCGGGCGGCGCTGGAGTCCACCGCCTTCCAGACGCGCGAGGTCTCCGACGCGATGAACGCCGACTCCGGCGTGGAGCTCACGGAGCTGCGCGTGGACGGCGGCATGGTCGCCAACGAGACGCTCATGCAGTTCCAGGCCGACATCCTCGGCGTGGACGTCGTGCGTCCCAAGGTGGCGGAGACGACGGCCCTGGGCGCGGCGTATGCCGCCGGCATCGCGGTCGGCTTCTTCTCCGGCGAGCAGGACGTCATCGACAACTGGGAGGAGGGCCAGCGCTGGAGCCCCCAGATGAAGGACGCCGAGCGTGACCGGCTCTTCCGCCAGTGGAAGAAGGCCGTCACGAAGACCTTCGACTGGGTCGACGAGGACGCCGAGGCCGCCGAGGAGGCCGCGGAGGAGGCGGCCGACGCCTGAGAGGCATCGATTCGGTCACGATCCGGCCCGGGTGAGCAGTTCGCACCCGGGCCGGACGTATGGTTCGCGCATGAAGAACTCGATCTTTCCCGTGCTCGCGGCCAGCGCCCTGGCCTTCTCCCTGGCCGCCTGCGGCTCCGACGACGGCGGCAGCGACGCCGGCTCCGGCGGTGAGGCCTCCGGTGACGCGGCCGCCGCCGACCTCGACCTCATCACCGACGGCACCCTGACCGTCTGCTCCGACGTCCCCTACCCGCCCTTCGAGGACTTCGACGACTCCTCCGACAGCGGTTTCACCGGCTTCGACGTCGACATCGTCAGCGCCGTCGCCGACGGCCTGGGTCTGGAGCTCGAGATCAAGGACTCCTCCTTCGAGACCCTGCAGTCGGGACTGGCGCTCAACTCCGGCGACTGCGACCTGGCCGCCTCGGCCATGACCATCACCGAGGACCGGCAGAAGAGCCTCGCCTTCTCCGACGGCTACTACGACTCCAAGCAGTCCCTGCTCGTCCCCGCCGGGTCCGACATCACCGGCATCGGCGACCTCGCCGGCAGGACGGTGGGTGTGCAGCAGGGGACCACCGGCGAGTCCTACACCGAGGAGAACGCGCCGGAGGCCACGATCACCGCCTTCCCGAGCAACGCCGAGATGTTCCAGGCCATCCAGGCCGGTCAGGTCGACGCGCTGCTGCAGGACCTTCCCGTCAACGTGGACAACTCGACCAAGGGTGACTTCGAGGTCGTCGAGGAGTACGACACCGACGAGACCTACGGGCTGGCGATGCAGCAGGACAACACGGCTCTCGTGGACGCCGTCAACGAGCAGCTGACCGCGCTGCGGGACAGCGGTGAGTACGACGAGCTCTACGACACCTACTTCACCACCGAGGGTGCCGAGGACTCCTCGGCCACCTCCGAGGGCTGAGCCGCCGGCACGAGAGCATCCGTCCCGTGACCCGTACCCAGCGGCAGCGCGCCGTCCGGTTGGCGCTCTACGCCGTCTTCGTCGTCCTCGCCGTGGTCTTCGTGCTCGTCGCGGACTGGGAGGCGATCTCCAGCAACTTCTTCCTGCGGGAAGGGTTCACCGCGAACTGGCAGGACTTCGTCCTCATCGGCGCGAGGAACACCATCCTCTACACCGTCATCGCCTTCGCCGGCGGTTTCGTGCTGGCGATGGTGCTGGTGCTGATGAAGCTCGCGCCGATCGCCCCGTTCCGCTGGGTGTCGACGGCGTACATCGAGCTCTTCCGCGGACTGCCCGCCCTGGTCGTCATCATCTTCATGGCGCTGGGCGTGCCCATCGCCTTCGGCTGGCGACCACCGGGCGGCCCGGTCGGCGCCGGTCTCGTCGGCCTCATGCTGGTCTCGGCCGCCTACATGGCCGAGACCCTCCGGGCCGGCATCGAGGCGGTGCCCAAGGGGCAGACCGAGGCGGCCCGGTCCCTCGGCATGAACGGCGGCTGGACGATGGCCACCGTCGTCATGCCCCAGGCGCTGCGCATCGTCATCCCGCCGCTCACCAACGAGCTGGTCATCCTCATCAAGGACACCTCGCTGCTGTTCGTCATCGGCATGGCGGCCAACGAACGGGAGCTGACCACACTGGCCCGCGACTTCATGAGCAGCGGTCCCTCCGCCGGGACCGCGACGTCGCTCACCTTCGCCGTTCTGCTCTACCTGGTCATCACGCTCCCCCTGACCCGCATGGTCGCCTGGCTGGAGCGTCGACAGAGGAGGTCCCGCTGATGCCCACCCGGCTCCACCCCACCCAGCAGGTCGACCCGGGCGCGCCCGCGATCGAGGTCCGCGAGCTGCACAAGTCGTTCGGCGACAACGAGGTGCTCACCGGCATCGACTTCCACGTGAACTCCGGCCAGGTGGTCTGCGTCATCGGCCCGTCCGGCTCGGGCAAGTCGACCCTCCTGCGCTGCGTCAACCGGCTGGAGGAGCCGACCTCGGGCCGGGTGCTCATCGAGGGCATCGACATCACCGACCCCGAGACCGAGCTCGACGCGGTGCGGGCCCGGATCGGTATGGTCTTCCAGCAGTTCAACCTCTTCAGCCACATGACGGTGCTGCGCAACCTCACCATCGCCCAGCAGCGGGTGAAGAAGCGCGGCCGCAAGGAGGCCGAGGAGGTCGCCCGCGCCAACCTGGAGCGGGTCGGGCTGTCCGAGAAGGTCGACGCCTACCCGGCGCACCTGTCCGGTGGTCAGCAGCAGCGCGTGGCCATCGCCCGGGCGCTGTCGATGGACCCGGACATGATGCTCTTCGACGAGCCGACCTCCGCGCTGGACCCGGAGCTGGTCGGGGACGTGCTCGACGTCATGAAGACGCTGGCCTCGGAGGGCATGACGATGATGGTCGTCACCCACGA